>NZ_JAFBBU010000001.1:2400000-3679597 GCF_016907385.1 Subtercola frigoramans | reverse complement strand
TTCCGACGAAACAGCCCTAATGGGGGTATAGCTCAGTTGGTTAGAGCGCTTCACTGATAATGAAGAGGTCCCAGGTTCAAATCCCGGTACCCCCACACAACACCCCCACGGGGCCTTAGCTCAATTGGTAGAGCGCCTGCTTTGCAAGCAGGAGGTCAGGAGTTCGATTCTCCTAGGCTCCACTCGAATAGAAAATGGCTCGGCCTCTGGCCGGGCCATTTTCATTCGAGTGTCGCCGCCTTGTTTGGCTTCGCCCGTCCCTGCCGGGCGAACGCGTATGAAGCTCTGCGAAACTCTCGCGTTTGGCCTCGCCCGTCCCCGCCGGTCTAGGGCAAAGCCATTTGGGCGTGAAAAAACCCGGCGGCGGTAGGCGCGGCCGGGTTTCTTCTGACGTGAGAATCAGGCGGTGGGCGGAGTGTCGAGCTCGTCTTCGCTGATCCACAGCTCATCGTCGGCACGGAAGGTCTGCCAGACGGCGTAACCGATGCCGACTGCGGCGACCCCACCTGCGGCAATCGCAAAGTACGCACCGATGTGAGCAGCCTTCTTGGCAGCTGGCGGCTGGGTTCGGGCCAGAACACTCTTCACCGTCGGGTTCTCAGAGACGCCGATCGCTGCAGCTGCTGAACCCAGTGCTCCACCGATGGCGGGGAGGTAGTCACTCGCGAACCGGGAGCGAGCCTGTTCGCCGGCCACTTTCGCTGCTGCGACGTTGCGAGCGAGCACGGTAGCGCCCTGGCTGGTGGCGGTGCGGACGCGAGGAACCACTTCTTCTTTCGTGAGTTCGCCGAGCTGGAGCTTTGCCTCGTGGGCCACGTGGTTGGCGCGGTCGAGAATCGACTGCTGGTCAAGCCACAGTTCTTCGGCGCTGCTGCGCAGACGCTTCAATGCCTTCCGGCGCTTACGGGTGAGACTCATCAGAAACCTCCATCGGCTGACAACGCGGATCACCCTTATCTTGCCACGCAAATGGTCGCGGCCCCACATTGGTAGCTGACCATCGGCTTTCTTTACGCTGACCCTTGACTGTGCGGCGGAAGGGGTGTGACAGAATTGTTCCATGCCCAAGCACACCCATGTCGCAACATTCCACACGAACCTCGGTGACGTCACCGTCAACCTGTACGGAAACCACGCTCCCCAGACCGTCAAGAACTTCGTCGGCCTGGCTACGGGTGAGCGCGAGTGGACAGACCCGAAGACGGGTGCGGCCACGAACGCGAAGCTGTACGACGGCAGTATCTTTCACCGCATCATCCCGGGATTCATGATCCAGGGTGGAGACCCACTGGGCAACGGCACCGGTGGCCCGGGTTACCGGTTCAACGATGAGATCAACCCCGAGCTCGGTTTCAGTGAGCCCTATGTACTGGCCATGGCGAATGCCGGCGTACAGGGCGGCCAGGGCACCAACGGTTCGCAGTTCTTCATCACCGTCGGCCCGGCAACGTGGTTGCACGGTAAGCACACCATCTTCGGCGAGGTAGCCGACGATTCCTCCCGCCGCATCGTCGACAAGCTCGCTGCCGTCGCAACGGATTCCTACGACCGACCTCTTGATGCCGTTGTCATCGAGAGTGTTGAGGTCTCAGAGGTCTAATTGTCATCCAGCCCGGAGACGGCGACCAACTTCTGTTACCGCCACCCCGATCGGCAGAGTTATATCCTCTGCCAGCGCTGTGGCAATACGGTGTGCCCGGAGTGCCAGGTGCAGGCTGCGGTCGGCGTGCACTGTCTGGACTGCGCGCGCGCGGCGAGTTCAGGGCCTGAATACAAGAGACGGCCAGCGTACGTCAGGGCAGCCAGGGCGACGTCCAGGGGTTCGTCTGCTCCCGTGGTGACCTATGGCATCATCGCCGCAACAGTCTTTGTTTTCATACTTCAACTGATACCGGCACTCGGCGTGACCGAAGCTCTTCAGTTTGCCGGTGTCTACGTGCAGAACACCGGCTATATCCCGGTTGAGCCCTGGCGGATGCTGAGCTATGCGTTCGTGCACAACCCGTTCAGCATTTCGTCGCCTCTCAGCATTCTGCACATCGCCTTCAACATGTACTCGTTGTACATCTTCGGCAGGGTGCTCGAGCCGATGATCGGTCGCTGGCGCTTCCTGGTGCTCTATCTCCTCTCGGCCATCGGTGGTGCAGTTGCCATCGATCTCCTCACATCAGGCATGAGCGCAGTGATCGGCGCCTCGGGAGCGATCTTCGGCTTGATGGCCGCGACGTTTGTGATCGTTCGCAAGCTCGGCGGCAACATGTCGCAGTTGGTCGTTCTCGTCATCCTGAACCTTGCGATCGGGTTCCTCGTGCCGGGCATCTCGTGGCAGGCACACGTAGGCGGACTGGTTGTCGGGGCCCTGGTGGGAGTGATCTTCATGGAGACGCGTCAGCGCAGGCAGCAGTGGTTGCAGGTTGGTCTGACGGCTGGGCTGTTCGCTCTACTGATCGCAGTTACGGTGATCCGCGCGTTCGTCTGAGCCGCTCGACTGAGGCGCTCGACTGAAAGTTATACACAGGTTTATGCACATTGGGGATAATTACATCGGTGTAATTGTTGTGCGGAGGCCGCGGGTGAGATAAGCGCGCGCGCCAGGCCTCAGCGCCAGCGCGTTGTCATCAAGAAGCCCACGAAGGCGATGCCGAATCCGATGAGGATGTTCCAGCTCTGCAGGTCGGGAATGGGCAGCGTGCCCTGGCTGACGTAGAAGACGATGATCCACGCGAGCCCGACCAACATGAAACCGAACATGACGGGCTTGAACCACACCGGGTTGGGGGCGGCGTGGTCGTCAGAGGACTTCTGTACAACTTGCTGGGCTGGTCGTGTCTTCTCGCGTGCCATGACGACGATTCTAGCTGGGAATGCTGTTGACTCGCTCAAATGCCCACTTGATAGCCTGTTAGTCATTCAGCGTTACTCCACTTTCCGCTCATAGTATGGACGACGTGCCAGAGAAAAACTCAGCTTCGTACCGGGTGCCATCGCGCCATTCAGAACCGCGGCGCACAGGTGGGTCCGTCGTGCGCACAGTGGTCGGTGTGGCGGGAGAGGTGCTGATCACCGGTGGCGTTACCGTTTTCCTGTTTCTCGGCTGGCAACTGTGGATTCAGGGAATCGCACTGAATGCGGCACAATCCAACGACGCGTCCGGGCTCTCCCAGCAGTGGAGCGCGCCGACGGCCGCCCCCGCAGGAGCGACGCCGACGGCGACACCCTCATCCGGAGCAACACCAGAGGCGAGCGGTGCGGGGGCAGGTGCGCCTCCAGTGATGGCTGCGCCGGCAGAGACCAGACAGTTTGCCGTTTTGTACGTGCCGAGATTCGGGGCAGACTACAAACGGACCGTTGCCGAAGGCGTCGACGCCCGCACAGTGCTCAACGCAGGCGGTGCCGGTCATTACGAGCAGAGCCAGATGCCAGGGGCAGTGGGCAACTTCGCGATCGCGGCCCACCGTGACGGATGGGGCAGCCCGTTCATCAAGATCAATGAACTCCAGCTCGGTGACGCCATCTATGTCGAAACACAGGACGGCTGGTACACCTACCGTTTTCGCGACCTTGAGTATGTGACACCGGAAGAGGTCGGCGTGCTGTCGCCCGTTCCCCAGGTGACGTCCGTGGCAGCCACAGACCGCATCATCACGCTGACGAGCTGCAACCCTTTGTACATCGCGTCGGAGCGCATAATCGCCTACGGAGTCCTTGAATCGTTCACACCCCAAAGTGCGGGGGCCCCGGCTGACATTGCCGGCCTCACCGGAAAGGGTGCGTGACATGTACGCCGGTCTGTGGAGACTTCTGCCTGGCCCGATCTGGGTGCGAATTCTCATCCTTCTCGTCTTGTTGATCGTGATTCTGGCAGCGTTGTTCTTCTGGATCTTTCCTTGGGTCGACGTCATGCTGACGCCCGGGCAACCCGTTACGGTTAACCAATGACCCATGTGCTCGTCATCGACAACTACGACAGCTTCGTCTACACGCTCAACGGCTATCTGCATCAGCTTGGGGCCGAAACCACCGTTGTACGCAATGACTCATTCGCGCCCGAAGACGTTCTGAACATCCTCTCTGACTACGACGCCGTGCTCATCTCGCCGGGGCCCGGCAAGCCTGCAGATGCAGGGGTCTCGATAGCGGTGGTGCGGGCCGCCCTCGAAACCGCGACGCCCCTCCTAGGCGTCTGCCTGGGACACCAGGCGATCGCCGAGGCAATGGGCGCGACCGTCACCAACGCCGAAGAACTCATGCACGGCAAGACATCGATCATCGTTCATGATGAGAGCTCGTTCTACGATGGCGTCCAGCAGAATTTCACTGCGACGCGATATCACTCACTCGCGGTCGTCGACGGAACGGTTCCAGACACACTCGTCGTCACCTCGCGAACAGAGGGTGGAGTGATCATGGGTCTTCGTCACAGCAGCGCACCCATCTATGGAGTGCAGTTCCACCCCGAATCGGTGCTCACCGAGGGTGGGTACCAGATGCTCGCGAATTGGCTTGTGACTGCCGGCTTGGGGTCTGCCAAGGCCGCGGCAGGTCCACTGAGCCCTTTGATGCACAGCCCGGTGATGCACACCCCCGCCTGATGCCTCGGGTCAGCCTGAGCAGTACTTGAGTGTGATCTCAGACGCCTGTGGCGCATCACCTGCCGCAATCGACTGAGTCGTCACAGGATGCCCGGCGACACTCTTGCAGGTGGTGTCGAGTTCGGTCTTCACCGTCAGGCCCAGCCCGGTCAGCGTGGCAGTGGCCTGGTCGAGCGGCTGGTTCTCCACACCCGGTACTGTCACCAGGCCATTGGAGACCAGAAAGTTCACGGTGTCCCCGACGAAGCTCTGCGTTCCAGCCGCAGGATCTGTGCTGATGATCGTGTCGGCAGGAACGGTAGCCGAATTCTGCTTGTTGGTGAGGCCGATCTGGAGCCCGAGCGCTGTGAGTTTCGCTGAAGCGTCTGGTATCGACGAACCAGCAACATTCGGAACAGCAACAGCCTGCTTTCCCAGGGAGACATAGATTCCGATGAGCGTCTTCGGTTGCACCACGGTGCCAGAGGGCGGATCGGTTCTGATCACCTGGCCAGACGGCACAGTCGCAGAGTTCTCGTCGAATCGCTGGGTGACCAGATCGAGTTGCTGCAGGGTCGAATTCGCGCCCTCGTAGGTCTGGCCTGTGACGATGGGGATGATCCGCGACGAGTCGGGAACGATGGTGGTCTCACGAAGCGTGAAGACCCAGAAGAGAATTGCAATGAGAATCACGGCGACGCTGGCGATCCCTGCCCAGATCCAGATGACCGGCGGGCGCGACTGCGTGCGAACAGCGTATTCGTCATCGCCTGCGAGTTGCGTGAGCGCAGCATCGGACCCGGAGGTCAGCGTGGGCGGAGCGCCGAACAGCGACGCCTGAAAATCCTCTGCCGGCAGACGTTTCGAGGGTATCTTGCCGGCGCCTGCGATCTGGAGATCGACCTTGAAGTCCGCTGCACTCTGGAAGCGGGCGAACCTGTCTTTTGCCAGAGCGTGGGCAACGACCTGGTCGAGCGCAGGTGAAACCTTGGAGTTGATCGAGCTCGGAGCGACTGGTGCTTCGCTCACGTGTTGATACGCAACGGCAACCGGAGTCTCACCGCGGAACGGGGCTCGCCCGGTGAGGAGTTCGAAGAGGACGATGCCCGTCGAGTAGAGGTCGGTACGGGCATCCACCGACTCGCCTCGTGCTTGCTCTGGAGAGAAGTACTGCGCGGTTCCGAGGATTGCCGTCGTCTGGGCAACGGTCGCTGACGAATCGGAGATGGCGCGGGCGATGCCGAAATCCATCACCTTGACCTGGCCGGAATTCGTGAGCATGATGTTGCCGGGCTTGATGTCGCGGTGAACCACCCCTGCCCGGTGTGAGTACTCGAGGGCCGTGAGGATTCCGTCGGTGATCCGCACAGCTTCAGCGGGGTCTACAGGGCCCTGCCGGATCAGGTCTTTCAACAGGATGCCCTGCACGTGCTCCATGACGATGAACGGAACGATGGCTTCGGCCCCGCCCGGTTCTTTCACGCGTTCTTCTCCGGCGTCGAAAACCCGGACGATCGTCGGGTGAGCCATTCGGGAGGCAGCCTGGGCCTCCTGACGGAAGCGGGTGCGGAAGATCGGATCTCCCGCGAGGGAGGACTTCAGGAGCTTGATGGCGACCTGTCTGCCGAGTCGCTCATCACGCCCGACATACACGTTCGACATTCCGCCGCGACCGATGATGTCACCGATGCGGTATCGCCCAGCGAGGAGGCGATTGTCATCGGTCACGGTGTAGCTCTCCAGGGTCGGCTGGTCGATTGGCCAGGCAGGGATGTCGGTTGATGGGTTACTTGGTGGGCGTCGGCGTCGGCGTGGTGGTCGTACCGCCGCTGATCACGAGAGACAGCGCCGGCGATGACGCGGACTGGAGCCCACTGGTCGCACCGCTGGCGGAACAGGTCACCTTGTAGGAGATGCTGATCGTTTCGGCTGTGGCCGGCGCGATGAGTGTCGCTGCGGGATTGGTACCCGGAGCGATCGCCACCGTGGCACCGCCTGCATCGAGGTCGTAGCTGGAGAGGTTGAATCCCGAAGGGCAGCTGTAGGCGCCCCACGAGACGACGAAGGTCGAGTTCGTTGTGACGGACTTCGGAGTCGAGGTCGGTGTCGAGGTGGGTGCAGGGGGTGCGACAGCGTCTCCGTATACGGTGAGGTCGATCGTCGTACCCTTCGCTACATTGCCGACAGGACTCGCCTGGTAGACAACGTCGACCATGTCTGCGCTGGGAGCTGCGTTCTTGACGACCCTGTTCGCCCCGAGGCCCTGAGCCTGCAGCAGGGCAGCAGCCGCGTCGAACGTCTTGCCCTTGAGGTCGGCCTCATTGACAACAACGGCGGTCGAGGTCGGAGTCGCACTGGGTGTTGCTGACTTCGTCGGAGTGGGACTGGCGCTTGTTGCCGTGACACTCGGCGTCGTGGGAGTGGTCGACCCCTTGTTGGCCGTGACCAAGGCGACGATGGTGCCGACCAGCACGAGGGCGAGAATGATGATCAGCACGATCAGCGGCCAGGTCCACGGCGAACGCTTCTTCGTCTGCTCGGGCGTGTCGGTGCCGTTGGCGGCCGCCAGGCTGGCCGTTGCTGCTCCGCCCGCACCAAGTACGGTTGTCGCCACAGTCGGATCGCCATTGGCGGCAGGCATCAGCATGGTTGCCGTGTTCGGCGGGAGCGCGGAGCCCCCGAGAATGGCGGGTACTGCGGCGGCAGCAAGCGCAATGTCGCCCTGGCGCAGGGCGGTTGCTGCCCGGGCGAGTGCGGCTGTCGAAGCTGGCCTGTCGGCCGGCTTCTTGGCGATGCAGGACATGACGAGGTTGCGCACGGGCTCGGAGATGGTCACCGGAAGCTCGGGCGGTGCGTCGTTGATCTGCGCCATGGCGATGGCGACCTGCGATTCACCGCTGAACGGGCGCTTACCGGCGAGGCACTCGTAGGCGACGATTCCGAGCGAGTAGATGTCTGTGGTCGACGAGGCGGATTGCCCGCTTGCCTGCTCGGGAGACAGGTACTGCACCGTGCCCATCACCTGGCCGGTTGCGGTGAGCGGAACCTGGTCGGCAATTCTGGCGATGCCGAAGTCGGTGATCTTCACTCGGCCGTCGGGCGTGATCAGCAGGTTTCCCGGCTTGATGTCGCGGTGCACCAGCCCGGCGTTGTGAGCGGCCTGCAGTGCTGAGGCAGTCTGCGCGATGATGTCGAGAACACGGTCGGTCGACAGCACATGCTCACGCTCGAGGATGACCGACAGCGCTTCGCCCGGAACGAGTTCCATCACGAGGTAGGCACTGCCCTCTTCTTCGCCGTAGTCGAAGACGTTGGCGATGCCTTCGTGGTTCACCAGGGCTGCGTGTCGTGCTTCGGCACGGAACCGCTCGAGGAAGCCCGGGTCACCGAGGTACTCGTCTTTGAGGATCTTGATGGCCACATTGCGGCCGATCACCAGATCGGTCGCCTGCCATACTTCGCCCATACCGCCGATGGCGATACGAGTGGATAGCTCGTACCTTCCCCCGAAGGTGAGCCCTGCTGTGGGTCTCATTTGTTCAGCACCGCCTCAAGTACTTTCTTGGCAATCGGCGCAGCAATCTGGTTGCCTGAGCCGGATTCGCCTAGTCCGCCGCCATTTTGTACCACCACTGCGACGGCAACCTGGGGGTTGTCTGCAGGAGCGAAACCTGTGAACCACAGAGTGTACGGATCGCCCGCCCCGTTTTCTGCTGTTCCTGTCTTACCGGCCACACTGACTCCATCTATTCTTGCATTAGTCGCCGCGCCCGAATTGACCGCTTCGACCATCCAGGAAGAAAGTGTCGAAGCCGTTACCGAAGTGATGGGCGAGTTGAGCTTCTTGGCTTCGAATTGCTGGAGCACAGTGAGGTCGGGTGCCGAAATCGTGTCGACGAGGTTCGGTTGCATGATGACCCCGCCGTTCGCCACGGCCATCGATTGTTCGACGATCTGCATGGGGGATGCGCGAACGCTCGCCTGCCCGAACGACGACAGCGCTAGGCCTGCGTCGTCCTGGAGGGGAGGGAACTGGCTTGGCTCAACAGGAATCGGAGAGTCGAAACCGCTGTTGTAGCCGTACGCCGTGGCCATGTCGGTGAGCTTGCCCGAGCCGATCTGCACACCGAGCTCCGCCATCGGAATGTTGCAGGAGAGCACGAACGCTGTCTTGATAGAGACGGTTTCACCAGGACCACAGGTACCGCCCCCCGAGTTGTGTACGACCGACGAGCTGCCGGGCAGCTGGTAACCGGAAGGGTTCGGCAGCTGGTAGTCGGCGCTGAGGCCCGCGTTCTGCAGCGCTGCCGACGAGGTGACGATCTTGAACGTCGAACCGGGAGGGTTGAGATCCCCGGCGAGCGTTCTGTTGATGAGAGGTTGCCCCGCATCGTCGTTCAGGGAGTTGTAGGCATTGATGACGGCAGTCGAATCGTGGACGGCGAGGGAGTTGGGATCGTAGTCTGGTTTGGAGACCATCGCCAGGATTCTGCCGGTCTTCGGTTCGACTGCGATGACGGCACCCTGTTGGCTGCCCAGGGCGTCGAAGGCCGCCTGCTGGACCTTCGGATCGATGGTGAGCTCCACCGACGCTCCCTGGGGATTCTGCCCAGTGACGACGCTGTTGAGCTGGCTGAGGAATTGGGACCCGGAGGTTCCGCTCAGCTCGGAATCGAGAGCGCTCTCGATTCCGGTCGATCCCTGGTCGAGAGTGAAGTATCCGGTGACGGCGCTGTACAACGGGCCGTTCGTATAGGTGCGCTGGTACTTGTACTCGTCGGCCGAGGCGACCGACTGTGCAATCGGCTGGCCCTGCACGAGGATGGCCCCACGCTGTTTCGAATAGCTCGCGTAGATGGTGCGGGCATTGCGCGAATCGTTGGCCAGGGCATCCGCCGAGAAGAACTGGATGGTCGTCACCGACACGAAGAGAGCGGCGAACATCGCCAGGATCACGATTGTCACGCGCTTGAGTTCACGATTCATCTGGCTAGACCACCAGCCTTGGCTGACTGCGCACTGTGTCTGAGAGTCGCAGGAGCAGAGCGACGATGATCCAGTTGGCTACCAACGACGAGCCACCGGCCGCCAGGAACGGGGTTGTGAGCCCGGTGAGAGGGATCACACGGGTCACCCCGCCGATCACGATGAAGACCTGGAGAGCCACCACGAAGGTGAGACCGACACCGAGCAGACGACCGAAATCGTCGTGGCCCGCGAAACTGATACGCAGGCCCCGGGCGATGAAAAGCAGGTAGAGGCACAGAATGGCGAAGAGACCGGCCATGCCGAGTTCTTCGCCGAGGCTCGCCACGATGTAGTCGCTCTGCGCGAGCGGGGTGATGCTGGGGCGCCCTTGGCCGAGACCGGTGCCGATGAGACCCCCATTGGCCAGGCCGAAGAGACCCTGTACGAGCTGGTAGCTCCCACCATCGGTGTTGTACTGGGTGGGGTCGAACGGGTTCAGCCAGTTTGCGAACCTGTCATTGACGTAGGTGAGCACCTGGCTGGCAACCAGGGCACCTCCCAGGAACAGGCCGATCCCGAGAACCACCCAGCTGAGCCGTGCTGTTGCGACGTACAGCATCACGACGAAGAGTCCGAAATAGAGCAGCGCTGTACCGAGGTCGTGCTGGAAGATGATGACGGCCATCGAAGCGGCCCAGATGACGAGAATCGGGCCGAGATCCCTGGCACGGGGGAATCGCATGCCGAGGAATTTGCGCCCCACCATCGACAAACTGTCGCGGCGCGAGACGAGGTAGCCGGCGAAGAAGATGGCCAGGGCGATCTTTGCGACTTCACCGGGCTGGAACGAGAACGGCCCCACGCCGATCCAGACCCTCGCTCCGTAGATCTCCTTGCCGATTCCCGGCAGGATCGGCAGCAACAGCAGAACTCCCGAGATCACCATGAAGACGTAGGTGTACCGCTGGAGTACGCGGTGGTTGCGAATCACGACGATCACCGCCAGGGCCACGATGATCGCAACCGCGCTCCACACCACCTGGCGCGTCGAGGTGCTGTCCCAGCCCGTGGCGTTCTGTTCGAGGTCGATCCTGTAGATCTCGGCGATGCCGAGGCCGTTCAGCAGAGTGGCGATGGGCAGGATGAACGGATCGGCGTTGGGTGCGACGAAACGCAGTGCCACGTGCATCCCGATGACCAGGGTCGAGAGGCCGGCACCGAGAAGCGCCACCTGGCCGAAGTCGATTGCGCCCAGCGCACCGAGTTGCACCATGACGACGGCGGCGGCATTGATGATGCAGGCGAACAGGAGGAGGAAGATCTCGAGGTTCCGAAGCTTCTCAGGCACCCGGATGCGCCGCAGGGGCTTCTGCCGTGCCCCGGCGCTGGCGTATTCGGGCTTCGCCGTCAGCAGCGCGGTTTCTGTGTCATCCACCGGGTACCACCCCCGTCGGTGACGGCGTAGGGGTGGGAGTCGGGGAGGCCGTCGTCGGAGTGGTGAGGTCGCCGGTGGGGGGAACGCCGCTGAGGGCCGCGTCCTGCAGCCGTTGCACAACCGCACGCGCTGCCGCGATCGAATCCGCGCTGATCGTGTTCTTCACCTGAGACTGCGTATAGCTCGGCAGGGTGTCGACGGGGATGGAGGTCGTCTCGGAGACGTGGGAGAGCGAAATGGGCCCGATCGTCTGCTGAACGCCCTGGAACACCGCGACCTTACCGTCGGAAACCCCGACGAAGTACCTGGTCTGGGTCCACTGGTAGCTGAGGAGCAGCCCGATGGCGATGGCGATCACCACGACGATGCTGCCGATCAGCCAGGTGCGCTTGCGCCGGCGACTGCGCCGGCGACCTTCGTCGATGAGTTCGTCGAGGTAGTCGTCCGACTGCGCTTCGAAGTGGCTGGGCTGTACAGGACGCGAGTGCAGGCGGATCCCGGGAATCCTGGTGGTGCGCCGGCCAGGAGCGCCATCGAAGGCGATCGGCTTCGATGCGGCCCCGACCGTCTGGGCGATATAGGTGCTGCCGGTGAACGATTCGCTGATGTCGACGATCACGACGGTCACGTTGTCGGGCGCCCCATGGTCGAGGCTCTCGGTCACCAGCAGATCGGCGACCTCCTGGGGTGTGGCCGTTCCTGACAGTGCCTCGGCGATCTGCTCGTTCTCGACGACACCCGTCAGTCCGTCTGAACAGAGCAGCCACCGGTCACCCGGCCGGGTGTCCATGACCTGCAGGTCGACGTCAGGCGTCGAATCCACGTCGCCGAGCACCCGCATGAGAACCGACCGTCGTGGATGGACCTTGGCTTCTTCTGCCGTGATTCTGCCGTTGTCGACCAGTCGCTGAACGAAGGTGTGGTCGGTGGTGATCTGAGTGAGCTTGCCATCGCGATAGCGGTAGATACGCGAGTCGCCGATGTGCGCCAGAGCCACGCTGTGCCCCACTCGCACGAGGGCGCTGAGTGTCGTGCCCATCCCTGTGAGCTCCGGATGCTCGTACACCGCTTCGGCCAGGATGGCGTTCGCGCTGACGATCGCCTCCTGCAGGGCGAATTCCGCATCGACGGCAGAGCTGTACTCTCCGTCGATCTCCAGCAGCTTGTTCAGGGCCAGGGCGCTCGCGACATCGCCACCGGCATGCCCGCCCATGCCGTCGGCGACCGCGAACAGGGACTTGCCGGCATACCCGGAGTCCTGGTTGTTCGAGCGCACCTTGCCGACATGGGAGACGGCTGCGCTTGCGGTCACTAACGCCATTGTGTGGATTCCCTGCCGCTAGCGCCGGAGTTCAAAACTGGTTGACCCAATTTTGATCGGCGTGTTCAGCGGGACAGGGGTGGGTTGGGTGACGCGCTTACCGTCAAGAAAAGTCCCATTGGTCGAGTCGAGGTCCTGGATGACCCACTCGTTGTTCCAATTGAGAAGCCGGGCGTGATGCGTCGAAGTGTAGTCGTCGCGGATCACGACGCTGGAATCCGTTGAGCGACCGATGGTCAGCGGTTCGACGCCGAGTTCGATCTCGGTGCCGCCCTTGGTGCCCGAGGTGATCACCAGCTTGTGTGCGTTGCTTGTCGTCGCACGAGGATGAACCCCGGCGCTGGAACCCTCCAGGGGCGTGAAGACCGGGATCTTCGACTGCGGAGGCGGGGTGGGTGGGTGAGATGGGGCCAGAGGGGTCGCTGACGCTGCGGCACCGACGACGACGCCGGCAACGGGTGGCGCCACTCGCGCAGGCTGTTGCGCACCTACAGTGCCGACCCCGGCGCCAGCATTGGTGCTGGCGGCCGGAAAGGTGTCGGCAGTCGCTGCCACTGCAGAGGGGTCGCGCATCTTGCGCACGCGCTGGCCGAACAGGTCGGATCGCATCGCGTAGACGATCACGAAAACGAAGACCCACAGCAGCGCGAGGAATCCGAATCGCAGGATGAGCAGGGTGAGTTCACTCATAGATCCCACCGGAATCCGCCGGGCTGGGGGTTCTCCTGATCCACAGGTGAATCGTCGGGGATCGAAGGCGTGCTCGGGGGAGATGACTCCTGGTGCGCGGGCCGAGCTGCTGCTGCCGGTCGATCCATCGGAAGGGGACGTGCCATGGGCGGCAGCGAAGCGGCTACAGCGTCGTGGGTCTGCGCCAGCACACGGAAGACGACCCTGGTGCGCCCGATCTGAATCACCGAGTCAGGTTCGAGTATCGCCCTGCTGAAGGCCTGTCCATTCAGCTGCGACCCGTTCGTGGAGCCGAGGTCTCTCGCCTCTGCCGTGTGGCCGTCCCAGAGGACCTCGATGTGCTTTCGTGAGATGCCGGTGTCGTCGACGGTGATGTCGGCCTCACGACCGCGACCGATGACGGTGCGGCTCGCCGTGAGCGCGTAACGCTTGCCCCCGACATCGAGCACCGGGGTCCACGTGACGTCTCGCTGGATGGTCGAACTCACGATCTCGAGAACACCCGTGCTCAGCTTGGCGACCTCGGTGAGCTTCACACTGATGCCGCCGGCGAACTGGAAACTCTGGGCCGTGGCGTGCTTCTGCACGATCTCGATCAGGTCGTCGATGAGAGTGGGGCCGATGGCACTCATGCGCTGGAAGTCGCTCGTGCTCAGGTTCACCACAAAACTGTTCGGCACCAGGATGCGGTCGCGGGAGACAACCGCCGCCTTGGTGTCGAGCTCCCGCTTCAATGCGGAGCCGATCTCAACCGGTTGCAGCCCCGAACGAAAGGTCTTGGCGAAAGCGCCGTTGACAGCACGTTCGAGACCCTTCTCGAAGTTGTCCAGTATTCCCACTCGTCTCCCATGATCGGTGCGCCAGACGCAGGGGTCTGCACAAGGTTCCGGCCTGAATGCTATGACAGATGTTACTTGCCGTTGGTGTTAAAGCACTGCGGCGGCGAATTTGTGTGAACTTCGGTGTGTGATCGAGGCCTGTGGAGGAGGCGCCATGCTGCTTCGTCATTTCTGATTCCGCCCAAGGGGTGCTAACCTCGCTGAGTTGGCGCGAGTGGCGGAATTGGTAGACGCGCACGGTTCAGGTCCGTGTGTTCGTAAGGACGTGGGGGTTCAAGTCCCCCTTCGCGCACCAGCAGTTGAAGGCCCCGACCGGTATGACTCCGGCCAGGGGCCTTCTGCGTCCGTGCACCAGCGGGTAGGCAGGTGCACGGTATGTTTGGGGCACGACCTTTCGATCATCCTTGCCCGGTGCTTTAAAGCATCAGGTTCGAACACTCTGGCCAGCCATGGTTCTGGCAAGTATTCATGAGGTATGTCTGAACCTCAGTCCGAAGCCTCGCGCATTGTCGGCGAGCGCATTCGCGCAACCCGGCTGAAGCTCGGACTGAGCCAGGAAGACATAGCCGATCTGGCGGAGATGCACGTCACCAACGTGGGCAAGATCGAGCGGGGGCAGGCGAACCCCACGCTCTCGACGCTGGTGAGCCTGGCCGGAGCGCTCAATGTCGATGCCGCCGAATGGATTGTGAACCTGACCGCCGCGATGCTGCCAGAACGCACGCACACGGTGACGGCTGCTGACCTGATTCGGGAACGCCACCGCCTCGCGCGCTGAAGCACTCTGGGTCAGGTGACCATCCGGAGGTCGGCTGACGTGCCCATTCAGAGGTCGACTGGCTTAGATGAGAAGCGAACGCAGTTGGTCGACCGAATGCACGATGCCGATCGCGCCATCGGCCTCGGCCGGTGAGCCGTAGCCCCACTCCACCATGATCGGCGGGATGCCGTGTTCGGCAGCGCCTTCCATGTCGTGGATGCGGTCGCCGACGAGGACGAGATTCGAGAGGTCGACGTCGAGCGCGCGAAGACGGACCAGCGCCTCGTCGATCACATCGGCCTTGGCACTTCGCGTCTCGTCCTCGCTCGCACCGGTGATGACGACGAAGGCGTGCCCGAGATCGAGGTGCTCGAGGATCCGATGTGCCTGAACTTCTGACTTCGAGGTGGTGATGGCCAGCGGAATGCCGGCTTTGTGCAGGAACTTCACGAGGCCGACCATGCCGGGAAACGTCACGGCGTCGTCTTGCGGGCCTTCGCTGGCGGCGAGATCCCGGTACACGAGCAGCGCCTCTTTGGCCTCGAACTCATTCATACCGGCGACGAGTTCGAACCCGATGAGAATGGGCGGCCCGACGAAGTGCACCAGTTCTTCGGGCGGGGGCACCGGGCGCCCCAGCGCCGCCAGCGTTCGCGACAGTCTTCCGATGATTCCGGGTGCGGAGTCGGTGATGGTGCCGTCGAGGTCGAAGAGAATGCACGACCACGGCTTGTGTTTCGGGTCAAGTGGAGTAGTCATCCGGGCAATTCTAGGGCTCTGTTGTCACTGGCTCTTTTCCGGGCGAATTACACTCGCCAGATAGAACACGCATCTGCTCCCCAGAAAAAAGTGACCGCCGGCCTGGTCTTCACTCTGGTACTCGTTGTACTCGCTGCGATTGTGGTGGCCACGGGCATCCTGCCGGCTTCGGACTCAGTGGCGCTCCTGGACCGTGTGGGCCCGGTGCTCGGGTTCGTGGTGGGCATCACGATCGTCACCGAACTCGCCGCCGATGCCGGGCTGTTCGCCGTGCTCTCTGACCGACTTGCCCGCTGGGGTGGCCGCAGGGTGTGGATGCTCTGGCTCTTCGTTCTCGTTCTCGCAACGGTCAGCACGATCTTCCTGTCGCTCGACACGACTGCGGTGCTGGTGACGCCCGTCGTCGTGCTGCTCGCCCTGCACGCGAGGATCTCCCCGATTCCCTTCGCCATCGCCACGGTGTGGCTCGCGAACACGGCGTCACTATTGCTGCCGATCTCGAACCTGACGAACCTATTGGCCGCCGAGCAGATGTCGGGGGGCAGCCCGCTGGCGTTCGCGAGCGTGGTGTGGGCACCGGCCGCGGTGGGAGTCGTTGTTCCGGTGGTCATTCTCTCGCTGTTGTTCCGCCGGAGACTGCGCGGCAGCTACGAGGTGCCCGAACGAGCGCCGATAGCCGATCGCACGCTTCTGGTGATTTCGGCTGTTGTCGTCGTCATTCTGCTGCCGGCGCTCGTGTCGGGGGTGCCAGTGTGGATTCCCGCAGGGATCGGAGCACTGGTGCTTCTGCTCGCCTTCGTGGTGCGCCGGCCGACGACGCTGCGCTGGGGACTCATCCCCTGGTCTCCGGTCGCGATCGCCGCTGGACTCTTTGTGCTCGTCGAAGCCGCCCAAGTGCACGGGCTCTCGGATGCTGTCGCCGCCGTCTCCGGTTCGGGCGAGTCGTTTCCCGCCCTCCTCCAGCTCTCTGGGCTCGGCGCACTCTCGGCGAACGGCATCAACAATCTTCCGGCCTACCTCGTACTCGAACCGGCGGCTGGTTCGCCTGCAAGACTGGCCGCGCTGCTAATCGGCGTCAATCTGGGGCCGCTCATCACGCCATGGGCGTCGCTTGCAACTCTTCTGTGGCACCAGCGCGTGACGGCTCTCGGGGTCTCGGTGCCGTGGTCGCGCTTCGTCGTGCTCGGCCTGGTCGGCGTCGCCCTCCTGCTGCCGCTGGCAACCCTGGCCCTCTGGCTGACCGCCGGCGCCCCCTGACCTCGAAGAGCTTCAGAACAACCTGGAATCTCCGTCGTCGAGGCCGCGCATGGCGTCGTAGTCGAGCAGCAGGGTGCGTATTCCGCGGTCGTGCGCCAGCGTGCGGGCCTGCGGCTTGATCTCCTGGGCCGCGAAGATTCCCGTCACGGGAGCCAGGTGCGGGTCGCGATTCATCAGTTCGAGGTACCGGGTGAGCTGTTCGACGCCGTCGATGTCCCCGCGACGCTTGAGTTCCACAGCGACCGCGGCGCCCTTCGCGTCCCTCGCGAGAATGTCGACAGGGCCGATCGCCGTCATGTATTCGCGGCGAACGAGTGTGTGCCCCTCCCCCAGCAGTTCGATCTGTTCGGCGAGCAACTTCTGGAGATGTGCCTCGACGCCGTCTTTGATCAGCCCGGGGTCGATTCCCAGGTCATGGGAGGTGTCAGTGAACACTTCATGGATCGACACCAGGAGGAGGTCGGCCGTTTTCGCGTGCGTGACCTTCCAGAGTTCGGTGATGCCGACATCCCGTTGCTCGTCGTCTGGTTCGAGGATCTGCAGCGTGCAGGGCGGGCTCATCCAGTTGAGCGGTTTGTAGGAGCCGCCGTCGGAGTGCACCAGGATGCTGCCGTCGTTCTTGAGCATGAGCAGCCGTGTTGCCAGGGGCAGGTGGGCGCTCAGCCTCCCCGCGTAGTCAACGGCACATTTCGCAATAACAAGTCGCACCCCGAAAGCCTACGAGGTTCTGCGGGCGAACCTGCCGGTGAGTTCACGGGCCGCAGGGGCCGCGAGGGCCGCGAGGATGAGCAACGCGAGCACAACGTACAGCGCATTCAGGATGCCGAAGTGCTGGCCGAGAAACCCGAGCAGCGGCGGGCCGGCGAGAAAGGCGACGTAGCCGATGATAGCGACCGCGCTCACTCGGGCGGCGGCCGTCTTGGGGTCGTCGGAGGCGGCGGAGATTCCGACAGGGAAGCCGAGCGACGACCCGATGCCCCACAGCGCAGCACCCAGCATCGCTGACCACAGCGCGGGAGTGAGAATGAAGATGAGCAGGCCGATGGCGCCGATGAGCGCAGACCACCGCAGTACGGGCACGCGGCCGAGCCTGTCGAGGATGGGCCCACCCGCGACGCGGCCGATCGTCATCGCCACCACGAACACGCCGAACATCAGGGCACCGGTCGTGTTGCTCTGGTTGTGGCCGTCGACGGTGGCCAGGGCGATCCAGTCGTTGGCCGATCCTTCGGCGAAGGCCATGCCGAGCATGATCAGGCCGATCAGCAGCAGGCGGGAGTCGGCCCAGACCGCAAGGCCCTCCCTGACCCGTGCCGTGAAAGGAGTCTTCGCGCTGGTCGAGGGGTCTTCGGTGTCGACCTCGTGCGGGATGAATCGAACCACCGCAATGCCGGTGAGAAGAATGAGAACAGCCATCGCGACGAGATGCCAGGAGACAGGAATATCGAGGGCGGATGCTCCTGCGCCGATCAGCGCGCCGAGCACGGTTCCCAGGCTGAAGAAGGCGTGCATCAGCGGCAGGAGCGTTCGGCCGATCGCCCGCTCGGCTGCGGCGCCCTCGACGTTCATCGTGACGTCGAGGGACCCGTTCCCCAAGCCGAGTACGGCCAGGAAGACTGTTGCAAGAACAGGATCGGGCATTACGGCGGCCGAAATTCCGGCCCCGCCGATGCCGATGCCGTTCAGGCTGAGCGACAGGATCACGGCGCCGCGCGGGCCGAGCCTGGCGAGGAATTGCGGCGCGACGACGAGACCGAGAATCGCCCCGAACGACAGCCCGAGGATCATCAGGCCGACAGCTGAGGTGTCGAGACCGAGCTCGTCTCGCACGGCAGGCAGGCGCGACACCCAGCTGGCGATCGAGAGCCCGCTCAGGGTGAAGATCACGAAGAGAGCATTGCGCCAGGCAATGAGGTGCGAGCGGGTCGCCGTGTCGGGGGCGGCTGGCTTGGTCATGGTGATTCCTTGGGAACAGGCTCTGGGCTGGGCGTCTGGAGGTCTGGATCCGTCGTCGGATCTGTGAAAATCGAATCGATTCGATTCACGTGGACTACGCTATTCGATGTGAGTGCAAACAATCAACCTCACCCGGGCGCAACCCCGCGGCCGACCCTGGCCGATGTGGCCAAGCGTGCGGGAGTGTCGGGTTCTACAGCATCCATCGCCTTCAGTGGTGACGGGTCGATATCGGCCAAGACGCGCGACCGGGTGTTGGCGGCGGCCGAGGAACTCAACTATGCCGGCCCCGACCCGCGGGCGAGGTCGTTGCGGCAGGGCCGTTCGGGCATCGTCGGGGTGATTCTCGAAGACCGGGTTCTCCATTCCTTTCGCGACCCGATGATGATCGCGGCACTCGACGGTATTTCGCAGCAGCTCGGCGACAGCGGTGGGATGCTGCTGCTCACGTCGAACGGCGAAGGCGAGTCGACCATCCAGACCGCCGTCTTCGATGCCGCGATCTTCATGGGCTGCAGCCCGCACCTGGCACGCTCGATCGAGATCATGCGCCAGCGGAACGTGCCCATGGTGGCAATCGAGGGCCAGGCTTTCGCTGGTGTGCTGAGCGTGGCGCTCGACAATCGCGAAGCGTCGGTCACCCTCGCCCAGGTCGTTCACGATCTCGGCCATCGGCGGGTGGCGACGATCACGCTGCCTCTGGATTCGCTGCGCGAACGCCGCCCGCTCACCGATGAACTTGTCAGGTCGGCGACAACGGCGACCACACTGGACAGGCTCGAGGGTGCGCGCGAGGTGTACCCGGCCCTGACCGGGGTTGTCGCGGCCAACTCCTCGACCGATGAGGGTATGGCGGCGGCGTTGGTGCTTCTGGATGCTGCACCCGAGTTGCGCCCGACCGCCATCATTGCCCAGAGCGACCTGTTGGCGGTGGGGGCCATCCGGGCGGCGGAGTCACTCGGCCTCAGAGTGCCCGGTGACCTCACCGTCGTGGGTTTCGACGGCGCGAGAATCGAAGGAATGAACGACTACGACCTCACGACGATGGTGCAGCCGGCCATGGAGAAGGGACGGGCTGCCGGCTTCGCCGTGACCGAGCTGCTGGCCGGCCGTTCGGTCGGCGACGTCTCGCTCACGTCGGTTCTGCACATCGGCAACACTTCGGGCCCGGTAGCACAGTAGACGTCAGCTCTCGGCAGCATCTCTAAGGTGGAGAACATGCAACTGACAGTTCTCGGCACGGCCACCCCGTATCCGCTGCCCGGCAAACCGTGCTCCGGCTACCTGTTGCAGGGCTCTGGCCTTCGCGGTTCCGGCTCGCAGCAGCCGGGTGCAACAGCTGCTCCGTCGACGTCGATCTGGATCGACGCCGGCACCGGAACCCTGGCCGAATTACAGCGGTTCACGCGCCTCGAGGATCTCGACGCGATCTGGATCTCGCACCGCCACGCAGACCACACGGCCGATCTTCTCGTGGCCTACTACGCACTCCGGCACAGCTCGCTACGGCCAGCGGCGAAGATCCGAGTGATCGGCCCGGAGGCACTGGCCGACAGGCTTGCCGAATTCCTGGGCCCGGATGCTGTGCGGGGCTTGCATGAGGTGTTTGCGTTCACCGAGATGAGCGGCTGGGGCGAAACGGTCGTCGGTGGCCTCGAGTTGGCGTGGGGGCCTGTGGCGCACGGCGTTCCGGCGTTTGCACTGACGGTCAGCGATGGCAGCTCAGCGATCACGTACTCGGGCGACACTGCTCCCTGCACGTCTCTGGTGGAGATGGCGGAGGAGTCGGCGACGCTTCTGTGCGAAGTGGGATATTCCCGTCAGGCGCTGGGCGACGAGGCCGTGCACCACACACCGGAGGACGCCGCCAGGACGGCGGCCGCTGCGGGGGTAGAGACGATCATCCTGACCCACCTGGCCGACGACCTCGACCCGGCCGACGCGGTGAGGCGGGTGCATGATGCCTTCGCCGGCGCAATCATTCTCGCTGAGCCGGGTCACGCCTTCGTGGTCTGAATTCAACGCGTCTCGTCAGCGCGCAAGGCCGGGCACGATCCAGGCTGAAGTTCGGGCCCGGAGCCCGAGGGTGAGGGCCCGCGCTCCGATGTAGCCGTAGCCGAACGCTGCCCACAACCAGACGAGCGCCAGGTCGCCAGTGGGAGGGGCGGCGATCACGACGGCCAGGAGCGGGGCATAACAGGCCAGGTTGACCACACCGGTCAGGGCGAGGTACCGGGCGTCTCCCGCGCCGATGAGCACCCCGTCGAGCACGAAGACGAACCCGGCGAGGGGAATGCCCACTGCCATCGTGTAGACGGTGACGGTGAGGGCACGCTGTACGTCGACGCTCGGCGAGAATACGGGGCCGAGGAGGGTCGCTGCGCTCGCCAGCAGCAGTCCGAGCACGGCACCCGTACCGAGGCCCCAGAGCACCAGTCGCCGGGTGATCTGCTTCACGCCGACGGTGTCGGAGGCGCCTAGTCGATGGCCGATCAGCGCCTGGCCAGCGATGGCGAGCGAATCCAGAACGAGCGCGAGGGCTGTGAACAACGTCAGAGCGATCTGGAATGCTCCCAGCTGGGCTGTGCCGAAGGTCGCGGCGACCGCGACGGTGGCGAGCATCGCGGCTCGGAGGCTCGCGGTTCGCAGAAACAACCATCCGCCGGATGCCGCGGCAGAACCGATACCGTCGAAGCCAGGGCGGAGGCTCGCACCGCTCTGCCTGGCGGCTCGCACCGCAATGACGAGGTAGGCCCCGGCCATCGCCCACTGGGCGACCACGGTGCCGGCGGCCGAGCCGGCAATTCCCCAGCCGAAACCGTAGATGAAGACCGCGTTGAGGCCGGCATTCGCGGCAAACCCCGAGACGGCGACCACCAGGGGCGTCCTGGTGTTCTGCAGGCCGCGCAAGAGGCCTGTTGCAGCGATGACGAGCAGCATCGCCGGCAAGCCGGCCAGCGAAATGGTGAGGTAGGTGTTCGTTTCCGCGGCGATGGCGGGATCGCTCGTTAATATGCCGATCACGGCATGTGACGTGAGCGCCCCCAGCGCAACCACCACGATTCCGAGACCAAGTGCCAGCCACAACCCGTCGATTCCCGCCCTGATGGCCCCGGTACGGTCGCCGGCACCCAGCCTCCTCGCCACCGCAGGCGTCGTCGCATACGCCAGGAAGATGAGCAGGCCGATGGCCGTCTGGATGATCGCACTGGCGATGCCGAGCGCTGCAAGTTGCACCTCCCCCAGGTGGCCGACCATGGCCGTGTCGGTGAGAAGGAAGAGAGGCTCGGCGATCAGCGCACCCAGGGCCGGAACGGCGAGCCGGAGGATGTCTCTGTCGACCGGTGGGTTTCGCACAGGCACGCCTAAGTATGCTTGAGCCATGAGCTCATCGGGTATCGAAACCACCTCACTCGACCCTGCGACCCGCGCGCAGGACGACCTGTTCCGGCACGTCAACGGGCGCTGGATCGCCACGACCGAGATCCCTGAAGACAAGGCGCGCTGGGGATCGTTCTACCTGCTCGCCGAGGCGGCCGAGAAGGCCGTCCAGGAGATCATCGTCGAGGCGCAGGGCGCCGCGGAGGGTAGCGAAGAACGCAAATTCGGTGACCTCTACACGAGCTTCATGGACGAGGCGCGCATCGAGGAGCTCGGCGCCACCCCGATCGAATCGCAGCTGAACGAGGTGCAGTCGATCACCACGCTCGAGGACTTCGTGCGAACGGTCGGGCGTCTCGAGCGCCAGGGTGTCGGGGGCTTCTTCGGCCTCTTCGTCGACAACGACCCGGGCAACCCCGAACGCTACCTCGTGTTCGTGGAGCAGGGCGGCATCTCACTGCCAGACGAGAGCTACTACCGCGAGGAGAAGTTCGCAGCCATCCGTGAGGCATACCGTGCGCACGTGCAGCGCATGTTCGAACTCGCTGGCTTCGAAGGCAGTTCTGTGGACCGGGCCGCCCGGGTCTTCGCCCTAGAGACCGAGATCGCCTCGAAGCACTGGGACAACGTGAAGACGCGTGATGCCCAGGCCACCTACAACCTGTTGTCGTGGGCTGAGCTGCTCGCCCTGTTCGCCGGTTCCGCGGACGAGACCTCGCCCGCGGGGTCGCTCACCCTGTGGCGTGACGCACTTGATGCTCCTGCGGCGGTCTTCGATGAGATCGTTGTGCGCGAGCCCAGTTTTCTCGAAGGCCTCTCCTCCCTCATCACGGCAGACCGGCTCGAATCGTGGAAGGACTGGCTGGCCTGGAAGGTCGTGCACGGCGCCGCCGCGCTGCTTCCGGAGCAGTTCGTCGAGGAGAACTTCGACTTCTACGGTCGTACGCTGACCGGCACGCCCTCGATGCGCGCCCGGTGGAAGCGCGGCGTCTCCTTGGTCGAGGGCTCGATGGGCGAGGCCGTGGGCCGTATCTATGTCGAGCGGCACTTCCCGAAGACGGCCAAAGCTGCCATGGACGTACTCGTCGCGAACCTGATCGAGGCCTACCGCCAGTCGATCACCGATCTCGCCTGGATGACCCCGGAGACCCGCCAGCGGGCGCTGGACAAGCTCGACAAGTTCACGCCGAAGATCGGCTTCCCGGTGAAGTGGCGCGACTATTCGGCGCTCGATCTCAGTGCCGACAGCCTGTTCGCCAACGTGAGGGCTACGAGCGAGTTCGAGTTCCAGCGTGAACTCGGCAAGGTCGGAAAGCCCCTCGACCGCGACGAGTGGTTCATGACCCCGCAGACCATCAACGCGTACTACAACCCCGGTTTCAACGAGATCGTGTTCCCTGCGGCCATCCTGCAGCTGCCCTTCTTCGATGAGTCACGGGATGCTGCAGCCAACTACGGTGCAATCGGCGCGGTGATCGGGCACGAGATCGGCCACGGTTTCGACGACCAGGGTTCGCGTTTCGATGGCGACGGGCGCCTGACGGACTGGTGGACGGCCGACGACCGCGAGGCATTCGAAAGCCTGACAGCCTCCCTGATCGAACAGTACGACGCCCTGGCGCCAGCCCAGGTGCCCGATCACCATGTGAACGGCGCACTCACGATCGGCGAGAACATTGGCGATCTCGGTGGACTCGGCATAGCGTGGAAGGCGTACCTGATTTCGCTGGGCGGCCAGGAGCCCCCGGTGATCGACGGTATGACCGGCGCCCAGCGGTTCTTCTTGTCGTGGGCACAGGCCTGGCAGCAGAAATCGAGAGACGAAGAGGTGATCCGCCTGCTGGCGATCGACCCCCACTCGCCGAATGAATTCCGTTGCAACCAGATCGTTCGCAACATCCCGGAGTTCTACGAAGCGTTCGACGTCACCGTCGACGATGCCCTGTGGTTGGCCCCGGAATCCCGCGTCGCCATCTGGTGAATTCGGCACGAATCAATCTCGACCCAGCCAGCGACGCCACGACGTTGCCGAATCAGGATCGGCGGTGAAGCAACCCATGCGGAAGGATCGGCGCAAAGCCCAGCCGGAGCTGCCGAGCGGCCGCCGGTCGGCCGCCCAGACGCACGAGACCGACACGTTCAGGCGCGGTTTTGTTTCGCTGACCAAGCTCGCCCTCTCCGGGGTCCAGATCACGGCGTCGGCGCTCGACGTCACCACAGAGAAGGTGCTCTTCTCGATCGATGACCACCTTTCTGTGCCTACCGCGAGCCTCGGTAAGGTCATCCTGCTCATCGAGGTCGCGGCCCGGCTGACCCAGCGTGACGGGTCTGCCCACGGCCTGCTCGATCGCACCGTCGTCGATTCTGCTGCCGGTACGGGTCTCTGGCAACACCTTCAGATTCCGACGATGCCTGTCGCCGACCTCGCCGTGATGGTCGGGCAGTCCAGTGACAATCTCGCCACCAACGTCCTGCTGCGGCACATCGGGCTCGACGCGGTGCGGGCCAGGGGTGAAGCGCTGGGCCTGAACCGCACGTTCCTTCTCGACAAGGTCCGCGATCACCGCGGACCCGACGACGCACCCCACGTCTCCGTGGGGTCGGCTCGCGAACTCAGTACCCTGTTCCGCGATCTCGCGGAGGGTTCCGTCGTCGATGTGGCGACGAGCCAGCAGGTTCTCGCCTGGCTCGGGCTGAGCGCCGACCTCTCGATGGTGGCCAGTGCCTTCGGGCTCGATCCGCTCTCGCACGTGCACTCCGACCACGGGTTGCTCCTGGTGAACAAGACGGGGTCTGGCCCGGGCATCCGGTCAGAAGTCGGCATACTGCGAGGCCCTAGGGCCAGCGTCAGTTATGCCGTGACCATGCGGTTCAACGACGAGGAGCTCACCTCGCGTCTGGCCGTGCTGGACGGCATGCGCACCCTCGGCACCGACATTCTGGAGTATGTGTACTGACGAATCCATCGACTTTCCCGAATGCGCAGCTTTCTGCTCGAATTGTTGCACTTCGGGGGAGAGTCGATCGTCTCCGTGGCTGACGGAGGGGGCGAGCGGCGGGTCAGGCGGTCTGCGCGGGCGGGGCCTCGGGAAGCTGCGCCGGAAGGTGAGCGCCGAGGCTGGTCACGGGAGCGGCTGTCGGCTCCGGATGCACGCCGAACAGCGTCTCGAGCGCGGCGACGAACGACGCAGCCTCGCCGGCGCGTGCGAGTTCGCGAGCGTGGACGGAGGGGGTGTGCAGCAGCACGCCGACCAGGTGTCGCAGCGCCCGCTCGGTCTCCGGTGTGTGGTCGCCACGAGCTTCGGCGCGGGCGATCTCGGCGTCGAGCACGTCGAAGAAGTGGGAGCGCAGGGCCACGACCGCCGGGGTCACCTCTGCCTCGACGCGGGCAGCGCTGAACTCTGCAGCGGCCTCATCGACCATGGCCCGCGCGCTGGTGGTCGAGGCGAATTCGTCGATCGGGGCGTGCAGGCTGATCGTCTCGAGGTCGAGGAGTTCGACGCCGCCGATCTCGGCCACGGCGGGCTCGACGTTCCGGGGCAGCCCGAGGTCGATGACCAGTCGGCGCTGCAGGGCTCCGGCTGCGCCATGCGCCGCAGTGAAGTGTGAGACGGTCAACACCGTGACGGGTGACTGGCTTGCCGTCACGACGATGTCGGAGGCGGCGATGGCCTCGACCAGGCCGTCAGCGTAGACCTGCGGGATCGACAGGCGCTCGGCGAACGGCGCCGTGCGCGACGAGGGTGAGTAGACCGTGAAATCGGTGACGCCCCTCTCCTGCAGGGCCGTGAGGCTGACCCGCGCATACTTGCCGGTTCCCACCAGCAGCACCCGGGTCGCGCTCCAGTCCGTGACGCGGCTCTCTGCCAGCTCGAGCGCGAGCCTCACCAGCGAACGGCCGGCACCGCCGAGCCCAGTCTTGGTCTTGATGTCGCGGGAGGTGTGTGACGCCCGTTGGAAGAGCCGTTCAAGAGCCGAGGAGGTCGTGCCGTCGAGGCGGGCAGACTGGAGTGCCCGCTTCACCTGGCCGGCGATCTCGTCTTCGCCCACGACCACCGATTCAAGGCCGCTGGAAACGGAGAAGAGGTGCTCGGTGACGAGATCTCCTGAGAGAACACTGACAATGTCTGCCACGGCCGACGATTCGACGGCCGAGGCTGCGCTCACGGCGTCGATGACCTCGCGAGTGGCGATCCGGTGCCCGGCAGTGTGGGAGTCGTCGATGTCGAGGTACGCCTCGAAGCGATTGCAGGTTGCGAGAATGACCGCCCCCGTGATGAAGTCGCTGTTGCGTACAAGCGTGCGTGCGGCCGTCGGTGCGCCGACGGAGAGCTTCTCGAGCACGTCGAAGCTCGCATTCCGGTGGCTTGCAGTAAGACATATCAGCACTGACTCATGATATCCGCCAATTCCCCTGCGAAGCTCGGGACCATAGTCCTGCCCCGCGTTCGGGTTGTCGCAGACACCAGTGAGACACTGTTCGATGTGAACTCAGACATCAACACCGTCGACGCGCAGGTATTGCCGGCGTCGCACCCGCTACAGGACGGCCGCACCTCCTCGTCTCCTCTCGTCACGAGCTACCAGGGTCTTCGCGGGCCGGTCACCCCGGTGTGGTTCATGCGCCAGGCCGGTCGATCACTGCCGGAGTACCGGAGCCTGCGTATCGGCACCGAGATGCTCGACGCCTGTCTTGACCCGGCGATGGCGAGCGAGATCACGCTGCAGCCTGTTCGGCGTCACGGCGTCGACGCGGCCATCTTCTTCAGTGACATCGTGGTGCCGATGAAGCTCGCCGGCGTCGACGTGACCATCGTTCCCGGTCGCGGCCCCGTTCTGGCTCACCCGGTTCGAACGGCGGCGGATGTTCGTGCGCTCCCCGCACTCGACGAAGCCGCCCTCTCCCCCATCGCCGAGGCGGTTGCCCTCACCGTCGCCGCTCTCGGTGACACGCCGCTGATCGGTTTCGCCGGAGCCCCCTTCACCCTGGCTGCCTACCTCGTCGAGGGCGGGCCATCGAAGGACCATCTCGCAGCCCGCACGCTCATGCACTCCGACCCGGCGGCGTGGGCCGAGCTCATGGAATGGACGGCCACCATCACCGGAGCATTCCTGCGGGCGCAGATCATGGCCGGCGCCAGCGCAGCGCAGCTCTTCGATTCGTGGGCCGGGGCGCTGTCGCTCGCGGACTACACCTCGAAGGTCGCCCCCGCATCGGCGCAGGCGTTGTCGGGGGTGCACGGTCTCGGTTACACCAACGCATCGAGCTCCCCAGCAGGCGACCCGCGCACGGTGCCGATCGTTCATTTCGGTGTCGGAACGGGCGAACTGCTGAAGGCGATGCACGATGTCGGCGCAGACGTCGTCGGCGTCGACTACCGCATTCCGCTCGATGAGGCGTCGCGCCGTCTCGGCGGCACCGTGCCCATCCAGGGCAACATCGACCCGGCACTCCTCGCCGCACCGTGGCCGGTACTTGAGGCTCACGTCGTCGACGTGCTCGAGCGGGGTCTCGCAGCTCCTGCACACGTACTGAACCTCGGGCACGGCGTTCCGCCCGAAACCGACCCTGCCGTTCTCACCCGGCTCGTCGAGTTCGTGCACGCGCGTTCCGCCGATGCCTGACACGCCAGAGACCCCGTCCGCATCCGCTCCCGAGCCGCCACGGAGCTCGCAGAGCGTCATCGTCATCGGTGCGGGCATCGGTGGGCTGGTTGCCGCACGGGAGCTGGCACTGGGTGGCCTGCGCGTGACGGTTCTCGACCGGGCAGTGGCCGCCGGAGGGTGTGTCCAGACCCACACGGTGGCGGGCATCCGGCTTGACAGTGGGGCTGAAAGCTTCGCAACCCGCGGCGGAACCGTCGAGGCCTACCTGACCGGTCTGGGCCTCGGCGACGAACTCGTCACCCCGAATCGCTCGGGGGCCTGGCTACAGCTCGACGGCTTCGCGGCCCCGCTGCCGAAGAACACCGTTCTGGGCATTCCCGGCGTGCCGCTGGCGAATGACGTGCGGGCGATCCTCGGCTGGTCAGGGTCGCTTCGGGCCCAACTCGACCGGGTGATGCCCTTTCTGCGTGTGCGCAAGGAGACCGACCTCGGCGATCTCGTGCGTCGGCGCATGGGATCGAAGGTACTCGACCGGCTGGTGGCACCGATCGTCTCGGGCGTGCACTCCGCTCACCCCGACCTCGTGGACGTGCACTCTGTCGCGCCGGGACTGACGCGCGCGATGACCAACCAGGGCTCGCTTTCGGGTGCTGTCATGTCGCTCATCGCCAACCAGGGACTGGTCGCGAGGCCGGCGGTTGCAGGTGCCGGCGAGCGGCCGGGAATCGACGGTGCCCCGGGTGCCAGGGCTGGCTCTGCGGTGGCCGGCATCGACGGTGGAATGTATCGGCTCGTCGAGGCTCTCCAGGCCGAGTGTGCCCGCCTGGGTGTCGACGTCCGGCTCGGTCTCGGTGTGAGAAGCATTCAACGGGTCGCCTCTGCCGTTCCTGGCGCCGCTGAATGGATGACCGTGCTTGACGACGGCACCGTGCTCGGCTCGAATGGGGTCATCATTGCTGCCGGCTTCCGTGCCGCTCTCGAGCTCGCGCAGGGCGCCGGGCAGGCAGGCCCGGGTCACTCCGGTGAGCCAGATGCTCTTACAGGTGCGACCCAGACCGCGGACTGGCCCGGAGCGAGCGCCGTCACACTCGCGACTCTTGTTCTCGATGCGCCCGCGCTCGATGCGGCGCCACGCGGCACGGGTGTGCTGGTCGCCGACGGTGTCACGACGGTGAGGGCCAAGGCACTCACCCACGCGACCGCGAAATGGCCGTGGCTGGCCCGCGACACGGGGGGCCTGCACGTTGTGCGGCTCTCGTACGGCAGGGGAGGGGAACCCGTGCCCGTCGGCGAGGTGACCCGCCGCCAGGTGCTGGCCGACGCCAGTACGCTGCTTGGGATTCCGCTCAGCGAAGAGCAGGTGCGCGGGTTTGCCCTCACCGAGTGGCGGGACTCCCTGGCGTTCGCGACAGTGGGCCACCGCGCGCGGGTGGATGCCGTCATCGAGGCCGTGCACGGGCATCCGGGGCTCGAAGTGGTCGGCGCCTGGATCTCGGGCACAGGGCTCGCCTATGTCATCGATGGAGCTGCGGTCAAGGCCCGCGACCTCGCTGCGAGTCTCTTCAGCGCGTAGGGCTACGATTTACCTCTATAAGCAACTCAACGATGATCGGAGAAATCATGCGCGGAAAGCTGCTTTTCGTTGTCGGCCTCGCCACGGGCTACGTGCTCGGCGCCCGAGCGGGCACAGCCCGGTACGAACAGATCAAGGCTGGCGCAGACAAGGTGTGGATGTCGCAGCCAGTCCAGGCAGGTGTCACCCAGGTGAAGGGGTTCGCGAACCAGCGGATCGACTCCCTCTCCGGCAAGGCCGCAGACCAGGTGAAGAAGGTGCTGGGCACCGTGCTCGGAGTCAAGAAGACCACGACGACGGTCGTGACCACCAAGCCGACTGCGAGCGACGCCAGCGTCAAGGCCGGCAGTACCAGCCCGGCGACCCCCGCCGCGACACCTGAAGCCACCGTCTAGGGGCAGAGGAGTTCTCATGGCTGATCGCCCCGATGACGCGCAGCACGGCCCGACCCGCAGCGTGCCCAACCCCAAGTCCAAGCAGTCGCTGGCCGAACTGGTTTCGGCGCTCCCTAGCCTGCTGACGACCCTGGTCAAAGACGAGATCACTCTCTTCAAGGCCGAGCTCACAGCGAAACTGACGAAGCTGGGAGTCGGGGCGGGACTCATCGCCGCTGCCCTGTTCCTGCTGTTCTTCGTCTTTGCCGTACTGGTCGCTGCTGCCGTGCTCGGCATTGCGACGGCGCTCCCAGCCTGGCTGGCTGCCCTGATCGTGGCTGGCGCACTGTTCGTCGTTGCAGCCATCCTCATTCTCGTCGGGGTGCTCTCGATCAAGAAGGGCGTACCTCCGGTGCCCGAGGAATCGATCACCAGCATCAAGAAGGACATCAACGCGGTCAAGGGATTGGGTGAGAAGCATGAGTGACAACTCCACGGGTACCGCTCCTCTCGGCGCGGCGTCGAAGGCGGCTGCTGCGGGGCTTGCGAAGAACCAGCCGCCGGCGCCGGAGAAGCCCGCAGACACGCGAACACACGCACAGATCGTGAGCGATGTCGCCAGGAACCGAAAAGACCTGCAGGAGACACTCGACGCGATCGAGACCAAACTCAACGTGCCGAAGCAGGCGAAGCTTGCCGCGCGCCGGGTCGCGGCCCATGTAGAGACTCTCCGCGAGGAGAATCCTGCCGTCCTCGTGGCCGCAGCGGCCGGTATCGTCGCGGTGCTGGGCGCCGCAGTGTGGTTCGGCTTCCGCGCCACTCGGCGCTGAAGCCCACCGGCACCGAACACTCGACTCGTCTCCGGGAACCGCACACCTCCCTTCCTCCGGGCCCCAAGCCACACCACCATCGATCTGCACAGCACCCGCGAGATCCGCCCTGCATCCCGCGGCAGGAAAGAAGACAATGACACTCCCGACACCCGATCGGGCGACGCACCAAGCCGATGCACCGCTCGCACCCTCCACGATCGAATCCACCTCGGAACCCGCGGGTGAAATGGTCACCGGCTATGCGCTCTGGGCCGTATTCCGCCGCAATCCAGAGGCTCCCGTCTCGTTCGACGGGTACGACGTGCCGTCGATCGTCGCCGAACTCGACGACGCTGTTCTGAGCATCGAGAGCGAAGAGGTGACCCTCCGTGGTTTCTACGACGTCTCTGGCCTCCGTGCCGACGCCGACATCATGGTCTGGATTCACGGCAGCGTTCCAGAGACGCTCCAGTGGGCCCTTCGCCAGCTTCGCCGCACGGCCCTGTTCACCGGGCTCCTGCCGGTGTGGAATGCCATGGGCGTGCACCGCGATGCCGAGTTCAACAAGCGCCACATGCCCTCGTTCATGCTCGGCAAGCCACCGCAGAGCTGGGTCACGGTCTACCCCTTCGTTCGCTCGTACGAGTGGTACCTGCTGCCGGAGGCCGAACGCAGCCAGATGCTGCGGGACCATGGCATCAAGGGTTCGGCCTTCCGCACGACCCTCGCCAACACGGTCGCAAGCTTCGCACTCGGCGACTATGAGTGGATCCTTGCCCTCGAAGACGAGAACCTCCTGAATCTCGTCGACATGATGAGAGACCTCAGGCAGACGGATGCCCGGCGGCACGTGCGCGAAGAGGTGCCGTTCTTCACCGGCCGTCGCATCAGCACCGCCGAGATCGTCGAGGTGCTCCAGTGACCGCAGTCGAGTCGCAGCCACTCGTTCGAAACGCGACAGCCGCGGCCTCGACGGGGGCCGAGCACATCGAGGTGCCGGTAGCCTACGACGCGATCCTCCTCGCCTCGTTCGGCGGGCCGGAGGGCCAGGATGACGTCATCCCGTTCCTGAAGAACGTCACGCGTGGGCGCGGCATCCCCGACGAGCGCCTCGAGGAGGTGGCACACCACTACCGGGCCTTCGGCGGGGTGAGCCCGATCAATGAACAGAATCGCCAACTGAAGGCCGCCCTCGAGGCTGAACTCGCCTCCCGCGGTATCGACCTTCCTGTGCTCTGGGGCAACCGGAACTGGGCGCCGTATCTGAGCGAAGCGCTGCTCGCGGCAGACGCGGCGGGTTACACGAAGCTGATCGCCATCGGCACGAGTGCCTACAGTTCGTATTCGAGCTGCCGACAGTATCGCGAGGACTACGCGAGGGCCCTCGACGAGACCGGGCTCGGTGAGAGGCTGCAGATCGACAAGATCAGGCAGTTCTTCGACCACCCCGGCTTCGTCTCACCGTTCATCGACGGCGTCACGTCCGCGTTCGAGCAGATCACCGAGGCACTGCCGGGAATCGACCTCGGCACCGAGGTGGAAGTGCTGTTCACCACGCACTCGATCCCGACGGCCGACGCCGACCGGTCCGGCCCACCTGAGCGTGGTTTCGGTGCGGGTGGTGCCTACGAGGCACAGCACCGCGCTGTGGCCGAAGTGGTGATGGCTGCGGTGGGGGTCGGGCGATCATCCATGCCGGATTGGAAACTCGTCTTCCAATCGCGAAGTGGCCCGCCCACCCAGCCCTGGTTGGAGCCCGACATCAATGACGCCATAGCCGAACTGCCGGCCCGTGGCATCCGTGCGGTGGTGATCGTGCCCCTCGGGTTCGTCAGCGACCACATGGAGGTCAAGTGGGACCTCGACAATGAGGCCACCCAGACCGCTGCGGATAACGATTTGTACAGTGTTCGGGTACCGACGCCTGGTATTCACGCACAGTATGTGAGCGGGCTGATTGACTTGGTGCTCGAGCGTGTGAACGGAACACCGACAGCGGAACGCCCGTCGCTGACGGAGCTCGGCCCCTGGTACGACGTGTGCCGTTCGGGGTGCTGTGAGAACGTGCGACTGGGGTTCAAGCCAGCCCTGGGCGGGCTCGCACCCTGAGTACAGGCGAACCAGGGCGACACCCGCCGCTCAGGTTCACCGAGAACACTTTGACCCGATTGACGAACTGAGACGCGCCCCATCTGATGAACCGTAAGCTCACGATCGCGACACGAGGGAGCGCCCTCGCCCTCGCCCAGACAGGCATGATCGCCGAGCAGCTGACCCGTCTGACGGGCGTCGAGGTCGCCATCACGGTGGTCACGACAGAAGGTGACACCTCGCGTGCGTCGCTGTCGAGCATCGGCGGCACGGGGGTGTTCGCCAGTGCCCTGCGGGCGGCGCTGGTTGCCGGCGAGTGCGACCTGGTCGTCCATTCGCTCAAAGACCTCCCTACGGCGCCGTACCCGGGCCTGGTGCTGGCTGCAGTGCCTCAGCGCGAAGACCCGCGCGATGCTCTCATCACCCGCAACGGCCTCACTCTGGCGGATCTGCCGGAGGGTGCGACCATCGGTACGGGGTCGCCGAGGCGGGTGGCGCAACTGCTCAGTCTCAGGCCGGATGCAACGGTTGTCGACATTAGAGGTAATGTCGACACCAGGCTGGCAAAGGTGTCGAGCGGGGAACTGGACGCCGTGGTGCTTGCCGCAGCCGGTCTCACCAGACTGGGCAGACTCGATGCCGTTTCTGAGTTCTTCGACCTCGCCGTCTGGCCGACTGCCCCAGGCCAGGGAGCCCTGGCAATCGAAACGCGCGAGGAGGACGACATTCCCCAGTTGGCATACATCCGGCACGACGAATCTCGGCTGTCGATTGCTGCCGAACGCGCCGTTCTCGCAACGCTCGAGGCGGGCTGCAGCGCCCCAATCGGAGCCACCGCGCGCCTCGAAGCCAATACGCTCACGCTGACGGCAGTGGTCTACAGCGCTGACGGTGCCGAAGAGCTGGGCGGCGAACGGTCGGTGGAACTTCCGTCGGGCGACGAGGCCACCCATCGACAGCTCCGGCTCGAGCTGGCGTCAGCACTCGGCCACGACGTGGCTCTGCAACTTCTCGATGACGGCGCCTCCGACCTGGCGCAACTGGGGGGTGGCCGATGACCATCTCTCCCGGCACCAAGCCCCTTACCGGTTGGCGCGTGTTGGTTCCTCGCGGCGGCCCTTGGGGCCACGGAGTCGCCTCCGACCTCCGCGCGGTGGGCGCAACCCCGATCGTCGCCCCGCTCATCAATTTCGCGCCGACCGAAGACGCAGCAGCACTCGAAAGTGCGCTCGAAAGGCTTGCTGGGGGTGCCTTCGACTGGCTCACCGTCACGAGTGCGACAACGGTCGACGTGCTATCGGCGCACCGCGCGATCGTCCCCGTGACGACCCGCATCGCTGCCGTCGGTGAAACGACAGCAGCAGCCCTATCGCTGGCGGGGTACAAGGTCGACCTCGTGCCGCTCGAAGACAATTCGGCCAAGGGCCTGCTGAGTGAGATGAAGCAGTTCGAGGAGGCAGGGGCCTCGCTACGCATCCTCACCCTGCGCAGTGAGATCGCGAAGCCCGTTCTCACGAACGGGCTGGTCAAGCGTGGGCATTCGGTCGAATCGGTGGTCGCGTACCGCACCATCGGGGTGCCTGTCGATCCAAATATTCGTGAAGAGGTCGCCGCGGGGTTCATCCGCGCCATCCTCGTCACCTCGGGCAGCGTCGCCGAACAGGTGCAGCTGCAGCTCGGGCCGATTCCCGAAAGCACGATTGTGGCCTGCATCGGGCCGGTGACGGCGCAGGATGCACGCTCCTACGGCCTGCGCGTCGACGCGATCGCCCACGACCGCTCGAGCGAGTCGCTGATCCAGTCGCTCATCGACGCGGCACTAGCCCCCCGATAGGACATGCCTTCCCGCAGATCGGCCCCACAGCTAGTACGCGTAGGGTTTATCGCATGAGTACTTTCGCCCTGACCCAGACGAGCGACCTGTCGATTCGGCCTCGTCGGCTGAGGTCGACGCCGGCGATGCGACGGCTCGTCGCTGAGAACCGGCTCCACACCGCTGATCTCGTGCTGCCGCTCTTCGTGCGCGAAGGCGAAGCCCGGCCGATCAGCTCGATGCCCGGTGTCATGCAGCATTCCTTGGATTCCGTGCGGAGCGTCGTGACTGAGGCTGCTGCGCTCGGCTTGGGCGGCGTGATGCTCTTCGGTGTCCCCGACACGAAGGACGCCATCGGGTCGGGAGCGACGGATCCCGACGGAATCCTCAACCGTGCCACCCAGGTCGTCGTCTCCGAAGTGGGTGACTCGCTCGTGGTTCAGACCGACCTCTGTCTCGACGAATTCACCGATCACGGCCACTGCGGTGTGCTCGACGCCCAGGGTAGGGTCGACAACGATGCGACACTGCTCCGTTACCGCGACATGGCCCTGGCGCAGGCCGGGAACGGTTCCGAACTCCTCGGACTCTCGGGGATGATGGACGGCCAAGTGGCTGCTGTGCGCGATGAACTGGATTCGAACGGGTTCCAGGACACCGCAATCCTTGCTTACTCCGCAAAATACGCCTCTGCCTTCTACGGCCCCTTCCGGGAGGCCGTGGGCTCGTCCCTCCGGGGAAACCGAAAGACCTACCAGCAGGATCCGGCAAACCGTCGGGAGGGTGCGCGAGAGGCCCTCCTCGATGTCGAGCAGGGTGCAGACATCGTCATGGTGAAGCCGGCGATGAGCTACCTCGACGTACTGGCCGACGTCGCGGCGGTCTCGCCCGTTCCCGTCTGGGCATACCAGGTCTCCGGCGAGTACTCGATGATCGAAGCCGCGGCAGCCAACGGGTGGATCGAGAGGGAGAGGGCCATCGTCGAGTCTGTCACGAGCATCCGCCGTGCAGGCGCCGACGCCGTGCTCACCTATTTCGCCTCAGAGATCGCTCGAACCCTGCTCGACCAGTCCTAGCCAGCCGCTGAAACCAAGGTCACTCCACATGTCTGAATCCGACGTCCTGTTCGCTCGCGCAAGCGTCTCCATTCCGGGCGGGGTGAACTCGCCGGTGCGCGCGTTCCGATCCGTCGGTGGCACGCCGCGGTTCATGGTGTCGGCCAGCGGCCCGCACATCACCGATGCCGACGGGGTCGAGTATGTCGACCTGGTCAACTCATGGGGGCCCGCGATTCTCGGGCACGCCCACCCCGAGGTCATCGCGGCCGTGCAGGCGGCGGCGGCGCGTGGATTGTCGTTCGGCGCTTCAACGCCCGGCGAGACCGAGTTGGCCGAGGCCATTCGCGCACGCATGTCGTCAGCTGGGGTATCGCCGGTCGAGAAGGTGCGCCTGGTCTCCACCGGCACAGAAGCGACAATGACCGCCATCCGTCTGGCGAGGGGGTTCACTGGGCGCGACATTCTCGTGAAGTTCGCCGGTCACTACCACGGCCACTCCGACTCCCTCCTGGCCGAGGCCGGATCGGGGCTGGCAACGCTGGCATTGCCGGCATCTGCCGGTGTCACGGCCGCTACAGCGGCCCAGACCCTCGTGTTGCCGTACAACGACCTCGACGCGGTTCGGGCGGTGTTTTCCGCGCACGAGGGCGCGATTGCGGCCGTCATCACCGAGTCGGCTGCGGCGAACATGGGGGTCGTGGCTCCTGATCCCGGCTTCAATGCCGCACTCGCTGACATTGCGCATGCGAATGGGGCCCTCCTCATCGTGGACGAGGTTCTCACCGGTTTCCGGGTCGGCCCAGCCGGCTGGTGGGGCCTCGAGACGTCTACCTCCGCGCACGTGAATTCCGAGACTCCGTACGCTCCAGACCTCTTCACCTTCGGCAAGGTCGTCGGCGGCGGTATGCCACTGGCGGCGCTCGGCGGTCGGGCAGATGTGATGGACTACCTGGCACCACTCGGCCCGGTGTACCAGGCCGGAACACTCTCGGGTAACCCGGTTGCCGTGGCGGCAGGGCTTGCGACCCTGCGATTGGCTGATGAGAGCGTCTATGCGAAGCTCGACAGTGCAGCATCCCTCATCTCGAAGGCCGTCTCGGAAGCACTTGACGCCGAGGGTGTCGCGCATTCTGTGCAGCGGGCAGGAAGTCTCTTCAGCTTCGCGTTCGGCGACTTCTCTGCAGGTGGGCCGCGCACCTACGCCGAGGTGCAGTCGCAGGAGTCGTACCGCTACGCACCGTTCTTCCACTCGATGCTCGACGCGGGCGTCTCGCTGCCTCCGTCTGTTTTCGAGGCCTGGTTCGTCTCTGCCGCCCTCGACGACAGTGCGATGGACCGTATCGTGTCTGCGCTCCCGGGCGCGGCTCGTTCCGCTGCACGGGAATCACCGGCAAAATAGAGTCATGTCAGTTCTGTTCGTTCACCCCGATCGCCTCGAGATCAGGTTGACGCGAGCCGAGAAGATCATGTCGTTGCGACGCAGCGACATCGACGTGCCGCTGGAGAACATCCGGTCGGCCGCCCTCACCGACGACCCGTGGGTCTGGGTGCGCGGCATTCGCGCGCCGGGAACCGCGATTCCGCTCACGCTGGCCGTCGGCTCCTGGAAGTATCACGACGGCAAGGACTTTCTGCTGATCAAGGGCACGCGTACGTCGGTGGTCATCGACCTGCAGGATTCGGAGTTCTCGCGCATCATCGTCACGACCCGTCATTCGTTGAGTCTTCTCAAGGCGCTGCGGTTACCGCCGCTCGAAGCGTCTGATGCACAGGAGATCGCGGCCGACTGAAAGCTCGGGCAGGCAGATGATGCCCGCTGTGGAGGGCTGCGCCAGCCTCGAGTCAGTGCGAAGTCCGGCCGAGGGCCGACCGTCTCTGCTTTCGCACCACCGTGAGTTCGCTGTCGGCGACCCGCGCGACCGCACCCTCCGCCGAGAGGAGCTCGACGCTTCGTTCATACCACGGTTCTGCCTCGGTGAGCTGGCCGACTGATCTCAACAACCGCGCTGTGAAGAGACTGGCATGCCCGGCGGATGATCGTTGCCCCATCCGTTCGTAGAGAGCACTCGCGCGCGAGGCAGTGCGGACTGCGTCGTCGTCGTCCCCGAGGTCATCGAGGGCGTGAGCGCGTGACTCCGTGATGTTCGCGAGCAACCCGTCCACATCGAAGGCGAAGTCGGCGGCCAGGTCGATCGCTTCATCCAGAGCATCGAGGCCGGCGCGGTCCCCGCTGGCGCACTGTGCCTGGCCGAGGAGATGAAGCGTGTCGACGATCTCCCACGATCCGGGGGGAAGAAGGCGCGCACAACGCACCGCGTGGGCCAGGACATCGACGGCTGACTGGTCGCCTTCGTCGAGCAACAGCCGGCCCAGCGCGAGTCCGAGCCTCACCGCTCGTCGCGGCGCCTGCGCCGAGCTGGTGAGCGAAAGCGCCGCGCTCCAGCTTGCGTAGGCTGCGTTGTCGTCGTCTGCGAGTCTCTGCGCGTGCCCCAGCCAGTAGAGGATCTCGCTGCGCTCCGTCGAAGGCAACCCCATCTCGACCACGAACGCGAATACCTCCGTCAGTTCTGCGCAGGCTTCTGGCCCGCGCTCCGCAGCAATGAGGGCTCGGGCGAGGCGAAACCTCAGGAAGGGGGAATGTGGATGGCAGATCTGCTCCGACTCGGCGAGAGCCCGTCGCCACGCTTCGATCACTCCGGGGGCCGTTCCCAGATCTTCGAGAAGCAGTGCGAGAACACCACAGGCCTCGATGATGCCCAGGCTGTACCCGAGTTCGAGGCTCAGAACGAGTGCCCGGTCAGCATCGGCGATCGCCTCGAGCAGACGCCGGGCATCCCGGTGGCCCCCTGTTCTCGGCTGCGCCAGCGCCGTGAACCACCCCCGTGCACCCAATAGGTCACGTTCAGAGCCGAGCGCACGGGCCCGCATCAGAAGTGCACTGGCCCGAAATGCCCGGTCAAGCGGATGCCGCAACAGCCTGTCGAGGGCCGCTCGGGCTCCATCACGGTTGTGGACTGCGAGTTGCGCACGGGCAAGGTGGTAGAGGGGTCTCTGGACCCTCTCATCGTCGGGCTGGTAGCCGCAGAGCTTGATGGCTGTGAGAAGAAGGTCGACGGCCTCTTCTGCCACTCTCAGCTCGGCGAGGGCGGTCAGGATGCTCACCTGTGCCTCTGCATCGAATCCCTTTCGTCGCGCCTCGCCCAGAGCCCGTTCGAGATCGCCTCGCCGTACCTGCGGTTCGACCCCGAAGAGAAGCAGTCCGAGCTGGAGCTCCACTTCAGCAAGGTCGAGCCGCTCGTCTTCGATGAGTACGTCGACGCGCCACGAGCACAGGCGCTCTGCCTGCTCGAGATCACCACGCTCGACGGCCATCCGAATCTCGAGAGCATAGAGCTCGGCCGTGAGACGCGCGATGCCCGACCGCATTGTCCCCGGCCGGGCTGGGGCGTCGAGGCAGTCGCGGCAGCGGGCGATGGCAGACCGGGCACCTTCGTCATCGCCGATCGTCGCCCGCTCACGGGCCCGCTGAAGCCACGCAGGTGCGTCTTCGAGCGCGATCGGTACCGGTGGCGGCGCAGCTCGGAGCGCAGTGGCTCCGGCGGCATCGTCGCACCGGTCGCGGGCAGCCGGTCCGCCTGTGACGGGATGCTCCTGGTCTTCTTCGCGCGAAATTGCGGGTGGCTCATGCACAAGGTCGAGGTCACCGATCCGGGCAGGGAATGTCGTCGGATCTGAGAGGTGGAGCCGTCGGCAGTGCGTGAGGGCGGTGTTACTGATGGCCGAGTCTCCCGTCAGCGCAGCAGAGCGGATCAGTCGAAGGCGCGCCTCGTAGCCCAGTCGCTGGTCGCCTAGTGCATCGGCGAGCGAAATCGCTTCGTCGATGAGCTGTCGTTCCAGTGGGCCGGCAGGGAGGCGATCGCTTGCGCCCAGCAGTCGCCTTATGTGGTTTTCGGGTCGCATGGGGTTCGGATTCCGGGGCGGAGAGCCCTTATGTCGAAGTGCTGGCAGATCAGAACGGCGACCTGCCGAGGGTCTGCCCGGGGCTCCAGTTGGTGCGTACACCGATCTCGGGAGAGACATCGGGTGCAGGAAGGGAGGGTCTGACCGTCGGAGTTTCACGGCGTGCCGGGCGCTTCTGGCGAATGGCGCTGCGGGATCTCGGTTCACGAACCCGGGGCGCACGCTCTGCCCGCGGTTCAGTCATTGCCGGCAGCACCGCTGTGGGTTCAGCAGGCACAGGCTTAGCAGGTAGAAGCCCAGAAGGTTCGTCTGTCGCTGCTTCTGCTGAGATGGCACGTTCAATGCCGCGCCCGAGGCGCTCGAGCGGACCCCGACCGAGCAGCAACCGCCAGAGAATACAGAACACGGGCACGGCTGCGACCCCGAACAGGCTGGCGCTCGGGGGCAGATCACGCTGGGCCGCAACAGAGACCATGGCCCCGACAACGAGCAGGATCGAACCGGTCAGTGCGAGAGAGCCAGTCGCAGCCAGGGGGGCGAGCCCCCAGCGGAGTGCGGGAGCGACGAGGAGAAGTGTGGCAACCACGGCGATCACAGATCCGCAGACCCCGACGAACACGAAGACGTTCGAGCTGGCAGGCGCGTTGGCGAGCACTCCGACAGCACTGGGTGGTGTTGCCGCAGAGTGGCTGAGGGCCCAGCTCGCACCGAGGCCCACTCCTGCTGTGAGGCCCCCTGCGCCCCACAAAACCAGTCGCGTGACGATGCGCGTGAGAGTGAGCTTTGCGATGGCGAGGCCGACGATGAAGAGAACGATCCAGAGCACCGTCGGCGTGCCGAGCGTGCTCGACGCGAAGGCGGCGCGGGCAAACGACGCTGGGTCAAGACCGAGCGAGCCGAGCCGCTGTGAAAACACGGATGGCGCAACAGAACCGGTTGTGTCGAAGATGCTCGTGACGATCGGTGGAACGACGGCGAGAATGCCCGAAATCGTGAAGAGGAGCCATTTCGGCCAACGGACCATCACGATGGCAACACCAGTCAGCGCTGCGATCACCTGCAGGGCCCCTCCCAGCTGCGCGGCCAGCTGCGCGGCCAGCTGCGCGGCCATCACCCCGCGGATTCCGGTTGTTTTGGTCGCCGAGTGACCGATCACCACGTCAGACAACGCCACGAGGGCGGCGCCGGCGCCGAAGCACACGACAGCCCGGAACAGGAGTCGGAGGCGAACCTGCACGCCGCGCGGGCCGGGAAGGGGCTGACGCCCCCCTGCTGACAGGGACACCGACAGACCGGCACTCACGGCGAAGAGCAGCACCACAACGGCGGGGATGAGAGTCAGCATCGAGACGTTCGCGCTCCAGCTGAAGCCCACAATCGACGGCGGCACCGGGGCTCGAGGGACAGCGCCCGGAAAAGGCTCTTCGCTGCTAGCGAGACCGGTGCCATTCGACACCGATAACAGCAGATCAGGGAGCGCGAGCAGCGCTGCAGAGCCCACCAGGGCGAGTCCACGCGTCACGTCGATTGCGACGATCCTGTTGGAGTCACCGAAGATCCGTTCAGGTGCGCGCCGCCACCATGATGTCTCATTGGCCGTCGGGTGCTCGGGTCTGCCCGTATCGTGGCCCGGGACGTGTTGCTCCTGTGACTGGGAGGAGGTTCGCGCAGACTGTCGCAGCGCAGACCGCGGCAACCGGGCGATGCCGACCGAATACGAAGGGGTGGGCTCGGGCATCCACTGATCGTACCCGAGATTTGCTCAGTAGTGAAGTTTGCTCAGCAACCCAGTTCGGGTGTCAGGGTGCGTCTCGTCTTGTCAGCAGCGAACGTCGACCACGGTTCGCCCCCGAATCGAGCCGGCCAGAATCTGGGCTCCTGTGGCGATGACGTCACTGAGGCCGATCGTGGTGGTCATCGAGTCGAGCAGTTCGCCGTCGAGTTCGTTCGCCAGGGCCGCCCAAGCCTGTTTGCGAAGAGCTGCCGGCGCCTCGACCGAGTTGGCCCCGGTGAGGGTCACCGAGCGAAGGATGAACGGCATCACTGTCGTCGGAAGGTCGGCGCCCTGCGCGAGGCCGCACGCCACGACGGTGCCGCCGTAGCTCGTCTGGGCGAGCACATTCGCGAGCGTCGAACTGCCGACCGAGTCGATCGCGCCAGCCCACCGCTGCTTCTGCAGGGGCTTGCCCGCCTCGGAGAACTCGGAACGATCGATCACGGTGGTTGCGCCCAGGCCGCGAAGGTACGCGCCCTCGGTCTCCGCGCGCCCGCTCGACGCCACCACGGTGTAACCGCGCCCCGCGAGCAGGGCGATGGCGATGGAGCCCACGCCGCCGGCGGCCCCCGTGACGAGGATCTCTCCCGAACCCGGCACGACCCCGTTCCGTTCGAGGGCCAGAACGGCGATCATCGCGGTGAATCCGGCGGTACCGATTGCGGCGGCGCGCTCCGCCGTGAGGCCGTCTGGCAGCGCGACCAGGGCGTCTGATCGAACGCGCGCCCGTTCAGCCAGCCCGCCGAAGTACTTCTCCCCGATGCCGTCTCCGTTGAGGATGACGCGCTCGCCGACGGCGAATACCGGGTCTGCGGAGTGCTCGACAGTGCCGACGAGGTCGATCCCCGGAACCAACGGGAAGGTACGCACCACTCCGCCACCGTTCTGGCTGAGAGCGAGTCCGTCTTTGAAGTTGACGCTGGAGTATTCGATCGCAATGGTGACGTCGGCTTTAGGGAGAAAGTCGTCGTCGACGTCGCGAAGTGTGGGAGGGGTATCTCTGTCGACCACCAGTGCTCTGAACATGCTCCCAGCCTAATCAGGCAAGCCTCGCGTATCGCCAGGCTTGCCCCATTGACTCATGAAATGCTCCGCGCCGCTCGCAGTGGATGCGCTGTGACAGCGTCGTGCCCTACGGTTGACTCATGTCAGCCAGCGTGAGCACGGCGGAACCGTCGCCCGCCGTCCCCCGTCGCCCTCGACGCTCGATCATGGCATTCCTCGACACCATCTACTTCTTCCTCGGCGCCATCGCGGCCGGCTGGCTCGCGTACCTCGTTCTCACAGAGTCCGTGAGCAATGGGCTGCAGTACATCTGGTTCCTGTTGATCTTCTGGCTGTTGCTCGCCTACCTGCTGCTGCCGCGCATCCACAGCATGCTGACCCTCATCTATGTGCCCGACTACTTCATCGGCCGGGCCCGCACCAACGAGGGTCTTCTCGGTGACCCCGTGAACCTCGCGCTGTTCGGTTCTGAAGCGCAATTGCACACGGCGATGCTCGCGGCGGGTTGGCATCGGGCCGACGACGTCGGCTTTCGCAGTTCGCTCCGCATCGTGACGTCGACGCTCTTCCGGCGCAGCTATTCCGATGCTCCCGTGAGCCCCCTCTACTTGTTCGGCAACATGCAGGACTTCACCTACCAGCAGGAGGTCGCTGGAAACCCTGCGAAACGGCACCACGTACGTTTCTGGAAGACCCCCGGTGACTGGTTGCTACCCGGTGGTTATGAGGCCGAGTGGATGGCCGCGGGCACGTACGACCGCAACGTCGGCCTTTCGCTGTTCACCCTCCAGGTGACGCACCGCATCGAGAAGGAGACCGACAAGGAGCGGGATCACATTGTCTCGACCCTGCGCGAGGCAAACCCTGACGGGAGGTTCTCTGTCATCAAGAACTTCTCAACGGGCTATCACTCGGTGAACGGAGGTGGTGACGCGATCACCACCGACGGCGATCTTCCGATCATCGATCTCAGTGCTGTTCCGGTGTCGGCTGAGGGCGTAGAACAGGCAGCAGAGGTGACGGATGCGCCGATCCCCGCCGACGCCACCCGGCTGGGCCGCGTGGTTCTCGACACCGCGCGCAATTCGGGCTCCTCGAACCGGGTCAAACGGCCCATCTCGATCTACATCAGTTTTCTCATCATGGTCATCCGTGGAGTCGTCGGACTCACCACCGTCATCGCCATCTTCGCCGGCTGGGCCGATTCGGTGAAGTCGATTGTCGTCGACCTCCCCTCGGGCAACACCGTCGAGAGCGCCCAGTTTGCCGATCTGGTGCTCTGGATCGTTGTCGGTTTTGCGATCGCAGCGGTTGTCGGGTACTTCCTGCTCGCCCAGTTGATGTTCCTGGGGTACAACTGGGCGAGATTCACGGCGATGACGCTCAGCCTGTTCGCGGTCGCCATAGTGGCCATCGATTTCGTTCAGACCCGGGTCAACGTGACACTTGCGACTGGGCTCATCAACCTCTCCTTCGACATTCTCGTGCTCTTCGCGCTGTCGAGTTCGGACGCGCGGGTCTTCTCCTCGGAGCGGCGCGAACGCCGACGGGCGCGCCGTGCCCTTGCGCGCGCCTCGAGGTCGGTGAATGCGCGGGAAGCCCTCGCCGCCTGATACTGGCGCTGAGGCCTGGCCCGGACGCAGCAGTCGAGTGACTCCGTCAGCCAGGAGGTCAGTTCAGTGCGCGCGCGTTGTCGGGAAGTGAACCGTTGCCGTAGAGGGTGACGGCGAGGTCGGCCAGGGCGGTGAGCGCGACGCGCTGGCTCCACGGGCCGTAGGAGATCCGCGCGACGCCGAGTTCTTCGAAGACCGAGGGCGAAAGCGAGCCGGGAATGCCGATCACGCTGACGCGCTGCCGACCGAGCCCGCCGACCAGCCGCTCGACCGTGACGGCATCGAGCTTGCCGGGTACGAACACGCAGGAGGCCCCGGCCTCGAGGTAGGCCCGCCCTCGCGTTATGGCGTCGTCAACGACCACCTCGTGGGGGCGATCCCCCGCCCGAAGGAAGGCATCGGTACGGGCATTGAGCACGAAATCGATACCCTCGGCCTGGCTGGCCGCCACGACCTGGGCAACTGCGCTCACTGCTTCGCCGAACGGTTTCATCTGGTCTTCGAGGTTGGCGCCGACGATGCCGACTCCGATCGCCTTTCGAACCGTCTCACCCGGGGCACCGTAGCCCGCTTCTAGGTCGGCGGAGACCGGCAGGCGCGTCGACGCGGCGATGCGGCCGACCATGTCGATCATCAGGTCGACCGGGATCTGCTCTCCGTCGGCGTAGCCGAACAGCGCGGCGATGCTGTGGCTCGCCGTCGCGAGAGCCCTAGTCTCGGGAATGTCGGCGATCACCTTTGCGCTGACCGCGTCCCACACGTTCACCACCGACAGGATGTCGGGTGACAGGTGCAGTCGGAGGAGTTCGTCGGCCTTGGTCTGGATCGGAGGAGTACTCATGCGGCCAGCCTACGTCGAGCGTTCAGCCGAGAGGAGGGCTTGTAAGGGAAGCGCTGTGAAGCTCGCAGACTGCCAGTGCTGTGGAGGAGCAGTCGTCGCAGATCACCAGCTGGGCGCGGCACGAGGGGTCGGCGCAGTTCTGCATCGAGCTGGTGGGCGAACCACAGCGGTAGCACGAACCGATGGGCCGGGCATCCGGAGAGAAATTAACAGAGAGGCGATTGTCGAACACATACAGCGACCCCTTCCAGAGGCCGGTGTCACCGAAGGTCTCGCCGTAGCGCACGATGCCGCCGTCGAGCTGGTACACGTGCTCGAACCCGCGCGAGGCCATCAGCGAGGAGAGCACTTCGCAACGGATACCGCCGGTGCAGTAGGTGACGACCGGTTTCGACTTCAGATGGTCGTACTTGCCGCTGTCGAGTTCGGCGACGAACTCTCGGGTGTTGCTCACCTCGGGCACGATCGCGCCGTCGAAGCGCCCGATCTCGGCCTCGAAGGAGTTGCGCCCGTCGAAGAACACGACCTCGTCGCCCGCGGCTTTCTGCGCATCGACGAGGGTGTGGAGGTCTCGCGGCGAGAGCTTGGTGCCACCACCCACGACACCGCGATCATCCACCCTCAGTTCGCCGGGGGCGCCGAAGCTCACGATCTCATCGCGAACCTTCACGCTCAGCCGGGGGAAGTCGACAGAGTAGCCGTGCGGGGCGACGGCGCTCGAGAGCAGCATCGGCCGGCCCGCCTCGGTGTCGGCCGATGGGTCTGCCGCCAGGCCGCGGCCATCGCTCCACTTCACGTCGAGGCCGGCGAACCCGGTGTACTCACGGGTCTTGCGCACATAGAGCTTCATCGCCGAGAGTTCACCGCCGAGGGTGCAGTTGATACCCTGTGTGGAGATCACAATGCGGCCGCGGAGGCCCAGGCTCTCGCAGAGATCACGCTGCCAGAGCCGAATCGCTTCGGGGTCGGGCAGTGGCACGAAGGCGTAGTACAGGATGATCTTCGAAACGGCCACGCAGCGATTTTACCTGCCCGTGCTGGGGTTGGGCCGGACTGGGGCGGGGCCGTGCTGCGGCGGGATCGGGCTGCGGGCCCGGGTGGCTGGAGCGTTGAGCGGCGGGAGGAAAAGAAAGAGGAGTGCGAAGCTCGAGCGGTCAGAGCCAGCCGCGACGCTTGAATGCCACGTAGAGGGCGACGCCGGAGCCGAGCATGAGTGCCACGGCGAAGGGGTAGCCGAGAAACCACTTCAACTCGGGCATGTTGGTGAAGTTCATCCCGTAGATCGCGGCGACCAGTGTCGGGGCGAAGAGCACCGCAGCCCAGGCGGAGATGCGCTTCACCTGTTCGCCCTGCGCAAGGCTGGTCTCGGTCATCCGGGACATTTCGTCGTTCTGCTTCTGGGCGATGAGGGTGGAGTGCACCGTCAGGGAGTTCTCGAGAAGAGTGCGGAGAGCCTCCGAGCGATCGATGATGCGCAGAACGTGGTCGAGCACGTCGCGGAGGTGGCGCCGGATCTCGAGGTCGGCGTCGTCCTTCAAGTCGTCGAGCAGGGGGCGCAGCATTTCGTCGAGGGGCCGGGTCGCGCGCTGGAAGTCGATGACCTCGCGCAGCAGATCGTAGATGCGCCGCGAGACCTCGCGATCGCCGTTGAAGAGCTGGTCCTCAATCTCGTCGATGTCGTTCTGCAGGCCCGCAATGACCGGGGCGTAGCCGTCGACGATGTAGTCCATGATGCCGTAGACGATGGCATGGGGCCCCGCCGCGAACAGTTCGGGCTCACCCTCGAGGCGCCTGCGCACAGCCCCGATGTCAGGAAAATCGGCGTGTTTCACCGAGACGACGAAGTCCGGACCCATGAAGAGGTGCACCTCGCCGAATTCCACCTTCTCGGTGTCGTCGAGGTATTTCGCGGGCCGTAGCACGATGAACAGAGTGTCGCCGTAGCGCTCGAGCTTGGCCCGTTGGTGCCCGGTCAGTGCGTCGGTCACCGCGAGGTGGTGCAGGCTGAGCTCGTCGGCGACCTGCTGCAGTTCGGCCTTGTCGGGGTGGAACATGTCGATCCAGGCCACGCCGTGGTTCTCGCGCATCACCTCGAACGTCTCTTCGAGGTTGCGCGGCTCGACTGCGCGCCGGCCGTCGACGTAGATGGCGTTGTCGACAATGGTCATGGAGTGAGGCTACCTGCCGCTGGTGCGCGTCGACATCTGCCGGGCCGGTGGCGTGATTGCGTGGGGTTCTCCCTGTGGCCGGAGGAACGCGATGACTAGGGATGTGGCACGGACGCGCGCGCTTCGAGCACTGCCATCGCCGCGCTGTGGCCACCCAGCGCGCTGACCGCACCGCCGCGGCGTGACCCCGAGCCGCACAGTAGAATCCGTGGGTCGGCGGTCTCGACTCCCCACCGCTCGGCGGGGGTGTTGAGGGTGGCATCGTCGTCGACGAAGGGCCACGAGAGGGGCGCGTGGAAGATGTTGCCTCCGGGCATCCGGAGCGCGTCTTCGATGTCGAGGGTGGTCTTGGTCTCGATGCACGGTTGGCCGTTCGCATCTCGCATCAGGCAGTCTTCGATGGGTTCGGCGAGAACGCTGTTCAGCGAGGCGAGCACCGCAGCCTGCACCTCGGCACGAAACGCGTCGTTGCTCTCGCGGGTGATGAGCCGATGCGGCGTGTGCAGGGCGAAGACGGTGAGCGTCTGGGCGCCCGCGGCCTGCAGGGCAGGCGACAGGATGCTCGGATCAGCCAGGCTGTGGCAGTAGATCTCGCACGGCAGCGGTTCTGGCAGGCTGCCGCTCGCGGCCTGGAAGTAGGCCCGGTCGAGCTGGGAGTATGTCTCGTTGATGTGGAACGTGCCGCCGAAGGCCGCCTCGGGTGTGAGGGAGGAGTCGCGAACGCGCGGCAGGCGGGTGAGCAGCAGGTTGACCTTCGCCTGCGCTCCCTCGGGCGCGGCCGGGACCGAGTCCGTGCCCGTGTCCGAGTCCTCGGGACTTTCGGCGGAGCTGAGCGAGACTGGTCCCGTATTGCGCTCATGTCGGCCCAGCTCCGCCGAAAGCCCAGTCGATCCGGCGGGTGGGGCGGCGGGCGGAGTGGAAGGTGCGCGCAGACGTTCGAGCTCGGCGGGGGCGACGTTCGCCAGCACGGTTTCTGCCCCAACGGTCACGCGCTCGCCGCTTGCTGCCGCATAGGTCACAGTCGCGGGCACGGATGCTGAACCGCCGTCGATCGCGAGGACCTCCGCCCCCGTCACGATCGTGGCTCCGGCCTCGCTTGCTGCACGAAGAAGCTCATCGGTGACGGCACCCATGCCACCGATGGGCACGTTCCAGAGGCCCGTTCCATTTCCGATCAGGTGATACAGGAAGCAGACGTTCTGGGCGAGGCCCGGGTCGGTGGCGCGCGCGAACGTGCCGATCAGCGCGTCGGTGAGGATGACGCCGCGCACGAGATCGTTCTGCAGGTGCCGCTCGATGACGTCGCCGATGGGTCGTTCGATCATCGCCTCCCAGGTCTCGTCGTGCCCGACCAGGGCTCGGGCATCCCTGCGGCGCAGCAGCGGTTCGGTGAGCGTCGGCCAGAGGGCGCCGGTGAGCTGGGCGCAGTGTTCGTAGAAGAGGGTGAAGAGCTCGGCATCGTCACCCGCGCCGATCGATTCGAACGACGCCCTCGTTGCCGCCGCGTCGTGGGTGTCGATGAGGAGGCCGCCGTCTCCACCGGGAACCGGTGTGTACGACGAATAGCGGCGCTCGGCGAAGCTGAGGCGAAGACCGAGGTCGTCGACGATCTTCTGGGGGAGCAGGCTGACCAGGTACGAGTAGCGGGAGATGCGAGCATCCACACCCTCGAACGGCGAAGTCGAGACAGCGGCCCCTCCCGTGTGGGCCAGCCGCTCGAGCACCGTCACCGACAGGCCGGCTCGTGCGAGGTAGGCCGCCGCGGCGAGCCCGTTGTGACCTCCCCCGACGATCACGATGTCTGGCGAATGTTCCGAGGGGTCGTGCAGAGGTGTGGGAGCAGTCGTTGCGAATTCGGTCACGCCTCCGAGCCTAGACATAGCGGCGGCAGAAGCAGTGGCCGGATCAGCGTCGAATCTGCGCCGGATGCGGGCCGGATCCGGGTCGGATCAGGCCTCGAAGCCCGCAATCGCCTCGTCGAGTTCGGCCTCGGAGAATGCTGCCCCGGGGAACCGTGACAGGCGAACCAGCGGGATTGCCCGCAGCATCCGGCCGTGCTGTTCGTCGAGAAGCATGTCACCGAATCCGGTGCCGCTCAGGCGCTCCTCGAGCCACTGTCGTCCCTGCGAGTGAGCGAAGAACTCGTCGACAGAGGATTCCTTCGACAGCGTTGGCAGAGAATCGGTGCCCGTCAGCTGGATGGTCGTCGAGAGACGGATGTCGCGGCTGGAGGCGCCGACGAGAACGCCGAATTCCCCGCCTTCGATCGTCCAACCCTGGTGGGCCACGTCCCAGAAGGCGAACGCGCGTGCCGTCAGGTCGATCTCGACGGGTGAACTCTCGCCGGGGGCGAGCGTGAGGCGAGCAAAGCCTCGGAGTTCCTGTGCCGGTCTCTCGACAGTCGCCTCAGGATCGGTCACGTAGACCTGCACGATCTCTGAACCCTCGCGTTCTCCCGTGTTCGTCACCGTGAGCCGAACAACGACCCGCGGCTCCGGACCGTCTGAGTCGACCGCAACCGAGAGACCTGAATAGCCGAACGTCGTGTACGTGAGTCCATGCCCGAATGGATACGAGACCGAGAGGTCACGGGTGTCGTACCAGCGGTAGCCGATGAGCAGCCCCTCCCCGTAGCGCACCACGCCGCGCTCGCCGGGGAAGTTGCCGATCGTCGGGGTGTCGAGGTGACGCTCGGGGATCGTCTCGGCGAGCTTGCCCGAGGGGGAGACAAGACCGAAGAGGAGTTCGGCCGTCGCACTCCCGCCGGCCTGGCCCATCAGCCAGCCTTCGAGAACGGCCTTCGACAGGTGCTGCCAGCCCGAGACGGTGACGGCTGAACCATTGGAGAGTACGACGACGACGTTCGTGTTGGCCTCGGCAACGGCGTGAAGTACAGCCAGCTGGTTGGCGGGCAGCTCCATGTGCTCGCGATCGTATCCCTCGGACTCATACGAGGGTGGCAGCCCGAGGAACACCACGGCGACGGCAGCGTTCGAGGAGGCCGCGACGGCAGCGTCGATGAGAGCCGCGTCGCTGCCTTCAGACTCGATCTCGTAGCCGGGTGCAAACAGTACCTCGCGCCCTCCGTCCAGAACACCACGGATGCCATCGAGTGCGTTGTCGACGGAGGTCGGGTTCACGAGAGACGAGCCGGCGCCCTGGTAACGCGGCGTGCGGGCGAACTCGCCTATCACGGCAATGGGACCCCCCTGATTCGACAGCGGCAGGATTCCGCCGTCGTTCTTCAGCAGGACCGCGCTCGCCTGGGCGGCTTCGCGCGCAAGTTCGTGGTGGGCGCCCACGTCGAATGCCTCGAGTGGTTCGCGATCCTGAGATCTTGCAACCAGCGTGAGAACGTTCAGAACGGCAGAATCGACGTCAGATTCGCTGAGCGTTCCCGCCGTGATCGCGTCGTTGACGCGGGTGGCACCGGATCCCCCGGAGGCGGGCATCTCCAGGTCGAGCCCTGCCGCGACCGCCCTGTCGCGGTCGTTGACCGCGCCCCAGTCGGAGATGACAAGGCCCGCGAAGCCCCACTCGTCGCGCAGCACGCTGGTGAGCAGCCTGTGGTCTTCTGAGACGTAGGTGCCATTGATGCGGTTGTACGAGCACATGACCGTCCACGGGGTGGCCTCGCGAACCACGGTCTCGAAGGCCGGAAAGTAGATCTCGCGAAGAGTGCGTTCGTCGACGTCGACCGACACGGTCATCCGCTCGGTCTCCTGGTTGTTCGCCGCGAAATGCTTCAGCGAAACCCCTACGCCCTTACTCTGCACTCCTGCCGTGAATGCAGCAGCCAGTGTGCCGGCAATGAGGGGGTCTTCAGAGAAGTACTCGAAGTTGCGGCCGCACAGCGGTGACCGCTTCATGTTGACGCCGGGGCCGAGAAGCACAGCAACATCGGCAGCCCTGCACTCGTCGCCGAGTGCTTCGCCGACCCTGCGCATCAGGGTCGTGTCCCAGCTCGATGCGATTCCGGCGGCCGAAGGAAAGCAGGTGGCGGGCAGTGAGCCGTTCAGGCCCAGATGGTCGGCATCCGCCGTCTGCTTGCGCAGGCCGTGCGGCCCGTCGGTCACCATGATCGAGGGAAGTCCGACCCTCGGGATGCCCTGGGTGTTCCAGAAGTCCGATCCGTCGAGCAAGGAGATCTTCTCGTCCAGTGTGAGCTGAGAGAGAATCGCCAATGCGCTCGTGCGGTGCAGTGCGTCGGCAGGGCCGACCGTCTCTCTTCCGCCGGTGTCGGCAGAGCCAGTGTTCGTCATGGGACTCCCGTGTCCTCTGCGCCTGTCATTCAGGCGACATCAAGGACCATACACCAAAACCGAATGAGTGATCGGTATTTGTTCGCACCGTACAGCCAGCAGGGGAAGAGGTCCGAGGTCGGGTGCCGGGCTCAGAGTTCGAGCGTGGTGATGTTCGTGAGGTGCACACGCAATTCGTCGGCCATGTCGAGAACCGTGCGATCCAGGAGCCATTGCACCTGGAGGCCATCCATCAGCGCAATTGTCGAACTCGCTGCCCTGGCCGGATCCACTCCGTCTTTGAGCAGCCCCTTTGTGCCGAGGTCGGCGAAGGCCTCCGCGAGGAGGTTTCGAGTCACGACATATCGCCGCACGAAGTAGTCGTGTGCAGGATGATCGGGTGAGGTCGCCTCGGCAGACAAGGTGCAGTAGAGCTCGACCACTCCCGGAGTCGAGGCGTTGTACCGGGCCAGTGCCACCAGGCCCCGAACGGAGGTCGGGCCATCGATCGACTGGCGCGGTACGAACTGGTCGGCCATGGCGTCCCGTCGTTCAAGCACCGCCTCCAACAGCCGGGACTTGCTGCTGAAGTGGTGCAGCAGACCCGCCTCGCTCATTCCGACGCGCACCGCGATGTCGCGAAGCGATCCCGAGCGATAGCCGCCCAGCGCGAAGACCTCGAGTGCAGAGTCGAGGATCGCGGAGCGAGTCGCCTCGGTCTTCGCGTAACTACCGCGAAGTCGGCCCTTCGGAACCATCGCAGCTGTCGCTTCGTCCGTCGCTTCGTTCGCCACGCTCACCGGTCCTCACTTTCGGAGAACATCACCCTAGCCGACTCGACGAGTCTGGGGACCCCGCTCACGATTGAGACGAAAAACAACGAAAAACTAGTGGTCACTAGAAATTCATGGTAGCTTCCTCAATCACACGCGGTCCATCGACGGAGCGCAACAACAATTAAGGACAAAGATGTTCCGCTGGAAGGCCACAGCAGCCGCTCTCGCAGTCGTCGCTCTGACGCTGTCAGGGTGTGCCGCGACAGACGATTCGACAAACACCGCCTCACCATCCCTCGTGATCAGCACGATCATCGCTCCGAACAGCTTCAGCACGACGCAGGCGGAGTGGGGCAACCGATCGCTCTTCTACCAGTCGGTGTACGACACGCTTCTGCTTCAGACGGCCGAAGGCACGATCGAGCCGTTCCTGGCGACGAGCTACACGTACAACTCCGACAACACGGTGTTGACGCTCGCGATCCGTGACGACGTGAACTTCACCGACGGGACTCACCTGACGGCGGGAATCGTCAAGCAGAACCTCGATCGTTTCAAATCGGGCGGCGGTCCCTACTCCACAGATCTCCTGAACGTCGCCTCGGTTGATGCCCCGGACGACAAGACCATCGTCATCACGCTCTCACAGCCAGACCCCGCGATGGTGAGCTACCTCGCGAAAGAGGCGGGCCTCGTCGAGAGCCCGGCGACATTCGATGCTGCCGACGCAGCGACGAACCCGATCGGCTCTGGGCCGTACGTTCTCGACACCGCCTCGACGGTCACCGGGACCAGCTACGTGTTCACCAAGAACCCGAAGTACTGGAACCCCGATCTGCAGCACTACGACAAGCTGACAATCAAGGTGATCTCCGACCCGACCGCCGCGGTGAACGCCATCAAGGCGGGTGAAGCGAACGCGGTTCGCCTGCCCAACAGCCTCAACTTCCCCGAGGTCGAAGCGGCCGGGTGGAGCCTCAACCTGAACGAACTCGACTTCGAGGGACTTCTGCTGCTCGACCGTGCCGGCACGCAGAACCCTGCGCTGGCCGACGTGCGGGTGCGCCAGGCGATCAACTACGCGATCGATCGACCGGGACTTCTCCAGGCCCTGCAGCAGGGAAACGGTGACGTCACCACGCAGGTGTTCAAGGCGACCTCCGCTGCCTACGACCCGGCGCTCGACAACGCGTACCCGTTCGACACCAGCAAGGCGAAAGCACTTCTCGCCCAGGCCGGATATGCAAACGGTCTCACCATCTCCATGCCGAGCACCGTGGTCCTGGGAGCGACCTCGTTCTCGATCATCGCCCAGCAGCTGGCCGATGTCGGAATCACCGTGCAGTACACCGACACGGCTCCTGAGAACTACATCTCCGACATGGTCGCTCCCAAGTACCCAGCGGTCTTCATGGCGCTGGAACAGAACCCGGACTGGCAACTCATTCAGTTCATGTTGTCGCCCACCGCCACCTTCAATCCATTCAAGTCCAGCGATGCTACGACAGAGGAATTGATCTCGGCGATCCAGCACGGAGACACGGCGACGCAGGCTGCCAAGGCGAAGGAACTGAACACGTACATCGTCGACCAGGCCTGGTTCGCACCCTTCTTCCGGGTCAAGTCGTCGTTCGCCTCTGACGCGCAGACGTCGGTCACCGTCATGCCGACGAACGCCTCACCCGCGATCTACGACTTCAAGCCCAAGGGCTAGATCACGCACGGCGACGGGGGATCGGCCGTCGACAGACAGTCGATCCCCCTTAGCATGCCTTTAGAACGATTAGGAATCCCCATACCGTGACCCGATTCATTCTGCGTCGCCTGATCTCAGGCGCGGTGCTCATCTTCGTGATCTCCGGCATCGCGTTCGTACTGCTCTATGCAAGTGGCGGCGACATCGCCCGGCGCATTCTGGGGCGAAACGCGAGTGCAGAGCTCGTCAGCCAGAAGGCCTCCGCCCTGGGCCTTGACCGCTCGCTCTGGGCGCAGTACACCGACTGGCTGTCGCACGCTGTGCGCGGGGATTTCGGCCGTTCGTGGTTCACCGGCGAGCTCGTTGCCACGGGAGTCACCAGCCGCCTGGCTGTCACGCTCTCGCTGATCATCGGTGCCACCCTGCTGGCAGCGATCGTCGCGCTGGTGCTCGGTCTGCTCGCCGCCACACGAGGTGGCTGGGTCGACCGCGCGGTGCAGGTGGTCTCGGTGCTGGGATTCGCCATCCCCGGATTCCTGGTGGCCCTGGCGCTGGTGCTCGTCTTCGCGGTCGGCCTCAAGTGGTTCAAAGCGACCGGGTATATTCCCATCACCACGTCGTTCACAGGATGGGTCTCCTCTGTCACCCTTCCCATACTGGCGCTGGCGCTGGTGGTGGTCGCGGCGCTGGCGCAGCAGATTCGTGGATCGGTGAAAGACACTCTCAATCGTGACTACATCCGCACGCTGCGGGCCCGTGGCCTCGGGCCAGCGCGAATCGTCGGAAAGCACGTTCTGCGAAATGCCGGGGGTCCAGCGCTCGCCGTGCTCGCCATCCAGTTCATCGGGCTGCTGGGTGGGGCGGTGATCGTGGAGCAGGTCTTCGCGATTCCCGGCCTCGGGCAGCTCGCCGTGAACTCCACGGTCAAGGGTGACATTCCCGTCGTGATGGGCCTGGTCACGGTGACCGCAATCGTCGTGGTCGTCGTCAACGTCATCATCGACATCGCCCAAGCCGCCATCAACCCGAAAGTGAGGCTGTCATGACCGAATATGCAACGCCCGCGCCGGTCACCAGCCAAGCACGATCCGGTCTTTTCAGACGGATGCTCCGCAATCCGGTTGCGGTGGCATCCCTCGCCTTTCTCGCCCTCGTGGCCTTCGTCGCGATCTTCGGCTCTGCGATCGCCCCCTATGACCCGAACCTCTCGTCCTTGAAGCTCATCCTCGCGCCACCGAGCCCGCAACACCTCCTCGGCGGTGACTCCGCCGGGCGCGACATCTTCTCTCGCCTGCTGGTGGCGACCCAGATCAGCATTGGAGCGGCACTGCTGGCCACTGTTGTCGCGTTGGTCATCGGTGTCACCGCCGGCCTCATCGCCGGCTACTACGGTGGTGCGTTCGACTCTGTCGCCTCGTGGGTCACCTCTCTCGTGATGGCCATGCCGGCCGTCATCGTGCTGCTCGCAGCACGAGCGATCATCGGCCCGTCGGTCTGGCTGGCCATGGCGATCTTCGGTGCACTCCTCTCGCCCGCGTTCTATCGGCTGGTGCAGTCCTCCGTCGTCTCGGTGAGGAACGAGCTCTACGTCGATGCGGCGAGGGTCTCTGGCCTGAGCGACGCGCGGATCATTGGGCGGCACATCTTCTCTGTCGTGCGAGCTCCGATCATCATCCAGTGCGCCATCGTCATCGGAATCGCCCTGGGCATCCAATCCGGCCTCGAGTTCATCGGGCTCGGCGACCTGAGCGTTCCCACCTGGGGCTCGATGCTCAACGACGGCTTCGCCAACATCTTTCGCGCGCCCATCCTCATGCTCTGGCCCTCACTCGCCATTGCGCTCACATCGATGGCCCTCGTGCTCGTCGCCAACGTGGCGCGCGACGAACTGGAGCGGGCCGGCACCAAGCGCAAGAAGGTTCGGGGCAGGAAGGCGACGGTCGGGCACGCAATGTCGACAGATGCTGCCCCGACAGAGCCGCTTCCCGATGGCACGCTCCTCGCCATCCGGGATATCGTCGTCGGCTACGACCAGCCGAAAGGCACCGTCATCGAGGTCGTCCACGGGATCGACCTCACCATTCGCCGTGGCGAGATCCTCGGTCTCGTCGGCGAATCGGGTTCGGGAAAGACGCAGACGGCGTTCTCTGTGCTGGGGCTGCTGCCCGAAGGCGGGCGGGTTGTCTCTGGCTCGATCGTCTTCGAGAACGTTTCGCTCGCCGGAGCGCCGGAGAGCGTGTTCCGCACCGTTCGCGGGGGGCGAATCGGCTACATTCCGCAGGAGCCGATGTCGAACCTCGACCCCTCGTTCACCATCGGCAGCCAACTGGTCGAGCCGATGAGGGTCGTTCTGAAGCTCTCACGCGCAGAGGCGAAGAAACGAGCGATGGATCTGCTTGCCCGTGTGGGCATCCCCGACCCGGCCCGGACCTTCGCCGCCTATCCCCACGAGGTGTCAGGGGGTATGGCGCAGCGCGTACTCATCGCCGGGGCCGTCTCGTGCGACCCCGAGCTCCTGATCGCCGACGAGCCTACGACCGCGCTCGACGTCACCGTGCAGGCGGAGGTGCTCGACCTCATTCGTGATCTCCAGCGCGAACTGAATCTCGGGGTGCTGCTGGTGACCCACAACTTCGGCGTCGTCGCCGATCTCTGCGATCGGGTCTCTGTCATGCAGGCGGGCCGCATTGTGGAGTCGGGCACTGCTGCCTCGATCTTCGCCAACCCGCAGCACCCCTACACGCAGTCACTCCTCGATTCCATTCTCGAAGACGGCCCTGCGCGATCCCCACTCGTCTCCATCACAGCGGAGGATGCATCATGACGACTCTTCTCGACGTTCGCGACCTCGAAGTGACGTACCCCGGCAAGGGCGTCGGCAAGAAGCCGTTCCAGGCGCTCAAGGGCGTGTCGCTCGACATCCAGCCGGGGGAGACCGTCGGCCTGGTCGGGGAGTCGGGGTCTGGCAAGACCACGCTCGGCCGGGCGATCCTCGGTCTTGCGCCGGTGACCGGTGGGAGCATCCGCTATGGCGATCGCGAGATCGGAACCCTCTCCCGTCGCGCCCGTCGCGAACTGAGTTCCGAGATCCAGGTGGTGTTCCAGGACCCGTACAGTTCGTTGAACCCCGCCATGACTGTCGGCCAGATACTCAGTGAACCCATCACGGCACGTGGCGTCGATACGAAGCAGGCGAAGAGTCGAGTGCAGGATCTCCTCGACCAGGTGAACCTCCCGCCCGACGCGATCAACCGCCTTCCTCGGGAATTCAGTGGGGGCCAGCGCCAGAGAATCGCCATCGCCCGGGCTCTGGCCCTCGAGCCGCGGCTGATCGTCTGCGATGAGCCCGTCTCTGCGCTCGACCTCTCCACGCAGGCCCGGGTGCTCGACCTGTTCATCGAGATCCAGGAACGCACGGGCGTCGCCTATCTGTTCATCTCGCATGACCTCGCGGTAGTGCGGCACGTCAGCCACCGGGTCGCGGTGATGTACCACGGCGAGATCGTCGAGAGCGGCGACGGTGACCAGGTGACAGCCAGGCCCGAGCATCCGTACACCCAGCTGCTGTTCATGGCGGCACCGGTCCCCGACCCGGCGCGGCAGGCTCTGCGTCGCGTCGAGCGGCATCATCTGCTCGAGTCAGCCGCCGGGGCGGTGAAAGCATGAGCGACATCGATCCCGGCGCTGCGATCGGTCGCGCGATGATCGAACAGCTCGAGACCTCCGGGCCAGCCGAAGACCCGCGCACCGACATCGACACCGAATCGCTGCTATCGCGGTACCCGAACCTGGCGGCCGTGACGGTGACCGAGGTCCAGATCGACGGCCCGCATGGGATGCCCGTCCTGGCGCGCCGGTACACAACGGGTGCGGCGTCGACCGTCGGCCTCGTGTGGGTGCACGGGGGCGCGTTCATCGCCGGCGACCTCGACATGCCCGAATCGAACTGGGTTGCGCTGGAACTCGCGTCCCGTGGGATCCCCGTCCTTGCGTTGGACTACCAGAAGGCGCTCAACGGTGTGAGGTTCCCCGTGCCCTCAGACGAAGTGCTTGCCGGGTGGCTGGCCGGTGTTGCGGGGGATCCTGGCATTCTCGGTGTACCGACCGAGGGAGTGCACCTGGGTGGAGCGAGCGCAGGGGCGAACCTCGTGGCGGGAGTCGCCCTGCGGCTGCTCGAAACGGGCGCACCCCAGCCGGCATCCCTGATCCTCGTCTACCCTCTGGTTCATTCCGAGCTGCCCGACCCAGGCACGGAGGCGGCCGCCGCCCTGCAGACGTTGGCGCCGAGCGACCAGATCACGCCGGGGATGGTCGACGTCTTCAACCTCAACTTCGTCGGGGATGAGCAAGCGCTGGGTGACAGCATTGCGTTCCCGGCGAATTCCGACCAGCTGGGAGGGTTGCCCCCGACTCTCATTGTGAACGCGGAAGCCGACAATCTCCGCGCCTCGGGGGAGGCATTCGGCGCGCAGCTGGCGGCAGAGGGCGTGTCGGTCACGCTGGAGTTCGTGGTCGGAACGATTCACGGATTCCTTGATCGGCCGGGATTGCCTGCTGCCGTCGACACGCTTGATCGACTTGCCGAGTGGATGGAATCCACTCGGTTGTGAGCGTGGACTGCGGGCCTCGGTGGGAGCTCACCGAATATATGTGACAACTCATTGCGTCCCGTAGAGAAAACGTTAGATAATGTTCGCGAACTACCTTCAACGTCGATCAGGTAAGGAAAACACCATCGTGCAGACACAACTCATCATCGATAACAAGCACGTCGATGCATCAGAGGGTCGAACCTTCGACCGCACCCATCCCCTTTCGGGTGATGTCGTCACCACTGCAGCTGCCGCAAGCGTCGGCGATGCAATCTCGGCAGTCGAATCCGCGGCCAAGGCCTTCGTGGAATGGTCGCAGACCGGCCCGACCGAACGCCGCAACATCTTCCTCAAGGCAGCCGACATCCTCGAACGCCGCACGCCCGAGTTCATCGGTGCCATGACGAACGAGGTCGGCGCCAACGGACTGTGGGCCGGCTTCAACGCCTACCTGTCTGTCAGCCTGTTCCGCGAAGCAGCCGGGCTCGTCACGCAGATCCAGGGCCAGACCATTCCCACCGACAAGCCGGGCACACTCTCGATGACCGTGCGGCAGCCGGTCGGTGTCGTGCTCAGCATGGCGCCCTGGAATGGAGCCGGCGTGCTGGCAGCCCGTGCCATTGCGTACCCGATCATGTGTGGCAACACGGTGGTCTTCCGCGCGTCGGAGACCAGCCCGCAGTCGCACGCGATCATCGCAGAGGCGCTCCAGGAGGCCGGGCTCCCCGACGGCGTGCTGAACTTCATCACGAATGCTCCCCAAGACGCCGGCGAGGTGGTCGGGGCGATCATCGCCCACAAGGCGGTGCGTCGCATCAACTTCACCGGCTCGACCAAGGTGGGTCGTATCATCGCGCAGAAGGCCGCGGAGCACCTCAAGCCGGTTCTGCTCGAGCTCGGTGGCAAGTCGCCGTTCGTGGTGCTCGACGATGCAGACATCGACAGCGCAGTCAGGGCTGCCGTCTTCGGTTCGTTCCTGTACCAGGGCCAGGTCTGCATGTCGACGGAGCGTTTTGTCGTCGACGAGTCCGTGGCGGAGGAGTTCGTAGCGAAGTTCGCTGCCAGTGCAGCAGAGCTCGAAGTCGGAGACCCGGCCACGAACGAAGCCTGCATCGTCGGGCCGATGATCGTGGCTGAATCCGGCCCGCGCATCAACGCGCTCATCGCTGACGCCGTGGCCAAGGGCGCGACGATCCTCACCGGCGGTGACGCCGACGGTGCATCCATGCGACCGACGATCATCGACCACGTCACACCGGAGATGAAGATCTACGACGAAGAGACCTTCGGGCCGATCACGACCATCGTTCGCGTCTCGGGCTTCGAAGAGGCTGTGCAGGTGGCGAATGACTCGGAATACGGTCTGTCGGGTGCGGTGTTCGGCAGGGATGCCCAGCGCGCACTGCAGGCGGCGCTGCGGATCCAGGTCGGCGTGATCCACGTGAACGGCTCCACCGTGCAGAACGAGGCACAGGCGCCCTACGGTGGCACGAAGAACAGCGGCTACGGGCGCTTCGATGGTGGCCAGGCCGTCATCAACGAGTTCACCGAACTCAAATGGGTGACCGTCGAGCCCGCCGACCAGCTGTACCCGTTCTAGGAAGGTCGGAGATGAAGGTAACTGCTGCCGTCGCACGGGAGAAGGGCGCGGAACTCGAACTCGAGGAGCTCGAGCTCGATGAGCTGCGCCACAACGAGGTCAGGGTGAGGATGGTGTCGGTCGGCATCTGCCACACCGACGCCATCGTGCGCGACCAGGTCTACCCGACGCCGCTGCCTGCGGTGCTGGGGCACGAAGGCTCGGGCATCGTCGATGCGGTCGGCGATCTCGTCACCACCGTCAAGCCCGGAGACCACGTCGTGCTGGCCGCTGCCTACTGCGGGCACTGCGACCAGTGTCGTGCGGGTCGCATGGCCTATTGCGAGAACCTCTTCGCCGCCGACTTCGGAGGCAGGCGTACCGACGGCACGACGGCCTACACCGACAAGGACGGTGTCGCGATCTCCTCGCACTTCTTCGGGCAGTCCTCGTTTGCGACCTATGCGAACGTTGTCGAAGAGAGTGTGATCAAGGTCGACGACGATGTTCCGCTCGAGCTTCTCGGCCCGCTGGGCTGTGGCCTGAACACGGGTGCCGGGACGGTGCTGAATGAACTTCGGCCGGCCCCCGGATCGAGCCTGGCCGTCTTCGGCACGGGAGCGGTCGGCTCGGCGGCCATCATGGCCGCACGGATCGCGGGCTGCACCACGGTGATCGCCATCGATGTGCACGACTCCCGCCTCGAGCTCGCCACAGAACTCGGGGCCACCGACACCATCAACTCCTCGAGCGAGGATGTCGCGGCACGGATCTCCGAGATCACCTCGGGCAAGGGCATCGACTACGCGGTCGACACCACGGGCATCCCTTCGGTTCTCAGAACCGCAGCGGAGTCTCTGGGGATCCGGGGCACTGTGGTTCTGGTCGGGGCCGCGGCGCCGGGCACCGAGGTGGAGTTCGAGATCGGGCTCTCGCTGGTCAAGGGCTGGACCTTCAAGACCGTGGTGCAGGGCAGTTCGGTTCCTCAGGTCTTCATTCCCCGGCTCATCGAGCTGTGGAAGCAGGGTTCGTTCCCGTTCGACAAGTTGATCAAGAAGTACGAGTTCGCCGACATCAACCAGGGTTTCGAGGACTCCAAGCGCGGAACGACGATCAAACCGCTGATCGTTTTCTGACCTTCTGCGAGAACAGAAAGAGGGTGGGCGCCTGGCGGGTGCCCACCCTCTTTCTTGTCTACCGTCAGGCGGTTGTCAGAGCCGCCCGATGACGTCGTCGCGCAGCGCCTTCTTGTCGATCTTGCCGACCTTCGTCAGGGGCAGTGATTCCACCACGACCAGCTTCTCGGGCATCTTGTAGGCAGCGATCCCGATCTCGGCGAAGGTCTCGCGCACGTACTCGAGCGTGAGCGATGCGTCGGGCCGCAGGGTCACGTAGATACAGAGGCGCTCGCCGAGCGTGGCATCGGGCATGCTCACCGCGGCGGCCAGATCGATCGCCTCGATGCGATAGAGCAGGTTCTCGATCTCCTCCGCCGAGATCTTCTCGCCGCCCCGGTTGATCATGTCCTTCTCGCGGCCGTGGACCACGAGGTAGCCGTCGGGCCGGCGAACCACGATGTCACCGCTGGAATACCAGCCTTCTGGGGTGAAGGCGCGCGTGTTGTGCGCTTCGGCGAGATAGTAGCCCCGCGGGGTGTACGGGCCGCGGGTGAGGATGAGCCCAGGCTCCCCGTCGGGAAGATCGTTGCCGTCGGCATCCACGATGCGTACTTCGTCGGCCGGGGAGACAGGGCGCCCCTGCGTCGTGCAGATGATCTCGTCGGGGTCGTCGAGTCGGGTCATGTTGATGAGGCCCTCTGCCATGCCGAAGACCTGTTGCAAGGTGCAACCGAGGTCAGGTCGCACCCGGACGGCGAGCTCATCGGCGAGGCGCGAGCCCCCGACCTGGAGTACCTCGAGCGATTCGAGCTGCGCGCTGCCGTTCTCCTTCGCGTAGTCGATCCAGCGCTGGGCGACCGCCGGCACGGCCGACGCCACGGTCACACCTTCGTGCGCGATCGTGGCGAAGGCGCGGGCCGGTTCAGGGCTCGGCAGCATGACTGACTTGCCTCCGAAGAACAGCGCGCCCAACACGCCGGGGCACGCGAGGGGGAAGTTGTGGCTTGCTGGCAGGGTGCCGAGGTACACGGAGTCACTGGAGATGCCGGTGGCGCGAGAGGTGGCGAGCACGTTGTAGGCGTAGTCGTTGTGCGTGCGAACGATCAACTTCGACAGACCGGTGGTGCCGCCCGAGAGCAGGAAGCAGGCTGGGCTGTCGGGGTGGGGGGCGATCGCGTCGAGCCGAGCCGCCCGGGTGCTGTCCGGGTGGTAGTCGATGAGGAGTTCGTCAAGGTCTCCTGTCGCACCGCTGATAAGCACGTGCTGCACCGACGGCATCAGCGAAGCGATCTCCTCTGCAAGTTCCCGGTGGTCGAAGTCGCGGATGACATCGGCGCTCGCGATGGCCGTCGCCTGGGAGAGTTCGGCCAGGTAGAGGAGCTCGTGCCTACGGTGGGCCGGCAGGGTCATCACCGGGATGATGCCCACCCGGAAGCAGGCGAGGGTGAGTACCACGAACTGCCAGTTGTTGGGCAATTGCACGAGAACGCGGTCACCCGCCTTCAGCCCCAGGGCGAGCAGGTTCTCTGCACCCGCATCCATCTGGTCGACCAGCTCCCGGTAGCTCAACCGGGTCGTGCCGCTGACCAGCGCGCACGCATCCGGAGCCTTTCCGGCGGCCTCGACGATGTACGAAGCGATCGTGCGGTCGGCCCAGTAGCCCTCCTCTCGGTAGCGCCTCTGGAAGTCTTCGGGCCACGGGACGGTGCCCGGGAGAATGGAAGTTGTCATGGTCATTGTGCCTCCTGCGCGATGACGACAGCGTCGAGCGCGATGAGTCCTGCACCGGTGAGGCGCAGGGGATTGATTTCGATCTCTGAGATGCCCGGGCTTGCGCAGAGCAGCGCGCCCAGACGGTTGAACACTCCGGTGAGGGCGGCAACATCGACTTTCGGGCCATTGCGGAAGCCCCTGAGGAGCTCGCCGGTGATGAGGTCGTCGATCATCGCATCGGTCATCCGTTCGTGCACCGGAACAGTCCTGATGGCGACATCGGCCAACAGCTCGGCCTCGACGCCGCCCATTCCGAGCACCACGGTCGGCCCGAAGACCGGGTCCCGGCGCGCTGCGACGATCAGATCCACTCCCTTGGGAGCCATCTGTTCGACGAGGAACTCCCGGGCCCCCGAACGGATGAGGGCGTCGAGCGCCGTATCGAGTTCGGCGCTCGTCGTGACGCCCAGCACAACTCCACCGATGTCTGATTTGTGCAACACGCTGGCGTCGACGAGCTTGACTGCCACGGGCCCACCCAGCTCAGCCAGGGCGGCCTGTGCCGCATCCCGGTCATGGCAGCGGCGACGCCCGGGAGTGGCTATGCCGATGGAGTCGAGCAGTCCCTTCGCGGCGATCTCGTCGAAGCCGCCTGCCGGAACCACCACGGCCTCGGCCGGGCCACCGGAGGCAAGCCTGTCGGCAGAGAACGAGGCCAGGTGCCGTGCCCGCGCGTCTGCGGCAACGGCGATTGCAGCGGTGGCAAGCGCAGATGGCCCGGCGACGGCCGCGACACCGTGCTCGCGCGCCGATTCCATCGCGGATTCCAGCTCGCCCAGCGGCCCGTCGATACCGACGATGACCGGAACCGAAGCGTCGATGCCTGCCGCATGCACTGCGGCCGGCAGGTCGAGCACCGGCTCAGTCAGCGCGTAGGCCGCAACGATCCCGATCGACGGGTCGGCCGCCACGGTGGCCAGCACAGCCGGAAAGCCCGGCCCCGGCCGGCCCGTGTCGACGGGGTTCGCCTGGAAGGTCAGCGGGGGGAGGAGGGTTGCGAGCGTCGCGATCGTCGACGAGGCGAGCCGGGGCAATTCGAGCCCGGCCCCGGTGATCCGGTCTGCAATGATCAGGCCTGGCCCTGCCTGGCCCGTCACGAGCCCCACGCCGAGCGCAGCACTGGGTTCCGCCCGGAGCTGGCTGAGCACGGTGCCGGCCGTCACGAGATCGTCTTCGTCATCGACGATCACGGCACCGGCCTGTGAGAGCAGATCGCGGGTCGTTCGCCAGGAGGTCGCGAGCGAGCCGGTGTGCGAGGCCGCGAATTCTGCGACGTCATTGCGGCCGACGACGAGCGCGACCACCGGCTTCAGCCGCGCCAGTTCGCGAACTGCCCGAAGCAGAGCCTCACCGTGTGTGACCGATTCGATGTGCAGGAGAACGGCCTTCGTCGAGTCGTCGTGGGCCAGGTAGTCGAGCACGTCTGGTGCGCCGACGTCTGACGCGGCCCCGAGCCCCACGCCGAGGCTGACGCCGACTCCCGCACGCTGGAGTTTGAAGGCGAGAACGTGGTTGATGCCCCCGCTGGCCGCCACGATCGCCACGCTGCCGGGCTTCACCTCTGAGACCCCGGGCACGAAACTTGCCCGAAGTCGTCTGCGAGGCACAAAGAATCCCGAGGTGTTCGGCCCGAGCATCCGGATGCCCGTGTCGAGCACGGCCGCATCGACGGCTGCCCCGAACTCACGCCCGGGGCCACCCGCCTCGGCGAACCCGCCCGCGCACACCAGGGCGGCCCTGATGCCGTTGCGTGCGCTGTCGCGCAGGACTTCGGCCGTGGCCGAGGCAGGTACGCACAAGACGGCGAGGTCGATCGGCGCGTCAGTTGACCCCACCGCCGACTCGATGCTCGCGTGCAGGCCCGACGCCGGATTCTGGGAGTTCACCAGCGAAACGGGTACCCTCGACGCTCCCAGGGCCCGCGCCATGACCGAGCCGAGTTTGTCGGGGTTCGCCGAGGCGCCGACGACGACGATTCCCGAGGGCGCGAAGAGCGGGTCGAGCTCACGCCACGACACGGAGCGGCTCTCGTTCGTTCGACCTGGAGGCCACGGCATCGGCGCGACCGGCGAGAAGGAGCGTGGTCGCGACGACATCACCCGCCTCATCGTCGAACAGCACGGTCGGTATGCCCTGCTGCAGGCGCAGGCGCTCGGAGAGCAGCACCCGTGTGACCGGGTTCGGCCCGTCCACGAGCACGATGCTCGCGCCGCTCCGAACCGGAGTCTCGAGAGCGGCGAGCTCTTCCTCGCTTGCCGGCGCCGTCATCACCACTGCGCTGCCCGCGGGCACTGGGCCGTCGATGCCCTCGCCCGTCACAACGGGGATCTCGGTGCCATGCTCGTCGGAGAGCATGGTGGCACCGTCGTGGTCAGTGAATGACAGCTTGCGCGACGCCAGCGAGACGCCGTTAGCGAGGCTCAGCGGGGTCCGCAGCGGAACGTCGCCGTGGCGAGCGAGCCAGTGCTGCTCGATCGCCGAGGCGAGGCCCGGATCTCTCTGCCGGATGCGCTCGAGATCGATGCTCCGCGAGAAGAAGTGAAAGGTGAACTCGAGCGGGTCGAACGAGTCGTAGTACTCCCCGAAGTGCTCCCACCAGCTGAGGCTGGGCCGGGCAGAGTTCTGGATCTTCGCAACCTGGGGCTGCCTGATCTCCTCGTACTCGGCAAAGGCGACCGCGGGGTCGTCTGGATGATCGGCAATGCTCCTGGCGAGCACGACGGCGTCTTCCATGGCCATCTTGGTGCCTGAGCCGACCGAGAAGTGTGCCGTGTGCACGGCGTCTCCGAGCAGCACCACAGTGCCCGAATGCCAGCGTCCGGTGCGGCGGGTACGGAAGTTCGCCCAGCGCGAATTGTTCGCGACCAGCTTCTCGCCGTCGATGTCTTCTGCGAAGAGCTTCTGCAGGAAGTCCATCGACTTCTGGTCGGAGACACCGGGGGGAGAGGTGACGTCGAATTCATCGAGCCCGGCCGCCTTCCAGGTCGCCGCGTCGGTCTCGACGATGAACGTGCTCAACTCGTCGCTGATCGGGTAGGCGTGAACCGCGAAGTTGCCGAATTCGCTGCGGCGATGCAAGAAGGTCAGGCCGTCGAAGAGGTACGTCGTTCCGAACCAGATGAACTTCGCCGTAGCCACGTCGACCTCGACGCCCAGGTCGGTGTCGAGAGACTCGCGAACGAAGGAGTTCGCGCCATCGGCACCGACGACGATGTCGTAGTCCGTGAACTCATCGAGCGATCGGATGCTGTGACCGAAGTGGGTGGAGACACCGACCTCTGCGGCGCGGGCCTGCAACAGCCCGAGCAGGGTCTTGCGGTGGATGGCAGCCATGCCGTTGCCGGCGAACGTCACCGTCTCGCCCTTCAGGGTGACGGCGATCTGGTCCCAGTGCTCGCCGAACTCCGCCAGGCCATTGCGCAGCACGGGGTCCGCCTCGTCGATGCGGCGCAGCGTCGAATCCGAGAACACAACGCCGAACCCGAAGACATCGGTGGCCTGGTTGCGTTCGAACAGGTCGACCTGGGCGTCGGGGAGATACTGCTTCAGTAGTGCGCTGAAGAAGAGACCGCCGGGGCCGCCTCCCACGCATGCGACACGAATCGTCATTGATTGCACCTGCTCTGTCTGTTGATGTCTTGCCTTCAATTATGCATCAACTTTAGGGGCTTGGAGGTATTTTCGTCACATAAAAGACGAGACGCAGGATTCGGCCTGCTCGGCGAGGGCTGCGTGGAGCCTCTCGAAGGTATCGAACGCTGTGCGCCCCGGCCAGCCGACGGGCTCCAGAACGGTCGGCAACTGCGGATCCCGAAAGGGAAACCGGCGAAAGCTCTGGGTGAGGTGCGTTCTCGCGAGGAGGGCAGCCGGAGGGTCGAGTGTGGCCAGCTCCGAAGGCACCAACAGGTGCCCGAACTCGTCGATGTAGGCCCGGTAGTCCTCCGCCAGCGAGTCGAGATCCCAGCAGCGGCGCACCAGGTCGAGGCTCTGCTCCTCAGACATCGCCTCGCACCAGAGAATGTCGAAGCGGGCGGCGGGGTACTGCGCGGAGATGGCATTCGCCGCCTGTGCCCGGTCGTGCGTCGCCACCCAGGTCGACGGCGACAGCTGGCCGAATCCCGCCCAGGCGAGGCTCTTCTTCAGCATCTCGCGAACAGCACGTTCGGATTCCGGCACCTGGTAGATCACCATCGTCCAGCGGGAGTCCCAGCTCTCGTCGGTGCGGGCGAAGATCTTCTCCCGGCCCTCATCGAGGAGGTCGACCAGCTTCGGCGTCATCCAGTAGATCGTCTCGCGACCGTCTTTCGTCGTCGTGAACCAGCCCTCCCGGCGCAGGCGTGACAGGTTCATGCGCACGGTGGCGGGCTCGATGGAGAAGAGCGAGAGCAGTGCCGTGAGATGCGCGAGCCGGACACCCTGCCCGGTATAGCGCAGATAGTCACCGAAGAGATCGAAGATCACCGCGCGGGGCTTCCACGACCAGGGTGGAGTGGCAGGCGAGATCGTCTGGGTGGGGGTGGTGGTCTCGCTCACGGCACTCTCTGCCCTCTGTCGAGCACCACGCGAAGCAGTCGACGGAGATCGCTCGCCTCCTGGTCAGTCAGGTCGGCGTTCAGGACTGCGTCGACCCGCTCCACCCGGGGTTCGAGTCGCGCGAGTTCACGTTGCCCGTCTGTCGTCAATGCGAGCACGTTGCGGCGAGCATCCGCCTCGTCGCGTGAGCGTGCCAGAAGCCCTCGTCGCTGCAGCCGGGCCACCACGTGGGCGATCGTCGAACGATCCAGGTCGAGCTCTTCGCACAGGCGGGTCTGGCTCGCTCCGGGCAGGCGCGAGAGCACGAGGAGAACGCCGTACTGAACGCTGGTGACCTCGCTCGAGACCTCCGTCTGCCAGGCGGCCGCATGCGCCTGCTGGGCACGCCGGAACAGAAAGCCGGTGTAGTCCGACGGAAGGTGCGACTTCGGCGCGTTCACCACGTCATTCTTGCACGGCTCCAAGCGATGGGGTCGTCAGAACCATCGGGGTGCAGGGGGTGCCGGGTCGCCCGCAGTGGTGGTGACCGCGTGGAACGGGCGGCCTGCTGCCCAGGCGGCGAGTTGGGCCGCAGTGCCGGCCAGCTCGAGCACCGGATGATCGGGCACGGGTGACCCAGGGGGCACAGTGACGGCAGGGCGGTCCGACGGCGCGAAGACGAACTCGGGGATGCCTTCGGCCTCCCGCCTCCGGGCCCACGCTCCCTGGATGTCGAGCAGGAGGGCGTCGACGAGTTCGGGTGGAAAGTCGACGAACCCGCCCCCGTTGCCGAGGTCGACCGCGTGGATCCAGACCTCCCGTGTGCGCATCCAGACCGTCTCGGAGACCGGCACCAGCCGGCCGAGCGCGGTGCGGACTTCGTGGGTCCACGCTGACGGTTCGAGATCCCGCCACTCCACGTTGAGGTGGATGGCCGCGTGGTCGGACAGGTTGCGGAGCGCCTGCGTTGGCAGCGTGGCCGTGAACTCGATCTCCTCGTTGCGCTGGGTGGGGGAGGAGTACATCGGCGTCTCGATGCCCGTCGCCGCCCACTCGGTCAGCCGGGTGAGAGCCCGCGCGTTCAGGCCGACGTGGGCGATGAGCTGGCGACGACTCCAGCCCGGCAGCAGCGATGGTTCGTCGAAATCGTCGTTGTGCAGCTCGTTCAGCTTTCGCGAGAAGTACGCCTGCCCCCGTCGGGCCACCAGGAGCGCGCTGCGGATCTTCGGGTCGGTGACCCGGTCGGTGCGGGCGACCATGTCAGTCTTCGACGATGACGGCGTTACGCATCGTGCCGATTCCCTCGATCACCGTCGTGAGCACGGATCCGTCGACGAGGTACCGCGGGGGCTTGCGGGCGTGGCCGACGCCACCCGGCGTTCCGCTTGCGATGACGTCACCCGGGTTCAGGGTGAAGATCTGGGAGATGTACGAGACGAGGGTGGCGGGGTCGAACACCAGGTCGTCGGTGGTCGTTCTCTGTACGACATCGCCGTCGACTTCCGTGCGCAGCTCGGTGTCGACGAGATATTCGTCGCCGGTCACGAGCACCGGGCCGAAGGGCGAGGAACGCTCGAGGGTCTTGCCCTGGAACCACTCAGGGGTGCGGTACTGGTAGTCCCGCATGGTGACGTCGTTGAGGATCGAGTAGCCGGCAATGGCTCCTTCTGCCTCGTCCACGCTCAGTCGGCGTGCGGTACTGCCGATGACGATGGCGAGTTCGCCCTCCCAGTCGAGAGCATGGCTCGCGTATTCGGGAACCAGGATGGGGTCGTTCGGCCCGATCAGTGCTTCCGGGTATTTGGCGAAGAGGGTCGGGTACTCCGGCAGTTCCCTGCCCATCTCGAGGATGTGGTTCCGGTAGTTCAGGCCGACGCAGACGATCTTCGAGGGCTGCAGTACTGGCGCGTCCCAGTCGTCGGGGCCGACGGAGTCGAGGGGCGTGACAGCGCCGTCGGCTGCCTCGGCGATCGACCTCCAGTCCGCGTGGCGGAGAAGGGCGCCGACGTCGGCCATCCCGGAGATCTCCACGCAGACGTCATCGTCGACGCGAACGGCGATCGTCGTGTCACCGGTTCTCAGTGTTGCAAGCTTCATGTCTTCTCTTCTCTCAGGTTCGGGCAGTAGTACAGGCCGGCGGCGCGCTCGCGCGCAGCCGGAAGGGGAAAGGTACGGTGGTCAGGCTCTCGACGGAACGAACGTCCGCGAGAAGTTCAGGCGGTCCATGATCGGGCCGTCGTTGAAACGGAACAGGTCGAACTGCGAGTCTGCATGAATCGACCATGGTACCCAGCTCGGCACCACGAAGATGTCGCCGGTCGTGAGGCGTGTCTCCTCTGTGCCCAGCACGACCGTACCCTCACCCTCGAAGACCTGCCACACCGAAGAGCCGACTTCGTGCCGCACAGGCGTCGACGCACCGGCGCGCAGGCGGTGGAACTCGCAGCGGATGGTCGGCATGACGTCTCCGCCTGTGGTCGGGTTGGTGTACCTGATCGCCGCATGCCCCTGCTCGACGGTGGCGGGATACCCCTCGTCCTCCAAAGTGAGCTGTTCGCGCAGTGCGGCGTCGGTGTGCTCCCATCGGTAGGCGCTCAGCGGAGAACTGGCGGTGTTCTCGAGCACCGACAATGGGCGAAGGCCCGGGTGGGCCCAGAGGCGTTCCGCGCGGGAGGTGGGGGGAGACGCTTCGTCGGTGACCCGGTCCGAGCCGAATTCGAAGAACCCGACATCCATCTGACTGGAGAAGGGAATGTCGAGGCCGTCGATCCAGGCCATCGGGTTGGCCGTGTCGTTGTGGTGGCCGTGGAAGTTCCAGCCGGGAGTGAGCAGCAGGTCTCCCCGGCGCATCGCCACCGGGTCGCCGTTCACCACCGTCCAGACTCCTTCGCCTTCAACGACGAACCGGAAGGCATTCTGAGAGTGGCGGTGTTCCGGCGCCGTCTCGTAGCCGCCCAGGTACTGGATGGCGCACCAGAGGGTCGGCGTCGCGTACCCGGTGCCAGGCAGGCCGGGGTTCGTCAGCCCGACCGCTCGGCGCTCCCCCCCGCGGCCCACGGGCACCAGGTCACCCGATCGCCGGGCGATGTCGAACAGGGTCGACCAGCGCCACACGAACGGCACGGCTTTGGGTGCCGGGGTCATGGGCATCAGGTCATCGCGCTGGGTCCAGAGGGGCGCCATGTCATTGGCCGCGAAGTCGCGGTAGAGCTGCACCAGTTCGGGAGTGTCGGCTGTGCCGTCCATCTGCTCCATTGCATACCTCCATATAGTTGGTGCACCAACTATTCCATGGGAGGTGTTTGTCTCGCAAGTCCTTCTGCATGACAGTCGAAGGCAGGCGCCACGCTCGACCCGTCGACGCGCCACGTCAGCTCGACCGAATGACCACGCCCCAATGAACTAGTCAAAGCTTTGATTACTTTGTTAGGCTGCGGTCATGGATACCGACGCCCCACCCCTTTCGCCGACACACGGCTCAGACACCCTTCCCTCTGCCGAGCGCGCGTTCGTCACGAATGACGACGATTCTGCGACCGCAACAGCGGTGGTGGCAGCTGCGCAGCGGATCGCCGAAAGGCTCCTCGCTGAAGCAGCGGAGTCGGAGTCGCGTGGCCACTATTCCGTCGAAGCCCACGAGGAGATGCTGGCCGCCGGCCTCTACACGATCACTGTTCCGCGGATGTTCGGCGGCAGTCAGCTGCCCCTGCCCGTGCACACCCGGGTGGTCATCGAGTTGGCGAAGGGTGACGGCGGCAGCGCCTGGTGCTTCTCGCTCGCGGCCGGGCACAGCATCACGGCGACGGCCTTCTGGCCCGAATCCGTGCAGGCAGAGCTCTTCGCCGCCGACGGGAACTTCCTGGCACCCCACCAGTTCGCGCACGGCGGTTCGGTGGTGCCCGGGGAACGCGACGGGATGCCCGGGCTCATCGTCAACGGAACGTACCCCTTCAGCTCGGGCATCCCGTTCTCGACGCACCTGATGGTCAACTCCCCCGTGACAGACGGCGAGCTGGCGCCGTACGATGTGACGTTCGTCGTGCCGCGATCCGACTACGCGATCCTCGACAACTGGTCGGGAGCCTTCGGGATGAAGGCGAGCGGCTCGAATGCCGCGGTGCTCACCGATGTCTTCGTGCCGATGGAACGGGTCTACGACTACGGGCGTGCCCAGCCGTCCGCGTCATCGCACGGCACCGAGCTGCATGGTTCGTCGATGTACCTCGGCGGGCTCGACGCCTACCACCCCGCCGGAATCGCCGCAGTCATCGTGGGCGAGGCACGGGGAGCCCTGCGCGAGTTCGAAGAGATCATGGGCCGCTCGAAGAGCGGTCGCTCCGCGTCGAGCAAGCTCCACGACGCGGACTTCCAGCAGACGTTCGGCCTGGCGCTCGAACTGGTCGACTCGGCTGAGGCACTGGTGATGTCGAGTGTGAGTGCCTACCTGTCAGCCTGCGAAGCGGCCGTCACCACCGGCGTCCCCCTCGCCTCCGACCAGGTGCGGCGCATCGGCGGGCTGGGCCAGAGCGGCGGCCGTTTCGCCGCAGAGGCCATTGACATGCTGTTCGCCCACGTGGGGAGCCTGCACGTGATAGACGGAACTCGAATGCAGCGCATCCAGCGCAACGCGCTCATGTACCGCACGCATGGGCGAATGCAGCAGCGGGCGAACGCGGCCGGAATCGCTCGTTCGTACTGGGGAATCGCCGAGCCGGCCTAGCCGGACGCCCCAACCCGACCTTTTCGCTGGTCAGACCTCGGGGGACGCCGTCGACGGGTCTGGCAGGGCGCCAGTGTCACCGGTCGATCCGGCGGCCGGGCTCCCGCGAAGAACCTTCTCGAGCAGGCGCACGAAATCCGCCTGCTCGTCACGCGAGAGGGCCGACGCCCACTCCGACTCGCGGGCGTTGACGCGACCGAAGGCCGTTGCGATCATCCGGGTGCCTTCGGGCGTCAGCGAGTAGATGACAGAACGGCCGTCGCTCGGCGAGGGGGAGCGCAGGAGCACGCCGTGTTTGACGAGGGTCTTGGCCAGAGCAGAGACGGCTGCCCGGCTCATGCCCGCGATGGCAGCAAGGCGGGAACTCTCGAGGGGCCCGGCCAGCCAGAGGATTCCCGAGAGGTAGAAGCCGGGTGAACTGAAGCCCGACGGGCGCTGCGCGCGCGCCTCCAGGTCGAAGCTGATCACGCTCGACACCCTCACGAGCAGCAGGATCAGGTGCATCGCCTCGCGGTCGGTCTGTGGCAGCTTCTCGATCGTGGCGCTGGTGAAGAGTTCGGCGTACCGGGCGACGTGCAGGGGGTCAAAGGCCTCGGTCGCCGAAATCGAATCGAGTGCTGCGACCGCATCAGACTTCATGGATTCTCTGGCTTCCAGACCTCCCGCAGGCCGGAGGCGACCCGCGATCAGTTCAATCGTAACGAACCGATGACCGGGGTCCCTCCGTGCCTGTCACTGCCCGACCGGACTCAGGCGGCGGGGTCGAGCAGGAAGTCGTACGTGACCTCCAGGCCCTCGCCGTCGGCGCGCGGCTGGGGGTCGAGCATCAGCTCCGGCTTGACCGCACCGGCGATGTCGTCGTCGTTGTGCGGGTCGCCCGGGAAGTAGAGCTGTGTGGTGAGCAGTTCGTAGCCGGGCTGGGACACCTTGAGGTGCATGTGGGCAGGTCGCCACGCGTGCCATCCGGCGGCATCGATGAGCTGGCCGCAGGCACCGTCGGTCGGGATCATGTACGGAGCCGGCTTGATGGCCGTGATCTGGAACTGCCCGTCTTCGTTCGTGGTGAACGATCCGCGCAGATTCCACTCGGGGATGCCCGGGGCGAACTGCGAGTAGAAGCCGAGGTCGTCGGCGTGCCACAGTTCGATCTTCGCGTTGGAGAGGGCGGTTCCGTCGGTGCTCTTCACGGTGCCCTGGAAGAGGAGAGGCGTGCCGGGCTCGTCGGCGCGCATGGGCAGGGTGCCGTCCCACGGCAGTTCGGGTGACCCCTCGACGTAGTAGGGCCCTTCGATGGTGCCCTTGCTGCCCTCACGGTGATCGCTGGCGACCTGCTCGACGGAGTGCTCGACGAACACGTCGAGGAACAGGGGCCATTCGCCGTCTTGCCCGACCCTGATCAACCAGGCCTTGAGGGCGTTGTACTCGTCGTAGGTGACGCGCTCCTCAATGATGAGGTCGTTGAGCGCCTTGATCGCGCGCGTCGCGAGCAGGTTCACTCTGGCGGTGTCGGCCGCTGCACCGGTCGAGGCGGCGACCCGGCTGGCGAACGCCGCCGTCGCGTTCGCACCCGAGTCTGCGGCCTTCGCGCTGAACTCGGTGGTGAAATCTTCTGTAGTCATGAATCGAACTCCTTTGTCAATTGATTCTTGCGGGGGTGGTGGGTGGTGCGGGGGGTCGTGCGGGATGGTGCGGTGGTGTGGATCACGGATTCCCGGGTGCCAGGTCTTCTTCTGCAGCTATCCGGGACGGATGCGCGGCCAGCGGTGTGACCTGGATGCGCATGTACGGGAAGAGCGGGAGGCCGGCGAGAAGTTCGTGAAGCTCGTCGTTGCCCGCTACGTCGAAGACCGAATAGTTCGCGTATTCGCCCACAACGCGCCACAGTTCTGCCCACCGGCCGTCACGCTGGAGCTCCTGGGCATATCGCTTCTCGCGTGCCTTGAGTTCGGTCGCGTCGCTTTCCGGCATCGTCGCTGGCAGAGCGACATCCATGCGTACCAGGTAGATCACGTCAGTTCCTTTCGTCGAGGCGGTAGTGGGCCAGCTTCTCGGGGTCGATCTCGACCCCGACGCCGGGGGCGGTGGGCACCGAAACCGAACCGCCGCTGATGACCAGCGGTTCGGCCACGAGGTCGTCGGACATGTCGAGGAAGTTCGACAGCTCGGCGGCCCGCCGGGACGAGTATTCGAAGGCCGCACCGAAGACGACTGTCGCCGTACTGCCGATCTGCGTGTCGATCTGGTTGCCCATGATCACGTCGATACCGAGCGCTTCGGCGTAGGCGAGGATCTTCTGCGACTCAGAGAATCCCGAGCGGGCCGTCTTGATGCTGAGGGCCGTGGCTCCTCCGGTCTGGATCTCGCGCGCGGCGTCTCCCAGCGTGGGTGCGGATTCGTCGGCGACGATCGGGATGCGCGAGAGGCCGACCAGCCGCCGCCGCCCCAGGATCTCCTGGGCGTCATCGGGCTCCTCGAAGAAGGTCAGCCCGAGGCCCGATGTCGCTTCGAGAACCTCGATCGCTTCACTTGCCGTCCAGCCCCGGTTCGCGTCGAGGTAGAGCTCGACGTCAGAGCCGAGGCCCGCCCGCAGGGCGAAGCAGAGGTCGATGTCGAGCGAGAGGGGCCGCCGCCCGACTTTGACCTTGAAGACAGAGATGCCGTACTGCTCGCGGTAGCGAAGCGCCTCCTCCACCATCTCCGGCCCGTCGGCGAAACCGATCATGTGGGCGGCGCGCACGGTGTTGGTGTACCCGCCGAGCAGGCGGTGTACGGGTTGGCCGAGTGACTTGCCGATGATGTCCCACACGGCGATGTCGACGGCGCCCTTGGTCGCGTGGTTGCCGATCGTGCGGTTGAGACGCGAATGGATGACACCGCGGTCCAGTGGGTCCGTGCCGATGAGCGCGTCTGCGAACAGCGTCGTCAGGAGACCGATCACGCTGGCCTGGGTCTCACCATAGGTGTAGGGGCGAGGTGGCACGTCCGCTACCCCGACGATTCCCGTATCGGTGGTCATCCGGAGAAGAACGTGATCGATCTTCGTCACGGAACCGCTCGCGAAGTGCAGGGGTTTGGCCATGGGTATGGAATACGGGATCGCTTCGATCCGGTCGATGATCACTGGGATTCTCCTTGCAGGTCTCTGATGACTTCTTCGAGAAAAGGAGCGAAGCGCCGCACAGCGCGTGAATCCTCGTCGACGCGCCACGCGACGGCGAGTTCGGCCATGGGGGCATCCACGACATCGCGAAAGACGGTGCCGCCCAGATTCAAGCTCGTGGCCGACTCCGGTACCAGCGCTGCTCCGACCCCAGCCGCCACGAGCGACAGCAGCGTCGAGGTCTCTGACACCCGATGGCGATACAGCGGCCGGATGCCGTGCTGCAGCCAGCAGGCGGCGAGCGTCTGGTTCACGGTCGAGTTCTCGGGGTACCCCACGAGCACCTGGTTGTGGAAGTCGTCCATGCGGATTGCGGCGAGTTCGAGCATCCGGGAGTTCGAAGGCAGCGCCGCGACGATGCGCTCGCGGGCGACGACCGTGTGCTGGATGAGCTCTGACGATACGGGTGGCCGCAGAACGGCGATGTCGATGCGGTGCTCGAGCAGCTCGGCTACGAGGCCCGGAGTCAGCATCTCGCCGGTAACCGACAGTGCGAGGCCGGGAAAGGCGCGGCTGGCCTCCCGAACGACGCGGGGCATGATGCCGTAGGTCGCTGCGCCGGTGAAGCCCAGGCGGAGCGCGCCTTCGAGGCCATCGCCCACACGTTTGACGTCGAGCTCCAGCGATTGCAGGTCTTCGATGATACGGCGCCCGCGCTCATAGAGAAGCTCGCCGGCCGGGTTCAATTCGACCTTGCGGGTGGTGCGCGTGAGCAGTTCGGTGCCGAGTGCCCGCTCGAGCAGCCGGATCTGCTGGGAGAGCGGCGGTTGGGCCATCATGAGCCGTTCCGCGGCCCGACCGAAGTGGCGTTCTTCGGCGACGGCGATGAAATAGCGCAGCTGACGGGTCTCGAGTGCCACTCTGCCTCCCCGTGCCTTCGCTGGAACGAACTCCTTGTACGCTACGGGTTCGCTTTGTGTAGGGGAAATATCTGAATCATCAGGTTCCATATGCAAAACGTATCAATGACGCGCTTCAGACGCGCTGGCGACATCTCGATGCGTGATTCAGACCAGGGTTGCGGCGATCGCGCCCCCCAGCGACGCTCCAGAAGACCAGGCGGTCGACACGGCCGAGCGTTCTCCCCAGGCGTCCCCGCACACCCCGATCGCCCCACGCAGCAGGTGGTTGCTGTCGTGCTGGGTGGCGGGCAGGGCGAAGCTCCAGCGGTGCACGGAGGCCTGGGACGGCCGTTCGGCAGTGCCGAGAAAGGCGCCGAGTGCTTCGACGACGGGCGCAATTGCAGCACTCGGCTCTTCGAGATACTGGCGGGCACATTCCGGGGTCGTGTGCGCCACGAGAACGGCCGCGCCGTCGCCGCGCCGGTCGCCGTCGTCTGCAACGAAGGCCAGTGTCGCCGACCCGTTCACGAACGCGCCGTGCAGCTCCGCGGGCCAGAGTCGTTCGGGCCACGTGGCGACGACGGCGAGGGTCGGCAGCCACTCCTCGGGCCCCTGCAGTGCCAGCGCAACACTCGAGCCGGGGGCCACCAGCCGCCTCGCCTGCGGGTCGGGCATTGCGAGCACCACCGCGTCATACCGGATGCCCGAGACCTCGCCCTGGTCGGAGACGCCGCTGACCTCGTGCTCCAGCTCGAGGGTCACCCCGTCGGCGCGGAGCCGGTCGGCGAGATCGACGGCGAGGGAGCGCGTTCCGGCGGGGGCCGCGAATCGCATCGGCCCCTCTTTGCGCTCGCGGGATCCGTCTGGCGCGACCACGTCGAAAGTCGACGTCCACGGGCGCGCCAGGCCGCGCGCGACCCAGTCCTCGACCACTGCCGCGAACCCGTATTCCCCCGGCAGGGAGCTGTCAGGCACGGTGAAGTATCGCGCACCGATGTCGACGGGCCGATCATCCACTCGCTTCGTCGCCAGGCGGCCTCCGACGACTCTGCCGCGGTCGACGACTCTCACGGCGACCCCGCTATCATGCAATACCCGGGCGCAGGCCAGGCCCGCGATACCGGAACCGACGACTAGCACAGACGGAGAGGGCGAGGGGGAGGTCATTCTCCTATCCTGCCTTCCGCGGTGCGACCGCACGTGAATCGCTGGCTCAGGGAGCCTCCAGTTCGTCGAGCCACCTCTCCAACATCAGGCCGGAAGCTCGGTGAAGTGGAGCCCCGTGTCGCTCGGCGTCGGAACGGATGACCCCAGGGTCGATTCCGCGCACGGCGAGTTCGTGTGCGTGGCCGACAAGCCATCGCTCGATGTGTTCGGCGTCGAGTTCGGGGTGGAATTGCAAGCCCAGCACCGTCGTGCCCACCGCGAAGGCCTGGCATGCGCAGGCCGGAGTTCGCGCCAGCAGTGTCGCGCCGTCGGGGAGAACAATCTGGTCGGCATGCCAGGAGAAGACGGGAACTCCACCAAGCCCGGCGAGAACGGAGTCGCTGTGATCCAGATCGAGGGTCAGAAAGCCGATCTCCGGCGCCGTGCCCGCCTCGACAGTCGCTCCCATGCTCGCAGCGATGAGCTGTGCGCCGAGGCAGACCCCGAGCGTCGGGCCCGCCTTCGCGATTCGACGGCGGAGGAATTCGAGTTCATCGACGAGAAAGGGGTACTGGGCTGTCTGGTCGACCCCGATCGGGCCACCCAGAACTATGACCAGGTCGGCGTCCTCGGCCGAGGTCGCCTGCAGGTCGCGCGCGTCGGGCACGTCCACATAGCTGACGTCGTAGCCGTGTGCTCTCAGAACTGGCTCCCAGGTACCCAGGTCTTCGAAGCTGACGTGTCTCAATACTGTTGCGGTCTTCACAATCCCTGGCTTCATCAGTGGTTGGCACGAAGTGCGGCGCTGCCGATCGAGGACACAACGAGGACCGTCGCCGGGCGCCCGGTCGGGTTCTGCACGAAGTGGGCTCGCTCAGCCCTGAAATGCAGGGCGTCCCCCTTCTGCAGAGAGGTGACCAATCCGTCAACGCTCACGTCGACCTTGCCTTTCAGGACGTGGATCCACTCCTCGCCCAGGTGCATGGCCGGTTCGCCTCTGCGCCCAGGCATCAGCGTCAGCTCGATCGCCTGGAGTGTGGTTGAGCGCGGGTCCGACAGCGAGATCATCTGGCTGTCTTCCAGGGAGATCTCGGCCCTCTCGGAGATGCGCGAAATGTGAACCTCACTCTCCGTCGTGGGCGCGCCGGCTAGCTCGCCCATCGACACCCCGAGTGCGCGGGAGAGCTGGAGAAGGATCTTGACGGAGGGAGAGCGTTCGCCGTTCTCCATTCTCGAGAGGTGAGCGATGGAGATCCCCGACAGCTTCGAGACCTGGGCAAGCGTCATGGCGCGATTGGTTCGATAGGCCTTCAGTATCGTCGCGACGCTGTTGCCCGGATTCGTGCCGATCAGATCACTCATCTGTGTCCCAACTTCTCATGTCTCCCATCATGGCCCGACCTGCCGGGCAAATGTTTCAAACATGTAACCATCGTATTGCGTTTTGCCAATTGGCACATAATTTTTGCCAGTTTGATCGTAAGTTTGCAGACATCGAGCTACGACCCCCCATCTGCCAAGGAGAATGTGATGCCCACCACCCCCGACATCCACGGAATCATCGCCTACCCGATCACCCCGTATGGAACGGACGGAATCGATCGGGAACGGCTCGGCCAACTCGTTTCGACACTCGTCGCCGACGGCGCCGACGCCATCGCTCCGCTCGGAAGCACTGGGGAATCAGCCTATCTCAGCCGTGAAGAGTGGCGGGCTGTGGTCGATGTGACCATCGCCGAAGTCGCCGGGCGCGTTCCCGTCATCGTCGGCGCGTCAGACCTCACAACGGCAGAGACCGTTGACAGGGCGGTCTACGCGCAGAATGCCGGTGCCGATTCGGTCATGATTCTTCCGTTCTCGTACTGGCCCCTCTCCGCTCGGGAGATCACCCAGCACTATCGCTCGATCAGCGATGCGCTGAGCATTCCGATCATGGCGTACAACAACCCCACCACCTCGGGTATCGACATGAAGCCGGAACTTCTCGTGGAGATGTTCGCCACGATCGACAACGTCACCATGGTCAAGGAGTCGACGGGCGACATCTCACGGATGACGGCTCTCACCGAACTCACCGGCGGTGAACTGCCCTTCTACAACGGGAGCAACCCCCTCGTGCTCGAAGCGCTCAAAGCAGGCGCCCGCGGGTGGTGCACTGCTGCCATCTGTCTGCGACCCGTGGAGGTCACAGGACTCTTCCGGGCATTTGCGGAGGGCGATCTCGAATTGGCGACCTCGATCTACACGGAACTCAAGCCGTTCCTCGAGTTCATCGTCTCGCGAGGACTGCCGACAGCCGTGAAGGAAGGACTCGCCATTCTGGGGAGCCCTGCTGGAGTGCCGCGCCCTCCTCTCCTGTCGCTGACGGTAGACGATCGGGCAACGCTCGCTTCGATGCTTCCCTCCGCTTAGGGGGCCAGGTCCTCTCATGGTGCGCATGATTCTCTCCCGGGTCGCCTTTGCGATACCCGTGCTCTTCGTGATGACCTTTCTCACGTTCTTCCTGGCCTCGCTCATTCCCGGCAATGTCGCGCTCGTGCTTCTCGGCCCGAGCGCGACGGTCGAGAGCGTGCAGGCCCTGACTCGAGACCTTGGGCTCGACAAGCCGGTGTTGGTGCAGTACTTCAGCTGGGTGGGAAACGCGCTGCACGGTGACCTCGGCAAGTCGATCTACACGGGCGATACCGTGAGCCACATCGTGCTGCAGCGGTTCTGGCCGACCCTGTCACTCGCCCTGCTCGCAGCAGTGGTCTCTGCGATCATCGGCATCTCCCTGGGGCTCTTCGCCGCCATCAAGGGGGGTGCCTTGAGCCGCATACTCGACACCCTGGGCATGGTCGGGATAGCCGTTCCGGGATTCTGGATCGCACTCCTGCTCATCGTCGTCTTCTCGGGCCAGTTGCGCCTGCTGCCGGCGATCGGATATGAGAACCCCTCTGAGGACTTCTGGGGGTGGATCAGGCATCTGATCCTCCCGGTATCGGCAATGGCGTTGGCCGGAATCGCGCTCATTGCGAAGCAGACCCGTGACGCGTTCTCCGAGGCGCTGAGCCGGGACTTCATCCGCTTTCTTCAAGCGAACGGCGTCCCTCGGCGCTCGCTGTTGTTCCGGCATGCGCTTCGGTACGCGTCTGTGCCGATCGTCGCTGCCTTCGCCGTGACGTTCATCAACTTCTTCTCTGCCACCGCCACACTCGAGATCGTCTTCGCGATCCCCGGGCTCGGATCCCAGGTGGCAACTGCGACGGCCAATCATGACCTCTCCGTCCTGCAGGGTGCCGTACTCGCCTACACGATCGTGACCGTGGTCACGATCCTCCTCGCAGACATCATCTATTCGTTGCTCAACCCGAAGGTCGGTACCCGATGACCGTTCCAACAGCAGCAGTCCCTGCTGCACCTTCTGCCTCGCGACTGAAGCTTCCGCACGGCGGGCGCGCGGTTCTGGCCGCCTGTGCGGTGCTCTGGCTCGCCATTGTGATTCTCGCCTGCTCTCTCGCGGGATGGCTTGCTCCTCACGACGCGTACAGACAGGACCTGACGGAAGTGTTTGCTGGGCCTAGTGCAAACAACCTGCTCGGCACAGATTCGGTGGGGCGCGATGTACTGTCCCGCCTGATGTTCGGTGGAACGACGAGCCTGATCGGTGTCGCCAGCGCCGTCATCATCTTCTTGCTGGTGGGCGTTGTCGGAGGGCTGATCGCCGGGTATTTCGGCAACATCGCGGACCGGAGCGTCTCCGCAGTCAATATGATCATCCACTCGACGCCGTCGTTCATCGTGTTGTTCGTGGTGCTCTCGGTATTCCGAGACAACACCTACATCGCGATGGCCGTGTTCGGCTTCGTCGCATCGCCGACCATGTTCTTCCTGATCCGCGGGGCTACCCTAGCTGTTCGAAACGAGCTCTTCATCGACGCGGCCAAAGTCTCGGGCCTTGCCCCCTTCTACATCATCTTCCAGCACATCCTCCCCCGGGTGCGCGGACTGATCATCGTGCAGGCCGCCGTGTTCGCCGCCCTGGCCCTGGTGATCGAGAGCGCCCTGAGCTTCCTGGGCTTCGGAGCCCAGCCCCCAGAGCCGACGTGGGGCGGCATGGTCTCCGAGGCCGCGCGGCAGATCACGCTCAATCCATTCGTGCTCTACGCGGCTGGCGGCGTCATTGCGCTCACGTCCTTCTCTCTCGGGATTCTCGGAGACACCCTCCGGGATCGGATGGCGAGCAACTGGGCGGTGACCAAGCTCACCAGAGACCCGCGAAAACCGCGCCCTGAGACCGTTCAGAAGGTGCCAACCGGTGCGCTGCTGTCAGTGACGAACCTGAGTGTCGGGTATCGGTCGGGCGCCGAGATCGTTCCGATCGTGAAAGACGTCTCCTTCACTATCGGCAAAGGAGAGATCGTGGGGCTCGTCGGCGAATCTGGCTCGGGCAAAACGACGGTTGCGTTCGGTGTTCTCGGTGTGATCGGTGAGGGAGTGGCGATCACGGACGGGGCCGTAGTCTTTGCAGGAACCGATCTCGTGGGGCTGTCAGGCAGGCAGCTCGCCGAATTTCGAGGCAGACGCGTGGCGTATGTCGCTCAGGAGCCCATGGTCGCGCTCGATCCGAACTATCGGATAGCCGCGCAACTGGGCGAGGTCATCCGTCGGAACGACGGGTTGACCGGTGCTGCCATCAAGACCCGGATGCTCGAATTGCTTCGCCAGGTCGAGCTGCCGGATCCGGAAGCAGTCTCGCGCAAGTACGCCCATGAGCTCTCTGGTGGAATGGCGCAACGGGTCTCGATCGCGATGGCGCTCGCCGGGCGCCCTGAACTCCTGGTCGCCGACGAGCCCACCACCGCGCTCGACGTCACCGTGCAGGCAGGCATCCTCGGGCTTCTGATTCGCCTGCGTGACGAGATCGGGATGAGCGTGTTGATCATCACCCACGATTGGGGTGTCGTCGCCGACGTCTGTGACCGCGTTGTTGTCATGTACAAGGGCGAGATCGTCGAGCAGGCCGATGCCGAGACCATCTTCGCAAACCCGTCGCACCCCTACACCAGGGCGCTGCTCGTCTCGAATCCACACGGCGCCGAACCTGGCGTCGACCTCCCCGTCGTCACCGGAGTCTTCTCGACTCCGTCCCAGGGCCGCGAGAACGAACTGGAAGAGGCACGGGCATGAGCGCCGCAACCCCACTGCTGCAGATCGAGAACCTCGAGGTGACCTATGGCCACGGGCGCCGCGCCTTCACTGCGGTGCGCGACATCTCGCTTCACATCGACCAGGGCAGGACCCTCGGCGTCGTCGGGGAATCCGGGTCAGGTAAGTCGACCGTCGGACGGAGCATCCTCGGTCTGGCCCGTGCGACGAGTGGAACGATCCGTTTCGCCGGCGAAGACATCACCAAGGTCGACCGTAAGACCCGGCAGCGACTCAGTCGTGATCTGCAGGTGGTGTTCCAGGATCCTCGCAGCTCGCTCAACGAGGCGAAGACCGTGGGAGACATCCTTGCGGAGCCGCTCGTCGCCAGCCGCCAGATGTCGAGACGAGGAGCACGTGACCGCGCTGCCGAGCTGATCGAACGGGTCGGTCTCGGAACGGCGGCGCTCGGCCGATTTCCCGGTACCTTCTCTGGCGGCCAGCGCCAGCGCATCGCCATTGCCCGGGCCCTGATGCCCGCCCCCCGACTCGTGGTGTGCGATGAGCCGGTCTCCGCGCTTGACCTGTCTGTACAGGCGCAGATCGTGAATCTCTTCCGTGAGATCCAGCGAGACACGGGAACGTCCTATCTGTTCATTGCGCATGACCTCTCGATCGTGCGGCTCCTCAGTGACGACATCGCCGTGATGAGCCGCGGCAGCATCGTTGAAATGGGAACGGCGGAACAGGTCTACTCGGCACCGACTGCCCTGTACACCAAGAGACTGCTCGCTGCGGAGCCCTACCCTGACCCACGAATCCAGCGCGAGCGTCGCCGGCAATGGGAAGCGCTCGCCGTTGATCCCGCCGGGGCGCCACTCGGGCTGTGACCCACGCGCCGACCAGGCGCGCCAGAAGACGTACCATCCAGCACCACATCGCACTGCAAATCTGCACCACGCAACACCAGTCACCCGAATGCAATTCCCTCTATGAATCGGAGTAGTTCCATGAAAAAGAACGTCATCCAGGCAGTAGCGCGGCGTCCTCGCCGCACGCTGGCCTTCGCGGCTGTTGTGTCGGTCGCCGCGCTCACCCTCGCCGGGTGTGCGTCGAGTGACTCAGGTACGGCCGGTGCAACCGAGTCCAAGACCCTGACGCTCGTTGCAGCGGCGGCCCCCACCAGCATCAACCCGGCTCTCGCCAACGCAGACACCGTGGGCAGCTGGTACAGCCAACTCACCTATGACCCGCTCATCCGGTTGGCGCCGGATGGAACTCTGCAGCCGGATCTCGCCACCTCGTGGAAGTTCCTCGACGACCAGAGCAAGGAGCTCGAGCTCACGTTGCGCACAGGCGTGAAGTTCTCCGATGGCACGGAGATGACCTCGGAGGCTGTTGCTGACTCGATCAACTACATCGTCACGAACGGAGTGAACGGGAAGGCCTGGCTCGGAGGGGCAGACACCAAGGCCGAAGCCACCGGCGCCGATACCGTTGTCATGCATCTCGCGACGTCGAACTCCACAGTTCCCCGGTTCCTCACGCAGCGATCGCTCACAGGTTCGGTGATCGCACCGACAGGCCTGGCCGATCCAGAGACCCTGAAGAACAAGACGTTCGGAGCAGGCCCTTACGTGCTCGACACCGAACACACGGTGGCCGGCAGCAGCTACGTCTACATTCCGAACACGAACTACTGGAACCCCGACAACATCCACTATGGAAAGGTCGTGATCCAGGTCTCGGGCTCCAACGCAGCGTCGTACCAGGCGCTCGCAGCGGGTGACGCAGACATCATGCGCGGCGACCTGGCCACAGCCACGTCTGCGAAGGCGGCAGGCCTGACCGTGAAGACGACCCCGGCATCCATCCTCGGGATCAACTTCGCCGACCGCGACGGAACGGTGGTGCCCGAGCTTGCCGACATTCGGGTGCGCCAGGCGCTCTCGTACGCAATCGACAGGGAGACCATCGTCAAGGCGGCATGGGGTGAAGATGGGCTCTGGGGCAGTTCGCTGACCCTGCCCGAGAATGCAGGCTTCTCGAAGACTGTTTCGGACGCCTACGCCTACGATCCGGCGAAGGCCAAGAAGCTTCTGGCCGACGCAGGGCTGGCAAACGGCTTCTCGTTCACGATCGCCTCGGTGAGCACCGCACCAGCTGACGCAGTCACCCAGGCCATTGTGCAGAACTGGGCTGACATCGGCGTGAAGGCGACCATCGCGTTCTACAGCGACGCCAGCCTGCTGTCGACAGATGCGCTCGCGAAGAAGTTCGGTGTCCTGACCTACTACTACGGTGCGGGCCAGACCGGTGGAATCATGAACGACTTTCTCTCTGGTTCACCCACCCAGTACAACCCGTTCGGATCCACGGACCCGGCGATCAGCGAAGCTCTGGCCGCAGCGAAGACCTCGGCCGATCCAGACAGCCAGAGTGCAGCGTATGAGAAAGCCATGACCGTGGGAATCATCGATGACGCCTGGGTGACCAACGTCGCCTACGCGCCCTCGTTCGTGATCATGAGCGACAAGGTCGCTGGAACCGATTTCGGTTCGGCGCTGACTGCGCCTGACATCGCGCAACTGGTCAAGCCGGCCGGCAACTGACACACCAGCACCGGCCGCGGGGTGGGGACTGGACGCCCCTCCCCGCAGCCGGAGCCGCCGATCAGTATCGAACCGGATCCAACCCACTGGAGAAACACGTCATGACCTCCTCTGCCCCAGAGACGACCTTCCGCGGAGTCGTTGCCGGTCTCTACACCTGCGCTATCGCGGGCGAGGAGATGGCCATCCGTCAGTCACTCACGCTGATCGCGGGCCAGGGGGTGGAGGGGGATCGATATCTCCTCGGAACGGGGTACTACTCACGACGACCGCATGAAGACCGGCAGATCACGCTCATCGAGGCCGAGACCCTGGAGTCGATCAAGCGCGACCAGGGTATCGATCTGCCGCCAGAGGAGACTCGACGCAACGTCGTCACCAGGGGTGTGCCCCTCGCCCATCTTGTCGGGCGGGAATTCCGTATCGGAAACACCCGTCTGTACGGTGGGCGACTCAATGTGCCGTGCAAGTACCTCGAAGACCTGAACGACCGCCCCGGCGTCTTCAATGCCCTCGTCAATCGATCGGGCCTGAACGCCCGGATCCTCGAAGGAGGCGACATCCACCTCGGTGACGCAATCGAGGCCCTCGCGTGACGAAGCGACTCCTGATCGCCTCGCGGGTCGTCGGTCTCTCAGACATCGCCACGGGCATCCGGCGTTTCACCCTCCGACCCGAGCGAAGGGAACTCTTTCCGCCCAGTGTCGCCGGCTCCTACGTGACGGTGAGGCACCAGAGCGGCCTTCTTCGCACCTATTCCCTGTGCGGCGATGCCGACCGACGCGAGACGTTCGAATTCGCCGTTCAGCGCGAGCCCGATGGCCGCGGAGGATCAATGCTCTTCCACGATGACATCGACATCGGGGACCCTGTTCACGTGAGCTACCCGATACCGTCGCTGGTGCTCGCCGAGGATGCGCCTGAGCACGTGTTCGTAGCGGGCGGCATCGGAGTGACGCCTTTTCTGCCGCTGGCGCTCGAGGTCGATCGGCGGGGGCAACGGTCGGTACTGCACTACGCAGTACGCTCCCGCTCCCAGCTGGCATTTCTCGAGGAATTCGCCGGTATCGCGTCATTGACTGTCAAGGTCTATGTCTCGTCGGAGGGCAACCGCATGAGGATCGACGCGCTCCTGGCCGGCCTCAACGCGACGGCGCACCTCTACGCGTGCGGGCCGGATCGCCTCCTGTCGGCTGTTTCTGATGCGTGCGAGACGATGGCTGTCGGGCCTGAACGCATCCATCTCGAATCGTTCAGCGGACTCGACCCAGCGAAGGCGCGAGCTGGCGACCCCTTCACTGTGAACCTTCGGCTGTCCAAGCGGGAGATCGCGGTTCCGGCAGACAAGAGCATGCTCCAGGCGCTGAATGACGCCGGTGTCGGAGTCGACTACTCGTGCGAGGGGGGTGTCTGCGGTGCCTGCCGGGTCACTCTCGTCTCCGGCGACGTGATCCACCGCGACATCTGCCTGACCGACGCCGCCCGCGCCGAAACGATCATCACCTGCGTCTCCCGGGGGCGCGGCATTGTCACGCTGCAACTCTGACCATCTTCTGACACATTCGCCCTTTCGAGAAAGAACGCCGATGCCAACTCCCGCCCCACTGAGCCCCAGCCGTACGGTCGGTGACCTAGTCTTCCTTTCGGGAGTGGTCCCGCGGGATGCCACGGGCCTTCCGTCAACCGGAGACGTCGCAGAACAGACGCACACCGTTCTGCGGACCCTCTCCGGGGTGCTCGAAGCGGCCGGGTCATCGCTCGCCGACGTGTGTCGAGTCGGCGTCTACCTCAGCGACCTCGACGAGGATTTCGAGGCGTTCAATGCGGTGTACGTGCAGTACTTCACAGCCCCCTTTCCGGCCAGGACCACTATCGGCGCGCGCCCGCGGGGCGTCCGGGTTGAAATCGACGCGATCGCCGTCCGTCATGGTTGACGCGCCGGCGTCTGTGCACATCGTCATCGTCGGGAGCGGGCCGATCGGGGCGATCGTGGCCCGGCAGCTCCGGGTGTCCCACCCCGGCGCGACGATCGCCATGGTCGAGGCCGGGCCGAAGATCGGAACCAGGGCGGATGAACACCTCAGCACAACAGCAGACCCCGCGGTGCGCCGCTTCTACGCCAAAGCAGTCCGCTCGGCCGTGCAGTCCGAATATGTCTCTGCGTCCCCGGCGACGTGCCGCAGTGCCTCAGGTTCGGCTTGGGACCCGGGCGTACACCCGCTGAGTGTCTTGGGGGAGGCGCCCGGAACGATGATCGGCGCAGGCTTCTCCTGGAACGTCGGCGGCATGGGCGCCCACTGGACTGCCGCGTGCCCCTCTCCGTTCGGTCGCGAGATCCCCGCGTTCCTCGATCCGAGTGTGTGGGATGCGGATCATGCCGTGGCACAGCGGTTGCTCCAGGTCGACTCGTCGATCTTCCCGAAGACCACCGCCGGAGTGCAGGCTGCGGTCCGTCTGGCCGAGATGTTCCCTGAAATCGCGGAGGGTCGCGGAGTGCAGACGATGCCGATGGCGGGCACGGTCGACGAAACCGGCAGGTACCGTCGCACGGGCCCCGTCGACATCCTTCCCACCATGGCCGATCCGGCGGATTCCACCTTCGTCCTCTTGGCCGACACGCTGTGCACTTCGATCGTCAGCGACGGCGCGTCTGCAACCGGAGTTCTCCTGCGACACCTGCCAACCGGTGATACGTACGAACTCGACGCCGATGTGGTCGTCGTTGCTGCTGACACGTTCCGCACACCGCAGCTTCTGTATGCGTCAGGAATCCGGCCCCGGGCACTCGGGCGATTTCTCAATGAGCACGTTTTCGTGACGGGGTTCACGACCCTCAGCGAAGACCCGTCGGAGGACGTTCTGTCTCAGCTCGATGAGTATGAGCCGCACATCGGTGCCTGGTGGTTGCCGAGTGTGGATGATCGCCAGCCCTACCACGGGCAGATGATGGAGACGATCGATCGTGAATCAGGAACCCATCGGCTGGGAATCGCGTGGTACGTCAACACTGACATCGACGAGAGCAATCGCGTCGAGTTCTCGGATGACGCACGTGATGTACTCGGCATGCCCTCGATGAGCATCCACTTCGCGTATTCCGCTGCCGATGAGCAACGGATTGTCGCCGCGACAGCCAGTCACTCCGCTGTCGGCCGGGCTCTCGGCCGGTTCGACAGCGACTCGGTGACGCCTTTGCCTGTCGGTGGCTCGATGCACAGTACCGGCACCGTGCGGATGGGACTGGTCGACGACGGGAGATCAGTGTGTGATCCGACGGGCCGCGTCTGGGGTACTTCCAATATCTTTGTGGCGGGAAATGGCGTGATTCCCACTGCGGTCAGCTGCAATACGACCCTCACCGCCGCGACGCTCGCCGTGGGTACCGCCCGCGCGATCAGCGAATTCCTTACCACCTGCGGTGCTTCGACGCGTGTCGCAGGTCGGGAAACCGAATGAGCGGCGGATTGTCACGCCAGGTGGCGATCTGCCCCTTGCCTTGGATCCGCGAGGGCCGGGAGCGTTTTGACAACTCGCACTCGAACGTGGAACGAGCCCTCAGTGATCACCACGCTATGGGGTACGCCTTCGTCGCATTCGGCCTGCCCGACGAAACGGGCGAGAGTGAATACCGCGAACTGCTCGACCGCTATTCGTTCGCCCCCGCGCCTGGGTACTACTCATCGTTCTTCGAGAGCGACGACCGCGCACGTGAGAATGAAGAAGTCAGGCGGGTCGCCGCACTCCACTCGCGCTTCGGTCTGACAGATGTCTTCGTAGCGAGTTCCCTCCCGCCGGAGCGGCGAAGGAAGCCTGCCGTCGGCCACCTCGCCGATGCAGATCGACTTCTCCGCATCGCGGATAGGTTGAGCGAGGTCGCGGGCATCTTCGCCGAGTCGGGAGTCACTGCAGCTCTTCACCCGCATGTCGCATCGTGGATCGAGACGGAGGACGAAATCCGGGCCGTCCTCGACGCGACGGAAGGGTCCGAACTCGCCTTCGGGCCCGACGTCGGGCACCTCTTCTGGGCAGGCGCGGATTCAGTCGCACTGGTGAAGGACTATCGACGACGGATTCGGGGGATCCACCTCAAGGATGTGTGCCGATCGGCCGTTGCCGCTGCACGGTTCGCCTCAGCCGACTATTCAACGGCAACGGCCGACTACGGCATCTGGATGGAACCAGGTCGAGGAGATGTTCCCCTCGACGGCATCTTCGTCGAGCTGGGATCGGACTTCGACGGCTGGTTCATCATTGAAATCGACGTACCTCACCTTCCGGACCGGTTCGATTCGTCGGCCGCCGCCCTGCAGTTCGTGACCACACACCCGTACTTCCGTGTCGGCTCCTCGTGACGGCGCCCGGCACGCTGGCACGCTTTCCGTGGTGGGGGATGATCAGTCTCTCGGGTGCAGTCTTCGTCTCCATCACCACGGAGATGCTTCCGACGGGAGTACTCCCCAACATCTCCAGCGACTTTGGAGTGAGCACGGCGCGTGCGGGATTCCTCGTCACCATCTTCGCGGTGACGGTGGTGGTACTCACCGGGCCACTGGCCGCGTTCACACGCAGGTACTCACGCAAGCGAGTGATCGTCTACGTGATGCTTGTTCTTGCGCTCTCGAACGTCCTTTCAGCAAGCGCCCCGACCTACGAATTCCTGGTGGGCGCTCGGATCCTCGGCGGAATGGCCCACGGTCTGTTCTGGGCAGTGGTCTCGGCGTACTCCGCCCACCTCGTGCCCAAGGAGCAGTTGGGGCGTGCCATTGCCCTCACCGCGGGGGGAGGGTCGGCTGCCTTTGTCCTCGGTATTCCCGCGGGTACAGCGTTGGGAAATGCTGTCGGCTGGAGAATGGCGTTCGCTGTACTGGGTGTTCTGGTTCTCATCCTGACTGCGTGTATTGCCCTCTACCTCCCGCGAGTGCGCCACCATGTCGCACAGAAGGGTGACCGTGCCGCGGCGAGACTCCGCACCGACCCGACTCTCGGCCCCGTACTGCTCGTCTGCGCCTTGGTCGTGATCATGATCGCCGGTCACAACACGTTCTACACCTACGTTGTCCCGTGGCTCACCGACGCGGCCCACATTCCACCAGGGGCCGTTGCGTCGTACCTCCTTCTGTTCGGCATTGCCGGTGCTGCTGGCGTCGTCGTCGCGGGTTTTGTCGTCGGTCGGTTTCCCCGGGCCGGATTCGCCAGCGCGATCGGTGGGTCTGCTATTGCACTGCTCATCCTGGTTGCCTTTCCGGAGAGCACCCCAGCGGTCATCGTCGCGTTCGTCTGCTGGGGTGTTGCGTTCGGAGGCTTACCCACGATGCTCCAGACGCGCCTCATGCACGTCTCCTCGTTCCGTATGCGGGATCCCGCTGCAGCAATGCACACCACCGCTTTCAACATCGGGATTGGGTCAGGCGCCCTGCTCGGTGGTGTCCTTCTTGACGGTGCTGGTGTGGGAGCCCTCCCTGTCGTGACGATTCTGGTGTTGATCGCGGTCGTGCTGACGAGCGCAGCTGCGGATTTCGTTCTCGGTTTCCGGTCGAAGCGCCTGCCCCGGGTCGCGGCGAGCGACTTCGCGGCAACCCGGTAGGAGCAGGCAGGTCGGGCCTCGCGTGTCAGGCCGGAACAGTCGCGTTGGTCATGATGAAGAACTTCTTCATATAGCGGCTCTTCGACGTCCATGTGATGTTCGGTCCCATGTACTGCGCGATGATGTCTCCGGGTTCGACATCGAACTCCTCACCCGAATCATGATTGACGATGTGCGCTCTTCCGTTGAGCAACAACATGCTCTCGTCACCGATTCCTCGTGAAGCGCTGATCGTGTGGCCAGCACATCGACTTCCTTCGCAGACCGAACCAGCCTCGGGCGTAACTGCCGCGAGCTCCGTTCCGTCACCGGTATCCGGCCCGCTCCGCCACAATCCACACTTGAGGCTGCCTGTGGAGCCCGTCGATCGCATCACCAAGTTCTCACCGCACCTCCAGTGCCGGCCATCCGCGTCGTCCCATTCGTAGGGTTCCCATGAGGCTGGGTCGTCGTCATCGACGTGGCGCACGTACAGGTGGTCGTCTGCAGCAGCAGCGTCCGGGCTGTCCCAGATCACCCAGAACTTCCTGAATGCCGCTGACGTGATCTCCCACGTCAGCCCGAGACCCTTGGGGTGACTGACGATCGATCCGGGGCGCAGAACATGGGTTTCGCCCGTACCGGTCACCGTCACGCGGGCTTCGCCATCGAGGACGACGAGAGTCTCGTCACCATCGGGTGCCGAGTAGTCGATCCGGCAGCTTCCGTCGGGCTCGCATCCGGGAACACCGATACCCGACCGCCAGAGGCCAGCACGGTGCAGGCCTGTGGTGCTTCCCTCGCGTATCACCACCGACTCGCCCTTGGTCTGTGTTCCGCTCGCGGGTTCGACCCACGAACCCGGCGCCCAGTGCGCCGGGTTGGCGTCTCGATTGCCGATGACTGGCTTGCCGAATGGCGATGTCACCATGACCCCTCACTTCCGTTCACTTTCAGAATTCTCATGCCCAAGGTAAACATAGAGCGAAATTGGCAAAAGATTATGCCAAATGGCAAAATGCAACGTGATGGTTACATCACCGAAACACGGTCGCGGCGACGCCGACCAGAATTGAATCCATTGCCAGAGAGGAACGAAATGACTGCAGTCACACCGTGCTCTGCTGCGCGCCGGCGTCGGCTGGACCCGTTCGGGCCTCTTGGATTCGGTGGGGCGTCACTCGGCAACATGTTCGACGCCATCGATGACCAGACGGCAGACGACACACTCTCCGCGGCCTGGGCGTCGGGGGTGCGCCACTTCGATACAGCTCCCGTCTACGGCAGGGGGCTCGGAGAGCTCCGGTTCGGACACTTCCTGCGACGCCAACCGCGAGCGGACTACCAGGTGTCCACGAAGGTCGGGCGAATCGTCCGGGCCTCGTTCACACCGTCGAGTTCCCAGGTCGACACCAGCCAGGGGCCGGGCGCTGCCGAGACTTCGATCTTCACCGAAGCGCTCCCTTTTCGTGTCGACGTCGACTACGGGTATGACGCCGCATTGCGGTCCGTCGAAGGAAGCATGATCAGGCTCGGCCTCGACTTCCTGGACATCGTGTATGTGCACGACCTTGGTTCGGACCATCTCGGTGATGAGTGGCGCCGACACTTCACGGTCGCCGAGAGCGGGGCCTTCAGGGCCCTGGCCGAACTCCGGGACCAAGGGGTCATCGGGGCGTGGGGACTGGGAAACAACGTGCTCGCGCCGCAGATCCTGGCGATGGAACACGCAGACCCTGACATACTGCACATCTCCGGCAGGTACACGCTTCTCGACCAGACCGCACTGGATGACCTGCTGCCCCGCGCCCATGAGGCGGGCATCCCCGTGGTGATCGGCGGCCCGTACAACTCCGGCATCCTCGCCGGCTCCCATCGGTACGACTACCATGCTGCCTCACCGGATCTATTGGCCGCCCGGGACAGGATCAGCACACTGTGCGCGGAGTTCGACGTCGATATCCGTTCCGTCGCCCTTCAGTTCGCCACGGCTCACCCCGCCGTCGCGATGGTGATGCCGGGGACGAAGCATCCCCGGTTCGCCGCAGAGAACGCAGAACGCATGACGGATCCGATTCCGGAAGGCCTGTGGTCGGCTCTTGCTTCCGCAGGATGCATCAGCCCCGAATCCCCGATTCCGCAGCTGGTCTGACGCTACACATCACAACGCCAGGAACAGGAGAATATCAATGAGCCAACCGTCCGTGCAGCTCTACAGCATTCGCAATGCCATCGATGAAGATCTGCAGCGTGCAGTCGCGCGCATAGCCGACATCGGCTTCACCCTCGTTGAGCCGTATGGATTCGTCGACCGTGTCGATGAGTTCGAACGTGCCTTCGCCGACGCCGGGGTGAGTGCACCCTCGGGACACGCACCGGTCATCGATTCCGCAGAGCCAGAGCGCGCCTTCGCCGCCGCCGCGCAACTCGGCATCACGACCCTCATCGACCCATACATTCCGAGCGACCGCTGGCAATCGGCTGACGATGCCCATCGGATCGCCGATCGGGTGAACGAGCTTGCCACCCAGGCCGCGACCATCGGACTGTCTTTCGGATACCACAATCACCAGTGGGAGTTCGCGAACACGGTCGGCGGCCGAGCCATATATGAACTGTTCGTAGATCGGCTTGAGCCCGATGTCGTTCTCGAACTCGACACTTTCTGGTCGACAGTCGGTGGCGCCGACACCCCCGCGTTGATCTCTTCACTCGGGGACCGACTGAGGTTCATGCACGTGAAAGACGGTCATACGACGGGCGACATCGCTACGGCCCTGCCTAGCAGCGAGAGCGCGCTGTCGGTGCCAGAGGCGCTCGCAGCCGCCTACAAGAACCAGAAGCCGGCGGGCCAGGGCGATGTCGATGTGCGGGCGATCCTCGCTGCAGCCCCGAACGCCCTCCGTGTTGTCGAGTTCGACGGGTATGCGGGTGATGTATTCGACGGAATCGCCCAGTCGTTCGCGTGGCTTCAGGAGAACGACAAGTGAGCGCCGCGGCAGGGCCTGTGGGCGTCGGTGTCATCGGGGCCGGGTTCATCTCCAGCACCTACCTGGAGAACATGAACCGGTTCCTCGATCTGAAGGTGCTCTTCGTCGCCGACATCGATCTCGCCCGGGCGCAAGCACAGGCGGAAGCGTTTCACATTCCCGGATTCGGTCCTGTCGATGAGCTGTTGGCCGTCGATGACATCGAGATCGTCGTCAACCTGACGACTCCGGCGGTGCACTCGGAGATCGGGCATCGAATCGTCGCGGCCGGCAAGCACGTGTGGAGCGAGAAGCCGTTTGCTCTCGACCACGACTCAGCGCGCGATCTGCTGGCTGCCGCAGAAACTGCAGGTGTTCACGTCGCCTGCGCCCCCGACACGGTTCTCGGCGCCGGGGTGCAGAGTGCACTGAGAGCAATCGCCCGCGGCGTCATCGGCGAGCCCCTCACCGCGACGACAGTGTTCCAGACGCCGGGACCCGAATCGTGGCACCCGAATCCCGCGTTCCTCTTCAGCCACGGTGCCGGGCCCCTGCTGGACATGGGCCCCTATTACCTGACAACGCTCGTGCACATCTTCGGGTCGGCCTCCCGGGTCTCCGCGGTGTCGTCCACATCACGACAGACGCGCGTGGTCGGAAGCGGCCCCATCGCCGGCACGGAATTCCCCGTTCAGGTGGCAACGCACCACGCCGCACTGATCAGTTTCGAGACAGGCCAGTCGGCACAGTCGACATTCTCGTTCCAGAGCGCCCTCCCTCGCGCCGGCGTCCTGGAGATCAGCGGTACGGAGGGAACGATCGCCCTGCCAGACCCCAATCGTTTCGACGGGGCGTCAACGCTCTGGGAATTGGGCAGCACGGAGCCCCAGACGCTTGAGCCACACGGTTCGACGTATGGCCGGGGCAGGGGCGTTCTCAATCTGGCGAGGTCGCTCCGTGGTCTGGAGACGGTCAGAGCGAGCGGCGAACTCGCGTCGCACGTTCTCGATGTGCTTCTCGGGATCGCTTCGTCCGCAGACTCTGGTCTGCCCGTTGAAATCGGTTCCACCGTTTCGAGACCAACACCTCTACCCGAGGGATGGGATCCGGCACTTCCCCTTCTCTGAGGCAACAACGCCCACGACGCGGCTTTCTGGTGCTCTGCAAACTTGCCCGCAGCAGATGAATTGCCAATCTTCTGCGGACTTGGCGCCGCGACAGGGCCCGTCGCGGTGCCAAGCTGATCTGGATGACCTCGGAGGCACTTTCATGACAGCGACCGCAGACCTGTACGACGAACGGGGAGACGAACTCCAGTCCCTGGCGCTGCAGCTGGAATCCCTCGGGGGTAAACCTCGTTTCGAGGGGAGAATCCGAACGATCCGCTGTTTCGAAGACAACGGCCTTGTGAAGCAGGTGCTGAACTCCCCCGGCACGGGCGAAGTTCTGGTGATCGACGGCGGTTCGTCTCTCCAGTCTGCCTTGATGGGCGACCTGATCGGCGCAGCCGCCGTCGAGAACGGCTGGCACGGCGTCGTGATCTTCGGCGCCGTTCGTGATCGCGCTGCCCTCGGCATGCTGCCGATCGGCGTCAAAGCTCTGGGGAGCAACCCCCGCAAGAGCGCGAAGACCGGTGACGGCGAACTGGATTCGGTGCTGACCGTCGGCTCCGTGGTCTTCAGGCCAGGGGCCGGAATCTGGTGCGACGAAGACGGGATCCTCGTGGAGCGGTGAGGCCCCGTCGGCCCCGCGTTCGGATTTTCGGTTTGCAGAACTTTCGCCAATCTTCTGCTGCTGAATCCGGTTCGGAGGCGGTGCGTGGCCCCCACAGTGGAGTGAGAAGGCACAAGAGCCACCCACGAACGACACAGGCCACCGAACAACGACTCCGGCCACCGAACACGGAACCCTTTCAGAAGGAACAGACCAATGGCTACACAACCCCGCATCGAGATCCTCGGTGAGAACGAATACCGCTTCGACGAGATTCTGACACCGGATGCCCTTGCCTTCGTGACGCGGCTGCACGATCAGTTCGCGCACCGTCGCCAGGAGCGGCTGCACGATCGCATGAACCGCCGCGTGAATGTCGAGAACGGCCGCGACTTCCGCTTTCTGCCCGAAACGGCGTCGATTCGTGAAGACGCGACGTGGCACGTTGCCGGCGCAGGCCCAGGCCTTGAAGACCGACGCGTGGAGATCACCGGGCCCGTCGACAGGTTCAGCGCTGTTGCCGCCCTGAACTCGGGAGCCAAGGCGTGGGGCGCCGACCTCGAAGACGCCACCAGCCCGACGTGGTCGAACATCATCGGCGGCCAGTTGACACTGTTCGACGCGGTTCGCCGGCAGCTCGACTTCATCGACGACGATGGAGTGAGCCACCAGCTTCGCACCGGCGAACTGCCGACCATCGTGATGCGGCCGCGCGGCTGGCACCTCGTTGAGAAGCACCTGAAGTTCACCGATCGTGCAGGGCAGCGGCAGGCAGCGTCGGCCTCCCTGGTCGACTTCGGCCTGTACCTCTTCCACAACGCACAGAGGCTCATCGACTCGGGCAAGGGCCCCTACTTCTACCTTCCTAAGCTCGAAGACCACCTCGAGGCGCGCCTGTGGGACGACATCTTCACCTTCAGCGAGAACGCGCTGGGTATCCACCACGGCACGATTCGCGCGACGGTGCTGATCGAGACCATCTCGGCCGCCTTCGAGATGGACGAGATCCTCTACGAACTGCGCGATCACTGTGCTGGGCTCAACGCTGGCCGCTGGGACTACATGTTCAGCCTCCTGAAGAGCTACCGTGAGCGCGGGCGCCAGTTCGTCTTCCCCGACCGCACCCGCGTCACGATGACGGTTCCGTTCATGCGCAACTACACTGAGTTGCTCGTCGCCACCTGCCACAAGCGGGGAGCATATGCCATCGGAGGCATGAGCGCCTTCATCCCTGACGCGCACAAACCAGAACTCACCGAAGAGGCGCTGGCACGAGTCTCAGAAGACAAGCGTCGCGAAGTGCAGGACGGCTTCGACGGCACCTGGGTGGCCAATCCTGCCCTGGTCCTCACGGCGCGCGCAGAGTTCGACGAAGTTCTCGGCACGAACCCGAACCAGATCACTCGCCAGCGCGACGACGTCGAGGTGACCGCAGAGCAGCTGCTCGATGTGCGTTCCCTCGACAAGGTGGTGACTGATGCGGGTGTCCGCTCGAACGTGACCGTCGCTCTGCGCTACATCGAGAGCTGGCTGCGCGGCGTCGGAGCTGTCGAGCTGGAGAACATCGTCGCTGACGCCTCGGCGGCCGAGATCTCACGTGCACAGTTGTGGCAGTGGATCCACTATTCGATCGTCACGGCGGAAGGACACCGCATCACCACAGAGTCTGTCACCGCAGAACTCGCGGAGCAGGTGCGCTCTGCAGGTCGATTCCCCGGCGACCAGTTCGATGCCGCAGCCGACATCGTTCGGCTCGTGGCTCTCGAGGAGGAATTCCCGACCTACCTCACCATTCCGGCGTACGCTCACTACCTCGTCGATGTTCCCGCCCGAATTCCTGTGGCCGCCTGAGTTCTTGCTCGAACTGCCAGGAGTCGTGCGTCCCCAGCCAACGCCAGGGAGCACGACTTCTGGGCGTGTGCCTCATCGACGAAGGCCGCACGACTTCTCTGAAAGGATCTGTACCGTGATCGACAGAATAGATGTTGCTGGCCTCTCCGTGGCCGTGCCGTTGTATGACTTCGTCTCCGAGGCGCTGCCCCTCGCTGGGATTGAAGCGCAGGTCTTCTGGAATGGCGTCGCCGACCTCCTGGCAGACCTCACGCCGAGAAACCTCGAGCTGCTGCGAACGCGAGACGAGTTGCAGCGCCGCATCGACGACTTCCATCGGGCTGCCCCCGGCCCGGTCGAACCGCAGCAGTACCTCTCCTTCCTGCGGGAGATCGGTTACCTGGTCGATGCAGACGCTGGCCAGGCGGCCGGCTTCGTCACCACTGAGGGTGTGGATGATGAGATCCGCCGTCAATCGGGCCCCCAACTCGTCGTTCCCCTGCTGAATCGTCGCTTTGCGGCCAACGCCGTCAACGCGCGCTGGGGTTCACTGTATGATGCGCTCTACGGCACGGATGCGATCGACCAGTCGGGCGACCAGGCCGCGGGAGGTGCCTACAACCCCGTGCGCGGCGCCGCCGTCGTTGCCGAAGCGCGCCGATTCCTCGACTCGGCCATCCCGCTCGAGACCGGCAGCCACACCGGGGCACTCGGGTACTCGGTCGATGCCGAGGGGTTGAGGGTCGAGACGATGGCCGGGCCCGTCCGGCTCGCGGAGCCTTCCGCCCTGCTCGGGTACCGCGGTGACGGCGCTCAGCCCGAGGCGCTGGTTTTCGTTCACCACGGCCTGCACTTCGAGGTGCTGGTCGACCGCGAGCATCCTGTCGGCTCGACCGATGCGGCTGGCGTGGCTGACGTTCTGCTCGAGTCGGCCGTCACGACCATCATGGATCTCGAAGACTCCGTTGCGGCCGTTGATGCCGACGACAAGGTCGTGGGGTACCGCAACTGGCTCGAGCTGATGACGGGCACGCTCGCCGAAGAGGTGACGAAGGGTGGGCGTACCTTCGTGCGCGGCATGAACCCTGACCGCGAGTACCAGGCGGTCGCCGGTAGCACGGCAACACTTCGCGGCCGCTCGCTGCTCTTCATTCGCAACGTCGGTCACCTGATGACCACCGATGCGATTCTCGACCCCGATGGCCAGGAGGTGTTCGAGGGAATCCTCGACGCGATCATGACCGGCCTGGGTTCTGTCACAGACATCCGCGGCGGCGGCGCACTGCCGAACTCGCTCACCGGATCGATGTACATCGTGAAACCCAAGATGCACGGGCCGGAGGAAGTCGCCTTCGCCGTCGAACTCTTCTCGCGGGTCGAGCAGCTGCTCGCTCTGCCCGAACGCTCGATCAAGCTCGGCATCATGGACGAGGAGCGCCGCACCTCGGTGAATCTGCGCGAATGCATCCGTGCGGCATCCGACAGGGTGGTGTTCATCAACACCGGGTTCCTCGATCGCACCGGCGACGAGATCCACACCTCCATGCTCGCCGGGCCGTTCGTTCGCAAGGCGGAGATGAAGTCTGAACCGTGGATCGCGGCCTACGAGGCGTCGAACGTCGACATCGGCATCGCAGCCGGGCTGCCGGGGCGGGCGCAGATCGGTAAGGGTATGTGGGCCATGCCCGACCTCATGGCCGACATGCTCGAGCAGAAGATCCAGCATCCCCTGCAGGGCGCGACGACGGCGTGGGTTCCCTCACCGACCGCTGCGACCCTGCACGCGCTGCACTACCACCGAGTCGATGTTCCTGCCGTGCAGCGCGAGCTTGCCGGGCGAACACCAGCTGAGGTCACCGAGATCCTGCGCATTCCGCTTGCCACGCGCGAGTACAGCGCCGCAGAGCGACAGGCTGAGCTCGACAACAATGTGCAGGGCATCCTCGGCTATGTGGTGCGCTGGGTCGATGAGGGCATCGGATGCTCGAAAGTGCCCGACATTCACGACGTCGCGCTGATGGAAGACCGTGCGACCTGCCGCATCTCGTCGCAGCACGTGGCGAACTGGCTGCTGCACGGCATCGTGACGCTCGCACAGGTCGACGAGACCCTGCGGCGCATGGCGGCGATCGTCGATGCACAGAACTCCGGCGACCCGAACTACCGGCCGATGGCTGCCGAATTCGATGGTGCTGCCTTCGCCGCTGCGCGGTCGCTCATCGTCGAGGGTACCCGCCAGCCGAGCGGGTACACCGAGCCCATTCTGCACCGCTACCGCCGCGAGGTGAAGGCGGCAGAGCAGCCCCAGCTGATCGGCTGACGGGCTGCCGCGCCTCCTACTTGAGTCGGCCGAACCACGTCGAATAGCCAGTTGGAAACACCGAGAACCTGCGACGTTTCTGAATGAGACCCCAGACGCCGCCTCGGAAGAACAGCGCGAAGACGATCGCGATGATTCCCAGGAGGATCAGGTACAGCGACCCGTAGTCGGCGAGAGCTTCACGGAGTCCCCAGAAAATGAGCGCGCCGATGATGGGTCCCTCGATCGTTCCGACGCCCCCGATGACCACCATGAAGATCATCAGCACAGACCACTGCACGGAGAACAGGGAATCCGGCTGCACGCGCAGGGTCGAGATGGCGATGATCGCGCCGGCCATACCGGTGCCGACGCCGGAGATGACGAAGACCAGGCGTTTTGCGCGGCTCACGTCGACGCCGGAGGTGGCGGCGGCAATCGGGTCGTCCCGCAGCGCGGTCAGTCCGAGCCCGAAGCCCGAGCGCACGAGGAGCACGCAGATGAGCAAAGCCAGCACGGTGACGCCCAGGGCGATCCAGTAGCTCACCGCAATCCGCAGGTCCCGGTCGAAGGCTGACATTGCGTAGAGGGAGATACCACTGCCCAATCCGAGAGAGGGGAACTGCGTGATGATCAGCTTGACCACTTCGGCGATCACCCAGGTGCCGATGGCGAAGTAGCCACCGACGAGCCTGAAGGCGAGGAACGAGAAGAGGAACGCGATGATCCCAGCGATGATTCCCGCCAGTGGCACCGCCAGGAAGATGTTGATGCCCAGTTGGTCTGCCAATACGACGAGCCCATAGGCACCGAGCCCGATGTAGGCCTGCTGGCCCACAGATTCCATGCCTCCGTACCCGGCCATGATGTTCCACATCGATCCCAGGATGATGAAGATCAGCAGGTCGGTCACGGATCGCACGTTCGAGAGGGCTGTCATGAACGGCAGTGCGAACATGATCACGAACAGCACCAGTACCGCCGGAGTGCCGACCCTCGATGTTCGGGTCCACCTCGTGACAGTGACCTGTGGCACGTCTGCTCGGGTAGTGGTCATGAGCGCTTCACCTTTCCGCTCAGTCCCTGTGGCAGGAACGCCAAGAAAATGAGGAAGACAATGTGTCCGATAAGGATTCCCTGGGACGGGAAGAAATTGGCGCCGACCGTCTGGGCGACACCGAGAACGAGTGCTCCCAGAAAGGTTCCCCAGAGGCTCCCGATTCCGCCGATGATGACGGCTTCGAAGGCGAAGATGAGAAGCATGCCTCCCGAGGTGGGGCTGAACGACGTCTGAATACCCGAAGCGACACCACCGATGGCAGCGAGGGCCAGGGCGATGGCACCCGACCAGGCGTAGATCGTCTTGGGCCTGATACCCAGGAGCTCGACGGTCGGTGCGTCTTCGCTGATGGCGCGAACGGCCCGGCCGAATTGGGTCTTCGCCATGACGAGCGCCAGGATGCCCAGCAACACCAGCGACAACACGAAGAGCCCCAGCGGGTACACGCCGAGCCGGACGACGCCGAGATCCAGGGCGGCGGTGTCGACCCAGCCGAGGGTCATGCGCTTCTGGTCGGCCGATTCCGTGAGGAGCAGCACGTTCTCGATGATGATGGCCAGCCCGAAGGTGACCAGAATCGAGGGAAGGGCGGACTCGCCGAGAGTGCGCTGGAGCACGAAACGCTGCAGAACCCAGCCGAAGGCGGCCATGACCGGCACGACGACGACCAGGGTGAGTGCGGGAGACCATCCGGTGACCACGGTCAAGTGCAGTGCGATGAAGGCTGCCATAACGGCAAGAGCGCCATACGACAGGCTCACGATCTTCATCACTCCGAAGATGAGCGACAGGCCGGCGGCGAAGATCGCGTACAACCCGCCCAGCATCAGTCCCTGGACAACAGCATCAAGCAGGTTCACCGGTGCTCCGTTCCGAAGTAGGCGGCCGCGATCTCAGCGAAGTCGAGATTGCGCCCGGCCAGGGAGGTCTGGCCTTCGAGCAGGCAGTGCACCTGGTCGGCGACGGAGAGCGCGCGTTTCACGTCCTGCTCGACGAGAAGCACAGCCGTACCCCGTTTCGTGATCTCACCCAGACGGTCGTAGAACTCCACCACGATCGCAGGAGCGAGACCCAGGCTGATCTCATCGAGCATCATGACTTCCGGATTTCCGACCAGTGCGCGGGCAATCGCTGTCGCCTGTTGCTCGCCTCCTGACATCTGCCCGGCCGTGCGATTCAGGCGTTCGGCAACGAGCGGGAACAAGTCACAGACCGTTTCGATGGTCCACGCTCCCTTTCTGCCGGTCGATGTGCCCAATTGGAGGTTCTCCTTCACCGTCAGGGAGGGAAAGAGGCGGCGGCCCTCGGGGACCATCAGAACTCCCCGGCGTGCCCGCGCGCTTGCAGGCAGGGCGGTCACGTCTTCACCGTCGAGCACAACGGAGCCGGTGAGCGCCTTCAGCTGACCGGCGATGGTCTTCAAGAGCGTGGACTTCCCCGCCCCGTTGGCGCCGATGATGGCGAGGATCTCGCCGGCCTCGACGCTGAACGAGATGTTGCGAAGCGCCGTCAGTTGGCCGTAGCCCGCTGACAGGTCGTTGACGACAAGGGTCATTTCTGGTCCGCCCCATCAAGTCCGAGAACGTCATCGTCGGGTTCTATTCCGAGATACACCTGCCGAACCGCAGGCGATTCCATCACATCGTGGGGGTCGCCCTCGGCAAGAATGCTGCCGTAGGTGAGGCAGATCATCCGTGTTGCTACAGAGAGAAGTGCGTGCACGACGTGCTCGATCCAGACCACAGTGACTCCGGCGTCGAGCACGCCGCGCACGAGAGCAAGCAGCTCGGGAACCTCGCTTTCGGTCAGTCCGCCGGCGATCTCATCCAGGAGCAGGAGGCGGGGCTTCGAGGCGAGAGCACGAGCGACTTCCAGCCGCTTACGGTCGAGAAGTCGCAAATCCTTCGCCTGGACATCCGCGAATTGCTCGAGATTGGCCAGCGAGATGGCTTCCACTGCTGATTGCTGCGCCTCGCGGCCCCGGAGATTTCCGGCGAAACGAGCTGCCACGAGGGCATTCTCGTACACCGTCATCCCGAGGAAGGGTCGAGGGATCTGGTAGCTGGTGGCGATACCCTGCCGGGATCTCCAACTCGATCGCCTGGAGGTGATGTCGACACCGTCGAGCACGATCCTGCCGTCCTGGGGGGAGGTTGTTCCCCCCAGGACGGACAGGAGTGTCGACTTACCGGCGCCGTTCGGGCCGATGATGCCGAGCAGCTCGCCACGATAGACGGTCAGGTCAAGATCGACGAGAACGTTCAGGCGCCCGAATCGAACACTGATTCCTCTGGCGGCGAGGAGCTCGGCAGACACTACTGCTTCGGCCAGTCGATCGGCTGAACGTCGCTCGTGGTGGCGATCTCGGGGTGGCCCACGTTCGAGACGATCTCGATCGAGTACGTGGCATCACCCGTCAGCCGCCACTGGCCACCCGTCACCGGCGACGTGGCAACACCGGGCATCGGGCCCTTCGACCAGTCGAGATTACCCACCAGCGTGTCCACGTTCAACGTGGACATCGTTGCGGCGAGGTCGTCTGGGCTGGTGGTCTTGGACTTCGAGAATGCCGCATTGGCAACCTCGAACAGCGACTCAGCAAAGCCGAGAGGCATCGTCCACTGCTTGCCGGAGGCCTTCTCGTAATTGGCCGCGAAGGCCTTGCTCGAATCGCCGGTCAGGCTGCTCTTGAACGGGTACGACGGAGACCACCAAACCTCGGTCGACAGGTTGTTCCCGAGGTTGCCCAGGGCTTCGACGACCGAGGGGAACTCGATCGCCTTCGCGACGGTTGCGACCTTGGGCTGGTATCCCTGCTGAACGGCCTGCTTCCAGAACGTGATGAAGTCCGGCGGAACCATGATCGAGACGAGAGCGTCATCCTGGTTCTGTTTGAGGGAGGCGATCTGCGACGAGAAGTCGGTGGTTCCGTTGGGGAACGCGCCCGGGTTGTTCACGGTGTAACCGTTGCTCTCCGCAAACGAAGGAACTGCTCCTGCCCATGCTGCGCCGTCACCGTCGTTCGGGAACAGCGCGCCGAGGTTCTTGTTGCCGGGGGCCGCCTTGCTCCAGATGTCGTTGTAGACCGGCAGCACATCGCCCAGGCCCCAGAAGAAGTGGAAGGTGTACTTGAAGTGCTTCGTGTCGGAGCCGCCGCGGCCGTAGTACCAGGTCTCCCACGGTGCGACCGTCGAGATGCAGACGACCTGGTTCGCCTCGCACTGGTCAGAGACGGGGTTGTTGGTTTCCGGCGTCGAGGAGACAAGGATCATGTTCACCTGGTCTTTGAGGATGAGCTCACTCGCCACATCCGCTGCACGCTTCGAGTCGGACTGGGTGTCCTTCTTGATGATCTCGACCTTGTGCTTGGTGCCGTCGGCAAGGGTGATGCCGTTGGCCTCGAAGTAGGTCTGCATCTGGCCGAGAACGAAGTCGTCGGACTCGCTGAACGCGGCAAGCGAACCCGTCTCCGGTGTGACGTACCCGATCTTGATGGTGTCGCCGCTGGCTGCGGAGGTACTGCCGCCCGACGAGCTGCCGCCGAGCGAGCAGCCGCCCATGGCGATGACGGTTGCACAGGCGACAGCTAAGGCTGCAACCCGTAGCGGTGGAGAAAGCTTCATTGCATTCTTCCTTTCGATGAACATTCAGTTATTAGTCCGCGCCCCTGGGGGCACCGAAATCGATGGTCGACCAGATCATCTGGTGCGCATCGGGATGCAGACGAAAAGCGTTACAAAAATTTGTCTACTGACCAGTATTTGTAGCACCGATGATTCGCGAGCGTCAACGCATGCGGTGGTTCCGGCGCGACAAAATAGTAACAATTTGGCAACGGATGCCCATTTCCATATCTAATTCATATGAATAGGCGATAAGAGCCTGCGGTCATGACGAGGAGATCCGAGGCAGGAATGGGCACTCTCGACTGCCCTAAGAGGTCTCCTTGGCAGAGACCGAGGCTGGTGGGTAGTCGGTTCTGCGGTCCATCTCCACGCCAGTGATGCGTTCCAGAGCGCTCTCCGCTTCGTCGGTGAGTCCGGCGTACACCCGCGTGAATTCCTCGTGGGCCTGGTGGCCGCGCCAGTCAGCGGGAAGGAGCTCGATCGGAAGATCGGGGTCGCGAAACGGGAAGAGCCGGTAGGCGCCAGCAATGCGCACACGCTGGATCAGGGCATCCACCCCCGTCGGTTCAGGCTCGGTGGGCCCGCAGAATTCAGCGATGAATGCCCGGTAGTCCTCGTTGAGGGCGTCGAGGTCCCAGCACCGCCGCGCGATGTCCCGATCCTGCTCCAGGCTGCGCCCCCGCGAATAGAACATGTCCGCGCTGTTGGTGGGCGCGCCCTCGAACAGGGCCTCTGCCGCGGCGATCCTGTCGTGAGGACTCATCCAGATCGAGGGCGTGAGCTGCCCGAATCCGAGCCAGGAGAGCTGTTTGCGCACCGCTTCGCGCGCGGCACGTTCGCTGTCGGGAAATCGGTAGCTCACCATGGCCCACTCGCCCGACCACTTCACATCCGGATGCACGAAGATGCGCGCGCGGCCCTCATTCATGAGCCGCCAGCCCTTCTCGCTCAGGAGGTAGCTCGTCTCGCGCCCATCGCGCCGAGTGTCGAACCATCCGTCCTTCTTCAACCGCGTCATGACGACGCGCGTGGTTCCCGCGTCGACATCGAACAGCCCGAGCAGTTCTGACAACGCGCCGAGCTTCGCCTCCCCGTGACCGATATATCGGAGGTAGTCACCGAAGAGAGTAAAGACCATGGCGCGGGGTTTCATCCCACTAGTGTGGGCCACAGGATGCCCGGACCGCACTCTCGGAGTGGTTGGCTCGGCCCTGTCAGACGTCGCTGAGCTCGGCCGACAGGTTCGAGGGCTCGGAGCGCACCGCTTTCACCGCACCGGTTTCGGAGTGCATGTACTTGCCGCCGGCGAAGAACGAGGCGATCGCCCCGAACACCGAGAGAACCGCGGCGACGGTGAACACGATGACCAGGCCGGAGTGGAACGGGTCGGAGATCAGCTGCGGAAAGAACGACTGCCCTGTCAGGGCCGCCGCGTTTGCGGGCGAGAGCGCGTCGAGAGCCCCGATCGGCCCCAGGATGGACTCGATGGGATTGTACCCGAGGAATGCAGCGAACAGGCTGCCGACCGGCGGTGTCGAGGCCACCTGGTTGGCCACATCAGAGGCGAGGCCGTGCGCGGTGAGGCCGCTATACATGGCCGTCGGCAGGGTGGCGGCGAGGCCGGCGATCATCAGTGAGAAGAAGATGCCGATCGAGAGCGAGTTGCCGGCATTCTGGAAGGTGCCTGTCATGCCGGATGCTGCGCCACGCTGGTTCGCCGGAACGCTGTTCATGATCGCGGTGCGGTTCGGGGCCGCGAACATACCCGAGCCGACTCCGTTCAGGAAGGTCAGTACCGCGAAGATCCCGTAGTCGAAGTTCACTGGAATGAGCAGGAGCGCCACGAAGGTGACGGCGACCAGCATCAGGCCGCCGACGGCAAAGGTCCTGGCGCCGAATTTGTCGCTGAGCGCACCGGAGATGGGGCCCGAGACGAGAAAGCCGATGGTCAGCGGAAGCAGGTAGATGCCAGCCCAGAGCGGGGTGCTCTCGTAGGAGAAGCCGTGAAGCGGCAACCAGATGCCCTGCAGCCAGATGATCAGCATGAACTGCAGGCCGCCCCGGCTGATGGCGGCCGTGAGGCCGGCCACGTTGCCCCAGGCGAAGGCCTTGATGGCGAAGAGCCGCACGTTGAACAGCGGGTCTCTGTGGTGGAGTTCGACGAACACGAAGATCACGAGCAGTGCGATGCCGCCGATGATCGAACCGAGGACCCACGGGTTCAGCCACCCCATCGAGTCGGTGCCATAGGGCTGGATCCCGTAGGTGATGCCGGTCAGCAGGGTGATCAGGCCCACAGCGAAAAGCACGTTGCCGGGGATGTCGACCTTACCGGGGTTGCGTTGACCGACCTCGTGCAGGGATTTGAACGACCAGATCGTGCCGAGGATGCCGAAGGGCACGCTGACCAGGAAGATCGCGCGCCAGTCGATGGTGGCGAGCACACCGCCGATGAGCAGGCCGAGGAACGAGCCCGCGATGGCGGCGATCTGGTTGATGCCGATGGCCATGCCCCGTTTGTCAGACGGGAAGGCGTCGGTCAGGATCGCCGTCGAGTTGGCGAAGATCATCGCGCCGCCGACGGCCTGGATCACGCGCCAGCCGATGAGCCACATCGCACCCTGGCCAGAAGTGAGCGGGTCGAAGACGAGGGCGATGGCCCCGACGGTGAAGATCACGAAGCCCATGTTGTAGATCTTCACGCGGCCGTAGATGTCGCCGAGACGGCCGAAGGTCATGGTGAGTACGGCGGTGACGAGAATGAAGCCCATGAGCATCCAGAGCAGGTAACTCACGTTGCCAGGTTCAAGGGGGTTGAGGTCGATGCCCTTGAAGATGGCGGGAAGCGAGATCAGCACGATCGAACTGTTGATCGTGACCATGAGCATCCCGAGGGTGGTGTTGCTCAACGCCACCCATTTGTACCTGGGGTTGTCTGTGCTGAACATGCGGCCGCGTTCACGGGTGATTTTCGTCGCCACGATTCCTCCGGAGTGTCGGTCTCGTCGTTGAGCTCGGCAAATATAGTTTGTAAATAGTAACTATATCGTAACTCAGGTGTTCAGCGTCGAGGAGTACCCCATCGCGTCGACCCATTTCTGGTAGAGCTCATCTCGAGCATCGGTCGAGAGTCTGGGTTCGAAGACCTTGTCGAGACGCCAGTTGGCTTCGACTTCTGCCACTGAATCCCAGAAGCCCACTGCGAGCCCGGCAAGGTAGGCGGCACCGACGGCTGTCGTCTCGACAGTTCTCGGTCTCTCGACTGGGATGCCCAGGATGTCGGCTTGGAACTGCATGAGAAAATCGTTGCGGGCCCCCGCCCCATCAACCCTCAGCACCGCTGGACTGATGCCTGCACTGGTCTGAATTGCCTCGAGCGCGTCACGAGCCTGGAATGCTATTGCCTCAAGCGCCGCGCGAGCAATGTGCTGTCGTGTCGACTGGTGAGTGAGCCCCATCAGAAGACCGCCTGAATGACCGGGTTTGGCACGGGACGCCGCGGGTGAACGGCGATCCGTTGGCTGCTGGCCCAGCGAAGGAATGAAATGAAGTCCTCCTGAATCCGGGACCTGCAGGGCCAGCGACTCTGCTTCCCGCGCTTCGCCGATGATGCGCAGACCATCCCGGAGCCAATCCAGGACCGAACCGGCATCGTCTGTCATGTACTCGACGCCGTACGTGACGGTGCCGTTGGCGGACCACAGGACAGGGGAAAACGTTCCGTGGCTCGGTGGCTGGTAGTGATCGCCGACATTGAGCATGGTGAAATTCCCGGCGCCATACGTGTTCTTCGCCATGCCCGGGCGAATGCAGCCGACCCCGAACATCGAGGCCTGCTGATCCCCAGCGCACCCTGTGATCGGTATCTCGACGCCGAAGGTGTGCTCCGGTGCGGTGTAGGCCAGGGTCTCGCTAGAACTGCGCAGAGCGGGTAGAACACCGCGGGGTATGCCGAAGAAATCGATCGCCCTCTCGGAGTAGCTCAACGTCCGTGCGTCTTGGAGCATGGTCACCGACGCGTTCGAATGGTCGGAGACGTGGGACTTGCCTCCGGACAGGTTCCACATGAGCCAGGAATCGACGGTCCCGCAGATCAGTCGCCCATCGGCCATTCCGCGCTGCACGTTGCGGTCGTGACTCAGGAGCCACTCGATCTTCGGGCCTGCCGAATTGGTCAGCAGCAGCATGCCTGTTTCGTCTTCCAACCGGTCACGGTCGGAAGGGTCGACCTTCTCACAGAATTCGAGAGTTCTCCTGTCTTGCCAGCCGATCGCCCGGCCGGAGGGTTCGCCCGTGTGACGGTCCCACACCACGATGGTCTCTCGCTGATTGGCGATTCCTATCGACTCGATCTCGTCGGGCGAGACCCGCGCATCCTGGATGACCGCCCTAAGCGCGCTCCTGGTGGCCAGCCAGATCTCCGTCGCATCCTGTTCCACCCAACCGAGCTGTGGTGTGTAGCGTTTGATCGCGAGCTTGCGGACGGCAACGACCTCACCCGCGTCGTCGATGAGAATGACAGTGGTACCCGACGTACTTTGGTCTACGCCGATGATGTAGCGAGACATTGCTTGGTGTCCTCTTGCTCGGTGAAGGAATACTAACGGTCAGTGCCGTGCGTCAGCATCGCCCTCACCAACGACGCCACGTTGGGAACGTCCAGCTTGCGCATCGCCTCGCGACGTTGCTTTTCCACCGTCTTCGGGCTGGTTTGGAGTCTGGTCGCAATCTGTTTTGTCGACAGTCCATCCACGATCAGGTTGACGACACTCCGCTCCCTCGGCGAGAGCCGCTCGACCGGATCTGTTCGTGGCGAAGCCGCAGGCAGGAGGACAGCGGAGACTTCGGAAGACAGATAGATGTTTCCAGCCGCTGCGGCGAGCACGGCTGCGCACAGATCGGAGGTCACGGATTCCTTGAGCACGTAACCGATTGCGCCGGCACTCAACGCGGCTCGAACGATGTCGAGCTCACCGTGCACAGAAAGCACGACTATTGCGGGCGGAGATGAACGGTCTGCAGAAATCATGTTCGAAATGGCGTCGATGCCGGTCGAACTGGTGCTGGTGGACGGAACACGATCATCGAGCGGCATCGTCAAGTCGACGACGACGACATCCGGATGAAGCGAGGCGGCCAGCGCCGCGCATCCCGCTCCGCTTGAGGCTTCTCCCACCACGGTGATTCCGACCGCCGACGACAGAACGTCGCAGACACCTCTCCTCACGATCGGGTGATCGTCGGCGACCAGGACGGTGATCACGTGGCGCTTCGTTCGGTCATGACATTCACCGGTACAGAGCCGCTGAGCCGAGTGCCCCCGCCTGGCCGAGTGTCGACATGGCTGTCGCCTTCGAGCATCGAGAATCGTTCCCGCAGACCTGCTATTCCGATTCCGGCACTCGAAGACTCCTTGTCGAATCCTCGCCCATCGTCTTCTACTGCGATGTAGACCGAATCCGCGTCTGTTCCCAGCGTGACCCACACCGACTGAGCGGAGGCATGCTTGATGGCGTTGTTCAAGCCCTCCTGCAGCAATCTGTACAGGGCAGTCGCCTTCGCTCCATCCATAGCCGGAATCGCGTCTTCCGCGTCGAAGAGAATCTTCAGGCCACTCGATTGTGCTGTAGTCGCGCAATAGTCGGCCATCGCTTCAGGAAGGCTGGCATCACGAAGTGACGGCGGTCGAATCCGATAGAAGATTTGTCGCATCCGTCGCGTGAGCAGTTCAACCTGGGCTGTCGCATCGCGCACCGCGCGCGAGAGTTCCGGAGACGCTGGCGCGACGTCGTCGAGCGCACGCACCGTGAACAGCAGAGCGGTCATGCCCTGGCCGAGTTCGTCGTGAAGATTCTGAGAGATGGCTCGGCGCTCGTCTTCCTGAATGGTCAGAATCTTCAGGCGAAGCCGCTTCAGTTCCTCTTCAGCAGACACGACAGAATCGATGTCCCGATACACGACCGCTAGGGGCGACTCCCTGTTCTCAGGCTCGATTCGGTGAATCGATATCCGCGCCCAGCGACCTGAGACCCGCTCTACCAGCCGCGTGACTCCGCCGGCAGTGGCCACGTTCGCGAGCAGGAACCTGCGCTGGACCAGAGGTGCTGCTGCTTCTGAACTCCAGAAGTCAGCGGAAGCACCCGGAACTGCTGCGTGACCGGGCCAGATACGGAAGTGGTCGTTCACTTCGAGCACCTGACCGCTCGAGTCCACGATCACGACAGAGTCATCAAAGCCACTGGGTGGATTCCTGGTTTCCATCGATGAGTTCCTCGTGAATGGAAGCGCTGGAGAAGCTTCCTCGCTTCGGGTCCTGTTGCGCTGACGCCACAGCTCCGCATACAAACATAGCGCCCGGGAAGCCGGGAGTCGCCGGTTCGAGTGCTCCTTTGGAGTACGTGGGCATACGTGCATTGCCCCATCGCGGCCCCGGAACGCAAACCATATCGTTTCGGAAGAGGGTCGCCACCGCATCGAGGCCTGCCCCGACTTACGCACTCAAGGGAGAGGTTATGACGAAAAAACGATTGGTTCTGACGGCAGGAGCTGTTGTCGGATTACTACTGGGAGTTGCTGCTTGCGCAAGCAGCCCCGCCGGCGGCGACGGCGGCACCGTGAAGGTCGGTGCAATCCTGTCGCTCTCCGGGGTCAACTCCACGCTCGGGGCGCCAGAGCAGAAGTCGATCCAGATGGGGGTCGAGGCGCTGAATGCGCAGGGATTCCAGGTGGACGGAAAGACCTACAAACTCGAATTCGATTTCGCGGACGACAAGAGCGACTTCGCCACAACCGGGGTCGCGGCACTGCGCCAGATGGTCGAATCCGACAACCTGCCCATCGTGTCATTCGGCCTCGGATCAGGCGTCTACGGGCCGGCTCTGCTTCGCAACCCTGTTCCCGCCATCAACATTCTCGACAGTACGTATCCGAGCATCCTGACCTACAGTCCGGACATCTTCCTGATGCGAGGAGATTCGACCACCTACACAATCGGGTGCGTGGATTGGGCCTCCACTCAGCTGAACGCAAAGAGCCTCAGCGTCATCAATACAAGCGGCGAACCGTACGGGGAGGGCCTGAGTCAACTTGTCGAAAGCCAATCCAAAGCAGCCGGGCTCACTGTGACGGTCGCTGACGCCCCACTCGGCACGTCCGACTACGGTAACGCCATCGCCACTGCGCTCGCGTCGAAACCCGAAGTCGTGTACATCAGCAGCGTGACTGGCATCGTCCTGCCGATTCTCAAGCAGCTTCGTCAGGCTGGGTTCACCGGAGCCGTCATGCACAGTTCCGGAGTCACACCCGAGCAGGCGCAGACCATCCTGGGCGCCAACTTCAACGACATGATGGCAAACAATTACGACTGCGCAGGCACGACCCCGACCACGTCGTCCAATCCGGCGGCCGCTGCCTTCGGTAAGGCCTACCAGGCTCGCTACAACGAATACCCGCAGGACCTCACCATGTGGGCCTACGATCTTCCCTTCGTCATGGCGGCTGCCATGACGAAGGCTGGTTCGATCACCGATCGTGCAGCGATAACGCAGGCACTCGGCTCGATCGATGTGCCGTCGGCAACCGTCAGCGGATGGCTCCCTTCGGATTCAGGAACCATGTTCACTGACAGGGATGCGCGCACTCTCTCAGAGATCACGCAGTGGTGCCCGACATCCCAGTCCATCGCGACGGTGGAGGTCTTCGATGGGTTGGGTGCCAAGATCGGGTCGCCGAAGATAACGGCAGACGCCTGCACGTCGGAGAAATAAGACGATGGTCCAGACTCTCGCCAACGGGCTCTTCCTCGGCAGTCTCTTCGTGCTGGTCGCTCTTGGTCTGACCCTGGTGTACGGCGTGATGGGCGTACCGAACTTCGCGCAGGCTGGGGTGATGGTGCTCTCCGCCTACACCGCATGGGCGATCCAGACAGCTGGCGCTCCCTATGTCGTGGCGGTCATCGCTGCAGTGCTCATTGCAGGCGGGCTGTCGGTGCTGACCGAGGTGGGCGCCTACCGGTGGATCAGGGAGAAGCCGGCCGCCGCCCCGGCGATCGCCCTCGGGCTGTCACTTATTCTGCAGAACGTGGCTCTCGTGATCTGGGGAGGTGAAGGAAAGGCGCTCAACACTCCGTACTCGACCTGGGTCGTGCGCCTCGGCGACGTCAGCCTGTCCGGGGTGAAGGTCGTCGTGATCATTGTGATGCTCGTCGTCACGGCTGCTCTGACGGTCATTCTGAGCAAGACGTCGTTCGGCCGATCCATCCGGGCCGTTGCGCAAGACAGAGGAGCAGCGGTCATCCTCGGGCTGTCGGTCGGGCGGCAGATCACGATCGCCTTCTTCATCGCTGGCGTCATCAGCGGCCTGGCGGCTGTGGCCTTCGCGCCTACGTACCAGGTCTCGCCGTACATGGCCGACACGTTGCTGTTGAGCGGGTTCGTCGTCGTGATCATCGGAGGCCTGGGCAGTGTGCCCGGGGCCGTGATCGGGGGCCTTGGACTCGGAGTCATCCAGAGCTTTGGGGCGACGCTTGTGAGCGCTGCGTACGAGACGGCGTTCGGGTTCCTGCTCCTGGTGTTGGTGCTCGTCTTCCGGCCATCCGGGATTCGCTCGGTGAACGGACAGAGGGTTGGTTGACATGCTCGTGAAAGATGCCTCGACGGTGACCGCGACACCGAGTTCGCGCCGGGCACGCCTGCGGGAACGCTCCACCAGCACGATCGCCATCGTCATCGTCGGAGTTCTGGCGTACCTCGCGGTCACTTTGCTGCGCGGCGACCAGGGATTGGTGGCTGTGCTCGTCGTTGCGTGGGCGATCTCGCTCACAGGGCTGAACATCGTTCAGGGGCTGGGAGGCTACCCGAGCATTGCTCAGGGCGCATTCTTCGGAATCGGCGCATATGTCTCATCGATCCTGTTCAATGCAGGCTGGTCTTTCATCTCGGCAGCCGTCGTCGCCCTGGTGGCTACAACGGGTGTCGGATTCCTGGTGGCTGTCGTATTCAGTCGCACCCGTGGCCAGTACTTCTCGATCGGTACATTGTTCTTCGGCGCTGTGACTGCCCTCGTGTTCTCCAACGAAGCCCAGGTCACCGGCGGCCCAAATGGTCTGCCTGTCGGCCTGGGGCTTCCATTACGAACGCTTCTCATCACGATGGTCGTTTCGTTGGTCGCCGCACTGCTCATCTTCGACGCGATCTCCCGCTCGGCGGTCGGAAATCGGCTGAGATCGGTGCGTTCCGATGAAGATCTCGCCGAACACCTGGGCGTTCCCACGGCACGCACGAAGGCGATAGCAGTGATCCTGTCTGCCTTCTTCGGGGCGTGGGGCGGAATTCTCCTTGCCCAGTACAACGGTGTCGTCGCGCCGTCACAATTCACCTTCATGCAGGGGTTTCTGATGTTCGTGGCGATCGGCGTCGGGGGCTACGGTCGGCTGTTCACGCCGATCGTCGGCGCAGTCATCGTCGTCGGGTTCTCCCAGCTTCTGCATCTGCAGCCCGGTGTGAGTCAGATCGTCCTCGGTGTCGTGTTCATTCTGATCACTCTCCTGATGCCCGGTGGGATCATCGGTTCCCTTGAACTCGTGATGCGCCGTGTCCACTCTCGAAAGCTGGTCACCAAATGACAGTCCTACTCGAGGTGAAGGCCCTGTCGAAGGTCTTCGGTGGAGTCCACGCGGTCGACGGGGTCGACTTCTCGCTGGACCGCGGGAAGGTCCTGGGGCTGATCGGTCCGAATGGCTCGGGCAAGACAACCCTGCTCAACATGATCGCTGGCACTTCCCGGCCGTCCTCTGGTCATGTCTCGCTCGACGGCACCGACGTGACCGCCTTCACTGCTCATCGCAAGGTGCGTCGGGGAATCGCGCGCACGTTCCAGTCGACTCGACTGATGCGGGACTGGACCGTTCGCAGCACTTTGGAGCTCGCTTCGGGCGCGCGACGTGGACCGCGGACACCGGCCGAGATCGCCGAGCTCGTGGGAATCACTGACACGCTGGACAGGCTCACAGGATCCCTGCCCAGCGCGATCCAGCGGATGGTGATGGTCGCTTCGGCACTCGCCACCCACCCAGAGCTTCTGCTTCTCGATGAGCCGGCCGTCGGAATGGACATCGAAGAGGCAGATCGACTTCAGAGCGTCATCCGCGTTGCGAGTTCAGAACTCGGAACCACGGTCATCGTCGTCGAGCACAATATGCGGTTCCTGATGCCGTTGGCCGACAGCGTTCTCGTCATGGCGTCGGGCAAGGTCCTCTCGGAGGGTACACCGCAATACGTTCGCAATGACCCGGCAGTAGTCGCTGCCTATTTGGGAGACTGACCGATGGAACTTCTCACAATCACCGATCTGCGCGTGACCTACGGTGCCGTGACAGCAGTCCGGGGAGTCGAGCTGGGCGTCGCGTCCGGTGAGGTCACGGGAGTCTTGGGTGCCAACGGGGCAGGCAAGACCTCGCTCCTGATGGGCATCATGCATGCGGTGAGCCGCACCGGGAAGCTCGTTCTCGATGGCACAGACATCTCTTCGTCTGACACGAGGGATATTGTTCGATCGGGAATCGCACTCTGCCCACAGGATCGGCGGCTGTTCGCGAGCATGTCGATCGAAGACAACCTCCTGCTCGGTGCCGCCCAGGAAAAGCCGCGAGTTGCTCGTCAACGCCTCGCAGAAGTCTACGAGCGAACTCCCTGGCTGGGTCAGCGCAGCAGGGAACCCGCGGGTCGATTGAGTGGCGGCCAGCAGCAGTTGGTCGCGATCTCACGAGCCCTGATGTCCGAGCCCCGGCTCATCATGCTCGACGAGCCGTCGAGCGGCCTTTCTCCGGTCGCGGTCCACGAAGTGCGCGAGCTGCTGGAAGGCGTCGCACGGAGCGGGCTGACTGTTCTCCTCGTCGAACAGAACACGAGTCTGGTGCAGCATCTGTGTTCCTCTGTCTACGTCCTGGCAGAGGGGAGGGTCGTCGGGCACGACACCATCGCGAATCTCGTGGCCAGTGACCTTCTCTCTGACGCCTATCTGGGGTGACGAGCCAGGGCGCTGCCGAAGCGAGACTATTCCGTAATTCGTCGGCTATCCATGAGCATTCCGCGACAAAACCATCAGAAAGAGAGACCAGTGACAACGACCAAGAGAATTCTCTGCTTCGGCGATTCCCTCACCTGGGGGTGGATTCCCACCAATGAAGGAGCCCCGACATCGCGGTACCCCATCAACCAGCGCTGGACTGGCGCGATGCTCGATGATCTCGGCGACGGCTACGAGATAATCGAAGAAGGGTTGTCGTCCCGCACGACGAACGTCGACGACCCGGTGGACGGTCGTCTGAACGGCGCGCGCTACTTGCCCACGGCGCTTGCCAGCCACCTGCCACTCGATTTCGTCGTGCTGCTGCTTGGTACGAATGATACGAAACCCATCTACAACAGAACCGCCTATGAGATCGCCTACGGAATGGCAGAACTCGTCGGGCAGGTCCAGGGTTCGGGTGGCGGCGTCGGCACGCTCTACCCTGCGCCCCGCGTGGTGGTCGTCGCGCCCCCGCGCCTGGGCACGATACCCCACCCCTGGTTCGGTGAGATGTTCGCGGGCGCTCAAGCGAAGACCGAACAACTGCCTGCGCTGTATGCAGCACTGGCATCGTTCGCAGGTGTTGCCTGGCTCGATGCCGGGGCGCACATCTGCACTGATGGTGTCGACGGCATCCATCTCAGCGCTGAAAGCAACACCATTCTCGGCCGGGCCGTGGCGCAGAAGATACGAGAACTGATCTAGTCATTTCGTTCTCGGCCTGCTCCTCCGAGAGTCCATGAGCCGCTCATTCCGGAAGTCCACGTCTGGAATGAGCAAGAGGGGAGACGCGCGGCGGAACCCGCGTCTCCCCTCGATTCCCGATGCCCACCACGCATCTTCACCAGTAGAGAGGGCCCTGCCCGGCCATGCCAACCATCCAATCCCACTCCCTCGGCGGTACCTACGTTTCGGGCTGCCAACCAGCCATCGACCGGGGTACGTTTACAGGATGCTCGGAAGTGCCGACCGTCGGGGGGTACGTGACGATGCTCTCGCAGCCACTTGCTGTGGGTCGTTACACGGACCAGAGCCAACAGTGAGCCCGGCAGCGCACCAAAGGTGGTCGACGTCGACAATGGTGACCGTCGATGCTGTCGAACTGAAGTAAGGAGAAACGATAGTGGCTATCCGCGAGGTCGAGTTTGCATCGCACAACGGACGCGATGTGATCCAATCCTGGATCTATGAACCAGTTGTTCCGGCGCGCGCCATCGTGCATGTTGTGCACGGCCTCGGTGAGCATTCGCGCAGGTACCTGAGATTGATCGAGATCCTTCTCGACGCTGGATTCGTCGTGGCCGCAGACGACCACGCCGGTCATGGTCGCACCGCTGCCGTCTCGGGTGTGTGGGCTGATGCGGGCGAGGACGCGGAGGCCACAGTGGTGGCAGACGAACGGACGCTGCACGGTCTCGTTCGCGAACTGCACCCTGATCTTCCGTACGTCGTGTTCGGACATTCCTGGGGATCGATGATCGCTCGGGTGTTCGCCGCAAGCGTCGGCAGTGTGATCGACGGCCTGATCCTCGGCGGGATCGCGGCGCAGATCGAGAGCGTCGACAAGGTCGTCGATCGGCGCGCCCTGGCTGCCGAGCCAGATCCCATGGCGCCGGCACCGGGCTTCCTGCTCGAACAGGCCTTCCGTGGCTTCATCGATCGGTACCCTCAGGGTTCCGGTCCCCTTGACTGGGTGGCACTGAGCGCAGATGTCGTCCGCGACCATGCGGCCGACCCGTTCAACAACTTCGCTGTGCCGATGTCAGTACGCTTCCTGCGGGGGTTCATCGGAATCTATGACACAGCAAACTCCGACGACTGGTACGCGGCCGTCCGGAACGATCTGCCGGTCTTGATTCTCGCCGGAGACCAGGATCCGGTGGCGAACTATGGGGAGGGTGCGTACCACGTTGCCAATCGGCTTGTAGCCTCAGGCACGACCAATGTTCGCACACGCGTCTACTCCGGATTCCGTCACGAAGTCCACAACGAACCCGCGATTCGCGACGACGTGGCGGGCGAGATCGTTTCCTTTGTAAAGAGGGTGATCGGCTGATCGCGGCGTGGTTCCAACCTGATCATTCATCACCTCCCCGCGCCTTTCTGCTCTGCGCCTGACCGCGATCGCCCCGCGATGGGTGGATCGACCTTCGACGTTCATTATCGCCGCAGCTTCCGGTAGGTCGTGCACGAATATACGTATCGCACGCTATTGAAACGGTATCGGCAGCGCGTCTGTAATCTCGCGGGACGGTCCTAGGCTTCCGAGGTGTGAGGTACCTTCACTCTTTGGTTGCGCAGATTTGACTCTCCATGAGTCGCGAATCCAGGGGGAGGCGACCTCACCAAATGAAACATGGAGGAGACACAATGAATGACGAACGCGGCAAGTCACTGGCGACCGCTGAGGTCCTGATCGAGGCCATGAAGAGCCTCGAACCGACGATCATGGCGCCGCTTTTTGCGCCGGAATCGATCGTGTGGCACAACACAGACGGCATTGAACAGAATCGGGACGACTTCCTTGCCGGCCTCGGCACTCTTCGGGCAGCCTGCAACGCCGTAGGCTGCGCGGCCGAGATCGACGTGAAGGAATGCGAAACCATCACGAACGGATTTGTTCAAAGCTATCGATGGTTCTTCAGAACGCCCGGGCAGCCGACGGTGGAGATCCCGTGCGCAATGTGGGTCACGTTGAACGCCGAAGGCACGATCACCCGCTTCGAAGAGTACCTCGACAGCGTGGGTGCCAACGCGCTGAATGCGGTCTTGGCGGGCGTCTGACGCCTGCTTCACCTTCGGCCGCTTCGCGCATGTTTCGGTATCGCGTGATACGGAAGCGGTCGCGGCTGAGCGCACCGGCAGAATCGGGTGCTGGATAGATTGATCGACATCTCGGGCCCTGCCAAGGGCCCGTCAACTGGGACGCCAACAATGGCAGTCCCCCTGTAATCGCAAAGAAGCGACAGTCGCAAAGGTGCGACAGAGGGAGATTTCAATGAACAAACGTCTGGCACTGGTACTGGTGCCACTGCTGATTATCTTGACCGCATGTGCAACCACATCGACCGGGGGCTCGTCGAGTTCTCAGTCGAGTTCCAGCCCGTCAGCAGAGCTCACCAAGCTCCCTACGGGAACGATCGGTGTATTGCAGATCACCGCCGCCGCAGAAAGCGTCGTCCGGTCTGCCGCAACCATCGAAAAGGCGAACACAGCCGCGGGATGGAAAACCGTCGTGACAGACGGCAAAGGCACTCCAGCGGTGATGAGTCAGGCAATGACGGACTTCATCGCACGGGGAGTGGATGCCATCATCACGATCGCTGTCGACGCTCCACTCATCGCCCCACAGATCGAGCAGGCGAAGGCTGCCGGGATCCCCGTGGTGTCTGCTCCCTATGGCTCATCGGACCCGAATCACCTGTACACGGCGATCTTTGGTCCCAGCACGGACGGGTATATCCATTCGATGAGTGGCTACCTGATGAAGAAGTATCCTTCTGGCGCCAAATTCGTCGCGGTCGATGTACCTGCAGTCGCCACCGCCCATGAGTTCGTTGTGGGTGTTGCTGACGACCTGGTCGGCGCAAGCTTCGACTACCAGGGAGTCGCCGACGCTGACCCCGCAGACGTTGTCAATTCGTTCACTACCGCAACGTCGAACATTCTCCAGGCTCACCCCGACACCCAGATCATGCTGAGCTGCTGTGACTTCTCTCCGCCAATCCAGGAGCGCGTCCTGCAGTCGATGGGGCGTCAAGATGTGCTGTTGACAGGGCGCTTCGACAACTTGAGTTCGCTTGCGCTCTTCGAGACCAACAAGAATCTCGTGCTTGGCGCGGCCAACTCCGACCGGGGTGTTCTGGTCGCGCTCGATGCCATCTACGCCCACAAGGCGAACGGCACCGCCATCCCGACGGCGAACGACCAGTCCGTCTACACATTCACAGTCATCGACAGTTCCAATGCTCCCGCAACGGGAAAGTTCTACTTCGATCCCGATGAGCAGATCAACGAATTCGTCGCCAAGTGGACGAAAGACTATTCCTGATGACGGTGTCTGAACACGGGGTGAGTGCTGCCACCAGCGCTCACCCCGCACCCGGGCTGTCGTCGCAGCTGAACTCATCCGGAACGAAGATCCTTTCTGCGCTCGGCAGGTTCGTACTGCCGGGATCGCTCATCGCCATGATCGTGATCTTCTCGGTGATGACGTCGAATTTCTACAGTGTGGCGAACATCCAGAACATCCTCGATCAGACCGCTGTACCGTTGCTTCTGGCGTGCGGTGTGACCTTCGTGCTCTCTGTCGGGCAGTTCGACCTTGCTTTCACCGCGGTGCTCGGGCTCGCATCCGCTGCCGCGGTGACCCTGATGGCTAACCAGGGCGTCAACTGGGTGGTAGCTGCGCTCATCGTGATTCCCCTCGGCCTGATCGTCGGTGCGGTGGTTGGTCTCCTCGTGACCTACGGACGAGCGTCTTCGTTCATCATCACCCTTGCCGTCGGCTCGGCGCTCACCGGGTTGGAGCTCGCGATCACGGGCAATCAGACGATCTACCAGAACATCCCGCCCGGGTACGGGGCATTGACAAGCGGTACCTTCCTCGGACTTCATTGGCCGGTGTGGTTCGTGCTCGTCGTTGCGTTGCTCTGCTTTGTGGGTCTCCATGGCACCCGTTTCGGGCGACACGCACAGAGTATCGGGGGGAACGCTCAGGCTTCCAATCTGGCCGGTGTGCGAGTTCGCCGGATCACGATCATCTGTTTCATCATCTCGGCCCTGCTGGCATCGGTGGCGGCGGTGATACTCACGTCGCGGGCGAATTCCTATTATCCAAACATCGCTGGAAGCCTGATCCTCAGCACGTACACGGCAGTCTTCCTGGGAGCCACGTTCGGGCGAACTGCAGGCTTCACAATCGGTGGATCCGTGCTGGGGGTCCTGTGGATCATCGTCCTGCAGACCGGGTTGACTCTCAACGGCGCGCCAACGTGGTCTGCGAGCCTTATCCAGGGCGCGGTGCTGGCACTCGCTGTCATCATCGGTGCCAGAGCAAAGGCGCGCACGTGAGCGAGGAGTCACAGAATCACCCGACTGGAGGGGCCCCGTGGCTCAGCGTCAGGGGAGCGGCCAAGAGCTACGGCGGCGTGCGGGCTCTTCGGGGAGTCGACCTCGATCTCTCGAGCAATCAGGTCTACGGAATCATCGGCCCGAATGGCGCAGGCAAGTCGACTCTCATGAAGGTGCTCGGCGGGCTGGTCGTTCCGGACTCCGGAGAGATCGTCATCGAGGGCGTTCCTGTTTCCCTGCAGAATCCGAGCGTGGCGCTGAGTCACGGCCTCGTGCTCATGCCACAGGAAATGACGGTGGTTCCTGAGTTCACGGTGAGCCAGAACATCAACCTGGGAAACGAGCCGACGCGCTTCGGCATCCATTCGCGCAGCGCCAGTGCCGCGCGAGCACAGGAGGCGCTGACGAAAGTGGGCCTCGAGGTCGAGCTCTCCGTCTTGGCCTCGTCGCTCCAACCGGTGGAGAGGCGTCTGCTGATGCTCGCCAAGGCCCTCGCCCAGAACACACGCTTGCTCATCCTGGACGAACCCACTGCTGGATTACCGCCGGCGATGAGTCGGCAGGTCATCGACGCCGTTCTGAGACTCCGCAGTCACGGCTTGACGATCGTCTACGTATCGCATCATCTCTCGGAGGTCGCGGCGCTGAGCGATCACGTCGTGTGTATCAGGGAGGGTGCCGTCTCCATGCGCCTGAGCGGTCAGGAGATCAGCAAGGACACGCTGATCCAGGCTATCCTCGGGAAACCCACTGAGCCAGTACTCGGCCGTTCTGTCGTCAGCCCGGCGGGCGGTTCGATTGGCTCCCGTTCTGTTGCACGGTCGAGATCTGGCGCGGGTGGAGGTGACGTGGGTGCCCGTGACGATCTCACTCTGAGTAACATCTCTGGAGACCGGCTCAGGGAGGTGAACTTCACCGCGCGCAACGGCGAAGTCACCGGCATCACTGGATTGCTCGGTTCGGGGGTTTCGGAGCTCGTCGCAGTCATCAGCGGTTCCACCAGGCCGCTTGCTGGGCGGATCAGGCTCGGGGCTTCGGAGGTTGTGCTCCGAAGCCCCGCTGACGCACTTTCGCACGGGATCGGGACCGTGACCGGCGACCGTTCACGGTCTGCGATGCTGTCGCGCACGATTCGAGAGAACGTCAGCGTCACCGCCCTACGCAGATGGTTTGGTAGGACAGGCATCATCCGGCGACCGGTGGAGCGGAGTCGCGTCGCCGACGCACTAGCCTCGTTGTCGGTGATCGGGGACGCGGAGCGACCGCTCACCGCTTTGTCGGGCGGTAACCAGCAGAGAGTTCTTGTGAGCCGTCTGCTCGCCGCAGACCTTCGTGTCATGGTCTTCGACGACCCCACCGTCGGAGTGGACATAGCATCTCGGGCGGAGTTGTGGCGGGAACTTCAGGCGTTGGCAAGCGGTCGCGTCATACTCGTGGCAAGCGCGGAGGCAGAGGAACTGATCGGGGTGTGCGACCGGGTGATCTGCATTCACAATGGTGAGGTCTCGCAGGTTCTCGAGGGCGACGCAATCACGGAACACGCCCTTGCGCGGGCGACGTCCTGAGTGCGACGCCTGGGCGACAGTTTCGTGAGGGGTGATTCTGAATTCGATGCACCAGTGATTGCATTTTCCTGCCTAGGCAGACCGGCGGGCCTGTGTCACGCTGGCCTGAGCGCAATGAGTCGGCGATCACCGTCGGCTTTGCCTTCCGCATGGTGGCGGATTCTTCCGCCGAAGACGCCGAGGAGATTGTAATGACGCCGACTCTGTCGAGAATGACTGCACTCACAGATGACCCGATGCTGGTTCGTAAGACATTTGCCCATTTTCCCTCGGGTGTCTCCTTTCTCTCTGCTGAGAGGGATGACCACAAGCACGCCCTCGTGGCGTCGTCTTTCATGGTGGGTGTCTCCCTCGAACCGTGTTTGGTGGCCTTCGCGGTGCAGAAGAGTTCGGAGACCTGGCCTCTCCTGAGAGACGCGGAGCGTATCGGGGTGTCAGTCGCAGGCGAAGGTCAGGCTGATCTGACGCGGAAGCTCGCTGGCAGGGATCGGGCACGTCGGTTCGAAGAGGTGAGTCACTCCGTTGAAGAGTCCGGTGCGGTCTTCATCGACGGAGCTGCACTGTGGTTGGAGTGCTCGGTCTACAGCGAATCCGACGCTGGCGACCACTGGCTGGTGCTGCTTGAGGTGCGAGATCTCGGCATGAACGACATCGAGCCCTTGGTATGGCACGGCTCGCGATTTCGAGGATTGGCGCTCGAAAGTTCGGTCGACGTCGAATAGTCACGAGAAGTCGTCGTACCGACTTCGAGGCCCAAAATTCCGGGGCTGTTACACTTTGTTCACTGGTTCTGGCTCGATGATGAGGCGATCGCAATGATGCGATCGGGCGAATCTGGCGAAGGGAAGTTTCGATGGATCTACGCCAGCTGCGCTATGTTGTCACCGTCGCCCAGGAGGGCGGGTTCAGGCCTGCAGCGCGGGAGTTGCATATCGCCCAGCCCCCGCTCTCGACCGCGATCCGGCATCTGGAGATCGAGTTGGGTACGAAACTCTTCGAGCGCAGCAAACGGGGGGTTGTCCCGACGACCGCGGGTTGGGAGCTGGTCGTCCGTGCGCGAGAGATCCTCGCTCAGGTCGATGGTGCCCGCGATGCGGTGCGGCAGGGAGGCAGTGCTCGCAAACCGATCATCAGGGTCGCGGTTCTGAATGGGGAGTTGGCCGGCGGTGAACTCACGGCGCCCATCATGGCCGCGCTTCGTGCGCGGTTCGACGGCGCAGAGATCGTCTTGCATGAGACGACGTTCGTCGACCAGGTCGACGAGTTGAGGAACGGAAAGGTCGATTTTGCTTTCGTTCGGCCACCGATCGTGAGTTCAGATCTCACCATCGTTCCTATCGCCCAGGAGCCTCGATGTCTGGTGGTCGGAGTGAATCATCCACTGGCCGAAGCGGAGAGCGTGAGTATCGACGAAACCCTCAAGTTGCCGATGCTCGGACTGTCGGCACCACCCAGCTGGGCGCAGATGTGGCAGCTTGACGACCTCCGCGGTGGCCCGCTGATCGATGACACGATGGGGCCTGCCCGCACCGTATCGGGCGCTCAGCTCGCTTTGGCCTCCGGACACCCCGCAATCACGATGACCAAATCCACCATGCGATTCTCTCCGTCGCCGCTGGTGACGTCGGTGAACGTCGAAGGCCTCACCCCCTCGGTATTCGCGGTGGCCTATCGCAAATCAGACACTCGCCGAATGACGCGGGTCGCCCTCGACGTCATCGCGGTGGCCGCGGCAGAGAACATCCATCTGGTCATGGATGGCGAGTTGCTCTCATAACTGGCGAACCCGTCACAAGCGGATGATCGTCTTTCCGAGGTTGATTCCCTCGTATAGCCCTCGTATCGACCCTGGCGCACTCTCGAGCCCGTCGAGCACGTGCTCGTGGTAGCGGAGATCACCACGCTCGACCATCGGAACCAGCTTCTGCACAACGCCGTCGACCTCGTCGGCATGGTCCTGTATGAGAAACCCTTCCATGCGGGCTGTTCGTGTCAGCAGGTGCCTAGCGACCCGTGGGCCATCTGGCCACGGATCCCACGAGGAGATCGCAGCGGTTCCGCACACAACGACGCGGGCTCGGTGGGCGAGGTGCGTCATGACAGCATCACTTATCGTGCCGCTCGTATTGTCGAAATAGACATCGGTTCCCTGGGCAAGGACGTCGGCCAGCTCCCGCTCGAAATCGTCACTGTGGTAATTCAAGGCCACATCGAAGCCGTAGTGACTCTCGCATACCTCGACCTTGTGGGCACTTCCCGTGATGCCCACGGTGCGGCAACCGGTGAGTCGCGCCAGCTGGCCTACTGCTGAGCCCACAGCGCCTGCCGCAGTGGAGACGACCACCAGATCACCCCGTTGCGGCTGCCCCACACCGAAGAGTCCAAGCCATGCAGTGGCCCCGTTGGTGCCGAGGATGCCCAGCGCGAGTGACGGCGGGAGCGATCGGGTATGCGCATCACTCAGCCGGCGCACCGCGAAGTCATCGACGATCGCGTAGTCCTGCCAGCCCAGTCTTCCCACCACGACATCGCCGACAGTGAGTCGCGTGCTCTCACTCTGGATCACCGTTCCGACGGCCGAAGCGCGCATGACCCCTCCCAGGGCGACGGGTTCCGCGTAGTTGCTCTCGGCGCTCACCCATCCACGCATCGCGGGATCCACCGACAGGTAGCGGTTCTGTACCAGCACCTGGCCCTCCGCCGGCTCACCGATCAGTGTCTCGAGGATGGTGAAATTGTCAGAGTGGGGTATTCCCGCTGGGCGTTCGATCAGAATCACCTGGCGGTTGCGCCGTTGTGCCATCAAGCTCTCCTTCTGCCGTGAGGCAGGGCAGGGGCGTCGATGCCTGGCTCCTGTCGATTATGAGGCACGTGCTGAAAGGCCGTCCAATACCCGTCAGCGATCACGGGATACCAGCGTGATCTCACTTGGCGATACGCCCGGAATTGCGTGGCGATACGTGATTGGCACCTAGTACGCACGGTCGTTGCCGTGTCAACCTGATCGCGGGCGCCGACCGCATAAGCGATGGGCGATACCAACGACGACAAGACTCGATGGAGAGGCATATGAAACTCGGACTCTTTCTCATGACCGGCCACCTTCCGGAGCAATCGCAGTCACGCGGTGGCTACAAGCGGGGTTTCGAGTGGGACCTCACAATGATCAAGGAGGCAGACCGACTCGGCTATTCAGAAGCCTGGGTCGGTGAGCACTTCACCAATCTGTGGGAGCCGTTGCCCTCGCCCGACCTGTTGATTCAGGCGGCCATCCGCGAGACCACGAATATCGTGCTCGCTGCAGGCGCTCACATTCCCGGTTTCCACCACCCCGCGGAACTCGCCGCGCGTATCTCGTACCAGGATCAGCTCCTCGAAGGCCGCTACATGGTCGGTATCGGCTCTGGTGGCACCCCGACAGACGCGCAGATGTTCGGCATCGACATGGCCGCAGGAGACCACCGTCGTATGGCGAGCGAGGGACTCGAGATCATGCGGAAGTACTGGACCGAGGAAGGCCCGTGGCGTTTCGAGGGAGAATTCTGGACGTGCAGCAAGGTCGCTTCGGATTCATTTCCGGCGGTACCCGGCACGCTCGGAGACCACCTCAAGCCCTACCAGCACCCGCACCCGCCGTTGGCCTCTGCCGGTCTGAGCGCTAACTCAGCGACGCTCAAATGGGCCGGTGAAGAGGGATTGCTGCCCATTTCACTGGCGATGAATACGCGTTTCATGGCCGGCCAGTGGGACACCTATGCTGCGGCGGCCGAGAGCCGAGGGCGCGTGCCGAACCGCAGCGACTGGAGGATCGCTCGCGAGGTGGTGGTGGCCGACACCGACGAGGAAGCCCTTGATCTCGCGCGCAGCGGGTACTTTGGGCAGTTCAACAATGGATTCCTTCTTCCTATCTTCAAGTTCCTAGGGTATGGAGAGAACTGGAAGCACGATGCATCGGTGCAGGATGCAGATCTCGACCTGGAGTACTTGCTCGAACACCAGTTCCTTGTCGGATCGGTCGAGACCGTCACCGAGAAGTTGATCGACATGCAGACGCAGACCGGGGGATTCGGCACGCTGCTGATGGAAGGAGTCGACTACGAGAGCCAAAAGGATGAGTGGTTCCACTCCATGCAGCTGATGGCCGAAGAGGTTGTTCCTGCGGTCAACGCGGCGCTCGGCGAACGGGTGCCCGCCTCGGCTGTCTCGGCATGATCGGGATGATCGGCACCTCTGAAACCGAGAGCGAACGTCTGATCTCCGTATCCTCGGGCAACATCCACTATCACGATGTCGGCAGTGGCCCCGCTGTCGTGCTTCTGCACGGCAGCGGGCCCGGGGCGACTGCCTGGAGCAACTTCGGAGCCAACATCGCCGCGCTCTCCGCTCGATTCCGCGTCGTGGCGATCGACATGCCGGGCTGGGGCCAATCCCACCCCGCTCGAGTGCGAGAACGCGATCACGTCGCGACCCTGATTGAAGTGCTCGACGCTCTGGAGATCGAGAGAACGGCAGTCGTCGGCAATTCGATGGGGGCAGTGACGTCCCTGGCATTTGCGGCACGCCATCCCGATCGGGTCACCCACGTGGTGACGATGGGTGCCGCCATGGTCGGTCAGCGCATGATGTTCAGTGCCGGAGACGGTCCATCAGAGGGTCTGAAGGTGCTCTTCGCGGCCTACCGTGACCCGTCGCCCGAGAACATGAAGCGCCTCGTCGACGTGATGACCTTCGATTCGAGCGGCGCGTCGGACGAGGTGGCCCGCGAGCGATCGAGGAACGCGCTGAGGTTTGCAACCCATCGGGAGAATTTCGTCGCCGACCTGGCTGAAGGCCTGCCCATCGTCAGTAAGCCGGCATCGTATGAAGAAATAGCGTCGATATCGGTGCCGGTCCTGCTCATTCACGGCAGAGACGATCGTGTGCTCAGCATGGAGAATTCGTTGCGCCTCGTGTCGGTCATCCAGGATTCTCGACTCGTCGTCATCAACAGGTGCGGTCACTGGGCCCAGCTTGAACATGCGGCAGAGTTCAACCGAATCGTCACATCCTTCATCGCGCACGACGAATAAGGAGTAGAACAGAACGACTCAGTCGAGGAGCTGGAGGCCGATCAGGGCCTCCAGCTCCTTCGTCGTGGCACCGAAGGTCTGCCGTACCCGGAGACCGCCATCAGTGACATCGAAGACCCCGTAGTCGGTGTACACCCTGCTCACGCACGCAGCGGCTGTCAGTGGATAGGAACATGCCGAGACCAGCTTCGACGCCCCCGTCTTGGTGAAGAGATCGGTCAGAACATAGACGCGCTTGGCGCCGCGGGCGAGGTCCATGGCTCCTCCGACGGCAGGAACGCTGTCAACTTCACCCGTCGACCAGTTCGCAAGGTCGCCGTGCTCGGAGACTTGGAAGGCACCAAGAACGCACAGATCGATGTGGCCGCCTCGCATCATCGCGAATGAATCGGCGTGGTGGAAAAACGAGGAACCGGGGCGTTCGGTCACCGGTTGTTTGCCCGCGTTCACCAGGTCCGGATCGATGCGATCAGGTGTGGGAGCTGGCCCCATGCCGAGGAGACCGTTCTCTGTGTGCAGAATGATCTCGAGGTCGGCGGGGATGTAGTCGGCGACGAGCGTCGGGGCTCCAATGCCGAGATTCACTACCGAACCCTCAGGGATGTCTCTCGCGATCAGTGCGGCAAGCTGCTCGCGGCTGGCGGGCCCCTTCATCGCCGGACCGAATCGTCGAGCGGGCGACCGGTGGCGTCGCTGCCGCCAACAAATACTCCGGCAGCCAACCATGCGCGTTCGCCCACCGGTACGACGTGATCGACATAGATTCCCGGTGTCACCACGGCCTCAGGATCGAGATCGCCCAGATCGAGGCAGGAGTCGACCTGGGCGATCGTCGTCGTCGCGGCGGTGGCCATGATCGGCCCGAAGTTGCGGCCAGTCTTGCGGTAGACCAGATTGCCGTGCCGGTCGCCGTGCAAGGCGCTGATGAGCGCTGCGTCGGCATGGATGGAGAACTCGAGAACATGTTCGCGGCCGTCGATGGTGCGGTGCTCTTTGCCCACCGCCAGAGCCGTGCCCACACCTGTGGGAGTGAAGAAGGCGCCGATCCCAGCGCCGGCGGCGCGAATTCTCTCGGCCAGGTTGCCTTGCGGAACGAGCTCGAGCTCGATTTTCCCCGCGCAGTAGAGCCTGTCGAAGACCCACGAGTCGCTCTGGCGCGGAAACGAACAGACCACCTTGCGCACCCTCCCGGCAGCGAGAAGAGCGGCGATCCCCGTGTCGCCGCTCCCCGCATTGTTACTGACGATGGTGAGCTCGCCGGCCCCATGCGCGACAAGGGCATCGATGAGTTCGACCGGTTGGCCCGCACGGCCGAAGCCGCTGATCATCACTGTCGCGCCATCGCCAATTCCTGCGACAGCCTCTCGGATGTCGCAGGTCACTTTCGAGATCACGGCATCAGACGGCGACTCGATCGCTGAACAGGGTGAACTCGCGATTCAGTGGCGAGCCGTACCAGATCAGGGACTTGTCGACATCTTTCTCCGTCCAGGTGAGCGGCTTCCAGGCTGGATCGAAGATCAGGTAACCCACATCGCCGAAGAGCTCAACGCGGTTTCCACCCGGCTCGAACACGTAGAGGAACTGAGCCTGGGTAGCACCGTGCTTGCCAGGTCCGATATCGATAGTGAGGCCGTAGTCAGTGAACATGTCTGCGGCGTCGAGCAGGTGCTGGGGAAATCCGTACCAGAAGGCGAGGTGGTGCAGCCCACCATTCCCGCCTGCCGACCGACCCGTGCGGTCGGCGAGGTTGGCGATTTCGTGCACGAGCGGGCTCACGCTCATCCATGCAGCGGCCTCGCGCTGCTGCACGACGATGTTCTCGCGCAGCCTGAACCCGAGGTTGTCCTGAAGGAATTCGCGGTTCGCTGTGACATCGTCGACGAGATGGTTGACGTGGTCGAGCCGACGAACCGGAACGCCTTTGAGCGGTCGTTTCTGGGGGCGACTGAGCAGGCGTGAACGCTCCGACTCGGGAGCCTCGTAGTAGTCGACCTCCCAGAGCATGGAGTGAGTGTGCCCCGACGGCGAAACGAAGTCCGCTGCGGGCCCCTGCCCCAGATCTCCGTCACGCCACGACACGGCTACCCCGTTGGCTTCCAGCGCCGAGCTCCGGCGCCCGAGGGCCTGAGGCGAGCTCGTGCGCCAGGTTGTGCGCCCGATGCCCGGCTCGTTGCGATAGGTGACCTTGAGGGAGTGGTGGTAGTAATCCTCGTACGCGCGCAGGTACACCGAATCACCGTCTCGACCTGACTCAGACATCCCCAAGAGCTCGGTGAAGAACCAGAGCGTCTCGTCGACTTTCGGCGAGAAGATCTCGACGCTGGCGAGCTGGGCGACATCGAAATTCGGTTCGACATAGGTCTCGTCGATCGGGAAAGGAACACTCATCGGTTCTCCGTCTCTGCGTTGACAGCAGGAAGAACCTCGTTCGCGAGAAGCTCGAGAGAGTGGAACCAGGCATCTTTGCGATCTTCGTAATCCATTGCCTCCACAAGCAGGGTGCCGAAGCCACCGGACTCCTTCTGCATCTGGATCAGCTTCCTGGTCACCGTCTCGACGGAGCCGACGACGAAGAGGTTCTCGATGAGGTACTCCAGCGTCAGGTCGTCATCGGTGACGGAGTCGTCGTGCTTCCAGTTGTTCGCGAACCCACCGAGGTTCTTGAACACAGGCAGTAGCTGCTCTGCGTAGAAGCGGCCATAGAAGCCGTTCCGCACGTTCTCGAGGGCCTCCTCATCGGTATCGGCCACGAAGACTTCGCGCGCGATGCGCCAGTCGTTACGATTCGCGGTCCGGCCCGTCTTCGCGGCGCCTCTCTCCACCGTCTCCCAGTGCCCAGCCATGAACCGGTTGTTCATGTTCAACGAGATCGGGATGAATCCCATCTCGCCCGCCCATTCGAGTGACGGGGAATTGGGGCTGAGGCCCGAGACCGCTATCGGCGGATGCGGACTCTGGTACGGGCGGAGGTGGTCGCCCAGCGTGCCGGGCACGATGGGGAAGGCATCGGCGGCGACCTTCTCGCACGTCCAGTACTTTCCTTCGTGGCGCCACGGGCCCGGCTCTGTCCAGTACTTGAGAATGACCTCGACCGCTTCGCGGTTCATGTCGCGGTGTTCGCCCGCCGCCATGTCGATATTGAACATCGTGAGGTCAGAGGGAACCGATCCTGCGCCGAAACCAACCAGGTAACGACCTTCGAGCAGCTGGTCCTGATACGAGATGCGCGCTGCGAGCTCAGCGGGGTGATGGAACGGCGGAAGGAAGGTGCCGGCACCGAGTTTGATGTTCTTGGTCTCGCGTGCGGCGGTCTGAAGAACCAGATCCGGCGACGGAACGGGCTCCCATTTGTGGGTGTAATGCTCGCCGTACCAGATCTCCTCGAACCCGAGTTCGTCGGCGTGCTTGATGACCGAGATGTCCCAGTCGAACATCCGCTTGTATCCGCCGATTTCTTGTGTTCGCTCCGGCGGGTGGGCCGGGGCGAAGAACATGCCGATTTTCACGTAATCTCCTTTGATTGGCACGCCATGACGGCGTGTGGATCGTGCGTCGAGCGCGCAATAATGCTCGCAGCGGCGCCTCAGCCCGACTAGTGGTCGAGTGGGTATCGCCCGATACGGATTGCCTATCTGCCGGCGGGCACGGGCTCGGTGACAGCCATGCAGAGAACGTCGTTCAGTGCTCGGGTCAGCACGTCAGCGGCATCGTCCGCGAAGTTTCCGGCACGCCATCCGACATGACGGTCGGGGCGTACCAGGACGCAACCGGTATCGGCGATCTCGCGTCGGTCGGCCCATTCGCCATAGAGGTCTTGCAGCCCGCCGGGTTCGCCGATCACATGGACATCGATGCCCACGCCTGTCGCCGCGGATACGGCCGCCGCGGCCGCTCGCCAACCCTCGCCACCCAGCCCCGTGATGAGAGCAAAACGCGCTCCGTCAACCAGGTCGAGGGTGGACAGTTCGCTTGTGCCGAGCCCCACGCGGGCATGCGGTAGGCGCGCACCGGGGCGTGTGGTTGGCCGGTAGTAGAGCACAGTGTCGTAGTCGGGATGTGGCTCTTCAGGAACGTCGTCGACGAGGGCGCCGACCGAGTAGCGATATCCCAATTCGATACCGTGCGCGTTGAATTGATGGTTCGTGCGACGCACCGCCGCACGGAGAAGATCCCGACGGTGTTCACCCGCCGCTCCCGGGGTGCTCAACTCGTCGAGCAACCGTCGGCCCTCCTCCGTGGATTGCCCTGGCTCGTAGCCGAGCGCGTCTGCCACTGCGGCAAACTCGCCACGGCTCGCGAGAGCCCGCGCCACACCTGCTGCTCCGATGGGTTGGCGTTCTGTGGAATAGCTCTCCAAAAGCTCGGGGCCCGCCTGGTCTTTGACGACGAGGGCCAGCTTCCAGGCCAGGTTGAATGCGTCCGCGACGGACATGTTGAGTCCGAGACCGTTCGCCGGCGGGTGACGATGTACGGCGTCTCCCATGCAGAAGACGCGGCCCGCGGAGTAGTGCGGAGCAACCAGGGCGTTGACGACCCAGGGCGATGTGCCCAGAATCTCGATGTCGACGCCGTCCTCCCCGATGACCGCGCGGATGCGTCTCTTGAGTTCGTCGTCATCGAACGAAGTGGGGTCTTCGTTCTCGGGATCGTAGTTGATGACGAGCACAAATTCCGTGAAGGGGCGGTGGCAGATCAGCGTGCCCAGACGCCCCGTAGGCAGCGGCCCGGGCGCGAGGTTCCAGGCGAGCACACCCGGGCGGTGCGCCAGGTACGGGGCGAGGTCGGCTCGGAACCAGATATTGAAAGCGTTCGCAATCGCGGTCTTTCCCTCAACCACCAGGCCAGCCAGAGGAAGTACGCGACCTGCTGCGCCGTCGGCCCCGACTACGAATTGGGAGCGCACCAGCAGCGACTCACCCGTGTCCCTGTCGATCACCGTACTGGTCACACCTGTGTCGTCCTGTTCGAACGATACGAGTTCGTGGCGCATCCTCACATCGCAACCAGTCTCCAGCAGCGCATCCAGGAGCAGGGGCTCGAAGACGGTCTGCGGGCAGTTCACCATCTGGCTCGGGCTTGCGGCGGCATAGTCACCCGACCGTTCGATTCCCGTTCCCCAGGCTTCGAGGCGAGCCACTTCGGGGTCAGCCAATGTCGTGATCCAGAGGTTGTTGCGCATGAGCTCAGAGGGAGTGGCAACCTCGCGGAGGCCTTCCTCGAGTCCGAGGTGTCGCATGATTTCAACGGTGCGCTGGTTGACGATGTGTGCTCGAGGCGTGTGTGCTGTTCCGCCGTACTTCTCGACGAGGAGGCACTCGACTCCGTATTGGCGCAGCGACAGTGCGGTCGTCAGGCCCGCCGGCCCAGCGCCGACGATCAGTACAGGGACATCGATCTGTTGCATGAACTTGCTCCTTGACGTCTTTGCGCCGTGATTCGGCGCCGGCTTTCGTGGCCGAACGGTGTCGGTGTGCCCACGATGCCGACCTCACCGTTCATGCCATCGCAAGCAAGGCTCCCACAGCGGATTTTGGCTCGGTAGTGAGCAAATCCGAATCACGACTGCACGCTCCTCGGGATCACCGACAAGAATCTCAGCTCGGGCTGCTCCAGTCGTAAAAGCCCTTGCCGGCCTTCCGACCGAGCTCACCCGCTGCAACCTTGTCCCGCAGTATCCGAGGTGGGGCGAAACGCTCACCGAGTGTCTGCTCGAGGTATTCCGCTATGCCCAGTCGAACGTCGAGCCCGACGATGTCGGTTGTCTTGAGCGGTCCAGAGGGGTGCTTGTAGCCGAGCTGCATGGCAAGGTCTATATCTTCAGCCGAGGCGACTCCGTCCTCGAGCATCCGCATCGCTTCGAGAGCAATCGCCACTCCGAGGCGACTCGAGGCGAAGCCCGGTGTGTCGCTGACGACAACGGGCGTCTTGTCGAGGCGGCGCACCCATTCCGCCGATGCCGTACGCAGAGGTCTACTCGTCTTCGGTGCAACGACGATCTCGACGAGCGCAGATGCAGGGACCGGATTGAAGAAGTGAAGTCCGATGAAACGATCCGGATGATCGAGACAAGAGGCCAGTGCGGTGATGCTCAGCGACGATGTATTGGTCGCGAGAGCCGCCCGCCGGTCGATGACGCTCTCGACTCGGCGGAGCGCATCCGTCTTCAGGTCGAACTGCTCCGGCACGGCTTCGACGACAAGCTGGCGATCGGTGAAAGCGCCGATATCGGTGGAGACCTGCACCTGGCCGCAGGTCTCCCACACGTCGACGGTCGACGGTGCACGCGTGGCCGATGACAGCACCATGGCGCGAACCCGTTCGAGAGCGGCCGTCGCGGTCTCGTCGTCGCGCTCGATGACCACGACGTCGCAGCCATGCAGGAGGAACGCATGCGCGATTCCGGCGCCCATGCGCCCTCCGCCGAGTACTCCTACACGGGCTGGGAGAGTGCTGGAGATGTCGATCATGGACCTTCCTTCGGTGGCACAGCATTGGTGTGGGTCGTCGGTTGTCGCTCGCCTCGCTCGCCGGTTGGATTCGGGGTGCTGGATCGCCGGGTGAGGAAAGCCTGCATCCGATCGAATTTGGCCGGCGACTCGAACAGGATCGCCTGAGCGAGTTCGTCGACAAGAGGGTGGGCGCTTCTCGGGGCGTGGAACGCGGCTTTCGTCAGCCGCACGGCGAGCGGATCGCTTCGTCCGATTCGGTCGGCGAGTTCGTGGGCCGCAGGCAGTAGAGCATCGGAAGCATGAATCGAGGTGACAAGGCCGGCGGCCTTCGCCTCTGTGGCATCGAGGACCCTTCCGGCCAGGAGGATCTCCTTCGCAAGAGGTTCTCCGACAAGTTCCCGGAGTCGCCAGGTCGCGCCGGCACCGGCGACGATACCGAGCGCGGGCTCCGGATTGCCGATTCTGAGGCTGGTGGCAGCGAGGCGGAAATCGGCAGCATAGGCGAGCTCCGCCCCGCCGCCGAGTGCGTATCCCTCCACCGCGGCGATGACCGGCATCGGTAGCCTGGCGATACGCTCGAACAGGGTGATGTTGATTCCCCGCAGTGCGTCGTCTCGACCACGTTGCCGCAGTTGAGCGATATCAGCACCCGACGCGAAGAGTCCATTCGCCCCGGCCAAGATCAGGATTCGCGGTTCGCTCTCGAGGACCGAGCAAACGGCATGCAACTCGGCGACCATCGTTTCGTCGATCGCGTTCCTGCTGAGCGCATTGTCCAGGGTGACGACAATGCGGTCGTCGGCCGCATCCTCGACGCGCAGCCTATTACAGTCCGATCTTCCGTCTGGCTGCGGGAGTCGAGCACCAGTTTTCATCAAGCTCGCTCCAGGACTAGAGACATACCCTGACCGACCCCGACGCACATGGTCGCCAGACCTCGATTCACCCCCTCGCGCTCCATTCGACCGAGCAATGTGATGAGGATTCGAGAGCCAGACGAGCCAAGGGGGTGTCCGAGTGCGATGGCTCCGCCGTCGCTGTTGACGATCGACGGGTCCATATCGAGCTGCCTGATCACGGCAAGCGATTGGGTGGCGAAGGCCTCATTGAGTTCGACCGCCCCGATGTCGGCCAGCCTCCACCCGGCCTTGTCGAGCACGCGACGAGTCGCAGGTACTGGCCCGATTCCCATGACCTCGGGCGCAACCCCGGCAGAGGCGCTTGCGACGACACGGGCGCGAGGCACGAGTCCGAATTCGTTCACCGCGCGCTCAGAAGCGACCACCACAGCCGAAGCGCCGTCGTTCAGGGTAGACGAATTTCCAGCCGTCACGACCCCACCCGCTCTGACTACCGGTCTCAATCCGGCCAGGACTTGGGCGGTGGTGCCGGCCCGCGGCCCTTCGTCGATGTCGACGATGGTCTGAGCGCCACGCCGATCGACGACCGGCACGGCCACGATCTCGGGTACGAATCGCCCGGCGTCGATCGCCGCGAGTGCACGCGAGTGGGATTCGACTGCGAACCTATCGGCGTCGTCTCTCGAGATTCCGAATCGATCGGCGACCTCCTCTGCCGTCTCGGGCATGGAATACGTCATCTTGCCTTCGCGCCCAAGATCGCCGGAAACGAATCTCGGATTGGAGAATCGCCAGCCGATGGACGAGTCGACGATTTCTCCCGGCTTGGCCCATGCTGTCGAAGGCTTGGCCATCACCCAGGGGGCACGGCTCATGGATTCGACGCCGCCCGCGACCACGATGTCCGCATCGCCGCTGCGCACCATGCTCGTCGCCAGGGCAACTGCAGACATGCCGGATGCGCACAGGCGGTTGACCGTGATGCCGGGGACGCCTTCGGGAAACCCGGCGAGGAGCCACGCCATGCGAGCTACGTTGCGGTTCTCCTCTCCGGCACCATTGGCATTGCCCAGGATGACTTCGTCCACACGTTCTGCCGGAACGCCGGCCCGGGCAACGGCCTCCCGCACGACGATGGCGGCGAGATCATCCGGACGCACCTGCGCGAGAGCGCCGCCATATCGCCCCACCGCCGTTCGCGCCCCGCCGATCAGAAATGCTTCGGGCATTCAGTGACTCCTTCGTTCGGTGCTCGACGCGATGGAGCCTAGCCAACGGCCGAGAGATCAGGACACCCGGACGGCCGCCTTGGTGAGACCGGCCTGCTATCAGCGGTGATCGATGCTGCGCGTGTGCACGTTCGCCTCTTTCACGATTGGGCAAGCTGGTCGATGAGGGCAACCACCGTCTGGGTCGCGGAATCCCGGGCATCCCCCCGCCACGCCATTCTGAGCTCGACGGGAGGAACAACGTTGAGCAGGCGCACCGACCTCACCTGCGGATCGGTGATTGTTTCGGCCACGGTCGACACCGTCAGCGAGCATCCGACTCCCGCGGACACGAGCGATATCGCGGTCCACGAATCCGGGGCGAGGTGAATGACAGCGATCTCGAATCCGCCGGAACGCTCCATCCGGCGCAACCGGTCGTCGAGCACAGCACCGGGATGTGGCGCCAACAGCACGAACGGGTCGGGCGCGAAGTCGCTCATTTGTGCGGAGCCGACGGTTGCTAGAACGTGTGAGCTCGGCACAATCACGATGAGCTCCTCCTGCGCAATCACGTGGCTGCTGATCGAGTTCGGAATCTCGTCCCAACGACCGATTGCAATGTCGACGTCATGCTGAAGGAGGAGTTCCAACGCTGGCTCGGCGAAACTCCGACCCGAGAATTCAATCTGGATGCCCGGCTCGAGTCGATTGATCGAACACGCGAGCCGCCCGATGAGACGCTGGGTCGATGCGCCGGAGTACGCAATGCGCACGGGGCGCTCCCTGTTTCGGGCAGCATCGCGAACGAGGGCACTCGCCTGCTTCGCGGAGGCGATGATCTCGCCCGCTGGCTTCACCAAGGCGTGCCCGGCCGTCGTGAGTCGAACTTCGCGCGAGGTACGTTCGAACAACGTCGCACCCAGGTCGCGCTCGAGCCGGCGCACTGCCCGGCTGACCGGCGGTTGTGCCATGTGCAGCCGTGCGGCGGCACGACCGAAATGCAATTCCTCTGCGACGGCGAGGAACACCCGCATCTGCTGAATGTCTATCGAATCGATCATGTCACTGGGCGCATCGAACGGATCGAAACGGGTATTGGACGTTTGATGCACAGAGTGCGAGGCTCGTCGACAGCCATCGAACCTGGAGTGACCTCATGCCGATCAACACGCAATCCGCTGCACACTCGACGACCTCCCCGGCCATGCCTCGGGCGGTCGATACCGACTTCTACGTTCTCGACGACTATCTCAACGATGCCGATCGGGCGATCGTCTCGACGGTGCGGGGTTTCGTCGATGCTCGGGTGACGCCCCTGATCAACGAGTACTGGGAACGGGCCGATTTCCCCTATGAGATTCTTCCTGACCTCGCTGCCACGGGTGGCGTCGGCACCGCCATCGAAGGCTACGGATGCCCGGGCCTGACCCGTCTCCAGACCGGGCTTGTGGCGATGGAACTTTCGCGCGGTGACGGGAGCGTCAATACTCTGAACGCCGTACAGTCCGGATTGGCTATGGGAACCATCAGCCTTCTCGGGAGCGAGGCTCAGAAGAAGCGGTGGCTTCCCGCGATGGCTCGGTTCGAGAAGTTGGGGGCCTTCGCCCTGACGGAACCCGAGCACGGCTCTGACTCCGTCAGGCTCGAGACCACCGCGAGCCGGGACGGAGAAAACTATGTCCTCAACGGGGAGAAACGCTGGATCGGTCTCGGCCACGTCGCCGACATCGTCGTTCTCTGGGCGCGGGACACGGCTGACGGAAAGGTCAAGGCGTTCGTGATCGAGAAGAATCTGGATGGAGCGTATCCCGAGGGCTATTCGGCGGTGGCGATCACCGGCAAGATCGCCAAGCGGGCCATCCAGCAGGCCCAGATCTCGATCTCGGGCCTGAGGGTGCCGGTTTCGAACCTGCTCGAAAAGTCGACGTCGTTCCGCGACGTCTCTGCTGTTCTCAACCGCACCCGCAGCACCGTTGCGTGGGAGGCCCTCGGCCACGCGGTCGCCGCCTACGAGATCGCCGTGCGCTACTCTCTGGAACGATCGCAGTTCGGCAGGCAGATCGCGGCGACTCAGCTCGTGCAGAACAAGCTCGCGAACATGCTCGCCGATCTCACGGCGATGCAGCTCCTGTGTTTCCGCACGGCGGCGCTGCAAGACCAGGGACGACTGACCAACGAACAGGCGTCGTTGGCGAAGCTCTTCACCTGTCAGAAGTCCCGTGCACTCTGCCGCGAGGCACGTGACATGCTCGGCGGGAATGGACTCCTGCTGGAGAATCATGTGGCACGGCATCTCACCGATATGGAGGTGGTCCATACGTACGAGGGAACCGATTCCATCCAGTCGCTCATCGTCGGGCGCGAGATCACTGGTCTCGCTGCCTTCTGAGGTCGAGGGCCACGTCGGCGATCACGTCTTCCTGCCCACCGATGAGTTTGCGTGCTCCGACCTCTACGAGAATGGCCCGAGTGTCGATTCCATACGTTTCGCTGGCTCGTTCTGCATGCCTGAGGAAGCTCGAATACACGCCGGCGTAGCCCAGCGTGAGTGTTTCACGGTCGACTTGCACCGGGCGGTCATGGAGGGGACGCACGAGGTCATCGGCCGCATCCTGCAGCGCGAAGACATCGGCAGCCACCTCCCAACCATTCAGTTTCGCGACAGCGACGAAGGGTTCGATGGGTGTGTTGCCGGCACCGGCGCCATGACCAGCAAGTGACGCATCGACACGCCAGGCGCCTGACTCGACGGCCACCACGGAGTTCGCAACGGCCAGCGAGAGATTCTGGTGGGCGTGGATGCCGATCTGGGTCTCTGGCTTCAATGCTGCCCGATAGGCGCGAACACGATCACGCACGCCGTCCATGGTGAGTCGGCCCGCCGAGTCGGTCACATAGACGCAATCGGCACCGTATGATTCCATGAGTTTCGCCTGCTCCGCGAGGGCGGTCGGCTCGCTGAGATGCGACATCATCAGAAAACCCGACACATCCATGCCCCATGTCTTCGCTGTTTCGATGTGCTGTCTGGCGACATCCGCCTCGGTGCAGTGCGTGGCGATCCGAACGGACCGTACGCCGAGATCGTAGGCAGCCTTCAGATCGTGCAGCGTGCCGATGCCGGGCAGCAACAGCGTCGTCAGCACCGCATTGTCGACGACCGCGGCGACGGCTTCGATCCACTGGCGGTTCGAGTGTGATCCTGCCCCGTACGTGAGCGAGCTGCCCGCGAGCCCATCACCGTGTGCGACTTCGATGGCGTCGACACCGGCTTCATCGAGGGCGCGTGCGATCTTCGCGGCCATCGCCGGGTCGAGGCGGTGTCGTAGAGCGTGCATCCCGTCACGCAGAGTGACATCCTGCAGGTAGATCCTGGTGTTCATACTGTTGCTCCCTTCCTCGCCGCGACGAGGTGTTCCGCTGTGCGCAGCGCGGCCGAGGTCATGATGTCGAGATTGCCCGCATAGGCGGGCAGGTACATGGCGGCTCCTTCGACCTCCAGGAAGACCGTCACGCGTGTGTAGAGGCCCGTCTTCCTGTCGTCGGGGAGGAGGAGGTCGAGTTCTGAACCCTCGTCCGAGAACTGGATGTCCTGCTTCAGTCGGTAGCCGGCAACGTACTCATTGACGGCACTGGCTTGGGCTTTCACCGCCGTGACGATGTCGTCACGTTGAGCAGTTGTGAGCCGGTCGGTCACGACCAGTACGGTGTCGCGCATGATCATCGGCGGTTCGGCCGGATTCAGGATGATGATGGCCTTGCCCGCTGCGGCGCCGCCGACCTCGGTGATCGCTGCTGTCGTCGTTTCTGTGAATTCGTCGATGTTGGCCCGGGTCCCAGGGCCCGCCGATTTCGAGGCGATCGACGCCACAATCTCCGCGTAGTGCACGGGCACCACCGCACTGATCGCGGCCACGATGGGAATGGTCGCCTGCCCCCCGCAGGTGACGAGATTGACGTTTGTCGCCTTCTCGTGCCGTTCGAGGTTCACGACGGGAATGACATACGGACCGATCGCGGCGGGGGTGAGATCGATAACGAGTTTGCCGTGCTGCTGCAGCTTTTCATTGTTCGCGATGTGGGCGCCGGCGCTCGTTGCGTCGAAGACCACGTCGATCTCGTCGAAGACGCTGCTCGCGATGAGGCCGTCGACACCCTCGGCGGTTGTGGCGATTCCGAGCCTCTTCGCACGCGCGAGCCCGTCAGACGTGGGGTCGATGCCCACCATCATGCCCATCTCGAGAGTCTCACTGAGGCGCATCACCTTGAACATGAGATCGGTGCCGATGTTGCCCGATCCGATGATCGCGGCCTTCGTTTTCTCCATGCGTTCTTCCTTCACGATGAGAATGAGAGTGAAACGGAACCGAGTGGCCCGAAATCTGCTGTGATGGTGTCGCCCGCGCCGACAGGGACCGCAGCGCACACGCTGCCGGGGATCACGACCGAGCCCGCCTTGAGCGTTACGCCGTAAGTTCCCAGCGTGTTCGCGAGCCAGACCAGGGCGTTCAGGGGCGACCCGAGCACTGCGGCACCAGTTCCGGAGCCCGCGTGCTCTCCGTTCTTGGCGAGGGTCACGGCCAATGCCTCGATGTCGAGGGATTCAAGCGGCAGGGCGGTATGTCCCACGACGACTCCCGCGGAGCTCGCATTGTCAGCAATCGTGTCGATGAGCGAGATTCGCCAGTCGACGATGCGGGAGTCGATCAGCTCGAGCGCCCCCACCACTGAGCTGACCGCCCGTCGTGCCTCCTCGACGGTCACACCCGGTCCGCTCAGATCTGCACCGAGCACGAACGCGATCTCGGGTTCGATCCTGGGTGCAATGAACGAGCCGATGCTCACGACCGACCCGGGCTGGTGGTACATGCCGTCGACCAGATAACCGAAATCGGGTTGATCGACTCCGAGTTGACGCTGCATTGCGAGCGACGTCAGGCCGACTTTGTATCCCCGCACATGCCGTCCCGACGTCGCCCAGTCACGAATCTGGGCCGCCTGGATTGCGTAGGCGTCGTCAATAGTCAACCCCGGGTCGGTTTCGCTGAGGGGGTCGATGGGTTTTCCTGAGACATACGCCTCGGCAAGCTGATCCGCATACATTCGGATCATTGTCTGTTCGGTCATCCTTGACCTTTCGTGAAAGTGACGCGGTTGGTCGACAGTAGAGGCATCAGTTCGCATACTGGATGCATGCGTTCCACTCAACAGAACGAGTCCGGTTCGGTGATCGGACGAGTCTCGGCCATTCTGGACTGTTTCGCGGGAATCGATACCGTTCTGAGCGTCAGTGAGCTGTCGAGACGCAGCGGCATTTCGAAGACGACGACCTGGCGCATCACAGGCGAGCTCGTCGAACGCGGCTTCCTTGAACAACAGCCCGGCGGCCTGGTGCTGGGCCTGCGCTTCTTCGAACTCGGGGAGTCGGCCATGCGCCCGCGCACTTTGCGAAGGCTGGCCCTGGCACGAATGGAAGTTCTGCGGCACGTCTCGGGCAACACCGTCCATCTTGCGGTCATCACAGAAGCCGACGTGGTCTACATCGAAATCCTGCCTGTACGCTCATCGCCGAGAATGCCGAGCCGAGTCGGTGGTCGGGTGCCGGCTCATGCCACGGCAGTCGGCAAAGCGCTTCTGGCGTTCTCGCCGGTCGAGCTCGTCGACGCAGTGATTGCGCGCGGTCTCGACGCGGTCGGTCCGCGAACGATAACCGATGCCGGCGACTTCCGTGACGAGCTGGATCGGGTGCGTGGCAATGGTGTCGCCCAGGAGACCGAGGAGTCAGCGCCGGGGGTCAGTTGCGTCGCTGTGCCCGTGTTCTTCGACGATGGGCCTGTGGCCGCGGCACTTTCGATCTCGGGGCCGAGCCAGACTTTGCGGGTAGATGAAGTGACGATTCTCCTGAGGGATGCTGCTGCTGCGCTCCAGCGGGATGCTCAGCGGCTGCCGAAGCTGGGCCGCCAATTCTGACCAACTCAGCTCGAGTTGTCTTCGGGGACGTTCTCGACGAAGCAGGGAAGGAACTGGCGGCAGAACTTGGCGATTCGGTAATGTTCGTCCGACAAGACGTCACCAGAGCAGAAGACTGGACTCTGCTGATTCGAACCGCCGAAGACCGATTCGGGCATGTGAATGTCCTAGTCAACAACGCGGGGATCGCGCCGTCCGGCTCGTTCGAAGAAACCAGCGAAGAAGTATTTCGTCGCGCACTCGACATCAACCTCGTCGGCTCCTGGCTCGGAATCAAATCGGTCATAGCGTCGATGACCGCGGGCGGAGGGTCGATCATAAACATTTCGTCTGCCGCCGGCCGACACCCCAGCCGAGCTGTTGGAGCGGGTGATCGAGGGCATGCCGCTCAACAGAATAGGCCAACCAGAAGAAGTTTCGAATCTCGTGCTATTCCTGGCCTCAGACGAGTCGAGCTACTCGACGGGCTCAGAATTTATCATCGACGCGGGCGTCACGGCGATCTAGCCGCCTCGAAGGATCGACGGGGGGGCGTTGAACCCGCGTCGATCCTTCGCGTCGCTGCCGGTCAGCCCGCACCCAACCCGAGAATGTAGTCGATGAGGTCGTACAAGACCACTGCCACGTCGCCCTCCTCGGCCGACCAGTAGGTGATCGGCCCGCTTCCGCGGGGGTGGGTGCGGCGTTCTGCGCTGACCAGGCCGTTCCGTTGCAACAACCGCAGATGATCCAGTGCGCCATTGCGCGTAATCGCGAACTGGGTCATGATCTCCGCTGTGGACGAGCTCGCGTTCGTGAGCACGAACGTGAGGATCTCGACCCGGAGGGCAGAAGCACCCAGTGCGAGGTACGCACGTTCAGGGTCCAGGCCGATGCGTTGTCTGGCGACGGATGATGATGACCACACCCCCGGCGTCCCTTCACTTGTCTCGCTTGTTCCTGAGCCGCGAGGTGAGACGACCATAACGCAGACACTCTGCGGCACCCCAGGTCCTGGTTCGCTCAGTGGAACGACGTTGGTTTTCGCGGTCCCGTTCTCGCGCCGCATAGACCGCGTCGATAGGCACTATTACGCATTCCCGCTTCCTCAACGTCGTGGCGTCCGGGATTCTTGGCTGAAGAATCGGCCGTGAACCGAAGCCCGCTCAATGAAGAGAAACTGGAATTCGCTATGACGAAAGCCCCTGCCGTCACTATCCCGACAGAAGTCGATGACGCCAGACCAATGGTCAACGGCAAGCTCGCGGGAGCGCCCCAGGGCGTGATCCTGCTTGCCGGCAGCTGTATGCCGGTGCTCGCTGCCACGCTCATCACCCCGGTGCTGCCATCGATGAGCGATTTCTTCGCGAGCACACCCGGGGCCGCCGCTCTGGTTCCGCTGCTCATTGGAATTCCGGCACTCGTGGTCGCAATACTGGCTCCGTTCGCCGGGGGCATCGTCGATCGTTTTAATCGCCGTACGATTCTGCTGCTCGGCCTGGTGCTCTACGCACTCGTCGGCACCATGCCGCTCTATCTTGACTCCCTCTACGCGATCGCGGCAAGCCGTCTGGCAGTCGGTGTCGCCGAGGCGGCGATCATCACCTGCTGTACCACGCTTCTGGGCGACTACTTCGCAGGTCAACGTCGAAACCGGTACTTCGGATTACAAGCCGTAGTCACCGCCCTCGCAGCCACGGTGTTCTTCGCACTCGGTGGTGCGCTGGGGGCTACCGGCTGGCGCACGCCATTCTGGGTCTATGCCGGTTCTTTGATCATCTTCGCCTTCATGATCCCGCTGATCTCGCAGCCCGTCGGCAACGGCCGCTCGAGGAGCGAGCGCGCGAAGCTGCCTCCGATTCCCTGGGCACGCATCGCTGGCCCCTGCATCGTGGCCATCTTCGGTGGAATCGTGTTCTACGCCGTCATCGTTCAGCTCTCGTATGTCTTGACCGGCATCGGAGTCTCGGCCACCGCGATCATCGGGCTGGCCAGCGCGGTCGCCTCGCTGGCCACGGCTGCGGGTGCCATTTCGTTCAAGCGACTTGCGCGGTTGCAGGCGAAACTCCTCCTCCCTCTCGGATTCACCCTCGCCGCCGTCGGCCTCATGGTGATCTGGGCCGCAGGCAGTTCCTTCGCGCTGGTTCTTGTCGGTGCCGTGATCGCCAGTGCCGGAACGGGCATCCTGCTGCCGACGATGCTCACCTGGGCGGTGGCCGGGCTGAGTTTCGAAGAGCGCGGCCGCGGCACCGGGCTGTGGACGTCGGCCTTCTTCCTCGGGCAGTTCCTCTCGCCGCTCGCCGTCATCGCGCTGACCGGCATCGCGGGTGCGCTCCAGCCGGCGCTGGGTCTCCTGGGCATCGTCAGCCTCGTGATCGCTGCCATCATCTTCACGGTTCTGCGAAACCGGTCGACGACCGATTTCCTGAAGTAGCACGGTTCGTCAAGCAACGCTGACGATCGACACCGGAGAGGGCGTCTCACCCCGAGTGGTGGGCGCCCTCTTCGACGATTCGGCCGGCCTCGGCGAAGAGGGAACGCATCCAGGCGTGCTCGGGGTCGTGATTGTGCGATGGATGCCACCACAGTGCATTCACCAGGGGTGTGGGCTCGAACGGCAGTGCTACGACTCGTACGCCTCCCGCTTTCAATGCAAGGGGAGCGAGAGCTGCTTGGATCAACCCGACACGGTCGGTGCCGGCGATGAAGTGGGGCATCGAGAGAAAGCTCTCGACGACAACGACGGTTCGGGGTTCGATGCCGAGTTGCTGCACCTGTCGCGCGGCCGAAGTGTACGCCGACCGGGTCTGGAAGTTCATCACCCACGGCGAGGCCGCCATGTTCTCGAGCGAGAGCGTGGCACCCACCTCATCGTTGGACTCCGCGACAAGGGCGACCCAGTCGTCGCGCCAGAGGTCTGCGAACGGCAGCTCGGTGACGTGGCCGTGCGGAATGACCATGCCGTCGACGGATCGCAGGCGATTCGCTGCGTCTTCGACGATGGTGGGGTTGTGCAGCATGAAGCTGAAGCGAACGCCGGGTGCGCGCTCGGCGGCGAGCTCGGAGACGACCTTGCCGACCGTGACGAACCCGTAGTCCGAGCCGTAGATCGAAAATTCCCGAACGGATTCGGTCGGCGCCCAGGTCGCCTGGCTCTCGAATACTCTGCGCGCCGACGCGAGGGCCGTGGAGGTGTTCTCGATGAGGCGAAACGCCAGCGGCGTGAGCTCGTAGGCATTGCCACGACGAGCCAGGATCGGGTCATTGAAGTGCGTACGCAGCCGGGAGAGCGATGCGCTGAGGGCAGGCTGGCTCAGATGGAGGCGTTCGGCAGCGCGGGTCACGCTGCGTTCGGTGAGTAGCGCGTCGAGCGCCACCAACAGGTTCAGGTCGAGCCGGGAGAGGGGGGCGGGTTCGGGCACGTCGTCGTGGTCCTTCGCAGGGGTGAGGGCATCATTGTCAGTGATATGAAGCATAGGCGATATGTGGTTCCCTGATACAGATCTGCCTTCGAGACTGGTATCACTGCCCGCACGCCGGCCCATCGGGGCCCCGGAAAGGATCAAAGATGATCACGCTTCTCTCGCACCTCTCCTATGTTGCGATCACAACTCCCGACGTTGAGGCGTCGGTCGACTTCTACGTCAACAGGGTGGGTCTCACCGTTGTCGATCGAATCGACGGCGCCGTCTACCTCCGTTGCTGGGGTGACTACTACGCCTACAGTGTCGTCGTCGTGCCCGGCGACGAGCCCGCACTCGACACGATGGCGTGGCGCACCTCGAGTGCCGAGGCGCTCGAGGGGGCGGCGAAGCGCATCGAGGCCGCCGGCGCAGCAGGCGAATGGGTCGAGGTGCCCCACATCGGGCGGGCCTACCGGTTCACGGGCCCCTGGGGTCACAGCATGACGCTGCACTGGGACGTGACGCGTCACCACGACAGCGCGAACGACGTGGCCTCGATCTACCCCGACCGCCCCTCGCGCCGCAGCCCGATTGCGGGGGCCCCGCGCCAGCTCGACCACGTGACGGTCGCCACCAGCGACGTCGACGCCTTCGCCGCTTGGTACAACGACGTTCTCGGCTTTCGCATCATGGCCCGTACTGTGCTCGACGAGGCGCCCATCTCGGTTTTCTCGGTGCTCACCACGAACGAGAAGTCCCACGACCTCGGTGTCGTGCTCGACGGCTCGAGCCGAGCCGGCCGCATCAACCACTACGCCTTCTGGGTCGACACCCGCGAAGAGGTGCTGATCGCCGCCGACGTGCTGATGGAGAACGGCGTTCCCATCGAGTACGGCCCGTCGATCCACGGCATCGGCGAACAAGTGTTCCTCTACTACCGTGAGCCGTCGAGCCTGCGCATCGAGCTCAACACCGGCGGCTACCGCAACTACGTGCCCGACTGGACTCCGAACACCTGGAAGCCGTCGCTCGGCTCGAACAACTTCTACCGAAACGGCGCTATGCCGATGTCGATGACCGAGTCGTTCCCGGCTGCCGACGGGCCCAGCGCGACCGAGGAGGGTGTGCCAGAGGAGATCCGCGCGGCGCTGCTCAACCCGTACGCCGAACAGGGCCGGGGCTAGGCCGTGACGGCACAGACCAACCGTTTCACCGCGCCCTTCGCCCTCGCACGATACCGCGACGGCGATGCAGTACAGCTCGGGCTGGTCGCCGGCGAGCGCATTCGACCGCTCGGCCCGTCTGACCTCGGTGCGCCAGACCTCAACACCTTTCTCGGCGCACCCGACTGGAACCGGCTGGCCGCCCTGGCGGCGGCTGAAGGCGATGAGTGGATGCCCGTGGGCGAGGTTGTTCTCACCGCCCCCGTCGAGCCCCGCCAGGTGCTGCAAGCCGGCGCCAACTACCGCGAACACGTCATCCAGCTCGTTGCGGCTGGCCTGACGCAGGACGGATCGCGCACCCCGGAGGAGGCTCGCGAGTTCGCGGCCGAGATGATGGACAAGCGCGCCGCCCACGGCGACCCGTACTTCTTCATCGGACTTCCGGCCTGTGTCGTGGGTGATGACGAACCGCTCGTGCTGCCTGCCTACAGTGAGGTGCACGACTGGGAGCTCGAGCTCGCCGTCGTGATCGGTTCGCGGGCTTTTCACGTGAGCCGCGCGGAGGCACTTCAGCACGTCGCCGGCTACACGATCGTGAACGACGTCACCACCCGTGACCTGGTCTTTCGCAAAGACATGAAGGAGATCGGCACTGACTGGTACCGCGCGAAGAATGCCCCCGGCTTTCTGCCGACGGGACCGTTCCTGGTGCCTGCCCAGTTCGTCGACACCAGCGACACAAACCTGCGCCTCGACCTGAACGGAGAGACGAAGCAAGATGGCTCGACCAGCGATCTGCTGTTCGACGTCGCCGCCCTCGTATCGGGTGCCTCTCAGACGATGCCGCTGCTGCCCGGCGACCTGCTGCTGACGGGCAGCCCGGCCGGTAACGGCCAGCATTGGAAGCGGTTCCTGCGTGACGGCGACGTCATGACGGGGTCGATCGAGGGCCTCGGTACCCAGGTGGTGCGGTGTGTGGCTGAGGGGGATGCGTCGTGACGACTCCTGCCGAGCATCCGGCCGGTCTTGACCGCAACAACCCCGAGGCGGAGATCGTCGCGCGGGCAGAGGCGTACCGCAACTGGGGGCGCTGGGGCGCGGATGACGTTCTCGGAACGCTGAACTTCATCGATGCGGCGAAGCGCAAACAGGCTGCCGCCCTCGTCACCGAGGGTACAGTGCTGTCGTTGACCCAGCCGTTCGACATGAACGGGCCGCAGAAGGGCTGGCGTCGGCGCACGAACCCGGTGCACACCATGCTCGACACGGGAACCGATGCCGAGCGCGGGTCGCAGGGCTTTCCGCACGGCATCGGCGGGGCAGACGACGTCATCGCCATGCCGCTGCAGTGTTCCACGCAGTGGGATGGACTCGGGCACATCTTCGACCACGGTTTCGCCTGGAACGGGCGCCGGGCCGGCGATGTCGTGACGAGCGAAGGCGATCTGGTGACCGGCATCGAGCACGCGGCGGCGTCGGGTGTCTCGCGCGGGGTCCTGCTCGACCTCGGGCGCTTTCTGCGGCCCGACACCGGTGAGCTCGACGACGGCTACGCCATCACCGCCGACGATCTCAACGCGTGCATCTCGGCGCAGGGAGCGACGAGTGTGGTCGGCACCGGCGACATGCTGCTCGTGCGCACGGGTCAGCTGACTCGCGCTCGCCGCACTGGCTGGGGCGACTATGCGGGCGGCCCGGCACCCGGGCTGTCTCTCACCACGGCCGGCTGGATCCACCGCAGCGAGATCGCCGCGATCGCCACCGACACGTGGGGGTTCGAGGTGCGACCCAACGAGTTCGATGTGCCGGCCTTCCAGCCGCTGCACCAGGTGGCGATACCGAACATCGGGCTCACGATCGGTGAGCTGTGGGACCTGGATGCCCTCGCCGAAGCCTGCATCGAACGCGGGCGCTTCGAGTTCCTGCTCGTCGCGTCGCCGCTGGCCATCACCGGGGCCGTCGGGTCGCCGATCAACCCCGTCGCCGTCTTCTGACACGCACGCCACCAGACGCACACGCCAGCAGACACACCACAGACCAGAATGAAGAACAACAGAACAGAGAGGTTCTGAGATGACAGCAGTCAGTAATGTCGCCATCGCCGGCGGCGGAGTCGCGGCGCTCGCGACGGCGATCCAGCTCGCCAAGGCGGGGGTAACGGTCGACGTGTTCGAGCAGAAACCCGAGCTCAGCGCAATCGGATCGGGGATCACGCTGCAGGGAAACGCGCTGCGGGTGTTCGATGCGCTCGGGGTGTGGCCGAGCATCCGTGACGCCGGGTACGTCTTCGAGGGACTGACGCTGCGTGCGCCGGGGCCCGATGCCCCGATCATCGCTGAACTGCCGGAGGTGAAGAGTGGCGGCCCGGACTACCCGGCGGCGATGGGCATGTATCGGCCTGACCTCAACAGGATCCTGCTGGAACGAGCCGAAGAACTCGGAGTGCGGGTGCACTTCGGTGCACCGGTGACCGGGCTGGAGGCGATCGGCGGCGACACGGTCGAGGTGTGGGTCGGCGGCGAGTCGGTCGGCCCATACGACCTGGTGGTCGGGGCCGACGGGGTGCACTCTGCGGTTCGCGAGCTGATCGGCATCGAGACGACGCCGCAGTCGACGGGGATGGGCATCTGGCGGGCGTTCGTCTCGCGCCCCGACGAAGTGGAGCACACCGAGCTCTACTACGGCGGCCCGGCGTACATCGCCGGGTATACGCCGACCGGCGACGATTCGATGTACGTCTATATCGTCGAGGCCGCCCAGGACCGAGCCGGGGTGTCGCCCGAAGACGGCGCACGCATCATGATCGAGCAGTCGCGCGCGTACAGCGGTCCGTGGCAGTCGATTCGTGACGACCTGGCCCGCGGCGATGCCCGGGTCAACTACACCTGGTTCACCTCCCACGTCGTACCGGAGGCGTGGAATCGAGGCCGCGTGGTCGTCATCGGCGACGCCGCCCACAGTTGCCCCCCGACGATTGCGCAGGGTGGTGCGCAAGCACTCGAAGATGCGTATGTGCTGACCGAGCTGCTGGTCGCCGCCGACACGGTGGATGAGGCTCTCTGGAGTGCCTTTGCCGCCCGGCGCCTTCCGCGAGCTCAAGCCGTCGTCGATGCGTCGGTGCAGCTCGGGCAGTGGCAGCTCGAAGGCAATCGCGACGCCGATGCCCCCGGTCTCATCTTCGGAATCGCACAGAGAATGGCCCAGCCCGCATGAGCACCGAAAGTATGATCGACCACGCCACCACCGACGTGCACGCGCACGTTCTTCTGCCCTCGCTGCAGGGTGCGGTGCAGAACCGCGCGCCCGAGGCTTTCGCCGAAGCCCAGGCGCTGGATGCCCGCCGCAACGGTCCCGAGAGCCTCGCCGCCTCGGGGGTGATGATCCGCGAGCGTTTCGCGCGGCTCACCGACCTCGGGGCACGGTTGGCGGCGATGGATGCCCAGGGCGTCGACAGGCAATGGGTGAGTGCCTCGCCCAGTCACTTCTACCCCTGGGCCGAAGAGGGCCTCGCCGTCTGGATCGCCCTTGAGACCAATCGCCTCGTCGCGGAACACGTCGCCGGTAACCCCGAACGGCTCACCGGTCTCGGTGTGGTGCCGCTGCAGCATCCATCGCGCCTTGTCGAGTGCCTCGACGATGCCGTTCTCGGCCGAGGGCTGGCGGGCGTCGAGATCTCGTCGTTCGCCGGTGATGTCGAGCTGTCAGACGAGCGGCTCGAACCGTTCTGGGCGCGGGCAGTGGAGCTGGGAGCCATCGTCTTTCTGCACCCGTTCGGCTGCAGTCTCGACGAGCGACTCGATCGCTACTACCTCTCGAACACGGTGGGCCAGCCGACCGAGAATGCGGTCGCGCTCTCGCACCTCATCTTCTCGGGGGTGTTCGACAGGCATCCGGCCCTGAAACTGCTCGCCGCGCACGGCGGCGGCTACCTGCCCACGGCGATCGGCCGCTCGGACCACGCCTGGCGGGTGCGGCCAGAGGCCCGCGGCTGTGCGCACGAACCGTCGAGCTACCTGCGCTCGATCTGGTTCGACACGGTGGTGCACGATGCGCGGGCACTGCGGTACCTCGTCGAGGTGGCCGGTGCCTCGCAGGTGCTGATGGGCAGCGACTTCCCGTTCGACATGGGGCCAGAAGACCCGGTGTCGTTCGTGAAGGGTGCCGGGCTGGGCGGTGGCGAGGTGGCGCGCATCCTGGCGGGCAACGCTGAGGCGCTGCTTGCGGTGCGGGTGGCGCGGTGAAGATCGCGAGGTGGGTCGTCGTGGTCGGTGAGGGCGCCGCCAGTACAGGTCTGTCTGTCGAGCCTGACGGATCTGCCGTCGGCGAAGGCTTCGTCATCGGCGACCGGGTTGTCGACTTCGCAGCTGGCCTCACTGTCGCCGAGGTTCTCGCTCGCGGCCTCGACGCTGCGTCAGGGCTGTACGAAACCGCTCGCCACGAGACGGGTCGGGCGCTCGCCGAGGTGCAGCTTCTGGCGCCGCTGGTGCCGGCGAGCATCCGTGATTTCGTCGCCTTCGAAGAGCACGTCGAAGGCGTGAGCGCCTCGGTCGACGGCAGGAGCGAGGTGGTGCCCGAATGGTACCAGGCGCCGACCTTCTATTTCACCAACCCGCACACCGTTCTCGGCCCGGGCGACGCGGTGAGCCCGCCAGAGACCGAGCGCCTCGACTTCGAATTGGAGGTGGCGGCGGTCATCGGCGGGCCGGGCGGGGCGAACCTGACCGCCGACGAGAGCCAGGCCGCCATCTTCGGCTACACGATCATGAACGACTGGTCGGCACGCGACCTGCAGTCTCGTGAGATGAAAGTGCGCCTCGGCCCGGCCAAGGGCAAGGATTTCGGTACCAGCCTGGGCCCGTGGATCGTCACCGCTGATGAACTGCAGCACTTCGCAGACGACGAGGGGTTTCTCGCGGTGCGGGCCGAGGTTCGCGTCAACGGCCGACTCATCGGCGAAGACCTGGTGTCGAACATGGGCTGGCCGTTCGGTGAACTGGTGGCCTATGCCTCGCGCAACTCGCGGGTTGTGGCGGGCGACGTTCTCGGCTCTGGAACGGTCGGCAACGGCGGGTGTCTCGCTGAACTGTGGGGTCGTCGTGGCGGTCTTGATCCCGCGCCGCTTCGCGAAGGTGACGAGGTGCGGATGATCGTCGAAGGCATCGGCGAGCTGGTTGGCCTTGTGGGTGCAGCGGTCGCCGCGCCACCCGTCCCTGTCGCGCGGAGCCGGAGCCACGCCCGCGTGCGGTAAGCGCCGCAGTCGATCGCAGCCGCAGATCACAGCCGTCGGGCTGACCGCGGGCGGGAATGCGGATTGCTGAGATCGGGGGTCGTGAGAGGCGTTATGGACGTACCTCTACGCGTCGAGTGCGGCGGCGATTGCGTCTGCGTCGGGGAGCGCCGATTTCTCGTTTGGTGGCAGCGACTCATACGTGTACGTCGAGACGGCCATCGGTGAGTCGGTGCGGCCGAGGGAGTACCGCACGGTGTGGTCGTTGCGGCTGCCACAGACGAGGATTCCCACGGTCGGTGCATGAGCTTCGAGGCGGAGTCTGTCGTCGACGAGTGCGGTGTAGAAGCCGAGTTGGCCAGCGTACCCGGGTTCGAATTTGCCGGTCTTGAGTTCGATGACGACGTAGCGGGCCTGTTCGATGTGGAAGAAGAGCAGGTCGAGGTAGAAGTCGTCTCCTCCGACGTCGAAGTGGACCTGCCTGCCGACGAACGCGAAACCTTGGCCGAGTTCGTGGAGTGTTTCGGAGATTCTTCCGGTGAGTGCTCTCTCGAGTTCGCGTTCTGCGGCTTCACCTCTTAGGTCGAGGAAGTCGAAGACGTATGGATCCTTGGCGATCTGCTGGGCCAGCTCGGAATCCGCTCGATCTAGGCTGCTTTCGAAGTTGCTGGGGGCGGCGCCGGATCGTTCGAGGGTCTTGTTCTTGATCTGGTTCAAGAGCATGTTGCGCGACCAGCCGCGGGTGACGGCTTCGGCCGCGTACCAGTTGCGGGAAGGCTGATCTTCGAGCTTGTCGATCAGGATCATGATGTGGCCCCATGGCAATTTTCCAGCAGCTTGCTGGAAAATTGAATCTCCTTCTGGCCAGCTTGCAGCCATGGCTCGCATGTAGTTCAGGCTGCTGCGTGAGATGCCCGTCATTCCGGGGAATTCCTTCTGGAGATCAGCCGCGAGACGAGCGACGACTCCGGAGCCCCAGCCGTCGCGTTCCTGTTGGATGAGGATCGTGTTGCCTATGGACCAGTACAGCCGGATCAGTCCGGTGTTCACTGCTCGCTGCGCCTGGAACTGTGCGTTCCGAATCTGAAACTTCAGCGACTGGAGGAGCTCAGGGTAGTTCTCCGGGAGGACGAGATTTGGTGGAACCATTCGATATTCGCTTTCGCTCGCGGCTGTAGAGAAACGTGGCCCGAACAGCATGGCGAGTGATGCGGGGCCTTGTTCCGACGGAGAAAAGGCCCATCAACCATTCGACGAGATGCTGAAGTCACGTCGATAGATATTATCCGAGCATTACTCAAAAGAGGCATGTGACGGGGTGTTTCGGCCGAGCATCATGAACAGGGGGTCGATTCAGCCGGTAACATTGGAGACCTTGCACACAAGAACCGGGTGAAAATGCGGATCGCAGGCCACGCGAGTGTAGTTCAATGGTAGAACTTCAGCTTCCCAAGCTGATAGCGCGGGTTCGATTCCCGTCACTCGCTCCAGTCCGCCGATGTGGCCGCTGCCCCTAATGCCCACCGTCGAGCGTACGCGTCAGTCGCTCGCCCGCCGTGTGCATGTGTTCGGCCATCGCCGCTGCCGCTGCCGCTGGGTCCCCGGCCTTCAGCGCCTGGTAGATGCGGTCGTGCTCCTCATAGGCGGCCGCGGCATCGGTGTCGCTCTGCAGCCCTCGTTCGACCCAGATGCGCAGAAGCGAGCGGATGCTCTGCAGCAGGTCGATCAGCACCTTGTTGTCTGCGCTCTTCGCGATCTCCAGGTGGAACTTCAGATCGGCCTCGATGAACCGGGTTCGGTTGTCTCCCGCCTCCGCCTGCGCGACGAGGTGCTGGCCGATTCGCTGGAGCGAGTCTGCGCTGATGTTCTCGGCGGCGAGCTGGGCCGCGAAGATCTCCAATTGCCCGCGGATCGCGATGAGGTCGCGGGTGCGCGGTTCGCCGAGCATCAGCCCCCAGCTCAGCGTCTCGGGCAACAACTCTGAGGTGGTGCCCCGCAGGTAGGTGCCACTGCCGGGCCGCACGTCGACGACGCCGAGAATCTCGAGGGCAGCGAGTGCTTCGCGCACGGCTGATCGCCCGATCTGCAGTCTCGCGGCCAGTTCCCGCTCAGGGGGGAGCCGGGTGCCGACCTCGATGTCGCCACTTGTGAAGAGGTCGAGAAGCCGCTTCGCGACGGCAGACACGGCACTTCCGGTCGCGATCGAGCTGAGGGCCGAGCTGATCTGGTCAGTGGGTTGAGCGGGATACGCCGGCATAGTGCTCAGGTTACCAACCGGCGAGCTGCGATTCGCGCGAGAGACACGATCACCAAACCGGTTGACCAAATACTTGCCAATTGGTCAACCGGTTGAGCTATAGTGGACGACAGCCGCACCGTCGCCCCTTATCTGCACCGCTGGAGATACCCCGCTCATGACTCGCCTGTACAACGACCCGGTCGATTTCGCCGATGAGATGATCGACGGGTTCGTCGCCGCCAACCAGAACCAGGTTCGCCGAGTCAACGGAGGCGTCGTGCGGAGCACGCACACTCCGGAGAACACAGTGGCCGTCGTGGTCGGCGGCGGCTCGGGCCACTACCCGGCCTTCGGCGGCATCGTCGGCCAGGGTCTCGCCCACGGCGCCGCCATGGGCAACCTCTTCGCTTCCCCCTCTGCGCACCAGGTCGAAACCGTCGCCAAGGCAGCCGACCGGGGCGGCGGCGTCCTCCTCAGCTACGGCAACTACGCCGGCGACGTGCTGCACTTCACCCAGGCGCAGGATGCACTGAATGCCGCGGGCATCCCGACCCGAACGGTGGCCGTCACCGACGACATCTCGAGCGCCTCGCCGGCAGAGAAGAACAAGCGCCGCGGAATCGCCGGCGACCTCACCGTCTTCAAGTCGGCCGCAGCAGCAGCCGAAGAGGGCTATTCGCTCGACGAGGTCGTTCGCGTTGCAACCCTGGCGAACGAACGCACTCGCTCATTCGGTGTCGCCTTCACCGGATGCACGCTCCCCGGTGCCCCGGAACCGCTCTTCAGCGTGCCAGAGGGTCGCATGGCCGTGGGAATGGGAATCCACGGTGAGCCGGGGATCGGCGAGACCGATGTTCCCACCGCCGACGACCTCGCCCGCCAGTTCGTGGAGGCGCTGCTCGCCGAGCTGCCCGAGGGAATCGAGCAGGCCGAGGGCCAGCGGGTCGGACTGATTCTGAACGGGCTCGGCTCGGTGAAGTACGAAGAGTTGTTCGTGGTCTACCGCAGCGTCTCGCAGCTGCTCGATGCTGCGGGAGTCACGATCGTCGACCCCGAGGTGGGCGAACTGGTCACGAGCTTCGACATGGCCGGCGTCTCGCTCACCCTCTTCTGGCTCGACGACGAACTCGAGCGCTTCTGGCGAGCGCCCGCAGATACCCCTGCGTACCGCAAGGGCTCCGTGCGGGCCACAGAGCAGCTCGATGCAACAGAACTCGACGTCGACGTCGAGGAGATCATCCCCGAGTCGTCCATCGAATCGCAGAAGGCAGCCCGAACCGCGTACCTGGCTCTCGAAGCCCTGCTCGAGGTCGTCAATGAGAACGTCGAGGAGCTCGGGCGCATCGACGCCGTCGCCGGCGACGGCGACCACGGAATCGGCATGCAGCGCGGAGCCCGCGCGGCATCGGCGGCTGCTCTCGAAGCCCTCTCGGCCGGTGCGGGCGCCGAGACTCTGCTCCATCGCGCCGCCGATGCGTGGGCCGACCGCGCCGGCGGAACGTCGGGCGCCCTGTGGGGCGTTGCGTTGAAGGCGCTCGGCTCCGAGCTCGGTGACACCGACAAGCCCACGGCCGCCGCAGTCGGCGCCGGCGTGCAGGCGGCCACGAACGGGATTCTCACGTTCGGTGCCGAACTGGGTGACAAGACGATGGTCGATGCGCTGGTTCCCTTCAGCGATGTTCTCAGCCGCGAGATCGATGGCGGGGCAACCCTCGCCGACGCCTGGAACACCGCGGCCCTCGTCGCGAGCGACTCCGCTGCGGCGACCGCGTCACTCCTCCCTCGCGTGGGCCGTGCCCGCCCCCACGCCGAGAAGAGCCTCGGTACGCCCGACGCCGGCGCCCATTCACTCGGCCTCATCGTGACGGCGATCGCCGCCGTGCTGCGAGACGCCACAGCCAAGGAGACACACAATGACTGACCAGCTTCGCATCGTGATCGGTTCAGACGACGCCGGGTTCGACTACAAGGAGATCCTCAAGCGCGACCTGGAGGCGAACCCGTTGGTCGCCTCCGTCGAAGACGTGGGGGTGGACGCGAGTGGCCACACCGCCTACCCGAAGGTCGCCATCGCGGCCGCCGAACTGGTTGCCGCCGGCAAGGCCGACCGTGCCCTGCTGTTCTGCGGCACCGGGCTCGGTGTCGCCATTGCGGCAAACAAGGTTGCGGGCATCCGTGCCGTGACCGCTCACGACAGCTTCTCTGTCGAGCGTGCCGTGCTGAGCAACAACGCCCAGGTTCTCACCATGGGCCAGCGCGTGGTGGGCATCGAACTCGCCCGCCGACTCGTTCGCGAATGGCTCACCTACCGCTTCGACGAGACCAGCGCCAGTGCCGAGAAGGTCGCCGTGCTGTCGGAGTACGAGACGACGGGGTCCTGCTGATGACCGGATTCGTCACCGCGGGCATTCGCCGCAGACGGTGCCGGCTCTCGTGATCGGCCTCAGCACCTACGCCTACTTCTGGCAGCACTCCGAGCTGGCACCCGCCAGGCTCGACCTTCACGCCATGCTGCGCGACACGGCTGCTCGCGGGGTCGAGGTCTTTCAGATCTGCGACTACGCGCCGCTGGCCGAGATGACGCCGGATGCCCTGCAGGCCGTCGCCCGCACCGCCGGAGACCTCGGGGTGACCCTCGAGCTCGGCACTAAGGGGGTCTCACCGGAACATCTTCGGAGCTTCCTGCAGATCGCCGATCACCTCGGTGCAAAGCTCGTGCGCAGCATGCTGTTCTCCCCGACGGAGCGACCCACGGCGGCTGAGGCCGAAACGAGCCTGCGCGAAGTTCTCCCTGCCTACGACGAGGCCGGTGTGACGCTCGCCCTCGAGACCTATGAACAGGTCGCCTCGACAGATCTTGTGTCGCTGGTGGAGGCTGTCGGGCATCCGCGCCTCGGCATCTGCCTCGACCCGGCGAACAGCGTCGCGGCGCTCGAGAACCCGCGCGACGTGATCGACCGCACGCAGCCCTACGTCGTCAACCTGCACGTCAAAGACTTCGCATTCACCCGGCGTGGTGGATGGGTGGGTTTCACGCTCGAGGGCGCCCCCCTCGGAACCGGCCTGCTCGACTACGACTACCTCGTTGAGAAGGTGCGCCCCGATGAGCGCGGCATCAATCAGATCATCGAACACTGGCTTCCCCTGGGCGAATCGATCGACGAGACGATCGCGCAGGAGAACACCTGGAACACCCACAACCTGAACTACCTGAGGAGCAGATGACCATGACGACCACCACTACGACCCTGACCATCGCCGTTGTCGGCGCTGGCGGAAAAATGGGAACGCGGGTGTCTAACAACCTCGTGAAGACGGATCACACGGTGTTCTACAGTGAGAATTCGCCGGCGGGCCAGCAGCGCGTCACCGACGCTGGCCGAAGCATCACCGAGACCGACGCAGCCGTTCGCGACGTTGATGTCGTGGTGCTCGCCGTGCCAGACCTCGCGCTCGCCGCGGTATCGGCGGCCGTGGTACCGCTGCTGAAGCCGGGCACCGTGCTGCTCACGCTCGACCCGGCTGCCGCCTACGCGGGACTGCTCGCCAAGCGGGAGGACATCGTCTTCGCCGTGGCGCACCCCTGCCACCCCTCGGTCTTCCTCGAGCGCCACACGCCGGAGGAGTATGCCGACACCTTCGGCGGAATCGCAGCGCCGCAGGATGTGGTCGCGGCCATCGAGTCCGACGACGAGAGCAAGCGCCAGATCGCCGAAGAGGCCATCCGAGTCATCTATGCACCGGTGATCGACGTGCACTGGGTCACTGTCAAGCAGCTCGCCCAGCTTGAGCCGACCCTCGTCGAGACCATTGCGTGCATGATCGGCCAGCTCCTCAAGGAGTCGCTCGACGAGGCCGTCAACACCATGGGCGTTCCGTATCCTGCAGCGCGGGCGATTCTGCTCGGCCACACGCAGGTCGCGCTCGCGAACACGCTGAAGGGTGACAACCCGTTCTCCGACGCGTGCCTGATCGCCATGGACTACGGCCGCGAGTCGATCGTCAAAGACGACTGGAAGAAGATCTTCCGCGACGACGAGCTCGACCTCGTGCTCTCGCGCATGCTCCACCTCGACACGATCGAGCGGTAGGCAGCACACCGAGTTCCGGAACGCGCGGTGGGGTACCCGATACCCGCGCGTTCCGGGCAGCTCTGCCCCGGGCATCCAGAACCACTCGGCAGAGCGGCAACACCGGCGCCGCTCGCGCCACACCCCGCACCACCAGCATGACCGCCACACCGCGCACGACCTGCAGCACCCGCACTGCCTCACCACCCCGCCTCACCTGCACCACCCGCACCTCTGAACACCGCCGTTTACGAAATACTTATTGCAAAGGAGTCACTGTGGACACCACCGCCACGCAACGCCCGCCCCAGTCAGCCGTCGAGAAGTCGACGGTGCGAAAGGTCGCCTTCAGGGTCGTTCCCTTCGTCGCCCTGATGTTCTTCATCAACTATCTCGACCGCACCGCCGTGGGCTTCGCTGCCCCGAATGGCATGAACGCCGACCTCGGGCTGACCGCTGCCCAGTTCGGCTTCGCGTCGGGCGTGTTCTTCATCGGCTACATCCTGCTGGAGGTGCCCTCGAATGTCGCTCTCGTGCGGTTCGGCGCTCGCCGCTGGCTCTCGCGCATCATGGTCTCGTGGGGTATTGTCGCGGCCCTGTTCACCTGGGTGCAGAACTTCGAACAGCTCGCGATTCTGCGATTCCTGCTCGGTGTGGCCGAAGCCGGCTTCTTTCCTGGTGCGATTCTCTTTCTGAGCCTCTGGGTGCCTTCGCAGCACCGCAGCAAGATCCTCGCGCTGTTCTACCTGGCGCAGCCCCTGACCACGGTCATCGGTGCTCCGCTCGCGGGGCTGCTACTTCAGTCGAATGGCGTGTTCGGCCTCGAGGGCTGGCGATTCATGTACCTGGTCGTCGCCATCCCCGCGATCGTCGTCGGTATCATCGCCTGGTTCTACCTCACGAGCCCCAAAGACGCGAAGTGGCTCACTGAACCTGAGCGCACCTGGTTACTCACGAGCCTCGACGACGAGAATGCAGCGAAGATCAAGGCCGAGGCCAAGAAGGCCAAGGCCGGCGCCAAGAAGGCCAGCACTTTCAGCGCCCTCAAGATGGGCAGGGTGTGGATGCTCGCCTTCATCTACTTCGGGTTCATCTACGGTCTCTATGCCCTCGCCTTCTTCCTCCCGACCATCATCGACGGCTTCCAGACGACTGCCGGGGTGAAATTCGACTTCGTGCAGAAGGGCCTCATCACGGCGATCCCGTATGTTCCCGCCGCGGTCGTGCTCTACCTCTGGTCTCGGGATGCCACCCGCCGAGGCCTGAAGACCTGGCACATCGTGATCCCGGCGCTCGTCGGTGGGGTGAGCATCCCCCTGGCCCTGCTCGCCGGTTCGCCTGCCGCCACGATCGCCATCATCACCGTCACTGCGTGTGCGATCTTCGCCGCCCTGCCGAACTTCTGGACGGTTCCGACCCAGTTCCTCACTGGTGTTGCAGCAGCAGCGGGCATCGCGTTGATCAACACCATCGGCAACCTGGCCGGATTCTCGGCACCGTTCATCACGGGATGGGTGCACGACTGGACGGGCGGCTACATCGTGCCCATGTTCGTGGTCGGCGGGTTCATGCTGATCTCCGCGCTGCTCATGACGATTCTCGCCAGCCGCGGTAAGGCGGTCGACGCAGATGCCGAGCAGACCGACGTCACCGCTCTCGTCCACTGACGGGCGGCACAACCGCTCACCACAGAAAGTCGTTCCATGACGAAGACCAGGCCCGTATTCACCATCGGTGTCAGCACCAAGATGTACTTCTCCTACGAGAAGACTCTCGGCTATGCCCGTGCTGTGGCGGGCCTGGCCTCGTCGAACCCGCTCGTCGCCGGCGGCTTGGTCGAACTCTTCGTGATCCCGGGGTACCCGGCCATTCCCGCTGTCGTGGAGATTCTCGCCCCGAGTGGGGTCAGGGTCGGGGCGCAGGACGTGTCGACCGACGACTCCGGCGCCCTGACCGGCGAGGTCAGCGCACCCATGCTGGGCGAGATCGGCTGCACGCTCGTCGAGGTCGGGCATGCAGAACGCCGCAGGCTCTTCGGCGAGACCGAAGAGGTGGTGCAACGGAAGACCGCCGCCGCACTGCGCAACGGCCTCACTCCGGTTCTCTGCGTGGGGGAGGCGGCCCGGGGGTCAGCGGCCGTTGCCGCTGACGAGGTCATTCGGCAGCTCCGCTCGGCGCTCGCCGATGCCCCGGCCGGCAGCAGCGTCATCGTCGCGTACGAACCGCAGTGGGCGATCGGTGCTCCTGAGCCTGCTCCGGCCGAACACATCATCCCGGTGTGTACGGCCGTTCGCGAAGCTCTGGAGAGCGACCGGCGCCTGGCCGATCTGCGCGTGATCTACGGCGGCAGCGCGGGGCCAGGCCTGCTGACCGTGCTCGCGGGCGCGGTCGACGGCCTCTTTCTCGGCCGGTTCGCCCACGACCCTGCCGCACTCGGGTCGATTCTCGACGAGGCTGCGGCGCTTCTCTAGTGCGCCTGGTCGGGTGCCGCGATCCGCAGCATCACGCGAGGCTTGCGCCCCGCCTTGCCGAGCCGTTCGATCAGCATGAAGATGCGGTACTCCAGCCGGTACGTGCGGGCGAACACCGCCGAGATCCGCTCGACGGAGTCGGCATCATCCAGAATCTCGGCCACGCCCTCGACCGCCCGGGCGCCCGGCTTCACCTTGCCCATGCGGTCACAGGGCCGCAGCTCGACCTGCGCGTTATTGCGCAACCGTTTGACCTTGCCGCTCTCGGCCGGCGTCGTCACCACCAGGTAGTTGCCGTAGCGGGCGATCCACACCGGGGTCGAAACGGGCGCGCCCGTCTTCCTGAAGGTTGTGAGGGAGACGAATGATTCGTCGCCCAGCGCGAGCAGCGCAGCCTGTGCCCCGGTGTCGGTTGTCATGAGTGAAACAGTAGCGCGAGCATCCTCTGAGTGCCTCTAAGCTGACCGGATGACAGCTCTTTCGCGTCGACAGTTTCTGCTGACAGCGGGCAGTTCGGTCGCGGCCGCATCTGTGCTGGCGGCCTGCTCGAGCCCCGCACCTGTGCCGCCGGCGAGCCCCACAGCTACGGTCACGCCGACGCCGGTGGGGCCTCCGGTCTGGGCCGAGCTCTCGCAGTCGGTGAAAGGCGCCGTGCTGCTGCCGGCCGATGCGAGTTACGGCACGGCGAAGCTCACCGAGAACCCGCGATTCGATGACGCGGCCCCGCTCGCCATTCTCGAGGCGTCGTCGGCTGCTGATGTGGCTGCCGGGCTCGCGTTCGCGACGAAGTACGGAGTTCCGGTGGCGCTGCGCTCGGGAGGCCACAACTATGTCGGGTGGTCGGCGGGTGGGGCATCCGGGTCTGGCGTGCCGCCCTCGCTCGTGCTTAGTACTGCTGCGCTGACCGGCGTGACGCTGTCGGCCGACGGCTCGACTGTAGAGGTCGGGGCCGGTGCGTCGCTGGCCGAGGTCTACAACACCGTCGGCATGGCCGGCCGGGCGATCGCCGGGGGCTCGTGCGCCACGGTCGGGGTCACTGGGCTCACGCTGGGCGGTGGCGTCGGGGTGCTCGTGCGCGCGTTCGGGCTGGCCTGCGACCAGCTCACCGGCGTCGAGATCGTCACCGCCGACGGCGTTGTGCACCAGGCCAGCGCGTCGAACGACGCAGACCTGTTCTGGGCGTCGCAGGGCGGCGGCGGTGGGATGCTCGGGGTCGTCACCGGCCTCACCTTCGCCACGCGCGACGCGCCCGACGTGACCACGTGGTACGTCGAATGGCCCTGGTCGGCCGCCGCAGACGTCATCGCCGCATGGCAGGGCTGGGCTCCCTCGGCTGACAACGGCCTCTGGTCCACGCTCAAACTGTTGGGCGGCGATTCGCACCCCGGCCAACCGAGCGTGTCGGTCTCCGGCACCTGGATCGGCAGCGGCCCACTCTCGCAGCAGATCGCCCCGCTGCTGAACGGCGTGAACGCGTCGCCCACCACGAACCAGTCGTTCCACCACAGCTACGTCGAGGCGATGATGATCGAGGCAGGCTGCCAGGACACCCCCGTCGCCGAGTGCAACACCGGCCCAGGCGGGGCACTCACCCGTGAACCGTCGTCGGGAACATCCAATATCGGGTACACCGCCCTCGACGCCTCGGGCATCGCCGACCTCATCGCCCAGGTGAATGCCGCGCAGAACGTCTCGGGCATGACCGAGGGCGGCATCTCGATGGATGCCCTGGGCGGCGTCGTCGCGAACATCGACCCCGCTGCGACCGCCTTCGTGCACCGCAAGGCGCTGATGACCGTGCAGTACACGGCGACCTTCGCCGTCGGCGCCGACCCTGCGGCGTACGACGAGTATGTTCGCGGGTTCCGCACCACCATGACGAACCACTGGCAGAACTGGGCCTACGTGAACTACTGCGATGCGACGGTTCCGGATGCCCAGACCGCCTACTTCGGAGCGAACCTGCCGCGCCTCACGGCGCTGAAGGCCCAGTACGACCCCCGCGGCCTCTTCACGCAGCCGCAGTCGTACTGAACTGCCGCTGCCGCTGCCGCTGCCGCTGCCGCTGCCGCTGCCGCTGCGCGTCGTCCGGGCTACAGCTGCCTCCCGGCCCGCCCGGCTACCATCCCCGCCCTGCCTCCGCTCCACCCATCCGGGCTGGCCGCTCCCGCCTCCTTTCACTCGTGAGGCCGCCACGACGAAATGAGGTTGTGATTCCGGCCTCCTTTCGTCGGAGATGCCTCAGCTGGCCCCTGCAAACGCGACTGCGTTCCGCGCCGCCCAAAAGGTAAGCTGGCCGCGTGCTTCTCTCAGACCGCGACATTCGGGCCGAACTCGACAGCGGGCGTGTCGGGCTCGAGCCCTACGAGCCCTCGATGGTGCAGCCCTCGAGCGTGGATGTTCGGCTCGACCGCTTCTTCCGGCTCTTCGACAACCACAAGTACCCCTTCATCGACCCGGCCGCCGACCAGCCCGAGCTGACACGCCTCATCGAGGCCGTCGCCGATGAGCCGTTCATCCTGCACCCCGGTGAGTTCGTCCTCGGCTCGACCTACGAGCAGGTCACCCTGCCCGACGACATCGCGGCACGGCTCGAGGGCAAGAGTTCGCTCGGGCGGCTGGGTCTGCTCACCCATTCCACGGCCGGCTTCATCGACCCGGGCTTCAGTGGGCACGTGACGCTTGAGCTGAGCAACGTCGCCACTCTTCCGATCAAACTGTGGCCCGGCATGAAGATCGGGCAGCTGTGCTTCTTTCAGCTGTCGTCTGCCGCCGAGCATCCATACGGTTCAGCGCAGTACAGCTCGCGCTACCAGGGCCAGCGCGGGCCCACCGCGAGCCGATCGCACCTGAACTTTCACCGCACCGACGTCTCGGGTGGGCAGCTCTAGCCCCGCCGGCTGGGTGCCTCGCCGACTACAGATAGCCGAATGGATGCTCGCAGACGAGCCCAGCGCAGGTCACAGCTCTGACAACAATTCGTCGCCGGGCCGGGTTGGCGTGAGCGGCGCCGGCCTGGGCCGCATTGCCGGGTCAGCGACGGGGATCGTCGGTGAGCCGTCGCCGGGCGGCCCGCGATCGGAAGCTCGCCCTGACGAAGAGGCGCAGCGGGCCGAGCTACGCCGGGCGGTCTTCAGGCCGGGTACGCCCGATGACCTGCGGGAGCAGAAGGCTGCCGAGCTCGCCGCCCTCGAGCAGGCGATCGACGACGAGCGATACGCGGCAGGGCTACGTGAGTCGACGGCGTCGGCCGAGGCCGCCCGCCGGCGCGATCACACGCGATCACTGAGGCGCAAGTGGGTGCTCCTCTCGCTGGGCATCGTCGTGGCCGTGCTCGCTGTCGTCGCTGTCACTTCGATGCTGTTCGCGGGCCGAACACAACCCAGAACGCTGGCCGCATCCGATGTATCCGCAAGCGATGCGGCAGCGAGCACGTTCCCTGCACTGTCGCCGGCCGAGGCCGAGGCCCAGTCGCCGGCCCAGATCTTCGCAAGGCCGCAGACCTCAGCCGACATGCCGACCCAGGGCTTCCCGGTCGGGCTGGTGATCAGTTCGTTCCGCCTGCTTCGTACTTCGCAGTTCACTCCGACCACAGCATTCGTGGCCCTGGGGCCCGACGGCGACACGTGCCTCACCGTCTACGGAACCGGCACAGATTTCGAATCGAAGTGCACCTTGGCCGAGACTGCCCTGCGCGGCGGCATCACCGTCGTCTTCTCGACGGTGCAGAACATGAACCCCCGCACGGGCTCGACCGCCGTCTCATCGGTGACCTTCACCGCAGAATGGATGCCTGACGGCCAGTACACCGTGTCGTCAGCCATCACCGTGGCGCACTGAGGCGCACTAACCCCAGCGACGCGCACTGACTCGCACTGACGCGCCGTGTCCGGCTCCCGACCCTTCTCGCGACGCTCCTGGGCTCCCCACCAGGGGTGCCGATGCGCGTGGGTGCGCCCAGACGTCCCGAAGGGATCTGATGGCACACCGTAGCCTTGGTGGGTGACTTCAGCCTCTGCCGCGCCCGAATCCGGCCCCTCCGACACCCGCCCGATCGACCGAGTCTTCAGGGCGGCACTGTTCGACATGGACGGCACACTCATCGACTCGACCCCCGCCGTCGACCGGTCGTGGATCCGTTGGGGGCAGGAGTGGGGCATCCATGACTCGTTTCGCGAGGGCATGCATGGCAGGCCTGCGCGATCGCTCATCGCCGAACTCGTTGCCCCTGCGCAGGTCGAAGCAGCACTCGCCCGCGTTCAGCAGCTCGAACTTGCCGACGTCGACGGCATCACCGTACTCGAGGGTGCAGCAGAGTTGATCTCAAGCCTTCCGGATGATCGGCGAGCCATCGTCACGTCATGCAACCGTGATCTGGCCCCGGTGCGGCTTCGTGCAGCCGACTTTCCGGCGCCGAGCGTCGTCGTGACGATCGACGACACGCCCCGGGGAAAGCCGAACCCGGACCCATTCCTCGAAGGCGCTCGCCGCCTCGGCTTCGATGCCGCGGACTGCGTGGTGTTCGAGGATGCTCCCGCCGGCCTGGCCGCGGGCCGCGCCGCCGGCTGCTTCACCGTGGGTATCGCGGGCACCCACCCCGCACACGAGCTCGACGCCGACCTCGTCGTCCGGAGCCTCACCCAGGTCTCCGTGCGCCTCGTCGACGGCGGATTCACCCTCGTAGTCGCGCCCTGAATCGGCCTGGCGCTCTGTGCCCCAGTGGCCGGCCACGAGCTGACGCGACACGCCCTCAAGTGCGGCTCTACGGGGCGTGTCGCGTCATCTCGCACGGCTGACGTAGATCGCCTGTGGATAACTCGTGACGGCCCCGAGTGGGGCGGCACTATGGTTCGATGTCGAAATTCAAGCCCGTGCCGAGGCAACTCGGCACGCATCCATTCACCGTTGCCGAAGGTCGCGCCGTCGGGCTGAGCGTCAAACGACTCCGGGGCAGGGATCTCCGGATACCGTTCCGCGGTGTGCGAGTGGTTGCAGCGCAGCCGATTGGCGAATATTCGACGTGGAGCGCTTATGCGCGGCAGATGCGCCCGGGTTCGTTCTTCAGTCACCTGACGGCCGCGAAAATCTGGGGAGTCCCTTTGGCGCACCGCTTCGAAGAGCAGCCTGGGCTGCACGCGTCGATATTCGCACCACGCCGTGCTCCGCGAACCTCGGGAGTCATCGGGCACCAGAGTTCGCTCGAAGGTCTGCAGGTCATTCACCGATACGGGCTGCCGGTCTCAGACCCGACTTCGACGTGGATCGGTTTGGCGAGCATCCTGCCGCTCGACGAATTGGTTGTCGCGGGAGACCATTTCGTCGTCGAACCCAGAGTGACGAACACCGCGGATGCCCGGCCATACGTCGATCTCACAACGCTCGCGACCCGGTGTTCGTCGTACTCGGGCCGAGGAGCGCAATTGGTTCGAACCGCATTGGAGCTGGTGCGCGAGGGTGCGGAATCCCGGCAGGAGACTCGGCTTCGCCTTGCGTTGCTGCGAGCTGGACTGCCGGAGCCGGAACTCAGCGCCGAGATGGTCGACTCGAGTGGGAGTCGGATCGGCTATGCAGACATGGCCTACCGCAACGAGCGCGTGCTGGTCGAATATGACGGGTCCCAGCACCGGGAGAACGAGGAGCAGTACGAGCACGACCTCGACCGAGATGAGCGTCTTGTTCGGGCAGGCTTCGTCGTCGTGCACATTCGAAAGCGGCACATGGCGTCTTCGGCAGTCGAAGCTGTCGAGCGTGTTCGACGAGCTCTCGCAGAATCGGCCTGGCGGGGTGGCGCGAAATGACGTGACACGCCCTCCTGCCCACGGATGGAGGGCGTGTCGAGTCATTTCGTGGGCTGGGGGCTGCTCGCACACATGGTGATTCGGCGATGTGGGCGGGTTCGTTCTGGACGGTGGCTTCGGCGGGGAGGAGAGTGCCGTGTGATCGAGCTGACGCGAGATGCCCTTGGGTGCCCGAATGGAGGGCGTGTGGCGTCAGCTCGGGCGGCCGAAGCCCAAGCCAGGTGCAGAGCGGGAGCAGGAAGCGTGACGGGTGACGCGTGACGGCTGACGGGTGACGGGCGACGGGCGACGGGCGACGCGGGGGGTGAGCTCAGCGGGACTGCGTGCGCAGGAGGGGACGAGCGAGGGCGAGTTGCGGCAACTGCAGGGTGAGCCACGGGCTGAAGGCCCAGGGGGTCGCAGCGATAGCGGTGAGCAGGGCATCCGGATCGACCCACTGCGATTCACAGACTTCGTCGGGATTGGGCTGCAGGGCATCCGTCACCACAGCCGTGTAGACCGGGCAGATCTCGTTCTCGACAACGCCGGCCGCGTCGACGGCCCGGTAGCGGAAGTCGGGCAGCGCGACCTCGAAGGAATCGAGGGTGACACCGAGCTCGGCATCGGCGCGGCGCAGGACGGCGTCGTCCATCGCCTCACCCGGCGCGGGATGGCCGCAGAACGAGTTGGTCCAGACCCCCGGCCAGGTGCGTTTGGCCAGGGAACGCCTGGTCACGAGCAGGCGCCCCGCCTGGTCGAAAACGTGGCAGGAGAAGGCGAGATGAAGCTGGGTATCTGCCGTATGCACGGTGGCTTTGTCGGCCACGCCGATGGGCAATCCGGCGTCAGACAGCAGTACGACCTGTTCTTGGACGACTGTCATCACACTCTCATTTCTGTCTGTGGACTACGCTCGAAACGTGGACCCACAGGATCTCGTGGTCGCAGGCACCAGGCGGCAGAAACATGTCGACGAAGTGCTCGATCGTTTCTTCAGCCTAGCCAAGAACCGCGCGTCTGCAATCGGCCCGCGGTACCTCACGTTGTGGCAGACGCTGGAAAAGAATACCTCGGGCGGCAAGCGCTTTCGCCCGTCGATGGTGATGGGCGCCTACGAGTCGCTGGGCGGCACAGATCTCGAGGCTGCGGCGCACGTCGGGGCGGCTTTCGAACTGCTGCACACGGCACTCATCGTGCACGACGACGTGATCGACCGGGACTTCATCCGCCGGGGCGGCGTCAACGTCTCGGGGGTCTACCGAGACTTCGCCCAGACCGCCGGAATCCCGATACCCGCAGCCGAACACCGCGGGCTCTCGGTCGCAGTCATCGCCGGTGACCTCGCCCTCTTCTATGCATTCAGACTGCTCGACCGCAGTGGCATCGATGGCGAGGTTCGCGCACGCCTGCATGACATCTTCGACGAGGCGCTGTTCGCCTCAGCGGCTGGTGAACTCTTCGACGTCGATTTCTCGCAGCACCGGTCGATGCCCTCGGTCGACGAGGTCGTCGACATGGAGCGCCTCAAGACGGCCGTCTACTCCTTCGAATCGCCTGTCGAGGCCGGCGCCGTCCTGGCGGGGGCGAGCGACGAAGCCGTGCGTGCGCTCGCATCGTTTGGCCGCAACATCGGCATCGCTTACCAGATAGTGGATGATCTGCTCGGCGTCTTCGGAGACGAGACGGCCACGGGCAAGACCACGATCGGCGACCTGCGCGAAGGCAAGCGCACGGTGTTGATCGCGTACGCCTCGGAACGCCCTGAGTGGCTCGAGATCTCACGCTGGCTCGGGCTGCCCGACCTCACCTGGGAGCAGGCCGCCGTCGTGAGGCGCGCGCTCGAGGATTGTGGAGCACGTGCCTACGCCGAAGATCTTGCCCGCGAGTTCGCCAACCGTGCGGCAGACGAGCTCGACTCGTCTGCCCTGCCCGACGCAGTGCGCGACGAGTTCAGGCCCATCATCGAGACCGTACTCGGGCGGGTGCGCTGACCGTGGCCACAGCAGATCGACGAGCCCCTGTGGCCCAGACCGAAGTGAAGCAAGCGCGTTCTCTCTATGATGCCGTCGCGCACGAGACGGCTCGCATCGTCATCCACCGCTATTCGACCTCGTTCGGCCTGGCGTCACGGCTTCTCGGCGCCGGGGTGCGTGGGCACGTGGAGAACATCTACGCACTCGTGCGTCTCGCCGACGAGGTCGTCGACGGGGTGGCGGCTTCGGCCAACCTGAGTGCCGAGCAGATCTCCGTGCTCCTCGACACCCTCGAACGGGACACGCTCGAGGCGATGAGGGTGGGTTACAGCACCAACCTGGTGGTACACGCGTTCGCGCTGACGGCCCGCGAGGTCGAATTCGGCCCGGAGCTCGTCGAGCCGTTCTTCGCGTCGATGCGCGCCGACATCTCTGCGACGGAGCACACCCCAGAGAGCTTCGACGTGTACGTGTACGGCTCAGCCGAAGTCGTCGGGCTGATGTGCCTCGCTGCATTCCTCCAGGGGCATACCTTCAGCGACTCGGAGCGTGCGGCGCTGGTCGACGGCGCCCGGCACCTGGGGGCAGCGTTCCAGAAGATCAACTTTCTGCGCGATCTGTCTGCCGACTTCGCGGGTCTCGGCCGCAGCTACTTTCCCGGCGTGACCGTCACGTCGTTCGGCGAGGGGTCGAAGGCGGAGATCATCGCCGACATCGAGAACGACCTGCACATCGCCCGAGGTGTTCTGCCCCTCCTTCCGAAGTCGAGCCGCCGGGCCGTGGCGCTCGCGCAGGGCTTGTTCGGTGAGCTCACCAGGCGCCTTCGCGAGACACCGGCGGCAGTCCTGGCCGAGACCCGTATCAGGGTGCCGAATCCCATCAAGCTGCGGATTGCGGCAGAAGTCGCAGCAGGACGACTACCCACAGCGGGGAGAGCAAGCCCCGCAGCAGCTATATCGAACAAGGGCAAACCGAACACAGGCCACCCACGAGCAGGCCGAACCACCAAGGAGCAGAAGTGACGTCCCCCGAAGCCAGCCCGTCGAGTGACCCGATCGACAGCGCGAGTGACCGCCCGCAGCGCGCCGTAGTGATCGGTGCGGGCATCAGTGGCCTCGCCACCGCTTCGTTGTTGGCTCGCGAAGGGTACGACGTGACCGTCGTCGAGAAGCAGCCGGCCGTCGGCGGGCGCGCGGGTCTATGGGAGAAGGACGGGTTCCGTTTCGACACCGGCCCGTCGTGGTACCTGATGCCCGAGGTCTTCGACCACTTCTACAAACTCATGGGCACGAATGCCGCTGAGCAGCTCGACCTGTCCAAGCTCGACCCCGGCTACCGCGTGCTCTTCCAAGACGAATTCAAACCGATCGACATCGCGGCCTCACGAGATGAGAACCTCGACCTGTTCGAGTCGATCGAGCCAGGGTCGGGCGTGCGGATGGCGGGCTACCTCGATTCTGCTGCCGAGACCTACGAGCTGGCCAAGAAGTACTTCCTGTACTCGACGTTCGAGGACTTCCGTCCGCTGCTCAAGCAGCCCGTGCTCAAGCGGTCTCCCCGCCTGGTGCGCCTCCTGCTCGAGTCGCTCAACAGCTTTGCCGGGCGCACGGTTCGCGACCCGCGCCTGCAGCAGATTCTCGGCTACCCCGCGGTATTCCTCGGCTCCTCGCCATATTCCACTCCGAGCATGTATCACCTGATGAGTCACCTCGATCTCGACGATGGGGTGTTGTACCCCCAGGGTGGATTTGCGCGGGTGATCGAGAGTATCGAACACATCGCCATCGCCGCCGGAGTCACCATCATCACGGGTGCGAGCGTGACGACGATCACAACCATCGACGACCAGGCAGAGGCCGCCGCTGCTGTCGAGCTCGAGCCAGCAGGCCCGTACGACTACGACACCCAGGAGTTCGACACCAACGTGATCGACCGTGCCGAACTGAAGCGCGTGCTCGAGGGTGAAGTCGACTACGACCCGGCACGACACGGGGGCCTCCAGCCTGCGGGCTCGGCTGCCGGCACCGTTGTCGAGCCACGGGATGCAACGAGCGAACCCGCCGGAGACCCGCCTGTCGCAGCATCGACGAAGCGAAAGCCGAAGGTCTCGGGCATCCACTACCTCGACGCCGCAGGCACGGCCCACTCGCTCGACGCTGACGTGGTCGTTGCTGCCACAGACCTCGAACACGTCGAGACCACCATGCTTCTACCCGAGCTGCAGACGTTCCCTGACTCCTACTGGAAGAAGAAGACCGCGGGCCCCAGTGCGGTGCTCATCTACCTCGGCGTCTCAGGTCCCCTGCCCGAGCTCGCCCACCACACGCTCTTCTTCACTAAGAGTTGGAAGGACGACTTCGGCGAGATCTTCGGCAAGGCCGGCTTCGGCAGGCGCAAACCCACTTCGGTGCCGAGCCCCGCCTCGATCTACGTGTGCCGGCCGAGCGCGACAGATGATTCGGTCGCTCCGGAGGGCTTCGAGAACATCTTCGTTCTCGTGCCCATCCCCGCCGACCCCTCGATCGGGCACGGCGGCGAAGACGGCAAGGGCTCAGCCCAGGTCGAGGCCATCGCCGACGAGGCGATCGCGCAGATCGGCAGTTGGGCCGGCATCGACGACTTCGCTTCGCGCATCACGGTTCGCCGCACGGTCGGCCCCGGCGACTTCAAAGACGACCTCAACACCTGGAACGGAACGGCGCTGGGACCTGCCCACACCCTCGGCCAGAGTGCGTTCTTCCGCGCCGGCAACGTGAGCAAGAAGGTCGACGGCCTGCTCTACGCCGGCGGCTCGACGATCCCGGGCATCGGCCTGCCGATGTGCCTGATCAGCGCCGAGCTCGTCATCAAGCGCCTGCGCGGCGACACCTCGACCACCGCCCTGCCCGAGCCGCTCTGAGCATGGCCGTTCTCTACCTGCTCGGGCTGCTCGTCGCGCTGACGGGAATGGTGATGCTCGACCGGCGGTTCCGGCTGTTCTTCTGGGCCGACGCTCGCCGGGCATCCATCGTTCTCCCGGTTGGGGTTCTGTTCTTTCTGCTCTGGGATGTCGCCGGCATCGGCCTCGGCATCTTCTTTCGCGGCGAGACGGCGTTCATGACCGGAATCGTGATCGCGCGCGAGCTGCCGCTGGAAGAAGTCTTCTTTCTCACGCTGCTCTGCTACCTCACGATGAACGTGTTCGCTGCGGTATCGCGGATGATCGGCAGAGGCGAGCGCGACGTGCACGCTGTTCGTGTCCAGAGCGGCCTCGACAGCCGTCGTCCGGGGCGCCCATCGTGACGTACTGGGCCCTGAACGCCTTCTTTCTCGCGGTGGCGGTGGTGCTGTTCGCCGTGGCGAGGATCGTTCGCCGCAAACCGGCCGTCGTGCCGGTGCTCGTCACCCTGGCGGTGCTGCTCGTCATCACGGCTGTGTTCGACAACGTCATGATCGGTATCGGGCTGGTCGGCTACAACCAGGCGCTGATCTCCGGCGCCTTCATCGGCATCGCCCCCCTCGAGGACTTCGCCTACGCGATCGGCGCAGCCGTGCTGCTGCCCGCGCTCTGGATGCTAATGCCCGCTCGTGCGGCAGCTCGACCGCCGCTCACTGCTGCTGCAGGCCAGAGAAGCGCACACAGCCACCCACACCAGACCCACCCCGAGGAGCACTCGTGAGCAAGCTCGGCCAGGTGCTGCTCTCGTCGCGCCCGCTGTCATGGATCAACACCGCGTTCCCGTTCGCGGCCGCCTACCTGCTGACCACCCGCCAGGTCGACCTGACTTTCGTGCTCGGCACCCTGTACTTTCTCGTGCCCTACAACCTGGCGATGTACGGCATCAACGATGTGTTCGACTACGAATCCGACCTGCGAAACCCTCGCAAGGGCGGTGTCGAGGGGGCGGTGCTCGGGCGCTCGCTGCACAAGCTGACCCTGTGGAGCGCGGCGGTCACGAACATCCCGTTTCTCGTGTATCTCGTGTTCGTGGGCTCGCCCCTTTCGTGGCTGGTTCTTGCCATCAGTGTCTTCGCGGTGATCGCGTACAGCGCGCCGAAACTGCGGTTCAAAGAACGCCCGTTCGTCGACTCATTGACCTCGAGCACACACTTCGCGAGCCCGGCCGTCTACGGCCTGGTGCTCGCCGGCGCGGTCTTCACTCCGCAACTGTGGGCGATTCTCGCGGCGTTCTTTCTCTGGGGCATCGCCAGTCACGCGTTCGGCGCGGTGCAGGACATCGTGGCCGACCGGGAAGGCGGCATCGCCTCGATCGCCACCGTCATCGGTGGCCGCCAGACGGTGTGCTTCGCGTTCTTCGCCTACGTGCTCGGCGGCGTGCTCATGCTGTTGACGAGCTGGCCCGGGCCTCTCGCGGCCGTGCTGGCCCTGCCGTATGCCCTGAGTGTGCTGCCGTACTGGTCGATCACCGACACGGATGCTGAGCTCGCCAACGCCGGCTGGCGACGTTTTCTCTACCTGAACTTCGCCACAGGGTTCTTCGTGACCATGCTGCTCATCTGGTACTGGGCCCTCACGCCGCTCGTTGGGTAGCGCCTGGGAGACACGCCCTAGTAATCCTGGGATCGGAGCGTGCCTGCGAGGGGTTTCGATACGCTCCGCTACTCAACCAGCGGTCTGAAGGGCAGTGCTCAGCTGAGCTCGGGCTGCTTCGCCGACACGGGGATGAGCACAGCGAGACCCACAGCGAGCACGAGCACGATGCCCAGGATGCCCCAGTACTGTGCGCCGCCGATCGTCACGAAGATGGCGAAGGCGGTCGGTGCGAGGAAGGTCGCCGCCTTGCCGGTAGTCGCGTAGAGGCCGAAGACCTCACCCTCGCGGCCCGCAGGAATCACCCGTGCGAGGAACGACCGGCTGGCCGACTGGGCAGGGCCGACGAACAGGCAGAGCGCCAGGCCGAACACCCAGAAGGCCGTCTGGCCGGCGTCGTGCAGAAAGAACACGGCGAGCCCGCAGATGACCAGCCCCACCAGGGCGCCCACGATCACCGGCTTCGGGCCGATCCGGTCGTCGAGACGGCCTATCACCACGGTCGAGACGCCCGCCGTCACGTTGGCTGCGATCGCGAAGATGATGACCTCACCCGCCGAGAACCCGAAGGTGCCGGCTGCCAGGATGCCGCCGAAGGTGAAGACCCCGGTCAGCCCGTCGCGGAACACGGCGCTGGCGATCAGGAAGTAGACGGTGTGCCGGCTCGTGCGCCACAGCCGCGCGATGTCGTGCCCGAGGCGCACGTAGGATCCGAAGAAGCTGACTTTCTCGCGGCGGCTCGCTGCAGGAGCGGTGTACTCGGGCACGGCGATCAGCACGGGCAGCGCAAAGAGGCCGAGCCACGCCGCTGCGATCAGCATCGAGAGGCGCACGGCCAAACCGTTGTCGCCGTCGGGTGCAGGGTGGATGAGGCCGAAGTACACGATGAGCAACAGCACGATTCCGCCGAAGTACCCCATCGACCATCCGAACCCGCTGACCTTGCCGATGGTCGCCCGCGTCGAGACGCTGGTGAGCATCGCGTTGTAGTTCACCGAGGCGAACTCGAAGAACACCGTGCCGACGGCCAGCAGCAGCAGGCCCAGCCACAGGTAGCTGGGCGATGGTTCGACGAAGAACATCAGCGCGGTGACTACGACGACGATGTAGGTGTTGACCGCGAGCCAGAACTTGCGCCGGCCCGAGACATCGGAGCGCTGCCCCGTGATCGGCGCCAGGAGAGCCACCAGGATGCCGGCGACCCCCAGGGTCCAGCCGAGCTGGGCTGAGACGAAGGCCTCCCCGCCGAATGACTTACCCGTGAGGTAGACGGTGAAGACGAAGGTGGTGACCACGGCGTTGAAGGCAGCTCCGCCCCAGTCCCACAGTCCCCAGGCCAGAACTCGCGTGCGAGGGATGATCGTGGTGGGGCCAGTCGGGCCTGCCGCCGTTGCTGTCATGAGCACACAGTACAGTTTCTGGGTAAACCGAAGGTGTATTGAAAGTTGAGTCACATCTACTCAAGTTTCTGCACTTCGAACTTGACACCTGATCGCTTGTGAGTAAACTTGAGCGTATAGGACTCAAGTATACGTATCTGGGTCTGGAGCATCTTTAGCCGGCCGACAGGCCAAGAAGGAGTAAAGCACATGGCTCGTGCAGTAGGAATCGACCTCGGTACCACCAACTCGGTCGTCGCCGTCCTCGAAGGTGGAGAACCCACCGTCATCGCCAACGCAGAAGGCTTTCGCACGACCCCCTCGGTTGTCGCCTTCACCAAAGACGGAGAGGTGCTGGTCGGCGAGACCGCCAAGCGCCAGGCCGTCACCAACGTCGACCGCACCATCGCCAGTGTCAAGCGCCACATCGGGACCGACTGGACGGTCAAGGTCGACGACAAGAAGTACACCCCGCAGGAGATCTCCGCGCGAATCCTCGCGAAGCTGAAGCGCGACGCTGAGTCCTACCTCGGTGACAAGGTCACCGACGCTGTCATCACCGTTCCCGCGTACTTCAACGACGCTGAGCGCCAGGCCACGAAGGAGGCCGGCGAGATCTCGGGGCTGAACGTTCTGCGCATCATCAACGAGCCCACCGCTGCGGCACTCGCGTACGGCCTCGACAAAGGTAAAGAAGACGAACTCATCCTCGTCTTCGACCTCGGTGGCGGTACCTTCGACGTCTCGCTGCTCGAAGTGGGCAAGGATGACGACTTCTCGACCATCCAGGTGCGTTCGACCGCCGGCGACAACCGCCTCGGCGGCGACGACTGGGACCAGCGTGTCGTCGACTACCTGATCAAGCGCTTCAAGGACTCGACCGGTGTCGACGTCTCCGGCGACAAGATCGCCAAGCAGCGCCTGAAGGAGGCCGCTGAGCAGGCCAAGAAGGAGCTGTCGGGATCGCTTTCCACGACCATCCAGCTTCCCTACCTCTCGCTCACCGAGAACGGCCCTGCCAACCTCGACGAGACCCTCAGCCGCGCGAAGTTCGAAGAGCTGACCGCAGACCTGCTGGCCCGCACCGAGAAGCCGTTCCACGACGTCATCAAGGAGGCCGGTGTCTCGATCGCCGACATCGCTCACGTCGTACTCGTCGGTGGATCGACCCGTATGCCTGCCGTCGTGTCGCTGGTCAAGAAGCTGACCGGTGGGCGTGAGCCCAACAAGGGCGTCAACCCCGACGAGGTCGTGGCTGTCGGTGCCGCACTCCAGGCCGGCGTGCTGAAGGGCGAGCGCAAAGACGTTCTGCTCATCGACGTCACCCCGCTCTCTCTCGGTATCGAGACCAAGGGCGGAATGATGACCAAGCTCATCGAGCGCAACACGGCCATTCCGACCAAGCGTAGCGAGACCTTCACCACCGCAGACGACAACCAGCCGTCTGTGGCCATCCAGGTCTTCCAGGGTGAGCGTGAATTCACCCGCGACAACAAGAACCTCGGAACGTTCGAGCTGACCGGCATCGCGCCGGCTCCGCGCGGCATTCCGCAGGTCGAGGTCACCTTCGACATCGACGCCAACGGCATCGTGCACGTGTCTGCCAAAGACAAGGGCACCGGCAAGGAACAGTCGATGACGATCACCGGTGGTTCGAGCCTGTCGAAGGACGACATCGCCCGCATGGTTCGTGAGGGTGAAGAGCACGCCGCAGAAGACAAGAAGCGCCGCGAGGCTGCTGAGACGCGCAACACGAGCGAGCAGCTCGCCTACTCGATCGACAAGCTGATCAAAGAGAACGAAGACAAACTGCCCGAAGAGGTCAAGACCGAGGTGCAGGCCGATGTCGACGCTCTGAAGAGCGCCCTCGCCGGTGACGACGACGAAGCGGTGAAGACCGCATTCGACAAGCTCAATGAGAGCCAGTCGAAGCTCGGCCAGGCCATCTACGCCAACTCGCAGGCCGAGGAAGCCGCAGCAGCCGCTGCGGCCGACCAGCCTGCCGAAGAGACGGCGAGCAGCGACGAAGATATCGTTGACGCAGAAGTTGTCGACGACGAAGAATCGAAAGAGCAGAAGTAATCATGGGCAAGAAAGACAAGTCAGGCCGCGGCAGTGACGAGTCTTCTGGCCCGTTCGATCCGACAGGTACGCCTGCCGGGTCCAGCGCCCCTACCGGGTCTGCCGCAGATGCGACAGACCCGGTGACGGGCGAACCCGTCGAAGACGCCGCCTTCATCGAGGCCGAAGGACCCGATGTCGAAACGCACACCGATGCCGGTGAGGGCGAGAACGCAGAAGCAACAGGAGAAGAGGAGACCGTGGGAGATGACCAGTTCAACGACGACGATCTGAGTTTTCTGGATGCTGTGAGCGCCGGAGAGGCTGAGGCGACTGCCGCGGTAGACCTGGCGGCCGAACGTCTCGCCGACCTGCAGCGGGTGACCGCTGAGTACGCCAACTATCGCAAGCGCACCGAAGCCAACCGTGAGGTCGAGCGTGAACGAACGGTCGGCGACGTGGTGAAGGTTCTGCTGCCGGTTCTCGACGACTTCGACCGTGCTGAGAAGCACGGCGACCTCGCCGAGGGGCCATTCGCCTCCATTGCGGCGAAACTCCGCACCGGAGTCGAGCGTTTCGGCCTCAAGCCCTTCGGTGCTGCCGGCGAGGCCTTCGATCCCCAGCTGCACGAGGCGATCTTCCAGCAGCCGAGCGCAGACGTGCAGGTCGAGACCATCTCTGATGTCGTCGAGACCGGTTACTACCTCGGTTCGACGCTGCTCCGCGCGGCGAAGGTTGTCGTAGCGGTGCCGAATGGCTAGCCAGGATTGGTTCGACAAGGACTTCTACAAAGTCCTCGAGGTGTCGAAAGATGTCACGCCTGCCGACCTGAAGAAGCAGTATCGCAAGCTCGCGCGGCAGTTCCACCCCGACTCCAACCCGGGTGACGCTGCCGCCGAGGCGAAGTTCAAGGAGATCAGCGAAGCCCACTCGGTTCTCGCCGACCCCGAACAGCGCAAGGAGTACGACCAGATTCGCGCGATGGGTTCTGGCGCCCGCTTCACGGCGGGTGGCCAGGGCCAGGGCGGCGGCTTCGAAGACGTCTTCGGTGGCATGTTCGGTGGAGGTCGTGGCGGTGGTGGAGCGAACACGAGCTACTCCTACCAGCAGGGCGGTTTCGACGACCTTCTCGGCGGCATGTTCGGTGGCAGCCAGCCCGGATTCGGCCAGCCCAGCGGCGGGTTCCGCGGCTACGGCGGGCCGACCCGCGGGCGTGATGTCGCCGCACGAACCACGGTGGACTTCCTCACCGCGACCAAGGGCGACACCATCAAGCTGCAGACGTCAGAGGGCAAGACCATCACGGTCAAGATCCCTGCCGGCGTCTCTGACGGGCAGAAGATCAAACTGCGTGGCAAGGGCGAAGCCAGCCCTGACGGCGGCGAGGCCGGCGACATCGTTCTGACGATTGCTGTGCGGAAGCATCCGATCTTCGAACGCGACGGGCTGAACCTCCGGGTCAACGTGCCCGTCACCTTCGTCGAGGCGACCCTCGGGGCGACAATCGAGGTGCCGACCCTGGGCGGCGAGCCCGTGAAACTGCGGGTCGGTGCCGGTACACCCAGCGGCCGTGTGCTGCGGGTCAAGGGCCGCGGGGTCGACACGCCGAAGGGCACGGGCGACCTGCTCGCTGTCGTTCAGGTGGCGGTTCCGTCGCACCTTTCGCCGGAGGCACGCGATGCACTCGAGGCGTTCCACGCGCTGGAGCCCCAGGAGAACCCGCGTGCCGAACTCCTGGCCAAGGCGCACGAGTAGAAGAACGGCGCCAGCCCACCAGCCCAGTGCCCGCGAATCCAACAGAACGGTGAGGTGACCTGCGATGACAATGCCAGTAGACGAGAACGCTCCACTGTTTGCCATCGCGGTCGCCGCCGAACTCGCGGAGATGCACCCGCAGACCCTGCGCCAGTACGATCGGCTGGGGCTGGTCAGCCCCAGCCGCACGGCTGGCAAGTCGAGGCGGTACTCGCTTCGTGATGTCATGCAGTTGCGAGAGATAGCCCGGCTGGGTGCCGAGGGCATCTCACTCGAGGGCATCAGGCGCATCCTCGAGCTGGAGAACGTCAATCAGCAGCTGGCCAGGCGTGTGCGCGAGCTCGAGACCGCCCTCGCCGATGAACTTCTCAACCGCCCGGGCCGGCGTGTGTTTGCCGCAGGCCTCGAGGGTGATGTTGTCAGCCTCAAGAGTGGGGTTCGCGCCCAGCGCCGCACCGAAGTGGTGGTCTGGCGCCCCTAAGCCCCGCTACTCAACCGGCGTGTGACGGGGATGGGAGAATGGGGGCATGACGACCCCCGCACTCGGCCTTCTTCTCGACATCGACGGGCCCATCGCCTCACCTGTCACGCGGTCAGTCGTGCTGCCGAGCATCCTCACCGACCTCGTCACCCTGACGGCGGGCGGCGTGCCGATTGCGTTCATCACGGGCCGGTCAGCCGACTTCGTCAAGGAGCAGGTCATCGCGCCGCTGCTGGCCAGGGGGCTCGGCGCAGCCCTGGCGAACGGGGGGCGCATGTTCGTGGTCGCCGAGAAGGGTGCTGTCTGGTTCACGGTCGGACCGGAGGGTGCTGGTGAGACGCAGGTCGACGAGACGGTGGCGTTGCCGGCCGAGTTCGCCGCGGGCATCCGTGCCGTCGTTCGCGAGCAGTTCAGCGAGCTGATGTTCTTCGACGAGACCAAGCTCGCCATGGTGTCTGTCGAGCAGTTGACGACGGTCGATGCCGAGACGTACCAGCGTGCCCAATTGCGGTACAACGAGGTCGCCTTCGACGCCCTGGTGGAGCGTGGACTGGGTGCGCGCTACGGCGACCGCGAGGTCAGGAATGCGGCGGGGCACATCCCGTTCCGCATCGACCCGACGATCATCTCGACCGACGTCGAATCGGTGACGCTCGACAAAGACCGCGGCGCCGAGCGCGCGCTGTCGCACTTCATCGAAGAGGGCGACCTGCCGCCGCTCTGGCGAACCGTCGGCGACTCGCGCAGCGACTACAAGATGGCCGACTACCTGCACGCGGCGGGGTACGAGGTCGCCCACGTGGATGTTCGGCCCTCCGACGGCATACTCGAGAAGCCGTACCCGGTCATCGTCGAGGGCGACCTGATCCACGACGAGGCGGGCGCTGCGTTCCTCAGCCACTGGGTCGACAAGCTCGGCCTCTGACGCGCCCGAGGGAGCGTTGCCCGTCAGGGCTTGGTGAGGGTCTTCGCCGGGTGGGATGCAGGACGCCCGGACGCACGTCGCGAGGTGCCGGTCGATGCGCGTGAAACGGCCCAGCGCTGCCTGGCCTCGCGGATTCGTTGGCGAAGCAGTGCGATCGACAGGTCTTCGTGGATGCAGTAGGCGGCGATCAGCGCGATGGCCCCGCCGGAGATGATCACGGTTCGCAGGATTGCCGCGCCGACGTCACCCTGCACGGCGTCGGAGATGTCCATGCCTTCGGCGATGCTCACGCAGGCGAAGAAGATCGAGGCCGAGACGATGAGGTGCGTCTGGAGACCGGCGCGCACGCCGGAGACGGCGAAGAGCACAATGACCCACGCGGCGTACCACGGGTGGATGACCGCTGAGGAGAGAACCAGCGCAGCGAACGCGAAGCTGAGGCGCATCATGGGGTCGATGTTGCGCTTGGTGAGCATCAGCCACACAACGATCACCGCCATGAGTGCCATCGCTGTGTACTTGATGATGTTCGCGCCGATCTCGCCGTCGAGGCCGACGGCCCCGAACGCCCCGCCGAGCCCGATCGCGAGGATGTTGATCGGCGCATACCAGTGGGCCACGGCCCCCGGGGTCGCGAGGGTGAAGATCCAGCCGAACCCGACATTCATGGCGTAACCGAGCACACCCAGAATGGCGAATGAGATCGCGGCCGTGGCGACCCAGTACTTGATTGTGCTGCGGACGGTGCGGTTCTGGCCCGCCCAGATGATGCCGATGACAGGCAGGGCGATCAGGGCGATGGGTTTCACCCCGATCGCGAGCGTCACGAGGATGGTGCCGATGATCGGCCGTTTGATCATGGCGTAGTACATGCCGGCGATCAGGAAGGCGAGCATCAAGGCGTCGTTGTGGCCACCCACGATGAAGTTGAACATGATGATCGGGCTCCCGAGAACGAGCCACAGCACCTGCGAGGGGTCGAGCCCGCGCAGCCGTGCGATGCGGTACGCGTAGAAGGCGATGCCCGCCACGCCCAGCACGGCGATGAGCCGGAAGATGGCAACGGCGGTGATGGGCGAGGTGCCGACCGACCCGACGACCACCTGCTCGATCCAGAGGTAGACGGGCCCATACGGCGTCTTCGCGCTCGCCCAGAGCGGGTCGACCCCGATGTTGAACCAGCCCTGGATCGCTGAGATGCCGTCGAGGTAGGGGTTGAAGCCGCCCACCATGAGCCTGCCCTGGCCGACGTAGGCGAAGAGGTCGCGCGAATACAGGGGAACCGCGACGATGAGGGGAACCGCCCAGACGCCTGCGGCGACGATGACGCGCCGCAGGGCATCCGCCGGGTTCGATCGCAATTGCACGCCGAGTTTGAGCCAGGCGATCACCAGCAGCAGGCTGGCCGCGATGACCACGATGGTGGCGGCGTGCACGAGAAAGACGTTCGAACGCAGCGCGTCGATGAAAGCCCAGCTGCGAACATTCGAGCCGGGGCCGAGCCAGCCGACGGCGAGGGAGCCGAGCGCGATGAAGAGAGACCCCACCAGGCCAAGGATGAGCGGGGACCCCAGTTCACGCCTCAAAATACTCTTCACTGTGAACACTTTATGTTGAACCGGCTGATAACGGGGTGATGATCACTCAAACACTGGAAATCTAGCGGACGAAAGCGTAAAGTTGAGTGCAAAGGACTCAACTTTCTAGACCCGAGTTCATGGAACACAGGAGAAATCACATGCCGCAAGGCGGTCAGCAGGGTGGCCAGAACGGTGGCCAGCAGGGCGACGAGGAGCAGAGCGCGCTGCAGAAATACGGCGTCAACCTCACCGAGATCGCGGCAAGCGGAAAACTCGACCCGGTGATCGGCCGCGATGCCGAGATCCGTCGGGTCAGCCAGGTTCTGACGCGCCGCACCAAGAACAACCCGGTCCTCATCGGTGAGCCCGGCGTCGGAAAGACCGCCGTGGTGGAAGGGCTCGCCCAGCGCATCGTTGCCGGAGACGTCGCCGACTCGCTGAAGGGCAAACAGCTCGTCTCGCTCGACCTCGCGGCTCTCGTCGCCGGCGCGAAGTACCGCGGGGAGTTCGAAGAGCGACTCAAGGCTGTGCTGAAGGAGATCAATGACGCCGACGGCGAGATCATCACCTTCGTCGACGAGCTCCACACGCTGATGGGGGCGGGCGGGGGCGAAGGCTCCGTCGCAGCGTCGAACATGCTGAAGCCCATGCTCGCGCGCGGCGAACTGCGGCTCATCGGGGCGACCACGCTCGACGAATACCGCGAATTCATCGAGAAGGACGCGGCCCTCGAACGGCGGTTCCAGCAGGTGTTCGTGGGTGAGCCGAGCGTCGAAGACACCATCGCCATTCTGCGCGGGCTCAAGGAGCGCTACGAGGCGCACCACAAGGTGTCTATCGCCGACGCCGCGCTCGTTGCGGCGGCCTCGCTCTCGAACCGGTACATCACCGGTCGCCAGCTTCCCGACAAGGCGATCGACCTGATCGACGAAGCTGCCTCACGCCTGCGCATGGAGATCGACTCGGCACCGGTCGAGATCGACGAGCTGCGGCGCAGTGTCGACCGGTTGAAACTCGAAGAGCTGGCGCTCAAAAAGGAGAAAGACGAGGCGAGCAAGCAGCGCCTCGAGAAACTTCGCCTCGACCTCGGCACGCGCCAGGCCGAACTGACGGTGCTGCAGGAGCGCTGGGACAAGGAGCGCGCGGTACTGAACCGGGTCGGCGAGCTGAAGACCCAGCTCGATGCCGCGAGGGTGGCAGCCGAACGGGCGCAGCGCGAGGGCAACCTCGAACGGGCATCCCGGCTCCTGTACGGAGACATCCCCGTCATGGAGCGGCAGTTGCGCGAGGCTGAGAACGCCGAACAGAACCCCGATACTCCGCGGATGGTGAGCGACCAGGTCACCGAGGCCGAGATCGCTTCGGTCATCGCGGCCTGGACGGGCATTCCCGTCGACAAGCTCACCCAGGGCGAGACCGAGAAGCTGCTGAACCTCGAGGCAGAACTCGGTAAGCGGCTCATCGGGCAGAAGCCCGCCGTGCGCGCGGTCGCCGACGCCGTGCGGCGCACTCGCGCCGGCATCTCCGACCCGAACCGGCCGACCGGGTCGTTCCTGTTCCTCGGGCCGACCGGCGTGGGCAAGACCGAGCTGGCGAAGGCGCTCGCCGAATTCCTGTTCGACGACGAACGCGCCATGATCCGAATCGACATGAGCGAGTACGGCGAGAAGCACTCTGTCGCGAGGCTCCTCGGTGCGCCTCCCGGCTACATCGGGTACGAGCAGGGCGGGCAGCTCACCGAGGCGGTGCGACGGCGTCCGTACTCTGTGGTGCTGATGGACGAGGTCGAGAAGGCCCACCCCGAGGTCTTCGACGTGTTGCTGCAGGTGCTCGACGACGGCCGGCTCACCGACGGGCAGGGTCGTACGGTCGACTTTCGCAACACCATCCTGATTCTCACCTCGAACCTCGGTTCGCAGTATCTCGTCGACCAGTCGCTGTCAGATGCCACGAAGGAGGAGCTCGTGCTCGGCGTTGTTCGCCAGGCGTTCAAACCCGAGTTCATCAACCGGCTCGACGACATTGTGGTGTTCTCGGCTCTCACTCACGACGACCTGGCCCAGATCGTGTCGCTGTATGTCGATCGCCTCGCGCAGCGGGTCTCCGAGCGCGGGCTGTCGCTGGCTGTGACTCCGGATGCCCGGGCCTGGCTTGCTGAGCGCGGCTACGATCCCGTGTACGGTGCCCGGCCGTTGCGCCGGCTCATGCAGCACGAGATCGACGACCGGCTCTCGATGCAGCTGCTCTCCGGAGCCGTACGTGACGGGCAGACGGTGTACGTGGGGTTGGCCGGCGACGGCAGTGGGCTGACCGTTGCGCCGGCCGAGGAGGTCGTGCCGCTCGACTGAAAACGCAATCGTCGGCCCTGAGCCGAACCGACGCGAATAGCGTGTCGGTTTGAACGAGGGCCGACGATTGCGTTCTTGCCTGGCCGGGGTGCGGTGAGGTGGATCGCAATCGCGTTGTCCCGACAGAGCGTAGCTCTGTCGGCGCTGGCGTCGCGGCGAGCATCCACTGGATGCTCGCTTATAGCTCCAGCGCGCAGGGTCAGGGTCTGGATGCAAGAATGGCGGCGATGCGGTGAGGCACGGTTTCGTCTTGCAGCGACGTCGTGTCGCCGAGGGGGCGGCCATCCACCAGATCGCCGAGCAGGCGCCGCATGATCTTGCCCGAACGTGTCTTCGGCAGGTCCGGCACGACGATGAGGTCACGAGGCTTGGCGATGGCGCCGATCTCGCGGGTCACATGCGCGCGCAGAACGGCGGCCAGCTCGGCCTCGAGGGTCGCCCAGAAGGCGGGGTCTGCAGCGTCCTGAGCCGAGATGTCGCGGGAGGGGATCACGAACGCGGCGATCGCCTCGCCCGTCGTCGCGTCGGTGACCCCGACCACGCCTGCTTCGCCGACGTGCGCGTGCGAAACCAGCGCCGACTCGATCTCGATGGTCGAGAGGCGGTGCCCCGACACGTTGATCACGTCGTCGACGCGCCCAAGCAGCCAGATGTAGCCCTCGTGGTCGTACTTGGCGCCGTCGCCGGCAAAGAAGAAGCCCTGTGCCGCGTACTTCCGCCAGTACGAGTCGCGGTATCGCTCGGGGTTGCCCCAGACGGTTCGGGCCATCGACGGCCACGTACCGTCGAGAACGAGGTAGCCCCCTGATCCGAACGGCACCTGTTCGCCCTGCTCGTCGACGATGCGCGCGGTGAGTCCGGGCAGCGCGAACGTTGCTGAGCCGGGCTTCAGCGTGGTGACGCCGGGCAACGGCGCAATGACGGCCGAGCCCGTCTCTGACTGCCACCAGGTGTCGACGATCGGCGCCCGCCCGCCGCCGACCTGCTCGTGGAACCACACCCAGGCCTCGGGGTTGATCGCCTCACCGACGGTACCGAGCAGCCGGATGCTCGACAGGTCGAACTCGCCCGGCAAACGGTCGGGGAACCACGTCATGAACGTGCGGATCAGCGTTGGTGCCGTGTAGTACGTGGTGACGCCGTACCGTTCGATGATCTCGAAGTGCCGGCCAGAGTGCGGGGTGTTCGGCGTGCCCTCGTAGATGACGCTCGTCGCACCGTTCGAAAACGGGCCGTAGAGAACGTAGGTGTGTGCGGTGACCCAGGCGAGGTCGGCGGTGCACCAGTAGACGTCGGTGGGCTTTGCGTCGAAGGCGGCCCAGTGGCTCCAGCTGGCCTGCGTCAGGTAGCCCCCGCTGGTGTGCACGAGGCCCTTGGGTTTACCGGTCGTGCCGCTGGTGTAGATGATGAACAGTGGATGCTCGGAGTCGAAGTACTCTGCCTCGTGTGTGTCTGGCTGCGTGTCGACCACGTCGTGCCACCACACGTCGCGCCCGGGGGTCCACGGCAGCTCGGGTGTGAGGTCTCCGGTGCGACGGATGACCAGCACATGCTCGACGGTGTTCACGCCGTTCTCGGGGCCGGCCACGGCCTCGTCGGCGTTCGCCTTGACCGGCACAGCCTTGCCCCGCCGGAACTGCCCGTCGCTGGTGACCAGCAGCTTGGCGCCCGTGTCTTCGACCCGGAACTTCAGCGCCTCGGCCGAGAACCCACCGAACACGAGCGAGTGGATTGCCCCGATACGCGCGATCGCCAACGTGACGACGATCGTCTCGGGGATGACGGGCAGGTACACGACGACACGGTCGCCGGCCACGATACCGAGAGCAGTGAGCGCGTTCGCGGCCTTCGCCACGCGGCGCTGAAGCTCGGAGTAGGTGATCTGCTCGCGGTCGCCCGGCTCGCCCTCGAAGTTGATTGCGACCACGTCGCCTCGACCCGCACCCACGTGCCGGTCGACACAGTTGACGGCGACGTTCAGTTTTCCGCCGACGAACCACTGGGCGCTCGGGATGCTCAGCAGGGGTTCGCCGTCGACATCCAGTCCGGTGAAGTCTGCGGGTGCCATGCCGATGGCGCTCGGATCGCTTTCGACGCTGCCGTTGCCAAACGCCGTCCACGCGTCTCCGCGGGAGAGCGGGGTGGCGGGCTGCCAGGTGTGCGCCGTGTGCCAGCGCTCGTGCCAGTCGAGGCGATCTGCCTGCTGTTCCCAGTGGGCGACGGGATCGGCGGCTGCACGTTCATATTCACCGGCGTCGACGTTCGCGGCGGAGGAGAACGCCTCGCTCGGCGGATAGAGGCGATTCTCGCTGAGGAGGTTCTCGATGGTGGCTGACACTCGTTCGACGCTACCTCGTCGCGGCAGGCTTCGGCCGCACCCGCGTCACGCGATGTAACAGCCCGCCCCTTGGCCGTCGGTTGAGTAGCCCCACCTGTGGGGCGTATCGAAACCAGTTTCGTGTGGGGGTTTCGATACGCCGGGCTATGCCCGCCGCGCTCGCCTCCCTCAACCGGCGTTGAGGTCAGAGACCGACGACGATCTCGGCGAGGGGCTTGCGCACGCGCGGCGCAACCTCACGGGCGCGCGTCGCCTCGTCAGGAAGGTCGGCAGCGGGGGCGACCACGCCGAGTGCGGTGACGGTCAGGGGCTCCCACCGCTCGTCGAGGCCGAACGCAGTGCGAAGTCCTTCAGCCTGGATGCCGCCCATCTGGTGCACATGCAGCCCGTCGGCGTGAGCCTGGATCGCGAGGCTCGCGGCAGCCTGCCCGAGGTCGTACAAGGCCCAGCGCTGCGGCTTGCCGCTCTCGTCGATGACCTCGGCGACGTTGACGATCAGCACTGCCGCGTTCGGCGTCCAGACCTGGTTGAAGCCCATCAGGTTCTCGTTGATCAGGTCGAACGTCGGGGTGCCGCGGCGGGCGACGATGAACTTCCACGGCTGCGTGTTGGCCGCTGATGCCGACCAGCGGGCTGCTTCGAGGGCTGCGGTGAGGTCTGCTTCGGTGACATCTGCAGTGGGGTCGAAGGACCGCGGGCTCCAGCGCTCTGCCAGAACGTCGAGAATGGGGGTGCTGGTTTCAGCGGTGCGAGTGGGCGCAGTGGTGTCGATGAGTGTCATGGTTGTGGCTCCTTGGGATTCTCTGCCAGTGATGGTGAGGCGCCGTTGCCACGTTCTGTACAACATGTGTTCTCGCACAATATTCCATGCGAGCGTATCGTTCCTCGGTCCCGTCCTACCGCCCCGCACTTGGGTGTACCAACTTCTGCTGCTATTCCTCGTCCGATGCCGCAGAAGTTGGTACAGCCAACGGTTTGGATGGAGGGGGGGAGGGGGTTAGGCGGGGAGGAGAGTGCCGAGGGCAGCCGTGAAGGCATCGACGTCGTGCTCGGTCGTGTCGAATGAGCACATCCAGCGCACCTCACCGGTGGCGTTGTTCCAGTCGTAGAAGCGGAACACCTCACGAAGCGCGTCGGCGACCCCGGGCGGCACGATGGCGAACACCGCGTTCGACTGGGTCGGCTGGGTCAGCGTGACCCCGGGCATCCGCTCGACTGCTGCTCGCAGCCGCTGGGCCATGGCGTTCGAGTGTGAAGCCGATCGCAGCCACAGGTCGCCTTCGAGCAGGGCGATCAGCTGGGCCGAAACGAAGCGCATCTTCGACGCGAGCTGCATGTTCATCTTGCGGAGGTAGCTGAGGCCGTCGGATGCCGCGGGGTCGAGCACGACGACGGCCTCGCCGTAGAGCAGGCCGTTCTTGGTCCCGCCGTACGAGAGCACGTCGACGCCGGCGTCGGTGGTGAACTCGCGGAGCGGCACACCGAGTGAGGCTGCGGCGTTCGACAGGCGGGCGCCGTCGAGGTGCAGGCGCATGCCGCGATCGTGCACGTGGTCGGCGATCGCACGGATCTCCTGCGGCGTGTAGAGAGTGCCGAGCTCGGTGCTCTGCGTGATCGACACGGCGAGGGGCTGCGCGCGGTGCTCGTCGCCCCAACCCCAGGCCTCGCGGTCGATGAGTTCGGGGGTGAGCTTGCCCTCTGGCGCTTCGACGGTCAGCAGCTTGAGACCGCCCACGCGTTCGGGGGCCGCGTTCTCGTCGGTGTTGATGTGCGCCGTGCTCGCGCAGACCACGGCGCCCCAGCGCGGCAGCATCGACTGCAGGCTGAGCACGTTGGCGCCCGTGCCGTTGAACACGGGGAAGGCGGTAGCCTGTTCGCCGAAGTGACCCTGCATCACCTGCTGCAGCCGGGCGGTGTAGACGTCTTCGCCGTACGCGATCTGGTGGCCCTCGTTGGCCGCGGCGAGGGCGGCCAGAATCTCTGGATGCACGCCCGCATAGTTGTCCGACGCGAAGCCCCGGAGCGCGGGGTCGTGCAGGCGCTGCCCGGGTTCGAAGGAGAGCGCGCCTGCTGCCGCGGTGGCTGACTTTGGCGCGGTGTCGGGTGTGCCTGGTGGAAGTGCCGCGGTGGTCGGTTGAGTGGAGGGAGTTGTGGGGGCTGCGTCGGTCACAGCATCCAGTCTCTCTCACGACAGGTGCACGTCTCTTGCATTTGGCGCAGCAAACGCCCGGATGTGACACTGTCGGCGCGCGAGCTGTGTGCACGCGAGACTGAGTGTGGATGAACGGGTGGACGATTCGTGGGCGAGAGACCCCGAATCGGTGGCCCGGCACGGGGTTCACGCCAGGGCGCCCGTCCACGGAATAGTCCACACGCGGTGTCGCGTGCAGCGTGCACGCGCGATTCAGCGTGGACTATTCCGTGGCGGAACCGGTCTCGGCCGCGCGCGCCCGCGCAGGGTTCGCCCACACAGCGCGCGGGCGTCGTCGGTGCGCGTCAGCGCGCGTCGAGCGCGGTGATTCCGGCCGTCGACTCGATGACGCCTGACATCTTCTTGTTCAGTGCCTCGTAGAACATCGACAGCGGGAACTCGTCGGGCAACACGGCGTCGGTGAGACCTCGTGGTGCGCCGTCGAGCGGCAGGGCATCCGGGCCCTTCGCCCAGACCGAGGAGGGACTCGGGGTGACGGTCGCCGAGACCAGTTCATAGGCGGCGAGCCAGTGGGCGACCTTCGGGCGGTCAATCGAACGCCAGTACAGCTCGTCGATCGCCGCGCCGAGGGCGATAACGACGTCGGCGACCTCGGGCCAGTCGATGGTGAGGCGGGTGTCTGTCCAGTGCAGTACGCGGTGCTGGTGCAGCCAGGCAAAGAGCAGTTGGCCGCCGAGGCCGTCGTAGTTGCGAACGCGGCTGCCGGTCAGGGCGAATCGGAAGATGCGGTCGAAGATGATCGCGTACTGCACTCGGTGCGCGGTTTCGAGGGTGTGGGCGGGCAGGGCCGCTTCGCGCTCGATGCGAACGGCCTCACGAAAGGCGGTCAGGTCGCAGCGCAGCTCCTCGAGCGTGTAGAGGAAGTACGGCATGCGCTGCTTGATCATGAACGGGTCGAAGGGTAGGTCCCCGCGCATGTGCGTGCGGTCGTGGATGAGGTCCCACATGACGAAGGTCTCTTCGGCCAATTCCTGGTCGTCGAGCGGCTCCTGTGCCGCGGCCGGGAGCTCGAGCCTGGTGATCTCCGCGGCTTCGCGCACCACGAGCCGGAACCGGGCTGCTTCGCGGTCGGCGAAGATCGCACCCCAGGTGAAGGCAGGGATCGCGCGCATCGCGACGGTTTCGGGGAAGAGCACCGCCGAGTTGGTGTCGTACCCATCGGTGAAGTCCAGAAAGCGGATGGGCACGAAGAGCGCATTCGAGTAGTCGCCGGCTTCGAGCTCGGCCACGAACTCCGGCCAGATGACCTCGACCGCAACAGCCTCGAAGAGTCGTTGGGTACTGCCGTTCTGCGTGAACATCGGAAAGACGACGACGTGTCTAAGCCCATCGACCCGGTGATGCTCGGGGTGGAACGCGGTGAGCGAGTCGAGAAAGTCGGGAACGGCATAGCCCTCGGAGGCCCAGCGCTCGAAATCGACTGCACTCGCCTCGAGATAGAGGGCATCGTGGGCGAACTCGAACGCCAGTTCTCGCAGGCTCGCTGCGATCCTTGAAACAACGTCGTCGAGAAGCGCGCGGTCGACCACTGCTTCTGGGTCTGCGCGTGGGTCTGCGTCTACGCTCGGTGTTTCAGCGCCCGACTTGGTGTCGGGCCTGAGACGCACGGAGCCGTCCGGCTCTTGGAAGGCGCGAAGCAGCGTGACAGCAGATTTCAGCGAGCGCCATGCAGGCGACATGGATGCTCGGCCCGAGTGGCCGGAGGCCTCATCTTCGACCACCTCCGGTTCGCCAGCGATTGCGCTTGTGGTGAATTGGTCAGCGGTGAGTCGGTCTGGGGAAGAGCGACGCGCAGTGATTCGAGTTGACATGAGAACCTCCCATCGAGAAATGACAGAGGTGCGCCACACGGGTTGGCGGGCATCCTCTGACTCTCGACCCTAGGCAAGATCCCGCCGCAGTTTCGTGATGATCTGGAGGTTTTGTTGCGCGAACGCGCTGCTTTGAGCGACTAAAGTGCGTCTGCAGCCCGTGAGACGCTTCGGGCGTGAACGCTAGAGGGATCCCGTGGCGAGAGTGGCCACGGACTTCTCGATGCGCCGCCGGCGGGTCTCGGGTGTCTTGGCATCGTCGATCGAGACGGTGAGTCGGCGTTTGTTGCTGTACGAGAGCGAGTCGAAGAAGGTGCGGGCGGCAGGCTCGGCGTCGAGGGCAGCGGCGAAATCGTCAGGAACGGTCACTTCGCGAGGCTGGTCGTCGAGCACGAGGTCGACGTCGATCTCGTCGCCGGCCGCGATTCCTGCCCCCGAGCGCACCTCAGCGCTGACCGGCAGCATGATCTCGCCGCGATAGGGCGTCACCGTGCTGCGGTAGGAATACCCGTTGATCGTGACGTTCACGGCGTGACGCTTGGCGGTGCCGAGCGACTCGTAGACGTCTGTCGGTACATGGATTCCCGTGGCCGTCTTGCCACTGGCCCGCAGGGTCGTGCGAAATTTCATAGTCACAGGATAGGCCTCCGACTGTTCGAGCAGAACAGCTCCTCCACAACCGAGGGGAGCCGGTCGAATTGTGCACCGACGCCGGGTCGGAGGATACGTCAGGATGCGCCGAAGTACCATGGGGCGATATGAAAACCTCGAGCAGGCACGGCAGGTCCGGTGTGGGCACCGCCCTCGGCACACCCGGCACCACCTCCGCTCCCTCGCATTTCATGCCGCACATCCAGGGGTTGCGCGCGATCGCGGTACTCCTGGTCGTCATCTACCACTTCGAGCCGGGGCGCCTGACCGGCGGGTACATCGGTGTCGATGTCTTCTTCGTGATCTCCGGTTTTCTCATCACGCAGCAGCTCTCACGGGAGCTCGAGCGCACCGACCGCATCAGACTGCCGAACTTCTGGGCAAAGCGTGTGAGGCGGCTTCTGCCGGCATCGCTGCTCGTGCTCGTGTTCAGTGCGATCGCCCTGCTCGTCGTGATGCCGCTGAGCGCCCTCACCGAGAACGTACGCGAGATCATCGCGAGCACGTTCTATGTGGAGAACTGGGCGCTCGCAGCGAACTCGGTCGACTACCTGGCCGCGTCGAACGACGCGTCTCTCGTTCAGCACTACTGGTCGCTCTCGCTCGAAGAGCAGTTCTACCTGGTCTGGCCGATCCTGCTCCTGGGCGCCTCGGCGTTCGGGGTGAACCGGCTGCGCAAGTCCCGCACCGGTGCGCCCGCTTCAAGCGCTCCCGGTACCAGCCCGGGTCTGGGTTCAGCCCTCGGAGCGAGATTCGCGGCCAACGGCCGGTGGAACGCCATGATCACGCTGGTGGCGGCGGCGAGCATCCTGTCGTTCGTCCTGTCTGTGGTGTACACGAAGAACGACCCCGCTTCGGCCTACTTCGTCACCTACACCCGGGTGTGGGAGTTCGGGGTCGGGGCACTGTTGGCCCTACTGCCCCGGTTGCGGCCGACCCGCGGCTGGCTCAGCAACGCGCTGGGGTATGCGGGCATCGTCGCACTCTTGTATGCGGGGTTCACCTTCGACCGCAACACGCCGTTCCCCGGTTACGCCGCCCTGCTGCCGGTGCTGGGAACCGCTGCGATCATCGTTGCCCACCGCTCCACGCGGTGGTACGACAGTGGCCGGGTGTTGAGCATGCGGGTGCCGCGGTTCATCGGCGACATTTCGTATTCGCTCTACCTCTGGCACTGGCCGCTGATTGTGATCGCGCCGTTCGTTCCGGGTTGGGGGCTGTCGATCTACAACCGGGTAGCCCTGTTCGCGCTCGCCTTCGTGCTGGCGTGGCTGACGAAGAAGTTCGTCGAAGACCCCGCGCGGCGCTGGCAGTTCTGGGCTTCCCCTGCGCGCAGGCCCCGCCGCACCTTCGGCATGATGGTGGCCGGCATGGGCGTCATGACCCTGGTGATCGGCGGTGTGTGGGCGGTGCAGCAGCCCAAGTACGACGCGGCCGCGAGCGAACTGGCGGCCACCGTCGCGAGCCCGCCCGAGTGCTTCGGTGCCGCATCCGGGCCCGGCGCTGTCGTGAGCGGGTTCGGTGCGAGCGCTGCCGTGGCTGCGGCCGCGGCAGACGGCACCGTGATCATCGACAGTGCTGCTGGTCTCCCAGAGACGTCACAGCTGCCCGCGCCCGCGCCGACCACGCCTGGCTGCGTGAACCCGGCGCTGGCCGACACGATCATCCCGTCGCCCGGCTTCGGCAACGCCGATCGCCCGAGTCACCCGGAGTGCCTCGTCACACTGAACGACTCTGCGCTGTTCGCCTGCCATTTCGGTTCGAGCGACCCGGCGGCGAAGCGTGTGGCGTTGATCGGCGACAGTCACGCCTTCGCGCTGCTTCAGCCGTTCATCCAGCTCGCAAACGACAACGGCTGGGCGTTGACCACCTACATCAAGGGCGGATGCCCGTGGAGCACTGACCCGCTGCCCGGCAACGATGCCTTCTCGGCGTCGTGCGCCACCTGGCGTGCACACCTGTCGACCGAGCTCGCCGCCGTGCAGCCGTTCGACGTCGTCTTCACGGCTGCGCTCGCCGATGCGACGTCGCCCGGAGGTTCGCGTGACGGGACGGCTCTCGCCATCGGATTCAGTGGCGCGTGGGCCGAAGTGACGGCGAAGGGCACCCCGGTCGTGACCATGGTGGACAACCCTGTCTGGGCCGATGATCCGAACAAGTGCCTTCGCACCACGACGCCGGCAGCAGCGTCCGTCGACTGCGTCGAACCCAGGGCAGATGCTCTCGTCGCAGACCCGCCGGTTGCGATGGCAGTTGCATCGTCAGCTGCGGCCGGTGACAAGGTGATGCTGCTCGACTTCAGCAGCACGTTCTGCAGTGCGACAGACTGTTTCGCGGTGATCGGCGGGGCGAACGTCTACCGCGACCAGGATCACCTCACGAACACCTTCGCGACGACACTGGCACCGTATCTGAAGTCAGCACTGACTGCGGCCATGGGCGTGGAGCCCGGGTCGGGGTCGAAGTAGTGACCGCATCGCGAGCAGCGTCGCCTATGCCTACGCCTATGCCTATGCCGATGCCGTCGCCGGGCGTATCAGCTGTGTGCGATTCCGCTGGTTCAGACTCGGCTACTTCGGCCACCGCGATGCCGGATCCTGCAGCCTCTGCTGCGGCGAACTAGCGCATGGGCGGCGTGCTGACGGGCTTTGCGATCATCGGTTTCGTGATCGTGGTGGGGTACGTCATCCAGCGCATCAGGATCCTGCCCTCCGATGCCCCGGTAGTGCTGAATCGATTCGTCTTCTTCATCGCCAGCCCGGCTCTGCTCTTCAGTGTGCTGGCGAAAGCCGACCTGAGAGTGATCTTCTCATCGTTCCTGGTGGTGTCGATCGGTGCCGTGGCCGCGTCGTCGCTCGCCTACGTCGTGCTTTCGCGCATCTTCTTCCGCCGGGGCATAGCCGACACGACGATCGGCGCGGCTGCCTCCTCGTACGCCAACGCGAACAACATCGGCCTGCCGGTCTCGGTCTACGTTCTCGGCAGTGCCCAGTTCGTGGCGCCCCTGCTGATGTTCCAGGTCATCGTCATGGCGCCGATCCTGCTCGCCCTGCTCGACGTGTCGACCCGGGGCCAACTGTCGGTGAAGTCGATCCTGCTGCAACCCGTGCGGAATCCGATCATTCTCGGTTCGCTTGCAGGCTTCATCGTTGCCGCGAGCGGGTGGCAGATTCCGGATGCCCTGCTGCAGCCCTTCATCCTGGTCGGTGGTGCGGCGGTACCCCTCGTGCTCGTCACCTTCGGAATGTCGCTGGCCGGGCAGCGCCCCCTCCGGGCAGGCGCGGGGCGCACAGAGATCGTCACCGCCGCACTGCTCAAGAGCGTGCTGATGCCGGTCGTGGCATTGCTCCTGGCGCGTTACGTCTTTCAGCTCGACGGTGTGCACCTGTTCGCGGTCGTTGTTCTGGCGGCACTGCCCACGGCCCAGAACATCTTCAACTATGCGTTCCGCTACGACGTGGGTGTCGTTCTCGCGCGCGATACCGTGCTGGTCACCACGATCGCGTCGCTCCCCGTGCTGCTGGTGATCTCGGCACTGCTGGCACCAGCCTGAGCAGTTGGAGGTCGTGAGAGCACGAGCAGCGGTATCCGCGGGTCAGAAGACCATCGGCCGGTCATCGTCGTCTTCGGTGTCGACATCGAGGTCGACGACGACGGGCACGTGGTCGCTCGGTGCATCACCTTTGCGTTCGTTACGGTCGATGCGGGCATCGGTCACCAGGGAGGCGAACGGCGCCGAACCCATGATGAAGTCGATTCGCATGCCCTCGTTGCGGGGAAAGCGCAGCTGCTTGTAGTCCCAGTAGGTGTACCCGGTCGGCACGAGGGGGCGAACCACATCGCTCAGCCCGAGCGCCTCGAATTCGGCAAAGGCAGCACGCTCGGGCGCTGAAGTGTGGGTGCTGCCCTCGAAGACCGAGATGTCCCAGACGTCGGTGTCGAGGGGGGCGATGTTCCAGTCGCCCATCAGCGCCAACGGCTGTTCCGGATGATCGGCGATCCACCCGCGGGTCTCCGCAGCGAGCTGCTTCAACCAGGCCAGCTTGTAGTCGTAGTGCGGGTCGCCGAGCTCGCGGCCGTTCGGAACGTAGAGGCTCCACAACCGCACCCCGCTCACGGTGACACCGAGCGCACGCGCCTCGGAGGGGAGGGCCCCATCGCTGTCGGGCTTGCCGAAACCGGGTACACCCTCGAAGCCGACCGTGAGGTCCTCCATCGGGAGGCGGCTCGCGAAGGCGACGCCGTTCCACTGGTTGAGGCCGTGGAGTTCAACCTCGTAGCCGGCTTCGGTGAACGGCTCGTAGGGAAACTGCGTCTCCCGGCACTTGATCTCCTGCATGGCGAGCACGTCGATGTCTTCGCGCACCAGCCAATCGGCGACGCGGCCCACGCGGGCACGGATCGAGTTCACATTCCAGGTCGCAACACGCATGCCGCCAGCCTATAAGTTCTTTCCGCGCGCTCTCGTGAGGCCGCTGCGCCGAATCGAGCCGCGCGCACCGCGCGCACCTCGGCGCATCAGCCTCACGACACCCGCGACACGTGGGGTCGCAGTCATTCGCCTAAAATGGGGGCGTGACCCTCGCGCGCGAACAACTCATCACGTACATCTCCGACGAAGCGGTGTTCCACGGCGACTTCACCCTCACCAGCGGCAAGAAGGCGACGTACTACGTCGACCTGCGCAAGGTGAGCCTCGACCACCGGGTCGCTCCGCTGATCGGGCAGGTCATGCTCGACCTGATCGCCGACATCCCCGATGTCTTCGCCGTCGGCGGGCTCACGATGGGCGCCGACCCCGTGGCCGCCGCCATCCTGCACCAGGGCGCAGCACGCGGAGCGACGTACGATGCGTTCGTCGTGCGCAAGGAGCCGAAAGACCACGGCCGCGGCAAGCAGGTCGAGGGCCCTGACCTCGAAGGCAAGCGAGTCATCGTGCTCGAAGACACTTCCACCACGGGCGGCTCGCCGCTGAAGGCGATCGAGGCGCTCGAGAAGGTCGGTGCGATCGTCGTCGGTGTCGCTGTGGTCGTCGACCGCAACACCGAGGCCCGCGAACGAATCGAGTCGGCCGGGTACCCCTACTACTACGCGATCGGGCTCGACGACCTTGGTTTGAGCTGAGTCGGACGGGTCCACGATTGCCTCAGCTGCGGAGATCCGTGTCGACGGATTCATCTCCTGCCGACGGTCGCCGAGGCGACGCACGCAGCGCGGGAACGAGCACAGGTGACAGTGCCACCAAGACGTCTCGCGGCACGTGCGCACTGAGCCAGGCGCAAGGTGAGTGAGGCGCCGCGCCGAAGACGCCGCCAGGGGCCGGGGCGAGCCTGGCTGATGCCCACCGGAGTGGCTGCCGTCGCGGTGCTCGTGCTGGGCGGGCTGTTCTTTCTCGGCACACGGCTGCCGGGCATCCTGTCGCCGGTCGCAGCGCCAAGCGGTACACCGACGGTCGTTGAGACCCCCACGCCGAGCCCGACGCCCACGCCGACCTCGACTGCCGGCCCGCAGCTGGCCGGGAGCTACGTGTGGAACGAGCTCCGCGGTGGCGAATGCATCAGCCCCTTCACCTCGGCGTGGCAGCAGAAGTTCACCGTCGTCGACTGTGCCGCGGCTCATTCTGCCCAGGTCACCAGTCGAGGGTCTCTCGGCGACGATCCGGCGGCCGCGTTTCCAGGTCAAGCCGGTGTCGCCGCGCAGCTGAACCTGCTGTGCCAGCAGTCGGGTGCATTCGACCCGGCGCTGCTGGCGGCGTATCCCGACGTCGTCTGGCAGGCCGCCTACCCCGTCACCGACGCACAATGGAAGGCCGGTATGCGCGACTACTACTGCTTCGTGAGCCGCACCTCGAGCGGGCCGATCACGGGGAACTTCGCCGCCCCCGGGTTCGCTGTGCCCGCTGTGCCCGCTGTGCCCGCCACGCCGTCCAGCGAGTAGAGTCGAAAGCTGACAACTGCTCGCGAGAAGGGTGTGCCGATGAGGGTTCCACGAGGCATGCGGGGCCTGCGGGCAGCGGTTTCGACGATCGGTGTAGTCGCACTGATCATTCTTCTTGGCGCGCCTGCAGCTGCGACGGCTTCGGTGCCGGCGACCGTGGCCCACGCATCGGCGTCTGCCGCGAACACCGCGACCGACCGCCCTGCCGTGAGTGCCGTGCGGGGTGACGTCAACGACTTCACGTTCAACAGCTTCGCCGGCGACTACACGCTCGGCCGCGACTCCGCTGGGCGTGCCACGCTGACGACCGTCGAGACTCTGGATGCCCAGTTCCCCACTTCGAACCAGAACCACGGCATTCTGCGCGCCATCCCGCTCAAGTACGACGGGCACCCCACCGATGTGAGCGTTGTGTCGGTGACCGATGGGTCGGGAACCGCTCGCTCGTATTCGACCGACACGCAAGACGGCCTGCTGCTCCTCACCATCGCGGCACCGGACTATGTTCACGGCTCGCAGGTCTACGTGATCACGTACACCCAGAACAACGTCGTGCAGTACTTCTCCGACACGAATGACCAGGAGTTCTACTGGGACACCAACGGCACAGCGTGGAAGCAGTCGTTCGGCAGCGTCACGGCGAGCGTGCATGTCGCGGCTGACCTCGCCGGCGCGTTGAACGGCATGACCTCGTGCTACGTTGGCGCGCAGGGCTCGTCGCAGACCTGTGACATCAGCGCAGCGGCCGATTCGACACCGGACGAAGCGGTCGACGGCACCGTGTTCCAGACCTCGGCCAACAACCTGGGCGCCGGCGAGAACCTGACCGTCGCGATCGGGTTCGCCCCGACCACGTTCACCCTGCGTGACAACTCGTTCTTCGCCTCGGGCGCGGCCATCGCCGAACTCGTGTTCGCGCTACTGGCTGTGCTGGTGGCGGTCGGGGCGATCATCCTGCGCCTGACCCTGCTTCGGGATGCACCGGGTCGCCCCACTACCATCGCCGAGTACACCGTGCCGAAGGGCGTCAACCTGCCAATGGCCTCTGTCGTCAGCAAGACGACGAAGCGGGCACCAGCTGCGTCGTTCGTCAGCCTTGCCGTGCTGCACAACATCCAGATCGTCGAGCAGGAGAAGGAGAGTTCCGGTTTGTTCGGCGGCGGCGGCAAAACGTACTGGCTGCGCCTGGCAAGTGTGGAGGGGCTCGACGCCACCGAACTCGACCTGGCGAGGTTGCTGTTCGGCGCTGAGCTGCAGGTCGGCGCCTGGAAGCAGATCGAGAAGCAGGATACGGCTCTGAGCAAGGGCATCTATGGGCTCATGCAGTCGACCCGCAAGGCAGCGATCACCGAGGGGTACATTCGCGGCGGCACCAACCTCATCAGTTCGCTGTTCGCTCTGGCGGTCATCCTGTTCGGGGTTCTGGCGTTCTTCACGGGCACGGCGGCGATGAACGACGACTTCGGCGGAGCCATTCCCTTCGCGCTGCTCGTCGCCTGCGGACTGTCGCTGGTGGTCGTCTTCACCGCGGCGTTCAAGAAACCGCTCACTGCCAAGGGGTCAGAGCTTCGCGACTACATCAAGGGTGTCGAGCTGTACATCCGGTTGGCGGAGAAAGACCGTTTCGCCATGCTGCAGACGCCCGAGGGGGCGCTCAAGACGCAGGTGAATGCGCCCGACTGGGGCCAGGTTGTGAAGATCTACGAGAAGCTGCTGCCGTACGCGGTGCTGCTGGGTCTCGAAGACGAGTGGGCGAAGGTGCTCGGCACCTATTACGAGAGCCTGGGCTCGCAACCCGACTGGTACTCGGGCAATTCCGGGGTGTTCAACGCGGTGCTCTTCGCCTCGGCGATCAACTCGTGGTCGAGTGTCGTCGACTCGAGCCTCGCCGCCAGCACGTCGAGCAGCTCGAGCGGCGGCTCCGGGGGAGGCGGCTTCTCGGGTGGTGGCGGTGGCGGCGGCGGAGGCGGCGGCGTCTAGTCCTGAAGTCCGCTCCCGTATCCGCTGTATCTGATAGCATTTGCTATATGAGTGAAGAAGCGGTGATCGAGCGGTTGCGAGCGGATGCCCGGCAGTCCCTCGAGCTCCACGAGCGGTCACGCAGCCTTCTCGTGGGTGCCGTTCGCGCCGGCGTCTCGGCGGGGCTCTCGCAACGAGATATCGCTGCTGCAATCGGCCGCAGTCAGCCTGAAGTTTCTCGACTCCTCCGCTTTCACGGTACATCGGTGCTCGGCCGACGCTTGAGTGAGAATCGCAAGAAGATTCTTGAAATCACCGCAGTTCACGGGGTTCGCAATGTACGCATCTTCGGCAGTGTGGCGCGCGGAACAGATACTGCCGCGTCAGATGTCGATCTCCTCGTAGACATACCAGACGGTATCGGCCTGTTCACCCTTGCGCGCATGGAAGATGACATCTCCCGGATCGTTGGAGCAGGTGTCGATCTCATTCCGGCGCGGAGTCTCCGAAGGAACCTCGCCGGTCAGGTGCTCAGCGAAGCGATACCGCTGTGAGCAGATCAGACGCAGAGTTGATCAGTGACGCTCTCGACCACATCGAGGCGCTCAAGCGGCACGTTGCCCGATCTGATATCGAAGACGACATCGTGGCCGATGCTGTCAGTCTGCGCTTGGCAGCGGCGATTGAGTCAATTTCTCAGACGAGCGCAACATTTCGTGAAGAGACCTTCGGCGATGATTGGAAAGTCATCTGGGCGACTCGAAACCGCATCGCCCACGGTTATGCCTTTATCGACATCCGACTCATCCTCGACACAGTGGCGAACGATGTCCCAGAATTCGAGCGCAAACTGAGAGGTTGACTCCGCGCTTCGGTCAGATCTCGTCGGACTCGACGGGGTCGGGGGAGAGCAACTCGAAGACGCCCTGCAGGATCTCGTCGGGGCGGAACGGGTACTTGTCGATCTCGGCCTGGTCGCTGATGCCGGTGAGAACCAGGATGGTGTGCAGCCCCGCCTCGATGCCGGCAACGACGTCGGTGTCCATGCGGTCGCCGATCATCCCGGTGTTCTCGGAGTGGGCGCCGATCTTGTTGAGCGCTGAGCGGAACATCATGGGGTTGGGCTTGCCGACGACGTAGGGCTCTTTGCCGCAGGCCTTGGTGATCAGCGCGGCGACCGCCCCGGTTGCGGGCAGCGGGCCTTCGGTGCTCGGCCCGGTCGCGTCGGGGTTGGTCACGATGAAGCGCGCGCCCGCCGAGATGAGGCGGATGGCGCGGGTGATCGCTTCGAAAGAGTAGTTGCGGGTCTCGCCGACGACCACGTAGTCGGGGTTCGTGTCGGTGAGGATGAAGCCAGCCTCATGCAGGGCGGTCGTGATGCCGGCCTCGCCGATCACGAAGGCCGAACCGCCGGGCTTCTGGGACTTGAGGAAGGCGGCCGTGGCGAGCGCCGAGGTCCAGATCGACTCTTCGGGCACTTCGAGCCCCGACGCGAGCAGCCTGGCGCTCAGGTCGCGAGGCGTGAACATCGAATTGTTCGTGAGAACGAGGTAGGGCTTTCCCTCGTCGCGCCACTGCTGCAGAAGGGCGGCGGCACCGGGGAGGGCCTGGTTCTCGTGGACGAGCACGCCGTCCATGTCGGTCAGCCAGCATTCGATTTCGTCACGACGAGACATGGCGCTCCTTTTAGATGCTCTCAAGCACGTGATCGCGAGACCGGCAGGTCGCGCACCGTTGCTCACCTCCCAAGGGTACTGCGAGTCACCTGGGCGTTGTTGTGGCACGGCAGTGCATGCGCCATGAGCCCGCGGCCCGTCGGAGGCTGGTCTCAGCGATGCAACCCACCGTTGATGCCTGCTACGTTCAGAGCTGCGAGGCGTCGACCCCGAAGGTGTCACAGGCCGCCGCGCCGGAGGTGAATCCCGTCTGGAACCACCGCTGGCGTGACTCACTCGACCCGTGCGTCCATGTCTCGGGGTTCACCGAGCCACCAGACTGCTGCTGGATCCGGTCGTCTCCGATCGCCGAGGCGGCGTTCAGTGCGTCGGCGATCTGCTGGCTGGTGAGCGGTTCGATGAACGACACTCCCGACGCATCGGTGGTGGTGGATGCTGCGGCCGCCCACGCCCCGCCGTAACAGTCTGCCTGCAGCTCCGTGCGCACAGAGTCCGAGCTCGCGCCGGTTGCGGTACGGTCGGTGCCGTCGAAGGTTCCCGCGCGCTGCTGGATGTGGTGGCCCCACTCGTGAGCAACGACGTACATCTCGCTGAGGGTGCCGCCCGAGGCGCCGAACTGGCTTCGAAGCTCGTCGAAGAAGGTCGTGTCGACGTAGATCGTCTGGTCGACCGGGCAGTAGAACGGGCCGGTCGCACTCGACGCCTGGCCGCATCCCGTGCTCGTGCCGCCCTCGAAGAGCACAAAGTCGGCCGGGCTCTGGTAGCTGACCCCGAGTTTCGGCGCCTCGACTGCCCAATACGCATCGAGCGAATTGGAGGCTCCCACCATGAGGCAGTCGACCCGAGCGTTCGCATCGGCACCGGTCTGGCAGTCAAGAGCCTGCTCGGCTCCCTGTGAGGTTGAGCCGGAGCCCTGCTGGATGCCGCCCGCCAGCCCGGTCAGATCGACTCCGAGAAGTTGTGACAGCAGGAACAGGCCGATCGCAACGACCGCCCCGCCACCGCCGACGGCAATCCCCGTTCGGCCGCGTTTGGAGACTCGGCTCGAGTCGAGTTTGGAGTTGTCGTTGAACGTCATACGAAGAACGCTAGAGGCAGCACGCGAGCGCTCGCATCCACTTGTGCCTGACGCACGCGTGGGTTATGACAGCCAGGTACGGCTGCCGGAGCGCCACCCGGAGAGGGCAATCGCCGGGTGGCTACGTCAGACGGAGGGTGGCCCCTCCGCCGATTTCGATGGGAACGACGGCAACGTCGGTCGTGGGCGTGATGAGCAGCAGCTCTACTCCGCGGCTGTGCAGGAGGGGCACGAGTTCGGACTCGCCGCGGTCGACGATCCTCTGCGCGCGCCTGCGGAAGATCTCCGTCATCACGGCGGTGGCCAGGTAGTCGTTGCCGTTGAGATGGATGGTGTGGGTGGGGACGTCAGTCGCGCTCGCGGGAGTGGGCACGTCGGAGGCCTGTGGTGAGAGCTGAGCGGGAGTGGGAGAGGGCCGCGTGGCCCGGACGGGATGAACGGTGCGAGGTGATGCCATGATCGAAAGTTTATTTTTGCTAACTATCTGGCGGCAGGGATTGAGATTTCAGCTCGGGTGTGCCGGGTGATCTCCGATTCTTCGCCGGGTGACTCTCATTAGACTTGCCGCATGCCGCTTTCCGACCTCACGAATGCTGCACAGGACTACCTGAAAGTGATCTGGGCGGCGTCTGAATGGCCAGGCGACGACGCAGCATCTCGAATCACGGTCAAGCACCTCGCTGAGCGCACGGGTGTCAGTACAGCGACGGTCTCCGATGGCATCCGCAAGCTCGCCGGGCTCGGCATGGTCGTCCACGAGCCCTACGGCAGCATCGAGCTCACCGATGATGGCCGCGCGGTGGCCGTCGAGATGGTTCGCCGCCACCGGCTCGTCGAGACGTTTCTCGTCGAGGTTCTCGACTATGCCTGGGACGAGGTGCACGACGAGGCCGAGGTGCTCGAACACGCCGTGTCGAACACCATGATCGCCCGCATGGACAGGGCGCTCGGGTATCCGTTGCGCGACCCGCACGGCGACCCGATCCCCTCGGCCGAGGGAGCCTCGCGCCCGGCCGAAGCTGTTCGGCTCGACACCCTGCGGCAGAGTGCATTTCGGCTGGGCGACGCCGTGCCCGGGCATCCACTCGTCGTTCTGCGCATCTCTGACGCCGACCCGATTGTGCTTCGATCGCTCGGCGAGGCCGGCCTGGTTCTGGATGCCCGGCTCAGCGTCTGCGAACCCCGACCCGAACGCGAACCCGAGTCCGAATCCGGCGAGGTGTGCGTGCGATTGGAGTCCACCGAGGCGTGCGTCAGGCTGAGTCGAGGCGGCGTCGAGGCGGTCTGGGTTACGACGGGCTGAGTTACGACGGGTTTAGTTACGACGGGTTGAGGCGGCCCTAGCCGCCCGTGCCCCCGGCGCCGCTGATCGTCAGCACGATGAGGGCGACATTCAGCGCGACGATGAGTGCGGCCACGACCCAGCAGGCGATGCGCAGGGGGAGCCGATCGGCGAAGGGGCCCATGAGCATCCGGTCGCCGGTCAGGCGCACCAACGGAATCAGTGCGAACGGAATGCCGAGGCTCAGGAAGACCTGCGAGAGCACGAGCGCCCACGTCGGGTTGACCCCGAGGCCGAGGATGAGCAGCGCAGGGATGAGAGTGATGACGCGGCGCACCAGGAGCGGCACGCGGAATTTCAGGAGGCCCGCCATGATCGTGGCGCCCGCGTAGGAGCCGACCGAGGTGGAGGCGAGGCCGGAGGCCAGGAGCCCGACCGCGAAGATCACGCCGATGACCGGGCCGAGGGCGGCGACGATGGCTGCGTGGGCGCCGGCGATGGTGTCGGTGCCCGAGACACCGCCGAGGTTCGCTGCCGCGGTGAGGAGCATGGCGATGTTGACGGCGCCGGCGAGCAGCAGCGCTGCCGCGACGTCCCAGCGCGTCACGACGAGAAGGCGGCGGATGGCCGAGAATTCGCCCGTCGAAGGGGTGAACGGCTTCGGAGTGAAGGCTTGGGGCGTGAACTTCTTCGAGCGGGCACGGTAGGCGTCGAGCGAGGGTCCGTGCCGGTCGCGGGCGAGAGAGGAGTGCAGGTAGATCGCGTGCGGCATCACGGTTGCCCCGAGCATCCCTGCCGCGAGCAGAACGGTGTCGGGCCCCGCGAAGTGCGGCACGAGGCCTGCGGCGGCCTGGCCCCAGTGCACGGGGCTGACGAACAGGCCGGCGAGGAAGCCGAAAGCGATGATGGCCAGCAGAGTGATGATGACGGTCTCGAAAGGGCGCTGCCCCTGGCGGGACTGCACAGCGAGGATCGTCATCGAGATGACGCCGACGATGAGGCCGCCGAGCAGCAGCGGCAGGCCGAAGAGCAACTGCAGGGCGATGGCCCCGCCGATGACCTCGGCCAGGTCGGTCGCCGCCGCCACGAGTTCGGCCTGCACCCAGAAGGCACGCCTGCCGCCGGTACGCATGCGGCGCCCGAGAATCTCGGGCAGGCTCTCGCCGGTGACGATGCCGAGTTTGGCCGACTGGTACTGAATGAGCATGGCCATGCCGTTCGCCGCCGCCAGCACCCAGACGAGAAGGTAGCCGTAGCGGGCACCCGCCGTGAGGTTCGCCGCCACATTGCCCGGGTCGACATAGGCGATGGCGGCAACGAACGCCGGGCCGAGCAGGAAGATGATGCGCGTCGGGCGCACAGAAGCGGGTCGATCGCGCTCCGTGGTCGCCTGGGCCATGCTTCATCGTAGCAATCTTCGGGAGAAATGTTAGACGCGTCTAACATTTCGACACCATGGCCGCTGGCTGCGCTCGGGGGGCCCGCGGGATCGATCTGACGCGACACGCCGTTTCACCCGCACGGACGGGGCGTGTCGGGTCAGGTCGATCGATGTGGCAGTCGCACCGACCTATGGTGGGGTGAGCCGGGCGATGGATGACCGGCAATTGTGGGCCCGCAAGCGACACCGGCTATCGTGGTTGGGTGCCAGATGCCAAAACGAATCCCTCGGTCGAGCTCACGACCAACGGGGTCGGCCCCTGGCAGGGCGAGCATCCGGTCGACGCGCACTACGACCCCGAGCTGCTCGAACGCGGGGACTCGCGAAACGTCATCGACCGGTACCGCTACTGGTCGATGGCCGCGATCGTCGCCGATCTCGACGAGCACCGGCATCCCTTCCACGTCGCCATCGAGAACTGGCAGCACGACATGAACATCGGGTCCATCGTGCGCAGCGCCAACGCGTTCGGCGCCGACACCGTGCACGTGATCGGCCGCAAGCGCTGGAACCGGCGCGGTGCGATGGTGACCGACCGCTACCAGCACATCCTGCACCACGAAACCGTTGCCGACTTCGTGGCGTGGGCGGCGAAGGATGATCTGCAGATCATCGCGATCGACAACGTTCCGGGCAGCGTGATCATCGAGACCTTCGCATTCCCTGAGCGCTGCGTCCTTCTGTTCGGCCAGGAGGGCCCCGGCCTGTCGGAGGCCGCGATTGCGTCGGCCAGCTCCATCGTCGAGATCAGCCAGTTCGGGTCGACCCGGTCGATGAACGCCTCGGCCGCTGCGGCCGTTGCCATGCACGCCTGGGTGCTGCAGCACGTCTCGTTCGGCTGAGCCGAGCGCGGAGAAAGGGGGCGATGAACGGTGGGGTACGTCTTTCTCGCGCTGGCGATCGCCTCTGAAGTCGTCGCCACGACCTTCCTGAAGTTCACCTCCGGCGAAGGCGTCACGCTCGCAAACCGCTGGTGGGCCTACGCCATCGTGGTGGTCGGCTATATCGCTTCGTTCGTGCTGCTGAGCCTCACCCTCTCGCGCGGAGTGCCGCTCGGCATCGCCTACGCCGTGTGGGCCGGCGCCGGCGTGGTCGTCGTGACCATCGTGAGCTGGCTCGTCTTCAAGGAGTTCCTCAGCTGGGTGCAGATCGCCGGCATCGTTCTCGTCATCGGCGGCGTGCTGCTCCTGGAGCTGGGAGCCAAACGCTGATGGCTGCCGCGGGCGAAGACCCCGGGCATCCGAATCGCCAGCGCTCTGTCGCCCTGCTGGTGGCCGGCACCTTCTTCATGGAGAACCTCGACGGCACCATTCTCACCACCGCCGCCCCGAGCATCGGGGTGTCACTCGGTGTGCCCTCGCTCGCGGTCGGCGTCACGATCACGGCCTACCTGCTGACCCTCGCCGTGCTGATTCCGCTGAGCGGCTGGGTGACGCAGCGCTTCGGCGGCCGCCCGGTGTTCATCACCGCGATCGCCGTCTTCACCGTCGCCTCCGTGCTCTGTGCGCTCAGCCAGAACCTCGTCGAACTGACCGTCTTCCGGGTGCTGCAGGGCGCGGGCGGGGCGATGATGGTGCCCGTCGGCAGGCTCGCAGTGCTCCGGATGACCGACAAACGTGACCTGGTCAGAACCATTGCCCTGCTCACCTGGCCGGCGCTCGCGGCTCCGGTGATTGCGCCGCTCGTCGGCGGAGTGCTCACAACCTACGCCTCGTGGCACTGGATCTTCCTGATCAACGTGCCGCTCGGCCTGGTTGCGTTCATCGTGGCGCTGCGCATCCTGCCGAACGAACAGCGGGCGAGGCCGCCGGCACTCGACTGGGTGGGGCTCGCTCTCACGAGTATCGGGCTCGGGGTGCTCGTCTACCTCGGTTCGGTGTTGGCTGGCGCCGGCCCGGGCGGCTCGGCTTCGGGAGAAGCGGGCTCTTCTGTCGTGGAGCTGCTGGCGCTCGCGATTCTCGGCATCGGCCTGCTGGCCGCTGCGGTCTGGCACCTGAGGCGCACGGCCCATCCGCTGCTCGAGCTCGCCGCCCTCCGCATCGAGACCTTCCGGCTGGCACACGCCGGCGGATCGGTCTTTCGCGTGACCGTCAACGCGGTGCCTTTCCTGCTGCCGCTGATGTTCCAGGATTCCTTCGGCTATTCACCGATACTCGCCGGAACCCTGGTGCTGTTCGTCTTTGTCGGCAACATTGCCATCAAGCCTGCGACCACCCCGCTGCTGCGCCGGTTCGGGTTTCGCACGGTGATCATCGCGGCAACGATCGGTGCCGCGCTCAGCATGGTTCTCAGCGCGTTTCTCACAGCGCAGACGCCGTTCGCCCTGGTGATCGCGTTGATGATCTTCAGCGGGATCATGCGGTCGACGGGCTTCACCGCGTACAACACCATCGCCTTCGCCGACATCGCCGGGCCGGGCATGCCGGCGGCGAATACGCTCGCGTCGACGACCCAGCAGGTCGCTGCCGGATTCGGCGTCGCCATCGCCGCCGTCGCACTGCGCGTCGGCGAGGCGGTCGTGAATTCGGGGGCGGCTGCGTCCTCCGCGGTCGGCAGCGCGGCCGGCCCCGCGTCTGGCGTGACGAGCCTGGTGCCGCTCGGTGCGTTCCAGTTCAGCTTTCTCGTGATCGGCCTGCTCACGCTGCTCTCGACCGTCGAAGCGCTTAGGCTCACGCGCTCGGCGGGTGAGGGCATCCGCCCGGTGCGCCTCCCCGCCTGAGCCGGCCTGCCAGGCCAGATGCCGCGCGAAGAATCTCTCCGGCCCGCGAAGCTGTGTATTTCGCGCCGCGGAATGTGCTGTAGCAAGGTCAGTCAGAGCTGCCAAGCTTGCGCATCAGGATGGGCGGAATGGGAGTGTCCAGCCGCGCGGGTCGACCGGCCGCCAGATTGCGAGCTTGCCCGCGAATATAGCCGGGAACGTGGGCAGCGATGCTGTCGTGTGCTTCGATCACCTGCGTGCCATCGATGATTCGACTCAGGGTCTCTTCGATGACCTCGCGGGCCCGGCGGGGTTCGAGTCCCCAACTCTGTGCTTCGTCGGTCAGGTGGTCGACGGTGATCTTCGTGACGAACCTCTCTCCCCCGATCGTCATAGCGAGGTCGAGCGGTGCTTCGAAGCCGAGGGCAAGAGGTGAAGCGTCGTAGAAGGGCGCGAGTGTGGCTGCTCCATGTGCGGGCCTCAGCATCGAGAAGTTCTTGGCGTGGGCGTCGGTATTGCCTGCTGCGACGTTCAGAACGGTGTATTTCAGCAGCTTTTCGCGGTCGGGCTCACCCTCATCGAAGATCGTCCGGTCCCGGTCGAGAACAGCAGCGATTGCTCTCAGGTTGGCTCCAGCATTGTTCCGCTCGAACTTGTCGTCGCCACCCCACGGCAATCCCAGTGCCTGGGAGAGATCCTCCTGATGGATGCGCTCAATACCGGCCGAAGTTCGCTTCCGGTCGTAACGCTCGATGACGAGCACCGGTGTCGAACCGATCATCTCGGTCCACGATTCGAAGTTCAGGAGGCCCAACGACCGTGCCAGAGTCAGAACATAGTTCTCGCCCTCGATCAGGTCACGGTTGTCCTCGGCGACGGGCTTGATGATGTGGCTGGATGCGATCGCACCATTCCCATTGACCCAGTGGCCGTCCAAGCGGGTCAGCGTCAGTTTGCGCTGGAAACCAGCGAGCGCAGAACCGCCGCCGCCCAGCATGAAGCCAGCGGCCCGAGCGAGGAGTTGCTGCATCTCGTCTGTGCCTACCCGCATCGGCTCGAGCGTTTCCCGTGCACTCCCGACAACCAGGGCACCGGCGAGATCGGCGCCGACTTCACTCAGTAGACCGACGATGTCGTTGCTCGCTACGTGGAGTGCATTCGACAGCTGGTCGAGCCACCGCCCCTCTGGCAACAGTGCTCCGAAGAATGACTCTGTTGCGTGAGAGCTTGTCGTACCGACCGGAAGTGAATGGGAAAGGGGTGTGGCGCGCAGCTTCCACCGTGCTTCCCCTTCGCGGCTCCATTCGAAGGAGGCTTTGCCCGACGGACCCCGGGTCAGTTCGCCGATGGGGGTGCCGTACAGGGTTACGTCGAGGGTCAGATCAGCGGGCACTGGATACATCACCGGCCTTGGAGGGCCTCTCGGGGGCCGGGTTCGCTTCCGCGGCCTCTGCGGTAAGCCCGATGCCCAGCTTCGCGAGAAAGTCGAAGTAATTGTCATCGGCGCGCTTGGGTTTGCCCGCCTCCAACTCGGAGACATACCGTTGCGAGCTGCCCAAGGCGCGGGCGAGCTCCCCCTGGGTGAGATTGTTCTGCAGGCGAATGCGGCGCACGAAGGCTCCGAGGTCTGCGGCCGACCGAATCGAGGCGTGCATCGTCGTTCCCTTCCTATTCCCCTGGGGTAATAAGTATATTCAGATTACCGATCGGGAATGACATTCTCCTTATTACCCGTTCGTAATGAACAGGACGCATGAACCACGCGCAGCTCGACACTCCCGCGAACTCTTATAGTCGAATGGTGCGCGAATCTGCTTCTGGCGACCTCGGTGCGGCTGAAACCGCCGAGTTGGTCGTCGAGGGTGCCTCGAAGAGTTACGGGCGCGCAGAGTCGAGCCGGCGCGGGGCATCCGAGCGCCGGGTCGCACTGGGCGCCGTCGATCTGCGGGTGCAACGCGGTCGGTTCGTGAGCGTGATCGGCCCGAGTGGGTGCGGAAAATCGACGTTGCTGCGCATGATCGCCGGCCTCGAGCATCCGGACGCCGGCTCGGTGAGCATCTTCGGCAGCACGCCGGCCGAAGCATCTGAGGCGAAGAGAATCGCGTTCATGCCGCAGGTGCCGGCGCTGCTGCCCTGGCTGTCGGTGCTCGACAATGTGAAGATCGTCGACCGGGTCAACCGGCGGGCGAACAGGCGAAGGGATGCCCTGCGGCGCGGCCCCGAATCTGCGGGTTTTGCGGCTGGCGCGGGTGCCGCATCCGGCGCGCGAACCGGTCTTGCGCTCGCCCCCGAAGCGGACCCGGTCGCGCTGCTCACGGAACTCGGCCTCGGCGATTCGCTGAAACTCCTGCCGGGTGAGCTCTCGGGTGGCATGCAGCAGCGGGTGGCGATCGCGCGGGCCTTCGCGACGCAGGGTGACGTGCTGCTGATGGACGAGCCGTTCTCGGCGCTCGACGAGTTCACTCGCGAATCCACCCAGGACCAGCTGCTGAAGCTGTGGGAGGAGTGGCGCACCACGGTCGTGTTCGTGACGCACTCGGTGACCGAGGCCGTGGTGCTCTCGGATGAGGTCGTCGTGATGGCTGGCGGGCGGGGCGAACCCGGGCGGATCGCGGCGATCGTGCCGATCGAGCTGCCTCGCCCTCGCCGCCGTGGGTTGCTCGAAGCGGCGGCCGTGCACGAGTACGAAGACCGCATCCGTGCGGAGCTGCAGACGGCTCGGCGCCCGCCCGGGAGCGCCGAGTGAGCCGCCGCCGCGCGCGCTCGCGGTGGTCGCCCGGCTTCTGGCTGCCGACAGTCGTTGCCGTCGGTATCGCGGGAGTGCTCTGGGAGCTGATCGCAATCGGCAACCCGTACCTACTGCCTCGGCTGGGCCTCGTCGGCCAGCAGCTCATCACCAACACCGGGTACTACCTCGACAATGCCTGGGTGACGCTCTCCGAAGCCCTCGTCGGTCTCGCCATCGGGTTCGCTGCCGCCCTGCTCGTGGCGGTGCTGGTGACCGAGTCGGGCATCCTGCGCCGGGCGATCATGCCGCTCGCCGTGATCCTCAACGTCACCCCCGTGGTCGCGATCGCACCGGCGCTGGTCGTGGCTTTCGGATTCGGCCCCGCGCCGAAGCTCATCGTCACCGCGTTGATCACGTTCTTTCCGATGCTGATGAACCTCATCACCGGTCTCAATTCGGTATCACCCCCGATTCTCCAGGTCTTCTCCACCCTGCATGCCTCGCGGCTCGAGGTGCTCGGGCGCCTGCGGTTGCCCGGCAGTCTTCCCTACGTCTTTGCTGGGCTCAGGGTCGTGTTTCCCCTCTCACTCGTTGGTGCGGTCGTCGCCGAATTCATTGCCCCTGGCGCTTCGAAGGGCCTCGGAACCGTGATCAGTGTCGCTTCAGCCAATTCGAAACTCGCCGTCGTCTACGCGGCCATCGTCTGTCTTGCGATAATGGGAGCCCTGCTGCTTCTCGGGGTCACCCTTCTCGAGAAGCGCGTGCTGCGGTGGCACGAGTCCCAGCAACCGCGACCGAACTGACCCGCGCCACACCCGGCATCAGCGAGCAGCGTCAGCACTCTCTCACAGCCAGACCCCACGCATCACGACTGAACGCGCTCTTCACTCCCGCATTCTGTCTTCCCCACCCGCGCTACCCGAGCCCGAGGACCCGATGAATCACCGACTCTCTTCCCCCCGACTGCGCACCCGCATGCTCGCCGTCTCTGCACTCGTGGCCTCGGCTGCGCTGGCACTGAGTGGATGCTCGGGGTCGGCCTCGGCGCCAGCAACCCCCGCCGCGTCCGCCGGCAGTGCCATCTCGGCCGAACGGTGTGCAGCGAACAAGGCCGCCGGCCCCATCACGTACATCACCGGGTACCAGTACCAAGCTTCGGCGAGCATCCTCGACGTTCTCGCTGCGAAGCAGCTCGGGTACTACGACGCACTGTGCCTCGACGTCACGATCCAGCCCGGCACCGGCGACACGGCCGGCAATGCCCAGCTGGTCGCGGCCGGAACCGCGACGTTCACCGACCTGGGCGGCGACGCTGACCTCCTTCGCGCCCGCGAGAACGGCGTCGACGTGACGGGCATCGCGACCTACGGGCAGGTACCCATCGCGACGCTGATGACGATGCCGACTGTGACCGACCTGAAGCAACTCAACGGCACGACCCTCGGGCAGAAGGGGCAGTTGCCGCCCGAGATCCAGACGATGCTGGTGGATGCTGGCGCCGACCTCGCGAGCATCACGCAGGTGGTCGTGGGCTATGACCCGAGCATCCTGCCCCGGGGCCATGTGCAGTCGCTGACCGGGTACAAGTCGAACGAACCGCTCACCTTGAAGGCCCAGGGCACCGAGGTGAAGACGTGGAACCCCGAGGACTACGGGATTCCGGGAACCTTCGGCACGGTGGCGGCCAACCCGGCATTCATCAAGGCCAACGCGGGCACGACGGAGGACTTCCTGCGGGCGTCGTTCCATGCCTACGACTACTGCCTGACGAACGCGGCGGAGTGCGTCGGCTTCGCGGCGGCGCTCTCGGGCGCCGGGTACGACACCGACCACAATGTGCAGGTCTGGAACACCGAGACGGCGCTCGTTTCGGGCGCGCAGCCCAGTGGCACGCCGCTCGGTTCGCTGAACGCCGACCTTCTGGCTGCGGAGAGCGCGTTCCTCGTGAAGGGCGGGGTGCTCACCTCGGCGCCCGACCTCTCGGCGGCAACCGACCCGTCGTTCCTCGCGGCGATCTACACCGGTACAAATCTGATCTGGCCCGCGCCGTAGAACGATTCGCCAGCACACAGCGGGAGCCAAGCCCCGCGCGCTTAGGGTGAGAACATGCGACGAAGACTCTGGGCGGCCCTGACCGGTGTCGCCGCGGCCGCTGCCGTGCTCGCAACGGCCGAAGCGGTCGCCGTGGTCGTGGGTCCAGGTGGCAGCCCACTGTTTGCCGTGGGCTCGCTCGTCATCGACTTTGCGCCCCCGGGAGTCAAGGAGCTGATGATCTCGCTCTTCGGCACCGGCGACAAAGCTGCGCTGCTCGTCATCCTCGCTCTCGTCATTCTCGCCGGCGCGATCCTCGCCGGCCTGCTCGAAGACCGGCGACCCCCGTGGGGCATCGTCGTTCTCGCAGTGTTCTCGGCGATCGCCGTTGTGGCGATCACGACCCGCTCCGGTGCGTCGGCCTTCTACGCCATCCCCACGGTGATCGGGATGATCGTGGGCGTCGTCATCCTCCGAACGCTCCAGCAGCGGCTCGCCCGCTGGGCGTCCCGGCTCGCCAGTGCTGCTCGAGTTCGCGGTGCAGCCAACACCGTCGTCGCCGGCACGAGCGGCGCATCCGAATCCTCCGGTACAGCTGGGCCAGACGCCTCCGGGTCGAGCATCGCGCCCTCGACGGCACTCGGCGCCGCACGCGTTGTTCCCGTTGCGGCGCTCGAGCGACGACAGTTCCTGATGTTCCTGGGAGTGACCGCCGTTGCTTCTGCGGTCGTGGGGTTCGGTGCCCGCATGATGAACGCGGGGGCCGCGGCCGTGACTGCTGCCCGCAGCGCCCTGGTGCTCCCCGCCGCGGCAGTCGCTGCGCCGGCTGTGCCCACGGGGGCCGAACTCGGCATCACCGGCCTCAGCCCGGTGATCACTCCCGCCGCGAACTTCTATCGCATCGACACGGCCCTGCAGATTCCCCAGCTCGACCCCGACGCGTGGCGACTGCGGGTGGTCGGCATGGTCGAGAACGAGGTCGAGATCTCCTTCGCCGATCTTCTCGCTCTTCCCCTCGTCGAGAACGCCACGACCCTCACCTGCGTGTCGAACGAGGTCGGCGGCGACCTGATCGGCACCGCGATGTGGCTCGGCTACCCGATCCGCGACCTGCTTGCGAGGGCGAAGCCGACGGCCGGGGCCGACATGGTGCTCTCCCGCAGCTCAGACGGGTTCACCGCCGGCACCCCGCTCGAGGTGCTTCAGGATGCGAGCCGGCAATCGCTGCTGGCTGTCGGGATGAACGGCTCACCCTTGCCCGTCGAACACGGTTTTCCCGTGCGCATGGTCGTGCCCGGGCTCTACGGGTACGTCTCTGCGACCAAGTGGGTCGTCGAGCTGAAGGTGACGACTTTCGCGCAAGACATGGGCTACTGGACTCCGCGGGGCTGGTCGGCGCTCGGCCCGATCAAGACCGCTTCACGAATCGACACTCCACGGTCGAACGCCGGATTGGCCGCCGGAACGATCCCGATTGCGGGTGTCGCCTGGGCTCAGCACACCGGCGTCGCAAAGGTCGAGGTGCAGATCGACAACGGCTCGTGGCAGGAGGCGACCCTCGCTGATGCGATCTCGGCCGACACCTGGCGCCAGTGGGTGCTGCAGTGGAATGCAACGGCAGGCGACCACGTGATCTCGGTGCGGGCCACAGACTCCTCCGGGTACACCCAGACCTCCGACCAGGCCCCGCCCGCGCCAGACGGCTCCTCGGGTTACCACACCATCCGCGTGACGATCCAGTAGCTGGTCGCTGGTTGAGTAGCCCGCGCCGGAGGCGCAGGCGAATCGAAACCTCGTTTGCTCATGGTGGGTTTCGATACGACCTGCTGCGCGCGTCTACTCAACCAGCGGGGTCTCAGCCGATCAGCGAGGGACGCAGGTCTCGCAGCGTGCGCGACCGCGTGGCCTTGCCGGCGAGGTAGTACGTGAAGGCCAGTGCCCCGAGCATCCATGCCAGCAGCACGCCGGCGTCGTTCAACGCGAGCATCAGGTCGCCGCCGTACATGAGTTGCCTGATGCCGTCGACCGCATAGCTCATCGGCAGCGCGTGGTGCAGCGCCGCAAGCGGGCCGGGCAGGGTCTGCCAGGGGAATGTATGGCGCGCCTGGTGTGGCTCTGAGATCGGATCGAAGTGTGCCAGACTGCCGTCCGACGGTCCTGCATGGGAGGTTGATTGAGATGGATGCGCTGCGGCCAGTGATGCTGGGGGATCGAACCGTTTTCGTTGATTCGATGAGACCGGTGGCAGTCATCCGGGATGAACGAATGAGCATCAAGCTGGTCACCTGGCCAGATGCGCCGCTTCCGCCACTCGCAGCGACGGCACGCATTCTTTGCGAGCCGACTGGCCTGTGGGTGATCTATACCGAGATGGATACACTATGGTCATCCAGTGAGCCGCGTTCGACGGCAGTACACATCAGCCAAGACTTGACTGTCTCGACAATCGATGTGGGCATGCTGACGCCAATCGGTGCTGACAGCACGGGCCTTTGGTGCACCGCCGAGCCGTACCCAGTCGTCGAGCGGAGCGGTGGCTCGCGGGCCTTTGACCCGGCCCTCGTCCAGATCGAAGAGGATGCTCCTGTTGAAGACCGCGAAGATTTGGTTCGGAGCTCAGGTGCGTGGAGCCGGGTAGACAACTCGCCCACTGAGATCCACCGTCTGCCAACACCTCCTCCCGCGGTTGCTACCTCACCAGTCACGTTGAGTCGGTATCGGCCGGGCGGGAACATCGACTTCCTCACTGTTGACCGACTTGTTTCGGGTGTCGACGTTGTTCGAGGCAAATTGCGATTGACCTATCATCCGACCGGCCCTGTACAGAGGTTGGATCCCGGGGGAACGAGCATCAGCTTCAGCTATCCGATCGAGGTGATCGACCTGGATCTGTCGGATGCGCGGATGTCAGAAGTGTTTGTTGCCGACTATGACTCGACCCCTGGCGCCCGGGGCTTTCCTGAGGAATGGCTGAACACCTCTATCCCCGAACAAGATTTGGACGTAGACACGGACGAGATGGTCGCTGCAATCGACCTGTCAGCCTATGACGACTGTTCTTGGACACTACCCGCCGAAGACTCGGCAGAGGTGAGAATCCACGTGGACACGGTGCTCGAGCATCTCGCGAACCTAGACACACCGAACCTCATGTGGTCTAACGGAGATGACCGATGGCACAGGATACGCAGCGACTATCGCGATCTGGTCGTCAAGGTTCGCGAAGAGTGGCCCTTGACCGAGGTCGTCGCTGAATTCACCTATGCGCCACGAGGAACTCAACGATTTCGGTGGCGCGTTCCTGTCTTCGACAACGCGGGCCGACCTCGAGTGCCCCGATACCTGACCGTGTACCTGATGGAGGATCTCGACACCGGACATTACGGCGAGCCCGATCCCGAGACAGGCGTTATCCACTTGCGGCACTAGTTCAGCTCAGTACGGTTTCGGTGGCGCAGAACCGCCACAACGAGACCGACTCAGCCGATCAGCGAGGGCCGCAGATCTCGAAGCGTGCGCGACCGCGTGGCCTTGCCGGCGAGGTAGTACGTGAAGGCCAGTGCCCCGAGCATCCATGCCAGCAGCACGCCGGCGTCGTTCAACGCGAGCATCAGGTCGCCGCCGTACATGAGTTGCCTGATGCCGTCGACCGCGTAGCTCATCGGCAGCGCGTGGTGCAGCGCCGCAAGCGGGCCGGGCAGGGTCTGCCAGGGGAACGTGCCGCCCGCCGTGACGAGCTGCAGCACCATCAGCACGAGCCCGATGAACTGCCCCACGCTGCCGAGCCACACATTCAGGGCCAGGATGATCGCCACGAACGTCACCGAAGCAAGCACCATGAACAACAGCATCAGTGCCGGGTTGACCACGGTGAACCCGAGCAGCACGGTGACGACGAAGAACACGGCGGCCATCTGGAGTGCGCCGAGGGCGGCCGGGGCAAGCCAACCGGCCAGGGTGACCCGAAGAGGAGCCTTGATCGCGGTGAGGGCACGTTTGGAGAGCGGCTTGATGATGAGGAACAGCGCGTAGATGCCGATCCAGGCCGCGAGGCTGATGAAGAACGGTGCCATTCCGGCGCCGTAGGTTGTCGCCTTGGTCACGGTGTCGGTGTCGACCCGCGCGGGGGTCGCGATGGTTGCAGCGGCCTGCTGGCGTTCGTCGGCGCTGTAGTTCGGAATCTGCGCCAGGCCACTGACGAGCCCGTCGTGAAGCTGGGTTGCTCCGGAGTTGAGGGATGCCGTCCCGGTGGCAAGGGTGGCGCTGCCGTCGGCGAGTTGTTGCGTGCCGTCCTTCAGCGTCGCGGCTCCGTCAGCGAGTTGCTGCGTGCCGTCGGCGAGTGACGAGGCGCCGTCTGCGACCTGCTGGGTGCCCGAGGCCAGGGTTGCGCTGCCGTCGGCGAGTTGTTGCGTGCCGCCTGCGACCTGCGTGGCACCGTTCGACGCGGAGGAGATGCCTGCTGCGAGTGCCGGCGCTGCATCTGCCAGTTTCTTCGTTCCCGCGGCGACCTGCGACGCAGCCCCCGACAGTTGGGAGACCTGGCCCGCGGCCGCCTGCACCGAGGAATTCCCGTCGGCCACGACGCTACCGAGCGCGTCGAGCCGGGCGAGAATGGCAGCCTGCTGCTCGGCCGGGAGACCGTTCGTGAGTTCGACGACCTGTGCACGCACCACGGGCACCTGGTCCGCCGCGCCTTGCGATGCGGTCGACGCCTGACCGGCGAGGGTTGCGAGTTGCGCGTTGCCTGCGGCCACCTTCTGGGCGCCGTCGTTCAGGGCTGCGGTCTGGGCAGGCAGAGACGAAGCCTGGCTGTTCAGGGTGTCGAGCCCGCTCGCGAGAGCCTGGGCGCCGACGTTTGTCTTCGCCGCGCCCGCTGCCAGATTCTGGGCGCCGGCGTTGGTCTGGGCTGCACCGTCCGACAGGGTCGAGGCGCCAGACGCAGCCGTTGCCGCACCAGAGGCGAGGTCGGCCGCCCCCGAGTTCACCTGCGCCGCGCCGCTGGCGAGAGTGGATGCTCCGGCCTGCGTCTGTGCGGTTCCATCGACCAGTTTCGCCGAGCCGTCGACGGCCGTGGCGAGGTTGTCGTGGATCGTGGCGAACCCGTCGAGGAACTGCAGCGCGGCGGCCTCACCGACCTGCTCGGAGATACTGAGCCGCACCTTCTCGGCGACGGTGGCCGCGATCGAGCTGGCCAAGAAGCTGTTGGTGTCATTCGTGGTGAGTTGTACGACAGCCTGTTGGGGAGTAGCCGTGCCCGCGGAGACCAGCATGGTGGAGAAGTCCGGCCCGAGGGTCAGAACGAAGTCGTAGGTGCCGTCTTTGACACCGGATGCTGCCTGCTCTGCACTCGCATCGATCCAGTCGACGCCGCCGTCCCTGATGAGCTGGTCGTGCACCTGTTGGCCGTAATTGACCGACTTGTCGTTCAACGTGGCGCCCGTGTCTTCGATCACCAGTGCGACGGGAATGTTCTTGATGCTGCCGTAGGGGTCGCTGTTGGCCCAGAGGTAGAGGCCGGCGTAGATGACCGGAACGAGCATGAGGGCGACCAGCGCCAGGCGGGCGAGCCCGGATGCAGTGAGTCTTCGGAACTCGGTCTTCGCGAGGGTGAGGATCTTCATGCGCGTTCTTTCGGGTCTGCCAGGGGTGCAAGCGGCGGCTGTGTGGCGGTGTCGCGGGTGGACTCTGTGACCGCTTCGAGTTCGGCCGCTTCGAGCTCAGCCGCCTCCCGTCGAGCGATCTCGGCTTGCCTGTCGACCTCGAATCGGGCGCTCACCTCGCCCAGCACGTCGGCTGAAGCCTGGTTCACGATCACGAGAATGGCAAGGTCGCGCTGGGCGAGGTCGACGGCGACCGCCCACCAGTCGAACGGGTCGCCGCCGTGGCGGTCGGGCGAGGTGAGCACCAGGCCGCGAATGCCCGGGCGCGAGGCGGCGAGTTCCGCGAGTACGCGCAGCCGCACGACGACCGGCACGTTCTGCAGCTGCCAGCCCGCATACTCCTTTGCGTCGAGGGCAGCCAGCGCGTCGAGAGCGGCTCGGCGCCCCGTGGGGAGCGAGGCGAACATCAACTCCTCCTCCACAACGCTCGCCAAGCTCAGGTCGTGCACGTGCTCGCTCACGTCGGGGGCGTCCACGACCGCAGTGATCGCACGCAGGGTGGCAGGGTGTGGCTTGCCATCGAGGTCGACAGTGCCAGCATCCGGTGCCATGCGGCCGGCAGCCAGCAGCGACAACACGGTCGGTCGCTGGTAGGTCTCGACGACGGCGAGCGTGATGCCCCCCGACTCGTAACTGAGCGATGTTGTGCCGAGATTCTGGCCCTCGCCCATCGAGACGTCGTTCAGGATGACCTTCATGACGTGTGCTCCAGAAGTAGTAGTTCGGGGTTGCCAGCGATCACCGCTGCTGCCTCGTGCGCTGAGAGCCCGGCGACGCCGAGGCCGGTGAGCATGACCAGTCGGTGGCCCTCGCTCGTGGACAGGTCGCTGCGAACCGCTTCGTCGAGCACCGAGAGGGCTGCACCTTCGATCAGGCGGGCGAGGGTGTCGGGCTCGATGTCTGCCCGCAGTTCACCAGACGCGATGCCTCGCTCGACGATCTCGCGAAGACGCTGGCGCACGGGTTCGAGGGTGGCGGCGAATGCCATGCGCTGCGGGCCGCGAACCGCGAGCTGGGCCAGCACGCGCACGCTCTCGACCTCTGACCACAGCCTCGCACCGATGAGGGCGATGGCGACCCGGGAATCGGGGTGAGAGATGTGGGCGAGGGCGTCAGTCACGCGCTGGCTGCCGCGGGCCTGCAGTTCGGCGATGAGCTCGTCTCGGGTGGCGAAGTGGCCGTAGACGGCGCGCCTGGAGAGCCCGGCACCGGCTGCGATCGCTTCGAGCGAGGTGTCGAGGTCAGTGTTGAGCAGCGCCCGCGCGGAGTCGAGGAGTGCGGCACGGTTCTCGGCCGCGTCACGCCGGGGAGCGCGGGCCCGAGTCACGGGCGAGAAGGTGGTCATGGTTCGATTGTAATAACTTGCACAAGCCTGTGCAAGTTATTACTGACCGCGGACGCGCCGGTCGTCCATTGGTTCGGCACCGTACGGGAACTCGCCCGCCAGCGCGGAGCAGCCGGCCGTGCTCAGAGTCGGCCTTGGCCATCGGGCGCAGGGCCCACGATAGGATTGAGTGTGACCGGCGAAAATCTTCTTGGCGTGCCCCCGACCCTGTTGAACCCCGAAGACGGAGTGGCCGAAGCGCTTTCGGTCGATCCTGACAAGATGCTTCCCAGCCGGGAGGAGCTCGAAGCGCACGTGAGGCGTTTCCCGACGTCGTCGTTGCTCTGGGCGCTTCTGGCGGAGCGCGCGTTCGATGAGGGGCAGGTCATTCCGTCGTACGCCTTTGCGCGGGTGGGTTATCACCGGGGCCTCGATGCTCTTCGCAAGGGTGGCTGGCGCGGGCAGGGGCCGATTCCGTGGTCGCATGAACCGAACCGGGGTGTGCTGCGTTCGTTGTACGCGCTTCGCCGGGCGGCAGAGGCGATCGACGAAATCGACGAGGTGACGCGCCTCACAGACTTTCTGACGAACTCCGACCCCACAGCGATCGAGGCCATCGAAACGGCTCAGTTCCACGCCTCGCAGCGCGCCGCCGCGGCCGAATCGGCGTCGCCTGAAGTAGACGCGCCTGAATCCAGCACAGCCAGTACGCCTGAAACCAGTACAGAAGGACTCTGAGTATGCCCGCAATCGTCTTGATCGGTGCCCAGTGGGGCGACGAAGGTAAAGGCAAGGCGACCGACCTGCTCGGCAGCCGGGTCGACTACGTCGTGAAGTTCAACGGCGGCAACAACGCCGGGCACACGGTGGTGATCGGCGACCAGAAGTACGCGCTGCACCTGCTGCCCTCCGGCATCCTGACGCCGAACGTCACGCCGGTGATCTCGAACGGTGTCGTCGTCGACATCGAAGTGCTCTTCCACGAGCTCGAGGCGCTCAGCTCCCGCGGTGTCGACGTGTCGCGACTGCTGATCAGCGCCAACGCACACGTCATCACGGCCTACCACCGCACGCTCGACAAGGTCACTGAGCGGTTCCTGGGCAAACGGCAGATCGGTACGACCGGCCGCGGCATCGGCCCGGCCTACGCCGACAAGATCAACCGCCTCGGCATCCGCATCCAGGACATCTTCGACGAGAACATCCTCCGACAGAAGGTCGAAGGCGCGCTCGAACAGAAGAACCACCTCCTGGTGAAGGTCTACAACCGCCGGGCGATTGTGATCGACGAGATCGTCAATGACCTGCTGTCGTACGCCGAGCGCCTGCGCCCGATGGTGGCCGACACCTCGCTCGTCCTGAACCAGGCGCTCGACGCGGGCAAGACGGTGTTGTTCGAGGGTGGCCAGGCCACGATGCTCGATGTCGACCACGGCACGTACCCGTTCGTGACCTCGTCGAACGCAACGTCGGGTGGAGCATCCACTGGTTCTGGTGTTGCACCGAACCGCATCGACCGGGTCATCGGCATCGTGAAGGCGTACACGACGCGCGTCGGTTCAGGGCCGTTCCCGACCGAACTCTTCGACGAGTCGGGCGAGTTCCTGCGGGCCAACGGCTTCGAGTTCGGCACGACCACGGGTCGCCCCCGCCGCTGCGGCTGGTATGACGCGCCCATCGCGCGCTATTCCGCCCGCATCAACGGCGTGACCGACTTCGTGCTCACCAAGCTCGACGTGCTGACGGGCCTTGCGACGATCCCGGTGTGCGTGGCGTACGACGTCGACGGCGTACGAGTCGATGAGGTACCGGTGTCGCAGAGCGACTTCCACCACGCCGTTCCGATCTACGAGGAATTTCCCGGCTGGACTGAGGACATCACGGGCTGCCGCACCTTCGACGACCTGCCGGCGAACGCCCAGGCCTACGTGCTCGCCGTCGAGGCGATCAGCGGCTCGCGCATCTCGGCGATCGGCGTCGGCCCCGGCCGCGACGCGATCGTCGTACGCCACGACCTGCTCGAGGGCTGACCCGCAACATCCAGGGCACACCCACCTGCTGAGTCCGCGCGCATGAGGGTCGAAGGCCGATCTATGTGTTCTTATACTTGATTATATGGAAATCGGTATATTTGCATATAATTTTCTATATGCGTCCTGAGATCAATCCGTACTCACCCGGATCTGGGCTGAACCCACCTGATCTCGTTGGCAGACAAGCTGAAATCGACGCCTTCGATCTCGTGGTTGCACGATCGCGCGGACGACGCGCCAGCCGGGGCATCGTCCTTCACGGTCTCCGTGGCGTCGGTAAGACCGTGCTTCTGAATCGGTTCCTTCTTCAGGCGGAGAATGCGGATTGGTTCACGGTGGAGATCGAAGGAAGTGCGACCGACAGTGGGCGTGAGGTTGCTCGCCACAAGCTCGGGCGAGCACTTCTCCTTGCCGTGCGCCGACTTCAGCGGAGTAAGCACTTCACCGAAGAGCTGAAATCTGCACTCGGCACGGTCAAGTCCTTCAGTCTCTCGCTTGGGGTCGCGTCGGTCGACTTCGGGTTCGACCAGACCAAGGGGCGTGCGGATTCCGGGAAGATCGAGATCGACTTCGAGGAAGTCATCGAAGACCTGGCGCCTGCACTTCAGAAGGCTTCCAGCGCATTCGGCCTCTTCATCGACGAGATGCAGGACATCGACGATGAACTGCTCTCTGCTCTTCTGACAGCCCAACACAAAGCTGGCCAGAAGGGTTGGCCGTTCTACATCTTTGGGGCTGGTCTACCATCGTTGCCCTCTGTGCTGAGCGCTTCTCGTTCATACGCTGAACGACTCTTCACCTACAGGCAGATCGGTGCACTGGATTTCTCTGCCTCTCGAGAGGCCTTGCTCATTCCAGCTGGGCGTCTGGGGGTCGAATACGACGTCGATGCCATGTCCGAGATATTAGATGCATCGGGCGGATACCCGTATTTCTTGCAGACGTATGGGCAGGCGGCATGGGACATCGCTGACGAGAAGATCATCCACCTGAGTGATGCGCGATCGGCCATTGCTGAAGGAAATGCGGCTCTCGACATGGGCTTCTTCCCGGCGAGGTGGGACAGGGCGACCCCGACCGAGCGAAACTATCTTCGCGCAATGTCGGCAGATGAAGAGAGCGGTTCCCGCACAGCGGTCATCGCTGAGAGACTGCGGGTTCCCACTTCGGCGCTCAGTACAGCTCGCCAGAGCTTGCTCGAAAAGGGTGTGGTCTATTCACCAGAGCGGGGTCGTATCGCTTTCACCGTTCCTGGAATGGCCGCGTTCATCAGGCGACAGCACGCCGATACCGACGGGCTGGAGTAACGCGCTAGCGTTGCCACCATGTGCACTCGAATCTTCTGGAACACGAACGACGTCGCAAAGACGGTCAGCCGCTGCATGGACTGGGCCGTCAGCGACGAGCCCGACCTCTGGTTCATTCCGCGCGGCACCCCCCGCGACGGCGGCGGCACCGGTAGCACGCACAGCTGGGTCTCCACCTACTCCAGTGTCGTGGTGAGCATGTGGCGACAGGGCACCGTCGACGGCATCAACGAGCGTGGTCTCGGCGCGCACGCGCTGTACCTCGACCCCGAGCCCACGATGTTCGCCGCGGTCGACGGCCGAGCATCCGTGGCCAACACGCTCTGGGTGCAGTACCTGCTCGACACCTTCGCCACGGTTGCCGAGGCCATCGCTGCGGTCGACGAGGTGCGCATCTCGTCGAAGCTCATCCGCGGGCAGGAGATGGGCGTGCACATCGCTCTCGAAGACGCTTCGGGCGATTCGGCCATCATCGAGCCGATCGACGGCAGGCTCGTGGTGCACCATGGTGCCGAGTACACCGTGATGTCGAACTCACCGACGATGGATGCCCAGCTCGCCAACCGCGCCAGGTACGCGCCATTCGGGGGCGAGTTGCCTCCGCCCGGCGACATCTCCTCGCCCGACCGCTTCGTGCGTGCGAGCTACTTCCTGCACTACCTGCCCGAGCCACAGACGGTGAGCCAGGCGGTCGCCGGAGTGTTCCACCTGATTCAGAACGTGGCCGTGCCGCCCGGTGCGCCGTACCAGGACGGCGGGGTCTACCCCACGTGGTGGGAGGCCGGCGCAGACCTGACGAACGGCGACTACTACTTCATGTCGACCATGAGCCCGAGCCTGTTCTGGGTATCGATGACCGCACTGAAAGACGGCCGCGAGGTGTTGTCGCTGAACCCTCGTGATGAGTCGCTCGTCGGTGACGCGGCCTCGCGCTTCGCCCCGGCCGAACTCGTCTACTAGTGTGAGGCGTTCGAAAGTCGCCCGACCCACTGGAGCACGCAGACATCGAGGGGACACTCCATAGTGGCCAAACGACCGCCGACCTTCGGCCACCGGGGAACAACTCATCTCACCGACGACGTGCTGCGCGAGTACCGGGCCCGCAGTCTCGTGGGCGCAGTGTCAGCCACGCTCTGCCTGCTGCTCATCGCGACCATGCCGATCGCCCTCGCTGCCACCTTCGCCCATCGTGAGGTCACCGAGTACTTCGGTGATGGGGTCTTCGTGGCACTGTGGTCGCTTGTGGCCCTCTCGTTGCTCCTCTTCGCCCGGGAGCTTCTCGAGTTGCGACGCTATCGCACTGTGGCCAGTTATCGCGGGCCACGATTCGAATTCTCCTCCGTGGCCGTCACGGTGCTGAAGGAGATCGAAATCGTGCTGCTGCGCGGGCTGTTGCCGGCCCTCACCGCAGCAAGCCTCTTCGTGACGGTGCTGCGCCTTGCCTCGGCAGACCAGGCGTTCGAGCAGGCCGGGTTGTTCGGCTACTACGTCTTCGCTTATTTCGCGCTCTTCGCGATGGTGTTCGTAGCGCTCACCGTTCGGCACCTCTACGTCGACCAAGAGGCGCGCAACTCCCTGGCGAAATAGGGTTTCGCGAGGGCGATCGGGCTATCTCCATCAGCGCACCCGCGTGAAAGTCGTCGCGTAGCCTCTCGCCCGTCGACAGCCGTTTACCCCCCGTTCAGGTGTCACGTGTGGGCGGCACGAAGACGTACGACAACGCCATCTCTGTCGACATCGATGGAGCGCCTCATGACACTCTGATCGAGATCGCCAAGGCGAACGGTCTGAAGACGGGCAACATCAGCACAGCCGAGATCGAAGATGCGACTCCCGCTGTGCAGGCGGCTCACGTCGCTGCCCGCAGTTGCTTCGGCCCCGATGACCTTGCGAAGTGTGGCACGGATGCCATCGCTGAGGGTGGCCTCGGCTCGATCGCCGAACAGATCATCGACACTCGCGCTGACCTGACTCTCGGTGGGGGCTCACGGAGCTTCGCTGAGACAGCGAACGCGGGGCAGTTCGACGGCTCGACGCTGTTCGAGCAGGCGAGCGATCGCGGCTATCAGCTTGCTGCGACGGGGCCAGAGCTCGCCGCGATCTCCACTGCGAACCAGACCGAGCCCGTGCTCGGCCTGTTCAGCGAGGGAAACTTTCCGACGCGGTATGCGGCCACTGCAGCGACGGTGGGTGGCGCAGATCTCGCCCCCGCGACGTGCACTGCCAACCCCGAGCGGCTTCCCTCCGATCTCTCGTTGAAGTCGTTGACAGACAAGGGAATCTCGCTTCTGAACAAGGACAACGAGTCGGGATTCTTCCTTCAGGTCGAAGGCGCGAGCATCGACAAGCAGGATCACGCTGCCAACGCCTGCGGCCAGATCGGTGAAACCATCGACCTCGATGAGGCTGTGCAGTCTGCCCTAGCCTTCGCGAAGGCAGACGGCAACACCCTCGTCATCGTGACTGCGGACCACGCGCACAGCAGCCAGATCGTGGACACCACTCCGCCCACGTCACTCAGCACGGCGCTGCTGACGCACGACGGCACCACGATGAAGGTGTCGTACGGCACCGCAGGCCTCGGAGGCTCGCAACAGCACACCGGCTCACAGCTCCGTATCGCGGCCTACGGCCCCGGGGCAGCGAACGTCGTCGGGCTCACCGACCAGACCGACAACTTCTTCACCATGTCTCGCGCGCTCGAGCTGAACCTCGACACCGCGAGCCTGAGCGAGGGGGCAACTGTCGCCGTGTCGAACTCGACAGTGAAACCGGGCGCGGCTCTGACAGTGTCAGCTTCAGGATTCGCCGGTGACCGCCAGGTCAGCGGAACGGTTGCTTCGGAGCCTGTCGCACTCGACGAGACCGATGTGATTGACAGCTCGGCACGCTTCGCGATCACCGCGCCAGACGAAGTCGGTACGCACACGGTCACCGTCACCGGGAGCCAGAGCGGCGTCTCCGCCCAGGTCACCTTCACGGTCGACCCGAATGCTGCCACCCCGACGAGTACTCCGAGTGCTTCGCCCAGTGCGTCGCCAAGCAGCTCTCCGAGCACCGCCGCAGCATCCGGTTCCGGCTCAGGTCCCGGCTCGACCGGTGGCTTCACGGGCATCAACCTGGCCTCCACCGGAGCCGTCGTGGTGCCGGTTCTGCTGGTGGGAGGCGCGCTCCTGTCGGTGGGCGCGGTGCTGATCATCCGCCGTCGCCGTGCGCAGCACGAGGTGTAGCGCTGGCTAGAAAGTGGGTTCGCCGGTTCAGGTGAATGCTGCGCTCGGCCTCTGATTCGGAGTTCGTTGCCCTGAGCTCAGCAAAATACTCACCCGCACCGAGAGTGAACTCAGCCTCCGCTTCTCTCGCAAGAGAGACGGTCGCTGGGTTCACTCCCGACACGGCAACACGAACGAAGCCGCGGCTGGTGTCAGCTGGCCAGCGAGCGACCACGGCCACCTGGTGCGGTCTTCCGGTTGGTGCCGCCTCGGCGCGGCCGTGGGCGCGGGGGTCGCCGAGAGCTTCGTCACGAGGTGTATCGGATGGCTCACTCAGCGAGAACTCACCCCCCAGCGCACGCAGGCCGACCCGCACCGTGATCGGTACGGCGATGCTGATACGCAAGCGGAACGCCGTCGCATCGGCCAGCGCGACGGCGGTGAGTGAACCGACGCCGACTCCCCGGGTCCCCTCTCGGAGCGCCCCGCCGGATTGCCCGAAGACCTCTGCGCCGTCGCCGGTGAGAAAACGGAGTTCGACCACTTCGGCGACGCGCGACAGGTGTTCATTCCCAGAATCCACAGTCAACCAGGCCTCTCAGTGACCCTGGACTCACAACACCGAGAAGCCCGGCGGGAGCGGTGCTCGGCCCGTAAGCGCGAGCAGGATCTCGTCGCCGGAGCCGGCCCGGGCGCCGATGCGTGCGGCCAGGGAGGCCGCCTCGACCACACAGCTGAGCGGCTGCCCGTGTGGCTGCCCCACCGCCCGTCCGATGTCGATCGAGTGCACGACGAGTTCGAAGACCCGCGTGCGAAGGTATTCACTGAGCGTGATTCCGTGGCCTGCGATGGCCACGACCCGGCCGGTCGGCGCCTCGGCGATGCTCGATTCTGCCCTGGCCAGGGCATCCGAGATCTTCTGCACCGGATGCTCGCCCAGCCACAGCCCCGCCTCGACGCCCCGTGCTTCGACCGCTGCGGGCTCGGTGAAGTCTGTGTAGATCACGCTGAAGTACTCCTCGGCCGTGGCGAGGCCGATGCGGCCCGGATCATCGTGCCCGAGATACGTCTCGACAGTGAGGATGGCCCTGGTCGTGTGCCCGACGAGTGAGCGCACCGACCACGACCCGAGGCCGGGCAGTTCCCATTGCGAGTCGTCGATACGCGAGACGAGGTCGACGAACGCGGCCGCAGACTGATGGAACCTCGCGACATTGACCATGGCAACCATCGTGGCACAAACGGGCAGCACTGGACACCGCCGATTGGTGGCTCCCGCGCTCGAAAATCTGTGATTGGCTGAATTCATGGAAGCCCTCTACACAGCAATTGCCCACGCTTCAGGCGGAGGCCGCGACGGCCACGTTCGAAGCGAAGACGACCGTCTCGATTTCGACACCCGCCCGCCGGTCGAGATGGGTGGCAGCGGGGAGGGCACGAACCCCGAACAGCTCTTCGCTGCGGGCTACGCTGCTTGCTTCCTGAGCGCCCTGCACGTGGTCGGCAAGCGCCTCGGCGTCGACACGACCGACTCCGGCGTCTCGGCGAGCGTGAGCATCGGTAGTGACGGCAACGGCGGCTTCGGGCTGGCCGTCGAGCTCGACGTCTACATTCCCGGCGCGACGCCAGAAGAGGCGAAGGCGGTGGCGGATGCTGCACACGACGTCTGCCCGTACTCCAACGCCACGCGGGGCAACATCGACGTGGTGATCACCATCGTCGAGTAGCGGTGGCGGGTAGTGTCTTGGAGTGACTGAAACTGCTCCACCCGCGCCTGGCCCATCTCCGCAACTCGCAGCAGGGAAACCCCGGCGCGGGGCCTCAGTACTGGTTCAGTTCATCGCAATGGGCCTGGTGTGGGGTGGCAGCTTTCTCTTCATGAAGGTCGCCCTCACCGGGGTGGGTTTCGGGCAGGTCGCCTGGGCGCGCCTGGTCTTCGGCGCGGTGACACTGGGGCTCATCGTGCTCATCGGCCGATACCGGTTGCCCCGCGAGCCCGTCGTGTGGCTGCATTTCTTCGTGATCGGCACGGTGGGGTCGGCCATCCCGTTCCTGCTCTTCGCCTGGGCCGAGCAGTACGTGTCGTCGAGCCTTGCGAGTATCTACAACGCCGTGACACCGATCACCACGGCGCTGATGGCAACCCTCGCCTTCCGGGTCGAACGCTTGAACCGGGGTCAGGTTCTGGGAGTGATCATCGGAATCATCGGCACTGTGGTGATCATCGGGCCGTGGGGGTACGCCACGCTCTCGGGCGACCTCGTCGGGCAGCTCGCCTGCCTCGGAGCCGCGCTCTGTTACGGATTCTCGCTGAGCTACACCCGGCGATTCCTGAGTGGCCGGTCGATAGCGGGGGTACCGTTCGCGTTCATGCAGGTGGGAATGGGCGCGCTGGTGCTGCTTGCCCTCACGCCCGTTGTGGCTCTGTCGCCGGTGATCCTCTCGGTACCGATCGTGCTGTCGCTGGTGGCTCTCGGTGCGCTCGGCACCGGCCTGGTCTACGTCTGGAACATCAATGTGCTCCGCGCCTGGGGCCCGACCTCGGCGTCGACCGTCACGTACATCACGCCCGTTGTCGGTGTGATCCTCGGCATTCTGGTTCTGAGTGAGACGTTCACCGTGAACGAACCGATCGGGGCGGCTCTGGTGCTGCTGGGCATCCTGCTCACCCAGAAGCGCATCAGACTCTGGGCTGGCCCCAATGCACGCCTGGGTTGAGAGGCCGGGCATCGCTGACGTCCACTCCACACGCCGGTGGAGCACTGCCGCCACCTCCTGGCGCGCAACCGCTGGGTGCCGAAACGCAATACAGTTTTGACTATGGATGAGCACGGCCACGCGCCACACGACGAAACGACTGCGGGCACTGTCGATGCGCTCGAACGGCTGCAGAGCATCCGGGAGAGCATCGACAACGTCGACGCGGCGCTGATCCACCTGCTGGCCGAGCGGTTCAAGTTCACTCAGGACGTGGGCAGGCTGAAGGCGGCGCACGGCTTGCCGCCAGCCGATCTCGAACGCGAGGCGCGCCAGATCAAGCGATTGCGCGGACTCGCTGAAGAAGCGCACCTCGACCCCGAGTTCGCCGAGAAGTTCCTCAACTTCATCGTTGCGGAGGTCATCCACCACCACGAGTCGATCCGCGCGCTGGAGCTATAAGCGAGCATCCAGTGGATGCTCGCCGCGACGCCAGCGCCGAAAGGGCTATGCCCTTTCGGGACCACACGATTGCGGACCGCGCCTTCTCCGCGACGCCAGCGCCAGCGCTAGCGAAGGGCTTTAGGACACAGCCAACGACGACGCGAACCGCGCCGGCAGGGTGCCGCGGTGCGTCTCGCGCAGCTCATCGATGCCGACCGAGAAATACCCCTGAACGTCGAGGGCCGCATCGAGCTTGTCAGTGACGCCGATGCGCAGCACAGGGTAGCCGCGGCCGTCGCAGAGTCCCATGAACTTGACGTCGTCTTCACGGGGAACCGACACAATCACCCGGCCCGTCGACTCGCTGAAGAGCGCCGTGGTGATGTCGACGGCGTCGCGCAGCATGAGCTCCTCGAGCCAGACACGGGCACCGACCCCGAAACGAAGCACAGCTTCTGCCAGCGCCTGCACGAGGCCGCCGTCGCTGAGGTCGTGGGCCGACGCGAGCAGGCTCTGCATGGCACCGGCGTGGAGCAGGCCTGCCAGGTTCGCTTCTTTCGCCAGGTCGACGACGGGCGGGCGACCGCCGAGGTGTTCATGGATGCTGCCGGCCCACGCTGAGCCGTCGAGCTCGGTCTTCGTGACACCGAGCAGGTAGATGTTGTTGCCCTCATCCTGCCAACCGCTCGGCACACGCCGGGCGACGTCGTCGATCACACCGAGCACACCGACGACCGGTGTCGGGTGGATGGGCGCACCGCCGGTCTGGTTGTAGAACGAGACATTGCCGCCCGTCACGGGAATCTCGAGCGCGAGGCACCCGTCGCTGAGGCCGGCGACGGCCTGCGAGAACTGCCACATGACCTCGGGGTTCTCCGGGCTGCCGAAATTGAGGCAGTCGGTCACCGCCGCCGGCACGGCGCCGGTGACGGCAACGTTGCGGTAGGCCTCTGCGAGGGCGAGCTGCGCGCCGTGGTACGGATCGAGCTGGCAGTACCGGCCGTTGGCGTCAGTCGCGATCGCGAACCCGAGTCCGGACTCCTCGTCGACACGGATCATGCCGCCATCGTCGGGGAACGACAGCGCCGTGTTGCCCATCACGTAGCGGTCGTACTGGTCGGTGATCCAGCTCTTCGACGCGAGGTTGGCGCTGCCGAGCAGCGTCAGCGTCTGGGCTCGGAGGGTCTCAGCATCCGTCGCCCTCGGCAGTACTGCTGCCGTGTCGGCCTGCAGCTTGTCGATCCAGGTGGGGTAGGCGACAGGTCGGTCGTAGACAGGGCCGTCGACCGCGACGGTTCGCGGCTCGACGTTGACGATCTGCTCGCCGCGCCAGTCGATGATGAGGCGGCCGGTGTCGGTGACCTCGCCCAGAACGCTGGTCTCGACATCCCATTTCGCGACGACTGACAGGAAGGCGTCGAGCTTCTCTGGCCGGACGACAGCCATCATGCGCTCCTGGCTCTCGCTCATCAGGATCTCTTCGGCGTTGAGCGAAGGGTCGCGCAGCAGCACCTTGTCGAGTTCGATGTACATGCCGCCGTCGCCGTTGCTGGCGAGTTCGCTGGTCGCGCACGAGATGCCGGCTGCGCCGAGGTCCTGGATGCCCTCCACCAGCTTCTCCCTGAACAACTCCAGGCAGCACTCGATGAGCACCTTCTCGGCGAACGGGTCGCCGACCTGCACCGCCGGCCGCTTGGTCGGGCCCTTCGCGTCGAAGGTGTCGCTCGCGAGGATGGACGCTCCGCCGATGCCGTCACCGCCGGTTCGCGCGCCGAACAGCACGACCTTGTTGCCCGCACCTGACGCATTCGCGAGGTGGATGTCTTCGTGCCGCAGTACGCCCACGGCCAGCGCGTTCACGAGCGGGTTGCCCTGGTAGACGCTGTCGAAGTACGTCTCGCCGCCGATGTTCGGCAGCCCCAGGCAGTTCGCATAGAAGCTGATGCCGCCGACGACCCCGTGCACCACGCGGGCGGTGTCTTCGTTGTCGATGTCGCCGAAGCGCAGCTGGTCCATCACGGCCACGGGCCGTGCGCCCATCGAGATGATGTCGCGCACGATGCCGCCGACGCCCGTTGCGGCACCCTGGAACGGCTCGATGTAGCTCGGGTGGTTGTGCGATTCGACCTTGAACGTGACGGCCCAGCCCTCGCCCACATCGACCACTCCGGCGTTCTCGCCGATGCCCACCATCAGGTTCGTGCGCATCTTCTCGGTCGTCTTCGACCCGAACTGCTTCAGGTAGATCTTGCTCGACTTGTACGAGCAGTGCTCGCTCCACATGACCGAGTACATCGCCAGCTCGCCGCTCGTGGGGCGCCGACCGAGGATCTGCTTGATCTGCTCGTACTCGTCTTTCTTGAGGCCGAGTGCGGCGTACGGCTGCACCTTGTCGGGGGTGGCGACGGCCACACTCACGCTGTCGACCGGTGGATGCCCGGCTGAGCCCCCCGCACGGCGATCGTCGTTCGTGCGGGCGTCGGTCACGGGGCTGTCAGACACGCGGGTGTGCTCCTTCAGGGGCGGCAGTACGGGCGGCACCAATTCTACCGGGGCTCCTCCTCGCGCCGCGCGGCATCGGAACCATCGGGCCGGGTGCACCACACGCGCGCGTGCGCGCAAGCGTCCCCAAGGGTGGCCGTTTGGGGACGTCTCCGCGCACCCGGCGCGGGTGGAACGAGCGGGCCGGGCGCACCACACCCGCGTGTGCGCGCAAGCGTCCCCAAGGTTGGCCGTTTGGGGACGTCTCCGCGCACCTGGCGCGGGTGGACGAGTGGGCCGGGTCGGGGCTGGCGAGCGAGGGGCCCGGGTTTCGAGTGGGCGGGGCATCCAGGGGGGCCGGGCGTCGACGATGGCCGGGCATCCATTCGTCGCGGTGGTAGCGTGAGCGGCGTGAGCGAGTCAGCTGGCGAGCAACCGCGTGGTGGGGCGGACGCACGGGGCAAGACTCCGGGTAGGTCGCCGCGGGTGCCGTTGCCTTACCAGCAGCTGGGCGTGATCGTCGTGGGTGTGAGTCTCGCCGTCTGGTGGCCGGCGTTCACGCTGGGGGCGTGGGGCGAGATCTTCTTCGACAACCTGCTCACGGTGTGGGCCGCCACCACCGCAGCCTTCATCGTGGTGGTTCTGGTGCCGGGGGCTCGCAAGCGCATCGGCTGGCGGCTGTTCACGCTTCTCCTGCCCTCGCTCTGGTTGGTGATCAATATCGCCGTGCCGGCAGACGGAGGCAATCTCGCGCTCGCGCTGGTGGCCCTGCTGGGCATCGGCGTGATCCTGCTGGGCATCCCTTTCACCATGTGGGTACTCGCGCGCGTGGTCTGGCCCGATTTGGGCGAGACGGTGCCGACGCGGGGCAAGATGCTTGTGCTGTTCACCGTTCTGCTCATCGCCGCGGGATCGTTCGCGCTCGGGGCGAACGAGTCGAGCTTCATGACGTGCGAGGACTTCATCGTCAGCGGCAACTCCGAACCGCCGGGCTGTGTGCACGCCGATGCGCCCGCCACGCTCGCGCCCTGACGTTCGGGCATCCTGCGGGCAAAAAAACACCCAAAACTCGAATTTTCGGTGTATTTCTGCCCGCAACATCAGACCTTGAGCGCGTGCGTGATTTCGGCGACCGTGCGCTCGGGGTGGGTGACGTAGCCAGACTGCCGCACGCGGATGCACTCGACGCCGATCGCCCGGAGGTTCGCGAGGCGCGTCTGGTCTCTCTCGTACATCTTGGTGTCGGTGCGGTGCTGGTCGCCGTCGTATTCGACGAGGACGCGTTGCTCGGGGAAATACAGGTCGCCGCAGGCAACGAAGTCGCCCCTGCCGTCGAGGATGTCGACGTTCAGTTGCGGTTCGGGCAAGCCGGCGCGCACGATGAGCAGCCTCAGGCGAGTCTCCATCGGCGAGGCGCACCCCAAGCGGATGAGTTGCAGTGCGTCGAGCAGCCTTCGCCGCCCCGCCCCCCCCGGTATGCGCGAACACGGGCGCAGGCGCGGGCTGTATGAACGGCACTTCTCTTCGGCATCGGCTTCGGCATCGGCGATCGTCTCGACCGCGCGCACCCCGTGAAACGGCCGAGCCAGATCGGGGCCGTTCAGCCTCTGCCTTCCGACGCCCGACTGCCGGGCATCCGTCACCGAAAAGTACCGGCGCGAATACTCGGGCGGCAATGGGACACGTTTGGGCATGCCCAACTATCGCTGAGTCGATTGCCTGCGCCGCGGAGTTATCCACAGCCCCTCTGCCGTCAGGCCGCCCCGATCATCCTGCGGGCGAAAAAGCACGCAAAACTCGGATTTTGGGTGTTTTTTTGCCCGCACCCGAAGATGAGAGGGGGGTGGAGGGAGCGGGACGGGGTCAGGCGCGGGAGAGCAGGCTTGTGAGGGCGCTCGCGAAGAGCAGCAGGCCGTCGGTGCCGCTGCGCATGGCGTCGGCGGTGTCAGGGCCGAACCCCTCCTCGACCGCGTGCTCTGGGTGCGGCATGAGGCCGACCACATTGCCACGCACGTTGGTGATGCCCGCGATGTCGTTCATCGACCCGTTCGGGTTGACGTCGAGGTACCGGAATGCGACCAGGCCCTCGCCCTCGATCTCATCGATCGAGTCGGCCGAGGCGATGTAACCGCCTTCGCCGTTCTTCAGAGGGATGGTGATCTCGGCACCCGCGGCGAACTGGTTGGTCCACGCCGTCGACGTATTCTCGACGCGCAGGCGCTGGTCGCGGCAGATGAAGGTGCCGTGGTCGTTGCGAATGAGCCCGCCGGGCAGCAGGTGCGCCTCAGTGAGCATCTGGAAGCCGTTGCAGATTCCGAGCACAGGTGTTCCTCGCCGGGCTGCGTCGATGATCTCCGACATGATCGGCGAAAGGCTGGCGATCGCGCCGGCCCTCAGGTAGTCGCCGTAGCTGAAGCCACCGGGCAGGATGATCGCATCAACGCCTTCGAGGTCGTGGCTGCCATGCCACAGCGGCACGGCCTCGGCCCCGACCATGCGCACCGCGCGGGCAGCATCCCGATCGTCGAGCGACCCTGGAAAGGTGACGACCCCGACGCGTACGCCCGATTCTGCGCCAGGCGCGCCGATGAGCTCGCCGTCGACGACGGGCCCCGCGTGGGCTCCGGCCATCACGCGAGTCCTTCGCTGATCTCGGCTCGGCCTTCGGGGGTCGATGCCTCGTCGAACGAGGTGTCGGTGGTCACATTGCCCGTCTCGAAATCGTGCTCGGCATCAAAGCCGAACCCGTCCGCGCCGGCGAAGTGCACGCTGATCACGTCTTCGATCACGAGGTTGGCCAGAATCTCGTCGGCCAGGGTGGCGACCTCGGCCAGGATCGCGTCATCGGCCGGGCCGGTGACCTCGATCTCGAAGCGCTTGCCGACGCGCACGCCGGTGATCTGCGAGCGACCCTGGCGGGCCAGTGCGCCAGCCACAGCCTTGCCCTGGGGGTCGAGCAACTCGGCCTTGGGCATTACTTCAACGACGATTGTGGGCACCAGGGACTCCAGAACTCAGACGGGGCGAATGGTCACATTCTACGCGCAAGGGTGCGTGACGTGAGTGTTCCTTATTATGAATTGCTCGTAATAAGTGCTTGACTGGATGCGTGACCACGGCACTCGAAGACAGCATCCGCGCCGCAGGTCTGCGTGTCACGACCCAGCGCCTGGCCGCCCTCGAGGTGCTCGAGCGTGTGCCCCACGCCGATACAGAGGCAGTTCACCGGCTCATCCGTGAGACGCACCCCGAGATCACGCTGCAGTCGGTCTACGTCGTGCTTGCCGCTCTCACCGGCGCCGGGCTCCTCCGCCGCATCGAGCCCGCAGGCTCTCCTGCGCTCTACGAACGCCGCATCGGCGACAACCATCACCACGCCATCTGCAGCGCGTGCGGTGCGGTTCAGGACATCGACTGCGTCGTCGGCCACGCCCCCTGCCTCACCCCGGCCGATGCAGGCGGTTTCGCCGTCGCCTCAGCCGACGTCACGTTCTGGGGTCTCTGCCCAGCGTGCCAGCGGGCGAATGCGGCGACGGATGCTGTGACCGCCGTTTCGCCCTGAATCGACGTGTGCCGATCATCCATGCCCGACACCTCACGCCGACCCACCACGAACCAACCGAAACCGCATACGAAACCAATGAGGTGCATCATGACTGATACGACGACCGCAGCCGCGAACAGCGGAGCGAACTACACCACGACGAATTCGGGCGCCCCCGTCGCGAGCGACGAGCACTCGCAGAGCGTCGGTGCAGACGGCGTCATCCCCCTGCACGACCACTACCTGCTCGAGAAGCTCGCCCAGTTCAATCGCGAGAAGGTGCCGGAGCGCATCGTGCACGCGAAGGGCGGCGGCGCGTTCGGCGTTCTCGAGGTCACGCACGACGTTTCGGCCTACACCCGTGCCGCTCTCTTCCAGCCCGGCATCACCACCGAGGCGCTCGCCCGCTTCTCGACCGTCGCCGGCGAGCAGGGCAGCCCCGACACGTGGCGAGACCCGCGCGGTTTCGCGCTGAAGTTCTACACCACAGAGGGCAACTACGACCTCGTCGGCAACAACACGCCCGTCTTCTTCATTCGCGACGGCATCAAGTTCCCCGACTTCATCCACTCGCAGAAGCGCCTCCCAGGAACGCACCTGCGGAACAACGACATGCAGTGGGACTTCTGGTCGTTGAGCCCCGAGAGCGCGCATCAGGTCACCTGGCTGATGGGCGACCGCGGCCTGCCCTCGTCCTGGCGCCACATGGACGGCTTCGGCTCGCACACCTACCAGTGGATCAACGCTGCAGGCGAACGTTTCTGGGTGAAGTACCACTTCAAGACCAACCAGGGCATCGAGATCCTGAGCCAGGAGCAGGCGAACCAGATCGCCGGTGAAGACGCCGACTTCCACATCCGTGACCTCGGCGAGGCAATCGACCGCGAAGAGTTCCCAAGCTGGACCCTCTCGGTGCAGATCATGCCCTACGCCGATGCCGCGACGTATCGCTTCAACCCCTTCGACCTCACGAAGGTCTGGTCGCACGCAGACTACCCCCTGCACGAAGTCGGCCAGCTCACGCTGAACCGCAACCCGCAGAACTACTTCGCCGAAATCGAGCAGGCCACCTTCGCCCCCTCGAACTTCGTTCCCGGCATCGCGGCGAGCCCCGACAAGATGCTGCTCGCCCGCATCTTCAGCTACGCGGATGCTCACCGCTACCGTGTCGGAACGAACCACGCCCAGCTGCCGGTCAACGCCCCGCACGCGGCCGAGGTCCACTCGTACAGCAAAGACGGTGCGGCCCGCTATGCCTACAACGCGCCGGCCGTTCCCGTTTACGCGCCGAACTCCGTCGGCGGCCCTGCGGCGTCTCCGGATGCCGCTGGCGACTCCGCCGGCTGGCAGAACGACGGTGAGCTCCAGCGCACCGCGGCGACACTCCACGCGGAGGATGACGACTTCGGCCAGGCCGGAACCCTCGTCCGCGAGGTGCTCGACGACGCCGCACGCGAGCGTCTGGTGAACAACATCGCCGGCCACGTCGGCCAGGTGACCGTTCCCGACATCAAGGCCCGCGCCATCCAGTACTGGAAGAACGTCGACCAGACCCTGGGTGAACGGGTCGAAGCGGCTCTCGCTGCTGCAGACGGCGCCGATGAGATCAGCCCAGAGGTCGCCCCGCCGAACGCGGCCGCCCTGAACGCCGAAGATGCGGCCGACGTCGCACTGAAGGTCTGACCTCCTTCTCGCCGGGTCTGGCTCCCGAGTTCTGATTCCTTCGCTCAGACCTCGGGAGCTTTCCCGACGGCATGGTCCGTGTCTGCACGACATCCCTCGAAGTGACGCGAAACGCCCCTGATCGCGGGCGCAGGGCGGCGTTCCGCGTCGCTTCGATGCAGCGAGTCGACTCGCTGACTTCGCGTGGTCGAGCTGTGTGACGGCAACCCCGCACGGTGAGTATTCGCGCAGAATGCGGCAATGGACCCCGGTGAGGGGCGTCGACGGCCGGTAAAATCGACTGGATGCCCGAGATCCTCTCCGCTCTGACCTCCCAGCCCTGGCTGCAGACCCTCGGCGCGTTCGCAATCGCCGTGATCGCCGCCGTCGTCCTGACCGCCCTGACCGCTTTCATCGTGCGCCGCATCAGCCGCCGCAAGGAGTGGGCCTCCCGGCTCATCCGGCGCGTGCGCATCCCGTTCCGCGTCTTCCTGCTCGTGATCGCGCTGTGGATCGCGGTGCAAGTGAGCGTGTTCGACCCGTGGTGGCAGGAGTTCCTGGCCCACACTGCCCTCGTAGCGACCATCGCGGCCGGCTCGTGGCTGGTCTGCGCACTGGCGATCTTCCTCGAAGACCTGGGGTTGGCGCGGTACCGCACCGACGTGCCCGACAACCGGCACGCCCGTCGCCTGCGCACACAGGTGCTGATCATCCGGCGCATCACGGTCGTCGCCACGGTGCTGGTGGGCCTCGGGGCGATCCTGCTCACGTTCCCCGGGGTCTCGGCGGCGGGGGCCAGCCTGCTCGCCTCGGCTGGGCTCATCTCGATCGTGGCCGGTCTCGCTGCCCAGTCGACCCTCGCCAACGTGTTCGCCGGCGTGCAGCTCGCCTTCAGCGATGCCATCCGCGTCGACGACGTGGTGATCGTCGAAACCGAGTGGGGGCGCATCGAGGAGATCACCCTCACCTATGTCGTCGTGCACCTGTGGGACGACCGCCGCATGGTGCTGCCCTCGACCTATTTCACAACGACCCCGTTCCAGAACTGGACCCGCAAGAACTCCGAGCTCATGGGCTCCGTCGAGTTCGACCTCGACTGGCGTGTCAAGCCCGACGACATGCGCGACGAGCTTCACCGCATCATGCCGAAGACCGACCTCTGGGACGGCCGCGTCGCCATCCTGCAGGTCACGGATGCCCTGCAGGGCTATGTGCGCATCCGCATCCTCGTCACGGCCGTCGATGCGCCAACGCTGTTCGACCTCCGGTGTTACGTACGCGAGCAGCTGGTGAAGTGGGTGCAGCAGGTGAGCCCGCTGACCGTTCCCCGCAGCCGGGTGGAGATCTCGGAGACACCCCTCGAGTCGGACGCGCCGCGAAAGAAGGCCGTGCCCTCTGCGACGCCGCCCGACGCCCTGTTCAGCGGCGACGCGAGTGCCGAGTTGCGGGGCAGCCAGTTCACCGGACCGCTCGAGGTGCAGCGGCCGGCTACGCCGACCGCGCCCCTGCCGGTCGTGCGGCCCGACAATGGTGGCCGACCCCCGACCGTGCGGCCCGACGCCAGCGCCGACAAGGCATAGCCTTGTCGGCGCTGGCGTCGCGGCGAGCATCCACTGGATGCTCGCTCAAAGCTCCAGCGCGCGCTCAAGGTGCAGCGGCCGTCGGTTGAGTACGCGGCGCTACGCTCCGCTACTCAACCAGCGAGAGTGGCCGGAGTGACGCGAATCTGCGAACCCCACGGGTCGGCGATCGTCACACTCTGGCCGTCATTGCCAAAAGGAGTGCCGTAGTGCGTGAGCCGTTCCTCGAGTGAACCCAGATCATCCATGCCGGGGACGACGATGTCGACCTCGCCGAGGCCGAGCGCCAGCGTGCGTCTCCCGGCACCCTTGCTCTCCCAGGTGTTCATCGCCATGTGGTGGTGGTAGCCGCCGGCCGAGATGAACAGGGCGCTACCCGGCACCTCGAACGTGGTCTCGAACCCGAGGCGCTTCACGTAGAACTCCTTGGCCGAGGCGACGTCGCCCACCGAGAGGTGCACGTGGCCGACGGATGCCCCGCCGACGCGCGGGTTCTCCACCGTCTCTGGCGTGAGGTACTCCTGGAGGAACGCGTTGGGGTCGACGTAGAGCGTGGCCATCTCGATCTGGCCGTGAATCCAGCTCCACGCGGTGCGGTCGCGGTCCCAGTACATCTCGACCCCATTGCCCTCGGGGTCGGTGAAGTAGAAGGCGATGCTGACCTTGTGGTCGGCGCTGCCGGTGAACGTGTTGGGGAACTTCGTCGCGAGCGAGTAGATCGCGGCGGCCAGCGCTTCGCGACTCTCGAACAGGATGGCCGTGTGGTACAGCCCAGCCGACCGCGGTTCGGGGCTCTTCAACTCGGGGGAGTACTCGAGGATGACGACGGGCGTCGTGCCTCGGCCGAGCACGGCGAAGTGCCCGTCCTGGCTGAGCAGGTCGAGCGTGACGGCGTCGCGATAGTAGGCGATCATCGCATCGAGGTCACCCACGCGCAGAGTCACGGCACCCATGCCGGTGTCGGGGGCGAGGAGCTCTGCTGAGGTCGGGGCCGCAGTGCGCCCACCATCGAAGTTGTTCATTGTAGCTACAACTATATTGCGAGCTGCGGTATTCCGTCTAGAGCGCACGATCGCAGATCATCCGCCATTTGTATGCATATGCATCTACCTGGGAATTTCTGGGGCCGCTCCAACGCTGACACTGCCATGAAGAAGCGCATCGGTTTCCTGTCGTTCGGTCACTACCAACCCGTGCAGGGCTCGCTGGCCCGCACCGCGAAAGACGCCCTCATCCAGAGCATCGAACTGGCCGAGGCCGCCGAAGAGCTCGGTATCGATGGCGCGTACGTTCGCGTGCACCACTTCGCCCGACAGCTCGCGTCGCCCTTCCCGCTGCTCGCCGCGATGGGAGCCCGCACCTCACGCATCGAACTCGGCACCGCCGTCATAGACATGCGCTATGAGAACCCCCTCTACATGGCCGAAGATGCAGCCGCCGCCGACCTCATCAGCGGGGAGCGCCTGCAGCTCGGCATGAGCCGCGGGTCACCCGAGACGGCGCTGCGCGGCTCCGAATCGTTCGGCTACGTACCGTCAGACGGCGAGACGGATGCTGACCTCGCGCGCACGCACACCGAGATCTTTCGCGCCGCCATCGCGGGTGCCGGCGTCGCCCGCCCGAACCCGCAGATGTCGCGTTCGACTGCCCCTCTGTCGATCGAACCCCAGTCGCCGACCCTCGCGGACCGCATCTGGTGGGGCTCCGGCACCCGCGCGACCGCCGTCTGGGCCGCCGAGCAGGGCATGAACCTGCAGAGTTCGACCCTCCTCACCGAAGACACCGGCGTGCCGTTCGACGAGCTGCAGGCCGAGCAGATCCAGGTGTATCGCGACGCCTGGGCGGCCGCGGGCTGGAAGCGTGAACCCCGCGTCTCGGTGTCGCGCAGTGTGATCCCGATCACCACTGACCTCGACCGTCGGTACTTCGGTGGCGAGCGTGACTCCGAAGACCAGGTCGGCTACCTCGACGGCGGCCTGGCCCGATTCGGCAAGAGCTACACCGGCGAGCCCGACGTGATCGCGGCGCAGCTGGCTGCGGATGCTGCAGTGCAGTCGGCCGACACCGTGCTGCTGACCATCCCGAACCAGCTGGGCGTGGCGTACAACGCGCACCTGCTCGAGCAGATCGCCCTGCACGTCGCCCCCGCCTGGGGTTGGGAATCGAACGCCCCCGTCCCCGCCCGAGCCTGACACCGCGAACTTCACTCCGCGAACTTCACCCCGCGAACCTGACCCGCACAGGCCTGGGTGCGGGCAGAAATGCACCCAAACCTCGATCCTTGGGTGCTTTTTTGCCCGCACGCATTGGCCCGCACGCATTGGCCGCACGGCAGAGGCCCGGGGGACGGGCTCAGGAGTTCTGCGTGCGCTCCACCCACGAGAGGTACTCGGGGCTGACGGTTCCGGTGACGTAGTTGCCGGTGAAGCAGCTCATCTCGAGGCCGGTGACGGCAGAGCCCTCGATGATCGCGGCCTCCATGTCGGCGACCTCCTGGTAGATCAAGTGGTCGGCTCCCATGTAGGCGGCGATCTCGGGAATCTTACGATTGTGGGCGACCAGCTCATCCCGTGACGGCATGTTGATGCCGTAGACGTGCGGAAACCGTACGGGCGGTGCCGCCGACGCGAACGTCACCTTGTTCGCACCCGCCTGCCGCGCCATGTCGACGATCTCCTTCGAGGTCGTTCCGCGCACGATCGAGTCGTCGACGATGAGCACGTTCTTGCCCTTGAACTCGGTCGACATTGCGTTGAGCTTCTGGCGCACCGACTTCTTGCGAACAGCCTGCCCGGGCATGATGAACGTTCGACCGACGTAGCGGTTCTTGTAGAACCCCTCTCGATACTCGATGCCGAGTTTCTGGGCGACCTGCATTGCCGCGGGCCGGGAGGAGTCGGGGATGGGCATGACCACGTCGATGTCGCCCGACGGGGTCCACTGTGCGACAGTGTCGGCGAGGCGGTTGCCGAGGCGCAGCCGAGCCTCGTACACCGAGATACCCGAGAGCACCGAGTCGGGGCGGGCCAGATAGACGAACTCGAACGAGCAGGGGATGAGCCGGGCATCCGGTGCGCACTGCTTCGAGTACATCTCGCCGTTCATCGTGATGAAGACGGCTTCGCCTGGCCGTACATCGCGCACGATCTCGTAGCCCAGGGACTCCATGACGAGGGATTCGGATGCCACGACCCATTCGTCGCGGCCCGATTCGAGCACGCGCTTGCCGAGGGTGAGCGGGCGGATGCCGAAAGGGTCGCGAAAGGCGAGCAGCCCGTGGCCGGCGATCATGGCGATGGTGGCGTACGACCCCTCGACACGCTCGTGCACGCGCTCGACGGCCGAGAACACATCGTCGGGCTCGAGGTCGAGCCCGGAGACCTGGCTCTGCAGTTCGTGGGCGAGGATGTTCAGCAGCAGTTCGGTGTCTGAATCGGTGTTGAGGTGCCGGCGGTCGATGTGGAACAGCTCTTGCGTCAGCTCACGGGTGTTGGTGAGGTTGCCGTTGTGCACGAGGATGATGCCGTAAGGGGCGTTCACGTAGAACGGTTGCGCCTCCTGCTCGCTCGACGCATTGCCCTTGGTGGCGTAGCGCACGTGCCCGAGGCCCATCGTGCCGAGCAGCGAGCGCATGTCGCGGGTACGGAAGGCTTCACGCACCTGGCCCTTGGCCTTGATGATGTGAAAGATGTCGCGCTCGGCCGTGGCGATCCCGGTCGAATCCTGCCCGCGGTGCTGCAGAAGCAACAGTGAGTCGTAGACGAGTTGATTGACGGGTTCAGACGAGACGATGCCAACGATGCCGCACATGCTGAGGCTGGGCTCCAGACGGTAGAGAAAACGGGCCGTTCCCCATTCTATCGGCGCTCGCTTCTGCGGCGGCCCCTTCGCTGGTTGAGTAGGCGCTCAGTGCCGTATCGAAACCCCCCTCTGGCGAACCCTTGTTTCCGGGTTTCGATACGCGGCTTCGCCGCTACTCAACCAGCGGTCGGCGAGAGTCTGGGAGAATGGGCGCATGACGAACAGCTACGCCGCGGCCGGCGTTGACACGGCAGCCGGTGACCTCGCGGTCGAACTGATGAAGGCGGCCGTCTCGCGCACGCACGGGCCCAACGTCTTCGGTGGCTTCGGTGGCTTCGCGGGCATGTTCGACGTCTCGCCGCTCAAGGCGTACACCCGCCCGCTGCTCGCGACCTCGACCGACGGCGTCGGCACGAAGGTCGCCATTGCCCAGGCCCTCGACAAGCACGACACGATCGGGCAGGACCTGGTGGGCATGGTCGTCGACGACATCGTCGTGGTCGGCGCGAAACCGCTCTTCATGACCGACTACATCGCGTGCGGCAAGGTTGTGCCCTCGCGCATCGCCGACATCGTCGCGGGTATCGCCCGGGCCTGCGCCGACACCGGCACAGCACTCATCGGCGGAGAGACGGCCGAGCATCCAGGGCTCCTGGGGCCCGACGACTACGACGTCGCGGGCGCTGCAACAGGCGTCGTCGAAGCGGATGCCCTGCTCGGCCCCGAGCGCGTCGCCGACGGCGACGTGGTTCTCGCGCTCGAGTCGTCGGGGCTGCACTCCAACGGATTCTCGCTGGTGCGGCACATTCTCGCCGGAGCCTCGGTGTCGTACACCTCCGTCTCGGCCGAACTCGGCGGCATCGTCGGTGAGGCCCTGCTCGAGCCGACCCGGCTCTACACGCTTCCGCTGCTGCGGTTGCTCGGCAGCGCCGGGCCCCAGGGCTTCGATGGCGCGCCGGGCCCCGCCGACCGGGGTGCAGCCGCAGCGGCAGCCATCCACTCGATCAGCCATGTCACCGGTGGCGGAATCGCCGCGAACCTCGCGCGCGTGCTGCCGCTCGGCTCCTGGGTGGAGGTGGACCGGTCGACGTGGTCGCCGCTGCCCGTCTTCCGCGTTCTGGGCGATCTCGCAGGCTCCACGCTCGAGAGCGCAGAGGGCACGTGGAACCTGGGCATCGGCATGATCCTGGTGGTCGACCCGGGTGCGGCCGCCGCGATAACCGCCGCCCTCGAGTGCGACGGCATCCACACCTGGCAGGTCGGAGTCGTGTCGACCGCAGCCCGCGACTTCACCGGCTTCGAGCAGGGTGCGAAGGGTGTCGACGGCGGTGCTGTGCGACTCGTGGGCGCCTACGCCGACTGATCGCGCTCGCCTGGGTGCGGTCAAACGGCCCGAAACTGCCGGACGTGGGGACGTTTTCGCGCACCCGACGGGCCCGCGAGCGTTGGCTACGCGACGGGGCCGGTCAGCCGCGCGATGAGTTCGCGGTAGCGCGCAGCGGTCTGCTCGACGATCGCGGCGGGCAGAGCGGGCGGGGTACCCGTCTTGTCCCAGTTCGCGGCGAGCCAGTTGCGCACGATCTGCTTGTCGAAGCTGGCCGTGCGCTCGCCTGAGCCGTAGGCCGCAGCATCCCAGAACCTGCTCGAGTCGCTGGTGAGCACCTCGTCGGCCAGGGTGATCTCGCCGGTGTCGCGGTCGGCGCCGAACTCGAACTTGGTGTCGGCGAGAATGATGCCGCGCGCTTCGGCGATACCGGATGCCCGGGCATAGACCTCGAGCGAGAGTCGCCGCAGCTCGGCGGCGACATCGCCTCCGACCAGCTCAACCGTGCGCTCGAACGTGATGTTCTCGTCGTGGTCGCCCAGTTCGGCTTTGAACGCCGGGGTGTAGATCGGGCTCGGCAGCCTGTCTCCGTCGCGAAGCCCGGCAGGCAGGGCGACCCCGCACACGCTCTGGGTCTTCTGGTACTCGGCCCAGCCGCTGCCGGCGAGGTACCCGCGCACCACGCACTCGATCGGGAACATGTCGAGGGGCTTCACCACCATCGATCGCGCGGCGAAGCGGGCGGGAACAGCGGGGGCGGCTCCGCCGGCGGGAGTCGACTGTGCGACGGACGAACCCTCGAGCACGTGGTTCGCGAACCCATCGAGCTGCCCGAACCACCAACGACTGAGCGTTGTGAGCAGCTCGCCCTTCTGTGGGATGCCCGGCTCCAGCACGAAGTCGAACGCGCTCACCCGGTCGCTCGCGACCACGAGTACCGCAGTCGCGTCGGCGAGCGATGTCGACGCGGCAGGCACGTACAGGTCGCGCACCTTGCCGGAGTACACGTGCCGCCAGCCGTCGATCTGTTCCGCGCTGCTCGGGATGCCCGGGTCGGCCCCCGCGACCGTTCCGCCTGCCGCAGCAGCGGCCGGTCCAGACGTCGCGATCCCAGAAGTTGGTGACTCCGAGTCGAGGGCCAGCCCCGAGCCGACAGCCGACGTGCCATCGGATGTGCTGCCGCCTGCGGCCTGCTCCTCGACGCGTGCCGCGATGTCGGTGCGGTAGTGCGATCCTTCGAGCCCGATCAGTCCGATGGCCGCATACGCCCGGCGGCGTGCCTCGGTGAAGGTGGAGCCGAGGGCCACCACGCTCAACACCCGGCCGCCGGTGGAGAGCAGCCGGTCATCCACCTGGCCTTCGGCACTCGCGCCGAAGGCCGTTGCTGCGTGCGTGACGTGCACGCCCTCAACCTCGGCTGCGGCGGCGAGCCCGGTGATCTCGCGGCCGACGACAGGCGGTTCCGGGTAGTTCTCGCTCGCGAGCACGACGGTGACGGCGCGGTCGGTGGAGAAGGTCGGCTGGGGAACTGCGCCGAGGGTTCCGGTCGCCGCCGCGAGCAGCAGCCCACTCAGCGAGCTGGTCAGCCGCGGCAGCACGACCTGGGTCTCGGGGTCGCCGAAGCGGGCGTTGAACTCGATCACCCGGATGCCCGAGCTGGTCAGGATCAGCCCGCAGTAGAGAAGCCCGACGAAGGGGGTGCCTTCGTGCGCAAGCTGCCGGATGGTCGGCAGCGCTATCGAGACCAGGACCTCCTGCACGAAGTCCTCTTCGCTCTCGAACTCGTCGTCTAGCCAGGGCAGCGGCGAGTAGGCGCCCATTCCGCCGGTGTTCGGGCCCTGGTCGCCGTTGAGCAGGCGCTTGTAGTCCTGGGCGGGCGAGAGCGGCACAACCGTGTGGCCATCGCTCACGAAGAACAGTGAGACCTCCTGGCCGTCGAGGAACTCCTCGAAGAGCACGTCGCCGTGGGCGAGCCAGGTCGAGGCGTGCTGCTGGGCTGCCGCGCGGTCTGACGTGACGAGCACTCCCTTGCCTGCGGCGAGCCCGTCGGCCTTGACGACGTAGGGTGCACCGAAGCTGTCGAGGGCCGATTCGACATCGGCAGAGGTCACCGCGCGCAGGGCGCGGCCCGTCGGTACACCCGCCGCATCCATGATGCGTTTGGCGAAGGTCTTGCTGCCTTCGAGAGCGGCGGCGGCCTGGCTCGGCCCGAAGACAGCGATGCCACGGGTTCGCAGGGCGTCGGCGACGCCGGCGACAAGGGGGGCCTCCGGGCCGATGACGACGAGTTGGATGCTGTGCTGATTGGCGAAGTTCGTCACCGCACCGGGGTCATTGGCGTCGAGAGGGGCAACCGTGACGTTCGTGCTGGCGCTGGCGATCCCGGCGTTGCCCGGCGCAACCATGATCTCGTGAATCTCGTCTTCGCCGAGCAGCGCACTGACGATGGCGTGCTCGCGGGCACCGGAACCAAGAACGAGAATCTTCACTCGATGATTCTAGGGCCGAGGCGTCCCAGGCGCGGGCTGGAGGGCGTGGGCGAAGGCGGTCGGGGTCGGGCATCGTGGGGGGCGCGAATCGTCGGAAAAGAAATTCGAAGAAGTTTGCGTAACCGCGTAATGAAAGCCGGGTGCACCACTCTCTTATCTGTGTGAGGCCGATTCTGACCTCACGGACTCAGTGCGGCGGGTGGTCGAGTTTCCCCCTAACCCGGCCACCTGCTGCACGAGTTACCCCACAATCTCGTGTGGCGGGCGTGACACCCCCCAAGACCCCGTCCGTCACACGAACCCCTTCGTGCAGTAGCCGGTAACCCCCCAGCCGGCTTCTGCACGAACACCTTTCGCGGGGCCGAGGAGTACCCCCCAGCTCCCGGCCTCGCGAAAACCCTTCGGCCGGTGCGTACCGCGTCGCCCGTTCGCCGCCTAGTCTGGTGACCGTGGCACGGGCGAAGATTCCAGAGGAAACAGGATTGAGCGCATTGGCCGCCGTTCGTGCGATCTCCGACCTCCCCTCGAGGTCGAACGATCCCGCTGGGCCGGATTCGATGCCCGCATCAGCATCAGCATCAGCATCAGCATCAGCAGCAGCATCAGCAGCCCGCTTGGCAGGGGTCAGCCGCGACACACTCGCCACCGCTGTCAGGTACTCGCTGCAGGTTCTCGCCGAACAGGCGAAGGGCAATACCGTCGAGGTGAGGGTGCCTCCCTTCGGTGCGATCCAGTGCATCGAGGGCCCGGGGCACACACGCGGAACCCCGCCCAACGTCGTCGAGACCGATGCGGAGACCTGGCTGTCGCTCGTCACGGGCCGGCTCGACTGGGCAGCGGGGGTGCAGTCGGGGCGGGTTCACGCCTCGGGGCAGCGAGCGGACCTCACGGGTTACGTGCCCATCACCGGGCTCCGCTGACCGGGGCAGACCGCCCCACAGCACAGACACCCAGACTCGTACGCCACAATGGTGAGGTGAGTGACATTCCCGAGTTCCCCGTCGAAACGGTTGCCGGCGACGACATCGTCACCATTCACCGCGCCCCGCGGTACTTCAGGTTCTTCGCTGTCGGTGCGATCGCCGGGGTCGTCGTCGCGATCATCCTGACGCTTGCCTTCTCAGGCTCCCAGGGTTTCAACCTGGCCCAGGTATTCGGTTTTCTGGCGCTCGTGTTCGTCGTCGTCGGAATCGGCGTGGGAGCAGTGGTGGCGCTGCTCATCGAGCGGTCGGCACGAAGGTCGGCCCGCACCATCACCGTCGAGCGGCTCGAAGGCGGCGACGAGGAGTAACGAGCTAGGGCGCGTCTCCCAACTCCGCGCCAGCTGCGCTGCGCGTCTCGAGGCGCCCTGCGGCGTACTCATCGTCGCCCGCACTTCCAGTGCGAACACCTCTTCGGCCTTGCAGGCCACCTCGAGACGTGCTGCTCGCTTCGGCCCGGAGTTGGGAGACACGCCCTACGCGCGGCGCTGCTCGTCGTTCGGCAGGTAACGGCTCTGGTATGGGTCGCTCAGGCTGCTGCCCAGCCGATTGCCGAGCTGGTCGTACCCGCCCGCGACATCGTCGGAATCGTCGTCTTCAAGGTCGTCGTCATCCAACTCGTCGTCGGAATCGTCGGTGTCGTACTTTGCAGCCAGTGCCGCGAAGTCGGGTTCGGAGTGAGTGCCCAACTCGCGCTCGAGTGCACTGTAGTTGGTGTCAGGGCTGAAATACTTCAGCTCGCGCGCAACTTTGGTGTGCTTTGCTTTTTGACGGCCGCGCCCCATGCGAGACCCCCTCACCTTTCGGGCCGGGGGAAGATGTGCAGCCACCCGGATGAGTTGAATACGTTGAAATCTATCTGCGAGTTTAGCACGCGGCCTGTGACGAACTTCTTGTCACGGGTTGGGTTGCCTCGAGTCTGGTAGGTCGCTGGGCGTGTGCGCGCGAAACACCGGCCGCATCGGGTCGCCGCGGCGCTCCTGGCCGGGAAGCGGCCGAGATCGCCGCCCGTAGATCAGCTCTGTCGAGTCGAGCAGCCAGGGCACGAGGGCGATGGTCACTCCGTGCACCAGCATGAGGCGGTTGCGCAGGCGCCGCGACTTGTGGTTGTGCAGCAGCGCCTCCCACCAGTGCCCGACGATGTACACCGGCGTGTAGACCGTCACGACCTCTGAGCCGTGCTTCTCGCGACGCTTCTTGATGTACGCCGTCAACGGTTCGGCGACATCGCGATACGGAGATTCGATGACCCGAAGCGGAATGGCGATGTTCTGGTCGACCCACGCCTTCTCGAGACTCAGTGTCTGTTCGTCGTCGATCGAGATGTGCACCGCCTCGAGCGAGTCGTGCCGAGCGGCGATCGCGTAGTCGAGGGCCTTCAGCACCGGTTTCTGCATGCGGCCGACCAGCACGATCGCGTGGTCGCCCTTGGCGCCGAAGGTCGTGATCGGGTCGACTTCGATCTCTTTGTCGACGTCGCGGTAGTACCGGTTGATGCCGAGCATGAACATGTAGAGCACGGGCATGATCACGAAGACCAGCCACGCACCATGGGTGAATTTCGTGATCGTCACAACGATCAGCACCACGCCGGTGAACAGCGCCCCGAATGAGTTGATGGTCAGGCTCCGGATGACCGCCCCACGATCGGGCGTACCGCTTCGCAGCAGCTTCACCCAGTGCACGATCATGCCGCTCTGGCCGAGGGTGAACGAGACGAACACCCCGATGATGTACAGCTGGATCAGGTTGGTGAGGCTCGCCTGGTACACCAGCAGGATTGCCGTGGCCGCGAGAGCCAGCAGGATCATGCCGTTGGAGAACACGAGGCGGTCGCCTCGGGTGAGCATGGCCTTCGGCGCATACGAGTCGCTTGCGAGCACGGAGCCGAGCAGGGGGAAACCGTTGAACGCCGTGTTGGCCGCAAGCAGCAGCACAGCAGCGGTGGCGGCTTGGATCACGAAGAACATGATCGAGTTGTTGCCGAAGACCGAGGAGGCCACCTGCGCCATCAGTGAACGCTGCGGCGTCGTGTCGCAGTTTGCGAACCCGATCAGCTCGCATCCGTTCTCGGCGTAGTGCACGCCCGAGATCAGCGCCAGCGCGGTGAGGCCGGCGAACAGGGTGATGGCGATGCCGCCCATGAGTACGAGCGTGCGCTGGGCGTTCTGGATCTTGGGCCGGCGGAAGGCGGGAACGCCATTGGCGATTGCTTCGACGCCGGTGAGCGCCGAGCATCCACTCGAGAATGCGCGCAGCAGCAGCAGAATGACGGCCACCTGGCCGAGACTCTCCGCCCGCACCCCGTAGTCGGCCGACTCTGCGACCGGGGGTGCGCCGAGGGCGGTGCGGCTGAGGCCCACGACGATCATCAGCAGAACACTACCGACGAATACGTAGGTGGGAATCGCGAAGGCCTTGCTCGATTCGCGAACCCCGCGCAGGTTGACCGCTGCGAGAACGATCACGAAGAAGATCGCCATCTCGACCCGGAACCCGTTGAGCTGCGGGATCGCCGAGATGATGTTGTCGACACCACTGGCGACCGAAACAGCGACCGTCAACACGTAGTCGACGAGCAGTGCAGACGCGACGACCAGCCCGGCCTTCTCGCCGAGGTTCTTGTGGGCGACTTCATAGTCGCCGCCGCCGGAGGGGTAGGCCTTCACGAGTTGGCGGTACGACGCCACAACGACGACGAGCAGCAGGATGACCGCCGCCGCGACCCACGGAGCGAATGAGAAGAACGCGAGCCCGCCGATGAGCAGGATCATCAGCAGTTCTTGCGGCGCATAGGCGACGCTTGAGAGCGGGTCGCTGGCGAAGATGGGCAGTGCCAGGCGTTTCGGCAGCAGCTGGCCCTCGAGTTTGTGGCTAGGCAGCGGGTCGCCGATGATCCAGCGTTTCGCCGACTTGGGTTCGTTAGTCACGTGTGATGACACTACACCGGAATAATTGTTCGTCAAATCCGCTTAACGCCCCCGCTGTGTGCCTGCTGAACCCTCCTCTGGGCGGCGAGCGTCTGCGTAGCCTGAACGCACGGCAAGTGCAGCACGGGCCTGGGCGATGAGCGGGTCGTAGAAGGCCGACCGGTAGGCAGCCCCGCTCGTTGCAGAGACCACGAAGTTCAGCGCCGATATCGAGCTCAGGATGATCGCGGTCTTCACCATCGCAACATCGAGTCCGAGCGGAATCCCGAGAAGAACAACCTCCTCCGGCGGTCGGCCGAGCCACGAAGAGAGGGTCGCCGCCGGCAGCGTCAGTTCGCCGAGGATGACGAGAAAGACGCCCACGAGTACGGCGACGACGATCATCTGGATGCCCTGTGCCAACACCATGATGGCGACGACGTTGAATCGTTCGAGGTGGCCGAGCGGTGGGCCCGGTGCCGTGTCTCGGTCTTCGATGCGACCCACGTTCGCCCGGCTGAGCAGCGCGGAGCGCTCATCCGCGTCGATCCGCTCGTCGAGACCGATCATCTCCGAGCGGATGATCGGCGTGATGAAGATCAGGCCCAGAACGCAGAAGAAGGCGACGATGCCGGCAACCCGGAGAAACGTGAGGGCGCCGGTGATCTCCCAGAGCGCCTTGGCGAAGAACGCGAAGACGACCACCAGCATCAGCAGGGGTACCGCCTTCGTCACGATCTGCCCGAGTGCCCCGAGTTGCTGGAACGAACTACGGATCACCCAGCTCAACACCGACCCGACGCCCGCCCAGGTGAGCAGTGCGGCAGACGAGACCACGAGAACACGCTCCGCCGTGCTCGCGGCGGAGTAGAGGTCGTCACCGCTCTGATGCGGTGACCACGGAGCGCCCGCGACATAACCCGCGATCAGCAGCCAGCCTGCGTGCCAGGTGCTGCGTGGAAAGCGTCGCATCAGAGCGGAGCCCAGGAGCCACACCGTCACCGGTGCTGCGGCTGTGACGAACAGGGCGACGGCAGTGCACAACACCACGAGGATGCCCGGCAGAGGTGTGTCCTCGCTCACCGTGGTCGCGCTGGTGTTCAGCAGCGCTGCACTCGCGTCCCAGCAGATCAGAAGGGAGACAAACGGGATGATCCGCGGCACCAGGAGCGAGCCCCGGCGCCGACCCGAAACGAAGTACGGAAGGCCGTTGTGTCTCAGCCAGATCTCTGTCGTGTGCGGTGAGTGACTGCGCGCATCGACTAACATGATAGTTACTCAGTTTAGTGACAATATCTACATGTCATCGAGCAACCAGCCATTGTCAGCCGAAACGCTGTCACGCTACGGTCAGCGGCCCGGAGAAACGCGGAACGATCTCACTCCGTGGTGGGAGCGGGCGCCTCTGCATCCGGGCCGGCGGTCGGGCCGGCGGGAAGGGCGAGCACAGGGCCGAGCCGGCGTGCGGGTGCGGCCGCGTCGGCCTGGGCATCTGCGAACCGCTTCTCGCGCCTGATGCCCCGGCGCTCTCGGCCGCCCTCGACGATGTTGTAGAGAACTGGCAGAACGATCAGCGTGAGGATCGTCGAGGAGATCAGTCCCCCGATCACCACGATCGCCAGCGGCTGCGAGATGAACCCGCCGTGCCCGGTGAGGCCGATGGCCATGGGTATGAGCGCGAAGATCGTGGCCAGCGCCGTCATCAGAATCGGTCGGAGCCTGCGCGAGGCACCCTGCACGAGCGCTTCACGTACGGGCAGCCCTCGCGTTCGGTACTGGTTGACGAGGTCGACGAGCACGATGGCGTTCGTCACGACGATACCGATGAGCATCAGCACACCGATGATCGACGGCACGCCGAGGGGAATGCCTGAGATCACCTGGAGGGCGATCGCGCCGGTGGCGGCGAACGGCACAGAGACGAGCAGCAACAGCGGCTGCAGAAGGCTCTTGAAGGTCGCGACCATCACGACGTAGACGATCAGGATGGCCACCAGCAGTGCGATTCCCAACTGGCTGAACGCGTCGCTCTGGCTGGAAGTCGCGCCGCCGAGGCTGGCTGCGGCTCCGGCGGGAAGTGCGGTGTCTGCGACAGCCTTCGACACCTCGGCGCTCGCCGAACCCAGGTTGTCGCTCGCCGGAGTCGCCGTTATGGTGGCGGTTCGCAGTCCCTTGCTGGTGGTGATGGTGTCTGGCCCGTTGGTCTGGGCAACCGTGGCAAGGGAGTCCAGGCGCACCGGGCCTGCCGTGGTCGTGATCTGCAAGGCGGCGAGCTCTGCCTGCGTCGTCGGCGTGGAGTCGCTCGCGATGTAGATCGTGTATTGGTGGTTCTCGATCACGATCGTGCCCACCGTCTGCGGCTGCATGGCATTCGAGACCAGCGTTCCGAGGGCGACCTCGCTGAGCCCGGCCTCGGTCGCCTTGGTCCGGTCGATGGCGATGGCGATGTAGGGCCTGGTTGCGGCGAGGTTGCTCGAACTCTGGGTGATGGCGCCGAGCTTCGAGACCGAAGCGAGCAGGGCATCCGAAGCAGTCTGCAGGTCAGCCTGGTTCGTTGCGGTGACGTCGACGGTGATGTCCGAGGAGGCTCCGAAGCCGCTCGACGCCGCCACAGAGATCTGGCCGACGTCGGGGATGGCTGTGACGTTCTCACGCACGGTGGCCTGGAGTTCGTCCTGGTTGGCGTTGGGGTCGGTGGTGATCGAGTAGGTGATCGAGTTCGCTCCACCGCCAGCGAAGGCGTCGCGCAGCGTGCTGCCGCTCGAGCCGATCGAGACCTGGATGGTCTGGATGCCCGCGACATCTTTGAGCGCAGCCTCGACCTTCTGGGCCGACGCGTCCTGGGTCGCAAGGCTCGACCCCACGGGTACGGTCTGCGTGATGGTCAGGGTGTTCTGGCCACTGGAGCCGAGGAAGTTGGTCTTCATGAACGGCAGGAGGGCGATGGTGCCGCCCAGGATGAGCACGGCGACGACAAGGGTTGCAACAGAGTGCTTGAGGGTCCACGCGATGATCGGCAGGTACCGGCGTTGCAGCGCCGTGGGCACTTCGTCTTCGATGACGTTCGACGCGCGGCGCGAGCGACGGCCCGGCAGGGCGGCACCAGCAACGGCGAGCGTCTCGCGAACCGGGCGACCAGCCACCGTGTCGACGGAGACCCCGGAGTCGGCAGGGGTCCCGAGCGTAGCCGCAGCACTGAGTTCGGCCTGCGTTGCCACCGAGCCGGCGGCCTCCGGGAGGGCCTTCTTCGCCTTGGCCTTCTTCGGTTTGCGGGAGCTGCCGAGGAACCAGTACGCGAGCACGGGCACGATCGTGAGGGCGACGAACAGGGAGGCGAGCAGCGCGATCGTCACGGTGAGGGCGAACGGGCGGAACAGCTCACCGGTCGTGCCTTGCACGAACGATATGGGCAGGAACACCGCAACCGTCGTGATGGTCGACGCAGTGATCGCTGTGGCGACCTCGCGAACAGCCTCGATGATGACGTCGCTGCGTCTGGCGCCGTTGATCGGCCCGGCCGATTCGGCCGATGTCAGGTGCCTCTTGATGTTCTCGATGACCACGATCGAGTCGTCGACCACACGCCCGATGGCGATGGTGAGAGCGCCGAGGGTCAGGATGTTCAGCGAGTAGTTGGCCGCCTGCAGGCCGATGAATGTGATGAGCACCGAGGTGGGAATCGAGATCGCCGTGACGATGGTCGACCGTACCGACATGAGGAAGATCAGAATGATCACGACGGCGAAGAACAGCCCGAGCAGGCCTTCAGTGGCCAGGGATTCGATGGACTGCTGGATGAATGGTGCCTGGTCGAACACCACAGTGAAGGTGGCCCCGGGGATGGCCGACTGCAACGTGGGCAGCAGGTTCCGCACGCCCTTGGAGACATCGACGGTGTTGGCGGCCGGGAGCTTCGTGACGGCGATGGTGAGCGCTGGCTCGCCGTTCACACGCGAGATCGAGGTGACAGGGTTCGACACGAGTTCGACGGTCGCGACGTCTCCGATGGTGACGACGGGTGCACCGGCCGCGGCGGCTGCAGCGCTCGCCGACCCAGCCGACCCGACGGTCGTCGCCGGAACGGGCAGGGCCTGGATGTCGGCGACGGTCGCGAGCTTCGAGCCCGCCTGAACAGACAGCGTCTTTCCGTCTTCGGTGAGCGAACCAGCGGGGATGAGCTGGCCGTTGGTACCGATGGCCGTCTTGATCGACGCCGTGGTGAGCCCGTTGGCGGCTAGCTTGGCCGCATCCGGGGTGATCGTGACTCGTTTGCCGACATCGCCGACCAGCTGTGCCGCACGCACACCCGCCACCTGCTCGATGTCGGTGAGGGTGCTGGCGTTGACCTGTGCGGCGAGCGTCTCGGTGTCGCCGCCGGTGACCGCAATCTGGATGACCGGCAGATCTCCGATGCTCCCGCTCAGAACCTGCGGGTCGAGGCCGTCGGGCAGCGTCGACTTGATGCGGCTGATCGCCTGGTTCATCTTCTGCTCGGCGCTGGCCAAGTTGGTGCCGTACACGAAGGTCGCATTGATGATGGAGAGGTTCGTGCTCGACGTGGCCGAGGTGGTGTCGATCCCCTCGACGCCCTGTACCGCTTTCTCGATGGGTGTGCTGACGTCGTCGTTGACGACTTCGGGCGAGGCGCCGGGATAGTTGGTGATGACGACCAGCTGGGGGAACTCGATCGAGGGGATGAGTTCCTGCTTGAGGCTGGTGAGTGCAAGGCCGCCGAACACCGCCACGACGATGGTGATGAGGGCGATGAGCGCCCTGTTCTTCATGCTCAAGACGGCGAGAAAATGCACGATGCTCTTTCGTGACGAGCAGCGTTCACGGCCACCGGGGCGACCGGTGGCCTGCTGGATGTGAGAGCCGCGGGGGGAATGCTGAAGGGCTTGCTTCGGTGCTGGGAAAAGCTGTTTACGAAAAGTGTCTCACCTTCGCGGTGCCACCCGCTGACAGGGGGCTGATGGTGCTCCAGCAGGCGTAGCGTTGAAAGCAGCTCCACCCTCCCCGGCCCACACGCCATTCCCCATTCTGTGAAAGGACGCCCATGACTGTCATCGGCACCAGTGATCTCGAAGTCTTCCCGCTCGCCCTCGGCGGCAACGTCTTCGGGTGGACGGCCGACACGGCCACTTCATTCGAGATCCTCGACGCCTTCGCTGCCGGAGGCGGCAACTTCCTCGACACCGCTGATTCCTACTCGGCCTGGGTCCCCGGCAATACGGGTGGCGAATCCGAGACGATCATCGGCGAGTGGATGACCGCCAGAGGCAACCGCGACCAGATCGTCGTCGCAACCAAGGTGAGCCAGCACCCCGACTTCTCGGGATTGAAGGCCGCGAACATCCGTGCCGCTGCCCACGCCTCGCTCGGGCGTCTCGGTGTCGACACGATCGATCTCTACTTCGCGCACTTCGACGACGCCGACACCCCCCTCGAGGAGTCGGCTGAGGCATTCGACGCACTGGTGAAGGAGGGCGTCGTGCGCTACATCGCCTTGTCGAACTACACCGCCGAGCGCGTGCAGGAATGGCTCGACATCGCAGACGCGAATGGTTTCGCCCGGCCGGTCGCCCTGCAGCCGCACTACAACCTCGTGCACCGCAACACCTTCGAAGACACGCTCGCGCCGCTGGCAGAAAGGGAGAGCCTCGGAGTCGTTCCTTATTACTCCCTGGCGAGTGGGTTCCTGACGGGAAAGTACCGTTCAGCCGCGGACACGAGCTCCGGTTCGAGCCCCCGGGCCAGCGGCGCCGCCGAATTCGCCGTGCCTGCGGGGCTCGCGATCATCGACGAACTCGAGAAGATCGGCAAGGCTCACGGTGCCAGTATCACCACGACGGCCCTGGCGTGGCTCGTCGCGAAGCCGACCATCGTCGCCCCGATCGCCAGTGCGAGCAAGCCCAGCCAGGTGCCCGACCTTCTGGCCGTGGCATCCGTCACCCTGACCCCCGACGAGGTCGCCTCCCTGGACGCCGTCTCGGCCTGGAAGCCCTGACCCGCCCCTTCCCCCGGACTCGAGGTACTTCGGGCGGAACTCCGGCGACATGCGGCCCCTACGTCGACATGTCCTCTGAACTCCGCCCGAAGTCACGAGCCCCCGCGCGGCGACCGCGGTCACTCCTCTAGGAGTGTGTGCACCGTAGCCTCGTCGACGATCAGGTCGGTAATGAGGTGGGCCGCCAGCGCGCCACGCAGGGCGGGCATCCGCGACTTGCCCGACACCACACAGACACGCCTCGACACCTTGGCCAGCTGGTCGAGGGGTGGCCCGCTCGAGCGCGCGTTCATCGGCACATCAGACGACGAACCGTCTGCCCGGTAGAACACTGTCGCCACGTCGCCGATCACGTGCGAGGCGCGCAGGCTCTGAAAGTCGCTCTCGTCGAGGTACCCGCTCGTGTAGACATGGCCCGGCACCTCGGAGTTCGGGGTTCCGAGGCCGAAGAGTGCAACATCCATGCGCTTCTGAATGTCGAGTACGCGACGGATGCTGCGCTCACGCCACAGCACCTGCTTGGTCGCGGGGTCGTCGAAGAACGCCGGCACGGGGAACTGCTGCACATAGGCGCCGTAGGCCGTACCGAACCGGCTCATGATCTCGCTGGCGTACACGATGCCCGTCGTGCGGGTGTTGGCCGCACCGTTCAGCTGCACGATCTGCGAGTTGTGGGTCACCTTGGGCTGAAGGTGCCGGCTGACGGCGCTCATCGTGCTGCCCCAGGCGATGCCCATCGTCATGTTCGAGTCGAAGAACTGGTTGAGAATACGTGCGGCCGACATAGCGACGCGTTCGAGGCGGTCGACTTCGTTCGCAGAGTCGGGCACCGGGACCACATGAACGGTCACGTGGTGTTTCTCCTGCACGCGCTGCAGGGCCGTCGAGACGCGCTCGGCCGGGGTCTTCACCTGGATCTCGACCAGGCCCGCTTCTCGGGCATAACTGATCAGACGCGAAACGGATGATCGTGAGGTGTGCAGCTCGCTGGCGATCGCCTCCATCGTCAGATCCTGCATGTAGTAGAGGTGCGCCGCGCGAAGCGCGTCTCGCATGCGCTCATTGGCGACCGGATGCTCGGCTACGGGTGCCTTCATAACACGGCCAGCCCTTCTTCATGAATCAGTTTGGTGGTGCCCGGCCCACGGGCCTCGGGAGACTTCGGTCGTGGGCGCATTCTGCGACGCAACGGTGCGCCTCGGCTATTGAACACACACTCTGCACGTATGTGCAAGTAACTTGACCAAACGTGTCGAAGTTCCCAGTATGGATTCAGTCACACGGATTGCACGGGTGCAACCTGGGACTTACACGAAGGCGAGTACACAGTGACTGACAACAACGCGAGTGACACCTCATCGGCACATTCCCCGGCCACTGCTCTACGCAGTGACGTCCAGGCGATCATCGATCGCCCCTCGGCGCAGGTGCTCATCATCGGCGGCGGCATCAACGGGGTGGGCACGTTCCGTGACCTGGCCCTGCAGGGCGTCGACGTCATCCTCATCGAACGGAGCGACTTCGTCTCTGGTGCGTCAGCGGCCTCGAGCCACATGATCCACGGCGGCGTGCGCTACCTCGAGAACGGTGAATTCCGCCTCGTGCGCGAATCAGTGCAGGAGCGCAACCGGCTCATGCGCCTCGCGCCCCACTACGTGAAGCCTCTTCCCACGACCATCCCGATCTTCTCGACGTTCTCGGGGATTCTGTCGGCGCCGCTGCGGTTGCTCACGCACAAGCAGGGTGGCAAGGCGAAGGAGCGCGGCGCGCTTCTGATCAAGGTCGGCCTGACCGGCTACGACTCGTTTTCGCGCGACGGAGGCTCCGTGCCGCGCCACGAGTTCAAGGGCCACAAGAAGTCCATGCAGAAGTTCCCGAAGCTGCGCGACTCGGTGAAGTACACGGCCCGATACTTCGACGCTGCCGTGGAGAACCCCGAGCGGCTCGCGCTCGACATCATCGGCGATGGTCGTGCCGCGGCAACGGGTGGCACCGCTCACGCCCGAAGCGTGAACTACGTCGAGGCGATCGGTGACTCTGAGGGCGGCGTGCTTCTTCGTGACACCGTCAGCGGCCGTGAATTCAGCGTCAAAGCTGACGTCATCGTGAACACTTCCGGCCCGTGGACCGACCTGACGAACAAGGCCCTGGGCAAGGCGACCTCCTATATGGGAGGAACCAAGGGATCGCACATCGTGCTCGACAACCCTGAGCTCTACACGGCATGCGCCGGCGGCGAGATCTTCTTCGAGAACAACGACGGCCGTATCGTGCTGATCTACCCTCTCAACGGCCGTGTTCTGGTCGGCACCACCGACATCGACGCGGACCCGAGCGAGCCGAGCGTGTGCACCGAAGAGGAGGTCGACTACTTCTTCGAACTGGTCTCGCACGTTTTCCCAACGATTCCGGTCGACCGTTCGCAGATCGTCTTCCGGTACTCGGGCATCCGCCCGCTGCCGAAGCACGACGACACCGCGCCCGGTTTCGTCTCTCGCGACTACCGTATTGAGCAGACTGTGTTCGCCGGCGACAAGAAGACCCCGGTGCTCAGTCTTGTCGGCGGAAAATGGACGACCTGGCGGGCACTCAGCGAACACCTCACCAACGAGGCCCTCGCATTGCTGAAGAAGTCACGCACCGTGAGCACCGAAGACCTACAGATCGGCGGAGGGGTCGGCTTCCCGGCGACGCCCGCGGCCACGAAGGCCTGGGTCGCAGAGCACTCCGCTGGTCTCAGCCCCGAACGCACGGCACAACTGCTCAAACGCTACGGAACCAAGGCCACGGCAGTGATCGCGCACATCGCGGAGCAGCCCGACGACACTCCGTTGACCTCCCTGCCGGAGTACAGCACGGCAGAGATCGACTACCTCGTGAAATCGGAGTATGTCGTTCACCTCACCGATGTGGTGCTGCGCAGAACCATCGTGGCGTTCGTCGGTGGTCTGACTCAGCCCGTGTTCGACGAGCTGAGCGCATTGATCGGCAAGCAGCTCGGATGGTCGGCAAACCAGTTGACCTCGGAGCGCTCGCTCGCAGTGGAGAACCTCGTGTTCTTCCACGGGCTCAGCCTGACGGCCCCGGCCGTCGCGCCTGCCCACTCGTAAGGGGTTCCGCAACCTGAAAGAAACCTGCACGGATGTGCACCAGAACGCCTTGTTGACGGGGCGCGAGCAGGACTAGGTTTCATTCTGGTTCCGCACGTGAAACGTGCAAACGAGGTTCATCAATAACCGCGGCATCGCTGCTGCAAAAGGAAGGTCAACGTGGACGGTTTAGGTATTGATTTCGTTTCGGAGCTGGTGGGCACAGCCCTGCTTGTGCTCCTTGGTACTGGAGTCGTGGCGAACGTAGCCCTGACGAAGAACAAGGGCTTCAACGGCGGCTTCCTCATGGTGAACATCGGCTGGGGCCTCGCGGTCTTTGCTGGTGTCATCGTCTCGTACGCCTCAGGTGCGCACCTGAACCCGGCCGTGACGCTTGGACTCTGGGCATCCGGTGCCAAGGAGTTCGGCCAGGGAGTCGCAGTCGACTTCCTGTCGATCATCACGTACATCGGGGCCCAGCTGCTCGGTGCCATCATCGGTGCCGTCTTCACCTGGCTTGCGTACAAGCAGCACTTCGACGAGGAGCCAGAACCGGCCAACAAGCTCGGCGTGTTCTCGACAGGCCCCGCGATCCGCTCCTACGGGTGGAACGTCATCACGGAGATCATCGGCACCTTCGTGCTGGTCTTTGTCGTGATCGGCTTCGGTCGCCAGCCCGCCGGTGGCGGACTCGCCGCACTCGGAGCTCTTCCCGTCGCCCTGCTGGTCATCGGTATCGGCGCCTCCCTCGGTGGCCCGACCGGGTATGCCATCAACCCTGCGCGTGACCTCGGCCCGCGTATCGCTCACGCCCTGCTGCCCATCAAGGGCAAGGGTGGTTCCGACTGGTCGTACTCCTGGGTGCCCGTCGTAGGCCCGATCATCGGTGGTGTGATCGCCGGTCTCGTCTCGAGCCCGTTGCTGCCGTTGCTTCCCGGCTTCCCGAAATAGCCGGCTTCAGTACTCGCCGGCCAACGCACTACAACGCTTCACGAACTGACAAAGGAGTTTCGAAACAATGAGCGAGCAATACGTCATCGCGATCGACCAGGGAACCACGAGTTCCAGGGCCATCATCTTCACCCACGAAGGCACGATCGTCAGCACAGGCCAGAAAGAGCATGAGCAGATCTTCCCGAAGGCGGGCTGGGTCGAGCACAACCCGATCGAGATCTGGGACAACGTCCGTGAGGTCATCGGCCAGGCACTCTCCAAGGCCAACCTGACCCGCCACGACATCGCGGCCATCGGTATCACCAACCAGCGCGAGACCGCTGTCGTCTGGAACAAGAAGACCGGCCTGCCGGTCTACAACGCGATCGTCTGGCAGGACACCCGCACGCAGCCGATCGTCGACCGCCTCGCGGCCGACGGTGGCGTTGAACGTTTCAAGAAGACGGTCGGCCTTCCGCTGGCGACCTACTTCTCGGGAACCAAGATCGTCTGGATCCTCGAGAACGTCGACGGAGCACGCGAAGCCGCAGACGCCGGCGACCTCCTCTTCGGCACCACTGACACCTGGGTGCTCTGGAACCTGACCGGCGGAGTCGACGGTGGCGTACACGCGACCGACGTCACCAACGCCTCGCGCACGCTCTTCATGGACCTCGAGACGCTGCAGTGGCGCGACGACATCCTCGAAGCGTTCAAAGTGCCGAAGTCGATGCTGCCCGAGATCAAGTCGTCTTCCGAGGTCTACGGGGTGGCCAGCGACAACAGCCTGCTTCGCGAGGTGCCTGTCTCGGGCATCCTCGGCGACCAGCAGGCGGCGACCTTCGGCCAGGCGGCGTTCGACGCCGGCGAGTCGAAGAACACCTACGGCACCGGTAACTTCCTCATCTTCAACACCGACACTGAGATCGTGCACTCCAAGAACGGTCTGCTCACCACGCTCGGCTACAAGCTCGGAGACGCACCGGCGCACTACGCGCTCGAAGGTTCGATCGCCGTCACCGGTTCGCTCATCCAGTGGCTGCGCGACAACCTGGGCATCATCTCCTCTGCCGCCGAGGTCGAAGACCTGGCCAAGACGGTCGACGACAACGGTGGCGCGTACTTCGTGCCCGCGTTCTCGGGCCTGTTCGCGCCGTACTGGCGATCGGATGCCCGTGGCGCGCTCGTGGGCCTGACCCGGTACGTCAACAAGGGTCACATCGCGCGTGCCGCACTCGAGGCGACCGCATTCCAGACCCGCGAAGTTCTCGACGCGGTCAACGCCGATTCTGGCGTGGACCTGACCGAGCTCAAGGTTGACGGCGGCATGATCGCCAACAACCTGCTCATGCAGTTCCAGGCCGACATTCTCGGTGTGCCGGTCGTTCGCCCGGTTGTCGCAGAGACTACCGCTCTGGGTGCTGCCTACGCTGCCGGCCTTGCGGTCGGCTACTGGGCCAACCTCGACGACCTACGCGCCAACTGGCAGGAAGACAGCCGCTGGACTCCGAACATGGATTCTGCCGAGCGCGACCGCCAGATGCGCAACTGGAAGAAGGCCGTCACGAAGACCCTCGACTGGGTTGACGCCGACACCGAATAAGTTCGCCATCAGCGCCAACCCCGTGGGGCTGTGCTGATAGTGAGCCGCGGAGGCGGCTCAGGTGCCGACATCGAATAAATTCGCCATCAGCGCCAACCCCGTGGGGCTGTGCTGATAGTGAGCCGCCGAGGCGGCTCAGGTGCCGACACCGAATGAATTCGGCACACCGGAGTAATCAGAGTGCAGACAAAGAGGCGGGCATCCATCCGGGTGCCCGCCTCTTTTCAATTCCAGATCCCGGTCGACGTATGCTTCACGGCGGTCCCGGGCAGGCGGTCATGACTGCCTCTTCGTGATCTGTTCCCATCGGGGCGTCGCCGAAACTCGGGTACCAGTCCTGGTCCGGCCACCTCTTGACGAAGTCTTCGCGTGACGGTGGAGGAGGATTGTCGAACCCGTTCGCCGTGTAGCACGGAGCAAGGAATCTCGTCAGGTAGTCGTAGAGGTAACCCAGCTGGTCTCTGGTTGGCGGAGCACTGGGTTGCGTGCGAAAACGACTCTCACAAGAGAATGCTGAGACTGCTTGGGCAGGGGTGATAGGGCTAGCGCCAAGTGCGACTTGATCGCCTGCCTTGTTTGTCGCGGTCTCGACGGGGACATCATTCGCGCGGTAGCACCGCTCGCGTTCATCCGAGGCAGCCTGGTCCGTCAGATAACTGTCGAATGAGTCCGGTGGACGCACCACGCTGGGATAAGTTTCGGCAACCCTTTGCCATGCCGCGTCCTGTTCCGCCTTCCGAATGGCCTCTATTTCATTGCTTGAGAGGGCGGCTGGGGCGGGAGACGGCCCAAAATCAGGCATGGGATACGACGTGGCTGACGCCATCGAAGTCGACGCAGCGCCTGATGAACGCTGATTTAGTGCCGGGCTCGAAGCGCTTTCGAAGGTGCAGCTGGCTAGGAACAGCAGGCCACTGGCCACGACCAGGATCGCAGCTGATCGAGAGAAACGACGGCCGACAATATTCACCGGCAATTGTGAAAATCTCGCGCGATACCCGCCGAGTCGCCCGCACGTGCTGGATCGAGAACATCGTGGTTCCAGCCGTGATCCGGATCGAGGAAGTGATCTGCGACCCAGGGGAGTGTGGGCCACTGACCGATCATAGAGAGCGCAACTTCTGATCGGGCTTTCTCGCCGGACTGTTGGGCCATCAGGTACTCGCCTTCCCATGAGCAGAGCCAACTCAGATTCGCCTCGTTCTCCGCAACGCCGGGCTCGGCGAACGCTTCGCCCAAGTCGGGGGCCTTCGACGGGTCGGAACCTGTTTCTGACGATGGAAACGCGAATGGCAAGCGGTCAAGAGCGGCAGCGTATTCGGCGTCGAACTCGCTCTGGCTTGTGACCAGATCGGGTTGCGTTCCCACTTGGCCGGCTTGTGCGGCAGTTGAGAGCCACGCGGAGGCCATAGCCAATGCAATGACTCCACCCGTAACGGCACCGACCTGGGTTCTGTTCTTCATTGTTCGATCTCCCTCAGTGAATTGTGTGGAACTAGTACGAGAACAGGCCGGACCAGGAGTTCTTGCCCGCGCACCCGCCTACCATTCGCGAGTCAACCCCGTAGTAACCGGATGCGATTGAGGTACTCCCGTTGAGGTTTGTGAAATTCTTGGTGACGCCCAGCCGACTCGCTAGTGTGCTGGTGACCTGACCCTGTGCGACAGAGTGAAAGAGCCCCAGCCTGATCTCGCCGCCAAGGCACAGCGGGTAACCGTCAAGCCTGAACGTGGATGTGCCGGCCGGGTGATAGCGCTGGATGTCGCCATAGACGAGCACGTTCGAATACTGGGTGCCACCGATTCCTGTCTGGGCCGCCTGGGCTGACGCTGCTGTCAGCCCGACGACCAACACTCCCAGCAGAACTCCCGCGCAGACCGTGGATGCCGCCGTTGACGTGATCTTCATTTCTCTTGCCTTTCGTCGAGACCGCAATTAATGAGCATGACTCAGTATAAGGTGGTGGAAGCACCTGGCCGAAGCACGGCGACGGTGCCGGGGAGGTGTCGTGAAACTACTGCGAGGGCTTGTCGGGCTATGCGTTGTGTCCCTTGTGCTCTCGGGCGCCTCGATTGCGCAGGCTGCTGGTGCAGTGCCTCAGGGCGAGGCACCAGCAGTTGGCGATCCTGCCTCAGGGGTGTCCGACGATGCTGCTCCTTCGCCCGACCCGAACACGTCGTTCGACGTGCCGCAAGGGCTGCGGGCTGAGACGCTTGGCGACGGGTGGGCGACGAGCGACGACGTGGCGACCGCCGCGGTCGGCGATGTCACGGGGTTCACGGTCTACGCCGCCGCTGCGAACGAAGGCTATGCGTGGCATCCGGTCGTCACGCTTGCTGTGCCGGGCATCGAGACCGATCGGTGGGTCGGCAACATGTGCCTGACGGCCGACCACAGCCACGCGGCGGTCGTGTACGCGCCGCGCAGCGCCACCAACGACGAGCAGTTGTTCTCGCGCGGTGCATTCGGGGCGATCGTCGACATGACCACCGGGCAGGTAGCCAATCTAGGGCAGGGCTACTCCCTCGCGTACTTCAACCCGGGCTGCGGTGACGGCAGCTCGGTCATCCTGTCGCAGTTCGAGAGCGATGGCTCCTCGAAGTTGCGCGTCATCGACACAGCCGCGGGCGCTCCAGAGGCGATGGTGGATGTCGCGACCCACGTGACGACTGCCATCCCCGTGGGCGACTCCATCGTCGCGGGCGTGGCCGGCGAGCTCGTCTCGATCGCCCGCGACGGGAATGTCGAGACGCTGGCGGCGACAGACGGGGTGCCGTACGACATCGTCGCGACGCCGAGCGGCGGCGTGGCATACCTCGACCACGGTGGCGAGACCGCTTCGGCGTGGGCCGTCAGCGATGTCTCGGCCAGTCACGCGGCGAAGCGTCCGCTGGCGAGTGGTACGCTAACCGACCTGGGCATCTCGACCGCCGGTTCGGGTGGGGTGTTCATCACCGGGTTGTCGCCGAAGGTGTCCACGAAGCTCCCGGCCGGGGTCAAGCAGGCTCAGGTGCCTGTGGATTCGCGCATCTCGAGTTCAGCTGAGCTGGCCGTCACCGAGACGCTGCCGTTCGCGCAGTCCATCGATGGGGCCGACCCGACGATGCCCGCTTCGGCGGTGTCGATTCACGCCCAGCAGCTCGTGACCGGGGCGAAGCTCGATTTCGTGACGGGTCCGGCTGGTGCTGACCCGGCGGTGTGGGCGAAGCCCACGGTCGATACGGAGGCGCTCGGGTCGGCGACAGACCCGGTGGAATCCGAGCGAACGTGCGCTGTCGCCAGGAACGATCCCGGCAGCCAGGCACTGCAGCCGAAGCCGCGGCAGGTGGAGTGGGCCGTGAACCAGGCCGTCGTGGGCAAGCTCGACGTTGCCCGGCCGGCCAACTATCTGAATGTGGGTACGGCATACACGCCGCAGGGGCTCTTCCCGCCGGTGGCGCTCGCCGGGGGTGGGCGTGTTCCGACGCAGGTGATGCTGGGCATCCTCGCGCAGGAGTCGAACCTCAGCCAGGCCTCGCGGTACACCACCCCCGGCGTGACCGGGAACCCGTTGGTCGGCAATTTCTATGGCATCAACACGTCGAGTGCCGACACCGGCTGGGCAGTCGACTTCGGCAAGGCCGACTGCGGGTACGGGGTCGCGCAGGTGACTGACAACATGCGGGTGGGGCAGATGTCGGTGCTCAAGCAGAGGGCGGTCGCGCTCGACTTCGCGGCCAACGTCGCTGCGGGCCTGCAGATACTCGAAGCGAAGTGGAACCAGACTCGTGCTGCGGGGCTTACGGTCAATGATGGTGACCCGCAGTATCTCGAGAACTGGTTCTTCGCCGTGTGGGCCTACAACACCGGCCTCCACGACAAGGGAGTTGCCGGTGCACCGTGGGGTGTCGGCTGGAGCAACAACCCGATCAACCCCGACTTCAAGACCAACAGGGCCTCGTTCCTCGACGGTCATGCGGCTGATGCCGCACATCCACAGGACTGGCCGTATCCCGAGAAGGTGATGGGGTTCGCGGCGAATTCGTACGATCTGCTCGAGAGCGTCGAGGGTGGCACGGCCAAATACGTTTCGGCGTTCCGCCCCGCCTGGTGGACGACGACGGGCAACCGCACCGCGGTCAGGCCGCCGCTGGACCTCTTCTGCACCGCCTCGAACAACTGTGACAAGACCAAGTCGGTCACGCCCACTGCGCCGGGGGTTTCGGGAGACAAGCCTGGCCCGTGCCTGCACAAGAACGGTGCAGGGCAGTATGACCTCCAGTGCTGGTTCCACGCGGCCGTCACGTGGAAGACGGATTGTGACCTGGACTGCGGCAATGAGACTCTGCGTTTCGACCCCGGGTGGGCCTACCAGGCCGATGCGACGAGCTTCCCTCCGAACTGCTCGACGGCTGCGACCGATCCCAGCGACCCCTTCTCCCGTGGTCTGCCACCGGGCGGCGGCATTCTGATCGTCGACGATGTAGCCGACGGAACGCAGCCTGCCGCTGACCCGGTGCCGAGCGGTACCTCCCCGCTTCGGGCCGCATGCACACCGAAGACATCGAGTGGCAGCTTTGCCCTGGACTTCGGTTCACGCGGCTCGACCTACCCGTCGAAGGTTGACTTCCACCAACTCGGCGCGGGGTTCAACGGGCACTTCTCCTTCGCCCACACCCGCAACCACGACAACGGTTCAGACGGCGGCGGGTCGCTTGCCGTGACGGGCACCTGGATGCTCGGCAAAGCACTTCACCAATGGACCCGCATTCTCGTACACCTGCCCGACCATGGCGCGTGGACGCAGCAGGCCCAGTACACGATCGATCTCGGTGACGGCACCGTCAAGACGCGATCGATATCGCAGCGAACCTTCCACAATTCGTGGATCAGCCTCGGTGTCTTCGACATCGAGGGCACTCCGCGCGTGAGTCTGTCGAACATCACCCACGACGGCGACGGTTACGACGACGTCGCGTGGGACGCGGTGGCGTTCCAGCCGCTGGCCGCGAAGCCCGCGGACTTCATCGTGGCGATGGGCGATTCGTATTCCTCGGGCGAGGGCGCCTCAGACAATCACGGCTCGAAGTACTACCGAGAGACCGACCACGACGGTGCCACGGTCGCCGACTACGGCACCGACCACTACAACAACGCCTATGACAATGACGACCTGAGGTTCAACCGGGACCGGAACGCCTGCCACCGTTCGTCGGAGGCCTGGGTGCGAAAGGCAATCGTGTCGACCAGCCCGCAGTCGATCGGGGCCAGGGCGGACGCGTACGCCAGCTCGCTGGACTTCCAGTTCCTGGCCTGCTCGGGCGCCCAGACAGAAAACATCCTGCCCTATTTCAGTGTTCCGAAGGCGGATCGCCCGAAGAACGGCTTCATGCACGACGGCCGCTTCGGAAAGTTTCGCGAGGATTCACAGATCGATCGCGGCTTCCTCGATGAGAACACCACGCTCGTGACGCTCACGATCGGAGGCAACGACACCCGATTCGCAGAGGTGATCAAGGCCTGTGTGGTCTATGCGAACTGTTCGCTCAGTGTGCTCACGGGACTGGGAGACACGGTCAAGTTGCCCGAGCGGGAGAATCAACTCATCGTTGGGCCGGTCGCCGACTCGATCTCGATGGTCCTCAAGCAGATCTCGCTGAAGGCCCCCAACGCCCAGATCCTGCTGCAGGGCTATCCCAAGCTGTTCGAAACCCAGTCCGCCTGCCTGACCGTGGCGTCAACGCAGCGAGCCTGGCTCAACGCCATGTCTGATCGTCTCAACAGTACGATCATCGCCGCCAAGGACCATTTCAACTCAACGGCCGGGCGAGAGGTTGTCATCTACGGAAACCCCGTTGCGACCTTCTCGAACCACGAGCTGTGCAGCGAACTGAATTCCACGCCAGAACCGAGCGCGATCAATGCCCTGCTCAACGAGGCGACACCCGGTGACAACTCCCTGTTCACGATTCCCTTCCCCGGCCCGGATGGCTCCTTGGTGTTGCCGTCGCAACAGGCTGTGCACCCGAACGTGCGGGGACAGGGGTATTACGCGGACTCGATGAACGCAGCGCTCTCAGGAAAGTATCCGGATTAGATGCCACGCCAGCGACGTGGAAATGCGAGACCTGGGCGAGGACGTGTCGCCAGGCCTCGACGACTCATCGGCACAACCGTCGTCATACTGCTTGCACTGACCGCCTGCCAGGCGCAGCAGGGGAATCTGACTCCCGACTATCATTCGAACGAATTCGAGAGTCAGCGCCTGGCTGTGACTACGCAAGTGACTGGTCTGCTCGCTGTTTCGGATGCATCACCATTGATTCCGGTCGATTCTCGAGCGATCGATCGCTGCGACACGTCAGGGCAGCAGAATCAGCTGAGTTTTGTGCGCGGACCGACCGTGCAGACATTTTGCCAGTTCACAATGGCCCGGCTCTATGTGCTTCAGGGTAGATCCGATTCTGGCGCTGCTGCATTGGTGGGCGATGCGTTCATGGCCGAGAGGCACCTTGCCACGGACGAATTGTTCGAAGACCAGACAGATATCCCTGATCTGATCGGCGGCAAGCCGATTGGCATCGGCGATCGGATGTCGCCAAACGTCAATCTCGCCATTCTGGGCGATGTGACTCACTTCACAGATCCAGTAGTCATCGAGAACATACCCATGACGTCGAAAGTGACAACCACTGTGACAATCAGCGACGTGGGCGACCTTTCCGCGGCGTCTGAACAGAAGGTCGCTGCGTCGGGAGCAACCTTCTTTCTACTCGTTCTGCTGACCCGGCAATATCATTTCGAACAACTCCAGTAGTGAAAAAACATCATCTATTGAGTTAGAATTACCTGATGAATTCTCACAGAGTCGCTGCGGGCATCCGCGCGATGCTCGGCGTCGTGTTCTTCAGCGTGGTGGCGGGCGTGTTGGTGACCTCGATGGTGGCACCCGTGATCGCCGTGGCAGGCCAGGGGGCCAACGCGACGATCTCGGTCTTCGAGAACCTGCCCGACTACATCAAGCCCGATGCGCTCTCGCAGACGTCGAGCATCTACGCCAAGAACAGCGACGGCTCCGACGTACTGCTCGCCTCGTTCTTCGAGCAGAACCGCCAGGTGGTGGGCTGGAACGACATCTCGCAGAACGTCAAAGACGCCGTCGTCTCCACAGAAGACCCACGGTTCTACGAGCACGGTGCGCTCGACCTGCAGTCGACGACACGGGCGCTGCTGGGCAACTTCTTCAAGAAGGGCATCTCGAGCGGGGCATCCACCATCTCTCAGCAGTACGTCAAGAACATCCTGACCCAGCGTGCAGAGGCGATCACAGACCCCGTCGAGCGGCAGAAGGCCTATGACGAGGCGACCGCCCAGACTCCGAACCGCAAGCTGAGGGAGGCGAAGCTCGCCATCGGCCTGGAGAAGACGTACTCGAAAGACGACATTCTGCTCGGTTACCTGAACATTGCGCTGTTCGGTGGTCGTATCTACGGGATCCAGGCGGCTTCGATGTACTACTTCGGTGTTGGTGCGGGAGCCCTGAGCGTGGCGCAGGCTGCCAGCCTGGTCGCAATCGTCAACGAACCCGAAGACCTCCGGCTCGACGTCGACGCAGAGCACACCGAGAACAACAGGCTGAGGCGAGACAGAGATGTGCTGCCGTCGATGCTGAAGGCGCACACCATCACCCAGCAGCAGTTCGATGATGCCGCCGCAACGCCGATCGAGACGCACATCACCCCTCCCTCGACCGGATGCCAGACCGCGGCAGACGGCGCCGGCTTCTTCTGCGACTACGTGAAGAAGATCATCGAACAAGACAAGGTCTTCGGAGATTCACCCGAAGCGAGGGCACACAAGCTGAAGACCGGCGGGTACAAGATCTACACGACACTCGACCTGGCCCTGCAGAGACAGGCTGATGCGACGACCAAGTACTTCATTCCCTACAGCGGCAACAGCCTCGATCTCGGCAGTTCTCTCGTCACCGTCGAGCCCGGAACCGGGCGGATCACGTCGATGGCGCAGAACAAGAACTTCAGCGAGGTACCCGATGCCGGCCCCGATTCGACGTCGATCAACTTCGCAACCGACGTCGATTTCGGCGGTTCCACAGGCTTCCCCGTGGGTTCGACCTACAAGCTGTTCACCCTGATCAACTGGCTGCAGTCGGGCCATTCGCTCGGTGACATCGTCAATGGGGCGAACAACCAGAACTTTCCGTTGTCGAAGTTCACGAACTCGTGCACGGGAGGGTACGGAGGCGGCACCTACAAAGTCGGGAACGACGCGGGCGAGGCCGGCGGGCGTGCGAGCGTCTTGACCCAGTTCGAAGAATCGGTGAACAACGCCTTCATCGCGATGGCCCAGCAACTCGACCAGTGCGAGACGCAGAAGATCGCCAAAGCGCTTGGTGTGCACCGGGCAGACGGGGCCGAACTCGGCATGAACATCGCCGACGTTCTGGGCTCCAATGAGATCGCTCCGCTCACCATGGCTGCGGCCTACGCCGGCGTCGTCAACAAGGGGGTCTACTGCAATCCCGTCGCCATAGCGAGCATCACCGATTCGGCGGGTGCACCGGTCGAGGTTCCGCAGTCCATCTGTTCCCAGGTCATCGACGCCAACGTCGCCGTCGCTGCGACGTACGCAATGAAGGGTGTCATCGACAATGGCACGGCGACCCGCGCCGACCCGGGTGACGGCACTCCGCACTTCGGCAAGACCGGAACGGCCACGAATGAGGAGCACGTCTGGCTCGTGGGCGGCACATCGAACCTGGTGACGTCGGCCTGGACCGGCAACATCGATGGCCACGTCTCGATCAGGCGCTCGACGATCGACGGCCCGGGGAGCGGGCCTGTCGGCAGCGGAATCTCGCGGTTGTTGATGTGGAGGCAGTTCTACGGAGACCTGGCCGACAGTTACGGAGGGGATCCCTTCCCAGCCCCGTCGCGGAATCTCACCTACGGTGCCACCTCGATCGTGCCGGAGGTCTCTGGGCTGTCGCCCGACGATGCGAGCCGCAGGCTCAGTGACGCTGGCTTCGAAACGGTCGACGGAGGCCAGGTCGATTCCGACAAGCCGGTGGGCCAGGTGGTGAGATCCGACCCACCCTCCGGTTCCGGGGTCACTCGTGGGTCGAACGTGAGCATCTTCACCAGCAATGGCCGGCTGATCGTCACCCCGAAGCCGAGCCCGCCGCCGACACCGGCGTCTCCAGCGCCGGTCTCTCCACCGCCGACAGGCTAGCGAGCCCCGAGAATGCTGGGAAGAAGCCGTCTTTCTGACCGATCGTGCAGAAGCTGACCGAGCGGTCAGCTAGCGTTGTCGGGTGACCAATTCCCCGACCCACCGAGGCGATCCTGCCGAGGAGTTGCGCGCGGTCGCGCTCCGTCTGTTTGTGGAGACGAGTTACTCCGGAGCGTCGCTCCAGCAGATCGCCGATGCGGCAGGCTACGCGAAGTCGAGCGTGCTGTATCACTTCGCCTCCAAGGAAGCTCTGCTCGAAGCCGTACTGAAACCGGCGGTCGAGAAGATTGGTATTCTGCTCGAGAGCTCACTGGGCAGAATCGCCGATGAGCAGCAACGCCAGGCCTTCGTCGAAGAATTCATCGACTATCTCCTCGAGTACCGGTTCGAGGCGCACATCATCATCAACCAGGGCCAGTCGCTCGCGGGCATCCCTGTCGTGGATGATGCTCGTCGTTACATCACGCGCCTCAGCGACGCGTTCATGTCGGAACTCCCCACCACTGCCCAGCGAGTGAGGCTCGGCGTCGCCCTGGCGGGTGCCGCCTACGTTCTCGCTACTTCCGCATCCGAGCGCGACGCTGTCTCGCTCGAACCGCTCGACGAGGTCAGAGAAGCCCTCATCGCCGTGGTCTCTGAATTGCTTGTCCCTCTCGCAAGCGACCTTTCCCTCACCTAGGAGCCACAGCAATGGCAACGCTTCTCTACGCCATCGGGCGTTTTTCGTACAGGCACTCGTGGCAGATCGTCGTCGGGTGGTTCCTCATCCTCGCGGCCGTGCTCGGCGGTGGCATCGCGCTCGGCGGTTCCACCTCGGAGACGTTCACGATTCCCGGCACCGAGTCCCAGCAGACGATCGACAAGCTCGCGGCAGTCTTTCCCGCAGCTGCGGGTGCAAGCGCTCAGGTCGTCTTCCAGGTACCAGAGGGCCAGAGTGTCACCGACGCGGCAGACCAGACGGCGATCACCGCGGTCACGGATGCGATCGCCACGATCCCGCACGTCACCTCGGTGATCACGCCGTATTCCGAATACGCGGCGAACGCCATCGCCCCTGACAAGACGATCGCCTACGCCACGGTGCAGTTCGACGGGCCCACCTCGTCGATCTCCGATGCCACGGTCAACGAGGTCATCGCGACGCGGAGCCTCGCGAGCGACGCCGGGGTGCGGGTGGAGTTCGGCGGCGACATCTTCCAACAGACAGGCGCCGCTGTCAGCCCCTCGGAAGGACTCGGGGTGCTCTTCGCAGCGATCGTGCTGTTCTTCACCTTTGGTTCACTTCTCGCCGCTGGCCTCCCGCTCCTGTCAGCGCTTCTCGGCGTGGGAATCTCCGTCGGCGCTGTCATCGCCGTGTCAGCATTCGCCACGGTCTCGAGCACAGCGCCGCTGCTGGCGGTGATGATCGGGCTTGCCGTCGGCATCGACTACGCCCTGTTCATCCTGTCGCGCCATCGAACACAGCTCGCCCAGGGAATGGAGGTCGAGGAATCGGCCGCGCAATCGGTGGCGACGGCGGGCAGCGCTGTCGTCTTCGCAGGAACCACGGTCATCATCGCCTTGCTCGGCCTTCTTGTTGTGGGCATCCCCTTCCTCAGTGTGATGGGTGTTGCCGCTGCGGTTGCCGTGTTTCTCTCCGTCTGCATCGCGGCCACCCTGCTCCCCGCCATCATGGGCATGGCTAAGCTCCGGTTGAAGCCGAAGAAGGGCTCGAGGGTCGAACGCCGGGCGATCGCCGCGCTCGAGCACGAAGACGACGGTCCTTCTGGGCGCGAGACAAACAGCGAGGGCAGCGCAGCGGCAGCGAAACCACCCGTCACCGCGCTCGCGTCGACCGGCGCGGAAGCAGCATCAGGCAGTGGCAGTGGCAGTGGCAGTCGCCAGGCTAAGCGTGATGCGAAGGCAACACGCAACAGTGCCAAGCCGGTCGGTCGGTCGATGGGCGCCCGCTGGGTCGGCATCGTGATGAAGGCGCCGATCGTCTTCATCATCGCCGTCGTGGGCCTCGTCGGAGTGGCCGCCATTCCCGCGTTCAGCCTCGACCTCAACCTGCCGAACTCCGGCCAGCAGGCCGCCGACACCACGAACCGCCAGGCATACGACCTGATTGCAGAGGGCTTCGGCTCGGGCTACAACGGCCCCCTCATCGTCGTCGCCGACATCACGCAGTCGACCGACATCAAGGGCGTGCTCACCAAGATCGGCGACGAGCTCAGAACGGCGAACGGTGTCGTCTACGTCAGCCAGGGCATTCCTGACAGCACCCTCGATACGGCGATCTTCCGGGTGATTCCAGACCAGGCCCCCGACTCGCCCGAAACGAAGGTCGTCGTCCAAGACATTCGCAACCTGAACTCCACCCTGCAGAAAGACCTGAACGTCTCCATAGCCGTGACCGGCCAGACCGCGGTCGCGATCGACATCTCGAACCTGCTCGCCGCGGCTCTGCTTCCGTTCGGAATTCTCGTCGTCGGTCTCTCGATCGTTCTGCTGGCGATGGTCTTCCGCTCGATCGCGGTTCCTCTCAGCGCCGCAGCAGGGTTCCTGCTCTCGGTCGGTGCGAGCTTCGGCGTGTCAGTTGCCGTCTTCCAGTGGGGATGGGGTGCCGAGCTCCTCAACGTGCACACCACGGGCCCGCTGCTCAGCTTCTTACCCATTCTCATGATGGCCATCCTGTTCGGCCTCGCCATGGACTACCAGGTGTTCCTGGTCTCCGGCATGCGCGAAGAGTACGTGAAGACGGGGGATGCCCGGCGATCCGTTCGCGTCGGATTTGTGCACGGCGCGCGCGTCGTGACCGCTGCCGCTCTAATCATGTTCTTCGTCTTCTTCGCCTTCGTTCCTGAAGGAACCGGGGCGATCAAGCAGATCGCGCTCGCGCTCGCCGTGGGTGTCTTCGTCGACGCCTTCCTGGTGCGCATGACTCTCGTACCTGCCGTGATGACCCTGCTCGGTGACTCGGCATGGAAGCTGCCGAAGGGCCTCGCGCGACTGTTGCCGAACGTGGATGTCGAGGGCGAAGGCCTGCGCGACCACATCGCCAGCCGGGAGTGGGCGTCGCCGCATGCCGCCGACGCCATCACGGCGGAGAACCTGCGCATCGACGGTGTCGAGCGGCCGATCACGGTCTCTGTGCCCCGCGGCAGCACGCTCGTCGTGCTGGGCGACACGACCTCACGCCGGCTCTTCGGTGCAACTCTGGCCGGGCGAATCAAACCGCTCTCTGGCGACGTGCAGGTTCAGGCCCGCACGCTGCCCTCCGAGGCAGGAGCCGTCAGTCGTCGGGTCTCCCTTGTCGACCTCTCATCGACCCGGCCCGACGCGGAGACGACAGTGAGTTCCGCACTCCGCGAAAGGCTCAGCATCGCCAGACCCTGGTACCGGCCATTCGTCTCAGTCGATGCGATCGACGACCGCATCGACTCGATCAACCGGGCCCTGCGTGCCGTCGGTTCGGAGCGCCAGATCGGTGGCTCCACAGCCCTCGGCGAGCTGACGCCGCTCGGGTCATCCCTCGTTCTCACCTCGCTCGGCCTGGCTGACGGCTCCGGAGTTCTCGTTGTCGACGCGGGTGACACCGGGTCACCCATCGACGACGCCCGCGAGTTCCTCGACGCACTCACGGCGCTCGTGCCAGAGGGGCAGACGCTCGTTCTCGGGCTGCCGACCGCTCTGGCCTCACCCGCGAGTGCGGCTCTCGAGCACCACGCCGAACACCCAGCTCACGCCGACCCGGCCGGCGCCGACGCGCGCCCCGTCGTTGTTCTTCACCTGTTACAACCTGCCCAGCAGGAAGGATCCCTGCGATGACGTCGCACTCGTCACCCACCGGAACGCCGAAAGCCCCCGCCGTCGGTACGCACCAGTCACCAGCTCGCCAGTATCGCCGCAGGCGCGCCTGGTGGTTCGCGATCGCGGCCCTGGCCGTGATCGCCATCCCGCTGGCGGCGAACGGGCTGTTCTCGAGTGCGTTCTCAAACGTGGCAGACAACCTGAGCAAGGTTCCCGCCGCCGTGGTCAACAATGACAAGCTCATCACCACGACGGCGGCCGACGGCACGCAGTCGACGGTCTACGCCGGCCGCGGGCTCGTCACCGAACTCACCGGCCCCTCGTCGACCGGCTTCGACTGGAATGTCACGAACTCGGCCGACGCCGCAAAGGGCCTGGCCGACGGCACCTACTTCGCCGTGCTGACCATCCCCGAGAACTTCTCGCAGCGGATCAGCACGCAGGGCACCCCGAACCCGGTCCAGGGCTCCATCGACATTGCCACCGACAACTCGCACGGCTATCTCGCCGGCGTGGTCGCGAGCACGGTCGCGTCCGCGATCAAAGCGGGCTTCGGCCAGACGATCACCACGCAGGTGATGAGCGGCGTGCTCAGCAGCTTCGGCACGATCGGCACCCAGCTCACCACCGCGGCCGACGGCGCAGGCACAATTGCGAGTGGACAGTCGAAGCTGACTGACGGCCTAAACCAGCTCGCCTCCGGCGCATCGAGTTCGGCCACAGGTGCTGCCACGCTCAGCTCGGGCGTCACGGCCTACACCGACGGTGTCGACTCGCTCGCCGGCGGTATCTCCTCGCTGAATTCGAGCGCAGGCGGGCTCTCCCAGCTCTCGGATGGCGTCGCGACGTACACCCAAGGGGTGAGCAGCCTCTCGACGGGGGCCGCCGGCCTCGAGCCGGGCATCCAGGCGCTTGTCGCAACGTCGACCCTGCCCGATGCGCAGAAGCAGAAGATCCTGTTGGGTTATCAGGGTCTTGCCGGCGGTCTCAGCCAGGCCTCAGCGGGTGGCACGACACTCTCGCAGAAGACGACGTCGGGTCTGGATGCCCTGCAATCCGGCATCGGCCAGCTCTCGTCGGGGGCGTCGAAGCTGTCTGCCGGCTCGGCAGGGTTGAGCTCGGGAACGTCGGCGCTGGCCGATGGGCTCGGGTCGCTCGCCACGGGCGTGCAGCAGTCTGCAGAAGGATCGGCGCAGCTCGTCACCGGCTCCACCCAGCTGCAGTCGGGGCTCCAGAGCGGTGCAGAGGCGCTGGCCAAGAACACGGCCGCTGACCCCGCCGCTGCTGCGGCCGTCGCGGCCGACCCGATCGCGGTGAACGTGAGCGTTCAGCACGGCGGTGGTGGCATCGCCTCGGTGATCGCCATTCTGATCATTCCGGCGGGGCTCTGGATGGGCGCACTTGCGGTGTTCCTCTTCCTGCGGCCGCTGAGTTCGGCTGTGCTCGCAAGTTCGGCGTCGACGGCGAGGCTCGTGTCGCGCATGTTCGGCCGGGCATCCGCTCTGGCCGTCGCACAGGTTGTGCTCGTGGTGGCGTACCTGCACCTCAGTCTGGGTGCGGGGTGGGGGTCGCTGCCGGCGACCTTCGGGTTCTCGCTTCTCGTCGCGCTGGCGTTCACGGCGTTCCACCAGTTGCTGACGACGGCATTCGGGCGGGTCGGGGCGATCATCTCGTTGATCCTGTTCGCCGTGCAGTTCGCCTCGACGGCCGGCGTCTACCCGGTGCAGATTCTGAGTGGGCCGTTCCAGTTCATCAGCACGATCTCACCGCTCAGTTACGCGGTCTCAGGAATCCAGGGGATTCTGACCGGTGGCCCTGCTGGGCCGATCTGGTCGAGTGTAGTTGTGCTCGCACTGATGCTGCTGGTCAGCCTGGTGCTGGCCGGCGCCGCGCTCGCGAGAAGGCGCAGCCCCGTTCGCACGGGCTGGTTGCTGGTCGGTGCCCGGGGTCGGAGGTCGAACCCGGGTGCGCGGGGTGACATCGACACGGGCGCGGGCACAGACATCGACGACGGCGGGGACGCCCCGGCGGCCGTCACGCATTCGCCGCGTGCTGGGTTGCCGAAGCCGGGCCTCGTGACCTGAGTCATTCCTGGAGAATCCGTGCGGGAAAATCCGTGCGGGAAATCTGTACAGGAAATTCGTGCAGGACTAGTGCACTTCTGCCCAGTCTCGTGTAACGTAGGCAAGTCGGCTCTTGACACCGCGCGTCGTGCGCGGATGGGTTTGTAAGTCAGGTGGGCCGGTTTCTCGTTTTCGTGTGAATGGACGCACGCGGAGGCTCGAACAATCACGTATGTGAAACGGCCCCGGCCAAAGACTGCCCGGGTTCAGCAAAAGTCAATCGCAAATGTATTGACCGCTTTGCCATGCAAATGAAAAAACCCGGAAAGAACCATGCCCGATTACTCAAAGAAGCCCGCCACCGGCGGCAACAAGTATTCCAAGAGCCCCGGCACAGGCGGCTCATCCGCTGGTGCACGCAGCGCCGGCCACAGAGGCTACAAGCCTGCCGAAGCAGGGGCCCCGAAGAAGGCCCGCTGGAACGCAGACGAGCGCGCTACACGCGGAGCAGCTCCCACCAACCGTGGTGAGCGCCCCAACTGGGAGCCGCGCGCAGCGACCCCCACTCGCGAAAGCAACTACAGCGACCGTGGCGCCCGTTCGGAGCGTCCGGCATACGGTGACCGCGGCGCATCCACCGGTCGTCCCTCGTACGGCGACCGCAATGCTTCGGGCGCAGGCCGCACCGAGCGTCCCTCCTACGGTGACCGCCCGGCTCGCAGCAATGACCGCCCGTCGTACGGCGACCGCAACTCGAGCTCCGACCGCGGAGCTTCGACGGGTCGCCCCTCCTACGGTGACCGCGGAGCTTCGACGGGTCGCCCCTCCTACGGTGACCGCAACTCGAGCTCCGACCGTGGAGCATCCACCGGTCGCCCCTCCTACGGTGACCGTGGAGCATCCACCGGCCGTCCCTCCTACGGCGACCGCAACGCTTCCGGCGCTAGCCGTTCCGAGCGCCCCTCCTATGGCGACCGTTCCTCCTCGTCGAGTGAGCGTCCCTCCTACGGTGACCGCCCGGCGCGCAGCAACGACCGCCCGTCGTACGGTGACCGCAACTCGAGCTCCGACCGTGGAGCTTCGACGGGTCGCCCCTCCTACGGTGACCGTGGAGCATCCAGCGGCCGTCCCTCCTACGGTGACCGCCCCGAGCGCACCTCGAGCGATCGCCCCTCGTACGGCGATCGTGGCGCAGCACGCACCGAGCGCCCGTCCTACGGTGACCGCCCCGCTCGTACCGAGCGCCCGTCTTATGGCGATCGCCCCGCTCGCACGGAGCGCCCCGCCTACGGTGACCGCCCCGAGCGCACTTCGAGTGAGCGCCCTTCGTACGGCGATCGCCCGGCCCGCACCGAGCGCCCCTCGTACGCTGACCGCCCGGCTCGCACCTCGAGCGACCGCCCCGCGCGTTCGTTCGACGACCGCCGCGACTCCAACACCGACCGCGCCAGCCGTGGCAGCGACTTCTACCCGAAGCGCGAGAACAACGGCTACAGCGACGGTGCAGGCACCGCAGCAGCAGCCCGGTTCGGTGCGCAGGATGATGTTGTCCTCGAGCGTCTCGAAGCAGAAGTGACCACCGCATCCGACGTCGTCGACAAGACGTTCGGCGACCTCGGCCTGGGTGACAACATCACCCGCCAGCTCGCTGCAATGGGTGCCCCGAGTCCCTTCCCGATCCAGGCCGCAACCATCCCCGACGTTCTCGCCGGCAAGGATGTCCTCGGTCGCGGAAAGACCGGCTCCGGCAAGACGATCGCCTTCGGCGCTCCGCTGGTCGAGCGCCTCATGGAGAACGAGGGAGCCAAGGGGCGCAAGCCCGGCCGCCTGCCTCGCGCCCTGATCCTCGCCCCGACGCGTGAGCTCGCGATGCAGATCGACCGCACCGTGCAGCCGATCGCCCGTTCGGTCGGCCTGTTCACCACTCCGATCTTCGGTGGTGTGCCGCAGTACAAGCAGGTCTCAGCCCTGCAGCGCGGAACCGACATCATCATCGCGACCCCCGGCCGCCTCGAAGACCTCGTCGAGCAGGGTCGCCTCGACCTCTCGCAGGTCAAGATCGTCGTTCTCGACGAGGCCGACCACATGTGCGACCTCGGGTTCCTCGAGCCCGTGCAGCGCATCCTGCGCCTGACCTCGCCGAAGAGCCAGAAGCTGCTCTTCTCCGCGACCCTCGACAAGGGTGTCGCCCAGCTCGTCAACGAGTTCCTCGTCGAGCCGGCCGTGCATGAGGTCGCCGGTGAAGACCAGGCCTCTTCGACGATCGACCACCGCGTGCTGCTCATCGAGCAGCGCGACAAGCGTGCGATCATCGAGCAGCTCGCTTCAGGTGAAGGCAAGACGCTGATCTTCGCCCGCACCCGTGCGTTCGCAGAAGAACTCGCCGACCAGCTCGACGGTGCCGGCATTCCGTCGACGTCGTTGCACGGTGACCTCAACCAGGCCCGCCGTACGCGCAACCTTCAGCTGCTCACGAGCGGCCGGGTCAACGTTCTCGTTGCGACCGACGTTGCGGCACGTGGCATCCATGTCGACGACATCAACCTGGTCATTCAGGCCGACGCCCCCGACGAGTACAAGACCTACCTGCACCGCTCGGGCCGTACGGGCCGCGCGGGCAAGCAGGGCACGGTCGTGACGCTCATCTCGAAGTCACGTCGTCGCCGCATGGACGAGCTGCTCGGCCGCGCCGACATCGAGGCCACCATGGTGCCCGCCGCTCCCGGCGACCGCCTCATCGACGACCTGCAGAGCGCCGGCGTCTAGCCCTAGCTGACCAACCGACCTGACGCGACACGCCCCTTGGGATTCATCCTGAGGGCGTGTCGCGTCATTTCGTGGGGCGTGCCGCCCGCCCGTCGCCGCATCGAACTGACGCGACACGCCCTCTCGATCCATAAAGTGGGCGTGTCGCGTCAGTTCGATGCGGGACTCCGACTGGCTGGGCCTGGCGAAGGGGGGGCGGATGCCCGGCAGAGCTCGGGGCGTCAGTTGGTTGACGGGTCGACGTCTGGCCCTGTGCCGTCGGGCCCGGCTGATTTCGCTCGGCGGCGTGTGATCCAGTTCTCGACGACGCCCGTGGGGACGAGCAACAGCAGGCCCCAGACGCCGACGCCCGGCACGGTGATGGCGAGCACGAACGCGATGACCATCGCAATTGACGGCACGATGGCACCGACCAGGCTCAGGGTGCCCCGCACACTCTCGAGCTGGAGTTCTGGTGTGCGGTAGATAAGCACCTGCTGCGCCAACCCCGACAGGCTCGTCACCAGCATCGTGCCGATGTAGAGGCCGGAGGTGAGCGGGTTGGTGGCTGCGTTCCGCTGGCCGAGCAGCTCGGTGGGGAACGGCAGGAACACGATGGTCAGCAGCCACAGGAAGTTCAGCCACACCAACGGGATCGTGTAACCATCGATCGACCGGTAGAGCTGGTGATGGATCAGCCAGAACCGCGCTATCACCGCGAAGCTCAACACGAACAGGAACAGCTGTTCCGAGTTCTCCTGCAGGAACTCCGCCGGCGTCGCTGAGCCGAGATTGCCGGCCGAGTCTGCGAGTGGCAGGATGAGCAGCGTCACCGCGATCGCAATGACGGCATCGCTCAGATTGACGAGCCGGTCGTATCCGCGTCTGATGACCATGCAGCCATTATCGTCGGTGCTGGGAAGGCAGCGTTCGGATGATCAGCGAACGGAATTCACGATCATCCGTCGCCCCGACCAGAGCACGAGCACCACGATGATGCCGGCGAAGGTCACGAGTACGGGCTGCATCGGCGCGAACGCCACGGCTATTCCGATGCCGAGCACAGGAACGGCGAGGCCTGCGTAGGCGACGAGGAACAATCCGGCGAGGACCTCGCCGCGATGTTCCGCCGGTGCAAGCCGGGCGGCGACGCCTACGGCCCCGCGGAAGAGGATGCCCACCCCGGCCCCGGCGATGATGCCACCGACAACGAACAGCGCGAAGCTGGGGGCCAGTACGCCTGCTGCGAGCACCACCAGGCCGGCGACCATCAGAATGACGGCGAGAATGAGCTGTCGCCGCGCACTGACTCTGGCAAACACGACCTGGGCTGTTGCCGCAGACGCGAACACCGAGAAGACGACGGCGCCGGCAGTGAGGTGGCCCGAAACATTCAGGATTCCGGAGACGAAAGCCGGAGCGAGGGAGGTGAAGAGGCCGAAGATCGAGAAGGCACCGAAGGCGGCCACCGCAGCAGCAGAGAAAACGGGCCGCGATTCCGCGGGAAGCGAGATGCGCTGGGGGCGGTAGGCAGGCCGCTCCGCGGCGATCACGACCGTCTCGGGCACCAGCACGACACCCAGTGCGGCGATCACCAACAGGATCAGGAAGACCACGTAGGGCACGACCAGAGGCGTCGCGACGAACTGCGCGATGGCGCCCGAGACCAGTGCGCCGAGCCCGATGCCGCCGATGTTCGCGATGCCGGCGACGGTCGGGGCCGACCCCGGAGTGCCATCGGCCCGTGCCGCCGAGCGGAGCTCTGAGAGGTGTGCGGTCGCTGTGGCTGTCAGAACCCCGACGCCGAGACCACTGATGAGCCGCGCGACGATCAGTCCTGCGACGTCTGACCAGAACAGGAAGAGCACCGCCGCGACGATCTGCAGCAGCACAGCGACCAGGATCACAGGCCGTCGACCCAGCCAGTCGCTGACGTGCCCGGCCAGGTACAGGCTCAACATGACGCCGATCGCGTAGGCGGCGAAGATCACGGTGATCAGGAACGTCGCAAAGCCGTCGCGTTGCTGGTAGAGCGAGTAGAGCGGGGTCGGCACGGTCGAGAAGGCCATCACCGTGAGGAAGGCGAAGGCGATGACCCAGAATCCGACGGAATGGCTGAGCCTCCGCCGGGTGCGAGGCGCTTGAGTGCTGCGTGCTGAACTGCGTGTGCTGGCTGTGCTTGATGTGCTGATGACGCCCGATGGGGTTCCTGTGCTCATACGACCAGAATCCTCCTTGAAATTCATCGTGTCCAACGAATGATTTGCCTTACAGCTATGTGAATACCCGATCAATCGCCACACTAGGGAGTATGGAATCGCGTCAACTCGAATACTTTCTCGCCGTCGCCGATGAACTCAACTTCACCCGCGCAGCGCAGGCCCTTTTCGCGGTGCAGTCGACCGTCTCTGCAGGGATCAAGGCCCTTGAACTCGAGCTCGGATGCACGCTGTTCGTCAGATCGACCAGAAACGTCGAGCTGACCCCCGTTGGTGAGTCGCTCGTGCCTGAGGCTCGCGCCGCGCTCGAGGCCATCGCCCGCGTGCGCACGACGGCCGGAGCCGTGGGGTCGGGGCTGCGGGGCCGATTGCGGGTCGGCATCTTTACCAATCTCGAAGTCATCGACTTTCCGCGCCTCCTGGCGGAGTTCCGAGCGGAACACCCCCTGGTCGAACTCTCTCTCACGGCATCGCCGGCAGGCTCCACCGGTCTCGCCGACGACGTGCGGTTCGGGCGGATCGACGTTGCGCTGATGGGGCTGCCAGCCTCTGAGCTTCGAGGGCTGACGCTCACCTCTCTTGTGAGGACGCGGTTCAGCGCAGTGGTTCCGCTCGGGCATCCCCTCGCTGGAGAACCCTCGGTGACCCTCGAACGACTGTCGCAGGAACTCTTCGTCGATACACCTCGAGGGTTCGGCAACCGAGTGATTCTCGACCGGGCGTTCGAAGCCCGGGGTTTGGTGCGCCGCGTCACCACCGAGGTCGGCGAGATCAGCGCCGTTGAGGGATTTGTCGCTGCCGGGCTCGGCATCGCCGTGCTGCCCGACGGGATCACCTCGCCGCGTGAAGGCACGGTGATCGTGCCACTCGCAGGAGAGCCCATCGAATGGGAACTGAGTCTCGCCCGGCGAGCCACTCCCCGGCCCAGTCCCGCGGTCGCAGCGTTCCTCGACCTCGCGACCAAGCGGCCCACCTACCGCCTCGACGAGGCGACAGGCAGGGACTGACGACGACGCCGCTGCGTGCGACGCCCCACCGCCCTGCCACCCCGCCGAGAAGCCGCCCGTGCATTGTTAGTGTTGCGTGAGCGGCGCACGTGGTCTCCCTGGCCGCCACCCGCAGAGAAAGCAGAGCCAGTCATGTCACGCCAGTTCGTCGACCTCAGCCACACCATCACCGAAGGGCTCGTGACCTACCCGGGCCTGCCCGTGCCGACGTTCGAGCCGCACCTCACCCGCGAAGACTCGCGTTCGCACTACGCTCCCGGCACCGAATTCCGCATGGACATCATCCGGATGATCGGCAACACCGGCACGTACCTCGACAGCCCGTTCCACCGCTACGAGGGTGGCGGAGACCTGTCGACGCTCGCACTCGAGACCCTCGCGGAGCTGCCCGCTGTCGTGTACCAGTTCCCGGGCGTCGCTGGCACCCCCACCGCCGGCCCGTCGCCCGAAGACCAGTCGGAGCCGGGCTTCGATGGCCGGGGCATCACCGCCGATGCGTTCGGCACCGAAGACCTGCGGGGCACCGCTGTGCTGCTCAGCACGGGGTGGGATGCCTACTTCGCCACGCCCGAGTATCTCCTGGGCGCCCCGTACCTCACCGAAGGCGGGGCCCGAGCGCTGGTCGAGCGCGGCGTCGCGCTCGTCGGCATCGATTCGCTCAACATCGACAACACCGAGGGTACGGGAGCGCGGCCAGCACATTCGCTGCTGCTGGATGCGGGCATCCATGTCGTCGAACACCTCACGAACCTCGGCGGGCTACCGTTCCGAGGCGCGCGTTTCACGGCGGTGCCGCCGAAGGTCGCCGGCTTCGGCACGTTCCCCGTGCGGGCATTCGCCACAGTGGATGGCCCGGCCTGAAGACCCGTCGGTTGAGCAGCGACTCAGTCGCGTATCGAAGCCCCCACGCGACCGGGTTTCGATACGCCGGGCTTTGCCCGGCTACTCAACCAGCGCGAGTGTGTTTCGCCGGTTGAGTAGCGCGTAGCGCGTATCGAAGCCCCCACACGATGGGGTTTCGACGCCGTGCTTCGCCCGGCTACTCAACCAGCGCGTAGGCTCGAACGTGTGACCCGCGACACCGAAGAAGCCGAGCAGGGAATCTTCGGGCGGCGCTTCCGCTGGGTGACCGTCGGCATGCTCACGCTCATCCTGCTCTCGGCGTTCGAGGCGCTCGCCGTGACCACGGTGATGCCGACGATCAGTGCCGAGCTCGACGGGGCCACGCTCTACGCCCTCGCCTTCTCCGGCCCGCTCGCAATCGGCGTGGTGGGCATGGTGGTGGCCGGCAACTGGTCTGACCGAGCAGGCCCCAAGCGGGCGCTCTACACCTCGGTTGCGTGCTTCGGCGGTGGGCTGGTGATCGCCGGTCTCGCGTACTCCATGCCGGTACTCGTCATCGGTCGCCTCATCTCTGGCTTGGGCGGAGGCGGGATGACGGTTGCGCTCTTCGTGCTTGTAGCCCGGGTGTTCCCGACGCGATTGCACCCGAAGGTGTTCGCCGCCTTCGCCGCGGCGTGGGTAGTGCCTTCTCTCGTCGGGCCGCTGATCGGTGGCATCGTTGCGCAGACCGTCGGTTGGCGGTGGGTCTTTCTCGGCGTCGTCGTGCTTGTCGTTCTGGCTGCCGCGATGGTCGTCCCCGTGATGGGGCAGTTCCCGACCGTCGTCACAGGCCAACCGTGGAAGGTCTCACGCATTCTCTGGTCGCTTGTGGCGGCCGCGGCCGTGCTCGCAGCGAGCCTTGCAGGCCAGGTGAGCGGGCCCCTGGTGTGGGTCGTCGCCGTGGGGGCCGTCGTGGTGGCGATCGTGGCATTGCGGCCGCTGCTGCCGCCCGGGGCACTCAGGGCTGCGGCCGGGCTCCCCACGATCATCGTTCTCCGCGGACTTGTCGCCGGCGCCTACTTCGCCACCGAGACGTACCTGCCGTACTTCTTCACGAGCCAGTATGGGCTCACGCCGGCCGTTGCGGGGCTCGCCCTGTCGGTTGCGGGGGTGTCGTGGGCTGGCGCCTCGTGGGCGCAGGGCAAGTACTCGGAGCGCATCAGCGACGTGGCGAGCATCCGGCTCGGAATCGGGTTGGTGCTGCTCGCCGTACTGGCAGTGCTCGGATGCTCGGTCTGGGGTCTGCCGCCGGCCATCGCCATTGTCGGCTGGCTCTTCGCCGGTGCGGGCATGGGGGCGATGTATCCGCGTCTGTCGGTGGCGATGCTGCGGCTCTCGACGCCGTCGAATCAGGGGTTCAACTCCTCGGCGCTCTCGATCTCGGACTCGACGGGGGCGGCGATCGCCCTCGCGCTGACGGCGGCCATCTTCGTGTCACTCGGATTCACCGGCTGCTTCGTGCTGTCGGCTGTGCTCGCCATGTTCGCCCTGAGTCTGGCCGGTCGCGCCAAGAGCTGACGCCAGCGCCGTGGCAGCTGTGCTGCCTCGGTTGGCTCGAATGCGACACGCCCAAGCGGTCGCAATGTCAGTGGCAAAAGTTATCCTCAGAGGAGCAGCTCGAGGTTATCCACAGGTGGCTTCAGTCGGGCGTGTTTCCGCGGAATTACCTGTGCGCAATGCTTGTTGAATAGATGTGGAAACTCTTCGATTCCTGTGGATAATTACACGCGTGTAACTACTTCATCTAGGGGTCTGTTCAGAAGCTGACAACTAGATGTAGTGTTGAACTCCCGTCACCGGATTTATGAGAAAGGCGCCGATTCCATGGCAATTACGGTCTACACGAAGCCCTCCTGCGTACAGTGCACCGCAACCTATCGCGCCCTCGAGAACAAGGGTCTCGAATTCGAGATCTTCGACGTCTCGGTTGACGAGAAGGCCCTCGCCGCCGTCAAGGAGCTGGGCTACCTCCAGGCTCCCGTCGTCATCACCGACGACGACCACTGGTCGGGCTTCCGCCCCGACAAGATCGCTGAACTGGCTGCTCGCGTAGCCTGAGTCCATAGAGCGCCTGCCCCCGTCAGGTGCTCCGGGCCTGTGCTGATCGGCATCGCAGAGAGGCTTAATGATGACGAACCTCGTCTATTTCTCGAGTGTCTCCGGCAACACACACCGGTTCATCGAGCGGCTGGGGAAACCCGCTCACCGAATCCCGATCTACGCCAAAGACCCGGCTCTGAGCGTCGATGAGCCCTACGTTCTTGTGCTGCCGACCTACGGCGGCGGATCAACCGGGGGAGCAGTACCCAAGCAGGTCATCCACTTTCTCAACGACGCCCACAACCGGTCGCTGATCAGAGGTGTGATCGCTGCAGGCAACACGAATTTCGGTGAGGCGTACGGCCTCGCAGGCGACATCGTTGCACAGAAGTGCAAGGTGCCCGCCCTCTATCGCTTTGAAGTATTCGGTACCCCAGACGACCTCGAGGCCGTCACCACAGGATTGGAAGAATTTTGGAAAGCACACTGATCGAGGCGCCGGCCGCAGTCTCGGCGCTCGACTATCACTCGCTGAACGCGATGCTGAATCTGTACGACGCCGACGGCAAGATCCAGTTCGACAAAGACAAAGAGGCGGCGAAGCAGTACTTCCTGCAGCACGTCAACCAGAACACCGTCTTCTTCCACAACCTGAAGGAGCGCCTCGACTACCTGGTCGAGAAGGAGTACTACGAGCAGGCAGTGCTCGACCAGTACACGTTCGAGTTCATCCAGAAGCTCAACGACCTCGCATACTCGAAGAAGTTCCGTTTCGAGACCTTCCTCGGGGCGTTCAAGTACTACACCTCGTACACGCTGAAGACGTTCGACGGCAAGCGTTACCTCGAGCGGTTCGAAGACCGTGTCGTCATGACGGCCCTCGGTCTGGCCGATGGCGATGAGACCCTCGCCGTCAATCTCGTCGAAGAGATCATTGGCGGCCGTTTCCAGCCGGCAACGCCGACCTTCCTCAACACGGGTAAGGCGCAGCGCGGCGAGCTCGTCTCCTGCTTCCTGCTGCGCATCGAAGACAACATGGAGTCGATCTCCCGGGCGATCAACTCCTCGCTGCAGTTGTCCAAGCGCGGCGGCGGTGTCGCCCTGCTGCTGTCGAACATCCGTGAAGCCGGTGCTCCGATCAAGCAGATCGAGAACCAGTCGTCGGGCATCATTCCTGTGATGAAGCTGCTCGAAGACTCCTTCAGCTACGCCAACCAGCTCGGTGCCCGCCAGGGTGCGGGTGCCGTCTACCTCTCGGCGCACCACCCCGACATTCTGCGCTTCCTCGACACCAAGCGTGAGAACGCCGATGAGAAGATCCGCATCAAGACGCTGTCGCTCGGCGTTGTCGTGCCCGACATCACCTTCGAGCTCGCGAAGAACGACGAAGACATGTACCTGTTCTCGCCGTACGACGTCGAGCGTGTCTACGGTGTGCCGTTCGGCGACATCTCGGTGACCGAGAAGTACCGCGAGATGGTCGACGACCCGCGCATCCGCAAGTCGAAGATCAAGGCGCGCGAGTTCTTCCAGACGCTGGCCGAGATCCAGTTCGAGTCGGGCTACCCGTACATCATGTACGAAGACACCGTCAACAAGGCGAACCCCATCAAGGGCCGCATCAACATGTCGAACCTGTGCTCGGAGATCCTGCAGGTCAACACCCCGACGAGCTACAACGAAGACCTGTCGTACGACCACATCGGCAAAGACATCTCGTGCAACCTCGGCTCGCTGAACATCGCGCGCACGATGGATTCGCCGGACTTCGGCCTCACCGTCGAGACGGCCATCCGCGGCCTCACCTCGGTGTCGAACCAGAGCCACATCTCGTCAGTGCGCTCGATCGAGTCGGGCAACGACCGCTCGCACGCCATCGGTCTCGGCCAGATGAACCTGCACGGGTACCTCGCTCGTGAGCGTGTGTTCTACGGCAGTGAAGAGGGCATCGACTTCACGAACATCTACTTCTACACCGTGCTGTTCCACGCGCTGCGTGCCTCGAACCGCATTGCGATCGAGCGTGGCGAGGTGTTCGACGGTTTCGCCGATTCGACGTACGCGTCGGGTGAGTTCTTCGACAAGTACACCTCTGCGGTCTGGGTACCGTCGACGGTGAAGGTCGCGTCGCTCTTCGACAACGCCTCGATCCACATCCCGACGCAGGCCGACTGGGAGGAGCTCAAGGCCTCTGTGCAGGCCCACGGTATCTACAACCAGAACCTGCAGGCCGTGCCCCCGACAGGCTCGATCTCCTACATCAACAACTCGACGGCCTCGATTCACCCGATCGCCTCGAAGATCGAGATCCGCAAAGAGGGCAAGATCGGTCGCGTGTACTACCCGGCCGCGTACCTGACGAACGACAACCTCGAGTACTACCAGGACGCGTACGAGATCGGCTACGAGAAGGTCATCGACACGTATGCGGCTGCGACCCAGCACGTCGACCAGGGCCTCTCCCTGACGCTGTTCTTCAAGGACACGGCGACGACCCGCGACATCAACCGCGCACAGATCTACGCGTGGAAGAAGGGCATCAAGACGATCTACTACATTCGTCTGCGCCAGATGGCTCTCGAGGGCACCGAGGTCGAGGGCTGCGTCAGCTGTGCTTTGTAGTACCAGCGCTGGTTGAGTAGCGACGAAGTCGCGTATCGAAATCACCGTACCCTTGCGCATCGATGCTGGTCTGGTACTCCCAGCTTCGCGCTACCCAGCAATTCACCGTGACGAGAAGAAGAGAAGAAGAGACCGTGGCTGAGAAGCTCAGACTTGCCAACAATGTGCAGGCCATCAACTGGAACAGAATCCAAGACGACAAAGACGTCGAGGTGTGGAACAGGCTCGTCAACAACTTCTGGTTGCCCGAGAAGGTGCCGCTCTCGAACGATGTCCAGTCGTGGAACACGCTGACTCCCGCCGAACAGCAGCTCACCATGCGCGTGTTCACAGGGCTGACGCTGCTCGACACCATCCAGGGCACTGTCGGTGCGGTCAGCCTCATTCCTGACGCGATCACGCCGCACGAAGAAGCGGTGTATACGAATATCGCCTTCATGGAGTCGGTGCACGCAAAGTCGTACTCGTCGATCTTCTCGACGCTGTCGAACACCAAAGACATCGACGAGGCGTTCCGCTGGTCGACCGAGAACCCGAACCTTCAGAAGAAGGCCGACATCGTTCTCGACGACTACCGCGGCAATGACCCGTTGAAGCGCAAGGTCGCCTCGACGTTGCTCGAGTCGTTCCTCTTCTACTCGGGGTTCTACCTGCCGATGTACTGGTCGTCCCGCGCGAAGCTGACGAACACGGCAGACCTGATCCGCCTCATCATTCGAGACGAAGCAGTCCACGGCTACTACATCGGCTACAAGTTCCAGCGTGGGCTCGAGCGGGTCGACCAGGCCAAGCGCGACGAGATCAAGGACTTCACGTTCTCGCTCGTCTACGACCTCTACGAGAATGAGGCGCAGTACACGCAGGATCTCTACGACGAGGTCGGCCTGACCGAAGACGTCAAGAAATTCCTGCACTACAACGCCAACAAGGCACTGATGAACCTCGGCTACGAGCCGATGTTCCCGAAGAGCGTGACCGATGTGAACCCGGCGATCCTCTCTGCCCTGTCGCCGAACGCTGACGAGAACCACGACTTCTTCTCCGGCAGTGGTTCGTCGTACGTCATCGGCAAGGCCGTCAACACCGAAGACGAGGACTGGGACTTCTAAGATCCACGTTGCCGACTCTCTGAGCCGACGCTCCCCACCTGCGAAAGACCGCGATTTCAGCCAGAAGTGACTGGAATCGCGGTCTTTCGTTCTTTCTGTGGGGATTCGAGTCCTCTGCGCCGAAGTGAGGCGCGTGCGCCGGCCTCATTTCGGCGCAGCGCCCTCACAAGACCAGCGCCGCGGCTCTCGAAACAGGTGAACGTCAGGAGCGCGAGGAACGACGTCGGGACAGGCCGACGGTGACGGCGGCCGAACCGAGAACGACCACGAGCGCACCGATGAGTAGTGCGACACCGGGGTTGAGCCCGGTGCTCGCGAGCTGGTGACCTGAAACCTTCGAGCTGGTGCCGGTTGTGCTGCCAGTGGTTCCCGATGACCCAGAGCCCCCGGTGCCTGGCGACGAGGTGGCCGTGGCGGTAGGCGTGGGTGTCGCGGTCGACGTCGGCGTGGGCGTCGGAGTGGGTACGGCTACCGTGGCGGTGCCGGTGAAGGGCACGTTCTCGATGGCGTTCGGCTGCTCTGGGTCGATGCTGATCTGGTGGCCGACGATGTGGACGTTTCCGCTGAACGAGCCGGCAGCAGTGGGTGCGAATGCCAGAGAGAACGTCGCAGTCTGCCCGGGTCTGTAGGTCGTGCCGACCCCGCCGAACGACGAACCGCTGAGGATGACGTTCGAGGACGGGTTGCCTGCCGAATCAGTCACAGTGATGTCATTATTGTCGAAGGCGATCGGGACTACACCGTCGATGAGCAGGCTGACGTTCTGCTCAGTTGACCCGCCAGCCGGCAGGCTCCCGAATTCGATGCTGCTGCCGCCCGCGTTCGTTCCGACGGTGAAGTGAACGGGATCCGTCGCGATCGACTTGCCCTGAAAGGTGATCGAGAGCGTCTTGGTCGAACCGTCGGTGCGGTCTGTCGCGATCAGATTTGCGGTAGAGGCCGAGTTCACACCCGCGGCAGGAGCGGTGTAGGCGACGCTGAAGCTGACGGTGCCGTTGTGGGGAACGACTGTCGCCGCAGTGAAATTGAGGCTGCCTACGGTGAAAGGTGTGGTCACTGCCGTCAGAGCGGCCGGGTTGATGGAGATGTCATTGTCTCCGGTGTTCAGGATCGTGAACGAACGGGTCAGAGTGGTGCCTTGCTTGCGAAACCCGAAATCGGGAATGCCGCCAGACAGTGCCAGATCGAACGGAGTCGCCGTCAGAAAGCGTGACTGTGTGACAGGGAAGGCATGAGGCGCCGAACCGTCGAGGGGAATGGCCGACGCCGAGAGGGCAGCCCCGCCGACCAGTGTCGCACCAAGTGCGAGAGAGGCGACCGCGATGCCGAAAGAACGGTGCGAACGGGAGCGTTGGTCGTGGCTGGGCATGGGTCCTGCTTTCGGAACGGCGGAAGGTGATCGGTGGCGGGCACCACAAATCATGAATATAGCTCACACTGGCAGTAACTGACAAATAGTCACCCCATTCTGAGAAACCCGCGCCGCAGTGTGCAGACTGCAGATGCGGCAGACTGAAGTTATGAGCCCCTCGCTGACGGTCGTCGTCGCCCCCGACTCCTTCAAGGGCAGCACCACCGCCGCGGAGGTTGCTGCGGCAATCGGCGGCGGCTGGAGCGAAGCGCGCCCCGATGACACGGTGGTGCTGCGACCGATGGCCGACGGCGGCGAAGGCACCATCGACGCCTTCGCACTAGCAGTCCCGGGCGCCCTGCGCATCCCGGTGACCGTTGCAGGCCCAGACAACCGGCCGGTCAGTGCGGAGTGGCTCTGGCTCCCTCCGGCCGACGCCGAACGCCACCCCGACGGCTCCGTAGGCGGCGGCACTGCCGTCGTCGAACTCGCGAACACCAGCGGCATCACGCTACTCGCCGAACTCCGGCCGATGGATGCCCACACCCGCGGTTTCGGCGAAGCCATCTGTGCCGCACTCGACCACGGCGTCGACGAACTCCTGCTCGCCATCGGTGGCAGCTCCTCCACAGACGGCGGAGTCGGCGCACTCACCGCACTCGGCGCTCGGTTCCTCGACGCGGCCGGCCAGCCCATCGCAGACGGAGCCACCGGCCTCCGGGACCTCCACTCCGTCGATCTGGCGGCCCTGCGACCGCTCCCGCAGGGCGGAGCAGAAGTCATCACCGACGTCACCAATCCGCTGCTCGGAGACCGTGGCGCGGCCGCCGTCTTCGGCCCGCAGAAGGGCGCAGACGCCGACACCGTCATAGACCTTGAAGACGCCCTCGTCATGCTGGAGCGCGTGCTCGGTGTTCCCGGCGCGCACACCCCTGGCGCGGGTGCGGCCGGAGGAACGGGCTTCGGGCTCGCGCTGTGGGGAGCGAGCATCCGGCCCGGTGCCGTCGCCGTCGGCGAAGCGATGGGCCTTCCCGCCGAGATCGCCCTCGCTGATGTGGTGATCACGGGCGAAGGCCGTTTCGACGGCCAGTCCGCCGACGGCAAAGTCCCGTCGTACGTACTCGGCCTGGCGCGCGCGGCCGATGCCTTCGCCCTGCTGGTGGCCGGCAGTGTGGATGCTGACCCCGACGACTTCGCAGCGTGGGTGTCGCTCACCGAACTCGCTGGCAGCACGGCCGCGGCCATCGAGAACGCGGTGCCGTTCCTCTGGGCCGCGGGCAGGGCCCTCGCAACAGGCGCCGCGAACCAGTCGACGTCGTCCACCGACCAGTAAGGATCTCACAGTGTCGACAGCCACGCCCGATGTGCCCGGAAGCAGAACGAGACGGTACATCATTGTGGGGGCGGGAGCGATCGGTGCGATCCTCGCCGCGCAGTTCGAGGGTGCGGGCATCCGGTCGGTGCTCGTGGCGCGGGGGGAGAACCTCGCAGTGATCAGAGAACACGGGCTCACGGTGCGGAGGCCGGCGTCGACAGACGTGGTGCCACTCGAGGTGGTCGGCTCCGCTGCCGAAGTGCGGCTCACCGCCGATGACGTGCTCGTGATCGCCACCAAGGCGCAGGATGCCGAAGCCGCTCTCGCCGAATGGGCGTGGCAGCCCGTCGAAGCAGCGATTCGAGACGTCAGCGAGTCGGCCTCCGGGCTGGGCGCCGACGCGACTGCCGGGTCGGCAGCCGGAGTACCCACCCAGACGCCGCAGGCGCACCGGATGCTCGGGGCAGACCTGCCCGTGTTGACCTTCCAGAACGGGCTGAGCACCGAAGACGCAGCCCTGCGGCGCTTCTCGAAGGTCTACGGTGTGTCGATCGGCATTGCGGCGAGCCACCTGTCGCCGGGAATCGTGGTCTCACCGTCGTTTCCCGTGGTGGGTTCCATCTGGCTGGGGCGGTACCCGGACCAGCGCGACGAAGTGCAGGACGAGTTCGTGGCCGACCTGGTGGGCGCTGGGTACGACGCACAGAGCGTTTCGAATGTGTCGGAGTGGAAGGCGCGAAAGCTTCTGGTGAACGCGGCCAATGGGCTCGATGTTCTCGCGGGTGACGACGAGGATCGCCGGGTCGCACGCAAGCGTCTTATCGCTGAGACGCGTGCGGTCTTCGAGGCCGCTGGTGTCGCTGTCGTTCAGGATGCCCCGCGGTTCTCTCTCGCTGTGCAGGAGGTTCCCGGCCACACCTCCGGGCGACTCTCGACGTGGCAGAGTTTCGCCAGGGGAGCGTCGAGCGAGGTCGATTATCTGAATGGTGAGATTGTTCTCATTGCGCGGAAGGCCGGTATCGACGCTCCCCTGAACGAGCGGCTGCAGCGGCTGCTGGGCTCGCAGGCGGCCCTCTCAGAGGCTCCGGGTACGCACACACTGTCGGAATTGCTGGCGTAGCGGGGGCGTTGTCTGCTGCCGGGGGCGGTGCAGGGGCAGTGCGGGGCCGGTGTGTGGGGCACCCATGTGACTGTCACATGCCTGACATGGAATGTTACTGTCACATTTCAGCTCACAGGCGATCCGCAGAATCTACGCCATAATTGTGCTCACACAGCGATGTGACCGTAAACATCGTCGTGACGAACCAGTCATTCCCCAGCAACATCCCCAGCGGCCCGGTACCCAGAGAACGGCAGAGCGTGGCTTCAGACCCGCAGCGCGATCGTGCGCCGAGCATCCGCGATGTCGCGAGACTCGCTGGCGTCTCGCACCAGACGGTCTCGCGTGTGCTGAACAATCACCCGAGCATCCGGCCGGAGACAAAAGCCCGGGTGCAGCAGATCATCGACGACCTGCAGTACCGCCCGAACCGGGCGGCGCGTGTGCTGGTCACCAGCCGGTCGCAGACGCTCGGGATCATTGCTGCCGACAGTTCGCAGTATGGCCCGGCATCGGGAATCCAGGCGATCGAGCGCGCGGCTCGCGCCGAGGGATACTTCGTCAACTCGGTGAGTCTCGACTCGACAGACCGCGAATCGATCGAGCTGGGCCTGAATCATCTTCTCGACCAGGCCATCGAGGGTCTCGTTGTGATCGCTCCGCAGGTGAGAGTGCTCGAAACGTTCAACAACATGAACCTGACGATCCCGTTCGTGACACTGCAGAGCGCAGGCTCGGCCGACCACGCGCTCTCGGTGGACCAGATCAGCGGCGCGCGGCTGGCCACGCGGCACCTGCTGGACCTTGGCCATCGCAACATCTACCACCTGGCCGGCCCGCAGGACTGGGTCGAGGCCGAAGCGCGGATGCATGGCTTTCTGACCGAGATGTCCGAGCGCGATGTGCCGGCAACCGCACCCATCCTCGGCGACTGGACTGCAGAGTTCGGCTACCGCGCCGGGCGGGAGCTGTTGCGGGTGAGGGACTTCACCGCGATCTTCTCGGCCAACGACCAGATGGCCCTCGGACTCATCCATGCGATTCGCGAGGCGGGACTGAACGTGCCGGGCGACATCAGCATCGTGGGATTCGACGACATTCCCGAAGCCGCGCACTTCTGGCCGCCGCTGACCACCGTGCGCCAGGACTTCGGCGAACTCGGTCGCCGCAGTGTCGAACTGCTTCTCGGCAAGATCGACCCGGAGCTCGGGTATGGGCAGACTCTGGTGCCCGAGCTCATCGTGCGCGCGAGCACCGCACCGCCCGCGCGCTGAATACCCGCGCCCACCGCGAACCCCTCCACCCAGGTCGGCCGGACAGGTTCGGCTGGCCTGCCCGCTCAGGAGTCGCGCTCGTGCCTCCGGCCCCGCGTGTCGCGGTTCTCCCGGTGTCGGAGTGCAGTTACCGAACCGTGACCATCGCGACTTGACACGTCATGGACCGATATGACTAACATGAGGGCATCCAATGTGACCGTTCACATTTCGATCGCCGAACACACTCATGCGAAGCGACAGATTCGCTATCGCATGCCCTGACCAGACAAAGGAGTCGTCCCACGTGAAAATGCCGCTCGATTCCCGCCGCACATCTGCCGCAGAATGCACTCTGACGGGTGGTGACAAGTGAACTACGGCCCCGAGATCGAAGTAGCGATCGCCCGCGCACGTGCAGATGTCTCGAACCTGCATGCGGAGCTGGTGCGTTATGGCCTCGTGATCTGGACGGGTGGCAATATCTCTGCCCGTGTTCCCGGTGCAGAACTGTTCGTGATCAAGCCCAGTGGCGTGAGCTATGACGAGCTCCGCCCGGAGAACATGATCCTCTGCGATCTCGATGGCGAAGTGATTGCTGACACCCCCGGATGTGAACGGTCGCCCTCGAGCGACACCGCAGCGCACGCCTACGTCTACCGGAACATGCCCGCCGTCGGTGGCGTGGTGCACACCCACTCCACCTATGCCACCGCATGGGCGGCGCGCGGCGAAGCGGTTCCCTGCGTCATCACCGCAATGGCAGACGAATTCGGCGGCGAGATCCCGGTCGGTCCCTTCGCGATCATCGGTGACGACTCGATCGGCGTCGGCATCGTGGAGACACTCACAGGTCACCGTTCCCGGGCAGTGCTCATGCAGAACCATGGCGTCTTCACCATCGGCAAAGACGCGAAAGACGCCGTCAAGGCGGCAGTCATGACTGAGGACGTCGCCCGAACGGTGCACATCTCGCGTCAGCTCGGCGAACCTCTGCCTCTGCCGCAGTCGGCTATCGACTCGCTCTTCGACCGCTACCAGAACGTCTACGGCCAGGCTCCCAAGGGGGCCATGAAGTGACGCCCGCGCAAGCCCGCACTACCACCCACGAATTTCTCGCCATCGGCGAGAGCACAGACCTCCGGGATTCCCAGTCAGGTATCCGGCGGAACCAGGTCCACTACCGACTCGCGCACGGCCTGTAATCACAGCAACACCCGCATCACCCCGCATCACCCCACCACCGCATTACCTTCACACAGCACCTGCTGACAACGAAGTCCACATGCACAAATTGAAAGGAAATACAGTGAAGAAGAAGGTTGTTCTTTCTCTCCTGGCCGCAAGCGCCATGGTGATTTCACTCGCCGCCTGCTCCTCGAGCGGTTCATCGTCAGGTTCCTCCACCGGCGGCGCAGCCGCCAGTGCGGGTGGCCTCATCGGCGTTGCAATGCCGACCAAGTCGTCTGAGCGGTGGATCGCCGACGGAAACAACATCAAGACGCAGCTCGAAGCAGCCGGTTACACCGTCGACCTCGAGTACGCAGAAGACGACATCCCCACCCAGGTCAGCCAGCTCGAGAACATGATCACCAAGGGTGCGAAAGCACTGATCATCGCCTCGATCGACGGCACCACGCTCACCAACACGCTGCAGAACGCCGCCGACAACAAGATCCCGGTCATCGCCTATGACCGCCTGATCCGTGACTCGGCCAACGTCGACTACTACGCGACCTTCGACAACTACAAGGTCGGTGTCGAGCAGGGCACGTCACTGCTGACTGGTCTCGGCGTTCTCGACGCAAGCGGAGCGAAGACCGGCGCCAAGGGCCCGTTCAACATCGAGCTGTTCGCCGGTAGCCCCGACGACAACAACGCGACGTTCTTCTTCAACGGCGCGATGGACACCCTGAAGCCGTACATCGCTGACGGAACGCTCGTCGTCAAGAGCGGCCAGACCGACTTCAACACCGTGGCAACGCTGCGTTGGGACCCGGCCACCGCCCAGTCGCGCATGGAGAACATCCTCACGTCGACCTACTCCGACGGCACCACGAAGGTCAACGGCATCCTGTCGCCCTACGACGGCATCTCACGTGGTCTGATCTCGGCTGTCACCTCGGCGGGCTACACCGTCGGCGCCGGCTTCCCCATCATCACCGGCCAGGACGCTGAGCTCGACTCGGTCAAGGCGATCATTGCCGGCGAGCAGTACTCGACCATCTACAAGGACACTCGCGAACTCGCGAAGGTTGCTGTCAAGATGGCAAGTGCCGTTCTCTCGGGCCAGACTCCTGAGACCAACGACACGAAGACCTACGACAACGGCAAGAAGGTCGTTCCGGCCTACCTGCTGCAGCCGGTCGTCGTCACGAAGGACAACATCAAGAGCGTTCTGATCGACGGTGGCTACTACACCGACGCTCAGGTCAACGGCTAACACCACGCACCACCGGTTTCGATACGGCCCTTCGGGCCTACTCAACCAGCGTCTTTCGCCGGTTGAGTAGGCCCATTGTGGGCCGTATCGAAGCAACACCCCAGACATCCATCCACCAACCATCGACGTTCAGCAAGCCTGAGGGAGGGACTATTGTGACCACCAATATCCTGGAAATGCGGCATATCACAAAGACATTCCCCGGCGTCAAGGCGCTGCAGGATGTCACGCTCGACGTCAGCCGCGGCGAGGTCCACGCCATCTGTGGCGAGAACGGTGCCGGCAAGTCCACGCTCATGAAGGTCCTGAGCGGTGTATACCCCCACGGAACCTACGAGGGCGACATCGTCTTCGAGAACGAGACCGTCGAGTTCCGTGACATCAGTGACAGCGAGGCCAAGGGCATCGTCATCATTCACCAGGAGCTTGCGCTCAGCCCCTTTCTCTCGATCGCCGAGAACATCTTCCTCAACAACGAGATCACAGGCGCCTTCGGCCTGATCGACTGGAACAAGACCAACATCGAGGCCTCGAAACTCCTTGCCCGTGTCGGCCTGCGCGAGAACCCGACCACGAAGGTTCGTGACCTCGGCGTCGGCAAGCAGCAGCTCGTCGAGATCGCCAAGGCACTCTCGAAGCGAGTGAAGCTCCTCATCCTCGATGAACCGACCGCTGCCCTCAATGACGAAGACAGCGATCACCTGCTCGACCTGATCCTCTCGCTCAAGGGCCAGAACATCACGTCGATCATCATCAGTCACAAGCTCAATGAGATCAAGAAGATCTCCGACACCGTCACCGTCATCCGCGACGGCAAGGCCATCGAGACGATCGCCAAGAGCGACGTCACCGAAGAGCGCATCATCAAAGACATGGTCGGCCGTGACCTCGAGCACCGCTACCCCGATCACACGCCGCACATCGGCGAGGAGATCCTGCGCGTCGAGAACTGGACGGCCTACCACCCGCAGGACCCGACCCGCATCATGGTCGACAATGTGAACCTCAACGTCAAGCGTGGCGAGATCGTCGGAATCGCTGGCCTCATGGGAGCGGGGCGCACCGAGTTCGCCATGAGCCTCTTCGGGCGTTCCTACGGAACACGCATCTCGGGCCAGGTCTTCAAGAACGGCGTCGAGATCAAGACCCGCACGGTGTCTGAGGCGATCGAGAACGGTCTCGCGTACGCCACGGAAGACCGTAAGTTCTATGGCCTCAACCTGATCGAAGACATCAAGCGCAACATCTCGATGGCTGCGCTGAAGAAGCTCGAGAAGGGCGGACTTGTCGACGACAACAAGGAATACGAGGTCGCCGACGGCTACCGCAAGTCGATGAACATCAAGGCACCGTCGGTGCTGTCGAAGGTCGGCAAGCTGAGTGGTGGTAACCAGCAGAAGGTCGTTCTGAGCAAGTGGATCTATTCCGACCCTGACGTGCTCATCCTCGATGAGCCGACCCGCGGGATCGACGTGGGTGCGAAGTACGAGATCTACACGATCATCAACCGCCTCGCCGCAGAGGGCAAGGGCGTCATCGTCATCTCGAGCGAGCTGCCAGAACTCATCGGAATCTGCGACCGCATCTATGCCATCGCCGAAGGCCGCATCACCGGCGAAGTACCCATCGAGAATGCAACACCCGAAACGCTGATCAAGTACATGACCATGGAAAAGGAACGAATCTGATGTCCGATCTCGAGACGAAGCCGGCTGACGACACTGCCGCCGGTGGCCGGGTCAACCCGGTCGACAACAAGTTCACGTCAGCGCTCAGCCACGTGCTCAGTGACATCGGCAAGAACGGCATCTTCCTCGCCCTGATCCTTGTGGTCGTGGTGTTCGAGATTCTCACGAACGGCGTGCTCCTACGACCGCAGAACGTGTCGAACCTGATCGTGCAGAACGGCTACATCCTGATCCTCGCGATCGGTATGGTCATGGTGATCGTCGCCGGCCACATCGACCTGTCGGTCGGGTCGGTCGCGGCCTTCATCGGCGCGATCTCGGGTGTCTTCGCGGTGAACATGGGCCTGCCGTGGTGGGTCTCGATCATCCTGTCGCTCGCCATCGCCGCCCTGGTCGGTGCCTGGCAGGGGTTCTGGATCGCCTACGTCGGCATTCCCGCCTTCATCGTGACCCTGGCCGGCATGCTCATCTTCCGCGGGCTCACGCTTGTGGTGCTGGGCAACGCGAACATCGGGTCGTTCCCCGACCTGTACCGCTCGCTCGGCAACGGCTTTCTCACGAACCTCTTCGGCGAATACGACGTCGACCCGCTGACCATCGGTGTCGCGGTCATTGCGATCGTTCTGTTCATCGTCCAGTCGATCCGCACCCGCCGCGGCCGCCAGAGCTACGGCCAGGCCGTTGAGCCCCTCGGCTGGTTCATCGTCAAGATGGTGCTGGTCTCTGCCGTTGTGGCACTGTTCGCCTACGCACTCGCCACATTCAAGGGCATCCCCGTCACGCTGATCGTGCTGGCCGTGCTCATCCTGATCTACGGCGTGGTCATGACCCGCTCGGTGTTCGGTCGCCACATCTACGCGATCGGTGGCAACCTGCACGCTGCCGAGCTCTCGGGTATCAAGACCCGCAACGTCACCTTCTGGTTGTTCGTCAACATGGGCTTCCTCGCCGGTCTCGCCGGCCTGGTGTTCACCGCCCGACTCAACCTCGCTGGCCCGAAGGCCGGTGACGGCTTCGAGCTCGAGGCCATCTCGGCAGCCTTCATCGGTGGTGCGGCGGTGACCGGTGGTGTCGGCACGATCGGTGGCGCCATCGTCGGTGGTCTGATCATCGGTGTGCTGAACAACGGTATGTCGATCATGGGTATCGGCATCGAGTGGCAGCAGGCCGTCAAGGGCCTCGTGCTGCTGCTGGCCGTTGCCTTCGACGTCTACAACAAGCGCCGCTCCGGCGGTCGTTGATCTGCTCTGACTCCAGCTGGTCTGGTTCGCTGCTGGTCTGGTTCGTCGCCGTACTGGTTCCCATCTGTACCGTTCCGTCTCCGTTCTGACAGCATGAATGGATGCCCGTGCCCACCCCGATGCTCCGCCTGAGATCTGTCTCGGCGAGATCTTCGGCGGGCACGGGCATTCGTGCTGTGTCGTTCGAGGTGCGCCGGGGCAGCGTGCATGGCATTCTCGGCGAGAACCTCTCGGGATCATCCGAACTCCTGGCAGCCCTTTCGGGGTACCTGTCGGTGACCGAGGGAGTTCTCGAGCTCGACGGGGTGCCGACAGTCTTCGCCGGTCATGCTGAGGCTGAGGCGGCCGGTGTGGCCGTGGTGCGGGGTCGGCCGAGCGTCGTTCCGCATCTTACGGTGGCCGAGAACGTGTTTCTCGGCCGTGAGCGCGCTGTTCGCGGGTTTGTGAAGTTCGATCGCCTGCACTCGGAGACGACGGCGATCCTCGCCCAGCTCGGCGCAGGGGCCACGGTCAAGGCTGCTCGCCCGGCCGGTGATCTGACGCCGGCCGAACGCTGGGTGGTCGAACTCGCGAGGGCGATCGTCGCCGAACGCCGTGTGCTGCTGCTCGACGAGCCGTTCAGCGGCCTCGATGCTCCCGGTCTGGCGCTCGTCGGGGTCGCGATCTCGCGGGCGGCCGCCGACGGCATGACGATCATCGTTGCGACCCACCGGATCGATCAGCTTCGGCGGATCGCCGAAAGCGTGACGGTGCTCTCGCGTGGCATCGCGGTTGAGACGCTCGAACGGGATAGTGCACAAGGGCAGCGTTCGGGTCACGACGGTGGTGCAGGCGAAGGTGCGAGCGGTAGCTGGGGCGACGTGACGACGCAGCGGCTCATCGGCTACATGACGGCCAACGTTCGGGTGACACGGCGGGTTCTGCACGAGTCGATCGAGCCCGGTCCGGTGGTTCTGGCGGTAAAGGACTGGTCGGCCTTCGACCCGATCGAGGCGACCCACGCCGTGGTGCGACACGCTTCGCTCAGCGTTCGCCGCGGCGAGATCGTCGGGCTGGCCGGGCTCGAGGGCTCCGGCATCGCTGAACTCGCCCTCAGCCTCTTCGGGCGGTCGTGGGGGTCGTCGTCAAGCGGCGCGATCGAGGTGAACGGTCGCCCCCTCGCGGCAAAGAACCCGCAGGAGTCGATCGCCGGTGGCCTCAGCCTGTCGACCGACGCGAACGTGAAGTATGACCTGCAGTTGCTCGGCGGCATTCCCTCGCGTATCTCGGCGTCGATGTTGGCTCGACTCGCACGCCTAGGCTTCGTTGACAGGGGGCGCGACTACGAGACCGCGGCGCCGGCTTTCGGGCTCGGCGGCATCTCAGAGCTGGTCGGCGGCCGGGGCGGCAAGGGTGCAGGGCCCGGGGCTGGTGCTGCCGGGGCTCCGGGTGGCAGAGTGAGTGCCGGCGAACAGCGACACCGCGAGGCACTCGAGCTGTGGCTGGGGCAGCCAGAGGGGGTTCGGCCGGCCGTGGTGATTCTCGATCATCCGACTCGCGGTGCCAACGCCCTGGGCGTGCAGCAGCTTCGTGACCTCATCGTTGAGTTGGCGGCCTCGGGAACCGGCGTGTTGCTCGCCTCTGCCGACCTCGACGAGCTGCTCGTCATGACCACCCGGGTGTACACGCTGTTCGAGGGTCGCGTGACAGCCGAGATCGACACGCGCACGGCCACCCCACAGAGCCTGCTGGCGCGGATGATCGGGCCGGCCTGACCCGCCCGGCACCCCGAATCGCCTGACACCCTGAATCGCCTGACACCCTGAATCGGAGACCGTCCGCACTCGCCACGAATCACTCAACCGTCGGCCCTCGTTCAAGCCGACGCACTATTTCGCGCGGCTTGACCCAGGGCCGACGATTGAGTTATCCGTTATTCAATCGGAGGTCAGTGCCGTCGCCTGAAGCACGATTCCGTTGCCGTCGGGGTCGTCGAACTGCACGAACGAACCCCACGGCGCGTGCTCGATCTCCCCGATGCTCACGCCGAGACCGCGAAGGCGCTCGACCTCGCCGCCGAGGTCATCGGTCTCGAGCACGAGACCTTTCAGCGAACCCGCGGGCATCGTGCCGAACCAGGTCACGAGCGTGAGCGCCGTCTGGGCGCCGGGCGGCGAGACGAGCATCCACCGCATGTCCGGCCCCATCTGCACGTCGTTCACGAGGTCGAACCCCAGCGTGTCGACGTAGAAGTCACGCGCACGATCCTGGTCGCTCACCGGAACCGAGAACAGCTGCACGTTGGTGATAGTCATGCCCACATCATCCACACCCGCTGTTTGCGCGTCAAGCGTGGTCGCCGGCCGTCGTGCCGCAACCGGGCCCGGGGATCGACTTTCGACGGAGATTCGTGGTGCTGCGGCGAATGTGGGCGCAGTACCGCGAATCTCCGACGATTGTCGGGTGGTTTCGCCGGGCGAGGTGGCCGGGCACTACTTCGCCGCGACGGCAGCGGTCGGGATGCTCGTCTTCACGACCGCGAGGAACGCCGTCTTGCTCCCCGTGACGGAGACCGTCAGTGTCTTGCCGAGATCTGCGGCGACCGGAGTGTAGGTGGCGGTGGTTGCGCCCGGGATGGCGACTCCCGCACGGCTCCACTGGAACGCGAGCGTCACTGGTGCGGGGCCCCAGGTTCCGGTGGAGGCCGTCAGGACCTTGCCGATGGCTGGCGTACCCGCGATCGTCGGCACTGGAGTCGCGGTGAGGGCGGAGAGAACGGCGCTGGTGGCAGCGCTGGTCGTGGTGACTGTGCCGTAACCGGCTTTCGATCCGGTGACGCTCACCGTGATGACCTTCGCTGCGTCGACCGCGGTCAGCGTGTAGCTGGCGGACGTCGCGCCGGTGATGGCGACGCCGGAGCGCTTCCACTGGTACGTGAGCGTGACGGGCGCGGGTGACCAGGTGCCAGCCGTTGCGGTCAGGGTCTTGCCGACGGCCGGCGTGCCCGCGATCGTCGGCACCGGAGTCGCGGTGAGGGCAGCGAGCACGGTAGTAGTCGAGGCGCTGGTCGTCGTTGCGGTCGCGAAACCCGCTTCTGAGCCGGTGACGCTGACCGAGATGGTCTTCGATACGTCTGCGGCCGTGAGGGAGTAGCCGGGCGCGGTGGCCCCGGCGATGGCGACGCCGGCACGCTTCCACTGGTAGGCGAAAGTGACGGCCCCGGGCATCCATGCACCCGGGTTCGCCGTCAGCGTCTTACCGGCGACGAGCGTACCCGTGATGGTCGGCGTCGCAGTCGTGAGAGTGCCCTGGGCGATCGCGGCAGTCGGAAGGCTCGTTTTCGTCGTGGTGATGAATCCGGTTGCCGTACCGGTCGCCGAAACCGTGATCGTCTTCCCGACATCGGTGCCTGTGAGAGTGTACTTCGCGGCGGTGGCGCCGGGGATGGCGACTCCGGCCCGCGCCCACTGCAGCGCGACGCTCACCGGTGCGGGGGCCCAGGCACCGGCCGTGGCCGTCAGAACGCTGCCGGCCTTGGCAGTGCCGGCGATGGTGGGAACAGGAGCCTGGGTGAACGGGCCGAGAACGGTCGACGTCGGGTTGCTCACCACGGCGGCGGTCTCGAACCCGGGGCGGGTGCCGGTCACCGACACCGACATGGCGAAGTGCTGGTCGCTCGCAGCGAGCGTGTACGTCGAGGCGGTCGCCCCGATGATCGGGGTGTCGCCGTGGTACCACTGGTACGCGAGTTTGACCGTGCCGGGGCCCCAGGCGCCGGGTACGGCCGTCAGCAGCGAGTCGACCGAGGTGGTGCCGGTGATGGCGGGTTTCACAGAGATCAGCGCCGGGGTGATGGCGGGAACAGCGGCCGTCCACGTGCCGGTGCCGGCTGTGACGTGGATCGTCGTGTACCAGACGCCGGCCGAGGCGAACTGCACGTTGTTGCTCTTCAGACAGGCGAAGCCGAGGCTGTAGTCACCGCCCTTCGTGCGCACGTTCGACGCCATGCCGAGAATCTGGGCGCTCAGGTTCGCCGGCGACTCGAGCACGTATTTCGTGCCGAAGTAGAAGGCGCCGTCTGCGTAGGCCGACCAGGCGCTTCGAACGCGCTCCTGGCCCACCGGGGCGATGAAGGTCTGAACCGAGGTGGCATCGGCGGGACAGGAGAAGAGGAGCCGGGCATCCCTGCTGCTCGGGGAGCCCACGAGGTCGTCGGTCCAGGCGTAGACCTGGGTGGCGGGGAATCGGGTCTCCGTGCCGGAGTCGAAGAGGTAGTACGCGCCGTCCGAACCGTTGGGCTGCACGAGGGCCTGGGCTGCGGTGCCTGAGCCGGCCACCAGGAGGGCGGCGGTCGCGAGAGTCGCCGCTGCGGCGAGGGCACGGCGAAGAACGAGGGAGGTCATCGGGGTGCCCATTCGGTCGGCAGGGTCGCGGGCATCCGGTGTGCCAGCAGGCGCCACTGTCGCAGGCCGCGGTTACCAGCGAATGAACAGCGCGTGATCGAGCGGGGCCAGCCGGCGCCTGATGGCACGCGGATGCTCAGCGGCGCGGCACCGAACCGAGCAGCTGGGCGGCGCGGTACTGGGCCACGATGACCGCCCTGGTGTCGACCGGCAGTTCGGCGACGAACGTCACGGGCCACACCGGCCGGCTGCCCAGCAGCGTCCACGCGGCCTGGCGGGCAGCGCCGTCGGCCACGTACTCACCGGGGGTCGGCACCGAGACCGGTACGTCGAACACCTGGGCGGCAACGGCCTGCACGGCCGGGTTCTGGGCGGCGCCGCCGATCAGCATCACCCGCTGGGTCTCGACGCCCAGCGCACGGATCGCACCAATGCCGTCGGCGAGCCCACAGAGCATGCCTTCGATCGCGGCCCGGGCGACGTTCTCGCGGCTCGTCGACGCGATGGTCAGCCCGGCGAAGGTGGCGGTGGCATCGGGCCGGTTGGGTGTGCGTTCGCCCTCGAAGTAGGGAACCAGAACGGCACCGCCCGAGCCAGGCTGGGCTGCCAGCGCCAGTTCGGCGAACTCGTCGTAACCGACGCTGAGCAACCCGCTGATCGACGCCAGAATGCGGGCCGCGTTCAGCGTGACGACGATGGGCAGGAAGCCGCCGGCCGCGTCGGCGAAGCCCGCCACCGTTCCGCTGAGATCGGCGACCGGATGATCGGTGACAGCGAACGCGGTGCCCGACGTTCCGATGCTGATCACCACGTCTCCCGCCTGCGCGTCGAGCCCGAGTGCCGCTCCTGCGTTGTCGCCGGCCCCCGCCCCCACGATGATGCCGGCCGGGATCACGCCAGACGCGTCGGCGGGGTTCTCCACATCGTTCGCGTCGAACCGCAGGTCGCCGCCGTGCGCCACGGTCACGCCGGCGACCTCGCCCGTCTGCACCACGCGCGGCAGGATGACCGCCGGAAGCCCCTCGGGTTCGCTGACCCAGCGCGGAAGAGACCCGCTTCCCGCCGCGCCTTCGCCCGCCGAGTCGAGGAGGTCCTCTTCGAGTTCTTCCTCCAGCTCGTCGACGAGTTCGAACTCGAGTTCGGCCTCGGCCACTCCGACGGCTTCGACGCCGGGCCGGCCGAGGGCCCGCTCGAAGAGATCGAAGTCGTAGGCGTTGGCCGCCGGGCTCCAGTACGAGGTGCCACTCGCGTCGGAGCGGTCGGTGGTGAGGGCATCCAGAACCGGGCCCAAGGGGCTCTCGTCGGCGGGGCCGTAGCCGAGCAGGCGCCAGGTGAGCCAGTCATGGGGGAGTGCGACGGCGGCGACGCGTGCGACGTTCTCGGGCTCGGCGTCCCGCAACCAGCGGAGTTTTGTCGCGGTGAAGGAGGCAACAGGCAGGGCACCAGCCCGTGCGGCGTAACCGGTGGGGCCGGCCGCGCCGACCTCGGCGAGCAGGGCGGCGGCAGCCGGGGCGCTGCGGGTGTCGTTCCAGAGCAGGGCGTCGCGGATGACCCGGCCGTCGGCGTCGAGCACGACCATGCCGTGCTGCTGGCCACCGATCGAGATGGCAGCGACGTCATCGAGCCCGCCCGCGTCGGTGATCGCGGCGAGCAGCGCGACCCACCAGGCGTCGGGTGCGACCTCGGTGCCCTCGGGGTGGGATGCCCGGCCGCTGCGCACGAGGGCGCCCGTCTGGGCATCCCGGATCACGATCTTGCAGCTCTGCGTACTCGAATCAACGCCGGCGACGAGGCTCACGGGGTCTTCTTTCATTTATTCAGGAGGATGCGCAATCGAGTTTCCCCACGATGTCGGTGTCGGGGTCCAACACGCACAGTTCGAGGAAACTCGATCGTCGCGACAATCGCAGCGGAGGTGACCGACGAAGCACAGCTTCGTCGGCGCTCGCTGCGCAGCGAGCATCCACCGGATGCTCGCATTCAACTCAGCGAGCGCCCGTGAGGTGCTCGAGGGCGAGCTGCTGCAGGCGCACGAAGCCGAAACCCTTGCCGTTGTAGTACGGGGTCGGGTCGAAGTCTTCGTAGGCCGAGCGGTCGGCGAGCAGCTCGGTGTATGACTCACCGGCGGCCAGCGTGGGCTCGGCGAGCTCTGTCACCTTCGAGAACGCCAGCGCCTCCTGCACCTCGGGGTCCGCGCGGAACGACGCCGCGCGCTCCTTGAGCAACAGGTAGGTGCGCATGTTGGCGGCGGCCGAATCCCAGACGCCCGTGATGTCTTCGGTGCGGCTCGGCTTGTAGTCGAAGTGGCGCGGCCCGTCGTAGACCGGCCCACCTTCCGGCGAACCGTTCTCGAGGAGGTCGACGAGCGCGAACGCGTTGTAGAGGTCGCCGTGGCCGAACACGAGGTCCTGGTCGTACTTGATGCCGCGCTGGCCGTTGAGGTCGATGTGATAGAGCTTGCCCTGGTAGAGCGCCTGCGCGATGCCCGCGGCGAAGTTCAGCCCGGCCATCTGCTCGTGCCCGACCTCGGGGTTCACCCCGACGAGTTCGGGGCGTTCGAGCGTCTCGATGAAGGCCATCGCGTGCCCGACCGTCGGCAGCAGAATGTCACCACGCGGTTCGTTCGGTTTCGGCTCGATCGCAAAGCGGATGTCGTAGCCCTTGTCGGTGACGTAGTCGCCCAGCATGTTCACGGCTTCGCGGTAGCGCTCGAGAGCCGAACGGATGTCTTTGGCCGCGTCGTACTCCGCACCCTCACGCCCGCCCCACATGACGAAGGTCTTCGCCCCGAGCTCTGCGGCGAGGTCGATGTTGCGCAGCACCTTGCGCAGCGCGAAACGGCGCACGGCACGGTCGTTCGAGGTGAAGCCGCCGTCTTTGAAGACGGGGGCCGAGAACAGGTTGGTGGTGATCATCGGGATGATCAGCCCGGTGTCGGCGAGGGCGCCCTTCAGGCGGTCGATCTGGTTCTGACGTTCGGCGTCGGTCGAGCCGAATGCGAAGAGGTCATCGTCGTGGAACGTCAGGCCGTAGGCGCCGAGCTCGCTGAGACGGGTGACGGCCTCGACCACATCGAGGGGGGCGCGGGTCGGCCCGCCGAACGGGTCTGCGCCGTTGTAGCCGATCGTCCAGAGTCCGAAAGAGAATTTGTCAGCGCGGGTGGGTGTCAGAGACATTCCGTTGTGCTCCAGTCAGCATCGTTGGCGAGAAAAAGTTACCACGCCCAACATATTCCCCCTTCGGCCTCGATGTCAAAAGATATTTGCTCCCCTGGCGTACTCCAGCGCCGCCGCGAGTTTGGATCGCGACTGCTGACCAGTATATGTTTGTAGAATCAACAAAGTGACAAGTGGATCGATACCCGCTTCCACCCGTTGGCCCCGCACGTACCGTTCGCGAAGGGATTCCACGCCGTGACACTCTCCGGTTCGTTGCGCCCCATCTCCGCCGGCGTCGGCAACAGCAACGACCAGACGCGGCGCCACAATCTCTCGACCATCCTGACCATGCTTCATCACGGCGGAGCCCAGACCCGCGCCCAGCTCACTCGGCTCTCCGGGCTCAACCGCTCCACCATTGCCGCCCTGGTGGCCGAGCTCGCCGAACTCGGCCTCGCCTATGAGACGGAGCCGAGCGACTCCGGATTGGTCGGCCGCCCCAGCCCGATCGTGCACGCGAATGAGAAGATCGCGGCGATCACGATCAACCCCGACGTCGACGCCATCACCATCGGCCTGGTCGGGCTCGGCGGTGAACTGCACAAGCGCATCCGCTTCGAAACGGCCTCGGTGCCGAGCGTGCGCGAGACGATCAACGTGGTGACCGCGGTGATCGCGGGAATGCGGGCCGAACTCGACACCCAGTACCGCGTCGTCGGTGTGGGCATGGCGATCCCCGGCCTCGTGAACGGGCGTGACGGCACCGTCAGGCTCGCGCCGCACCTCGGTTGGCAAGACGTTCAGGTTGCCGAGCCGTTCTCCGCCGCGCTCGGCTATCCCGTGCGCATCGCGAACGACGCCGGCCTCGCGACACTCGCCGAGAGCCTGTTCGGCGCCGGCCGGGGTGTTCAGGATCTCGTCTACCTCAACGGCAGTGCCAGCGGCATCGGCGGTGGAGTGCTGGTCGGCGGGTCGATGTTGCGCGGTGCGCAGGGGTACGCCGCCGAACTGGGTCACACGCTGGTGAACAGTGCGGGCATCCGGTGCCACTGCGGAAAGATCGGCTGCCTCGAGACTGAGGTGAACCTCGGCCGGCTGCTGGCCGTTCTCGGGCGTGAGGGTCTCGGTCCCGATGAGCTCGACGCGGTGCTGGCTGGGGCTCTCGCACCGGATGCCCGGGCCGAGGTCGATCGCCAGCTCGACGTGCTCGCGCTGGCCATCGGGAACTTCATCAGCGTCTTCAACCCGCAGGTCTTCATTCTGGGCGGATCGCTCGGGGCGCTGTATGAGGCGAACCCGGAGCGGTTACGTGCGGCGGTCGCGGCCAACGCCGTCGGCACGCTGGGTGAAGACGTGCGCATCGAGCGGGCGCAGTTGCGCTCGCGGCTGCTCACCGTCGGCGCGGCAGAGATCGTGTTCGCGGGGTTGCTCGGGGATCCGGCTGCTGCCAGCCCGCTGGTTGAGTAGGCCCGCTGGGCGGGCCGTGTCGCAACCTGGTTTACGCAGTGAAGGTTTCGATACGGCGGGGCCGCCTACTCAACCGGCGTTGTACGCTGCTCCAGCGCGAGCTGTAGTCTCTGCGCATGAAGATTCTTCTTGTGGGCGCCGGCGGAGTCGGCGATTCGATCGCCAAGATCGCCGCCAGGCGCGCGTTCTACGACACCGTCGTCGTCACCGACTACGACCTCGCGCGGGCCGAGCGCACTGTCGCGTGGATCACTGCACGTCACGGCGCAGAGATCGGCGGGAAGTTCCTCGCCGACCGCATCGATGCCTCCAACGCCGACAGCGTCGCCGAGGTCGCCCGCCGGCACGGGGTGACCCATGTGATGAACGCCGTCGAGCCGAAGTTCGTGCCCACCATCTTCGCCGGTGCGCTCGCCGCAGGGGCCAACTACCTCGACATGGCGATGAGCCTCTCTGAGCCGCACCCCACCGATCCGCACAGCGAAACCGGCATCAAGCTCGGCGACGACCAGTTCGCCCAGGCCGCCGACTGGGAGAAGGCGGGCATCCTCGCGCTCGTCGGCATGGGCGTCGAGCCCGGCCTCTCCGATGTCTTCGCACGCTACGCCGCCGACCACCTGTTCAGCGAGATCGACGAGCTCGGCACCCGCGACGGCGCGAACCTCGTCGTTCGCGATGACGACGGCAACGAGATCTTCGCCCCGAGCTTCAGCATCTGGACGACGATCGAAGAGTGCCTGAACCCTCCCGTCATCTGGGAGAAGGATCGCGGCTGGTTCACCACCCCGCCGTTCAGCGAGCCCGAGATCTTCGACTTTCCAGATGGCATTGGTCCCGTCGAGTGTGTCAACGTCGAACACGAAGAAGTGCTGCTCATGCCCCGCTGGGTCGACGCCAAGCGCGTCACCTTCAAATACGGCCTCGGTAACGAGTTCATCGGCATTCTGAAGACGCTGCACCAACTCGGTCTCGACAAGACGGCCCCCGTGCGCGTGCGTTCGGCGAACGGCCCCGTCGAGGTCGCCCCGCGAGATGTCGTCGCGGCCGGCCTGCCTGACCCGGCGACCCTGGGCCCACGGATGACCGGCAAGACCTGCGCCGGGCTCTGGGTCACGGGCACCGGCGTCGACGGCTACCCGCGCGACGTGTACCTGTACCACGTGGCCGACAACGAGTGGACGATGGCGGAGTACGAGTCCCAGTGCGTCGTCTGGCAGACCGCGTTGAATCCGGTGATCGCGCTCGAACTCCTGGCGCTCGGCCTCTGGACGGGCACCGGCGTGCTCGGCCCCGAGGCGTTCGACGCCCTGCCGTTCCTCGAACTCATGGCGATGCCCATCGACGAGGGCGGCTACGGCCAGGAGTGGGGCCTGGAAGACAGAGCCGTCTGACCCCTCGCTGGTTGAGTAGGCCCGCGCAGCGCGCCGTATCGAAACCCGCCTTGTTCGGTGGGTCGCTCGGTGTGGGGTCTCGATACTCCCCACCGGAAGCATCCGGCGTGGGCCCACCGTGCGGGCTACTCAACCGGCGAGAGGGCTCAGCCGGCGACGGCGACGAGCCCGTCCACAGACATGAACGCAATCAGCACGAGTGACAGAGCAGCGATGGCCCCGACAAGGCAGAGCGCCTTCAGCCATGGCCATTTCTCGAACCAGAAGATCACGTCGGCGTAGTTCTCGCGCAACTCGGCGCGGCTGATGGGCTCGGATGCCCGGCGAACCGGCACCCCGTAGGCCCCCGCCACCGCACCGATGTTCTCGTCGCTCCAGTATTGGCCGCGCATCCGGAGCAGCAGTTCGCCCGTGGCATCGAGGATGAAGAGCTGCTGGGCGGTGTCGAGGGACTGGCCGCGGTAGACCCGCACGATGACGACGCTCGCGATGCGCTTGGCCGAGATTCTGCGCTGGTGCACGAAGAAACCGTTCTCGGTGATGCCGTCACGATCGAGCACGATTCGCACGCGGGAGAGCAGGTAGATCGCCGTGAGGTAGGCCGCCGCGACGACGACGATCGCGACCAGCACGCGGGGCCAGGTACCGCGCGGGATCGCAAACCACAGCATTGCAGCGAAGACCGGCAGGGCGCTCGCGGCGGCGACGGTTCTCGATTGGATGAACAGCTGGGCGCTCGGCCGGAGCGTACGTGAATGTACGAGCTGCGACGTCATGAGCACTGTTCACCGCCGGTCGGTCGAGGGCATGGCACGAAGATGTGTGGTCTCCAGCATCCAGTACCGGCGCACTGCTGTATAGGCGGCATTAAGGGGGACACGGCGGCGGATGATCGGACCAGGGCGCGGCCAGGGCCCAGGACCGGGCGCCGGTGCTCAGGCGGCCAGGGTTCAGGCCTGAGGCCTAGGCCTCAGGCCTCGCGGTCGGTGATCGCCTTCTCGAGCGACGCGATCTGCGCGCTCAGCTCGGAGACCTGCCGGGCCGTCGCCGCGTGCGACTCCTTGTCGGTGGCGCGGGTGCGCTCGGCCAGATAGGAGGCGAGGGTACCCGTGATCGTGCCGATCACCCCGACGCCGGTGAGCATGAGGCCCGCCGCGACGATTCGCCCGCGAACGGTGATCGGCACAAAATCGCCGTAGCCCACCGTTGTCACCGTGACGATCGCCCACCAGATGGCGTCACCCATCGACACGATGGTTGCTCCGGGGGCGTTCTGTTCAGCATCCAGAACCATCAGGGCCCCGACGTACAGGATCATCACGAGCGTCGACGAGACGTACAGGCCCACCCGGCCCCGCAGCGCAGAGCCCTTCGTGCCGCCCGAGAAGTTCGCCATGTTCACGAGCCGCAACAGCCGCAGCGGGTTGAGCGCCGGAATGGCCGTGATGACCAGCTGATACCAGTTCTTGAGGAACCACCTCTTTCGGTGCGGGCCGGCCAGCACGAGGTTCGCGACATAGTTCACCGTGAAGGCGAGCCAGGCCACGCCCATCAGCAGCAGCAGCACCGATTCTGCGGTGCCCTGCACGTTCGCGATCACCTTCACGCTGAACGCCACGAGAAAGAGGATCGCCGCCGCGTTCAGCGGCCAGGTGGCGAGCCGGTTCCAACGCGCCTGCGGCTCGGTGTCGGGTAGCTTCGCCATGCCGCGATTCTAGGGCGTGTCTCCCAACTCCGGGTCGAAGCGAGCAGCACGTCTCGAGGTGGCCTGCAAGGCCGAAGAGGAGTTCGCACTGGAAGTGCGGGCGACGATGAGTACGCCGCAGGGCGCCCCGGGACGCGCAGCGCAGCCGGCGCGGAGTTGGGAGACACGCCCTAGGGCTGCAGGGTCGGGTGTCATGGATGCCCGCGCCGCGGCGGCCCGCACCGACAGGTGTGCGTGCACCCCCGCGGGTGCGACGGCCGGACCGATCTCGGGGCCACAGCCAGTACCCAAGCCGCACCCGGACTGCGTATCGTTGCCTCATGACGTCAAACACCCCGAAAGAGTCGGAACAGATCTGGATCGGCGACGTGCACGTTGCCAACATCCGAGAGGAGCACGGCCACGGAGAACGTCCCTTCCTGGTGGAGAGTGTCAACGGCAAGCTGCTGAAGCAACTTCCCGACCGTCACGCGGCAGAACTGTGGATCTCGGTGCACTCCGACGACATCACGGAGCGCGAGCTCGGCTGAGCTGCGCCTGACCTGCGCGGGGCTGGGCCCGATCATCCGGTGCAGAGGCAGATCGAGACGGGCACCTTTTGACACGCCCTCCTGCTCGGCATCGAACTGACGCGACACGCCTTTCCGGGACAGCGTGAAGGGCGTGTCGCGTCAGCTCGAAGAACGCGCTGCGGCTCAGCTGGCGGCGACGTCGATCTCGCGCAGGTGCCGGTACTGGCCCTTGAAGTACAGCAGCGGCTGGCCGGTGTGCCAGTCGACCGAGCTCATCTCGTTGACCTTGCCGATCACGATGTAGTGGTCGCCCGCCTCGTACTCGGCGTAGATGTCGCAGTCGAGCCACATGAGCGTGTCGATGATCACCGGGTTGCCCCCGCGGGTCGGCAGCCAGTCGATGCCGGCCCACTTGTCTGTGCCCTTTCGCGCAAACTGGTTCGAGATCTCGTGCTGTTCGTGTGAGAGCACGTTCACGCTGAACTTGCCCGTCGCGCGAATGCGCGGGTACGTGGTCGAGTTCAGCATCACGCTGAACGACACCAGCGGCGGCTCGGTCGAGACGCTGTAGAACGACTGGCAGGTGAACCCGACAGGTTCGGTGCTGGCCGGTCGATCATCCGTTGCATCTACGGCTTCGAGGCCGCCGATGATCGTGATACCCGAGGCATAGTGCCCGAGGGTGTTGCGAAAGGCTCGCGCGTCGATCTCGTCGCCGATCGCGGTACCGATGTTCTGGTTCATGGTGTCTCCCTTAGTGATGTGGGTCAACGTCAGGTACGTGGATGATCGATGGGCTGCAGGCTCGAAGCAATGCCGGCCAGTCGCCTCAGGTTCGAGGCGTACTCGTCGGCCGCACCCTGCACGATCTGATCGAGGTGATCCATCTGGCCGGCGACGAAGTAGAAACCGCGGCCGGGAACGATGGCACCCAGTTCGACGAGCAGGGGAGCGAGGTTGACCGTCGGGCCCATCGAGTGGGTCAGGTCGGCCCCGGTGAGAACCGGGATCGCCGTCACCCCCGCGAGACCGTTGGCCGGGTATCGGTCGAGGAACGCCTTCAACAGGCCGGTGTACGTCGCCTTGTACGTGGGCGACGCGAACACCGCGAGATCGCTGGAGGCGACACCGGCATTCAGGGCCGCCATCTTCTCACTCGGCCAGGCGAAGATCTCGTCGGTGTGGTCGGCCAGATCGATCACGGTGGTCTCGTAGCTGCCGGGTTCGAGAAGCTTCTCTACAAGCGTCTCGGCAACCTTGAGGGTGCGCGATTTCGGTTTGGGGTTTCCGACAATGATCGAAACTTTGAGCGTCATCTTTACTCACTTATCTGGTGTTGACAGAATTCGAGACGACGGTGGAGAGATGCAACGGAGCTGACGCGAAGAGCGGCGAGCTGTGCGTGCAAACACCAACGTGTCTCACACACCACCGAGATTTTGTGGCCCGGTGGGCCCGCAACGGCTTACGTTGCCCTATCAGTATGCCGTGCGAATGTTTCGGCTGTATTGCGCCGTGCATCGTCTTCTCTGTGAACGCAGTTCGGCCGGGCGGCATCAGAAGTCCCGCAGGTTCGCGCGCAGGCCCCCGCCACCGAACGAGGTACGCAGGATGCCCCGGCGGCGTAGTTCGGGCACCGTCTCATCGAGCATCCGGTGCAGGGTCACGGGGTGCAGGTCGCCGTTGATGATGAAGCCGTCGTTGTCGGCCGATTCGCCCAGGCCCTCGACGAAGTCGGCGAACTGGGACGCCGTGCCGACGAGACCCGAGCCGTCGGCGAGGCGGCCTTTTCGCGCCTTGCGGGTAGCAATCTGGCGCAGGGTGTCGGTCTCGATGTCTCCCGCGGCGCCCACGAGGTTGTTGATCGTGCCCTGCGAAACGTGCTGGGCGAACACGCCGGGCCCGATCGGCCGGTCGAGATCGAGAACGGTGAGGTCAGTCTCGAGGTCACTCGATTGGGCGGCCAGTACCGCGATGAGCACGTCGTCAGTTGGATGCTCGGAGGCCCGCACCACGCGATCGACCTCGTCGTCGCTGCTCACGATCTCGGGCTTGATCACGAAGAGAACGCTGATGTCGCGGGGGTCGCGGCCCTGCCCCAGCGCTTCCTGGTGGATCTTCTCCCGGTAGGCCCGAACGCGTGCCGGGTCGAGGGGTGCGAGGGCGAGCTGCACGTCGCTCTGGCGGCCGGCGAAGGCGAGGCCGCGGTCCGAACCGCCGGGCGAGACGACGACGGGGTCGCCGGAGCCGTCGTCGAACGGTAGCGCGTTGAGTGGGCCGTCGAGGTCGAAGTATTCACCGCGATGCTCGAACGCGTCGAGCTGCGAGGCATCGGCGAAGCGGCCGCTCTCCACATCGTGCAGATAGGTGCCCTCGCCCCAGCTGTGCCACAGCCGTCGAATCACGCCGAGCCACTCCTCGGCGCGGTCGTAGGCGGCATCGTGCGAGAGCTCGGGCAGGCCGAAGTGCCGGGCGCTCTTCACATCGGTGACGACGTTGATGCCGAACCGGTTGCTGCTGAGGTGCTGCAGCGTCGCGAACTGACGGGCGGCGAGGTACGGCGGGTAGGCGCCAGCGTTGACCGTCGGCGTGATGCCGAGGTGTGTCGTTGCGGCGAACAGGTAGGGGGCAAGCAGCAGCGGGTCGTGCTTCGGGCCTCCGTAGGCCGAATCCACGCGCAGGCCCAGTGTCTGCGGCGAGCCGAGGGAGAGGGCATCTTCGGCGATCAGCAGGTCGAAGCCGGCCTGTTCCAGCTCGCGCGCCGATTGCTGGTAGACGTCGGGGCGCTGCCAGGCGTAGTTCCAGCGGTAGTCGGGCCGCCCCCAGCCCTGCGGGCCGAACCCGCGGCCGAAGAACCACCCGAAGTGTTGCAGTCGTGACATGGCTCCAGTCTGTTCGAGGTTCGTTGCCCGGTGCCCGAATGTGTCGTTGTATGAATCGGCGACTGGCCGCCGAAGGCGCGGGGACCGTACCTTTGCCCCATGACCACTACCCAGCAGCCGTACGGCGAAGACAACTTCGGCTTCAGCACCGAGCAGGTGCACGCAGGGGAGATCATCGACGGCGATTTCGGCGCGCGCATCACGCCGATCTACCTCACGGCCGGGTTCGTCTTCGACTCCTTCGACCACGCCCAGGCGCGCTTCGCCGGTGAAGACGGCGGGCTGGTCTATACGCGGTATGCGAACCCGACGAACACTGCCGTCGAGGCGAAACTCACCGCTCTCGAGCGCGGCGCCGACTCCCTGCTCGTCAGCAGCGGGCAGGCAGCGATCACCGTCGCGCTGCTCGGGATTCTGCAGTCGGGCGACCACTTCCTCTCCACCCCGAGCCTCTACGAAGGTTCGAAGACGCTGTTTCGCGAGAACTTCGCCCGGCTCGGCATCGAGGTCGAGTTCGTCGACGACCCCCACGATCTCGCCGAGTGGCGGCGCAGGGTTCGGCCGAACACGCGGGCCATCTACGGCGAGACCATTCCCAACCCCAAGAACGACCTGATCGACATCGAGCTCATCGGCCGGTTCGCCCGCGAAGAGGGCCTGCCGTTCGTGATCGACAGCACAGCATCCACCCCGTACCTGATCAGGCCGATCGAGCACGGTGCCCACATCGTGGTGCACTCGGCCAGCAAGTTCCTGAGCGGGCACGGCGCGTCACTGGCCGGTGTGGTCGTCGATGGAGGCACGTTCGACTGGTCGCTGTACCCTGCGAAGTTCCCGCAGTTCTCCACGCCCATCGGCGGGCCGGGAAGCCCCACGTTGGTCGAGAAGTTCGGCAGAACCGCGTACCTCGAGTACACCCGCACGAACATCGCGGGGCGTTTCGGCCCGGTGCTCTCGCCGCTCAACGCATTCCTGCTGCAGCAGGGCCTCGAGACCCTCTCGCTGCGGGTTGAGCGGCACTGCCGCAACGCCCTCGCCGTGGCATCCTGGCTCGAGGCACAACCCGAGGTGTCGAGCGTCGACTACCCGGGCCTTTCGTCGAACCCGTCGCACGCGCTCGCGGTGCGGTACTACCCGCGCGGTACCGGTTCCGTGTTCGGTTTCACGCTGCGCGGCGGTGTGGATGCTGCGCGAATCCTCATCGACTCCGTTGAGTTGTTCAGCCGCATGTCGCACATGGGTGACGTACGGTCGCTCATTCTGCACCCGGCGAGCACCTCGCACGCGCACCTGACGGCCGAGCAGCGGGATGCGCTGGGCATCGGGCCGGGGCTGGTACGGCTGTCGATCGGTATCGAAGACGAGGTCGACCTGCTCGCTGACCTCGAGGCCGCGTTCGCGGCGCTGCGGCTGTCGCAGCAGGCATTCGCTGTCGGCGCGTGGAGCCCTTGTGCGGTCGGCGTGCTGGGCGAACTGCGCGTCTGACGCACCTCGTGTCGGCCTCGAGATGACGCGACACGTCCCCACGAATCCGACGGCGTCGGGGCTGCATCGGTCACGCTTCAGCCGCCCCAATAGGCAGAGACGGGGGTTCACCCCCAGCGCGACGCGCCAGGCATCTCGAGCCCGAGCAGGTCGAGGGTTCGGCCGACCGTGTGCATCACGATGTCTTCGACTGTCGCAGGCCGCGTGTAGAAGGCAGGGACGGGGGGCATGATGAGAGCCCCTGCCTCGGCGGCCTCTGACATGATGCGCAGGTGACCACGGTGCAGGGGAGTCTCCCTCAGTAGTGCGACGACGGTGCGGCGTTCCTTCAGGCAGACGTCTGCCGCTCGCACGATGAGGGTCTCGTCGTAACTGTTGGCTATGCCCGAGAGCGTCTTCATGCTGCACGGTGCGACGATCATCCCCGCTGTGCGGAACGAGCCGCTGGCGATCGCGGCGGTCATGTCGGCATTGTCGTAGACGACGTCTGCCAGCTCAGTCACCTGGCGCACGGAGTAATCGGTCTCGGAGGTGATCGTGGCGCGACCAGAACGACTGACCACAAGATGGGATTCCGCCAGCCCGTGTTCTCGCATCGCCTCGAGAAGACGGATGCCGTAGATGGCTCCAGAGGCGCCGGAGATGGCGACGATGATCTTGGGAAGGGCGTCCGGAAGCGCGGCCGGCAGGGCAGTACCGTTCGGGGGCGGGTTCATCGGGCGTCGAGTTCGAGCAGTGTTGCGGCGAGGGCGTGCACCCCGATGCCGATGTCGGCGAGTTCGGTGAATTCCTCCGGGCAGTGGCTGCGCCCGCCACGCGAGGGTACGAAGATCATGCCCGTCGGTGTCACGGTGGCGATGTGTGCAGCGTCGTGGCCGGCGCCGCTCGGCATGGCACGCCAGCTGTAGCCGAGGGAGTCGCTGGTGCCGGCGATGAGGTCCTGCACAGTCTGGGCGGTGTGTACGGGATCCTGGTCGTTCAGCCACTCCAGATCGACCTGGATGCCGCGGCGATCCGCCAGATCGGTGAACTCGGAGAGGAGGCGCCGCCGTGCCGTGCCGAGCCACTCGGCAGAGGGACTGCGCAGCTCCGTCCAGAGCCGCGAGAGTGACGGAACGACATTCAGGGCGCCGGGCTCGACATCGATCGACCCGACGGTCGCGACTGAGTGTTCCCCCGAGCATCCGATCTGCTCGACCATCAGGATCGCCTCTGCGGCAGCGACCAGGGCGTCTTTGCGGTCGGCCATGGCTGCAGTGCCGGCGTGGTCTGGGCGACCGAGGAATGTTGCGAGAACTCGTTCGATACCGGCGATGGTCGTCACGACACCCAGCTGCGTGCCGGAACGCTCGAGTACGGGGCCCTGCTCGATGTGCAGTTCGACAAAGCCGGCCAGGCGCCCGGTGGGCCAGGCGGCGTCGAGCATGGCGGCCGGTGAGAACCCGAGGCGTTCGAACTCCTGCCCGAGAGACACGCCCTCTGCGCTGGACTTGTCGAAGAACTCCGGGGTGACCGCCCCGGTGATGACGCGACTTCCGACGCAGCTGACGCCGTAGTCGTTCGGCTCCTCGCCAAGGAAGTCGATGACGTAGAAGTCGTGGTCGAGTCGGGTACCTGTCTCCTGGAACCGCCGGGCCGTCTCGATCGCCCCCATCACTCCGACCACGCCGTCGTAGCGTCCGCCGCTGGCCACGGTGTCTGTGTGCGACCCCGAAGCGATGGCGGAGCCGTGGGTGCGCCCCTCGAGGATCCCGATCGTGTTGCCGGCCGCGTCGGTATGCACCTCGAGACCGGCCTCGACCATCGTCTGCCTCACGAACGCGCGCGACGCGAGATACGGGTCGCTCAGCACCCGGCGGGTCCATCCGTCGTGGCCGGGCTCGGTGAACGCCGAAATGGCTTCGAGGTCGTGCCCGAGGCGCTCGAGGTCTGGTTTGAGGTCATCGTGCTTCACTCTTTTCGCATGCACGCTGTCAGCTCACTTTCTCGATCGTCATCGTGGGGCTGTCGTCTCCGGCGCCGGATTCGGCATCGGGCTCAGCGTCTGTTTCGAAGTTTCGGACGTCATCTGGAGTGGTGTCGCGCAGCAGCTCGGTGATTCTGGCGCCGGCCTCTCTCACGTGCCCGACCGCGTCGCGGATCCGGCGGTCGGCGAGCCTGTTGCTCGGGCCGACCAGGCTGACGCAGGCCGCGATCCTGCCGTCCCAGAACACGGGCACGCCGATTCCGAGTGCGCCCGAGTCGAGTTCGGAGACGGTGATGGCGACGCCCTTCGAACGCACGTCAGCGAGTTCCTGCCAGGTCGCCTCCGGATCCTGGCCTTCTTCCCACCCCACCCTGCTGTCGAGATAGCGGTGGATGAACGCGGAATCCATGAACGCGAGAAGCGGTTTCGACGAGGCTCCCTTGTGCAAGGAGAGCGATACACCTCGGCGAAAGGAGAACCTGATGGCTCGGCGCGGCTCGGCGATCTCGATGCAGGTGGCACTCCAGCCGTCCCTCACCGTGAGAAGCGCCGTCTCGTCGGTCTTCGCGACCAGATCGAACATCACCGGGCTCGCGATTGCCGCCAGGCAGCGTTGTAACGCTTCGGGGCGCAACATGCGAAGCGTTCGCAGCCCCAGGTCGAAGTGACCCTCGTAATCTGCGATGTAGCCCTTGTTGCGAAGGGTCGTGATGTACCGGTAGGTGGTGCTGAGGGGCAGCCCGGCGTCGGCCGCAATCGATTCGGGCGTGGTCGGGCCGTTCAGCGCGATGTGTGAGAGGATCTCGAGGCCGCGGTCCAGTGACGTCATTCGGTGACTCCTTCATCGGCTGACCGTGTCTGCCGGGCATTCGGCAGCCCGAAGAGCTTCTCGCGCACGGCCGTCGTGACCGCGGCAGGGGGCGTCGCCCGCTCGAAGCCCTCCACCCGATCGGATTCGTTGACGAGGGCATCGAACCCGATCTTTGTGACCGTGCCCCCTGACTCGAGCGGTTCGGACCGGTCGGTCCGGGCATCCTGGATCGTCACCAGATCGCGTTCGATCCTGCACCGGGCGATTCGGGCCCACTCCACCGCGATCGGGTCCCAGACGTCGATGTCGTCGTTCACCACCGTGACCTGTTTCAGCATGCTGAGCGACCCCCAGCAGGCCATCATCGCCTGCTTGCCCTGCCCGGGTCTCGGGTCATGAAGCTGCACGACTGCGACGAGGCGGCCGCCGCCGGATTCGGTGATCGAGACTTCGCCCACGTTGGGAATCGAGCGCTCCACCGCTGCGCGCAACCCCGCAGCGATGGGAATGGCGCCGAGGTACAGGTGTTCGCGATGAAGCCCCGGCAGCACAGCCTGGTAGATCGGGTCTGCGCGCGAGGTTATCGCTGAGAACTCTGCCGTCGCTGCGGCACCGTAGCGCTCGTACATGCCGTGGTACTCCGACACATCGCCTTCGTCGAACGTGTTTCGCACGTCGAGGACTCCCTCGAGCACGATTTCGGCGTCGGCCGGTACGAGAAGGTCGACAGTGCGCGCCTGCACGACCCGCAGTGGTTCTCCGAGCATCGACTCGACGTGCAGCAGTTCGTCATCGCCCAGCCCGAGGTACAGGCATGCGGCAAGCTGGACCGAGGGGTGCGCGCCGATCACGACAGCGATCTCGAGGCGGCCGTCTGGAGCCCGCTCTGCCATCTTGTTGAGGTGATGGTTCGGCGCGATCCCGATCATCGCCCGGTTGCCGCCGAGCGGCCGCACTCGCGCAAAGGAGGCGTTGCCGAGCCCGGTCACCGGGTCGCGGGCGATGATGACGCCGGCCGTGATGTATGGCCCGCCCTCGCGTTCGAAGAACGTCGGTATGGGCAGGGCCGAGAGATCGGTGCCGAGTATCTTCTGTTGCACCGGAGCCACGTCGACGAGCTCGAGGCGCCCTGTCGAGCCGACAGCCTCGGTGATGGCACTCTGGATGCCCGACACATCGGTGCCGAGGGCATCGGCAATGCGTTCCAGGCTGCCCAGCACGTTCGCAACGACGGGCATTGTGGAACCGGCGACGGAATCGAAGGTGACGACGGGGCCGGGGTCGAGTTCCGCCAGGTAGGCCGCGATCTCGAACTCGGGCGACACGGTGTCGAAGACGCGCTTGAGCAGGCCGCGGTCGTCACAGCGCTTCAGGAAGCTGCGCAGCGACTGGTCGATCGGGGCCATGGTTCTCCCTCGGGGTTGGCTGGATTGGCCGGGTAGACGGTTGGCTATTTCTAGCACGGTTCTCTAAATCTGAGAGTGAACGCGATTCCATTCTGGGCGTCTGTGGCAGCCGAATTCATTGTCTTGCGCCCGATTTCGAAACATGTCGTACACAATCGGACCGCAAACTGGGTGAGAAGGCCTATTTGAGGGCGCCCCGCGGAAGACGATTCTCATCCAGTGAGAGCGACGTTACGGCGTTGCAAAAGGTGACTACAGGAGCCGGTGGGTACGTCTCTCTCAGTGTTGTATGAGGCTGTGGCCCCGCTGGTTTTCGGCGATGACGACCACCCCCGAACAGATCCCCCCTCAGCTTCTCCCCGATCGACGAAAGGCAATCCTCCCCCATGAGTCAATTTCACCTGGGCTGGTTCAACGGCGCTGGATTCAGCCTCAACGGCTGGGGAACTCCTTCCTTCGGCACTGGCTACAAGCCCTGGGAACCCGACATGTTCCAGGATGGCATCCGCATTCTCGAACGGGGCGGATTCGATTTCATGATCCTCGAGGACTCCTCGATGGTGCCCGAGACGTTCGGCGGCAGCCCCGAGTTCTACCTCAACCACGGCATCATGGCTCCCAAGCTCGATCCGGTGCCGCTGGTTCCGTATCTCGCGATGGCCACCAAGCACATCGGCATCGTGCCGACGCTGACAACGGGTTTCTACCAGCCCTGGATGCTCGCCCGTCTCATGACGACGCTCGACCACCTCACCAAGGGCCGAATCGGGTGGAACATCGTGACGGCGACCACACAACTCGCCTGGTCGAACTACGGGCTCACCCAGCCCGAACACGATGAGCGCTACAACCTGGCCGACGAATTCGTCGAAGTGACGAAGCAGTTGTGGAACTCGTTCCCCGCAAGCGCGGCCGTGCTCGACCCGGAGACCGGCATCGCCTACTCCGCAGCCGATGTCAAGCCGATCGACTTCGAAGGCAAGTACTTCTCCTCTCGCGGCCCGTTGAATGCGCCGGCCGGCCCTCAGGGCTCGCCGGTTCTCTTCCAGGCCGGCGGTTCACCGGCCGGCCGCCGGTTCGCGGCGAAGAACGCCGAGGTCATCATCGCGAGCTGCACCTCCGTCGAGGATATGAAGGCGTACTACACCGATGTGAAGAGCCACGCCGTGTCGATCGGCCGCGACCCGGAGACGGTGAAGGTCATGTTCACCACCGGAGTGATCATCGGCGACACCGATGCTGAGGCAGCCGCTCACGCCGACCGCCGGCGTGAGGCGTTCAAGAAGAACTACTCCATGCAGATGGCCGGCATCTCGAACATCACCGGAATCGACTTCTCGAAACTCGACCTCGATGCGCCGATGCCCGAGCTCACGACCAATGGCTCGCAGTCATCGCTCAAGGAATTCCTGAGCACTGCTGCGCCGGGTGCAACCCTCCGGGAGGTCCTGGAGTCGAAGTCGAACGTCGGGGTGATGGGCTTCCCCTTCATCGGCACGGCCGATTCGATCGCCGGGCAGATGCAGGACGTCATGGCGGAGGTCGGTGGCGACGGATTCCTGTTCGGCGCGAGCATCGCCCCCGAGTACATGACGGCGGTCGTCGACCGTGTCGTACCCGCCCTCCGCAAGCGCGGGCTCGTGCGCACGGGGTACGAGCACGCAACATTCCGCGAGAACGTCATGGAGTTCTGAGCGACGTGCCAGCCGCACGGCTCACCGACACTCGCACTCGACCGCCGTACACAATCGAAGGACCCCCCAGCCCATGAAGACCGTCTCCCTCTCGTTCTCCTCACCGCTCACCCTCGACGAGGTGCAGTCGATCGCCTTGGACGCAGCCGAGGTGACGCTCGCCCCTGATGCCCGGGAACGGATCGCCCTCGGCCGGGCGGTCCTGACCGATGCTCTGGAGAAGGGTACCCGCGTCTACGGGCTCAACACCGGGTTGGGGCACACTCGCGACGTGGAGATCTCCCGCGATGTACTCGACCAGTACCAGGTCGACATCGTGGTCAGTCACGCTTTCGGAATCGGCCCTTCACTGCCTGAGCCGGAGGTGCGGGCAATCATGCTCGCGCGCCTTGCGGGAGCTGTGCGTGGGTACAGCGGCCTGAGCCTCCCGGTCGCGGAGTTCTACTCACAGATGCTCAATGCCGGGGTTGTGCCGAATGTGCCCAGAGAGGGCTCGATCGGCGCCTCCGACCTCGGGACTCTCGCAGCCATCGCTGCGACGATGATCGGGCGCGGAACAGCATTCCTCAACGGAACGAAGTTGTCGTCAGCACAGGCGCTGCAACAGGCGGGGCTCCAACCGATCACGCTCGGGCTCAAAGAGGGGCTCGCGGTCGTCTCCGAGAACTCCTATTCGATCGGAATCGGCGCCCTGGCCCTGGGTGAGGTCGCCCGGACGCTGCGCCTGGCAGATGTCGCGGCGGCACTCACCATGGAGGCAGCACGGTCGAGTCTCACTCCGTTCGACCCCGAGGTCGCTGTGGCGAGGTCGTCTCGCAGCCAGGCAGACGTTGCGGCGAACATCCTTTCTCTGCTCGAAGGCAGCTACCTGACGGATCCGCTGCAGGCGATCTCCCTCCAGGACCCACTCTCGATCCGTACCGTGGCCCAGGTGCACGGTGCCGCTCGGGCGGTCTTCGACAATCTCGCGTTCACGGTCGAGACCGAGCTCAACGCGAGCGATGACAACCCGATGACGAGCCCCGACACCGGGCGAGCGCTGTCCACAGGCAACTTCCACCCAATGGAGATCGCTCTGGGATTCGAGTCGATCCGGGTCGCACTCGCACACCTTGCACTGATCTGCGAGAGGCGAGTCGGCGTGATCGGGATGGAGTTCTGGTCCTCACGGGCATCGACAGACGTCGCCTCCCTCCCCGGAGGGGCAATTCTCACGCCCGGCCTCGGCGGGTACGCCCACGCCGCGATCAGTGCTCGGATCAGGACCCTCGCGAACCCCGTCACCCTGAACATCCCCTCCCTCGACCATGGCCAGGAGGACCACGCCACCGCGGCCCCGCTCGCCGTCGACTTCACGAGGGAACTCACCGCGAAGCTGAACGACATGCTCGCTGGCGAGATCATCATCGCGTCCGCATTGCTCTCCTGGCGCGCCGACGTCACGCTCGGCGCCGGCACGCGACCCTACTTCGACGTCGTCGTCCAGGCGGCGAAGGAGGGAGCCGCCGACGAACTGGGAGGTGAGCTCGTCGCCAGGGCGACTCCGAGGCTCGTCGAGATGACCTCTCGCGGCGTGCACCTCTCCCGCGGCGCGGATTCCGCCCCCGATGTCCACCCATCCACCGGGGGAGCCGACCTGGGCTCCTTCGCACCGACACCCCTCTACCGTTCTCGAAAGAAGGCATTGACCGATGAACTCCACAACGCAGCCGCTGGCTGAAGCCCCGCCCACAGAGGCCAAACGACGCTGGTCCAGAGTCGTGGCGACTCTCACAGCCCTGGCCGTCGTGCCCGTGCTCCTCGCCGCGTGCGCCGGCGGTGCTCCGTCTGCTTCGAACTCCACGGGCGCACCGAAGGCCGGAGGCACCATGAAAGTGGGTTCGCCGAGCCCCAACGCCGCGCCAGACCCTGTGACCATGTACGACCCGGGATCGATCAACGTCGTGCAGCAGGTCGCCGAGTACCTGGTGTGGTCTGAGAACGACGGAACGCTGAGCCCCATGCTGGCCACCAGTTGGGACTCCTCGGCCGATGCGGCCACCTGGACGGTGACCCTGCGAGACGGAGTCACCTTCAACAACGGGTCGCCGCTCACCGCCACCGACGTCGTCGCCTCCATCGACCGGCTGATCGCGCCGGACTCCGTGTCGTCTGCGGCGTCGTCGTTCGCAGGCATCCTGACGGTGGGCCACACGGTCGCGACAGACGCCAAGACCGTCACCTTCACTCTCGACCGGCCCTTCGCGGACTTCCCTTACCTGATCTCCTCGGCCAACTACAACACGGTCATCCTCCCCGCCGACTACGATGGCGACTTCCTTCACAACCCTGTGGGAACCGGGCCGTTCACGCTCACCAGCTACGACCCGAACACCGGCGCCGTCTATGCGAAGAACCCCAGCTACTGGGATGCTTCGAAGGTCTACCTCGATGGCGTCACCATGACGTTCTTCACCGACTACACCGCTCTGTCGAGCGCTCTGCTGTCGCGGTCGATCGACGTGGCCGCGCTGGTCAGCTACTCCGCGAACCAGCCCCTCTACAGCAGCGACCAGGTGGTTCTCCAGAGCACCAATGCTGTCGGTGGCACCTTCCTCGCCATGCGTACAGACACGGCCCCGTGGGACGATGTGCGTGTGCGGCAGGCACTTGCCCTCACCATCGACCGTGAAGCGCTGAAGCAGGCTCTCCAGGGTGGGCAGGGGGTCATCGCAAACGACCACATCTTCGCCGACCTCTACGGCCAGAACGTGACCGTGCCCCAGCGGGACAAGAACATCGACGAGGCGAAGTCACTGCTTGCGGCCGCCGGCCACGCCGGAGGGCTGACGGCAACACTGTCAGCGCCTCAATCCGCTGCCGCCATGGCCCAGCTGATCCAGCAGATGGCGGCAGAAGCGGGCTTCACTCTCACGCTCGATCTGCAGGATGACGCGACGTACTACAACGCACCCTGGCTCGAAGTCCCCCTGGGGCTCACCGGCTGGGCCTCCCGCCCGACGGCATCGCAGTTCCTCTCACTGGCATTCACCTCCGACGCGATCTGGAACACCGCCCACTGGTCTAACGCCGAGTTCGACGGCCTGGTGGCCCAGTACGAGGCGACCGTCGACAAGACGGCCCGCGCCGCCCTCGCGCAGCAGATCGCGACCCTCATGCACGACCAGGTTCCGCAGATCATCGCGACCTGGCCGGAGAACGCCATCGCGACACTCCCCGATGTGCATGGCGTTCCCGTGAGTGCGTCTGCCTACACCGAGCTCGCGCACGCCTGGCTGGATCGCTGACATGAACAGCCGGCTGGCGGGGAGGATGATCCTGTACCGGGTGCTCTTCACCGTGTTGACACTCTTCGTGGTGTCGATCGGGATCTTCCTCCTCGCCCAGGTGCTGCCGGGTGACATCGGCCGCACGATTCTGGGCAGCTATGCCACACCCGAGCAGGTCGCGGCACTGAATGATCAGCTCGGTGTGAACCGACCGGTGATCGTGCGGTACTTCGAGTGGCTCGGTGGTTTCGTGACCGGCAACTGGGGGTCGTCACCGGTTCTCGGCTCTGGCATCGGCCCGGTGCTCACTGCTGCGCTCGGCAGAACGGTGCTGCTGGCCGCCGTCGCGTTTGCCATCTCGGCACCCATCTCCTACTTTCTGGGCAGCTACGCAGGTCGTCACCCGGGAAGCAGAGCAGATCGGGTGATCAACCTGGGCAGCGTCGGCGCCAGTGGCACCCCCGACATCGTCAGCGGGGTGTTGCTGATCGCCATCTTCGCGGTGGTGCTTCGGGTCTTTCCCTCCACCGCGCAGACCAGCGACCCGAGCATCCTGACGCAGATCTACTACCTCATTCTGCCGAGCCTCGCGGTCGCCCCGACCATCGTCGGGTACCTCGCCCGGATCGTGCGGGCGAACACCCGCGAGGTTGTGGAATCGGACTACGTGCGCACAGCGGTGCTGAAGGGCGTGCCACGGAGCTGGGTCCGGCGCCGTCACATCGGCAGGAATGCCGTCGTGCCGGGCCTCGCCGTGTTCAGCGCGCAGCTCGTCTACCTGCTCACCGGCCTCGTCGCGATCGAGCGACTGTTCAACTACCCAGGGCTGGGCTCGGTGCTGCTGAAGGCGACGCAGACGAGCGATGTGGTGTTGCTCGCCACCGGCACCCTCCTGGCGGCCGTGCTCCTCATCTCTGTGAACCTCGTTGCCGACATCACGATGGTCCTGCTCAATCCGAGACTCCGAACGGCGGCGACCGCATGACGATCACCATTCCAGACCCGGCGATCGAGGGCGAGAAGCCCGGCGCCCTGGTCCCCACCCGCGTCGTCAGTCTGCGTGCGCTCGCTCCGGGGCTGCGTACGCCGTCAGGGATGATCGGCACGACGATCATCGTCATCTGGGTCGTCGTCGCGCTGAGCTGGTCGCTCTGGGCCCAGGATCCGTTTGCGACGAATGCACTCGCCACCTTCAGAGCCCCGAGCCCCAGTCATCTCTTCGGAACCGACTCCCTGGGCCGCGACGTCTTCGCCCGGGTCATGGCCGGCTCATCGACCTCACTCATCATCGGGCCGTCAGCGACCCTGATTGCGATGGCCGGGGGCATCCTGTTCGGCGGTCTGGCCGGGTATCTCGGCGGCATGGCTGACGAGATCATCATGCGGATCGCAGACGTGTTGCTCGCGTTCCCGGCGATGATCATTGCGATCATCCTGCTCGGCCTGCTGCAGTCCGACGTCGGAAGCCTCATCCTGTTGCTCGCCCTCTTCTTCATGCCCCTGGTCGCCCGCACGGTTCGCGGCGCGGTGATCAATGTGAAGAACCAGGAGTACGTCGAGGCTGCGCGCCTCCGCGGCGAGAGCACTCCGTACATCCTGTTCGCGGAGATCCTCCCCAACATCTCGGGGGTGCTCGTGGTCGAGGCGACGGTGCGGCTCTCGTCGGCGATCGTGACCTCTGCTTCTTTATCGTTCATCGGGCTGGGTGTGCAGCCGCCCTCACCGGACTGGGGTCTCGCCATCGCGACCGAGGCGCCCTACCTGACGATCGCGTGGTGGGCAGCTCTCTTCCCCTCACTCGCCCTGGCATCGCTTGTCGTCGGAGTGGCACTGCTGGCCGAGGGACTGCGCGAAGGGAGCGAACGATGAACACGGCTCAGGCCACTGAACAGAATCTGGCTCACACCCAGGGGCAGGCACCGGCCGCAAGGCGGAGCGAGGGGGCAACACTCGACATCCAGGGCCTGACGGTCTCGTACAGCAAGGGTGGCCGTCTCACCCGCGTGCTCGACGATGTCTCGTTCTGTATCCGCCCCGGTGAGGCCTACGGCCTCGTGGGTGAATCCGGCAGCGGCAAGTCGACGCTCGCCTTCGGCACGGTGCGCTATCTCGCTCCGAACGCGGTCGTCGAGAGCGGGCGCATCCTGTTTCGGGGAGTCGATGTGCTGACCAAGTCAGACAGCGAACTGCGTGTGCTCCGCGGCTCGGAGATCGCCATGGTCTATCAGGATCCCTCTTCTTCGCTCAACCCGTCGATGAAGGTGGGAGACCAGATCGCCGAGGTCTACCGCGCCCACGACGGCTGCACCCGTGCCGAAGCGACCTCGCGCGCGCACGCCGTTCTCGAGAAGGTCGCGTTCCCCGACCCCGCGGCGATCTACCCGCGGTACCCGCACCAGCTCTCCGGCGGCCAGCAGCAGCGGGTGGTGATCGCCATGGCACTGGCCGGCGAGCCGAGCCTTCTCGTGCTCGACGAGCCGACGACCGGGCTCGACCTGAGCGTTCAGGCCGAAGTGCTGACGCTCGTGCGTCATCTGCATCGCACCAACGGCATCGCCATGCTTTTCATCAGCCACGACCTCGCGACAGTGCGAAAGCTGTGCGATCGAATCGGGGTCATGCGACACGGCCGGCTCCTGGAGGAAGGAGAGGCAGAGCAGGTCTTCACCGCGCCGCGCCATCCCTACACGCGCGGGCTCATCGACTGCCTCCCGAGGGAGGGCATGCACAAGAACGGCGTGCGATTGCGGCCGATAGAAGACGACGACACCCCCCTCCTGCCTGAAGCGGCGGCAGTCAGAGCGCCCGTCGAAATCGACCGGAGCGGTCCTCCTGTGCTCGAAGTCACCGGCCTCACGAAGTCATTCGGTGGCGTGCGCGCTGCTCGTGACATCTCCCTGACGATCCATCGGGGCGAGGTCGTCGGTCTCGTCGGCGAATCGGGGAGCGGCAAGTCCACGCTGGGACGCTTGATCGTGGGCCTCGAGTCCGCCGACTCCGGCCGGATCCTTCTGGGTGGCCGGGCACTGGCTGGCACCGTCGAGCGCCGCAGCCGAGCTGAGAAGCGCTCGGTGCAGATGGTCTTCCAGCGCCCCGACACCACACTGAACCCCAGGCGCACTGTGCGAGCCACGCTCCGGCGGGCCATCTCGAAGCTCGATGGCTCGTCAACGGTGGCCGAGCTGGCCGCCCGGGTCAGACTCGGCGAGGTGCAGCTTGCAACCGTGCCTCGTCGCCTGTCGGGGGGTATGAAGCAAAGGGTGGCCATCGCCCGGGCTTTCGCCGGGGATCCGGATGTCGTGGTGTGCGACGAACCGACCTCGGCGCTCGACCCCTCGATCCAGGCATCGATCCTCAACGAGCTGGCCGACATCGCAGCGTCGCGAGGCACAGCCTATCTCTTCATCTCGCACGACCTCGAGGCGGTGCGGTACATCGCAGATCGGGTCGTCGTGCTCTACCTCGGCGAGATCGTCGAACAGGGGCCCGTCGACGAGGTCATGTCGAACCCGCAGCACCCGTACACGAAGAAGCTCCTGGCCGCCTCTGCGTCACGGTTCTCGACCGAACAGTGACGCAGAGGCGGGTGTGTCGTCGCCCGATTCCCAGCGTCTGGGAACCACGTAAAACCCCCGAGACAAAGGCTTGCGCGGGCAACGGCAGCAGTGAGACCGCAGGTAGATTCGCACCAGTACCACCCCGCCTGACTCCAGCCCTGACCCGAACCACCAGAGCAATTCCGAGCAATCGAGGACGTGATGACGACCGTTGGCCGCACTGCAGTGAAGGGCTCCTTCTCTGCCGGCTCGAAGTCCGCCAGGGTGCTCCCGTGGGTGCTCCTGGCCATCGTGATCATCTGCGCCTTCGTCGTTCCGCTGGTGATGCTCGTCGTGATGGCGTTCCGCACCGACATCCCCGGCCTGCCGGGGGAGTGGTCGACGCAGGGCTTCGTTCAGGCGTTCACCGACCCGAGCATCCTCAAGCCGCTCGGCGACTCTCTGATCTTCGCTGTGTGCAGTTCGTTCTTCGGCACGCTGTTCGCGCTGTTCTTCGTGTTTGTCTCGACGCGCACGACGGCCAGGCTCCGTCGGTTCGTGACACCGATGATGATCATCATCCTCGCGACGCCGGTGTTGTTCTTCGCGCTGAGCTGGGGGATGCTCGGGGCAGACCACGTCGGGCTGATCAACAAGCTCTACACGATGCTGACCGGTTCGAATGTGTCGATCTTCACCATCAACAGCTGGCCCGGCCTGATCTTCGTGATGAGCATCAAGCTGAGTGCGTTCTCGTACTTCCTTCTCCTCGGCCCGTCGCTGAAGATGAACAGGTCGCTCGAGGAGGCGGCCGAGGTCTCGGGTTCGGGGCGTGCGGGTACCTTCTTCAGGGTCTACCTGCCTTTGCTCAGCCCGGCGATCTTCGGCTCGCTTCTGGTCGGGTTCATCGGCAGTCTTCAGGCCTTCGACACGCCCCAGATCATCGGCACCCAGGCCGGAATCCGGGTGCTCTCCACCGAGATCTACCGGTTCGTGGCGCAGTACCCCGCGAACTACGCCGGGGCCGCGAGCATCTCGATCGGCCTGGTCGCCCTGCTCATTCTGCTCGTCGTGCTGCAGATGCGGCTGCTTCGAGGCAGGGACTACACAACAGTCGGCGGTAAGAGCACGTTCAACGCGGCGTTGAGCTTCCCCAGGACCGGATGGCTGCTGAATGTCGCCATCGTGGTCTTCGCCACTCTCGCCTTCGTCCTGCCGACACTGCAACTGGTTCTGAGTTCTTTCAACACGGTCTTCGGGCGGTATGACGGGTTCTCGCTGCGCAACTACCAGACGATCTTCAAGAACCCGGCGGCCCTCTCCGCCGTGTGGAACACCGTCGAGTTCATGGTCGTCGGTGGGTTCGTGACCGTGCTGATCGGGACGATCATGACGTATGCCCTGCGGGCGCGACCGAACAAGTGGAAACGCGCACTCGAACTGCCGACATGGATTCCGTGGGCGATGCCCGGTCTAGTCGGAGTCCTGGCCATCCTCGGGACCATCCTCACGATCCCCTTTCTGCACCCGATCTACGGTTCGTCGGCGGCGCTGTTCATCGCCCTGGTGATCGTCTCCCTTCCGATTGCCATGCGATTCACCGAGAACGCTGTGCTGCAGATCGACCGGCAACTGGTTGACGCCGCCAGGATCAGCGGCGCCTCCGGCATGACCAGCTTCCGCACGATCCTGTTGCCTCTCATCGGGCCGAGCTTCATCTCAGGTTGGTTCGTCACCGGCCTGGCCATCGCCGGGAACCTCGAAGTGCCGCTTCTTCTCGGTTCGGTCAAGACCACCACCATCGCCGGGCTCGCCTACAAGTACTACTCAGACAGCGCCAGCCCGCTGGCGGCAGCGATCTTCTGCATACTCCTGGTGACGGTGCTGGTGCTCTTCGGAATCACCTCGCTGATCAGGTTCGTGCTGGCCGCTGGCCTGCGCCGCGGCGTCGAGAGAAAATCCGCCGACCTCGAACGGCGTGCGGCAGACCGGGCCGGATCCCTGCTTGGTGCCACCCGGGCGGCCGCAGTCCCGGCCGTGGTCAGTCATGCACCAGAACCCGCCCGACAGAACTGACCGGAGAGAAGCTGCCCATGTCCAGTATCACGCTCACCAAGCTGTCGAAGAGCTACGGATCGTCGACAGTCATCGACGATCTGTCGCTCTCGATTCCCGAAGGCGAATTCCTCACCCTCTTGGGGCCGAGCGGGTGCGGCAAGACGACGACGCTGCGGTCGATAGCCGGGCTGGAGACTCCGGATGCAGGCCAGATCACCATCGGTGAGAAGGTCGTCACGTGCATGGAGCAGGGCACGGTTCTTCCGCCGAACCGGCGCGGCGTCGGAATGGTCTTCCAGAGTTACGCGATTTGGCCGCACCTCTCGGTGTTCGACAACGTCGCCTACCCTCTCCGACGCCAGCGAGTTTCGTCGAAGGAGATCCAGCATCGTGTCATGGCGACGCTCGAGAATGTGGGACTCGACCATGCGGCTCATCGCTCAGCGACCCTTCTCTCGGGCGGCCAGCAACAGCGAGTTGCGCTGGCCAGGGCGATCGTCTCCAAGCCCGACGTTCTGCTCTTCGACGAGCCGTTGTCGAACCTCGATGCCCAGCTCCGGATCTCGATGCGCGATGAGATCCAGCGTGTCAGATCCCAGGGCAACACCACCTCGGTCTACGTGACCCACGATCAATCCGAGGCCTTCTCCCTCTCAGACCGGGTCGCCATCATGCTCGGGGGCAAGATCGTGCAGCTCGACACTCCTGAAGCGGTCATGGCCAGGCCGGCCAACCTGATGGTTGCGCGCTTCCTGGGCGTCGAGAACCTGCTGCAGGGAGTTGTGCTCCGCCGCGATGCAGGGAGTGCGCTGCTCGACGTCCCCGATCTCGGAGCGACGCTGACGGTGAAGTGCCGTCCAGGAGATGCGAACCCAGGCGACCGGGTGACGCTGGGAATCCGGTCGGCCTCCATCACAGTGCAGAGCGAGAACGCTGAGCCCGCAGATGAATCACAGTACCCAGACGAACCACGGAACACGGTGTCGGGAACAGTGGTGCAGACGACGTTCCTCGGCGAAGGCGCCCAATACCGGGTCGCCGTCGGGGCGAGCCATGTCCTTGCCAGGGTCTGGTCCAACGACTCCGCTCCTCTGCCGCCGAACACGCGGGTCCGCCTTTCGCTCCCGTCCCATCGGATCACCGTGTTCGACCGGTAGGCCCACCCGGCCACGAACCCGACGTCACACGTGACGGCCCCCTGACCGGCGGCCCGGCACGTGGTCGTTCACCATGCCCGCTGACCGCACCATCGCACCATCGCACCATCGCACCGACTGCTCCACCCGCTCCATCCGACCCGCACATCCCCCTCACCCAAGGAGTACGCAGCACATGAAGAAGAAATTAGCAGTGGTGGCCGTGATCTCGGCCGCCCTACTGGGCCTGTCCGCCTGCAGCTCGGATTCTCCCGCAGCCAGCATGGACATGTCCACCGGTTCGAGCATGGATGCCGCCACCGTCACCGCCCTCGGCGGCGAAGAGAGCGTCGCCTACCTCGACGACCTGTACAAGCAGGCCGTCGCAGCGGGCCAGAACACGATCAACGTCTATGGGGTGACCGCGACCTCGTCCGCATCGCTCTATACGGCGTTCTCGGCCCGGTATCCGGAGATCACGGTGAATCACGTCACCGTCTTCGGAGCTGAACTGCAGTCGCGTATTGCGAGCGAACAGGCGACGAAGCAGTACATCGCCGACAACGTCAGCGTGAGTGGGGCAGACGCCATCTATGTCTCCTCGAAGGGGTACCTCGCCGACCAGAGCATCCCCCTGGCATCGAGCCTGGCGGCGGTGAACAAGCCGGCCGGCGAGCAGCTCTACGGGGGCAACGAGTATCTCTACACCCTGGCCTACAACAGCGACCAGGTCGCCGACGCTGACGCCCCGACGTCGTTCGCCGATCTGCTCGACCCCAAGTACAAAGGAAAGATCGGCATGTACGACCCCATGGTCGGCAACACCGGATTTGTTTCTGCGGCGATCGCCGCTGGCAAGATCGACGAGACGTGGCTGACGAAGTTCAGGGCCAACGACCCGGTCATCTTCCCCTCCGAGCGTGACCTCTTCACTGCAGTCTCCACGGGCCAGGTGTCGATGGGGCTCGGCGACTACATTCGCGGCGATGCCTTCCTCAAGACCGACAGCCTGCCAGTGAAGTTCGTGGCCAAGTGGAAGGACGGCGTCTCCAGCGGCACCTTCTACCGTGGCACCGTCAAGGACGCACCCAACGCCCTGGCTTCCAATCTCCTCGTCGCCTGGTGGCTGACCCCCGAGGCGCAGGAACTGATCGCCGAGCAGGGCCAGCCCGGACTGATGCCCGATGCGCCTGCCGTTCCCGGCCAGCCCGCGCTGAGCGAGATCACGGTCAATCCTGAGCCCACCTTCGCGGAATACGGCACCTTCACCGATTCCATGAATGCCCTGTTCAAGAAGGCCTTCAGCTAGTCCAGAGCAGACGAGAACAGCCCCGGAGCATTCAAGCTCCGGGGCTGTTCTCGTTGTGCTGATGGCGCGTTCCGAGGCGCGCCGGATGATCGGACCAAGCGATCAGACCGAGCAGGTTGCGCCGTCGCCGTCTCCCGATTGCGGGGTGCCCGCGGCCTCGTGCCACGAGGCGACGCCGCCTTCGACGTGAACGACATTCGTGAATCCCTGTGCGATCAGTTCCCGTGCAACCGGGCCGGAACCGCGGACGCTTCCGCAGACCACGACGATGGGGGTGTCGTGGTCGACGACGGCTGGGTGTCGATTGGGTGAATCGAGGCCGAACTCCGCCTCCAGGTTGTACCGGTCCACTGGGATGGCACCGTCGACAGCGCCATCCCGGGCGATGTTCTCCGCCCCCCGCACATCGATGAGCACGGCGCCGGACTTCACGCGGGCGAGAGCAACACCGGCGTGCTCGAGGGGGGCAAGCGCGCCTGCCTCGTCCAGTGTGAGGTCGGCCGCCGGAGCAGTGGACTGGGTCATGGTGTTCTCCTTATTTCGTAGGTGCGAAGGTGCGGGTCGATGGGAGTCGGGTCGGTGCACGTGCGAGTCGGCGGCATGGCGCATCTGCGGGCCTGCCGGGCCCTGGTCACGAGCGCGGCAGCCAGGCCGCTCGCGGAAGCACGAGTGCGGTCGCGAGCACGATCGCCGCGAGGATGATCACTCCGATCGCCAGGCCGCTGAAACCGATGAGCACGAAGACCGGGCCGGAACACAAGGCGGCCAGTGCGGCCACTGCATTCATCACGGCGTCGACGACGCCCTGCGATGTGGTGCGGATCTCGGTGGGAACACTCGAGGAGAGCAGGATCGAGCCCGGAACAGTGCCGCACGACCATCCGAGACCCAGAAGAAAGAGACTCGGAGTGAGCATGGTCGACTCGGGCCCGATGACGATGGCTGCGATCGCACTACCGAGGAAGATGACCTGACCGATGACGATCACGGCCGGTGCCCCGAGTCTGTCGCTGGCCCAGCCGACGAGGGGAGCGAAGGCGAACATGCCGAGAACGTGCACGGAGATGGTGATGCCGACCAGCGTGACGGTAGCGCCGTTCATCTCCATGAAGACCGGTGTCATCGTCATCAGGCTCACCATCGAGACGTGCGAGACGACCACCGCGATCAGGGCGAACCGGGCAGTGGGAATGGACCAGATCGCGGGAAGCACCGTGCGGAATGCTCCCCTCTTCTTTGAGGGCACCGTCGTGGCCGGCACCGGGTTTGCACCGGCAGCCACGCGCGCAGCGGCGGCATGGTGCGATTGAGCGACCTTGAGGGGGTCCGGCCGCAGGAAGACGAGCGTGAGCACCGCAGCAACGGCCAGGAGGAGCGCGGCAAGCACGAAGGCCCCGGCCAGCAGGGGCAAGCCGAGCCAGCGCGCGACGTATTCTCCGGGAAAGCCGAGATTGGGCCCGAGCACCGAGCCGAACAGACCGAACCAGACCACATACGAGAGGGTGCGGCCGCGCTTCTTCGGTAAGGCCATGTCGGTAGCTGAGAATCGCGTCTGCAGTCCCGTCGCGGTGCCGGCGCCGAAGAGCAGCATTCCGGCGATGAGAAGAACGGCACTCGACAGGATGGCCGCCAGCACCAGCACGAGGGCGCCCACGGCGCCCAGTGCCCACCCGGAACTCAGGGAGAAACGCCGTCCGCGTCGGGTTGCAAGGATTGCGAGCGGAATACCGAAGACGGCGGCACCGAGCGTCAGAGACGTGCGAGCGACACCGGCGAGTGCCTCGCTGTCTATGACACTCTGCGCGAGCAGGATCGCCACCGACGCGCTGGCCCCCATTCCGAAGGAGCCGAAGATCTGGGCAGCGATGAGCACCTTGACCGACCGGGCCTGGCTCGAGACGATCTCGGGCAGAGCCTGCCATTCGGGAGCATTCCCACTTTCTTCGGCCAGCTCGGTCGTTTCGTCAAGCAGACTGGGAGCCACGAAATTCGGGTCGAGACCCTCTGTCTCCACGATGTCTGAGGCCACGGTCACCACTCTGCTTTCTCGATGCTGCACCGCGGAAGGCCGGTGACGAAGGTTCATCTCCATGCAAACAGGTACCCCGGGCATCCGCTGCGACAGCCCTGAGTCGTAGCACGGGATTTACACACTTATCGATTGATGAGAACGAGCCCGCACACCGTTCCCATTGCGTGGGAATGGTGTGAAACCTGCGTTTCGATCGAACCGATCCGGTGGCTGAGGCTCTTCCTTGGTCCTTGAATGAATCCGCGCCCATTCATTGCGACACGCGTGACCGCGTGGCGCCTGCACCGCGAAGGAACCACATGACCCTCGACACCACCCTCGCCCCTGCCGTCGTCGACGCGGAGGTCGGTTCGTCGCGCATCGACCTTGCGGTGCGGGGCCTGTTGCCGCAGCCGGATGGAAGCTGGGCGGTCGGGGAGGTTCTGGTTCGTGACGGCGTCATCGTCGCAGTCACCGCGCCGCACACGGTGCCGGCGACCCGCACCATCGATGCAGGGAGCAGTTATCTCGTTCCGGGCATGGTGGATGCTCACGTGCACAGCCTCAGCCACGACGGCGAGGGCATCGCGGCGGCGACCCGTGCGGCGGCGGCCGGAGGGGTCACGACCATCGTCGAGATGCCCTTCGATCTGGCCGGGCCGATCTCGACCGTCGACAGGTTCTCCCGCAAGGCGGAACTCGCCGAGCGGGAGGCACACATCGATGTCGCACTGCTCGGCACCGCGCTGCCGGGCGGTGGCTGGCGCAACATCGAGGCATTGGCCGCGGTAGGTGCTGCGGGCTTCAAAGTCTCGACCTTCCACACCGATACACAGCGATTCCCTCGCGTCCACGATGGGGAACTGCTCGACGTGTTCAGCGCAGCGGCTGACAACGGCATGCCGGTGTGCGTCCATGCCGAGAACAACGACATCATCAAACACCTCATCGAACGGTATCGCCCAGAGGGTGACGACCCCCTGGCGCACATCCGAAGCCGACCAGAGGTGTCTGAGACCCTCGGCGTGCTGACCGTTCTCGAGATCGGCAGGGCCGCTGGGGCGAAGATCCACATGTGCCACACCAGTCTGCCGCGCTCAGTCAGCCTGGTGCGCTCGTGGGCCGAAGACGGCATGGACGTCACGATGGAGACGTGCCCCCACTACCTCCTTCTCGATGAGAGCGACATGAAGGAGCAGGGCACCAGACTGAAGATCAACCCGCCTCTTCGCACTGCGTCGGCGCGGGAGGGTCTCTGGGCCCAGATCGAGAACGGTATGGTCGACGTGATCAGTTCCGATCACGCCCCCTGGCCCGTGGAGTTCAAGAACCACAGGAATGTGTTCGACAACCACTCCGGGGCTCCCGGAGTGCAGACCATCTACCCCCTGGTGCTCGCTGAGGCGCTCCGCCGGTCGCCGAAGACCTTCAGGGCCGCCATCGAAGCGATGACGATCAATCCCGCGAGGCGCTACGGACTCGACAAGCGCAAGGGCGCGATCGCGCCCGGCTACGACGCCGACATCGTCGCTTTCGACGGCAATGCCGTGTGGAAGGTCGACCTGGCCGACCTCCAGTCGAATGCTGGCTGGTCGCCCTACGAAGGCTTCGAAGTTCCCGGCCGCGTCACGCTGACCCTCTCACGAGGCCGTGTGGTCTTCGACGGCGAGCTGAGATCCGAGCCCGGTTCGGGTTCGGTGCTGGCACCCGCGCACACCTCCTGAACGGACTATGCAACGCCTCGACGCGACGAAATGGTCCGGCGCTCGATGGGCACAGACGACGAAAGCGCCCACCCCGGGGGTTGAGCGCTTCAGACGTGGCGGAGAATGCGGGATTCGAACCCGCGAGAGCTTTCACTCAACACGCTTTCCAAGCGTGCGCCATAGGCCACTAGGCGAATTCTCCTGTCGGCCGCATCGTGAAACACAGAAACGGCCAAAGAGAATCCTACCGGCAATCCTTTCGTTGTGCTGCCAGGTGCCTGCGGTCGCTCGTCATGAGGACTGAAGGCTTTGGCCCGCTTGCCGTCGGTGCGGGGCTCTGGATCAGCGAATCGTGACACTCAGAACGGATCCAGAGCGTGCCTGTGTGGCAGTGTCGCCGGCAATCTCAGTAGAGCACTGCCTCCAGAGCCTCGGCCACGGGCGTGTCGCCAGCGATCGCTTCGAACTGGGCGCCGATGCCCGTGCCGTCGAGAAGCGTTGCGACGATGATGGCGGCAACATCGTCGCGCGGGATCCCGCCCCGCCCCGTACTCCCCGCGAGTGTGACCTGCCCGGTTCCGGCCTCATCGGTCAGCCCACCGGGCCGGATGATCGTGTAGTCCAGATCGCGCGACCGCACCGCTTCATCGGCCTCGCCCTTGGCGCGCAGGTACACCTGGAAGACGTCGTCAGAGTCGGGCAGCGAAGCATCGGCCCCCATCGACGAGACCAGTACGAAGCGACGGATGCCCGCCAGCTCCGCCGCGTCAGCCAGAAGTACCGCGCCGTCACGATCGACGGTCAACTTGCGCTCGGCGCTCGAGCCCGGCCCGGCGCCGGCCGCGAAGACGACGGCGTCGACACCCTGCAGGTCGCGAGCGAGGGTCTGGGCATCCACTGCCTCGAGGTCGATGACCACCGGAATGCCGCCGGCGACGAGCACGTCTGCCGCGTGATCGGGGTTTCGGATGATCGCCACCGCCTCGTGGCCGGCCTCTGCGAGGCGTTTCTCGGTGAGCAGTGCGATGGCGCCGTGACCTCCGGCTATAGCGATTCTCATGCCTCCATACAACTCTTGTGCGGCTGGGAATGCAGCGTGAAGTCGACCTATCGGTCGCCAGGGCGGCTGTGCAGGAGGAGCTGCGGACTGTTGCGGGGTTCGACGCGTGCGGGTGGAGTTGCTAAACTCGGTGTCGGCTCCCCGCGTGGCGCCATCCAGGCCAACTCCCCCAGGGCGGAAACGCAGCAAGGGTAACCGGGCTCTGGCGGGTGCGCGGGGGGTCATTTCTCGTCTGGGCCCCTCGATCGTTGTGCCGAACAGGGCTATAGGCCAGACCACGTGGGTCCGTCGCCGACGCGATCGGGCCGTTCTCCAGGCGCACTTTCTGTAGCGGGGTCGTCCTCCACAGGTCGCAGAGTGTTCATGATCAGTGCACAGGCAGTGCGTTCCCAGCCGGTACTCCCTAGTCTGGAACAGGCATGGCAGAACGGATGCCGACCGGTCGATCGCGCGGTGGTTTGCGCGGGAGGTCTTCTCGTCTAAGGAGCAGCGTGGCGCGCAGTATCTACATCACCTCTGCCGAGGGTCATTCGGGCAAGTCGACCATTGCGGTGGGCGTGCTCGAAATCCTCGGGCGCTCCGCCGGCCGGGTCGGTGTCTTTCGCCCGATCGCCAGGTCGGTGACCGAGCGAGACTATGTTCTCGAGATGATGCTCGCGCATCACGGCTCGGGGCTCAGCTACGAGCAGACCATCGGGGTCACCTACGACGACGTGCACACTGACCCAGAGGCGGCGCTCTCGCGCATCGTGGAGCGCTACAAAGACGTCGAACGGTTGTGCGATTCCGTGGTCATCCTCGGCTCGGACTACACCGATGTCGGCAGCCCTTCGGAGCTCTCGTTCAACGCCCGTATCGCGGCCAACCTGGGGGCTCCTGTTCTTCTGGTGCTCGGTGGGCGCGCCGGGCAGGGGTCGTCAGAGATGCTCGGGCACTCCGAGCCCCGCACGCCCGACGACATGCGGCAGATCGCCGAACTCGCCCTCGTCGAGCTGAAGGCCGCCCATGCCACGCTGGTCGCCGTCGTCGCCAACCGCGCCGACCCCGAGAACCTCGAGAAGATCCGCGACGCGATAGCCCGCGTCATGGGCGACACGTACTTCGGCGCGACCGACAGCCGCGTGCCCATCTGGTCGATTCCCGAAGACCGCATCCTGGTGGCCCCGAGCATGACGAATGTGCTCGAGTCGATCGGCGGCACCATGATCAAGGGTGACTCGCGACTGCTCGGCCGCGAAGCGCTCGGTGTGGTGGTCGCCGGCATGTCGATGGTGAATGTGCTCCCGCGCCTCAGCGAAGGGGCGGTCATCGTGATCGCTGCAGACCGCACCGAGGTTCTGCTGGCCGCGCTGATGGCAAACGCCTCGGCGACGTTCCCCAGCCTCTCCGGCATCATCCTCAACGGCGGGTTCGAGTTGCCAGAGCCGATCCAGCGGCTGATCGACGGGCTGGCGCCCACCATTCCGATCATCACGACCCCGCTCGGCACCTACGACACGGCGGTGCGCATCACCGGCACGCGCGGTCGACTGGCCGCCGACTCCCAGCGCAAGTACGACGGCGCACTCGCTCTCTTCGAAGGGTATGTCGACGGCAACAGGCTCCTCGAACTGCTTGATGTGAGTACGTCGACCGTCATCACCCCGCTGATGTTCGAATACGGCCTCATCGACCGGGCCCGTGCGGCAAAGCGGCACATCGTTCTCCCCGAGGGCACGGATGACCGGGTCCTCCGTGCGGCGGGCACTGTTCTCACCCGGGGCATCGCCCGGCTCACCATCCTCGGCGACGAGGAGGAGATCCGCGGGCGCGCCACGAGCCTCGGGGTGAACCTCGACGCGGCGGTCATCGTCAGCCCGTTCGACCCCGTGCTGCGGGAGCGTTTCGCAGAGGAGTACGCGAGCATCCGGTCGCACCGCGGCATCACGCTCGACATGGCGCGTGACACCGTGAGCGATGTGTCGTACTTCGGCACGATGATGGTGCACCTGGGCATGGCCGACGGCATGGTGTCTGGAGCAGCGCACACGACAGCGCACACCATTCGGCCGGCCTTCGAGATCATCAAGACACGGCCCGGTGTCTCTGTGGTGTCGAGCGTGTTCCTGATGGCGCTCGCCGACCGGGTGCTTGTCTACGGCGACTGCGCCGTCATTCCCGACCCGACCGCCGAGCAGCTCGCCGACATCGCCATCTCGTCGTCTGAGACGGCGGCCCAGTTCGGCATCGAGCCGCGGGTCGCGATGCTCTCGTACTCGACGGGCGCCTCGGGCATGGGGGCCGACGTCGAGAAGGTGCGAACGGCGACCGAGTTGGTGAGGGCCAGGCGCCCCGACCTGCTTGTGGAGGGGCCGATCCAGTACGACGCGGCAGCCGACGCCGCCGTCGCCGCGGCGAAGATGCCGGAATCGTCGGTGGCCGGGCGCGCGACAGTGTTCATTTTTCCCGACCTCAACACGGGCAACAACACCTACAAGGCGGTGCAGCGGAGTGCGGGGGCCGTGGCCGTAGGTCCGGTACTCCAGGGCCTCAACAAACCGATCAATGACCTGTCGCGGGGGGCGCTGGTCGCCGACATCGTCAACACGATCGCCATCACGGCGATCCAGGCAGCAACCGGCGAAGTGACGACACTCGACCGGCAGTCATCACCGGAGACGCTCGCCGCCGTCGAGCAGTCGAGCCCGGTTCGCTCACCGGGAGCCGCACAACAGACCGCCGAACAGGAGCACACCGTATGAGTGCCGTACTCGTCATCAACAGCGGCTCCTCGTCGCTCAAATACCAGCTCATCGAGATGACGACCGAGACCGTGCTCGCCAGCGGGCTGGTCGAGCGCATCGGGGAGAAACTCGCGTCGACGAAACACGAGGTTTCGGGTGAAGCTCACAAGCGCGAGCTGCCTGTCGCGACCATGACGGAGGCCTTCACCGTGATGGTGGCGGCCTTCGACGAGCACGGGCCGTCACTCGCCGAGTTTCCGCCGGTCGTCGTCGGGCACCGGGTGGTGCACGGGGGCAAGCGGTTCTTCAGTGCCACGATCGTCAACGACCTCGTGAAGATCAACATCGACGACCTGTCCGAGCTTGCGCCGCTGCACAACCCGGCCAACCTGCAGGGCATCGACGCGGCAGAACTGGCCTTCCCCGGTGTTCCGCAGGTAGCAGTGTTCGACACTGCATTCCACGCCACGTTGCCTGCCGCCGCATACACGTACGCGATCGATGCCGAGATCGCCGAGAAGAACCGGGTGCGCAAGTACGGGTTCCACGGCACCTCGCACAAGTTCGTCTCCGAAGCCGCCGCGGAGTTCCTCGGGCGCCCTCTGGCAGAGCTCAAGACCATTGTGCTGCACCTCGGCAACGGAGCGTCGGCCTGTGCGGTCGACGGCGGCATCTCCGTCGACACGTCGATGGGGCTCACTCCCCTCGAGGGCCTCGTCATGGGAACACGCTCCGGCGACCTCGACCCGGCCGTGCTCATCTACCTCAACCGCAAGGCTGGCCTCGGTTTCGCCGAACTCGACACCCTCCTGAACCGATCGAGCGGCCTCCTCGGCATGACGGGCAGGGGCGACATGCGCGACGTCGTCGCCGCAACCGATGCGGGTGACGAGGCCGCGATTGTCGGCCTCTCGGTGTATATCCACCGGCTCAAACACTACGTTGGTGCCTACCTTGCCGGCCTCGGTGGGGCAGACGCGATCGTCTTCACCGCCGGCGTGGGCGAGAACAGCCCCGTCGTTCGTGCCGGCGCGCTCGAGGGCCTCGAGTTCCTCGGAATCCGCCTCGACCCCGAGCGCAACATCTCGCCCGAGCGCGGACCGCGCCTCATCTCGGCTGAAGACTCGGCCGTTGCCGTGCTCGTCATCCCGACCAACGAAGAGCTGGAGATCGCCCGTCAGGCGCTCGCCGCGGTCTGAGCTCGCGCTCTCGACAGCACGCTGACCTCGGCGCATACCTGCACCACAATGGGGAGATGAAGACGTCGGGCGCAAAGACGATCATCCAACGCCACCGAATCGTCGAGGGTATCGAAAAGTTCGCGATTTGACGACGCATCAATGCCTGCGCGAAGCCCGCTTCCACCGGTGAAAACAGGGAACGAAACACGTCCGCTGCCCAAAGTGGCCGATCGGAGTTCGCGGTCATTCATATCGTTCGTCATGCGTGTGAGTTTATCTCAGTAAATTGCCTGGGTCGACATAGTGCTGGCGCTCTGGCCATGCATCGATTCTGGCATTGGCCCCCGTTCGCTCCGCGCGTCAGTCGACGAGCAGCTGCGCCATGCGGTGCGGCATGAGCTGACGGAGCACGATCGAGGTGGCGGTGCGACGGATGCCCGGGCAACGGAGGATCGCCTGCCCCACTTCGTACAGATCATCCGGGTCGCGGGCGACGACCTGGCAGATGATGTCGTCGGCTCCAGCGATGGCCGAACATTCGATGACCTCGCGGATGCCCGCCAGGGCGTGAATCGTCTGGTCGAAGGTATCCTGCTCGACTTCCGCCGTCACGAACGCGCGGATGGGGAGCCCGAGGCCAGCCGGCTCCACCCGCACGCTGTGCGCGAGCAGTGAGTTGGAGCGCGTCAGGCGGTCGAGCCGGGCCTGGATCGTACCCCTCGCCAGGCCCAGGCGCTGGGCGAGCAGCAGGACGGGCGCTCGCGGGTCGTCGTCGAGCGCTCGCAGGATGCGCCGGTCGGTGGCGTCGATGTCGGGCATAGTGCGAACCTCCTGCGCATGGACCATCAGAATACTGGTCAATCTGATCAAGCGGAATACAGCCGATTGCGCAAATCGCCCAGTGCGTCTCTACTTGTCGGTATGACCAGTGACTTCGCCCAGACGGCGCCCAACAGCCCTGCTCCCGCTCGCGTCACGGTCGGTGCCTACCTCGCGACCCGTCTCGTGCAGCTCGGGGCCCCGCATCTCTTCGGCCTGCCCGGAGACTTCAACCTCAGCCTGCTCGACGAGATGCTCGCTGTCGACGGCACAGAGTGGGTCGGCGCGACCAACGAGCTCAACGCGTCCTACGCCGCCGACGGGTATGCGCGCATCCGCCGCGGCATCGGCGCCGTCGTCACGACCTTCGGTGTCGGCGAGCTCTCCGCGATCAACGGCGTGGCCGGCAGTTTCGCCGAAGACGTGCCCGTCGTGCAGATCACCGGCATGCCCCAGACCTCCGCCCAGATGGCCGGCGCACTGTTGCACCACACCCTCGCCGACGGTGATTTCGAACACTTCGTGCGTGCCTACGACCAGGTCACGGCGGCCTCCGTCGTCGTCAAGACAGCAACCGCGCCCGCCGACATCGACCGCATTCTGCTCACCGCCCTCAATGAGTCGAAGCCCGTGTACATCGGCGTTCCGGCCGACGTCGCCGTCGCCACCGTCTCGGCCGCGAACCTGCGCGAGCCACTCGCTCCCTTCGGCAGCAACGACCGGCAGCTCGAACGTTTCGCGGCAGCTCTTCGCGGGGCCGTGTTCTCGGCCCGTAGCGTGAGCCTGTTGGTGGGGCCACGGGTTCACCGGCGGCACCTGGAGCCGGTCATCCGGTGCATTGCCGACGCGCCCGGCGTCTACATCGCGACCCAGAGCGGCTCGAAGGCGATTCTCGACGAGTCGCACCCCGCCAGCATCGGAACCTACATCGGCGCCCACACCCGCGTCGACGAAGCCCGCCGCGCCATCGACGACGCGCCCCTGCTCGTGCTCGCCGGAACGATCATGAGCGACCTGCTGACCGGCTTCTTCACCCACCGCTTCGACCCCGAACAGGCTGTCGAGTTGGCAATGAGCTGGGCGCGGGTCGGCGAATCGACTTTCTTCGGCGTGCAGCTCGAAGACTCGCTGCGAGTGCTCAACGAAGTGCTGCAGGATGCCCGGCTCGACCAGGTGCCGCCCATCGACGTCGCCCGTGGTGCTGCCCGCGACGACGAAAGTGACGTCGCCGCTGCTACCGGGACGCCGGCGGGGGGTTCCCCGAGTGATGCGGTTGGGGCGGCGCCGAGTGTCGCGCCGACGCGTGAAGGGGGAGAGCCGCACTCTGCAGCAGACGCTGGTGTTGCCGGGACAGATGCCGCAGGCGCAGCGGCCCAGGTCGGCAGCAGTGTCCAGGCCGCCGTCGCACCCGATGTTCCGGGTGACGACGCCCTCACGCACGCGAGTTTCTGGCCGCAGATCCAGGGCTTCCTCACGCCGAACACCACTGTTATCGCTGAAGCCGGCACGGCGTTCTTCGGCGCGGTCGACCTTACGCTGCCCGACAACTGCGACCTGCTGGGCCAACCGGTCTGGTCGTCGATCGGATTCACGTTGCCTGCGACCCTCGGCGCCTGCCTTGCGGCACCGGAGAAGCGCGCCGTGCTGCTGATCGGGGACGGGTCGGCGCAGCTGACGGTGCAGGAATTGGCGAGCATCCTGCACCGCGGGCTCACGCCCGTGATCGTCGTGCTGAACAATGCGGGGTACACGATCGAGCGGGCAATTCAGAGCCCGAACGCGATCTACCAGGACGTGACGCCGTGGAACTGGACGGCCCTGCCCGCCGCGTTCGGTGCCGCTGACCGCGCGGTGACCGCTTTGGCGACCACGGCAGCCGAGCTGGCGGATGCCCTGGCCCTCGCCGCGCGCACGCCCGACAAGCTCGTGCTCATCGAGGCCGTGTTGCCGCAGCTCGATGCGCCGCGCCTGCTGAAGCTTCTCGGGGCCGGGCTGGCCGAGGCGAACGCGCCGGTCGCCGCTGTTGCGCTCGTCTGACGTCGCGGCCGCGCTCGCCTGATTCGCGACTCACGCCCGTCCCTGCGCCCGACGCCCTGCGCAGGCGCCGAGCTGGCGGGAGCGGCCCTTCACGCGAGGATCAGGGGGCGTGCCACGCCAGGTCGGTGCGGAGAAGCCGTCCAGCAGGGCGGAAGGCCGCCGCCGAGGTGGATCCGGGCACAAACGGACGAACCTGGGCGGGTCCGACGCGTATAGCGCGCCGGTTGGGCTGAGGTTCGTTGGATTGTTCGCGCAGGGTGAGTCAGGCATCCGTCGTGCGCGAACGGTGTGAGCCGGGCATCCGGCAACCCGGACTTTCGTAACGCAGCCGGCGAATCGACCAACCGTCGGCCCTGAGCCCGATCTCGCCACATAGTGCCGAGGTTTGACTCAGGGCCGACGATTGGTGGAACGCCTTCACAGCTTCAGCGGGACGGGCCCGCGTGTCGGCGGTGGCGGATACGATTGGTGCCATGGTCACAGCCCTCTACCGCCGCTACAGACCTGAGACGTTCGGCGAAATGATCGGCCAGTCACAGGTCACAGAGCCGCTGATGACCGCGCTGCGGACCAACCGGGTGAACCACGCGTACCTCTTCTCAGGGCCGCGCGGCTGCGGCAAGACGACCTCTGCCCGCATCCTGGCGCGTTGCCTGAATTGCGCTGAGGGCCCCACCGACACCCCGTGCGGTGTCTGCCCGAGTTGTGTGGAGCTCAGCCGCGACGGCTCGGGTTCGCTCGACGTCGTCGAGATCGACGCGGCGAGCCACAACGGGGTGGATGATGCACGAGACCTGCGCGAACGTGCCGTCTTTGCTCCCGCCCGCGACCGCTACAAGATCTTCATCCTCGACGAAGCGCACATGGTCACCCCGCAGGGCTTCAACGCGCTGCTGAAGATCGTCGAAGAGCCGCCGGAGCACATCAAGTTCATCTTCGCGACCACCGAGCCCGACAAGGTGATCGGTACCATCCGGTCGCGCACACACCACTATCCGTTCCGGCTCATCCCGCCCGCCCAGCTGCTCGAGTACGTGCAGGCCCTGTGCGAGATCGAGGGAGTCACGGCGGCACCAGGGGTGCTGCCCCTCGTGGTGCGTGCCGGTGGCGGCTCCGCTCGCGACACGCTTTCTCTGCTCGACCAGCTCATCGCGGGCTCCGAGAGTAACCGCATCGAGTACGAGCGGGCCGTGGCGCTGCTCGGGTACACGCACTCGTCACTGCTCGGCGAAGTGGTCGACGCGCTGGGCGCGCACGATTCTGCGGCGGCGTTCGGGGCAGTTGATCGGGTCATCCAGACCGGGCAGGACCCCCGCCGCTTCGTCGAAGACCTGCTCGAGCGGCTGCGTGACGTGATCATCGTGGCGGCGACGGCCGAGAACGCCTCTGCGGTGCTGCGCGGAATGCCGCAAGACGACCTGCTGCAGATGCAGCAGCAGGCGACGCTGTTCGGCGCGGCTGAACTCTCCCGTACCGCCGACATCGTCAACGCGGCTCTCACCGAGATGACCGGGGCGACGTCTCCGCGACTGCACCTCGAGCTCATGATCGCGCGGGTGCTGGTTCCGGCGAGCGACGACACGGCTCGCGGGGCGCTTGCCCGTGTCGAGCGTCTCGAGCGGCGCGTGGGCGTCGACGGCGCCCCCCTCGCTGTTGCGCCGTCAGCTGGTGCAGCTTCGGCTGCAACAGCGGCAGGTGGAGCAGCAGATCCTGCTACAGCTGTTCGTGATGCGGGCGCGCAGGCACCGGGCGGGGACGCGCAGGCACCCCAGATCCAGGCGGCGGGTTCGACTGCCGGTTCAGCATCCGGGGGCGCTCCTCGAGGCGCAGGGGCACCGGAATCGGCGAAAGACGAGGCCCTCGCGGCCGCCCTCGCCGATCATCACGCACCCGCGCCCGTCGCAGCGGCCGTTCCCGGCGAGGTCACGCTCGAACAGTTGCGTGACGCCTGGCCCGAAGTACTCGAAGCGGTGCAGAGGGCAAAACGCACGGCATGGATGGTCGTCTACACCGCCTCGGTCCGCGCCCTCGCGGGCGATGTTCTCACGCTGAGCTTTCCGAGCGAGAACGATGTCGCGAGCTTCAAAGAGCAGCAGGCGCCCGGCCAGGGGGTCAGCGAGTACCTCCGCCAGGCGATCCTCGAGATCATCGGTCTGCGGGTGAAGTTCATCGCGAGGGTCGACGTCGCAGGTGGAGGAGTCGGGGGAGGCGCAGCCGCAGCCGCCTCGCAGGCACCGACACATCCGCCGACTCCCAGCGCGTCGGTGACTACTGGTTCAGTGACTCCTGGTTCAGCGCCGACTGGTGCTGTGCCGAGTGCGTCCGTGCCGGTTGCGTCGCCTCGAGCTTCCTCTACTCCAGGTTCGTCAACCCCGGTAGCGTCGACTCAGCCTGCCTCGGGGCAGCCTTCTGCGGGGCCCGCCGTTCGGGCGCAGGGGGGCACAGGGCCGCAGGTCCCGGCACCCGGGAGTGCAACGCCGCCAGCGTCGCCTGCCCGCCCGGCGTCGACTGGTTCGGCACCGACTCGCCCTGCCTCCACCGGCTCGGCCACAACCGGCAGACCATCTTCCGGCGCACCAACTCGCACGGCAACAGCCGGCGGCGCGGGCCGCGCATCGTGGCCGACCGTCGCCATCCCCACCTCTGCGCCCGAGCCGGGTGACGAACCCCTGCGTGCGGGGGCGATTCCCATGAGCATCCCGAACCCGAACCAGGCGCCGGCCCAGAGCCCGTCGCCGCTCCGGCACCGGGATGCTGAGCCGAGCCTCTCGCCAGACCAGAGCCCGTCAGCGCGAGTGTCTTCGCAGCGGCCCGCTCAGAGCCCGGTGCAGAAGGCCGCCGGTCGCCCGAACGGTACCCTGCGCCCAGGCTCCAGCTCGACCGACCCCACGGCAGGCATCCCGGACTTCGTTCCCGACGACCTTCCTGACGACATCCCCGAAGGGGACATTCCCGACTACGACGAATCCAGCGTTGCTGCTGCGTGGGCCGACCCGTCCAGCGAGATTCCGATCGACGCTGGGCCGACCGACTGGGATCCGAGCGACTCGGCGCCGCGTGCCAAGCCGGTCACGAATGCGACTGCGAATGCGGCGCGACCCGGTGCTGCGCCAGCAACCGGCCCGAGGACATCGACCCCCGACGCACCTTCGACGCAAGCTCCCCGCGGCACGACTCCGGCATCACCCCGGCCAGGCACAACGCCGCCCGCGGCACCCCGTTCGGGCGGATCGACGGGGTCACGGGCTGCGGCGGAGCCCCGATCATCCGGCCCCCGCTTCGGCGAGAAGGAGCGGTACGGCGAGGCGGTCGTGCGTGAGATTCTCGGGGCCAGTTTCATCGAGGAGCGGCCCGTCGCTCCGCGAAGCAACCCTGGCATGGCGCCCGGCAGAGACAGCTAGGCGGCAGAGCACATGTATGAGGGAATCATCCAGGAACTGATCGACGAGCTCGGTCGGCTGCCCGGTATCGGGCCCAAGTCTGCCCAGCGCATCGCCTTTCACATTCTGCAGACCGAGAGTTTCGACGTCACCCGGCTTGCCGAAGTGTTGATCGAAGTGCGCGACAAGGTGCATTTCTGCTCGATCTGCGGCAACGTCTCTGAACAGGACACCTGCTCGATCTGCCGCGACCCGCGGCGTTCACAGAACGTGATCTGCGTGGTCGAAGAGGCCAAAGATGTCGTCGCCATCGAGCGGACCCGAGAGTTTCGCGGGCTGTACCACGTGCTCGGCGGCGCCATCAGCCCGATCGACGGGATCGGGCCCGACAACCTTCGCATTCGTGAGCTGATGCAGCGACTCGCCGACGCGACCGTCGAAGAAGTCATCATCGCGACAGACCCGAACCTCGAGGGCGAGGCGACGGCCACCTATCTGTCGCGGTTGCTGACGACCCTCGAGATCCGCGTGACGCGCCTCGCCTCAGGCCTGCCCGTGGGGGGCGACCTCGAATATGCCGACGAGGTGACCCTCGGGCGAGCGTTCGAGGGCCGGCGCCTCGTCGAGAAGTAGAGGTCTGCCGTGCGATGGCGCCCTCCCATGCCCGGTCGGCCGATCCTGCCAAGGGGTACGGATGCGGCACAGGCCGCGACCACACCGGCCGCGGGGGCCGGGTCTGGGTCACCTGCCGAGGCCGGGCCGGATCCGGTCATCCGACCCCCTGACTCACCGGCATCAGCCACTCCCTCCGAGCCCGAACCAGAAGAGAGCCCGATGACCACCGACTTCCCGCTGGGTGACCCCACACTCCTCGCCGCTTTCTGGCGCTACGAACGGGCACTGATGACGAATGACGTGGCAGAGCTCGACGCTCTCTTCGCGGATTCGCTCGAAACCGTGCGCAGCGATGGGGGAGCTGCGCTGGTCGGCCATGACGCCATTGCCGCATTCAGGGCTGCCCGGCCAGCCGTTCCACAGCGATACCTCCGGCGTGTGCACGTGCGGCCGATCGACGAGAATTCAGCGGTCATCGTCGCTGAGACGGTGCGCGACGACTCCGGCACCGGCACTCAGACCCAGCTGTGGCAGCGCGCCGACGCGGATTCTCCGTGGGCCGTCGCTGTCGCGCACGTCTCTACAGCCCCGGGAGTTGCGCTGGGCGCCGCATCCGCGGCGTCGAAGATGACGCTGACCGACGCGGAGGAGCGCGCCATCTGGGCGACCCCCGAGCAGCGACGCCCCCTGCGAACCCCCGCAACGAGTTCCGAGATGACCCCACCCGGCACGGCCGCTGGTGCAGCATTGGCCGGCGCGGGCGCACTGCAGGGCATCCGGGTCGCCGTCAAAGACCTGTTCGCCGTCGAAGGCGAGATCATCGGTGCCGGCAACCCCACCTTTGCTGCTGGCCGCACGCCCGAAGCAACGACCGCACCCGCCGTGCAGGCGCTCATCGACGCCGGCGCCGAGATCACGGGCCTCGCCCAGACCGACGAACTGGCGTTCTCGATCGCCGGCACCAATGTGCACTTCGGCACGCCCCCCAACCCCGCTGCACCCGGCCACATCTCGGGCGGGTCGACGAGCGGGCCGGCCTCTGCCGTCGCACTCGGCCTCGCCGACCTCGGGCTCGGCACAGACACGGCCGGCTCGATCCGGGTGCCCGGCTCCTACACCGGGCTCTACGGCCTCCGAACGACGCACGGTGCCGTCTCGCGCGAGCGGCTCGTCCCGCTGGCGCCGAGTTTCGACACCGTCGGCGTGCTCGCCCGCGACCTTGCGACCCTCGAGGCCGGCGCGGTTGCGATCCTCGCCACAGGCGGAGGTGCTTCCGAGGCAACCCCACCCGCCCCGGCCGGCCAGTCATCGTCAACCGCGGCCGCGTCGCCCGCTGTCGCCGAGCCCGTCGTGTCGCCCGCCCCCATCGCGCGCATCATCGTCGACCAGACGCTCGTCGCCCTCGCCGACGCACCCACGCAGTTGACGTTTGAAGCCGCCTTGCGCGCTCTCTCTCTCAACTCCGGCGCACCGATTGTCTCCTCCGGCGCTGCAGGGCAGAACTTCTCGCTCTCTCCTGACGTGCTCGACTCGTGGTTCACCGCTTTCCGCGTCGTGCAGCAGTACGAAGCCTGGCAGGCCGATGCCGAATTCGTCACCGCCAACCCCGACGCCCTCGACCCGGCGATCGCCGAGCGCTTCCGCGTAGCGAGCACCATCACCGACAACGAGGCAGCGGATGCCAGGGCCACACTCGCCAGCGCCACCCACACGCTCGAGGCCGCCATCCCCCCGGGGTCTGCCCTCGCGCTGCCCTCGACGTCGAGCGGCGCCCCCCGCATCACCGCCGACCCAGCCGAGATCGACCGCGTGCGTGCGGCGACCCTCCGCCTCACCTGCCTCGCATCGCTCTCCGGACTCCCCGCCCTCACCCTGCCCTACGGCCGCTCGGGCACCCTCCCGGTCGGTCTCTGCCTCATCGGCGCCCGTGGAGCCGACCTCGCCCTCATCGCTCTGGCCACACCCCGCGCCTGAGCTGAAACCGCCCGGTACTCCCTCGCCCGGGCACTCCCCGTCCCGGCAGGGCATCCTCGCCGGGTTCACCGCCAGCCCGGTGGGGCCGCATCGTGCCGGCCGATCGGCCCGTGCATCCATTCCGACGCAGCGCTGCGGGTCGGCGCGCCCACTCCGAACCGTGCGCATGGTTGGCGTCGGCCATGCCCGACCCGCCTGGCCGGTGGCGGGCTGCAACTACGCCACTCGCCAGTGGCGGCTGATTTCGGTCATGCCCCGCTCGGCCGGGCGGCTGGCTGTTGCCAGACCCCGTCTCGCACACGCACCCCGCTTCGCGGCCCCACCGCGGACACTGCCTCATCGCAGCCGACCCGCGCATGCAGAATCCAGCCACCCCGGCACAACTACACTTGATAATCGCGTGTCCGTACCGCAGGCGCGGCACCGAGGGCTTCCCAGCTCCCACCGCCCCGCACCCCCCCTCCGCACCACACCCCAGGAGCCACCGAGTGAGTTTGATCGTGCAAAAGTACGGCGGATCATCCGTCGCCGATGCCGAGAGCATCAAACGGGTCGCCAAGCGCATCGTCGAGACCCGCAAGGCCGGCAACGAGGTCGTCGTCGCCGTGAGCGCCATGGGCGACTCCACCGACGAACTGCTCGACCTCGCTCACCAGGTGACGCCAATACCGGCCCCCCGCGAGCTCGACATGCTGCTCACCGCCGGCGAACGCATCTCGATGGCTCTCCTCGCCATGGCGATCAAGAGCATGGGCCACGATGCCCGCTCGTTCACCGGCAGCCAGGCCGGCATGATCACGGATGCCCGGCACGGCCAGGCTCGCATCGTCGACGTGACACCGGGCCGCGTCCGCGACGCGCTCGACGAAGGCGCCATCGCCATCGTCGCCGGCTTCCAGGGATTCAACCGGGGTACCGGTGACATCACCACCCTCGGCCGCGGCGGGTCAGACACGACCGCTGTTGCCCTCGCGGCCGCCCTCGACGCCGATGTGTGCGAGATCTACACCGACGTCGACGGCATCTACACGGCAGACCCTCGCGTCGTGCCCCGAGCGCACAAGATCGACCGCATCTCGAGCGAAGAGATGCTCGAACTCGCCGCAAACGGGGCCAAGGTCCTCTATATTCGCGCAGTGGAATATGCCCGCCGTCACGGGGTTACTCTGCACGTGCGCTCCTCGTTCAACAACAACGAAGGCACGATCGTCTACAACGAGAGTGCCACCGAAGAGACGATCGCCGCGGCCGTGCGCACGAGCACGGGCACGATCCCCGTCCAGAGTTCAGACCCCTCCAACCCCACACAGAAGAGCGAGACCACCGTGGAAGAGCCACTCATCGCCGGCGTTGCCACCGACCTCAGCGAGGCCAAGATCACCGTCGTCGGCGTGCCCGACATCCCGGGCAAGGCGGCGCAGATCTTCAACATCGTCGCCAAGACCGGCGCGAACATCGACATGATCGTGCAGAACGTCAGTGCAGCATCCACCGGCCTCACCGACATCTCGTTCACACTGCCGAAGTCTGACGGCCAGACCGTGCTCACCACCCTGACGGCCGAGCAGTCCGAAGTCGGGTTCGCGAGCCTGCAGTACGACGACCAGATCGGCAAGCTCGCCCTCGTCGGTGCTGGCATGCGCACCAACGCCGGGGTCTCCGCCAAGCTCTTCACCGCGCTCTACGAGGCCGGAATCAACATCGAGATGATCTCGACCAGCGAGATCCGCATCTCGGTCGTCACCCGGGCCGACACCGTGAACGACGCCCTCCGCGTGGTGCACACCGCTTTCGGCCTCGACGGCGACGAAGAGGCCGTCGTCCACGCCGGCACCGGCCGCTAACCCCTCTCACTTAGGAGTACCAACTTCGGCTGTTCTGGCGGCCCAGTGCCAGCAGAAGTTGGTACTTCTTACGTTGGACCTCGTCGGGGCCGCGCCAGCCGCGCTCGCGCAGGACGTGCGCGAGCTGCGTGACGAGCAGGCTGAACTGGTCCGCCGAATCTGCCCCGGTCGCCCGAAAGACACGCCACCCGAGGGCTTCGAGGCGCCTGGTGCGTGTGACATCATGCCGCCATTGTGACTGCGACACCCGGTGTCCGTCCCCCTCGTATTCGACGCAGACCCTGAACTTCTCAAATCGAAGGTCTGGGCGCGCGACGAATACCCCCTTCTCGTCAAACACGTTCTCATTCACTTCGGGCGCGGGGAACCCGGCACAGGCAAAAGCCACCCGCAGCTTTGATTCCTGAGGCGATTCCGACCGGTCGCTGATCAAGTCGAGCGCGGCGCGAACCATCTCCGCCCCGCGGAGTCGCTTAAAGCTGTCGAAAGTCCGTCTGAGGTCGACGACCGAACAGAGTCGAGCTCGACGCGCCACTAAGTAGTCGCCCGCCGCAACCAACTCCTCGAGTGAGAGTTCGCTCGCGAGTTGGCACCACAGCCGTGCCGGTGTCACTATGCGGTGGCCTCGGAGAAGACGGATTTCTGACGTGCCCACGTTCAGGCGGTGGCTGATGATCTTCTGCGCGCGGACTGGTGCGTCTCCGGCGCTTACTCCGAGATGCAGGGGAAGCTGAGCGGAAAGCCGAAGGGGAAGGGGGCACCCCAGGAGCTGGGCAGCAGTCTGGTGACAGAAGAACGCTCGTTCGGGCATCCGGTGCGAATACGCCTCGCAGAGCGAGTCGATCGTGGATGGGTTCGATGAACTCCGAATACCCCAGAACGGCGTGTGGAGGTCTGGGCTGCGCAGGCGGCCCCCGGTGACTCCGAGCCCGAGACCTTCCGATACACGAAAGCTGTCGCGACCGACGGTCAGTTCGCGGGGCAGTCTGCTGGGAACTCGCATCTGTCGAGCATTCCTCGCCCGACTGACCCCCACGCGTCTTCGCGCGCATTCGGTGGACAACTCTCCCACTCCCTGCCTGTGTACTTCCACCACCCGTCACGTGGGTGTCACCACTTCTGTTGTTCTGGCCCGGTCATGACTGGGGAAGTTGGTACACCAGAAGGTAAAGTGGGACGTTCGAGCAGACCACCCGAGCAGATGGAACAGCAGTGAGCGAATCAGTTCAGACCCCCGCAGCGGCCACCGTGACAACCGGCACCGCACCCAGCCTCAACGTCGGCGTCGTCGGCGCCACCGGCCAGGTCGGCAAGGTCATGCGCCAGCTGCTGGATGATCGCCAATTCCCCATCGCGAGCATCCGGTTCTTCGCCAGCGCTCGTTCCGCAGGCTCGACCCTCACCTTCCGCGGCGAAGAGATCGTCGTCGAAGACGCCTCCACCGCCGACCCGTCCGGGCTCGACATCGCCCTCTTCTCCGCCGGCGCCACCGGCTCGCGTGCCCTCGCCCCGAAGTTCGCCGCGGCCGGCGTCACCGTTATCGACAACTCCAGCGCGTGGCGCATGGACCCCGACGTTCCCCTCGTCGTCAGCGAGGTCAACCCACACGCGATCGACGAAGCCCGCAAGGGCATCATCGCGAACCCCAACTGCACCACCATGGCCGCCATGCCCGTGCTGAGAGTGCTGCACGCCGAGGCCGGCCTCGAACGCCTCATCGTCAGCACCTACCAGGCCGTCTCGGGCAGCGGTCTTGCCGGCGCCGAAGAGCTCGCCACCCAGGCCGCCGCGGCCATCGCCCAGGGCAACGTGCTCGACCTCGTGCACGACGGGGCCGCCGTCACGTTCCCCGCACCCGTGAAGTACGTGCGCCCCATCGCCTTCGACGTCATCCCGTTCGCCGGCAACCTCGTCGACGACGGCCTGAACGAGACCGACGAAGAGAAGAAGCTGCGCAACGAGAGCCGCAAGATCCTCGAACTGCCCGAGCTCCTCGTCAGCGGAACCTGCGTTCGTGTGCCCGTCTTCACCGGCCACTCGCTCTCTATCAATGCCGAATTCGCCCGCCCGCTCAGCCCCGAGCGCGCCCTCGAGCTCCTGTCTTCCGCACCGGGCGTGCAGGTGACGGATGTCCCGACCCCCCTCGAGGCGGCCGGTACCGACCCCAGCTATGTCGGTCGCATCCGCACCGACGAGGGTGTGCCGAATGGCCGTGGCCTCGCGCTGTTCATCAGTAACGACAACCTGCGGAAGGGTGCCGCGCTCAACGCGGTGCAGATCGCCGAGATCTTCGCCGCACGCGCCGCCGCCGCAGCCTCGGGAGCGACGAGCGTAGTGGCCCCAGCGGCTGTGGAGCCCGCACTCTCCGCGTAGCCCTCCGGGCGCGCGCCTCTCCCAGGCGCGCGCTTATACTGAGGTTTAATCAGCTATGCTGTTCGGGTCATGGATGATCAGACCCTCCACTCGCTGGCCGACACCGCAGCCCTCCTCGCCTTCTGCGGCGTCCTCGCGATCGCGGCCTGGCTCGTGCTGGCCCTCGCGTTGGCCCTGTTCGTCGGCCGGGGTATCGCGCTCTGTTCGGCGCGCGATGAGATCCGACAGCGTTCGTCACGGCCGCCTGCCCGGGTTGTGGGGCGGGTGACCACGCGGCCCACCGCGCGCTTCGCGACACTGGCTCCTCCACAGATCGGCGACGCTCACCACCAAGCCTGCATCCCCGACCTGTCAAACGATCCGGCGGGCGAGCCTCAGGCGGTACATTGTTACCGTGAGTTCACAGCCCCCGATGCCGTCACACCCTCACGCTCTCGCGCGGGTACTGACAGCTCGTGAACTGTCCGATGCTCGTGCACGGCGCCGCACCTCCTGCACTCTCTCGTATCGAACCCCATGCCGGGCCGTCGAGTAGGCGAAGACTCCGTCTCCGACATCGGTGACGAGAGCTATGTTCGGGACCCGGATCCTCTGAAGCGCTCAACCGGCCAGAGCGACCCCGGCCAGAGCGATCTCGGCCGGGGCGAGCTCAGCCCGGGGCACCCCGGCCCGAGCGAGTCCGGCGTGCCAACCCTCAACGATCCAACCCTCAACGATCCAAACGCGGACGATCCCGACGCCGACGATCCCGACGCAGACGATCCAACCGTCGACGATCTCCCCGATCACGACCCGCCGGTGCTCCCCGAACCCGTGCACTCCGCCTGGTCCGAGATCCGCGTCGCCGGAGTGCTGGTTTCCCTGCAGATCGGCCGGTCATACTTCTGGCCCATCTCCGCAGCGGCCGTCGCCGTGCTGGTGCTGGGCGCGCTCAATGCCGCAAAACTCATCTTCTCGGGCCTCCCGAGCGACATCGCAGCTCCAGCCGACCTCGCGTACTTCGTGGCCCTCTTCATCAGCACCCTCCTGGTCACCGACTTCAGGCTGAGCGTCGGCCGCCTCGCCTCCCTTCCGTCTGTCAGCCTTGCGGTCTCCCTGCTCGTGACAGCCGATTTCGCCAACCAGTTCTTCCTCTCCATCGCGGTCTGGACCCTGGGCTTCTTCTGTGGCCTGCTGCTGAACTCGCGCAATCCCAGCCTCTCCCTGTATGGCAGTGGCCTGGCCGCCCTCGGTGCCACGGCCTGGGTCGCCGTGGTCAAGGCGCTCGCCGATGCTGGGGTCTGGCCCGTCGCCTACATTCTGGTTGCGACGGCCGTCTATCTGAGCGTGATCCTCGGAATCGAGTTCGCTCGGCAGAAGGGTCGGTGGAGCATCCAGCACACCTTCGGAATCTCTGGATTCAGTGCGAGGCGCCTGCTCGGTGTGTACTTCGCGATCAGTGCACTCGCTCTGGCGATCGGCTACATCTATTCGTCGCTCTATTTCTTGCTCGTCGAAGTGAACCAGACTCATCGCGCCGCGGGGATCATCCTGCTCGCCGGCGCGATTCTCTTTCTCGCGTCGAAGTGGCGACAGCAGCGTGCGCTCCGCCGTCGCCTGAAGGGGCTGACCGACGCGGCGCTGCGACTGCCGTGGGACACCAGCCGCGGGCTGGAGGCGATCGCGGTCGAGATGGTGAACAACACCATCGTCGCCGACCGCGTCGACGTGCGTGCAACAAAACCGGGCCACAACGAGATCGGCTATTCCGTACGACTGGCCCCAGACCAGCACGCCTACCTCGTCGCCTCGCGCGAGGTGAGCGCTGTGCCCTTCGCTCGCGACGATGAGCGCGCTCTCGAAGCCCTTGCGCACCTCGCCACTGAGGCCGCTCGCGTCACCGAAGACATGGCCGATCTCGTTCTTCGGGCCAACAGCGACTCGCTCACCGGGCTGCCTAACTACAGCGCTTTTCGCACCGCCCTCGCGAAAGCGAACGAAGAGCGCTCGTATTCCGGTGCCATCGCCGTTCTCTTCATCGACCTCGACAGCTTCAAACAGCTCAACGACCGGCGCGGTCATCACGTCGGCGACGTCATGCTCATCGCCATCGCCGATCGACTTCGCGAGGCCGCCCGCCCCGGCGACGTCGTCGCCCGCGTCGGCGGCGACGAGTTCGTCGTTGTACTCACCGAGCTCCGCACGTTGCTCGAGGCGAAGGAGCTCGCCGAGCAAATCACCGCGGCCGCCGGCATGCCGATCTTCTACGAAGACACCGAGCTCCGTCCCATTCTCAGCGTGGGCCTCGCCTTCTCCGCCCACCGCGAGACCGACCCGAACCAGCTGGTCATCGACGCCGACAGCAGCATGCTCGCCGTGAAGAAGTCGCGCCGCCAGGGCGGCCCCAGCTCCGAGAGCACCATCAACATCTCGCCCCACCGCTCGGCCCGCATCAACGACATCGTCGCCGACGCCATCGACAACGAGAAGCTCACCGTCGTCTTCCAGCCGATCGTCAATATGATCGAGAACCGCATCTGGGGGTACGAGGCTCTCGTGCGCCTCACCGATCCCGACCTCGGCGCCATCTCGCCGGGCGCGCTCGTCGAGCGGGCGAAGAGCTTCGGGCGCATGGATGAGCTCACCCGTCAGGTCATGTCGAAAGCGATGACCGCGGCCAGGGCCATCCAGCTCATCGAACCCTCCATCGCGACCATGACGGTCAACCTCGAGGTCGGGCAGATCACGGATGATCACCTCGGCCTCTTCGCGAAGAACCTCGCCGACCGCTACCCCTCCATCTCGCTGTGTCTCGAACTCAATGAGCGATCGCTGCGGTACGTCACCGACGATCTGCGCAGGCAGTCCCAGGCGCTCAGGGACCACGGCATCCTCATCGCGATCGACGACTACGGCTCGGAGAACTCCTCCGTCGGTTCCCTCGTGCGCATCCCGATGGACATCATCAAGCTCGATCGCAGCCTGATCGACGACCTCGACGACTATCGCCAGCGTGAGGTCGTCAAAGCACTGCAGAGTTTCAGCGACTCCACCGACTACCTCACCATCGTCGAGGGCATCGAGTCGAAGGAGACGGCAGAGATCCTCCGCCGCGTCGGCGTTCGCAACGCCCAGGGCTACTACTACGGTGTGCCTGCAACCTACGAACAGGTCGTCGACCGGTTGAACCGGCACGGCACGGTCGCCCTGGTGCCGCCTGCGCCCAAGGCTCGCTGAGCATCAACGGAGGTCGGCCACGGGAGCGTTCGAGAACGGCGGCCGGGCATCCATCGGCCGTGAGATCGGTCGCGATAACGCATAAGCTACTGGCAACATGACGTGGGAACATGACTGAGAAGCGCAAGCGCCTGGCGATCATCGACGACCACACCCTGGTTCTCGACGGCCTGTCGACCTGGTTCGCCGCCAACGCACCCGATTTCGACCTCGTCATCTCGGTTTCGGTGTGGTCGGAGCTCATTCGCCACCCCGCCTTCCCGCCTGACGTTGTGCTCATGGATTTTCAGCTGGTCGAACCGCTCACCATCGAGTCCCGGGTCGGCCTCTGCAAGGCAGCCGGCGCGGCCGTCGTGGTGATGAGCGCCGTCACCAGCACGGCCGAGATCGGCCGCATCCTGAACGCAGGGGCATCGCGTTTCGTGCCGAAGTCGCAGCCGGCGGCAGAGCTCCTCGCCGCCGTTCGGGCCGCGGTCGCTCCGCCACCTGCCTGGGAGTACACGCCGGCCTGGGGTTCGAAGCCGGCGTCAGGTACCCAGGGCGAGGTCCCCGCCGGTCTGGCGGGGGTCAACGCCGGGCCGCAGTCGCAGATACAACTTCCGTCTGGGTTGCAGTCTCCCGCCGGGTTACCTCCCTCCCAGCCCACGGTGCCACGCCGACCGCGTTTCAGCGACAAAGACATTGCGATTCTCAACCTCTACGCCAACGGCCACAACCCGGTGGAGGTGGCGATGATGCAGAACATCCGGGCGGGGGCCGTCCGCAAGGCCCTCGAGCGAATGCGTGCCGCCTACGAGAAGGTGGGCAGGCCGGCGGATGATCGGGAGACCCTCATTCGCAGAGCCGCCGAAGACGGCTTCCTGAGCTGACTCGCACGCGCCCGACGCTGGTCGGGGGTGAAGACCTACTGGACTTTGCCCTCGATGGTGGTCGGCGCGGGCGGCTGGAAGATCGCCACGCGGATCGGCTGGTGCACGACCGAGCGGGTCCCTGCGGCACTGCCGCCGACACCGCCGATGGCGTCGACCGTGATCGTCATGGAGAAGTCGAGTACGAGGCCGTAGGTGTCATCGGTCAGAACACCGATGGTGTTGCTCTCGAGCTGGAATCCGCCCTTGGGCGAGGTGATGAGGAGCCCGGCGTCAGACCGCAGAGCTTCTGGATCGAGCGTGGTCGTCACCGGGTCGAGGTTCAATACGAACGGTGTCGCTGAGGTTCCGCCCGTCGTGCTCGTGGTCGCAGTCACCGTGACGTTCGACATGTAGACCGGGCGCTTCTGAGCGAACGGCGCGTCAGCAGCAACGGCGCGATCGAACACACTGATGACGAAGGAGAACTTCTTGTTCGCCGTGGTGTACCACTCGTGAGTTTTCTGCTCTGTCCAGACGTCCAGCTGCAGCTCGAGGTTGTCTCCGATGGGTACGACGGGGTGCACTGAGCCGAAGTCGGTGAAGACCGAGTCGAAGGCGAGCGTGGTCGACGGCGTGGGAGTCGGCGCAGTGGTCGCCGCAGCGTTGGCTGCGCCAGGGGCTGCGCCGAGAATTCCACCGAAGGTGGAGCATCCGGTGCTCACGACGGCCATGCCGCTGATCACGATCGCGGCGAGGAGGCGGGACTTCCATTTACGCATGGGCAGACTTTCGTACGGGTTGTGCTGGCAGGGAGGGGTTCGGCACGCGTCATGCTGGGTGACGCGTGCCGGTGTGGTGCGTTTGCTGTGCTGTGAGGCGGAGCTGTGTGTGCGGGTCTGTGAATGTCGGCCGGGTCGCATCGAGCCCGGTGCAGAAAAATGTGCTGCGCACGTGGGTATGGCGTGCGAGCACGTCAGTTTTGCATGTGTGGGCTGGTCGCCGCCGGGCGAACGGGCCCATCCTGCCAAAACTGGGGGATTCTTAGGGCGTTCTTTGGCATTTCTTGTTGCTAAGCCGCGGATCGACGCCGTCGGCATATGCCGTTGTGGGCATAGATGCGCCCTCCACCACGACCACGTTGTCGCAGAGCACGACGGTGCCCGCATCTCTCGCCGCACCGACGACGTTCACCGCGAATCCGTTGGGCGCTGCGGCGAAGGAGTTCGCGGCGAAGGTGTTGCCCGAGCCCCACGGCGGCACGATGACGTGCACCTGGGCTCCGTCGACGGGGGAGTTCCGGCCGGTGTTCGAGCCGATCATCCAGCCGTTGCCTTTCACGTCGATGAGTGAATCGACCTCGGTCGAGGCACTGCCGTCGAACGAGTTGCCGGTGACCTGACCACCGGTGGTGCCCTCTTTGATGTCGATGTTCTCGGCGGTGGTGCCAGAGATCCTATTGCCCACCAGTAGGTTGCGGTCGCTCTGGTCGGGGTTGCACGCAGAGATCGTGCACCAGTTCGACTGGGCCGTTCCCACGTAGATGCCCTCGCCGAACTTCGCCTCGGCGAGCCCGGTCTGGCCGATCGTGTTGTTCTCGACGAGGTTGTCGCTGCTGCCGGCGCGCAAGTGCACAGCCTCGTCGCCGACCGAGGTGACCGACAGATTCGAGAGGGTGTTGTTCGATGAGGTGTCGAGCAGGATGCCCTTCTGGGCTCCGGTCACAGAGAAGCCGCTCAGTCTCCAGTACTGGGCGCCGTCGAGGTGCAAAGCGTAGCCCGAGCCGAGTGCGCCGCCGTCGATCACCGCGCTCCGGTCGCCGCAGAGCGTGATCGGGGCCGCAGCTGTGGCCACAGCCGTGGCCGTGAAGTGCCCACTGTAGGTGCCGGGCGCGAGAAGCAGAATGGTCCCGGGTGTCACTGAGGCGAGGGCCGAGCTCAGTTCGTCAGCTGAGGAGACGAGTACGCCTGCCGGGCATCCGTCGACGGCCGTCGTCGTAGCTCGTGGTGCCGACGAGGGTGTCACGCTGGCCGAGCACCCGCTGAGCATCACAATGCTTGCGAGACCGAGCACCAGCCAGCCGGATGCCCGCCAGCGGTCTGCTCGCAGCGACCGTGCCCGCCGGCCCTCCGGCCACAGACCCCGCACTCTCGCGCCTAGTGCACCGCTGATGTCGTCCCCACCACTACAGTTTATAGAAATCCCGCGATCCCGATCGTCGCGGGCAGTTCAAGCCGTGGGTTCGAGATACCGCAGCAGTGTGGGCGCGCATTCGTGCCAGCGCGAACGCGTGCCGATTCTCACGGCGCCGGAACCGGTCGAAGTGTGGGGGTGGGGCAAGCCGTGATGGTCTCTGCACTGGTCCTCTCGAGCGTCGCCCTCTCCAGCCATATGCTCCTCCTCCCCAATGCGATCTGGGGCACGCAGCACACGTTCTGGTGGTTGCTTCCGTTCGGCGTCTTCGGCATCATCTCGTGGAGCCTCTGGCTGCTGCGCAAGATCCTCTCCTCCACAACACGACCAGTCGTGAACGACTATCGGTCGTCGACGACCGTCGTCGTGCCGTCGTTCCACGAGGATCCGAACGTGCTCCTGCGCTGCCTCGAGACCTGGCGGCGCCAGGGCCCGTCCCGCATCATCATCGTTCTCGACGTGGCCGACCTCGAGGCTGAAGAGCGCATCAACGCACTCGGCCACCACAACGTCGACGTCATCATGTTCAAACACCGGGGCAAACGCTCGGCGTTGGGTGAGGGCATCCGGGCCGTGCAGACCGAGCTGGTCATTCTGGTCGACTCCGACACGGCGTGGGAAGACGGCATGCACGACGCCATCCAGATGCCGTTCATCGACGCCGCCGTCGGCGCGGTGAGCACCCGCCAGAACGTCTACCAGCCGAAATCGAGTGTCTGGCGCCGCGTCGCCGACTGGATCATCGACCTCCGGTACTACGACTACGCCCCCGCGATGGGCAGGTACGGCGGCATCGTCTGCGCCTCAGGTCGCACCAGCGCGTATCGTCTGGCGATCATCCTGCCCAGGCTTCCCGAGCTCGAGCACGAGATCTTCATGGGCCGCGAGTGTGTTGCCGGTGACGACGGCCGGCTCACCTGGCTCGTGCTGTCGCAGGGGTATCGCGTCACCCACCAAGACAGTGCCAGGGCGCTCTCGATGTTCCCCGACACCTTTCGCGCCTTCGTTAAACAGCGCGTGCGCTGGAGCCGCAACTCCTACCGCTGCTACTTCACGGCCATTCGCACGGGCTGGATCTGGCGTGTGCCCCTCATCTCCCAGCTCACCATCATGCAGATCATCTTCACCCCCGTGAGCATGGCCGTCGCCGTGGTCTACGTGATCGCGGCGGCGTGGTCTTCCAACCCCGTGCCCGCAGTGGTCTTCGCGCTGCTCTGGGTGTTCATCGGGCGCGGCATTCGCGGCATCTCGCACCTCTGGCGTCGCCCCGAAGACATCTGGCTCCTGCCGCTGGTCACAATCATCACCGCCTTCATCGCCCTGCCCATCAAGACCTATGCCCTCTTCACCATGAACACCCAGGGCTGGCTCACCCGCTCGGCCGACACGATCGGCGGCGAGGGCCAGACCGAGGCGAGCCTCGCCCCGCGCGACAAGGCTGTGAGGGACGAGGGCGCACGTGACAAGTCCGTCAGTGTCGATGGGGCGAGTGACCAGCCTCTGCGCAAACGGCTTCCCGAAGACTCCGCGGCCGAGAAGGCAGCACGCTGATGGCCGACGACGAGCTGGGCTCGCAGCCATCCGAGAGTGACGACTCGGAATCCGCGTCGAAGTCCGCCGCAAAGTCCACCTCGAAACCGGGGTCGAAGAGCCGCTCGAAGGGTGCCTTCACCGACGAAGAGCGCGGTGACACCGTCGGTCGCCCCACCCGGGTGGTCGTTCGGATGATCGTGGTCGCCGTACTCGTGCTCGGTCTCGTCGGCGTGGCCCTCATCCGCGCCGGAGCCTTCGCGGGCACGTTCGCGAGCGTCTCGCAGGTCGCCGATGCTGCGGCCGCCGCGGCCTCAGCGGCAGCCGCTTCGGCCACACCCGATCCCTCCTCCACAGACCCGGTCTCCTCCTCCACAGACCCAGCGGTTTCGGCCGCGGCCGCCGTCCCTGCAGCAACCGCCGCCGCCACGACGCCCGTCACCGCAGGCGCGGCCGCACTCACCACCGCACCCACCGCAGTCCCAACCGCAGACTCGACGTCCCAGGCCCCCGGCGAACTCAGCCCCCTCGAAAAGATGTATCAGGCCCAGGCAGCACTCGTCGCGGCCGAAGACGCGAGAATCAGCTCTCTCGCGCTGACAGGCGCCGTTCCAAACTATCCGGCCGAACCGATCCTCACCCCCGATGACAGGGCCAACCAGGCGGCCGAACCGACTCCGCCGCCCTCGCTCCTGCTCGAAGCGCAGCCGAAGGCACTCCTCACGATCTACACGCTCGACGACCTCATCGCCCGCGGCGCTGCGACTCGCGTCGACGCCACGACGGTCTCGCTCACCTCGAGCGTCTTCCTCCAGCGCGGTGTGCTGCTCACCATCACCGCCCCCGGCCAGACGCTCCGCATGCTGAGCACGCCCACCGGATTCACCAGCATCGTCTCCTGGGGCGGCGCTCTCTCGCTCGCCGGCGACGCCACTGCGCCCCTGACGATCACGTCGTGGAATCCCGCGGCAACCGACCCCGCAGCTCCAGCACCGGGTTCCGACCCGACGGCAGCCGCTCCCGCGCCAGACCCCGCCGCCGGCGCACCAGACTCAACCGAGACCGACGGTCGGGCCTACATCCGCGTCAACGATGGTTCGCTCACCACGAACTACCTCTCTCTCGACAGCCTCGGCTTCTACAGCGGGCGAACCGGCGGCCTGGCTACAACCGGCACGGCGACGGCACCGACTCTCGCGAACATCCACCACACCACCATCACGAACCAGCACACCGGGCTCTTTCTCTCTTCCGTCGCCGCCGCGACCATCTCCGACTCGTCGATCAGCACCTCCACCGAGACCGGAATCGAGATCACGAACTCCTCCGACGCGGTCTCGGTCATCCGCACCACGGTCGACGGCTCCGGCGGCTCCGGCATCGAAGCGCAGGCCGGCAGCTCGAACGTGATGCTCAACATCGCGACCGTCACCAACAATGGCCAATACGGGTTCACCTTCGATGGCAAGGCCCGGGCATCCGGACCCAACCCGGGCGGGTACCCGGTCTCCGACTCTGCGGGCCCACTCGTCATCGGCAGCACGGTCACCGGCAACCGCGCCGGCGGCATCGCCGTCTACTCCTCCACAGGCGTCAAAATTCTCACCTCGACGATCTCCCAGCGCGGCGATGCCTTGCTCGTGCGCGACTCGACCGCCGTCGTCCAGCACAACACGATCGCCGTCACCAACGGCAACGGTAACGGCATCGTGCTCGAGGGCCCCATCGTCTCGGGCTGGGTGCAGCACAACACCATCTCCGGCGGCGGCCCGAACGCCATCGCCGAGGGCGAGGGCAATGGCGCGATCGTGGTCGACAACAACGACACGAGTGGATGGTCGGAGAAAGCCCAGATCGTGACCTGGGCCGAAGACCATCCACTCGCCCTGCTCTGGGGGCTGTTGCTCATCATCCCCGCCATCGGCGTCTTCTTCCTGGTCGCCCGGGCCCGCCGGCTGCGCAAGATCCGCGAACTCGTCGAATCGACGACCCTCGCCATCGCCAAGGCCGAGAAAGCGGAATACGAGTCGAAGCTCCTGGCCGAACGCACGGGCGACGGGTCGCTCGAGGCTGAGCTTGTGGGAGCAGGCGCGGCTGGTGCAGGCCTGGCCGGTGTCGGGATGATCGGCAGCACCTCGCGCGACAGCACAGCGGGCGCAGGGTCCGCCGACGCAGCGCACTCTCGTGGCGATTCCGATGCGGCGGACGACCAGGATTCCTCCCGGCACGATGTGAAGCCGAGAATCGTCACGGCGAACCTCCCAGCTGAGAGGGCGCCGGCAGCGCCCCTTCCGCGGAGGTCCTCCCTCGAGATGCCCGAGGTCTGGGTCCCGCCGGGCCAGCAGCCCGTACGTCAGGAGCCCGCAGCACAGCAGCCCACGTGGTCAGCTCCGGATGGCGCTGACCAGAACCCGAATGGCACCTCGGTTCCCCCTTCGACCCCGCCCCGTGCCCCGCAGCCTCAGTCTCTGCCGTCCCAGTCGCCTCCTCCACAGGCGTACCCACTGCAGGCCTTCCCGCCACAGGCGTACCAACCACAGTCCGCTCCGCAGCAGTCGCCTCCTCCACAGGGTCGTCCGCCGCACGCGGTACCTCCGCGGTCGCCTCTCCCGCAGCTCGCGCCTCCGCAGGCCTATCCGGGGCAACCATTCCCTCCTCAGGCAGCCCCACCGACTGCCCCGTCAGGAGCGCCGACGGTTGGCCGGCCCCCAGCGGCTCGCCCCCCTGTCGGTCGGCCTGCCGCTGCACTTCCACCCGCAGGATCTCAAACGGGCCAGCCGGCTGCACCCCAGCCGGCTGCATCCCAGCCGGGAGCACCCCGACCGGGCGCACCTCGCCCCGGATCCCCCCGACCCCCGGCCCCTCGCGCAGGTTCGCGGCTTCCCGTCGGCCGCCCCTACCCCGCAGGCCGCCCAGCCCCCGCGTCGTCAGCCGCACGTGCTGCCGGAGGCGCATCCTCCAGCGCTGCGGAGGCCGCCAGCACGCCGCCTCCCAACAACCCGCAGCTACCCGTCGCGAAGACATCAGCTGCGACGGGCGAAGCTCTCGGGCGGTTCCGCACGGTTGAAGAACTGGCCGTCTCGGCTGTTCTCGACGGCGGCAAGCCCATCACCACGGTCGCGAAGACCCTGCGGGTCACGACCTCCATGGTGGCCAGCTGGGTGGCGAAGGCACAGCGCGTCGACCGACATTGACCGCCCCTGAGCGCCACCACCGCGCACTCGCCGCCGAAGCACCGCGGCCGGCCATCGCCTCACACCAGCGAAACTGCAGCAGGTTGCGCCCGCAAACCAGACAGAACGCCGCAGACAGTTTCGTAGTTTAGGCTGAATCGAAGGGTTCACATCGGGGGAGAGGCCACGACCATCAGCGCATCTGAGAGACAGTCCAGTGAGACGAAGTCGCGGGTCGGGTTGGCTGCGGCCATCGTTGCGCTGTTCATCCCGATCGTCGCCATGGGTGTGATCCTCTCGGTTGTCGCCAACCTCGCCTCGCCGACTTCTGGCGCCTCAACGGCCTCCGGCGCCCTGCAGGGCAAGACCTTCTATGTCGACCCCGAGGCGAAAGCCGCGGTTGCCGCCGCCGCAGCCGCGTCAAAGGGCAACTCCGTCGACGCCGCGACGTTCGGCCGCATTGCTGACCAACCCACCGCGATCTGGCTCACGCCCGAGAAGCACCCGACCGCCGAGATCACCGCCTACGTCTCGGCGATCGAGACGGCTGCCACCGCCGCGAACCAGACGCCCGTCTTCACGGTCTACGGCGTTCCGAACCGCGACTGCGGCAATCACTCCGCCGGCGGGCTCTCCGCCACCGAATACCCGCTCTGGGTGAAGGCGATCGCGGCCGGCATCACGCACCAGAATGCGGTGATCATCCTCGAGCCTGATGCCCTGGCACTCGCAACGCAATGCAACAACGTGAGCGAGCGGGTGAAGGAGATCAGCAGCGATCTCGACATCTTTGCGCCCGTCGGCGCAACGGTCTACATCGACGCGGGTCACTCGCAGTGGGGACCCGCAGCCGACATGGCAGAACTCCTCAACAAGGCCGGCGTGACAAAAGCTCGCGGATTCGCCACAAATGTCTCGAACTACAACGACACAGCGGCCGAGCAGACGTACGCTGAGACCATCAGTTCCCTCACAGAAGGCGCACACTTCGTGATCGACACCTCACGCAACGGCCGCGGATCGAACGGCGAGTGGTGCAACCCCTCCGGTCGCGCCCTCGGTGCTGCTCCCTCGAAGCAGGGTGTCGCCACCAACCAAGACGCGAACCTCTGGATCAAGCCCCCGGGCGAGAGCGACGGAACCTGCAATGGCGGCCCAACAGCTGGTGAATGGTGGGATCAAAGCGCGCGAGAGCTGGCGTCGAACGCCGGCTGGTAACCTCCCCGCTCGGTGACCTCCCCGGAGGCACGCTCGGTGGCCTGGCTCTCGGCCTGGTCATCGTTGTCGCGAGCGGTCTTGCGGTCACCTGGCTGATCCGCACGCGGCGCAGCGCGCAAGGCGACCGGATGCCCGGCTCAGCCCCCACGCCCGACTCAGCGTCTTCGCTCGAGCCTGACGCGACTGATGCTGTTGCTGAAACGAGTCTCCCGACGGATGTCGCTGCTGAGACGCACAGCGATCCGGACGCTGCGGCACACGCGTCTGAGCCCAAAACTGAAGTAACCCCCGAGGCGGCCCCCGAGGATGAAGTAGCCCCCGAAGCAGAAGCTGCGCCTGAATCAGACGCCGAGGCAGGAGCCGAGGCAGAGGTAAACGCCGATGCGGACGCCGAGCCAGAGGCAGAAGAAGTCACGGAGGCCGAAACCGAGCCAGACGCTGACGCCGAACCTGCAGAGTCCACCATGCCCGCCAAAGCCGCGAAGGCGACGGAGCCGGTGGAACCCGCAGGCCCGCTCCGTTCACTCGTGGTACCCGAACCCTGGTACCCCGCAGGCGCGCGCCCTAAGATCGTTCCCGTGGCTCCGCCCGCGCCACACATCGTTCCCCCGAGGGCGCCCCAGCAATCCCTCCAGGCGCAACGGCCGATGCAGCGCCAGCCCCAGCCAGCGACGCAACTCCCCACACAGCCGCCCACGCAATCCCCGGCATCACCTCCGCCGCCACCCCGCGAATGGGTCACGGGCGCGCCGATCGTGCCCGTAACAGTAGCCGCCACTGGGTTTGGTAGCATGACCCCAATGGATACTTCGGGGGAGCGCAGAGTAGCTGTCATTATCGAAGATGATGCCGACATCAGGCATCTTCTCGAGACAGTCCTCACGCAGGCTGGTTTTGAGACTGTCGCTACAGGCAACGGTCTCGACGGGGTGCAAGCGGTGCGGGCCTATTCCCCCATCATCACCACGCTCGACGTCAGCATGCCCGGCATCGACGGGTTCGAGGCCGCGAAGCGCATCCGTGCCTTCAGCAACACCTACCTGATCATGCTCACCGCCCGCGACGACGAGATCGACACCTTGCAGGGTCTCGAGGCCGGCGCCGACGACTACCTCACGAAGCCGTTCCGCCCGCGCGAACTGCGTGCCCGCATCGAAGCGATGCAGCGCCGCCCCCGCGCCATGGTGGGCGACGAGGCGTCGCAGGCCGCCGCCCAGGCAGCCCCGCCCGTCGGTGCGCCGCAGACGTTCGCTCCGGCACCGAACCTCACACAGCCCTCGCAACCGGTCTACGCCCCTGCAGCGGAGTCACCGGCCCCGAACTACGGCCAGCCGCCGGCCCAGACCCCCCCGGCATATGCGCAGCCCACCCAGGCGCCGCAACCCGACTACGGCCAACAGCCACCCGCCGCTGCCCCCTACTACGAGCAGCAGGCGCCCGCCGAGCAGCAGTACGGCCAGCAGCAGCAATACGTCCAGCCGTACGGCCAACAGCCGGCACCCTCGGCCGACCCCGACGGAGCCGCGCACACCAGCTACCCCTCCGACGACGGCTGGGTCGAGTACAACGGCCTCTACGTCAACGAAGAGATGCGTCTCGCCGAGAAAGACGGTGCGGTCGTCGAGCTCACCCGCAGTGAGTTCGACCTGCTGAACGCCCTGATGAGCAGCCAGCGACGCGTGCGAAGCAAGGCCGACCTCGCCCTTCTCCTGCGCGGTGAATCGTATGTCACCGCCCACTTCGTGAGCGAGAGCGACAAGCGCGCCATCGAGGTGCACATGGCGAACCTCCGCCGCAAGCTCTCCGACAGCCTCACCAACCCGCGCTTCATCGAAACGGTGCGCGGCATCGGCTACCGCCTGGCGGCCTCCGAGAACGACTAGCTAGCGGCTAACCCCGTCGCCGACCGTCGGGACTTCCGGCGGAGCCCAGCGCGCATCCCCGCGCATAGGCCTCAGTTCGGCTCTGCTCCGCCCGCAGCGCCAGGGGCGCTTGCGTTAGCTCCGCCCTCGGGCGTGCCCGCTGTGGGGCGTATGCACGTGGCTCCTTCCGACGAGGCATAGCTTCGTCGGCGCTGGCGTCGCGGCGAGCATCCACTGGATGCTCGCTTAGAGCTCCAGCGCGCTACTCGCCCTCGATCATCAGCGACAGCTCACGGCACGTCGCGTCGCCCACCTCGTGCAGCCGCGCCAGATGCGCCATGCTGCCCGGCAGGTCGTGCCGCTTCACCGCGGCGTGCACCATGCCCGCGATGGCCTCGAGTGTCGACGCCCCCAGCATGGTTCCACTGCTCCGGATGCTCAGCAGCACCACATCGGCATCGTCGAAGTCGCCCTTACCCAACGCCCGCATCAAGCGGTAGGAGCGTGTCTCCCACATGTTGATGAAGTCGTTGACGAACTGGGCACGACGACCAGCACCGGTGCCGTCTGCGGTCCCGAATTGGTCGAGAAGCGCGTTCAGCACCGGTCGGTCGATCATGGAGCTCTGGGTCAAACCGTGTTCCTCTTATATCTGGTAGTCGTGTGTCTGGAGTTCTGGTTGTACACCGAACGAAGCCTTAGACCTTGTATCCGCGGTGCCGGCGAAGAAGCTTGCCGAGCATGCCCACTGTCTGAAGAATAGTGATGATTCCGAGGATGGGCCAACCGATCCAGAGCAGGGTCGACTGGGCGACGATCGGCAGCTGGAACCAGAGGACGACGAGCACTGCAACGGTGATCACGAAGGCCAGCAGCGGCACCAGGTACGAGTTGCCTCGGCCCTTCTCGGCCTTGGCCTGCGCGGCCCAGTTGTCGACCTGCTTGCGGCTGAGGAACTTGGTCCATGCCCGAACGAAGTGCCCCATTCGCACCCACATGTAGATCTCCGCGGGGAAGAGCGCCGCGGCGAAGAAGATGTCCCGCCCGTTGCGGTTCTTCATCGACAGCGCGGTGCGGAGGTTCAGCAGAATGGCCGCGAGCGGCGGGATGAGCCAGAACGGGCTGAACACGAACGCATTGATCGACAGCGAGAAGAACAGCAGCGTCACGAACATGAGCCGCGTCACGATGTTGGTCAGCATCGAAAAGTTCTCGAACCAGCGCAGGCGAAGGTTGGGGTGGAAGGGCTGGCCTTTCGTGTCTCCGCGCTGGCCGGGCCACATGAGCTCGATGGCGCCGAAGTTCCACTTCACCTGCTGGGCGTCGAGGCCGCGGAGCGTTGTCATGCCACCCACGTCGGCCCGCGCCTGGGCGCTGATCTTCGTGAGGTACCCGGCGCTCTTGATCTGCAGCGAGAGAAGCGAGTCCTCCACCTCGCTGTCTTTCACCCAGGGGCTCGTCTGGTGGTTCTCGACCATGGCCTGGCGAAGCGCCTGCATCGAGAAGATCGAGAACTGCCCACCGAGCACGGCCATGTTCCGGCCACGAAGCATGTTCTGCATGTTGAAGGCCGCGAACTGCGCGCGCTGGCCGGTGACCAGGAACGCCCCGATGCCCTTCATCTCGCGGTCGTCGATCGAGTAGATGGCCGAGATGCCGCCGATGCGCGAGTCAGACATGATCTCAGCGCCGAGCTGCTCGACGGCGTCGTTCGACGCGGTCGTGTCACCGTCGACCCCGAGAAAGAAGTCGCAGCCCTCAACGAGCTGGAACCCGTAGTTCAGGGCGCCGACCTTCTTGTCCTGGTTCTTGCCTATGTCATGAACGTAGACCTCGGTGAACTGCTCGATGCCATCGATCTCGATCATGTGCGGGCCGGCGAACTTCGCGGCCTCGGCAACGGTCTTGTCGGTCGTGTTGTTCACGACGACGTGGATCACGTCAGGCACGCGCGTCTGCTCGAGCAGCGACTTCAGCACGTGCGCAATCGACTCCTCCTCGTTGTAGGCCGGAATGACGCACCCGATCGTAGGCCGGTAGCTGGGCAGAGAGTCGACCGACTCGATGAACTCGTTGGCGAGCGCTTCGTTCTCTGTACGATCCGTGATGTAGGGGTTTGACACGACCGGGGGCCCTTCTGAGGTTCAGTGGTCTTGAAGTGAAAGTGTGTGGTCTGGCTGAGCGTTCGTGGGCCGGATGATCGGCCGATGTCTCCAGTGTGCTACACGCTCCGCAGCTTCCCCCCGCCAACTCCCAAAGGTCGCCTCAGCTTCACCTCAGGATTTGCTCAAGACGAGTCGGCAACGGATTGCAGCGGATTTCCCAGTATTCTGGGCAGATGCCACGTATGAGACGCACCGCCATCGCTGTTGCGGTGGCTCTGTCCGCTTCCGCGCTCCTCAGCTCGTGCGGCACAGCGCCGTGGCAACTCAACGCGTCGACCTCGGCCACTCCAACGCCGAAGATCTCCACCGTGGCACCCACCATCACCCCGATTGTGAACGACCTCGCGACCGGCAGTACCCAGCGCATCCTGAAGGCCGGTGACATCACTGTCACCATCAACTACTTCTCGACCCTGTCGATGGACAAGTGGACGGCCAATGCGAACAAGCCGATCAGCTTCAACATGTCGGCCACGCTCGGCACCGACGACGGCCAGCACATCTATCTCTCGCGGGTCACGCTGAACCCGGCCGTTCTCGGCAAAGACGGGGTGACGCTGCCGGCTCCGGCCCCGCTCACCGACCAGGCCACGGTGTCGCCCGGGTACTTCATCAAGGCGCCGTACAGCTACAGCGAGACGTTCGTGCTGCCCGCGGTCGACCCGGCCGCCACCGAGGTGGTGCTGAGCTTCACCTACGAGCTGTTGCTGCAGACCACGCCCACGTCGAACGACTTCGCCAAGCAGACGGCGGCTGACACGGTAACCGTTGCCATAGCTCCCGCCGCTGGTTGAGTAGCTCCGCAGGAGCGTATCGAAACCTGTTTGCCGCGGGGGTTTCGATACGGCCTTCGGCCTACTCAACCGGCGAGCAACGTCAGGCGGCGATTGAGGGGAGCCGGCCCACCACGATGTGGTTGCCGCCTGAAGAGCGCGCGCTGAGCGTCGCCTCGTCGAGAGCGTCGCGCAGCGTCAGCATGTCGTAGCCGAACACATCGGTGTCGACCACGCCGAAGCTTGCCGTGGCTCGCAGCCCCTGCGTCTCATCGATCGGCTTGTCGACCAGCGCATCGCGCACGCGTGACGCGATCTTCTGTGCCTCGCGGTCGTTCGACACCACCATCACGATCACGAAGCGCCCCGCGCCCGGGTGCCCGATCAGCGAGCTCGTCGGCGCATGTTCCCGCACGATGTGGGCGACCGACGTGATCGCCCCGTCACCGAAATTGCGCCCCAGCGCCGTGTTCATCTCCGGCAGGCTGTCGATGTCGACCGCCACCATCTCGAGCCGGTCGCCGTGGAACGAGGCGCGTTCAAGCCAGTCCTGCCACTGCTGCGCGAACGACGCCGCAGACAGCAGCCCGACTACCGACAGAGCGCCCACGGTCACATCGCCCAGCGCCTGCGTGCCCGCGCGTTCCACCTGCAGGATCGACAGCGAGATCGTGCCCAGAATGACAAACGCGGTCAGCAGCAGTGTCGTCTGCTGCGGGCCGAGGTAGGTGGTGAAGAATTCCCCACGGTACCCGCCGATGGCGAACGCAATGGTACGCAGCGCATAGTAGAACCCGACCACCCACAACGCAGCAGCGAGAATGCGCGCGTTCACGTTGCGCAGCAACCGGCCGCGCAGCGACTCCACGGCCGCCAGCCCCGAGAACAGCGACACCGCGGGGAACAGAGCGAGCGCGCCCTGCCACGCGCCCTGGCTGTCGGCGGTGACCACGCTGGTGACGGCCACGATCAGCGCCCCGGCCCCCACGAGAACCACACTGGGCTTCCGCCCGTTGTACACGCGGCACCCGGCCCAGATCATGCCCGTCACGAGTGTGTACGCGGTGTTGCCGATCACGAGAATCCAGCTCGACTGAAGGCCCCCGCCCCAGATCGCGTAGCAGATCACCGCGAGCATCCCGCCGATGAATGACACGCTCCACAACCGGCCGGCAGCATCGTTCCGCCGCATCGCCGTGTTCACCACGAACGAGAAACCGCACAGAACGACGACGACGCCGTTGACGATGAGCAGTGTCTGAAGGTCGAGTATCACTTCACCATCTCCGCCCCCGGTTGACGTGTTTCTGCGAGAGCCGACGACAGCAGGTTCCTGACAGGAATCTGTGAGTTCAGATCGTTGACTTACGCTAACTCTAACTGTTCCAGAGGCAGCCGCACCACGAACTCCGACCCGACGCCGATTGTGCTGCTGACCGTGAGATCCCCGCCGTGGCGCCGCACGATGTCGCGGCTGATGCTCATGCCGAGCCCAGAACCATGGATGCTCGACTGCCGAACCGACTCGGCCCGGAAGTACCGCTCGAAGAGTCGCGACTGTTCCATCTCGGTGAGCCCGATCCCGGTGTCGCTCACCGTGATCGTGACCTCGTTCGGCCGGGACTGCACGTCGATGCGAACGAGCCCGTTGTCCTTGTTGTACTTGATCGCGTTCGTGAGCAGGTTGTCGACCACCTGCCGCAGCCGAAAGCCGTCAGCGATGAGCAACGCAGGCCCCGAAGCGGTGGCAGAGAGGCTGATCCCGCGCTGCTGGGCGAGCAGCTGCTGCGCCTGGATCGACTGCGTCACGATCTCGTTCACGTCGCACTCGTCGAACGACATCACCAGCAGGTGGTCCGAGTCGGAGACGGCCACGAACAGGTCCGAGATGAGCGCCAGCAGCCGGTCGGCGTTCGCCGAGGCGACCTTGAGGTTCGAGGAGGTCATCGGGCTCAGCGTCTCGTCGTCGAGGGCCAGGTCGAGGTACCCGAGAATCGAGGTCAGCGGGGTGCGCAGCTCGTGCGACACCGAGGCAACCAGGTCGTCGCGGGCTTGGATGGCGTTGACCTCGCTGGTCACGTCGCGCGTCACCATGACACCGCCGTCGTTGCGGCCGTCGCTGCCGATCACCTGGCGGGCCGAGATCGAGAGCGCCTTGCGGTGGCCACCGGGCTCACCGATCCACACGATGAAGTCCTGGTAGGTATTGCCGAGCACGGCCTGCCGGTAGGGCCGCAGGTCGTCGGGCACCAGCGACACCCGGTCGGCCTGGTACATGCGCGGCGGCTCGGGGCTCTTTGCCGACTGCCCGAACTCCTTGATCAGGTTCTGGTGCGCGCGGTTGACCAGCGTCTCGCGGCCTTCACGGTCGAACGCGACAACGCCGAACTCGACAGAGTTGAGTACAGCATCCAGTGTCTGCTCCTGGCGCCTCGCCCGGCGGTGCGCCCCTTCGAGCAGACTCGCCTGTTGGCGCAGCAACGCCAGCTGGGCGGCCGACCGCTTGCTGCGCAGAAACGTGACCGCCGCGATGAACGCCAGTGTCACCGGCAGAACCAGCAGGCCCGGGATGTTCGCCGCCGTCACCGTCGAACCGTCGAGTATCGCCCCGCCCCAGATGAGCGCGGCCGAACCCGCAGCGCTGTAGGTGGTTCCCGCGGCCCCGAAGTACGTCGAAAGCCAGATCACCGGAAAGGCGAAGAGTGCCGACGCGGCAAGGTCGGTGGTGCCGTGGGCCAGCACCGCCACCGCCAGCATGTCGGCGATCGGCAGCACCATCACCCAGCGCCGGTCGTATCTACCCCAGGGCACAACGGCCGCGATGGCCGTGATCACGAAGATCGCTGTGCCACCCCCGAAGAAGAACGGGTCGGTGAGCGTGGTCGGCTGAAAGAAGAACTCGGCGCACACCAACAGCAGTGCCACGGCCGCGAACGGAAGCTGTGACTGGAACACGGCCCGCTCGAGCCCAGCACGCCCCACACTCGCCGCACGGGAGTCGGCCGCTGCGGCGCGCTGGCCCATGCTCGGCGTGCTGCCCGGGTCGGGTGTGGAGCTGTGCCGCGCGCTGGTGGACGGCGCTCCCGCCGGTGCCCCTGAGCGTGTCTCGGCGCCAGGCTCTGCAGGAGCTTCGTCAGTCAACGGCTCGCGCACCAGTGCCGCGCCCGCCGACATCTCGCCCGCCGACGCTGCGCCCGCCGGGGTCATCCCTGTAGACGCCGCACCCGACGTCGCGACTGCTGCCGCTCCTGCCGCGGACTCGGCGGCTGCCTCAGCTGCCGCCGCTGCGAGCGAAGCCGCGTGGGCCGCAGATGCCGCGACTGAGTCGGCGTCGGCGACGGTTCTGGTTGCCGCGCCCGCGCCTTCGCTGGTATTCGGTGTCTCAGTCAGAGTGCTCTACCTACAGTTACTTTTCGCGTACGTTCGTTCGCCTGTACAACGTGCCGAGCTGAGCATCTTAGGGCTGTCATGCCGCTGACCACTCTTCATAAACCTTAGAGGATACCCCCGATCGCGTGCGGGAGGGGAGTGCCCCCCTTTCTGGGCTGTAAACGCCCGCCGGTTGAGTAGCGCCGCGCAGCGTCGCGTATCGAAACCCCCACGACACAGTGATCGCTTTCAGCTCCAGCGCGCGACTCAGACCAGCGATTCAGCCGGCACCACGAGAACCGGTGACCGCAGCCCCACGATCACCGCGTGGCTCACCGACCCGATGAAGAACCGCTCGAGGGGCCGAAGGCTGTGGTTGCCCACCACGAGCATCCGTGCCGTCGTAGACGCCTGTAGCAGCGCATTCGCCGGCGTCGCCTCAACGATGGCCAGCTCGAAACTCACGTCGGCGAAGTCGTCGGAGACCTGCGCGATCGCCTCCTGCACAACAGAGCGGTGCATCGCCTCCAGCGAATCGAGATCCGACCCGTCGGGTACATACGCCACCTGGTACACCGCCGGTTCGACCCAAGCGTGCACAACCTTCACCGTCTGCCCCGTGCGGCGACCCTCCGAGGCCGCGAAGAACAGCGCCTTGTCAGACGACGACGACCCGTCGACCCCCACCACGATGCCCGAGCGCTGCCGCAACTCGACGTCGGGGATGATCGCCAGCGGCCCGCGAATTCTCGCCGCCACGCGCGCCCCGACCGACCAGCGGCGCGACGTCTTCTGCTCGGCGCGGTTGCGTGACCCCAGCACCAGCGTGTTCTCGGCAGTGCTGCACCGCACCAGCTCGGTCACCGTGTCGCCGTGCACCAGCACACCGGTCACTGTGACTGCGGGATGCCCGGCTCGCGCCGCCGCGACCACACCCTCGAGCTGCAATCGCGCCAGCTCCACGGCAGCCCCCGACTCGGGGTACTTTTTGCCGTGCTCGTCTTTGTCGAGAACCCCGAGCAGCGTCACCGTGAGCCCGGCTCGCGTCTCGGTCGACCCGGCCCCGGTCGCTCCATCCCCGGCCCACCCTGCCCCCGCACCTCCGGCCTCGTCGTGGCCCAGCGCCCAGTCGAGCGCCCCCTGAGCCTTGGTGTCGTTGTTCCAGCCGACGATGAAATGGGTGGTCATGATTCCTTCTTCCGTTTCTCCACGCTATCCGCGTGACTGACGCGCGATCAGGGTCTTTGGTCCCCTCCTTCCGCCGGTTGAGTAGCGCGCTGGAGCTGAAAGCGGGTATCCGGTGGATGCCCACCGCGACGCGAGCGCCGGAGAGGCTACGCCTCGCCGGTATACCGCAGCGTGCCGTATCGAAACCCCCACGCCCTCACGCCCCCACGCCCGCGCACCCGGGTTTCGATACGGCGCTGCACGCCTACTCAGCCAGCGTTCGCAACATCACCGCTCTGCAACACTTCCCCACAACCGCAACAACCCACTCCCACTGCGCACCTATCACGAAAGTGCGACGCGCCAGCCCTATTCGGGGGTAGTGTGGCTGGGCAGTCGCGAAAGGTGCCGGAATGTCTCTAGTCCTGCCCATTGATGTCGAGGGGTATACCACCAGCCGCGCCCTCGGCAAGGCCTCCATCTGGGTGAGCACAGTCTTGCTCGCCGCCACGCTGATCCTCGTCATCGCGTTCAACCTTGTGCTTCCCCAGGCCGACATCGCCATCTCCTTCGCAGGCCTCGGCCTGGTCGCGATCGGCGTCTGGCTGAGCCTCCGCGCCACGAGCGCCCTTCTCATCGCCCTGTTCCTGCTCACTGCTGCCGTCGGCCTCTTCCTCTATACCTTCGAGATCGCCAGCGAACTTGTCGGCGGCTACAAATCGGATGCCCTGCTCTTCACCTTCCCGAAGATCGCCGTCACCGTGGTCGGCGTTGCCGGCCGCACCCTCGGCGGGGCGATCGGGCGTTGCACCGTCGGTTTCGTGCTCGCCTCCGTCGCAGTAGTCGTCGCGGCCACCACCGCAGGTCTCCCCTTCGCCTTCGACTTCACTGCGATCGGTATGTATGTCGCTCTGCTGCTGCTCCTGGCCGCACTCTGGCTTGGCCGCCGCGAAGCCCAGCGCGGCTCGTCGACCATGAAGGCCGCCGGTGAAGCGGAGGAGCGCCTGGTCGAGCGCAGCCGAATCTCCTCCCGGGCATCCGCCGCCCTGCACGACACCGTTCTGAACGACCTGCACGCTCTCACCCTCACCGCCCCCGGTGGCCTCGAAGAAGCGCACCGAGCGTTTCTCGCCCGGGACATCGCGGCCCTGGCCCACCCCGGGCTGCTCGTCGACGAAGCCATGCTCAAGGTGCGGGCGGGCGGCGACGCGCTGGTCAGCTCGGGCATGGCTCCGATCATCCATGCGGCCAAAGTGCGCGGGCTCACCGTGACGCTCAGTGGCGACCCCGAGATCCTCGTCGGTCTCGACTCCGACACCCTCATCGAGATCACCCGTGCCGTCGACCAGGCGCTGATCAATGTGAGCAAGCATGCCCAGGTCGACTCGGCCGAGGTCGCCTTCGTGGCCGGCACCGACTCGGTCAACGTGGTCGTCACCGACGCGGGAACGGGCTTCGACCCGGCCCAGGTCGACGCCCAGCGGCTCGGCCTCGCCGTCTCGATCCGCCAGCGCATCGAGACCATCGGCGGTTCGGTTCGTGTCTGGTCGACCCCCGGCTCCGGCACTGCCGTGCTCATGTCGGTTCCCTTCGCCGGTTCGGGTGCCCTACGGTGAGCGAGACCGCGCAGGAGATCGACCCTCTCGGCGGCATCACGGCCCGCATCTTCGTACGCTTCGTCGCCATCATCAGCGTCGGCACCGCCGTCACCATGGCCCTGCTCAACGGCCGGGAGATCTCCTCGCTCCCTCTCGAGCTCACGGCGATCGCCCTGCTCATCGCCGGGTACGCCTACTTCATCTGGGCCGCCGACCCCTACCGCCGCCGGGTCTCCTCCCGCGACTACGCCATCGTGCTCAGCTGCCTCCTGCTCGCAGCGGTCGCCGAATCGTTCGCCCAGCTCGGCTCCGACCTCCTCGTGCGAAACGACTGGGCGCCACTGTGCCTGGGCCTCGTGCTCATGCTCGGCGGCCCCTACCGCACACCCCTCTTTCTCGTCGCCTGCACGGTGGTGGCGCTCGCGGTGGTCGCCGTGACCACTTGGCTGAACACGCCGACCCTGGGCATCCAGTCGCCTCTCATCGCCCTCACCGTCACCGGAACCCCCGTGCTCGCGCTCGGCGGGGGAGCAGCCCTCTACTCCGGCTACCTCATCGCCGGCCTCAAACGAGCCCGCATCGAAGCCACCGAAGCGCGCGAGGCCCGTGAGCTCGCCGACCGCCGCGAGGTCATCGAAGAGTTTCTCGGCCACAACATCGCCAACCTGCGCCGAGACGTGCTCCCCTTCTTCAGGCACATCAAGGCACAGGATGCCCTGACTCCCGCAGACATCGACCAAGCCGCCGAGCTCTCTGAACGCCTGCGTGCCTCCCTTGCAGCCAACGCCCTCGTCGAACCCCTCGCCGAACTCGTGGGCGTCTATCGCGACCCGCTGACCCTCGCGCACCGGCTCACCCAGCAGCAGCGCGCCGCCATCCGTACCCTGCTCCTCTTTCTCAGCGACCAGCCCGAGATCACCCGCGAGCGCATCGAGCTCTCGCTTGCCCTCTCGGGCGCAGACGTCGTCGGTGTGCTCGAAGCGCACCTCGCCAACCCCGACCGCACCGCCGCTTCGCAGCTCGCCCCCTTCATCGGGCTCATGCAACTCGCTTTCGCGACGGCCGAAGAAGACATCTCCGCCGACCGTGTCGCTGTGCGCTTCACGATCTGACGCGTCTCTCACTGCATCGGTGCCCAGGCGTCTTGACGTCCCGAAGAGACTGGCTAAGTATCAACTCGCTGGGCTGTGCAGAAGGGCCGAAACCACGCCATTTGGCCTCTGAATCGATGCCATGTGCCACTTTCTGCCTGACGAGCTGCCGAAACAGCAGCCGGATGCTCGCGCCCACCCTGATCGGAATCACGCGTCTACGCTCGAACGACTGATCGCTGTCGGGTGGACGTTCACGCAGACGAAGGTCTACTCGGCCAACTCCTCCGGCCAACGCACCCGCTACCGCCTTTCACGTGGCGGGAACAGGCAAGCTAACAATGCCCTGTACCGGATCGTGGTGTTACGGATGAGGCACCGAGAACCTCGCACGATGGCCTACTTCACCGGGCGTCGCGCTGAAGGACTCACTGACCGCGACATCATCAGATGCCTGAAACGACACGTCGCGAACGAAATTTACGCCGCCCTCCTCAATCCCTCCACAGACGCACCCGTCGGCCACCAACTACGAATCGACCGTCAACACGCCGGCATACCCATCACCGTCCTCGCTGCAACACTCGGCGTGCCCTACCAACGACTGAGGCGACTCGAAATCGGCACCCGAGCGGACCCCGAACTCGAACATCGAGCGACCCTAGCACTCGTCCAAATCACCCCAAGATTAACCGCTTGACAAGAATAGGAGCATCCACCACCGGGGACTGGACCCGGACGTTTTCGAATTCATGCGACAGCTGCTTTCGGATGAGATGGTCGAAGTCGTCCTGTAGATTCTCGAATGCGCATCTACCGAACGCGTGACGGTGCGGTGGGTAACGCAGCGACAACGCGAAATGCACCCGTAACCTGATTGCGATTGAATGTGTCCGACATGGCTATTATCGAAAGGCAGTCACTTGGAAGTCAGAGATTACGTAAAAGTCGCTCGAAAAGGCTGGGTCTTCATCGTCTCACTCACGCTTCTCGGTGTCGCTGTCGCGTCTGCCATATCGATAGTTCAAGCCCCGATGTACCAGGCGACCAGCAGGGTCTTCGTATCTCTCCAATCTGCTGGAACAGTCACCGAGCTCAATCAGGGAAGTACGTTCGCCCAGGACCAGGTCAAGTCGTACGCAGATGTGATTACGACGCCAGCGGTCTTGGATCCTGTAATCGCCGAACTCGGCCTCAGTGTTTCTGCCTCTGAGCTTGCCAGACAGGTCACCGCGTCGACAGCTGTCGGTACCGTAGTCGTTGATATCCAAGTTGCCGACGAATCGCCCGACCGCGCCGCAAAAATTGCGAACGGAATCGCTGACAGCTTTCAAAAGACTGTGGCAAATCTGGTCCCGGCCAATACCGCAGGCACCTCGCCCGTGAAGATTACGGTCTTGCAGACTGCTCTTGTTCCGGACGTTCCGTTCGCGCCAAACCCGAAGCTCAACATTCTGATTGGCGCCCTGCTCGGGCTCGTCGCCGGGGTTGGTGCTGCGATATTGCGATTCACGGTCGACACGCGCATTCGGAATGAGCACGACGTTGAGCAGATCACCGATGCTCCGATACTCGGCGGAATCGCATTTGACGCACGGGCGACTCAAAACCCGCTGGTTGTGCACGATAATCCTCGTAGCCCTCGTGCGGAGTCCTTTCGGACATTGCGCACAAATCTCCAATATCTTGTGGACTCGGATTCCCCGAAAAGTTACGTGATCACGTCATCTGTGCCAGGCGAGGGAAAAAGCACATCAGCGGCGAATCTCGCAATTGTGACCGCATCGGCCGGAACACGCGTCGTGATCGTGGATGCGGATATGAGGAAACCCAAGTTAGCGGAGTATCTCGGGCTTGAGGGCGGCGCGGGGCTCACGGACGTACTTATCGGCCGAGCGGAGCTTAACGACGTCTTGCAAAAGTGGGGCCCGCACGAGCTCTACGTTCTTCCCGCGGGCCGTATCCCACCTAACCCGAGTGAGTTGCTCGTGTCACGAGCGATGGTTCGCCTGATTTCCCTTCTGGAGGAGAAATTCGACCTTGTGATCTTCGATGCTCCGCCCCTACTCCCAGTGACCGACGGAGCCATTCTGGCAAAGTACACCGGAGGCGCATTGCTAATCGTGGCGTCAGGCAAGGTGCATCGCGGTCAGTTGAAGGGGTCGATTGGAGCACTTCAGAACGTGGGATCGCGCATCGCCGGAATTGTTCTGACTATGGTTCCGACTAGAGGCCCCGACTCCTACGGTTACGGAAGATACGGGTACGGGTACGGGTACGGGTACGTAGAAGACGAACCTAAGGTGAAACCCGGCAAGTCAAAGACCAAGCGAACGCCGAGTGTGGTCACCCACTGAGGTCGGCTGCAAGGCTTCGGATCAGGGGAGACCAGCATGAAGATAATTCATCTAACTGAGGCGATGGGTGGTGGCATCGTAACCTTCACGGATAGTATTTCCCGACGCCAGGTTGAGGAGGGTGTGGAAGTTGAAGTCTGGTATTTGGTTAGACCGGACACTCCTAGCGAAGAATCGTTGAGAAATCGTTTTGACAACCGAGTCAAGCTGGTGCGGTTGGGTGCCGCAAACCAATTGGGATTATTCTTCCGCACGGTGCGCAAGGCTTACCGGGACAACCGAGCAGACGTTTTTCATCTTCATGCGGCCAAGGGTGGCGCGGTTGGGCGCCTGGCTCTGGTTGGTGTTCGCACACATTCGCGCGTGTTCTATTCGCCCCACGGATTTCCTTTTCTTCGCGCGAACTCATCTTTGTTCGTAAGAAATGCTTATCAAATCGTTGAGAAATCACTGTCGGGGATCGGGACTGGACTAATCCTCACGTCCGAGTCCGAGCGCCGACTTGCTCAGAAACTGCTGCGCGGGAAAACGAACCATCTGCTTAAATCTGGAGTTCCGAGCGAGTCAATTCGGAGTGACGCCCGTGAGCCCCGGAGTGATCGGCCCGTAGTGGTAGGCACCGCAAGCCGCATAATTTTCCAGAAGGCTCCATGGCGGTTCGCCGCGGTGGCCAGTGCAATTGGGCAGAGCCCAGGCGTGGAATTCCTGTGGATCGGTGACGGCGATGCCGAATTGAGAGAAAAGTGGATCGACGGGGCACCAGTGAGCGTGACGGGTTGGGTCAGCCATGTCGAGTTTGAAACCCTCATGGAGTCGATCGACGTTTTTCTGTTCCCGTCCCTGTGGGAGGGGATGGCGCTGTCTCTCATACATGCTCAGGCTCGGGGTATTCCCGCAGTCGTGTCCAACGCCGTTGGCAACGTAGATTCGGTTTTAGACGGAGAAACGGGATTCATATGTTCCAACGACACAGAGCTGATTGATGCCACTCGACGCCTGACCGACGACCGTAACCTTCGGCGCAGCATGTCAGCGAGGGCGCTCCTGTGGGCCCGGGAAGGGCTCACAGATGACGAAATCGGTCGCGATTCTATCAAGCTCTATCAATCAGAATGACGGGTGCTTTGCATTGCAGACGCAACCAACTGTGTTCATCTTGAAAATCAGCGGGGGCCGAATTGTCGATTGAATTGAAATATCAAAAGAGCGACTTGCAATATGATCCGACAGTTACGATCTGCATCCCTACGTATCAGCCAGAGATCGACTATTTCGAAAAACTGATCAAGAGCATAGCCATCCAGGAGTATCGAGACATCGAGATCGTCGTCTCAGACGACCGGAGCTCGAACTTCGCCAATATTGTCGAAGTACTTGACCAGGTAGAGGTTCCGTCGAGGGCCTTCCGGTCTGACGAACCGTTGGGGATGGCTAAGAACTGGAACGAAAGCGTGGCTCATGCTCGAGGCGCTTTTGTGATCGTGCCAGGGCAGGATGACCTCTTCAACGCGGACGGGCTTTCCCTGCTGGTCAAAGCCGCAGAAGCTACCAAGGCGACGCTTGTCTTCGGGGCTCAGTATTTTGTCGATCAGAACGATGCACCGCTTGCAAATCCTAGTAAGTCTGCCCCCCGGCATGCTCTCTTCCCAGAAGGCCTCGTGACTCTCAATTCGCAAACAGTGGTAAGTGCAGCGCTACTCTACGGCAACGTACTCGGTGATCCCTGCAACACACTCATTTCGAGGAACCGTTTTACTGCCGTCGGAGGATTCTCCACGACTTACGAACACGCAGTCGATCTCGAACTATGGCTGCGCCTCGCTACAAATCGCGAAACTGTGGCCCGAATTTCAAGCCCGGTGGCTGCACATCGAACTCACCAGCAGGCAGCTACAGGAGCTCACGTCCGGCAAGGCGCCGCTCAGCGCGATAGGCGCCGGCTGATGGAAGACTACGGCTCGGCGCTGGTGGCAAACGGGGAGTGGAATCGTGCGGTGTCACGCCTGAACACGCATCGGTGGTACGACCGTCTGGTTCACTCGACGCATTTTGAAACTCAGCCACTCAAGATGCGAGGCGGATTGCATGAGCGTATTCCAGCCATCGCCTGTGAACTCTCGGAGTTAGCTCGGCTGAAAAAGCCCCGACTGGTCACCGGTCCGACTCGAGTATCTGACAATGACTAATGTCGTTGGTGGCGCAGCCCGGAACATAGCCGTTACCGCTATCGGCAATCTCGGAGCACCCCTCGCCGCTTTCGTCAGCGCTCCAATTCTCGCGCGTGTACTTGGCGTTGATGGTAGAGGAGAAGTCGCAGCGATAACCGCACCGTTCTTGCTTGCAGTGAGTGCGCTAACCCTAGGGCTGCCAGAGGCGCTAACCTTTTTTGTGGCGAAGCGAGTCTCTCAGCCCGGGCGGGTACTTGCACGTGGCGTTGCCTTACTGTTCCTGATTGGGGCGATTGGGACTGCCGGAATCATTGGTCTAGTCCCGGTTCTATTCACAGGGAGTAGCGCAGAGATAGCAATTCTTGTTGCGTTCGCCTTGGTCCCAAGCCTCATCGTGGGTGGGATTCGAGGGTATGCGGCCGGACGAGGCTTATGGAAGTTGATATCCGTCGAACGCACGGTCAGCGCATTTGCCCGGCTTGGCGCCGTTGGAGTACTGGCCGCAATCGGCAATCTAACTGTCGAGACTGCGTCTATCTCTATCGCCGTGACCACATTCGTGGGTGGCATCGCATATCTCCCGCTGGTCGGTCAGCGTAATGCGTCATCGCCTCAGGACCCGAACATAACTGGAAGCTCAGGGCGGTTGTTGTCATTCGGTGCTCGATTGTGGTTTGGAACACTTGCGGGCGTTATGCTCTCGCGTCTTGACCAAACGCTCATGATCCCGTTGTCGGATTCCTTTCAGCTTGGCATCTATGCTGTGGCAGTCAGCGTCAGCGAAGTCACTCTTGTGTTCAACAGCGCGGTTCGAGACGTGATTTTCTCCGAGGAGGCGTCGGGCGGCGACCCGCAGCGCCTTGCCCTTGCCTCACGAATATCCACCTTGATGACCCTCGTTCTGGCAATAGCTGTTGGGATATCGACCATCTGGCTGCTACCTCTCGTATTCGGGTCTGACTTTTCTCCCGCAATCGTCGTCGTCGAAGTACTACTGTTCGGAATTGTTGTCGGGAATCCGGGGTCGGTGGCCGGCGCAGGCCTCTCCGCGAGGGGTCGGCCGGAGTTACGAAGCTATGCACTGGTCATTGCGTGCATTGTCAACGTTGTGGCTGTTATCGTCCTCGTCCCGACCCTCGGGGCACTTGGTGCCGCGATCGCAACAGTAATTGGAAACGCTGTAGCGGGAAATTTGAACGTGTTGTGGATGAAGCTGTGCTTTAACGTCCCGGTGTCTGATTTTCTCGTGATCCGAATGTCGGACGTTCGAGAGTCGATACGTTTGGTGAGGAAGTTGGCACGGGCACGACGAATAAACGACGCGGAAGGAAAGCCGAATGAGTAGTCCTGGGAATCGCAGAGTAGATCAGGGTGTCACCGTAGTGATTCCAACTATCGGGCGGTCTGAGCTGAGACGTGCCGTCGACACGGCTTTGGCTCAGAGTATTCCGCCTTTTCAGGTCATTGTGGTTGCCGACACTGCAGATCAGATCGATGTGCCGGAATCGCCTTCAGTGCGCGTGCTTCGTGTCGGACCCAGAGCTGGTGGAAACGTGGCGCGCCAGCAAGGCATCTATGCCGCGGAAACGGCGTATGTCGCCCTTCTTGACGACGACGACGAATGGCTCCCAAACCACCTCGCCAATTTCGCCGAACTAGTTCGATCCAGCGGCCACTCCGAAGACTCGGACTGGATCTTCAGCAGCCCCGTGATTGCCCGCTATTCAGACGGTGCATCCGACGAGGTTTGGCCCTCGGAAGCAATATCGCGCGCAGAATCGATAGCCCAGTATCTGTTTCGAAAGCACAAAGTTCGAGGGGGGATTGGATTTGCGCAAGCTTCGACACTTGTATTTCCCCGGAGTCTTGGAATCGAAATACCATTCAACCCGGGATTCAAGTTTCATCAAGATGTGGGATGGTTGAATCAGATTTCAAAAGACATGCCGGAGGTGGAGCTGCTCCAGCCAGCGGAGCCAGCCGTGATACACCACATTAGCGCCGGAGGCGTGTCGAAGTCGATCACGGCACCCAAATCAATTGCCTGGGCGGTTGAGAATTTGGATCCGGAGGACAAGCGCACAATCGGAGATTTTATCTCGGTCCACTCGATGCAGGCAGCCAAGAACCAGGCCTCCCTTAACGAGATGTTCCGTACGCTTCGCACAGCGCACAAACTTGGAAAGCCTGGAATTCCTTCGACCATCTATTCTGTCGCTTTGACCGGGAGAGTCGCTCTAGGGAAGATAGGACGTCACTAAGTGAATTTCGACCTCAACCTCAAGGATCGGCACGAGTTGTGACTCTCTCCATAACCATCGCGGCGGTGGGTTTAGTTGTCGTTCTGTTGTGCCCGGCGAGGCTCTCCGGTTTCTTTGGTGCGCTGACCGCCGTCTTTCTCGCGGGGCTCATTCCGTCAAACACGCCACCTCGAGATGTAATCCTCTACGCGCTCCTCGGGGCAGTGATCGTGATGTTCCTCGGTCTATTGCGATCTGCGCGATATGTCGAGATTCGGCGCACAAACCCCTGGATTATCGCGTTCGTAGTGGTTGTAACGCTTCGTCAGTTGGTCGAGGTGCAATGGCCTTACAGCTTACGAGTGGGTGTGACTGGGGCGGGAATTATTCTCGTTTCCGTTCTGGCAAGCCAAGAATGGACGGACAAACGAGGGCGTGAACGCGATTTGCTTGTTTGGTCCCTGCCCGTCCTGGTCATAGTTGAGTTTTGCCTCGCTTGGTCGGAGGAATTCGGTGGTGCAAAGGCACTCTGGCCGTTGAGTAATGGGACCGACGTGATCGGGAGCCGATACAACACAGTTCTTTCATCCCTCCCTGGGCGCGCACTAGGCTCGACGGGTCAGCCCATTCCCCTCGGGGCGCTGGCTTGCGCTGGGCTCGTAGTTTGCATATGGCTCCTCATAGAGAGACGTCGATATGGGTATATAGCTATTGCCGGTCTTGCCGTTGCGACGTTGATCTTCGCTGGCTCGCGGACCGCGATCATTGCAGCGATGGTCGCAACTCTTTACCTGCTACTCACCCGATCAAGATTGTCGAGCATTCCGTTATACCTCGCTGGCGGTGGGCTACTTCTTATCGGATTGTTTAATTCCAGCATTCTTGATCTGCTGGGGTTCTCCGACTTTTCCGACTCGACCTCGTACTCACACCGAGTAGGTGTTCTCGGATACGTGCCGGAACTGCTCAATCGAGGCTCTCTCGAGTTTCTATTCGGGAGTGGTTACACAACAATCGCCAATGCGCTGCAAAACAGTTCCGCTGGCTCAGACGGCATCACGGTCTTTGACCAAGAATACGTGCGAACTGCTTGGGGGTCTGGCCTTCTTGGGTTAGTTCTATTGGCAGGTGTCCTAATTTCGGGCTGGAGGAGGTCTGACAAACTGGGCCGGATGCTTCTCATTGTCATGGCGATTCTCTTTGCATCATGGGATGCGCTTGGCTGGAACATGGCCTTCACCATTTTTGCGATTGCCGCATCGAGATATACGACCCGGCGCGAAGTGACCACGGACAAAGAGGAGTTGTCACCCAATTCGACCGTATCGCGCGCCCCCACGAGTCGCACTTCAAGGTGAGGGGTACAACATTTCTGGATTGCGCGAAAGCCGAAGATTCAGCAGTGAGGAACCAATTTCAACCCAGCCGTACTCTGCCTACTCTGTTGATCGGCCCGACTCGTTGCGCATTCGCCGATGCCAGTAACCTCATGTTTTCCTCCCTGAAACGCCAGGCTGATAGTTTCGAAAGCGTGAGAACAAGGTGGGGTAATGGCGGAGTTTAGTTCAAGGTGGAAGCGGTATCTCAAGCCTGTGGGTGGTTCGGTCAGGCCCGAGATACAAGCGCTCCGAGCATTGGCTGTGTCGCTGGTAGTGGTCTACCACTTGTGGCCCTCAGGTCTTTCGGGCGGGTACGTGGGCGTCGACGTATTCTTTGTCATCTCAGGCTTCTTGATTACTTCGCACATTGTGAAAGAGATTGATCGCGGCCAATTTTCGTTGGTTTCGTTTTACTCGCGTCGCGCGCGTCGCCTGCTTCCCGCTTCTCTGCTTGTACTGTCGGCGACGCTGACCGCAACTTTCGTTTTTGTGCCGAAGAATCTCTGGGAGGAGTTCGGGCATCAGATTACTGCAAGCGCTCTATACGTCGAGAATTGGGCACTAGCCTCAAACGCGGTCGACTATTCGGCACTCGCTTCCGACGCGAGTCCGGTTCAGCACTTTTGGTCACTCTCCGTGGAGGAGCAGTTCTACCTCTTTTGGCCGCTCCTGCTGGTAACTGCGGCGGTTCTAGCGAGAAGATTCAGTTCGAATAGACGCCACCTCGTGATCGTCATTGCGGCAGTTTCGGTTGCGTCCCTGGCCTATTCAATTGTTGAGACTAGAAATGATCCGTCGGCCGCCTACTTCGTTACTCCGACGAGAGTTTGGGAGCTTGGAATCGGCGGCCTGCTTGCTTTTGCAGTGGACAGGTGGAAACTACCAGAGTTCACTCGGGTGCCGGCATCTTGGGTCGGAATCGCCGCAATAGTCTATGCGTCGTATTTCTACTCATCTTCAACCCCGTTTCCTGGGTGGCAAGCACTCATTCCGGTCGGCGGGGCATGCGTAGTCATTTGGGCAGGTACCACGCACCGCAGGTACGGTACTTCCGCCCTATTCGCGCTTCGACCCATTCAAGCGGTGGGTGACGTTTCTTATTCGTTGTATCTGTGGCATTGGCCTCTAATCGTGATTCTCCCGTTTGCTCTCGGTGCCGAATTGAATCAGCCGATGCGCATTGGAATCGTTCTCGTCTCCCTCGTCTTGGCGTTTGTGACCCGTGTGTACGTGGAATTGGCGTTTATACGCCCCCATGGTGCGGACTTAGAAGGTCGTGGACGAATCAGGCTAAAGGGGGTGAGAGTGTTGGTGGCCGTGCTTGCGGTGATGGCCGTTGTGGCCGTTCCGGCAGCCGGTATGTCCGCATACGCATCAACCCAGATAGCTTCCGCAGAGACGAGGATGGCCGACATTCTGGCCAATCCTCCAGCATGTTTCGGCGCTGCAGCCTTGGTTGTCGGCTCCGTCTGCTCACCTACTAAAGATTCAGAAATCGTGCCAAGTCCGATTCTCGCCGAAACTGACGACTTTGCGCAGAAGGGCCCGGGTCTGGGGTGTCAAATAAGTGGCGCTCAGACTTCGGCGAGGCAATGCGTTTTCGGAGACGTCAATAGCAAGGTGAGGATCGCGCTCGTTGGAGACTCACACGCTGCCCAGTGGCAGCCGGCTCTGGCTGAGATTGCGGTCGAGAACAAATGGAGCCTCACCACACTAGTTCGTTCATCGTGCCCATACTCGAGTGTTCTTCCAACAAATGCAAACGATAATTCCGGGGCCTGCGTCACCTGGAATAGGAATGTGGGTGTCGCTCTGGCTGAAGGAGGGTTCAGTCTCGTCATCGTTTCGACGCTCTCGGACACGCACTTTCAGCGGCAGGGAGATGAGACGAATTTCGAAGCTGCGACGCGGGGCTTTTCTGAAGCATGGGGCAAGCTCATCGAGTCTGGTACACCCGTGGTGGCAATTAGGGACAACCCGTTACCCACGAGTGCAGGGATTCACGATGAACCGAGCTGCGTCGCTTCGCATTCCGATCCGACTCAGTGCGATGTTAGCGAGGCTAAGGCGCTTGTGGCGGACCCGCAGGTGCCAGCTGTGATTGACACACCAGGGTCCAGGCTGATTGACCTGACAGGTGCATTTTGCATTTCGAAAGTTTGTCCTGCGGTTATCGGAGACGTTCTTGTGTATAGAAATAAGCAGCACATTACTGCAACTTACATGTCGACCCTTGCGCCGATCTTGGAGCAGAAGCTCCGGGTGGCCGCACCCCAGCTCTGGGCGGTGTCTGTGGCAGGTTGAAGTTCCCAAATGCGTCCGCCTTCGGACCAAAAAGAGAGGGCATTAGCGCTTTTGGGGCGTGCACCAGTCGCATTGTCTGGCACGTCCCGAGAGAATTTATGCTTCTTCAGGGGAAGCGCTGCAATACGACGATGGTCAGCGTTGCGCCGTAGACGTAATACTCCATTCACTGCACGGATCGTCTAAGGCATAGGTCCTATAGCGGTGACAGCACGAGGTCGATGTAGGGGGTGGAGGAGGATTCGCGGGTCATGATGTATGTGCCGACTGCGCCCCATTGGGTGTATCCGGTGTCTTCGGAGAGGGCGAGGGTCATTGTGGGGGTGGTGCCTTGGGATTGGACGTAGGTGGTGATGTCGGCGCTTCGGTAGGTGAGGGTGCCGTCGAGCATGGTGCTGCCGACGGTCGCGCCCATGGTGGGTTTGTTGTTGTAGTTGATGCCTGTTTCGGTCCAGGCTCCGGTCGCGGCGTGGGCGTCGAGTTTGACGGAGGAGCCGGGAGTTTCGGTGACTTGGCCGCGGAGGGAGAGCACGGCGGACTCGACTTGCATTCCGGTGAGTCCGGAGAGATCGAAGCTGAGGTAGCCGTATCGTGTGGTTGCTGGGTCGGAGGTGGCTTTCACGACGAGGCTGGATGCTGTGCCGAAGTTGTTTGCTGCGGCTGAGCCGCCTTGGACGTAGGTATCGGCGGTGGCGTAGAGACGTACCCGGGTGGGGTCGGTGATCGTGACGTTGAGGGGTGTGGCGTTTATTGTTACGCCGGCTGAGGTGACGCTGACGCTGATTGTTGTGGTTCCGATTGCGATCGCGGTGACGTTCCCGTTGGCATCGACGGTCGCGATGGCGTTGTTGCCTGAGGTGTAGACCGCGGTCATTCCGGTGGCGCTCATTGTGGTGCCGGTGGTGTCTTTCGGGGTGTAGGAAACGGTCGCGGTTTGACCAATGGTCATGCCTGTGGGCACACCAGTGGAGCTCACCGACCCCAGTCGTGTTCCCAAGGGTGGGGGAAGTGTTTGGCCGGGGGTGGTGGTGTCGTAGCTATAGAAGCGGACTTCTTTGATCGTGGTGGTTTTGTCGGTTGTTTCGTTTCCGTGGACGAGGAACCGGAGGTATTTTCCTGCGGGTGCGTTGGTTGTGACGATGGTTTGCCAGCCGTCGGGGCCGTCGTAGGAGCCGTTGTACTGGGTGGTCCAGGTGATGCTGTCGGTGGAGGTTTGGAACTCGTACTTGGTGTGCTGGGTGGAGTTCGCTTTCCAATTGACCATGAACGTCTTCACCGGTTGAGCGGAGGCCAATACCCAGTTGATGGTTTGATCCCCGGTCGCTGTCCACATCGTCGCGTCAGACCCATCAGTGGTTAACGCCGGAGTACCCGTGCTCGCCGACGACGATGAAATAGCTAATGGCAAAGGGTTGAGCACGAGGTCGATGTAGGGGGTGGAGGAGGATTCGCGGGTCATGATGTATGTGCCGACTGCGCCCCATTGGGTGTATCCGGTGTCTTCGGAGAGGGCGAGGGTCATTGTGGGGGTGGTGCCTTGGGATTGGACGTAGGTGGTGATGTCGGCGCTTCGGTAGGTGAGGGTGCCGTCGAGCATGGTGCTGCCGACGGTCGCGCCCATGGTGGGTTTGTTGTTGTAGTTGATGCCTGTTTCGGTCCAGGCTCCGGTCGCGGCGTGGGCGTCGAGTTTGACGGAGGAGCCGGGAGTTTCGGTGACTTGGCCGCGGAGGGAGAGCACGGCGGACTCGACTTGCATTCCGGTGAGTCCGGAGAGATCGAAGCTGAGGTAGCCGTATCGTGTGGTTGCTGGGTCGGAGGTGGCTTTCACGACGAGGCTGGATGCTGTGCCGAAGTTGTTTGCTGCGGCTGAGCCGCCTTGGACGTAGGTATCGGCGGTGGCGTAGAGACGTACCCGGGTGGGGTCGGTGATCGTGACGTTGAGGGGTGTGGCGTTTATTGTTACGCCGGCTGAGGTGACGCTGACGCTGATTGTTGTGGTTCCGATTGCGATCGCGGTGACGTTCCCGTTGGCATCGACGGTCGCGATGGCGTTGTTGCCTGAGGTGTAGACCGCGGTCATTCCGGTGGCGCTCATTGTGGTGCCGGTGGTGTCTTTCGGGGTGTAGGAAACGGTCGCGGTTTGACCAATGGTCATGCCTGTGGGCACACCAGTGGAGCTCACCGACCCCAGTCGTGTTCCCAAGGGTGGGGGAAGTGTTTGGCCGGGGGTGGTGGTGTCGTAGCTATAGAAGCGGACTTCTTTGATCGTGGTGGTTTTGTCGGTTGTTTCGTTTCCGTGGACGAGGAACCGGAGGTATTTTCCTGCGGGTGCGTTGGTTGTGACGATGGTTTGCCAGCCGTCGGGGCCGTCGTAGGAGCCGTTGTACTGGGTGGTCCAGGTGATGCTGTCGGTGGAGGTTTGGAACTCGTACTTGGTGTGCTGGGTGGAGTTCGCTTTCCAATTGACCATGAACGTCTTCACCGGTTGAGCGGAGGCCAATACCCAGTTGATGGTTTGATCCCCGGTCGCTGTCCACATCGTCGCGTCAGACCCATCAGTGGTTAACGCCGGAGTACCCGTGCTCGCCGACGACGATGAAATAGCTAATGGCAAAGGGTTGAGCACGAGGTCGATGTAGGGGGTGGAGGAGGATTCGCGGGTCATGATGTATGTGCCGACTGCGCCCCATTGGGTGTATCCGGTGTCTTCGGAGAGGGCGAGGGTCATTGTGGGGGTGGTGCCTTGGGATTGGACGTAGGTGGTGATGTCGGCGCTTCGGTAGGTGAGGGTGCCGTCGAGCATGGTGCTGCCGACGGTCGCGCCCATGGTGGGTTTGTTGTTGTAGTTGATGCCTGTTTCGGTCCAGGCTCCGGTCGCGGCGTGGGCGTCGAGTTTGACGGAGGAGCCGGGAGTTTCGGTGACTTGGCCGCGGAGGGAGAGCACGGCGGACTCGACTTGCATTCCGGTGAGTCCGGAGAGATCGAAGCTGAGGTAGCCGTATCGTGTGGTTGCTGGGTCGGAGGTGGCTTTCACGACGAGGCTGGATGCTGTGCCGAAGTTGTTTGCTGCGGCTGAGCCGCCTTGGACGTAGGTATCGGCGGTGGCGTAGAGACGTACCCGGGTGGGGTCGGTGATCGTGACGTTGAGGGGTGTGGCGTTTATTGTTACGCCGGCTGAGGTGACGCTGACGCTGATTGTTGTGGTTCCGATTGCGATCGCGGTGACGTTCCCGTTGGCATCGACGGTCGCGATGGCGTTGTTGCCTGAGGTGTAGACCGCGGTCATTCCGGTGGCGCTCATTGTGGTGCCGGTGGTGTCTTTCGGGGTGTAGGAAACGGTCGCGGTTTGACCAATGGTCATGCCTGTGGGCACACCAGTGGAGCTCACCGACCCCAAGTAATGCGGTGGAACAATTTGAGGCTGGGTGGTGGTGTCGTAGCTATAGAAGCGGACTTCTTTGATCGTGGTGGTTTTGTCGGTTGTTTCGTTTCCGTGGACGAGGAACCGGAGGTATTTTCCTGCGGGTGCGTTGGTTGTGACGATGGTTTGCCAGCCGTCGGGGCCGTCGTAGGAGCCGTTGTACTGGGTGGTCCAGGTGATGCTGTCGGTGGAGGTTTGGAACTCGTACTTGGTGTGCTGGGTGGAGTTCGCTTTCCAATTGACCATGAACGTCTTCACCGGTTGAGCGGAGGCCAATACCCAGTTGATGGTTTGATCCCCGGTCGCTGTCCACATCGTCGCGTCAGACCCATCAAAGGTCACAGCGGGCGTCCCGCTGCTCGCAGATGCGGACGACACAGCCACCGGAGCCGGTCGCACGGCAACCTCGATAAATGGGCGCGAGCTCGACTCTCTGCTCGTCACATAGGATCCGAGACCGGTCCCAGAATCTTGGGTAAGTCCAAGTGAAATGGATGACGGAGCGCCCACAGACTTGACGAAGGCGGAAATGTCCCCCTGCCTATACGTCAGAGTCCTGTTGATAACGACGCTAGACACAGTTGAGCCGAGGGCAGGCTTGTTCGTGTAGTTAGTCGTCCCCTCCGACCACGCATTCGTGGTTGTATGCGCGTCCAGTCGAACAGAGGAGCCCGATCCATCGCTCAGCACCCCGTTCAGGTTCAGAACTGCAGACGTCACCACCGAATTGTTGAGGGCCGAGAGATCGAAGTTGAAGAAGGCTATGCGATCGAAAGCCGGGTCTTTGCTTGGGCGCACGACGAGGTCTGTGGCAGTTCCAAAAGAAGTAGTCGAGGTTGCACCACCCTGGACGTAGGTGTCTGCGGAGGCGTAAATGCGGAATCTCGTGAGATTCTGGACCGAAACAGGACTCGATCCAAAGGCAGTGACACCGTCTTTGGAAGTCACGATCGCTACAATTCGTGTGCTCCCATCTCCCGTTGCTGTGACCAGCCCATTGGAGTCGACAGTCGCGACAGACGGATCAGCTGTCGTGTAAGCGGTGGAAAGTGTGGCCCGATCCATGACGGAACCCGTCGTTGAGGTTGCGGAGTAGGAGAGATTTGCGGTCTGCCCTACCACCATTGATGCAGGCACACCTGAAGTTGACACGGCATTCGGTCTTGGGGTTGACGGGGCGCCCGAATCACCCCGGATGTTGAAATTGTAGAATTTGACATCTTTAATGCCGGTGACCCCGTGGACGACAAACCTCACGTACTTTACCCATGGCGCTGTAGACGGCACCACGGTCTGCCAGCCATCCAGTCCCGAGTATGACCCGTCGTACCTGGTGGACCACGTTACGTTATCTAACGAGGTTTGGAACTCATACTTGGTGTATTTCGCAAGGTTGGCCTTCCAGTTCACCTGATAAGAAGGAAGCATCTGCGGGTCGCGAAGCGTCCAGCTAATTGTCTGATCGCCGATTCCCGACCAATAGGTTGTCCGAGAGCGATCGATGCTCATCTGCGGTGTCGTTGCAGAGGCACTCGATGTCGAGCTGACCGCAGAAATCGGCACCGGGCCAATGTCGATGTACACACTGTAGGTCCTGGGAGTCTTCCCACTCTCAGAAATTCGCGCGGTTGCGATTCCCGGTACGACCGTGGCCTGTGTCAGCGTGACTGTGCCGGAGGCGGAAGTGGCGGAAAGGAGAAGGTTTGCGCCACCCCGTGGAACGGTCACTCGATAGGCGCCGATGTCAGGGGAAAAGCCGTCAACAGGGCTTCCGCCGATGGTGAGCCCGGTTGCGCGTGAACTCCCTGAATCGCGCAGCGTCCAGTCTGAGAGCGGCTTCACCGGGTCGATTTGGGCACTTGAAGCGGCGTTCGTCGCGAGCGGCGTGAACTGCACAGCCAATGTTGTAGTTCCGCTACCGCCCGAAATGCTCACAGCGAGCTTTCGCAGGCCGTTGACCTGCTCCTGGGTCGCGGGGTTGGGAGAGGTTGGCAACGGAGCTGCCGGAATGTCTGAGAATCTGAAATTGTCTGCCGAGGTAATTCGCGCGAGCATCCTTTGGCCATTGCTCGAGAGGACCGCGGATCTACCGTCGCTTGAGATCGATATAGATGCGGCCGTGTGCATCCCCCACAGGGCATCGAACGGTTTTGTGGATGAGACCTCATCTTGGACGACGATCTGTTGTCGGTCGTCGAACGTTTGGATTCCCCGCTTCCACGATGTGACATCTTGGGGGTAGAGGCTAGACAGATCGGCGATTGCGATAGTAGATGAGTCGTTCGACTGTATGACGGGTTCCATCGGCCCGGCACGATGATCCAGAGAGTCTGCCGAGTAGGGGTCTATCACCAAGGTGTTCTGGCCTTCTGCGCGGTTGCGGTAGTAGTCCCACCTCTGCCCGTCGGGATTCAGGTCGTAGAATCCCGGTTGCGAGTCATCCTTGTCTCTTCCTAGTTCAGCGGCCCAGGTCTGCCCGAGTGAATCGAGACTAAACGTGCCAGCGTCCTGATGCTGATGGGCAACGTTGTAGAAGCTGCGAGTTCGGAGGGTTACAAAGGTCGCGTCGGGGTCGGTCCATGACGACCGAAATGCTGCCAGGCCTGCACCGCTGAAATACTTGTCTCGCGGCATTGCGGCTTCGCTCGGCGTGGAAACCTTCGCACTGGGCTCGAACCAAAGCAATCGCTGAACGATGTTTCCCGTCAGATCACCAACACTGCCAAGGTAACGAAAAGATGGGTTGTCGAAAATCTTCCCCAGACCGAGCAGAGATGAGCTCTGGTAAGAAGACCCAATGGCGTCTCCAAAATTTACCGGGTTACCTGTCGGGCCTGTGATGTATTGGGGGAAATATCCGATCTGGGAGACGCCGTTCAGGCCAGCGATACCGTAATCTCCGCCTGTCGCCGACCGGAGCGCAAGGATGGCGGTCGTCAGGTAGTCAGTCGAGTACTGCCAGTATGCGGGGCCCTCCGGGTATCCGCCGGACGAACCGAACTCCGAAATCCCGTTTGGCAAACTTGAGAGCGCGAGAGACATCACCTGACTGGAGAGCGTCGAATTGTCATAAGCAACAGCGAGTGCGCCCATGAGCATTCCCGAATTCGAGACGATGTTCCAGTTACTGCTTGCCTTTGCCCAATTGCCGCCGACCTTGTAGGGGCCAGCAACCGATGTCGACGCGTAAACCGGGAGGGATGCTTTCAACCCCATTTCGATAATTGCCGTTTGTAGTTGAGCGCGTTGACCTGGGGACCAGTAGTCGTAAAGCCAGTCGTACCCGATTGCAAACGCGTGTGTCATTTCCGCGGTATCCAAGAAGACGTCCGGGTGCCAATCCGGGAAGTTCGAAGCTGCGTCCAATTCAACCCAGAGTCGGTCTGCATATAGCGAATTTCCCGTTATTTGCCACATAAAGCCAAGTGCGTACGTTCGGTCGACAACCAACTTGCTTGTGGTCAACAGACTTTGACTGCCGTTGTTTAGGTCGTAGGTGACAGGCGTGGCGGCGATCGCCTTATCCGCTGCCGCCTTCACGTCGGCGTACCAGGCTTTTGCCGTGGCGTCCGTTGCCACCTCGATTCGTAGCGCAGCAAAGTCGTCTGCGGATGCCAACAGTCTTGGATGCGCGGTCGTTACTTGGTTCGAGGATGCTATGAGTCGTGCGCTCTCACTGGACGGGGTAGACATTGCGCCCAATTCACTTGCTGTGGAGATAGCAGGCTGCTGAGTAACCAAGAACCCCGTTGTCAGACTGAAGATTACGACAGCGTAAATGGCTAGCTTTGTCCCTTGAAAATGCATTCGAAGACCCCCAGCGAAGCAAACGACATACCCCCATAAATGGGGTAGTTGTCCTGAGTATGTCAGAGCATTGTGTCCACAGTGAAAGAATTTTTTTCGGCATCTGTCAAGAGCCTTACGCTGGGGGCGCGGCACCTACCACGACGATCTGCGTTGACAGAGCTACGGAGGTAGCCAATTCACGTCAATTCGCTACGGCGAACGATTAGCTGAGATCGGCGCGACACCCTCAATCGGAACCGTCGGGGATTCCTATGACTGTCAGTCTGTTCGGGTCGGAGCCATGATGGTTTCGGAAGTCCTGGCCGTGACGGCTTGACCCTTGCTTACGATTGGCCCTTCGGGTGCCTTGGCGTTGATCTGTCAGCTGTCCGGCCGGGCGCCGTAACAAAACACTGCGCCGGACGGGCGTGACCTAATAGGAGCCTGGAGCAACCTTTCGAGAGCGTCCCCGTGACAGTCCTGTCCACCCGCCGGCGTCAGTGCCACACCAGACTAACCCCGACAGAACAGGATCACCATGGCAGCTCCGGCACCCCTCAATTTGACCCGCTCCGGCCACATCGTCGTCGGCGTCGATACCCACAAACACGTCCATGTCGCCGCGGTCATGGACTCTATCGGAGGGATCCTCGCGTCGCTGACGATCGCGACCGACAACGGCGGCTACCAGCAGCTGCTCGACTGGGCGAACGGGTTCGGGCAAGTCATCGCGTTCGGTATCGAAGGCACCGGCTCGTACGGTGCGGGCCTCACCTCGTTCATCCGCCGCAACGGGCGTCGCGTCGTCGAGGTCAACCGGCCCGACCGTCGCATGCGACGACTCGCCGGCAAATCCGACACCCTCGACGCGGAGAACGCTGCCCGTGCGGTGATGGCCGGCTACGCGACGGCGGAACCAAAAAACTGCTGATGGGGCGGTGGAAATGATTAGGCAGTTGAAAGTCGCCCACGATACAGCCGTGAAGGACCGCACCTCAGCCATGATCACGCTGTAGGCCATGCTCATTCACGGTTCCGACCAGCTCCGTCAGGACACCGCCGGGAAGACCCAGATCATGCTCGCCCGCTTCCTCGGCGCGCTGCGCCCAACCCGGTTGGAGACGCCCGATGACAGCATCCGCCACACGCTGCGTTTCCTCGCGCGGCGTTGGCTTACCCTCGACGCCGAGATCACGGAACTCGAGACCATGATCGAGGGACTCGTTCTTCGAACCGCACCGCAGCTCGTTGAACCATTCGGCATCGGCATCGATACCGCCGCCGAGATACTCATCGTCGTCGGCGAAAACCCCGAGCGCATCCGCTCATCATCGTGCACCGCCCCCCGGGGTAGTACTAGAATGGCCCCCGAGAGTGCAAATACACAGCCCGGATGCGACACATAAATGACTGCGGCAAACACGACGCTGTCTCCGCGCATGCCCGCTAGGAGAGAAAGCTAGGTGTGATCGCGGCGAGCTGAGCGGCAAGGATCAGTGCGTAGCGATGCCCTCGACGACTCGACGTCGATACGCGCGTCGACCTGAAACTCGAATGACACGTCACGTTAGCGCCCGACTGAATTACGCCCCGGGCACCGTTTGACAAGTATGAGCAGCTAATGACGTGGCTTAGATGTTCGTTTCCGTCGTGTTACGGTACGGCTGCCAAATGCTATTTGCTGCCAAAATTGTTGAATGACCGAACGAGACGCTCTGCAGGTGGCAGTTGACATCGCACTCCGAGCGGCGATGGAGTTGCATCGCGAAGGAGATGGCCACGGCGCTTCGATGATTGCGCAGGTTGCCCTAGGCTTATCGATAGGCGACAGTTGTTCCTTGTCGAGTGAGCCTTCGTAACTGGGGGCGCCACACGCGAGCCCCGATCTTCTTCGAGTCAAGAGAGACGGATATCGCTCCAGACAGCGGCCACACCTTGGTCAAGCGTCGTGATTGACGGGTAACCGAACTCGTCTGTGAATCTAGACGTATCTAACACGACTGTGTCGACGAACGTGGCGGGTTTTGGTAAGTCCCTCGTGCTGAAATTCACTTCGGTGATTCGGCGGATGGAGTCGAAAACCTCGTTGACCGTCGTTCCGTGCCCACTGCCCAGATTGTAGGTGTCGTGCTTCGGTTCGCTTGCAACGAGAGCCAGGATCATTTCTATCAAGTCATTCACATAGACATAGTCTCGGACCATTGAGCCATTGCCCAGGCGAGAAATTTCTGCCCCAGTGTGGACCTGATGAAGGACGATGGGAATCAATCCTTGGCGTTTTTCGACGCTCTGTCCTGTGCCATACGGATTGGAAATTCTTAGTGCGTAGGATTGCAAACCGTGCTTTACACGAAAGTACCGAAGATAGTTTTCAATCGTCAATTTACCGATTCCGTATGGAGAAACCGGCAGAACTCTGTCATCCTCGCGGAAGAAATCAATGTCTTGAGTTCCATATATCGCGCCTCCGCTTGACGCGTAGTAAAACCGACTGATCCCCGCCTCGACGCACAACTCGAGCAAGTCAACAGACTGACTAACGTTAGTCCGCAGGTCGAGGGAAGGTTCATTTTCAGCGGTCATCGGTGTCGTCGTTGACAGAAAGTGAAAGACATACTCCTGGCCTACTAAGGCTGAAGCAAGATCGAACCTGCTAAGAAAATCGCCGATGTGAGCCTTCACTCCAGGCACCTGAATTGCTTGGATGCCGCGACTGAATCTGTCGAAGGCGACTACTTCATGCCCAGCCCTGGCCAGGGCATTCGAGAGGTGTGCTCCCAAGAAGCCGTTTCCACCAATTACGAGACAATTGGCCATCAGCGCCCCAACTCAGTGCGGTACATTCGGCCACGATTACCTTCGGACTCCTGAGACCTAGCTCGGTCGTAGATCGATTCAAGTTTCGCCGCGCAAATTCTAATGTCGAATTCATCGGAAATGAATCGCTTTCCCGCGGCGCCGAGTTCGGCGGCGAAGTCGGGATCGCTAAGGAGCCTCGACAAGGCGGCTGCTAGTAGATCCGGCTGGCCTTCTGGGACCAGGAGTCCAGTGATTTCGTTCTTGACAGCCTCGGGAATGCCCGAATGCGTCGTAGCGACAATTGGTAGCCCCTCATTGGCCGCTTCGAGAATTATTGTAGGTAGACCTTCAGAATCACCGTCTGCTGCTGTCTTCGAGGGCACGGCCAACAGCAATGCGTTGGTCATAAGCGATTTGATGGTGGCAGGCGGCAGAGACCCGACGAATTCTGCGTTTACACCCAGCCGTTGGGCCTGGGCCTCGAGGTCGAAGCGAAGCGGGCCATCTCCGACAATGATCAATTTGGTGTTCTCGAAGCCGGCATTAAGTGTCGACACCGCTGAGATCAGATCGGATACGCCCTTCTTTTCTACCAACCTCCCCACAAACAGGATTCCGGCCCTCTGCCTCGGAGTTTGTTGAACATTTGGGTCGGTGACTATACCAAGGTGAACGACGTGTAACTTCTCGGGATCGGCACCGCGGCCGATTGCGCTTTCGGCCATGAACTGCGAGTTTGCAATAATCGCGCTCGAGTAATCAAATGCTTCTCGAAGTCGCTTCGAATCGCGTCGCCCCTTGGCGGTTTCAGGCAGCTTCTTTGACACGTCGAACCCATAAACGCTCACAACGAGCGGGATGTGAGCCTTTCGCAAGGTGGGCACTATCAATGCAGCATCCGTACCAAAGTGTGCATGAACCAACGCGGGCTTCAGACTCTCCAGCGATTTGCGAAGATTCGGCGAATAGCGGGTCATTCTGAACCAGCGGAGGGCGATAGCCGCGACGTATCGATTTGGGTGCACGATCACGTCGTCTGTTCTGGACAGTGCGGACTCAAACCTTTTGAAACCCAGCGTGCTCACTGACCATCTTGAAATTGCGTCAGACTGAGTGCGGATGAAGGTCTCGGTGCCCTGAAGGACGATCACTCTCCAAAAGGTAACCCGGTTTATTGCGCCGTTCATCGCAGATCCTTCCAATTCGGGTGCGTGGAGGCGGTGCTCAATTCTCAAATTCCAGTTCAACCCTAGCTGGAGTCGAATGCGTGCATGACCGCATCAATTTTGCAGTCGACGCGCAATCCCGCCGAGTATCTATCGCAATCAGCAGGGTCAGCAGATTCTTAACGGCCGAGAAGCTGATCGGAGGCTGGACGAGTGTGTGAAGTCTGTTACAACGAAGGGCCGTGTCAGTGACGCATAAATGAAACACGGAACTGGTATGAATGAACCGTAAGCACAGCGCCGTGAGGTTCACCAGATCAAATGGGATAGCGAATATGAGAGTTTCAGTCATCGGCTGCGGCTACCTGGGTGCGGTGCATGCTGCCGCTATGGCGGAACTTGGTCATGAAGTGGTTGGCGTAGATGTCGACCCCAACAAGATCGCGATGCTGTCATTGGGCAAGGCGCCGTTCTTCGAGCCAGGTCTTCCTGAGATCCTGGCGACTGGAATGGCTTCTGGAAGACTTTCCTTCACCTCGGACATCTCGCAGGTGCGGGGTGCTCAGATTCATTTTGTAGCAGTTGGCACCCCACAAAAGAAAGGGGAGAACGCAGCAGATCTGACGTACGTGAACGCAGCTATCGAGGCGTTGCTGCCTCATCTTGGCGATGGTGAACTTGTTGCCGGGAAGTCGACTGTACCTGTCGGCACAGCGCAGCGGCTAGCGGGGAGAATTGCCGACGCCGGATCCGGAGCCATGCTGGCATGGAATCCGGAGTTTCTGCGCGAAGGCTTCGCAGTACAAGACACAATAAGCCCTGATCGACTGGTCTACGGGGTTGCGCTGGGCGAAAGTGGGGCGGCGGCAAAGGCTCTACTCGACGAGGTGTACGCCACGGCCTTATCCAAAGACACTCCGCTCGTCGTGACGGACTACGCAACTGCTGAATTGGTGAAAGTCTCGGCGAACGCCTTTCTTGCAACGAAGATCTCTTTCATCAATGCAATGGCTGAAATCGCTGAGAGTACTGGCGCTGACGTCACTCAGCTTGCTGATGCCATCGGGTTTGACGCACGCATTGGGCGCCGCTTCTTGAACGCTGGGGTCGGGTTCGGCGGAGGCTGCTTGCCAAAGGACATTCGGGCTTTCACGGCTCGAGCCGAAGAACTTGGCCGGGGCGAGTCAGTCGCATTCCTCAAGGAAGTCGACTCGATCAACCTGCGACGCCGCCAGAAGGTCGTCGATCTAGTTGTGGAATCCTTCGGGGGCAGCGTGTTCGGCAAGCGAGTGGCCGTACTCGGCCTGGCGTTCAAGCCCGACTCGGATGACATTCGAGACTCGCCTGCTCTGGATGTAGCTGTGCAGCTAAAGGGTCTCGGTGCAGAGGTGCTCGCGATCGACCCCGAGGCGAACTCGAACGCTGCACGGACTCACCCGCAGCTGAACTATGTCTCCGACGTCGACGACGCACTGACCGGAGCAGAGGCCGTGGTGGTCGTGACGGAGTGGAAGCAGTTCAGAGAGCTGGATCCTGTTCGAGTTGCGGGACTCGTCTCCCGGCCCTTCGTGATCGACGGGCGCAACTGTCTCGACCCGGTGGCCTGGCGTGCAGCAGGTTGGACCTACAAGGGTCTTGGTCGCCCTTAGCGAGTATAGGGGAGTGTCGGATGCGGCCAAATGGAAAGATCGACGTTTCTTGCTTTCCTCAACCGCCTTGTTGCTCGGAAACGGCGCCGTAGAATTGACGGGTGAGCACAGCATCTAAACCCGTCGACGTCGTTTTGATCGGTGGTGGCATCATGAGTGCCACCCTTGGCGCATTGATCAAGCTACTTCAGCCCGACTGGAGCATCCAGATCTTTGAGAAGCTCGACGCAGTCGCGCTCGAGAGCTCCAACCCGTGGAACAACGCCGGTACCGGGCACGCTGCACTGTGTGAACTGAACTACATGCCACAGGCTGCTGACGGCAGCGTCGAAAGCTCCAAGGCCGTAGCCATCAATGAGCAGTTCCAGGTGAGCCGGCAGCTGTGGTCGTACCTGATTGAAAAAGGACTGCTCGGCGCACCCGAGACTTTCATCAACCAGACTCCGCACATGACTTTCGTTTCGGGGGAGTCGAATGTCGAGTACCTGAAGAAGCGGTACGACGTTCTGAAAAATGAACCGTTGTTCGAAGGAATCGAGTATTCCGACGACCCCCGAGTGATCTATGGGTGGGCTCCGTTGTTGATGCGCGATCGTCGCAAAGGTGAACCCGTGGCTGCTACTCGCGTGCCGGCCGGGACCGACGTCGATTTCGGGGCACTGACGCATCAACTTTTCGACTATCTCCGTGACAACGGCGCAGAGCTGCACACCGGGCGCAGCGTGAACAGCCTGAAGAAGCAGAGTGACGGCACGTGGAATGTCGGGTTCCGTCATCTCGTGGGGGGTACCCCGGCAAAGGTGAACGCCCGATTCGTATTCGTTGGTGCCGGCGGCGGTGCTCTGCACCTTCTCCAGAAGTCGGGCATTCCCGAGATCAAGGGGTTTGGTGGGTTCCCGATCAGCGGTGAATTCCTCCGTACCGACAATCCTGCAGTTGTGCGTGAGCACCAGGCGAAGGTCTATGGCAAGGCGGCCGTGGGTGCGCCGCCCATGTCTGTACCTCACCTCGACAAGCGTGTCGTCGACGGGGAAGCTTCGCTTCTCTTCGGGCCGTACGCAGGCTTCAGCCCGAAGTTTCTCAAGTCGGGCTCATGGTTGGATCTCCCTCTGTCGATCAAGCCGGGCAACATCGGCCCCATGCTGGCCGTAGCCCGAGACAATTTCGATCTGCTCAAGTACTTGATCAGCGAGGTATTCGCCAGTCGTGCCAAGAAGCTGAAGGCACTTCAGGAGTTCATGCCCACTGCGCGTGCGGAGGATTGGTACCTGATCGCCGCCGGCCAACGCGTGCAGGTCATGAAGAAGGATGCGAAAAAGGGTGGCGTACTACAGTTCGGCACCGAGGTCGTCACTTCTGCAGACGGGTCGATTGCTGGACTGTTGGGCGCCTCGCCGGGCGCATCGACAGCGGTGCCGATCATGCTCGAGCTGATCGAACGATGCTTCTCGTCGCAGTATGCAGGTTGGGTGCCTGCGCTGAAGAAGATGATTCCTTCTCTCGGCACAAAATTGAATGAGTCACCGTCGAAGGCGAAGAAGACGCTCGCTGAGACTGCGAAGGTGCTCGATCTCGTGGTCGAGGTTTAGCTAGACCTTCTTCCACGTGGCGGCGTTGTCCGCGGACGTGTATAGGTCATTGTTGGCCCAGAGCCAGAGTTCGTTTCCTGACACCGCCAGTGCGAGCGCAGTCGGACTCGTGACGTCTGCAAGGCAGCCGAGATCGGCAGCACCCGCAGCGGACAAAGCGGTGGGCAGATATTTGAACTTCACCCCTGAGCATCCTGTGTCTCCGAACACGGCGATGTCGACACCTGAGTCTTTCTGGGCGATGGCGTAGATGCCAGGAATCTGGATGCTCGACGGCAGCGTGGCCGCAGACAGATTTGACGTGCGGTCTGGATAGGCCTGCCAGAACTCGCCTTGGGTGAACGTACTAACGGCGGTCGGGGTGCAGCTCGGCTCAACCCGCGCCAGCAGATTCACCTGGGAATCGGTTACCACCGTGAGGGCGTCGATTTGCCGGAGTGTTACGTCGGTCGGCGTGACTGAGGACCACGTTGCACCGCCGTCAGTGGTGCGCTCAACTGTTGGTGGTGGGCCATCGCACGCCCCGCGGGTGGCTCGGAACCCGATGCCCTGGCTCGTGAACCCGAGGTAGCGCAGATCTGAGCCCTCGCTGACGAGTGGGATGTTCGGCGCCCTAGAAGCTACAAGGGGGGCCGTTGGGGCAGAAGTCGATACAGTTGGCGACGGCATCGGCACGGCACCTGAAGTGGTCTCAACCGCCGGAGGGCGCAGCGCGAAGATGACAAGAACGATATCGGCAGCGAGAAACACTGTCGCGGCAATCGCCAACAACCGAAACCGCCGATTCTCCCTCATCGAGGAATTACCGATGCTCGGTCAGAGTAAGAATTCACAGCCATTCCTCCGGTGCTCGTTGCGGACCGGCGTCATTGACGGGTGGGGCGATAAGTAGGGACTGACTCTCAAGAATACGACGAAAATGCGTTGCTCGGGTTCTATCCGCCAGTGTCGATTTGTTCCTAAAGCGATCGATCCCCCATCATGGTGACATGAGGGGAATTATTCTTGCAGGCGGGTCTGGTACGAGGCTTCATCCAATCACGCTCGGCATTTCGAAACAGTTGGTGCCGATCTACGACAAACCGATGATCTATTATCCGCTCTCGACACTCATCAACGCCGGCATCAGGGAGATCTTGATCATCACCACTCCCCATGACGCCGATCAATTCAAGCGTTTGCTCGGGGATGGTTCTCAATTCGGCATCTCACTTACCTTCGCTGTACAGCCGGAGCCGAATGGATTGGCACAGGCGTTCGTAATTGGCGCTTCCTTTATCGGCGATGAAAGTGTGGCTCTCGTCCTGGGTGACAACATCTTTTACGGGCCGGGTCTTGGGTCCAAGCTATCGCGATTCAGCAATATCGAAGGTGGCGCAATATTCGCATACTGGGTTGCCGAGCCCTCGGCCTACGGAGTTGTCGATTTCGACGAAAACGGTATTGCGTTGTCACTCGAGGAGAAGCCTGCTAAGCCGAAGAGCAATTATGCCGTGCCCGGACTTTACTTCTACGACAACGATGTGGTCGAGATCGCCGCAGGTCTTAGCCCTTCCCCGCGAGGCGAATATGAGATCACCGATGTCAACTCCGCCTACTTGGAGCAGGGCAGGTTGAAGGTTGAAGTGCTTCCACGGGGAACCGCTTGGCTGGACACGGGCACATTCGATTCGATGACTGATGCAAGTGAGTATGTACGCACAATCGAACGGCGCCAAGGACTAAAGATCGGTTCGCCCGAGGAAGTCGCTTGGCGTCAAGGATTTCTCACGGACGACGAGCTTCGCGAACGAGCTAGTAAGCTGGTGAAATCGGGCTACGGCGCCTACTTGATTGAAGCTATCGAGCGGGGTAAATAGGTAAATGGGCGCAATTCTTGTCACTGGCGGAGCCGGATTTATCGGTTCGAATTTCGTGCATTACGTCCTCGAAAATACGGATCATTCTGTTACTGTCCTGGATTCGCTCACATACGCGGGGAATCGCGCATCGCTACTGGGATTGCCCGAAGATCGTTTTCAGTTTGTGCACGGAGACATTCGAGATGCTGAACTTGTCCACGAACTGTTTGAGCGACATGATTCAGTCGTGCACTACGCGGCAGAATCGCACAATGACAATTCGCTCCATGACCCGAGACCGTTCCTCGAGACCAACATCATCGGGACATACACGCTACTGGAGGCAGCGAGGCGGCACGGAACTCGGTTTCACCACATTTCCACGGACGAAGTATACGGAGATCTCGAGCTCGACGACCCTGCTCGGTTCACCGAAGACACTCCGTACAATCCCTCTAGCCCATACTCATCCACCAAGGCGGGTTCGGACTTGCTGGTGCGTGCGTGGGTGCGGTCATTCGGGGTGAAAGCGACGATCAGCAATTGTTCAAACAACTACGGACCATACCAGCACGTAGAGAAATTCATTCCCCGTCAGATAACCAACGTGTTGACCGGAAACCGACCGAAGCTCTATGGAGCGGGAGAGAATGTGCGTGACTGGATTCATGCTAACGATCACTCTTCGGCGGTGCTTGCCATTCTCGACATTGGGGTAATTGGCGAAACGTACCTCATCGGTGCCGACGGCGAGAAGAACAATAAGGATGTGGTCGAACTTATTCTCAAGCTTTTGGGCCAAGAACCAGACGCCTACGACCACGTTATCGACCGCCCAGGGCACGACATGCGTTATGCGATTGACTCGTCGAAGCTTCGGACGGAGCTTGGATGGGTGCCAAAGTTCTCGGACTTCGAGAGTGGGTTAGCCGAGACCATTGAATGGTATCGAGCTCATGATTCGTGGTGGATTCCCCAAAAGGCTGAGGCTGAGGCGCGTTACAAGCAACAGGGGCAGTAGTCATGGCGAGCACTCCGGGATTGACCTCAACATTGACACCGATCCCGGGGCTCGTCTTGCTAGATCTGCCGGTCCATGGGGACAACCGTGGCTGGTTCAAGGAAAACTGGCAAAGAGAGAAAATGGTGGCCGTGGGTCTGCCGGACTTCGGCCCGGTGCAAAACAACATCTCGTTTAACGGTGTTGCGGGTACGACGAGAGGAATTCACGCCGAACCGTGGGACAAATTCGTGTCGGTTGCGTCGGGGAAGATATTTGGCGCCTGGGTCGACTTACGCGACGGGCCGACCTTTGGCGCTGTTTTCACCGCCGAACTTGGCCCCTCACGAGCAGTCTTCGTTCCCTACGGAGTCGGGAATTCTTATCAGACTCTCGAGAACGAAACTGCATATTCATACCTGGTGAATGACCACTGGAGCGCCAATGCTTCATACACCTTTCTCAACCTCGCAGATGAGACTGTTGGAATAAATTGGCCAATTCCGCTTTCCGAAGCGGAGTTGAGCGAGAAGGATCGTGCTCATCCCAGGCTTTCACGCGTAACGCCGATGCAGGGCCGTAAGACTCTGGTCATCGGTTCCGGGGGCCAGCTTGGAAAAGCACTCCGGCATGTGATGCCGAACGCTGAATTCGTAAGTCGGGCTGAATTCGATGTTTCTAACCCCAAGAGTTATTCAGGCCGTCACTGGCGTGATTACGAAGTAATCGTCAATGCTTCGGCTTATACGAAGGTCGACGCCGCGGAGACTGAAAGCGGGCGCCGCGATGCTTGGGGGTCGAACGTTATCGGGACCTCTCTCCTTGCTGCCGTGGCCAGCCGAAATGGCATCACGCTCGTGCACGTTTCCAGCGACTACGTGTTCGACGGGGCACTCGATGCACACTCCGAAGACGAGGCGTTCAGCCCGTTGGGTGTTTATGGCCAGACAAAGGCTGCGGCTGACGCGATCGTTGCAACCGTTCCTCGCCACTACATTGTTCGAACTAGTTGGGTGATCGGCGAGGGAACAAATTTCGTCCGTACGATGGCTTCGCTGGCCGCGCGCGGGATCGCTCCGAGTGTAGTGAACGACCAGATTGGTCGTTTGACGTTTACCGATGACATCGCCTTGGGCATCGTTCACCTTCTCAATGTTAAGCCGTCTTTCGGCACCTACAACCTCACAAACGACGGGGAGTCGCGATCGTGGGCCCAATTAGCGTCGCGGGTGTACGAGATTCTTGGTCACGATCCGATGAACGTAACCGGTGTTTCTACACAGACATATTTCGAAGGCAAGGACTCCGCGCCTCGGCCCTTGAATAGCACATTGACGCTGGACAAGATCAAAGCAACCGGCTTCACGCCGAGAAATGCAGATGATGCGCTCCTCGACTACCTAATTGCGAATCAATAAGAAATCCGAGGGGCGGGTAGTCTTGTACATCAAATGGGTGTTTGGTTTACGTGTTCAATAGATGTCGGGTACGTAAAATCTCTCGCACTCCTGATCTGGGAACCGATGCGAACTGTAGGGTTTGATCGTACTTTTCGTGTTTCAAGTCGGCGAATGTGCATAGGGGTGGGCATTGATAACAGACGAAAGACAGCAGACCAGGGTGGCTACTAAGAATCTGGAAGATTACGACTGGAGACGCTCCTACGCCCGACGACTTGTTCTGACTGACTTCATCGTTATTTCGCTGACTGTTGCTCTTACCCAATTAGTTTGGTTCGGTTTCGGATTCCAGAGTGCATTTTCTACTGGGGCCGATGTGAGTGACCCATTCAGCAATTTCACTGGGCTATATACGGTCATCTCAATCTCGGTGGTTGCCCTCTGGATGCTGACTCTGAGCGTTTACGGATCGCGTGGAGACCGCATTGTTGGTACCGGGAATACCGAATATCGCGTGATATTCGACGTGAGCTGGCGTCTCTTCGGCCTTCTGGCGATTGTCGCCTTTTTATTCCGTATCGATTTCAGTCGGGGCTTCTTCTTGATCTCCTTGCCGCTGGGGGTCGTCGCTCTAGTATTGAGCAGGGTCCTGTGGCGACGGTGGCTGAAGGCAAAGCGCCAGAATGGCGCTTACAGTGCGCAGGTGCTTCTAGTCGGGTCTATGGATTCGGTGCTACACATCGCCCGCGAACTTGGCCGATTTCCCGAAGCGGGCTATCACGTGGTTGGCGCGTGCACGGCCAGCGGTATGGTGGCGGACTACCTCCCAGGCACAAACATTCCGATTGCCGGCAACGTCGAACTCATCGGCCCGGCGATACTGGCCACTGGGGCAGACACGATCGTTATCACCAGCTCTGACGAATTGTCGGCCGACAAAATTCGCGAGTTGAGTTGGTCGCTTGAGCCTGGTCGACAGCACCTGGTTGTGGCACCCAGCCTTACCGACATTGGTGGCCCGCGCATCCACACCCGACCGGTGGCCGGATTGCCGCTGATTCACGTCGAGACACCACGCTACGAGGGTTTTAAGCGGTACCAGAAGAGGATTTTCGACGTAGTGTCGTCTGGTCTTTTACTGCTCGTATTGAGCCCGGTATTGATCGGTATCGCAATGGTCGTGCGGCTCAGTACTCCCGGGCCAGTTCTGTTCAAACAGGAACGAATCGGTCTCGATGGATCACGCTTCTTCATGCTGAAGTTTCGTTCGATGGTTCCCAACGCCGAGGATCTGTTGAAGGAATTGGTCGGGGATGAGCAAGACGCAGGAAACGCGATGTTGTTCAAGATGAAGGACGACCCAAGAATCACACCGATAGGCAAGGTACTTAGGCGGTACAGCCTGGACGAACTCCCACAGTTAATCAACGTGTTTCGTGGGGACATGTCGTTGATCGGGCCGCGCCCGCCATTGCAGCGTGAAGTCGATCAATACGAGAGCCATGTGCATCGCCGGTTCTTGATGAAGCCAGGCATAACTGGTCTTTGGCAGGTCAGCGGACGCTCAGATTTGTCATGGGAAGACTCAGTTCGCCTCGATCTCTACTACGTCGAAAACTGGTCGATGGTGGGCGATTTCGTTATTCTGCTGAAGACGGCTCGCGCCGTACTCGGGAGCGACGGCGCGTACTAGGGCGTGTCTCTTAACCTCGTCGTGTTGGGTTTGAGATGATCTGGTGTGTCGCGAACTAAGTCTTTGTCGGATCCCCAGTGGGCGTTGATCGCGCCGTTAATGCCCAGCCCGACAGCGAAGGGTGGGCGGCCGTTCAATGACTGGCTGTGTCAACTTGAAGTAGGACCACCGTGACGGCTTGATCAAGGCCCGCCCAGACTCGATATCTGGGACCGCGGTCATCCCATGGCAGCTCCAAGCGCGCTGGTCGACCGTCTTACGGGCTACTTGATTCAGACTGCTTAGACTTGAGCGCGTGCCCAACGAAACGAGTCGCGCCGCCTACTCCGGCAGAGCGGCCGAGTACGTCGATCTGTTGGGCTCGATGAGTTCCGTTCATCCGTCGGATGTGCAGATCGTGTCTACGTGGGCAAGCGATGTTCATGGCGACATCATCGATGCGGGGTGTGGCCCGGGTCATTGGACGAACTTTCTGGCCCAGCAGGGCGTGACAGCTCGGGGAATCGATCAAGTGCCTGAGTTCATTGCCCATGCCGCGAACGCTTATCCCGCCGTGGATTTCGCAGTCGAAGGTCTCGATGCCATGGAGGCTCGCACCGGTTCGGTCGGTGGGGTGCTGTCGTGGTATTCGCTCATTCACTACGAGCCCGACGAGATCCAGGTTCCCTTGCGGGAGTTCGGTCGCGTGATCAAGCCCGGCGGCGCACTGCTTGTCGGGTTCTTCGAGGGCCCTGTGGTCGAGAAGTTCGCGCACGCGGTCACACCGGCGTACCGATGGCCCGTGGACTCGATCAGCTCGGAGCTGGGCCGTGCAGGCTTCGACTTTCTCGAATCGCATGTGCGGAGGACAGCAGGCCAGCGGCCGCAAGCGGCAGTCAGCGCTCGACGCCAGGAGGCTCGCTGAGGGATGCGTCAAGAGCATCCCTTGGCGGCGTGCTCAGAGGGAACCCGCTTGGTACGCGACGATCAATTGATGAGTCTTCAGACCGCGCACGTAATCACTCGAGCCGATTTCGCCGTCACTTGCTCGTCGGATCGTTATACGAGACGAGCGTCCAGGCGACAACTGGCACCCCGAGTATCCATTTGCCGACGAACTCGACCCACTCCGATCACTGGGTGCCATGACCGACCCAGATCCTTTCTTCACCATGTACGTGATCCGACGCATTTCCGATCATCATGCTGTCGGCGGTTTCGGCTTTTTTGGGCCGCCCGCCACGACTGGGCGCGTTGAATTCGGATACGGACTGGTGCCGAGTGCTCGCGGCGAAGGTCTGGCGACCGAGGCTGTCATTCTTGCCCTCAATAACGCGAGAATTCACGGTGCGGCCGTTGCGGCCGCAGACACCGATCAGGACAATGGTGCTTCGCAGCGCGGGCTTCTGAAAAGCGGCCTGATAGAGGTGGCACGCCGTGATTCGCTCATCTTCTACGAACGCGATTTGACCGCCTGACGACAAACCGATCGTTGCGGACGGCCTAGGGGGCCGATGTAACGGCCGAAGAGTCCGCCCACCGAAGCCACTTATCCTCGATCGCGGCTTCTAAGTTGACACCCTCGTTGCGGGCTAGCAAAAGCACGTGTGCGACTACGTCGGCGCATTCGTGAGCGAACGCGGTGCGCTTGTCGGCGTCCGTCTGTCCTCGATCCTTGCTCATGCCCTTAAGGTTCACGAACGCTTGCGTCAACTCCCCGAGTTCTTCTTGCAGCTTGAGCAGGAACCAGACGTCGGTGCGGTCGATACCAAATTTGGCGGCGTAGATCTGAGATACCGATTCAACGGCCGCGCCAGTTTCTTCGAGATTCATGGTCTGACGATAACGACAATCTCCGCCGCCCAGTCACGTTCGCTGAGCGAATATTTAGAGCTTCGAATTCTCGACTCGACCCTGGGTGCCACGGCCACTAGGCTACCCCGACCTTTCAGCTCGCGGCATGGTGTTGCGTGTGTGCCAGGCGGTAGGAGTCGGTGCCGGTTTCGATGATGTTGCCGCCGAACGTAAGCCGGTCGACGATTGCTGCGCAGAGCCGTGGGTCGGTGAAGGTTTTGCCCCAGCCGGAGAAGGATTCGTTCGATGCGATGCCGACGCTGTTTTTCTCTTCGCGTTCGGTGAGGACTTGGAAGAGCAGTTCGGCACCGCGGCGGTCGAGTTCCATGTAGCCGAGCTCGTCGATGAGGAGCAAGTCGACACGGCCGTAGCGGGCGATGGTGCGAGCGAGGGTTTTCTCGTCAGCGGCCTCGACAAGTTCGTTAACGAGCCTGGTCGCCAGCGTGTACTTCACCCGGTAGCCTTTCTCTGCTGCGGCAGTACCGAGCCCGATAAGCAGGTGGGATTTCCCGGTGCCGGAGTCGCCGATCAGGCAGAGTGGTTGGCCTTTGCGTACCCAGTCGCCGGTCGCGAGGGTGTTGATTGTGGCGGGGTTGATGTTCGGGTTCGCGTCGTAGTCGAAGTCCCCTAACCATTTATCGCGCGGGAACCCGGCAGCTTTGACCCGCCGCACGGAAGAGCGGCGGTCGCGATCGTCGCATTCGGCCAGCAGGAGTTCGGCAAGGAACCCGTGGTAGCTGAGCTGTTCCTGCTCGGCCGCTTTCGTTGCTTCTTCGATGACGGCGCGGATCGTGGGTAACCGTAGCCGCCGGCAGGCTTGATCGATCGCCGCGGTCGCGGCTTGCTCGGTCATCCCGCGTCGGCGTCTGAGGGTTGTGGTGATCGTTGTGGCTGTCGGGCTCATGAGCCAGTTCCTTCTTCCAGTATCTGCACAGCTGGTGCGTTACGTTTGGGCAGCTTCAGGAGCTCGTCATACCTGGCCACAGAGGGAAGCGGTCGTGTGTCAGGTGGGAGACCAGCAATGACGGCGGCAGGGTCCGCGAGACGCCGCTGGGTAAGACTGACAACGTTTCGCTCGGGCTCACGCTCATGTTCAACGCGGTGACGGCCAGACGCAGGCCCAGCAGTCGATGCGTGACGGCGCGCCTCGACGGCGACAACATCCGCCGTCACCGCGCCGACCTGAAGCGCAGCCCGGATGCCGGCAGTCACGTCGTCGGCGCTCATCGAGCGATGCAGCAGGAGAACGTCAATGAGCTGTCTGGTCCCGACAGCGTCACCATCCGTTTTTCGTGCTGCAGCCCAGAATGCTTCGTGTGCGGCGGTGAATGTTCCTGCGGCCCGCGCCCGAGCGAGCACTGTCGAGCCGGGCAGCGCACCTGGTTTGTATTGCAAGACCTCGAGGTAGTGGTCAAGGTCGACGCTTTGGCCGCCGTTGGTCACGATCCGCGGGTGTCGGGCGATTTCGGTGCGCCCGTCGAACACGACCAGCTCTGACGCTCGAAGCGAGACCCGCACCGGCCGGCCGATCATCCGGGCCGGCACGGAGTACTTCGCCATCCGCACAGTGATCAGGCTCGACCGGTCAACCCTGGGGTGCAGGGTCAGACCGGGATCGAAACGTTCAAACGGCAGCGGCGCCAGCAGGCCTCGTTCGTTGTCGAAGTCTTGACGAACGGTTCGGATCCGGTCAGCGATTCGGCGCCGGTCGTCGGCCTCATCCCAACGCTGGATCCTCTCGTTCAATTCGGCCAGCGAATCAATGACCGGCATTGGTGAGAGATGGTTGCGGCGGAACCGGCCAACTTCGCCCTCGATGCCGCCTTTCTCGTGCGCGCCGTCGATACCTGGCTGACAGTAAAACGCGTCGAACCCGTAATGCGAGCGGAACAACACCCATCGTTCGTTTTCTGTCCGCCGACGGCCGGTTCCGTAGATCACTGTGGTCACCGCGGCAGTCAAGTTGTCGTAGCGGATGTGCCGAGTGGGGATCCCTCCGATGCATTCGAAGGCAGCGATATGGCCCTCGAGAAACGCTTCCTGGCCCTGTGTCGAGTACACCCGATGGACCGCTTTGCCGGAGTGTGAGAGCCGGAACGCGAACATGTGACACTTCGTTTTCACACCGGCGAGCATGACCCATACCTCGCCGAAGTCGACTTCCGCTTCCGCGCCGGGTGCGTGCTCCTGGGGCACGAAACCCTCCCGGGCGCGGCCGGCCTCCGCATCGATGACAGGCCGACGGTCGTGAACGTAATCGCGAACCGTTGAATACGACAAATCCGTCGCGGCGTGCTCCTCCGCGAGCCTGGCCAGAATGCGACGGGCCGTGTGGCGTTGCTTACGCGGCGCAGTCAGGTCCTCGATCAGCATCGCGTCGATCGCCGGTTTGAACGGCTCCAACCGAGGCGAGACCCGAACCGGTGTTTTCCGCGGCGGCGGCTGAGCCTGCGACAACGCCATCCGAACCGTCGCCCGAGCGACACCATGCCGGCGCGCGAGCTCCCGAATCGAGAGCCCCTCCACCCGGGCATCCCGCCGGATCCGTGCGAACAACTCCACCCGTAACCCCATCACTGACCTCCACACCCTTGCATCCGGAAAACACGATGCTCAAGCGTCAAGGTGGACCTCGATCAAGCCGTCACAATCACCCGGCGAGTCGAAAGGTGGGCACGAATCGAACCGTCCAAGTGGTCTTCAATCAAGGTGCCATAAACAAATGACCACAGGCTGATGGTCGAGGGCATCATTTACCGGTATCGGACGGGAACTCCGTGGCGGGATCTGCCAGAGAGTTTCGGGTCTTGGAAGACGGTCTGGAAGCGACATCGCCGGTTCAGTGGTGATGGCACTTGGGACAAGATCCTGACGGAGTTGTTGACCCATGCCGATGAGGTCGGGCTGATCGAGTGAGAGGTGTCGGTGGACTCGACGGTGAATCGTGCCCACCAGCACGGCACCAACCTCGGTCGGGCCACGGGGGGATCTGTCGAATTACACGAATCTGCTGATCGAGCCTCCTGACCATGCGGTTGGCCGTTCTCGCGGGGGTTTGACGACAAAGATCCACGCGTTATGCGACGCGAAGATGCGCCCGTTGGTCATGCTGCTCGGCACAGGTCAGGGCGGCGATTCGCCGATGTTCCCCGAGGTGATGGCGAGCTTGCGGGTCCCGCGTCGAGGCAAAGGTCGTCCCCGGACGAAGCCCGATCGGACGATGGCCGACAAGGCGTACGCGTCGAAAGCGAACCGGAAGCTGCTCCGTGATCGCGGCATCGAAGCGGTCATCCCGGAGAAATCGGACCATATCGCCAACCGGAAACGACTCGGCCAGAAAGGCGGCCGGCCACCCACGTTCGACACCGAGGCCTAGAAGCGACGCAACGTCATCGAACGCTGTTTCAACACCTTCAAAGACTGGCGCGGCATCGCGCCACCCGCTACGACAAACTCGCCCTCACGTACCGCGGCGGAGTCGTCCTCCGAGCCATCACCATCTGGCTCAAACTGTTAGGAGACACGCCCTAGCGACGGGAGTTCGGCCGGCGGAAGATGGTTGCACGTGAGTTGTGGCATATCTAGAGCCATCCACTGTTGCAGCTAGCCTACTTGCGGCCCCGTCGTTTGCGAATCGGCGCGTCAGATGGCGAAACTTCAGTCTCGGGGCCTGCTCCGTAATAGCCGTAGCGCTCGGCGTTGTACGCGTCTGGGCCCTTGGAGGGGAGCATGGTCAGCACGACGCCCACGACGTTGCTCTTGATTCCCGTCAGTGAATTGAGGGCGCGCGCCAGTTCGGTGCGCTTGACCTTGCCTGAACCGGCTATGACGATCGCGCCGGCCGTCATGCTGCTGATGATCGCGGCGTCAGTCACCGGGAGCAACGGCGGTGCATCGATGATCACGTAGTCGACCTGGTCGTTGAGAGCGGTGATCAGGTCTTGCATCGCTTGCGAACCGAGCAGTTCGCTGGGGTTCGGGGGGATTCGACCCGCCGGGAGGACGTAGAGCTCGCCGGTGCCCCAGCGCTGGAGGACATCGGCCAAGGGAACCGTGCCAATAAGAACGTCAGTGAGCCCGACCGCTCCTTCGATTGCCATGTACTCAGCAAGTCTCGGTTTTCTCAGATCGCCGTCGATCAAGACCGTTCGTGCGCCGGTCTCGGCCAGCGCCAGGGCGAGGTTTGCTGAGGTGGTGCTCTTGCCTTCGGCGCCAATCGACGAAGTGATGACGAAGCAATGGTTGCTCGAACCGGCGTTGACGAACCTCAGATTGGTTCGCAGAGATCTGAAGGCTTCGGCGCGTGGGTTCCGCGGGTCGCTGTGGACGATCAGGGGGTGCTTGGCCGACTCCGGATCAAAGCTGATGCCGCCGAGGAGAGGCGCATCCGTCACGTTTTCGACGTCGTGGACACCATGGACCCGGGTGTCAAGAGCGGATCGCAGGAAGGCGGCGCCCATCCCGAATATGAGCCCAACGATTGCGCCTAGGGCGATGTTAAGACTGAGCTGGGGACTGAACGGCGCCGCCGCGGGCAAAGCCGGGTCAATGACCTGAACTCGAACGAGGCTATTGCCTCCGCCAGTCGGTTTCTCCAATTGTTGAACCACGACCGAGCTAAACGCGTTCGCTGTGGCGTTCGCGAGGTTTGCCGCCATCTGCGGGTCTGAATCCGTCGCATCCAACTGGATGATGACGGTTCCGACTGGTGATGTCGCCGAAAGTTGACTGCCCAATTGCTTAGAGGTGCTGGTCAAATTGAGGTTTTTGATCACCTTGTCTAGGACGGACGCGCTGGTCAAAATATCAAGGTAGGACTTAACCTTCGCCTGCGCGTATGTATTACCCGACGTTAGTTCGCCAGCCGTCGGCGACTCTGAGGCTTGGACCGAGACGTACATTGTTGCGGTCGAGCGGTATTGTGGCGTCGCGGTGGCGGCGATTGCAGCCCCGGCCCCGGCCCCCGCAAGAACGAACAGAACAATGAAAAGCCATCCCTTGCGAATGACCCGCATGTAATCTTGTAAATTCATGGCGTCTGGTCCCTTTGGTGTCGGTTGGCTCGCTGTGCCAGTGGCAGAAAGATTCTTCTGAGAGTTATGGCTTCGAAGCGCGACAGGAGGTCTGGGTCGCAAAAGAAAATGCAAGGTTGACGATTGCAACCTTGCATTTGAAACTATCTCGCATGTCAAACTATACAGAACGACCAACTTAGTGCCATTTGGCACGCGGACGAACCCCAATCCCTGACGAAGGAGCTGACGTGCCACGACGCAAGCGGACCGCCAAGCACTCGCTCATCGTTGTGGGCGCCATCGGGGCTTCGGCATTCGCAATATTCACCAGTTCTGCGGCTGCGGCTGCCCCTGGGCATGCGAGCGGGGAGAGCCGATCATCCATTGTTCTGGTCGCCGACCCGGTGCCGACCGATGTGCCGGTGACGCCCGTGCCGACGGTTGATCCGACGCCAGACCCGGTGCCGACGCCGCCGGTGGTGGACCCGAGTCCGACCGTGGCGCCGACCCCGGAGCCGACTGTCACCGACCCGGCCGTTGTGCCCGTGACGCCTGACCCGGTGACACCGGAACCGGTTGTGACGCCGGAGCCTGTGGTGACCAGCGAGGTTGTTGTGCCGGCTGACGGTGGGTTTATCGAGCAGAGTACGCCTACCGCGACGCCGACGGTTGAGCCGGCGCCGGCGCCAGCGCCTGTTGTGACGGCCACTGCGGCGCCTCTGCCCGCGATCGAGTTGCCGTTCTATCCGCCGCCATCGGCGGGAGTGGCGCGCGATGCCTTTCCGTTTCTGCTGGCCGGGATAGCCGGTGGGCTCGTGTTGATCGTGGGGTTCGGTGCGTACCTGTTCGCGCGGTGGCGTGTGCGGCGGCTGCGGTTCAGGCCCGCGTTCGGGTCGAGTTTGGGCCAGCGGGCTGGGTTGGGCGTTTTCGGGGTTGCCGGAGCGCAGGGTGCCGCGGCGAATGCAGGGTTTTTCAGCGTGGTGGGTGTTGTAACGCCTGTTGTTGGTGGTGTCGCGGCGGGTTCGGCCTTGAGCGATTCTGTCGCCGGGCGCGGGATGTTCGAGGCTGGATTGAGCGAGCGGGAGGCGCCGGCTGAAGCGGGATTGGGCGAGGCGTTCGAGTTGTCGCTCGCGCCGATCCATCGACCCAGTGCTGTGAGCTCTGCCTCGGCGTTTCTGCTGGGGCTGGTGCCGCGTCGAGCCGCTTCTGCCGAGGTGCGGATTGCAGACTTCGGGGTGTTTGAGCCGGTTGCGGTGCAGCCGGTCAGCCGGCCTTCGTCTGATTTGGGATTGCCGCCATTGCGAGGGCCACGGGCGAGTGCGCTGAATTTCGATCTGGGGTTGTCTGCGCCGTAGGGTTGCTGGCTTGCTTGCTGGCTGGTTCGTTCGTTCGACCGGCGCGCGCTACCCGTTCTGGCTCGTGGCGATGGAGCCTGCAGGGTAGCTGGTGCCGTTCTCCACGGTGTTCGGGGTCTCCCGGCTGATGCCGGTGTTGCAGTAGACGATGTTCCAGTGCAGGTGGGGGCCCGTCGAGATTCCCGTGTTGCCTGAGTCGCCGATCCATTGGCCTTGGGCGACCTGCTGCCCTCGGTTGATGACGGTGCGATTGAGGTGTACGTACTGAGTGCAGAGGTTGTCACCGTGATCGATGCGGATCTCGATGGCGCCGGTACTGTCGTAGCCCTCGGAGTAAACGGTGCCTGCTGCGGACGCGACAACTCTCGAGCCGACGGGCATGCCGAAGTCGGTGGCGTTCTTGTTGTAGGCAGGGTAGAGACCGGCCGCGTGTTCGGCGGGGCCCTGGGTGATGCGGTAGCTGGCTCCTGCGGGGAAGGGGAGCTTGAAGCGTGCGCCGCCACCGCCACCTTGTGTTGTACCGCTCGACCAGAAGTATCCCCCGTCGCCGTAGAGTACGAGGTTGCCGTCGTCTTGCATGACGAGCTCGCGAGCCGGCTTTCCGTTGGTGAAGGTCGACCAGACAGCCCGGCCGTCGGTGCGGTAGAGAACAATGTTGCCGTCATCCTGGAATGCGAGCGGATTCACGGAGTTACCGTCGCTGTGGCTGCCCCAGATGGGGCCGCCCGGCCCGACGATCACGGCGTTTCCGTCGCTCTGAAGCACGAAGCGATACTGACCGTTTGGTGAGGTGAGAAAGGAGTCGACGAGCATTACTTCGCCGCGTCTCAACCTGTCACCGATGCCCATGCTGATACTGAGCTGGCCGGAGGTCTGGGAGGCCGAGATGTAGCCCGGTTTCGACCCGGTGACGGTGACGGTGACGGATGTGCCCGCGGCCCAGGTCGGGACGACGAAGGTCGACCCGGTTGCTCCGCCGACCGGGCCGCCATTGACGAACCATTGGTAACCGAGTTGCACGGGTGCGGGGCCCCAGGCGCCGGCGTCTGCCGAGAGTGTTGACCCCGCTGATCCGTTGCCGGAGATCGACGGCACTGAGCTCGACAGGGTGGTCGGTTCGACCGTCAGCGCTGCGCTCGTGGTTGCCACGCTGGTGTAGCCGAGTTTCGAACCGTTGACTCTGACGGTGATGCTGGCGGTTGCATCTGCGTCGGTGAGAACGTAGGTGGTGGAGGTTGCTCCGGCGATCGCCGCGGCGTTGCGGTACCACTGGCACTTGAGTGTCACAGGGGCAGGCGCCCACGTGCCCGGGACCGCTGTGAGGGAGGAGGCGACTCTGGGTGTACCGGTGATGGTCGGTTTGGGTGTCGAGGTGAGCGCCTTCTGTGCGTCGACGGCCGGGCTGGTGAAGGCGACCGTGGTGTAGCCGGGCTTCGAACCGGTCACCGTTACGGTGATCTTCGCACCGGCGTCGGCCGCGACGACCTTGTAGGTGCTCACAGTCGCGCTGGAGATGGCTGAACCGTTGCGCAGCCACTGGTAGGTGAATGTCACTGGCGCAGGCCCCCAGACGCCAGGGAGTGCTGTGAGGGTCTGGCCGACCGTTGGGGAACCGGTGATGCGGGGGGTCGCGGTGGGGGAGAGGATGTTCTCCACTGACTTCGCAAGACTTGTAGCAAGGGCGGTGGTGTAGCCGACCTTGCTGCCGCTGACTGAGAGGGTGATGGACTTGCCGGCATCGGCGGTCGTCAGTGTGTAGCTCGAGGTGGTGGCACCGGCGATGGGTGCGCCGGCCCGGAGCCACTGGTAGCTGAGCGTCACGGGGGCGGGAGCCCAGGCGCCGGGGATGGCGGTGAGCGTCGACCCGACCCTGGCGGTGCCCGTGATCGTCGGGGTGGGCGTCGCGGTCAACTGGCGCTTGACGGCGAGCGAGGCGCTCACCTTCGAGGTTGTTGTGTAACCCGGCTTCGCGCCGGTTACTTGTACGCTGACGTTCTTGTCAGCATCCATTGCCGTCAGTTTGTAGGTGGTGGCGGTGGCGCCGGTGATGACGGTGCCGCCCCGCAACCACTGGTAGCTGAGGGTCACGGGAGCGGGGCCCCACGAGCCGGGGACTGCTGTGACGGTCTGCCCGACTGTCGGTGTGCCGGAGATCGTGGGCACGGGTATGGGCGATAAGAGCTTTTCGATGGTCGCCGGTGCGCTGGTCTTTGTCGTTGGTGCGTAGCCTGGTTTGCTGCCGATGATGCGTACGGTTATGGCCTGACCGGCGTCTGCGTTGACCAGGGTGTAGGTGGCTGAGGTTGCGCCGGCTATCGCTGTGCTGCCGCGCATCCATTGGTAGGCCAGGGTGACGGGTGCGGGTGCCCAGGCGCCAGCGGTTGCGGTCAGCGTGGCGCCGACTCGTGGGGTGCCGGCGATGGTGGGCACGGGTGTCGAGGTGAGTGGGCGGGCGATGGTGACGGGAGTGCTCGATCTGGATGATGCGCTGTAGCCGGTCTTGGTGCCGACGACCTTCACCGAAAGTTGTTTGCCGGCGTCTGCCGAGGTCAGGAGGTACGCCGCGGCGGTTGACCCGGGCACGGGGATGCCGTCGCGCATCCATGTATAGGTGAAGGCGACGGGGGCGGGCTGCCAGGAGCCGGGGTTGGCGGTGACGGTCTGGCCGACGGTGGGCGAGCCTGTCAGTGTGGGGAGGGCACTCGCGAGTGTGCCGGGGGAGACGGTGATGGGCTGGGTTGAGGTGGTCGAGGTTGTGTTGCGGCCGTCGCTCGAGCCGGTGATGGTGACGGAGAGAGTTTTGCCGAAGGTTTCTGGAGGGAGAAGCCAGGACTGGCTCGTGGCGCCCGCTGTTGCTTGGCCGTTGATGTTCCACTGGAAACTGAATTGCGCTGCGGGGCTCCACTGGCCGGGGTCAGCGGTGACGGTGCTGCCAACGGTGGTCGCGCCGGTCACTGTGGGGGTGCTCGTGGTGTCGAAGGGCACGGGGCACTGGCCGGTGATGGGGTTGCTGCTGCCGGTCTCGATGTCGACGTCGGCGACGAAGTAGCCATCGGACACGCGGTACCAGACGTCATCCCAGCCGCCGGGGAAGCTGGAGCTGAAGTAGCCCTTGACGGCCTGGCCGTGCTTGAAGCAATCGAGGCCGAGAACCTGGCCGCGCTCGTACCAGCCGTTCTGGCCCGAAGTGAGGGAGGCGTCGTTCATGCGCTGGGTGCGGATCATCGCGGTGGCCGTGGGGATGCCGGCTTCAGCCGTTTCGGCTGGTGAGGCTGCGATGGTGGCGAGGCTCAGCGTGGAGGTGGCGAGGATGACGCCGAGGAGCATTGCGATGAGGCGTTTGGGGTGTTTGCGGTTTTTGGGGTGTTTGCGGTGCGGCGGGCGCTGCGGGCTTGAGGGGGCCGCGGGGCTCGCGGGGCTTGCCGGGCTTGCCGGGCTTGCCGGGTGGGTAGCGCGGTGTTTGCGGGCGGCGTTTCTCGTGCGGTCTGCGCGGTTTTCGCTGCTGCTGCTGCTGCTGCTGCTGCTGTTGCTGTGGTTGGTGCTGTTGGTGCTTTGGCCGCGATTGCCGTCGCTTGAAGAGCTTGAATTATTGGTCACTGCAACACTTCCCCCGAGTGGCCAGCTGGCCCCATTGGCGCGGCACCCAGCAGGGTGAGGCCAACTCACAAGTTACTGGGTGCGGGGATTGGCGGCGATCCCCCCTTTCGGGGAGAGATCTGAGTGACATGCACGTGTATGACATGGTTGCGCGCTTTTGCGCGGTCTCGCGCGGGCTTTGGTTGGCGACTTGTCCTCCACATTGGGGTGGGGAAATGGTTCTCCACTGATGTTGATGGCGGCCCTCGTTTAGTGAGGGATTGTCAGTGGCTGGTGTTTGAATGGGGGTATGAACACACCAGCTGCCGGGTTGCCCGGGTCGTCGCCTGAGGGCTTGGATGACCCTCGGGCTTCTGCGCTGCGTGCGGCGGTGGAGGCTGTAATGTCGTCTGGTGGATTTGGGGCTGCCGCGCCCTGCGGGCTTGCCGACGAGGAGTTACTGGCCTGGGCGGTGGCTGGTGAGGCGTTGCTGCGATGTGCGGAGGGGATCGTTGTCGAGGCGGCCGGGGAGCTTGCCGAACGATCCAAACATGAGCACGGTGATGACAGGTTGACGGTGAAGCACGGGTGCGCAGATGTCGTGTCGCTGATCAGTAGCTTGACGGGAGTGTCGAAGAAGACCGCGGCAGGCCGGGTGCGACTCGGTACGGCGGTTAGGTCCTCGATGTCTGCGGTGGGGTTGCCGAATGAGAGTAGTTTCCCTTCCGTTCAGGAGGCTCTGCGTTCTGGCCGGCTCGGCGTTGACAGTGCCCACGTCATCACTCGCATGCTCGGGGAGTCGGCAAAACGGGTGGGGTTCGGGGCGGATCTGCATGAGTGTGAACGGATGGTGGTGCTCGCCGCTGACCCTGCGACCGATGTGGGTCTCGGGTTGTCGGCGGATCAGGTCGCCATCATGGTGGCGCAGTGGCAGGGGCATCTGGATCCTGATGGTGCCGAACCGACCGCGAAGGAGTTGGAGGACAAGCGCGGCTTGTGGTTACGGCAGCAGGCTGACGGGAGTTTCAAGGTCGGTGGTCTGTTGACGGCGGTGCAGGGTGCGAAGTGGCAGGCCATCGCCCAAACCATCCTCAGCCCCCGGCTTCCCCGATTCGCAGACAACGGCGAGGCCCCGGGCGCCAGTGATGGCTCTCATTCTGGTGATGCTCCTGATGGTTCTGGTGCTTCTGGTGCTTCTGGTGCTTCTGAGGGTTCGGGCGGCGGCGAGGTCGAAGATGGTTCTTCGATGCCCAGCGGTGATGGTGGCCGCGGCAGAAACGGTAGCGGCCCACGTTTCTTCGCCGACGATGACGGCGAGGAGGAGGTCAGCCCGGTGTTGGCTGACACTCGTACGCGTGAGCAGTTGCTCGCTGATGGGTTCACAGCGTACATCGACCGGGTCGCGGGATTGCCGGGTATGCCGGCACTGTGTGGGGCGCGTCCGACGGTCAACGTGCACGTCACCCTCGAAGACATCGTCGAGGGCAGGGGTGTGGGCTGGGTTGACGGTGTTGACCAGCCCGTGCCGGTGACGAGTGTTGAGCAGCTGCTGTGTCACGGGGAGGTCATTTCGACGCTGATGCGTGAGGGGCGGGTGTTGCAGCACGGGAAGACGAAACGGTTGTTCACGGCGGCGCAGAACCGGGCCCTCGCGGCCCGGGACGGCGGGTGTGTGTGGCCGGGCTGCGGGAGACCGCCGTCGTGGTGTGAAACCCATCATGTTCTCGACTGGCGTGACGAGGGATACTTACCGGGCCGGACCGATACTGACAACGGGGTTTTGTTGTGTCATTTTCATCATTCGAATGTGCATAGGAGCCGATGGAAACTCGTCATGCGTCAGGGCGCACCGCACATCATCCCGCCGCCCGAGATCGACTGGACACAAACACCCAGACCCTGCACCGGGCGACGAACCAGACAATAGCTGCGTGCGCGGCAAAGTGGAAGTGCTCGCAGACAGGGCGCACCTGGGTGTGGTGAAATCCATCTACGCTTGAATAACTTCTCCCTCACTTGCCCGATGCCCCGCTAGTTGTGAAAAGGCCGCACTGTGACTCTTTCGATTCTGACCGTCTGCACGGGCAATATCTGCCGTTCGCCGTTCGCGGCGTTGTATCTGCAATCGAAGCTGGCTGGGGTGACGGGGGTCACCGTGAGCAGCGCAGGAACGATGGCGCGCGATGGTGATTCGATGACGGATGAGATGGGGGCTTTGGCGGAGAGGTTCGGGCTCAAGCCGACCACGCATGCTGCCCGCTATCTGGTGGAGCCGTACATCGAGAAGGCAGATTTGATTCTTCCACTCACGCGGGGGCATCGAAGCGAGGTCGTTCAGATGGTTCCGCGCAAGCTGCTGGTGACGTTCACGGTGCGCGAGTTCGCGCGGCTGGGGAGCCTGGTGAGCGATGACGAGGTTACGGCTGCTGCTGCTGCCGGGGGGACTGACGCTGAGAAGGTCAAGGCCGTTTGCCGGCTGCTGGCTTCGCGTCGGTCGCAAGGGGACCCGGCTGCGGACCCGACTCTTGACGACGTGGTCGACCCGTATCGGCGCGAGGATGAGGTCTACGAGCTCTCCGTTGCGCAGATGGTTCCTGCGTTGGATGAGATCGCTCGCGTTCTGACACTGACACTCAAGGCAGCCTGAGCGTGAGCGGCGGGCGCCCGTCGGGCGGGGCTCACGCGAACCTTCGCGCGCCATCGGTCAAAAACACGACTGAAGAGACGGTCCTTGGGGCCGAGTCGATTACGCTGATTTTGTGCCCTGGCGACGACGACTTACTCAATTGAGCATCGTGCTGACCGCGGTGGCCGTTTTGACTACCGGATGCACGACCAAGGGCACGGCGCGTGCCGAGTGCGTGGTGCGTCCAGCTGCGGATGTCGTGCCGAAGGCCGGCGTGCTATTCGGTGTCAACCTCGACTGGGGGCATGAGACGCTCAGCGATTACGCCGTGAACCTCGGGAGGCATCCAGCGGTCACTGTAGCCTTCGCGGAAGTGCCCTTGAACGTTGATGCCCGCGCAAATCTCGCGGCAGCCGTTAACCAAGTGCGTGCCAACGGAGGTTCGCTGCTTCTCACGCTCGAGCCTGCGGCGGGGCTGGCTGTGGTGACGGACGAGGTGGCCGCCGACGTGGCTGACCTAACCAACTCGATCAACAGAGAAGGTGTGCCGGTCATTCTTCGCTTTGCCCACGAGATGAACGGTTCGTGGTATGCGTGGGGGCAACAGCCTGCCGAATATATATCAACGTTTCGCCGGGTTGCGCACGCAATCCATGAGCGGGCCCCAGGGACTGGGATGATGTGGGCCCCGAACAACGCCGACGGGTACCCGTTCACCGGGGGCGCATCGAGCGCGGCGCCCGGGTCACCGGATTTCAAGCTTCTAGACACGAATGGCGACGGCACCATAACGCTAGCCGACCACCCCTACGCTCCCTACTATCCCGGGGACGATGCAGTCGATTGGGTTGGGATGTCCCTCTACCACTGGGGCTCCGCGTACCCCTGGGGCGAGAACGAGATGCCTGAGGAGGGGAAATTCGTCGCCCAGCTGACCGGAACCTACATCGGTGCGCAGGGCGACGAGAGGGCCGCGCCCGATTTCTACCAGGTGTATGGGGTCGATCATGCAAAGCCCGTGGCGATACCGGAAACCGGAGCATTCGTGATTCATCGCGGTGACGACGCAGGCGAGCTCGCGATAAAGCAAGCCTGGTGGCGGCAGGTCTTCTCCGCTGACATCGCGGTCAGGTTCCCGAACCTGAAGATGATCAACTGGTTTGAGTGGGACAAGCTCGAAGCAGAAGTCCATCAGCGAGTTGACTGGACGGTCGTCAACGATGCCCCCACTCGGCACGCCTTCACTGCAGATTTGCCGGCATGGCTCGACTTTTCCGACGGAGAAGTCGCCTGCCCCGTCCCCACAAACTAACGAGCAATGCGGTTCAGATAGCGTAGTCCCTGAATCGCCCTGGGATTGGTCCAACCCGACCTCGACACCAAGACGCGACTGGCTGCAACGGTGGCAACAATTCTCGGCACCGTAGATCGTGGCTCAGCGACTCTGCGACTTTCGTCTGAGGCGCCTGGCACCATCAGGTTGTCAGCCGTTGTCGAGTTTGACGGCGAGCTGCACCATTCGGCTCACGTTCTCCGAACAGACGTGGGCTGACAGGCTTTCGATCCTGTCGCCGGAGGAACAGGGTGGCTGGGCGAGCGATCCCGCCGTAGGGCTACTGAGTGAAAGCTACGACTACCAGAGCGACTGTGCCGCCGACCAGCACGACTCCGACGGTGATCTGGGCGACGAGGTTGTGCGAGATCTTGTGCCACGTCGACGTGAGTTCTGGCCGCTCGAAAGGCTTGTCGGCTCGTTTTGTGGGGCTCATTGGGGCTTTCGGTTCTGCGCCGGAATTTCGGCTCTGTGCGATTGGCGCGGTAAACAATAAACGATACGCGAGCATCAATCATTAAGCACCCCCCAGTGATGTGTGTACGAAGGGCACGTTGCGTTTCTCATCAGCTTGTAGGGCATTCGGTACAGCTTCTTTTCGGAGCCGTGAGTCGACCGGATTGGTATCAGGCACCGATCAGGGCAGCGTAAATCAGTGCCACGATAATCAGGGCCACGCTGACATTATGGGGCTGCCGATCAGGGGCGCTGTGTCAGAGCCACACCCACGAGGGCGGCTGTGATGAGGCCGGCCGGGATGAGGACCGAGAGTTTCACGATCATCCCGACCCGTGAGGTGTGGTTGTCGTTCAGCTCTGAACTGTGCTGTGCCATGGGACTGCTCGTTTCTCGGCCTGCGAAACCGATGAAGATGAAACGCTTTTCTGCGTAGGCCGCACCCCCGATGGTGGGGCCGTTCCGAAGGTATCGCATGGGGCACGGCGGCGGGGGTGCTCTGGCGGATCGGGTGACCCCCAAACCGAGGGGCGGATGCGGGCGTGTTTCGGACATCAAGGCAATAAGAGGGGTAGGCGTCGATCCGATACGCTGAAGCCGATAGGCCAGCGGAGGCGTGTCGGACAGTACGGACATTGGGTAGTAGGGGCGGGGGCGCCGTGGGTCGGTCGTTTGTTCGTGTTTCGGCAGTGGTGGTTTCGTTGAGTCTGGCGGCGGTGTTCGTACCGGGTGCGTCTGCCGAGGGGATCGTGCCGACGCCGACGCCGGCGCCGACGCCGACACTGACCGCTTCTCCGACGCCTGGATCGGTTACGACGCCGACCAGCACACCCACGCCCATACCAATTCCGACGCCGACGCCGACAGCAGGGACTCCGTCAGCCACGACGACTGCTGCCCCGCTTTCCGCAAACAGTGGGTTCACGGTGAGTGGGCACGTGGATCTGGGTTCGTCCGGGCATCCTGCAGGAGTTGGCGATATGGCGATCTGGTACTGGTATTACGATGCGGGGGCGTGGACGCCGCTTGATTACGATGCAAAGATCACCACGGATGCCGCGGGGAATTTCGTTCTGCCGGTGGGGGATCAAGACACTGTCGCGATCGAGTACCACTATCTCGGCGCTGGTAACTTCGTCTCGAAGCCTTACGTGGACGATTGGGTAATAAAGCCTACAGACAGTCGTGTCCTCCATCTCACCCAGAGTGTGACGGCCACGACTGTTGTGCTTGCGGTCGGGGGCCGGATTTCGGGGATGGCGCGGGGCACCGGGGGGCAGCCACTTGGAGGTCTCTTGGTGGAGGCCGTACCGAAGAAGGACGACCCCGGTAATTACGATTCACACGTGACCACGACCAAGGCCGATGGTTCGTATTCGTTCATGGGCCTTCAGGCTGACCGCTATTCGGTCATCTTCTCGGGCGGGGGAGACGCAGATGAATGGTACTTTTCCCAGATGCCGGGTTCCGATGCCTTCAATCGGGAAGGCGCGGGGCCGGTGAAGGTGGCTGTGGGTGAGAGCAAGGCCGGCTTGGATGCCACTCTCACGGCGGGCGCTATCGTGAACGCGCCCGTGAGCTGTCTCACCTGCCTTAGTTCGGGGACGGTTCGCGTCTCTCTCGATATTCTGAATCCCTCCACGAAACTCTGGGTGCGCGCTTCGGGCGATTTGTTCACAGCAGACTTCGCGAGGTTCACCGATCTGTACCCCGGTACCTACCGAGCGACGTTCCACTATGAAGGGCCAGAGGCATACGACGATGTGACCGTCGCTCCGTTCGCGCTGACGGAGGGCCAAACTTACGACCTGCCCTATGTGAACCTGACGCAGAAACCGGTTGCTGCAGTTGGCGTTTCTGCTCCCGTTCGGGCATTCATCACGGCCTTGTACTTCGACTATCTCGCGCGCCGGCCGTCGACCGATGAGGTCGCATTCTGGGGCGCGCAGCTGGCGCACGGCTCGGGGTCGGGCGTGATCGCAAGCGCGTTCGCCCAGAGCGATGAATATCGACTGGACTGCATCGATGCGGCGTACAAGAAGGTACTCGGCCGGGCCCCAGACCCAGGAGGGCGTCAGTTCTGGCTCGACCGGATGCACAAGGGGCTCTCAACGACCGACGACATCCTCAAGTCGTTCTACGCATCCGAGGAGCTCGCTCATCGTCGAGGGACCTGGAGCTGGGTGTCGGCTCTGTACCAGTTCATCCTGGGGCGGTACTCAACATCAGGCGACGATACGAACTGGATAGCTGCGGGGCGGGCATATGCACAGGCGCACGGCGAAGCTGGAAACAGTTATGCCGATGGCGCGGATGCATATTGGGTGGTCGACCAGATCTACGAATCCCGGGAGGCCGCAACTGACAGGGTTCGGGACATGTATGACCAGTATCTCGGTCGTCATTGGCCCGGAGACTCGGAGCTGGCGTTCTGGGCGCCGCTCGACCAGCGGTACGGCGACTCGATTGTGCGCGGAGGCTTCACGGGGAGCGCGGAGTACTAAGGGCGAGCGTCGTTGAGGTTCGCGGGGAAGTAGGGTGCTGCTTTCGCCCGGGCGCTTGAGCGTATCTGTGGTGCGAACGTACCTGTAGTTTGAACGCATGGGGTCGGTTGTTTCTCTCGTCGTGCTGGGTGTGCGGTTCGCTGTGGAGCTTGAAGGTGTGAGTGCCGGCGAACTGGGGCAGTTCGTGGAGTCGTGGGAGTGGTGCGGGGCTGCACTGAGCGCGTTGCCTGAGGTCGAGGGGATGTCTGCAGGTGAGGGGACGCCTGTCGGTGAGGGTGCGCCTCGAGGGGTGGCGATCATCCGGGCGCGTGTGGGTTCTGGGGGCGAATCGTCTCGAGTGGGTGAGGGCGGTGACGAGCTCGCGAGCCAACCACAGCCGGACGTGACGGCGACGAACTTTCGGGCGCTCGCTGACAACCTTTCGGGGCGCATTACGCGCGATGCGATCGATGCGCGCAAGGGCGACCTGCTGATGCTGCATGCGGGCGGGGTTGTCGACCGGGCTACGGGCAATGTGATCGCGTTCATCGGGCCGTCGGGGCGCGGAAAGACGACGGCGTCTATCGCGCTGGGGCGGGTGTTCGGGTATGTGACCGACGAGACGTTGGCGATCATGGATGATCTGACGGTGTTGCCCTACGGCAAGCCGCTCTCGGTGAAGCTTCCGCCGCCTGAGTTGTGGAAGGACCAGGTGTCGCCGAGCGAGCTTGGGCTGAACCGGCCGCCGGATGGGGTGGCGCTGCGGCTGGTGGGCGTGGTGATGCTCGACCGGGTGGAGGGTGACGCGGGCGCGGGCGCGGGCGCGGGCGCGGGTGCGGGTGTGGCGGCGGGTACGGGCGAGGGCGCTGGTGCTCCCGAAGGCGCGGGCGCGGGCGCTGGCCGGGGCCAGGGCACTGACGGTGCTGTTGACGCGGGGGAGTTGCCGAGCATCCGGAGCGTGGGGCTGGCCGAGTCGATCGGGGAGTTGGTTCCGCAGATCAGTTACCTGCCGGAGCGGGAGCGGCCGTTGCGGCGGTTGGCCGAGGTTTTTGAGGCGTGCGGCGGGCTGAAGCAGGTTCGGTATCGGGAGGCGACGACGCTGGTGCCGCTGTTCGCGAGGTTGTTCGCTGAGGCTGCGGCTGCGGCTGCGGCTGCGGCTGAGGCTGAGCCTGCGGCGCGGTCAGTTGCCGTGTTGCCGGACGGAGTGTTGCCGGACACCGTGTTGCCTAATGACGTGAAGCCTGTTGCTGTGAAGCCTGATGCTGTGAAGCCTGATGCTGTGCTGCCGCAGGATGCGCGGACCAGTGTGGTGGGGTCGGGTGCGGCAGGCTCGGGTGCGAGGGCTGTTGCCGACGTCGTTGTGGGTTGCGGAGACGATGCCGACAGCAGCGATGGGTACGACGGGCATCGCGGCGATGACGGGCGTGGCATGGAGTCAGCGCCGAGGTACCGCACGGTGGCTCTGGACGTGCTGCGAGATGGGGATTCGCTGGTCGTGCTGAGCGGTACGACTGTGCGGGTGCTGGCGGGAATCGCTCCGGTGATCGTCGAGGCTGCGGAGGTGTCTCGCACGGAGGCGGAGCTCGTCGCGGCGGTGGTCGCCGTGCACGGGATGCCATCGGGCGAAGAGGGTGCTGCGGAATCCCTGATGCGTGCTGCCGTTGCGGAACTGGTCGATGCGGGCGTGCTCGCGGTAGCTTGAACGCGGTAGTTTGAGGCCGCGCAGAGTGCGTCCGGAGCTTGAGGACGCCGCGTCTAACTGGAACCCGATTCTTGCTGCATTGCGCTGCTCGGCAGCACAAAGCTCCGTGGCCGTCTGGCGAGTACGTTGGCTCGCTCCATGAACACGGCGGAAGGAGCGACGATGGCATTTTCGTAGGTCGAGAGCCGCGAACGTGAGGTGCCGAGTGCTTCTGCGAATTCTGCGCGGGTGAGCCCGGACTCACGGATTCGCTGTCCAAGCGTGTGGGCCACCCGTTGGGCCGGAGTCCAGCGGGCTCTCGTGAGATGCGATCGCATGATGCCCTTGGCCCCGTGATCTTCTGCGAGGGTGAGGGCGACTTCGAGTTCGGTTGCCACGGCCCCCCATGGGTCGCGGTCGAGCGCTGACCGGATGCGGCCCCAGTCGCGCATGTCGCCGCGATCGATTGCAGCAAGCAATCCTTCGACTCCCCACAGTTCGACGGGGTCGTCGGGCGTGACGTCGATATTTCTGAAGCGCAGGGTCACTGTTGACTTCCTCCTGTTTCGTCGATCTCTTCGGCCAGATCCCGACAAGCGTTGACGACATAGTCCCACTTTTGCCACTGCTGGGATATGCCTTTGTAGGTGGACAGCGTGGACGTCGAATGGGAATCTTTGGGCCGGGGGTCTTCAAGCTGGCGCGTCAGCTGAGAAGCGACGCTCACGTCGCCTCGCTTCTGATCAGCGTAAAAGTCGTCTATTCGAGCTAAGACGTGAGCAGACGGCTGGATTCCATAAAAATCAGCCAGGGCGACAACGTCGAGATAATCGCGCACCTGATTTCTCTTGATGATCAGGAATGCCTTCACTCGAAGCGTCTCTTGGACTGTCGGTACGCGAAGCGTCAGCCCGGACCGTAACTTCACGATCTGGGTCTCGAGGGGAGTGGTTCGGATGAGCTGGCGAACTCCCGCTTCGATTCCACCGATCTCGCCGAGGATGATCTTTCCGGGTGTGACTCGATTTGTCACCCAGTCGCCCTCTCGCTCAAGGGCATCGAGTACAACGTCGAACCTGTTTCGCAGATCGACGACGATGTGGTTACCGTCGAGAGAGTATCGGTGGCGTGCGTAGAACGCTACGGCGGAGCCGCCGACAAGAACGGCGTCTGGCACGAGCTGCTGAAGGCGCGCCGCAGAGTCCAAGACGGACTCGAGGGGGTCGACATATTCGGTCACCCCGCAACCTTATCGGATCTGATAAGACTCGGACAAGCGATTGACACGGTGTCGTCGCACTACCATCGACGGTGCGCAGGTTGCTGACGCTGCGAGTGGTTGCGGACCGGTAGTTTGAACGCATGAATCCGACACCGGCATCGGCCGCGACGAGAAGGCGGTTGTGATGACGGGCATCGGTGAGGAGTCGGGCAGGGACTCAGTGGTGGGGGCGCCAAAGGTGGGCAATCTGGCTGGTGATGCTGGTGGAGTCGCCGCGGGAGCGGGCGCTGCTGGTGGCGGGAGTTCTGCCAGCGGAGGGCGGGGTGCGCGGGGGAAGCGGACGGGCATCCGGCGCATTACGGGAAGCTTCTGGTTCAACGTGGTGGCGGCGTTCGTGGTGCTGGCACTGGTGCAGGCGTTCGTGGTGAAACTGTATTACGTGCCTTCGGGGTCGATGCAGCAGACGCTGGCGATCGGTGACCGGATTCTGGTGGACCGAGTGAGCCTGGATTTCGGTGACCCGCACGCGGGTGATGTGGTGGTGTTCACGGCGTCTGACCTGTGGGGAGAGAAGGCTCCAGCGCCGTCGAATCCGCTGGTGTACGCGGTGAAGTGGCTGGGCGGGGTGTTCGGGGTGGGGCAGAGCCTGGACCACACGCTGGTGAAGCGGGTGATAGCCGGGCCGGGGCAGACGGTGTCGTGTTGCGACAAACAGGGGCATCTACTGGTGGATGGGCAGCCGATCGACGAGCCGTATGTGTTCCAGGACTTCGAATTTCAGGCCGGGTCGCTGGACTGTTCGACGGTGCCGGCGTCGCAGCGATGCTTCGGCGGGGTGACGGTGCCTGGGGGGGAGTACTTCGTGCTCGGGGACCACCGCTCGAACTCGAACGACTCGATCGCGGGGTGCCGGGGGCGGGACCCGGCGGTGCCTGTGACGGTGTCTGGTGCTGCTCCTGGGGCTGCGGAAGACTCGTGTCTCAAGATGGTCGGGCGTGCCGACGTCGTGGGCCGCGCGTTCGTGGTGGTGCTGCCGCCGGGGCACTGGGGCGGGCTCTAGGTGTGTGGGCTCCAGTCCCGGCTCGGTGCTGTGCGCCGCCTGGTCTAGCGGGAGTGCATCAGCGCGACGGCGGCGAGGGCGACGGCAGCGGCCGCGACCACGATCAGGATCGCGATGGTGAGGATGCGGCGGCGACGGGCGCGAACGAACTGGCGGCGGTTGCGGTCGGTGAGGTGCGACTTGGGCAGAACCTGGGTGCGCTCTGTCGGTGAGCCTGCCGCGGTTTCGATGCCGGAGGTGAGGGCGGCTGAGCTGTGCGGGTCTGGGATATGGGCGTCAATCGTGCTTGCCGATTGCGGTTCAGCGATGGTGTTTTCTGTCATGGTGATGGTGCCCTATCCCCCAATAATCGACGACGCGACTATTTTCCGAGCGCCGAAGGCGCTGCGAGAGTCATGATCCCCGACCCTCACGATCATGACGCTATCGTGTGGATCGACACGAAGATCGCAAGAATTCGTCGACGTATGCCCCCATTTCGGGGTACATATTGCGGGTTTGCGGCGTGTCTGTACAAATCCTCATGAATCTGAGTCAAAACCGTGAACTCGATGGCACAGATAGTCGCGCGCGGGTTCGCTCTGTAGGGTGTTGTCGCGCGGTGGAAGCGCACTGGCAGTAAGCGGTGGAAGCGCGCACTGGTGCCGCGCAAAGCTGGAGAGAAGGGCGACGAGAGCCGTGACCGACCTCATTCTCTCGATCAACATCGTCGATGGCCCGGCTGTGGTGGTGCTTGTGGTGCTGAGCCTGGGGCTTGCGGGATTTCTGCTGGCCCGGCGGCCCACGCTGGTGTGGGTTCTGACCGCACTGGTCGGTGTGTTGGCTGGCGCGGCGATCGCTCTGGTGACGGTATTTCTCACTGAGAAGGTCTTCAACCTGTTCGGCGTCGGGTTCTCGCCGACCACGATCACGTGGATCGTGCTCACGTTTGCGGGAATCGGCTTGGCGATCGTCAACCTGTGGCTGTCGCGGTGGTGGCGCAAAGTGATTGCGGGCGTGGCGATCGTGGTGTTCGCGCTCACGGGCACGGTCGGGGTGAACTCGAGCATCGGGCTGACGAAGACGGTGGGTGCACTGCTCGGCATCGGCACCGAGAAGCCGCTGGTGGTGCCGACGGGGCTCCCCACCACTCCGCACCCGACCGGCACGTCCTCACCCAGCACGCCGCCGTCGACAGTGCCGCTCTACCAGTCGTGGACGCCGCCGGCCGACATGCCGAGCGTGGGCACGGTGGGCACGATCGACATTCCGAACACGAACTCGGGGTTCGTGGCACGCAAGGCGCTGGCGTACCTGCCACCGGCGGCACTGGTTCAGGGTGCGCCGGCACTGCCGGTGATCATCCAGTTGAATGGCTCGCCCGGCAGCCCGGGGCTGGATGATCCGAAGAGCATCCTCGACCAGATGGCGTCGGCCAACAAAGGCCTGGCTCCGATTGTGATCAACCCCGACCAGCTCGGCGACCCGTCGAAAGACCCGCTCTGCCTTGACGCGACGAGCGACAAGGTCGAGACGTACATCATGGACGACGTTGTGCCGTATGTGCGCACGCACTTCAACGTGTTGCAGGACCCGAAGAGCTGGGCGTTCGTGGGGTTCTCGAACGGCGGCGAGTGTGCGGCGTATTTCGGGGCGAAGTACCCGGAGGTGTTCGGAAACGTGGTCGACATCTCGGGCGACCAGTACCAGGCGATCGGGGACAACGGGGCGGCGAAGAAGTACTTCGGCGGCGATTCGGCGGCATACAGGGCGGCGTGGCCGGAGAACATTCTGGCGTCGGGAGCGCACGCCTACCCTGACACGCTGGGGGTGTTCACGGCCGGGTCTGACGACCAGGAGATCAACGCGGGGGTGCGAACGGTGTTTGCGGCGGCGAAGGCGGCCGGATGGAAGGCGTCGTTCACCGAGATTCCGAACGCGGGGCATGACGGGCCGGCGCTCGACATCGGGCTGCAGACGGGGTACAACGCGCTGTACCCGCGATGGGGGTTGGCTGCCTCCACGGGCTGAGGGTGTCAGGCCACGCTGGCGTAGATCTCGCCGAGCAGGGCGCACTGTCTGTCGATGTTGAAGTCGCGTTCGATGCGACGGCGGGCGTTCGCTCCGAGGGCTCTGTCCTGCCCTGCTTGGCCCGCAAGCTTCCACACGGCGTGGCTCAGGTTGCGCGAGGTGGCCTCGCTGACGAGATAGCCAGTGTCGTCGTCTGCGACCACGCTGCGGATCTCTGCGTAGTCGAACGAAGCAGCCGGCACAGCGACGCTCGCTGCGGCGAAGATGCTGGCCGGTACTCCGCTGGTGTCCGCGTGCCCCAGGGTCCGGGCGGTGTTCACGAGAACGCGCGCCCCGGCCAGGGTGGCTGGCAGCTCGGCGTAACTCACCGCTCCGACGAAGTTGGCCGTGTGACCGCGCTCTTCGGCGAGCCCCTGGGCCCGGTGCCGGGCGGCACCATCACCCACGGCGAGCAGCGTGAGCCTTCGACCGGCCGGCAGGCCCTCGATCACCCGGAGCATCCTGGCGAACGATTCGAGGCTGTCGAACTCGTCCACGAAGGCGACATCCGCAGCGCCCCTCGCGGCCGTGACCGGGCCGGGGACGACGACGCCCGGTGCGTGAACGACCAGCCGGTCGGGATTGGCTGCCGAGGAGAGAAGCGCCCTCTTCACCGAGTCAGTGGTGGCGATGAGCACGGAGACGTAGTCGAAGAGATCCTGGGTGCGGTGGCCGATCATCCCTGTGCAGTGCACCAGTGGATCGAAGCTGTGCGCGGTGACGATGAGCGGCACCCGTGCCCGGCGGGCGATGGGTTCGATGAGAATGCCGTCGGCGATCGAGTGCGCATGGATGATCGCGGGCCTGCGCCGGCGGACCATCGCCTCGAGCCGCCCGAACGTGCGCGTGGCGGTGAACAGGCGAATCGCGAGGTCGCCGAACTGGCCGGCGGGGTAGAGAATCTGCGCTGGATTCTCTGGTGTGGTCAGCGGCGCGGCGCGTAGTCCGACGCCACGGACATTCCACTGGCCGCCGACGGACTCGAGGGAAGTCACGCCGTGCATCTGCGCCCGGATGTACGATTCGTCGTCGGGCAGCCAGATCGACCGGAAGACCAGCACATCGAAGGGATCGCGCCCTCGCCGTGCTGCGGCTGGTCTGGGTGCGGCTGGTTTGGGTGCGGTCGTTCTGGGTGAAGCTGGTCTGGGTGCAGCTGTTCTGGGTGCAGCTGTCCTGGGTGGGCCCGTTCCGGGCCACGAGAAGGTTCTATCGGGCATCCATCACCCCGGTTCTGGCGCGGGCGACGTAGGCCGACATGGTCATCGCGAAATGCGACTTGAAGGCGCGGGCTGCCACGTCGAACGAGCCGAAACCGTATTCGAGGGCAAGTTTCTCGAACGATCTGTTGCCGCCAGGTGCGTCGAGCCGCGCGGCGATGAGGGTGAGCCGGGTGGTTCTGATGTGGTCGGTGATGCTGAGCTTCTGGCCGTTGAAGACGCGGTAGACGTTCCGAACGCTCACGCCGAGCTCTCTTGCAACGGTCTCGACGCTGAGGTCTGGCGAGCGGATGCGGTCGCGAACGATGAGCATGGCGCTGTCGAACAGCTGGTTCGACACTTTCGACGGGGTGGAATCATCGGCGGCGGCGCCGACGATGCACGAATTCACGAGCGAGAGCAGCATGGATTCATACACCTCGGTCGCCGGTGTCTCTGAGTTTGCCGATGCATCAAGCCGGGGTTTCACGAATGCGAGGGTGGTTTCGACCAGGAGCGGGCGGTTGAGCGCCACGGCGGTGACCGAACGAAGGTTACGGAGGGCTGCAACGGGCAGGAGCGCGCTCGGAACCGTGAGCTGGAGGATCTCGCTCTTGTCGCTGAGGGCGTAGTCGTAGGTGGCGCTGGTACGCAGAACCGTGATGCTGCCAGCGGGGCTCAGACCGGTGCGACCGTCTTGCCTTGCTCGCATTGCGCCGGCGACGATCAGGATGACCTGCACCAGGTCGACCGGATGGAACGCGAGTCGGGCCAGGGTGCGATGAGCGCTGTAGGCATCAGTCTTCAGGTGCTGGAGCTCGACCCGACCGATCGTGACGCCGGCGAGGCGCGCGCTGTATGTCGCGGGCGTTCGGGCAACACGCGTGGCTTCGGGCGAGAGCTCTTGCGCACCGTCGGTGCCCTGCAATAGCCGGATGTACGGCATGGCGCTCCTTCGCGGTGATCGGTTGTTCGGGTGGTCGGTTGCTCGATTGCTAACGTTCGAGCACAGCTTGTGGGCGATTGGCAGGGAATGCCTGTTTCCCCTGCGCGCGCTGTCGTGTGAGGCGCAGTTCGTCGGGTCATGTACCTACTTCTGGGGGTCTTGCAGGTGCGGAAGATAGCGTTGAGGCTCAACAGCCGCGAAGGTTGGCGAGATTTCGCTGGTGGAGTAGCCGCCTGGCGGCGTATCGAATCCGGTCGCGCGAGGTTTCGATACGCGGTTGCACCGCTACTCAACCAGCGGCACGAACCGACTGGCACGAACCGACTGGCACGAACCGACGAACGAAGCGAGGTGAACGAAGACATGGCACTCGCAAACCGTTCTGACGAATGGCAGGTGCGTCTGCCTGCGACCAACGTGGGTTCCTCGAAGAGATTCACCATGACGGTCGACGTCAAACCACGCGATGAGCAGACCTTCGCGGCAGAATTCATCTGGTCCCGTGTCGGGGTGATCGAAGTGATGACGCTCACTGCCCCGACGCACCGAGGGGCGCGCACCGCGAAGTTGATCGAGGCCGACCCTCGCGACTTCATCAGTCTCGTGTACATCAGCGAGGGGTCGATGAGTGTCTATCAAGACGGTCGATCTGCGCTCCTGCAGCCCGGAACGCTCTTCTTTCTGCGCTCGCAGTCGACCTACCGGTATGCGGTCACGGGCCGCACAGAGATCGTCGCTGTAGCTCTGCCGTCTTCGTTGCTGCCCTTCGTGGTCTCGAAGGACATGCGCAACATCACGGCGATCGCCTTGCCTGATTCGATGCTGAACTCCTCGGCGATGGGCCTGGTCGATGCCTTGGTCCGCACGCGGCGCACGCCGAGCATCGATGAATTGCTGCAGCTCGAACGCGAACTCCTGCTGCTGTTGGTGGGGCTCATCTCCGAGAACTTCGGGGAAGTGACGATCAGCGGTTCCAGCGATCGGGCCCTCTTCTCGCGTGCGGCCGTCATCATTGCCGCAAATGCTTTCGCCCCCGGCTACGGCCCGGTCGATGTGGCCGCCGAGCTCGGCATCGAGGTTCGGCGGCTCTACCGCATCTTCAGAACTGAGAGCGTGAGTATTGCCGAGTTGATTCGGGACACCCGTCTGCAACGCGTCGCGCTGGTGCTCTCAGACCCGTTGAATCGTGACCTGCTCGCCGATATCGCCGTGAAGTTCGGGTTTCTCGGGGCAGACCAGTGCGCGCGAGCCTTCCGTCGCAAATACGGCCAGAGCATGCGGGCATATCGGGTGCTGAGCCGGCCCTAGTCGGCGTCAGGCTTTACCCGGGGTCTGTACGGGCTGCATTAGGTCAGGCTGCGGTGTCTGTCGGATGCTCGGCGAGCCAGAATTCGCCGAGTGAGACTCCGAACCGAGCTTTGAAGGCGCGCGAGCACACGTCGACAGAACTGAACCCGGCGTCGGTCGCCAACCTCTCGAACAACGGCCGTGCTCCTGGTTCGCGGAGCTGGGTAGCGATCTTGTCGAGTCGGAGGGCCCTGATCTGCTCGGCGATACCGGTCTGGGAGAGCTCGAAGTGACGATAGAGACTGCGCGCACTCACCCCGAGTTGCTTCGCGACGAAGGCGGCATCCAGCCCGGGTCGGCCGAGGTTCCTGCGGATGACCTCACGTGTGTGCCCAGCAAGCTCAGTGTCACCGCTCTCGGCCGGGTGAGCTTCGGCGGGGTCGTTTTCTGCGGGGTCGTTTTCGGCGGGGTCGCTTTCGGCCGTGCCGCTCTCTTCTGCTTCTGCCGGCCGTGAAAGCGGTGATGCCGGAGTCAGCGGCAGGGGTGTATCAGCGAGTCCGGGGTGCTTCTCTTCGCGCCCTGAGGAGTGCGAGTCGATGGAGTGCGAGTCGATGGAGTGCGAGTCCATGGAGTGCGAGTCCATGAAGAGAGAGTCGATGAGCCAGAGAAGCATCCTCTGTTCTGCATCCGTGGGCCGCGGTGACTCGGTGGACACCTCGAGAAACGGAAGTGCGAAACCGACGATCGTATCGGCGAGCACACTCGGCTCGATGGGCGACGCTGTCGATCGCGGTAGGGCACCGAGGGCATTCAGGGGCAGCTGTTCGCTCGGAATGGTGATGATCAGGAGATCTGCGCCTTGACTCAGGGCGCCGACCCAGGGGGTGTCTGATCGCAGGACGGTCGCGCCGAGGGCAGGCGTGATGCTGTCTCGGCCATCCTGCCTGCAGCGCAGGGCCCCGGCGATCACGAAGACAAAGTGGACGCGGTCGGCAGGGTTGGCCTGGTGCTGGCCGGCCTGGTGCTCTCCGGCCTGCTGCTGGCCGGCCTGCTGCGCTCCGGCCCGGTGTTCGCCGGCAGGGTTCTTTGCGACACACGCTGCGGTGCGGATGCGAGCGAGACCAAGGTCGCCGATCAGCGTGCTGACGACGGAAGCATGGAAACTGTCCGGTGTGCGCGCCGTAACGATCGCCTCTGAAGACATCTCGCTGGCGCCACGTGCTCCGGCGTAGTGGCGCTGTGTGGAGATCATGATGTGGAGATCATGATGTGGCCCTCATGATGTGGCACTCATGATGTGGCGATAATGATGCAGCACCCATGGCGCGGCGATCATGACTCTACGATCGGCTCTTCGCTCGGCTTCACCAAACACCCGCGCTGGAGAAATCCCCGCAGAAAACAGCTCATTCGGTTTGATGCCACCGTTCCACTGTACGCTCGAAAGAACGGATCAGGGCCAATCCACAGATCAGTGGAATTCTTGCCTCTGGGCGGGGGGCATGCGCCGATGAGCACCACGACTGGCTCAACCTCAGACCCTGCGCCAAGCCCCAAACCAGGCACCAGGACACAGCTTCTGATTTCGGGCGCCGAAGGCCTCTCGAGCTTCGGAGGCACGGTCGAGGTCGATTCCCCGAGCCCCCGCGCCTTCCGTTCGTTGGTGAGCACGACCGTGCTCGGCGACAGCGTGGTGACGTGCTACGACGCCCCGCCCCATCGGGTCGTGCGAACGCAAGCCGTTGTCGACGCCGATACGGCCGGCCCGAACGATACTCACCGCGTGAACGATACTCACCGCGTGAACGACACTCACCGTGTGAACGACACACGCAGCCTGAACAACCCCGATACTCCGACTGACGCGCGAGACACCGTCAGCCTGGCGTTCGCCCGCACGGGATCGTTCAGGGTGGCGCAAGACGGTCGTTATTCGATCATCCGGCCGCACACCCTCGTGTTGGTGCGGTCACGGGCGCCGTTCTCGTACACCGCAGCGCAGAGGCTGAAGATGGTATGCGTGAGCGTGAGAAGGCGCTCGCTGCCGGCTCACACGCAACGGGCTCTTGTTTCGGTGACCGCGACAGCGCTTGAAGACTCGTCCCTGGCGCGCTCGACGATGGCCTTCATCGAGGTGATCGCGTCAGCCGACACGCTGCCTGGCGACGGCGAAGGCCATGCGCTCGAATCGACGCTTGCCATGATGGTCGAGGCCCTGGTCGCCCAGGCCGCCGACAACCGCAGGGGCGTGATCGCCAGCGCGATTGCGAGCGCAGGCACGGGCGGCGACGCAGGTAGAACCAGCGGTGCCAGCAGCAGCGGCAACACCAGGGGCAACACCAGGGGCAACACCAGCGGCAACAACGGCGGCGCCATCGCCCGCACTTCCGCCCCCGAGTCGGAGGGCGACGATTGTGCTGCTCCGGATGACCGCCTGCTGCGCCTCGAAGCGAACAAGCTCATCGCGGCCAACTCCGACACGGCGGGTTTCGGCCCTGTCGATGTCGCCTCCGAGCTCGGAATCGGGTTGCGACGCCTGCACCGCTTGTTCGAGGCCGAGCCGTTCAGTGTCGCCGACGGTATCCGAAGCACCCGCCTGCAGCACGTCGCGTTGGCGCTGTCGGACCCGCTGAACGTCGACAGCCTGGCCGCGGTGGCTGAGGAGTGCGGGTTCGGCGGGGTCGACCAGTGCGCGCGCGCCTTCAAACACCGGTACGGGCACAGCATGCGAGCGCATCGGCTGCTGCGGCGGGTATGAGGTCATTCTCCCGACGACTTGTGCCAGAACCGGCGACCCCGACCAGGATGAGCTAAAGTTCGTGACTCGTCTGCCCGAGTTTGAAGAGAGCTGACTTACACTCGGCGCGGTGACCCTTCAAGACTACGTTCGAATCCTCCGCGTGCACTGGCTCGCCATCGTGGTGCTCGTCGTGGTGGGCAGTGGGTGCGCGTACGGCTGGTCTCTTCTGCAGCCCCGGGTGTACCAGGCGAACTCGAGCGGAATCGTCAGTCTGATCTCCGACAACACCATGGGTGCGACGATCGCGTCAGACGCGCTCGCGAAGTCGAAGGCGACCACTTTTGTCGGTGTCGGTGAGTCGCGGGCGGTCGCGCAGCAGGTGATCACGGCCCTCGGGTTGGCGACGACGCCCGAGGCGCTGGTGAACCAGATCACGATCACCCAATACGAAGGACACCCCGACCCTGAACGTCACAGCCCGGGCGTCAACCGGGCAGGCGGCCAAAGATCTCGCTGATGCGTGGATCGCCGGGATGACCAAGCAGATCGGCATCATCGAGGCGCAATCGCTCGGCACGTCGTCTGGCACATCCAGCGCTGCTGAGACACCGCTGACGTTCCTCGTGCCGGTGGAGTCGGCCATCGTCTCACCGCAGCCGGTTTCGCCGAACGTGCGGCTCGCGGTCGCACTTGGCGCTCTCATCGGGTTGATCCTCGGGCTGGTCTACGCCGTTGTTCGCAATGTCTTCGACCGCCGCATCCGTTCGGCCGCCTCGATCGAGAAGCAGTTCTCGGTGCCGGTGATCGGCACGCTGCCCACCGACAAGCGCCTGACCGACCTGCTGCGGATCATCCCGGCCTCTGATGACCAGGCGGATTCGGCGGGCAGTCGCCACGACTACGCGATCGGGGAGGCCTTCCGAACCTTGCGTACAAACCTGCGGTACATGCACGTCGACAATCCGCCGCGGGTGATCGTGGTGACGAGCCCGTTGCCCGGGGATGGGAAGTCGACGGTCACCGCGAACCTTGCCATCGCTCTTGCGGCCTCGGGGCAGCCCGTCGTTGTGGTCGATGGCGACCTGCGAAAGCCATCAGTCGCTTCGGTTTTCGGTGTTGTGCTCGGCGTCGGAGTGACTGACCTGCTCATCGGAAGCGCGGAGATCGCCGATCTCCTGCAACCTTGGGGGCGTACCGGCATCCTTCGGGTGCTCGGGGCCGGTGCGATTCCGCCCAATCCCAGTGAGTTGCTCGGAACCCAGGGCATGCAGACGCTGGTCAGCGAGCTCTCGCGGGAAGCAATCGTTCTGATCGATGCCCCGCCACTGCTGCCCGTGACGGATGCGGCAATTCTCGCGACCATCGCCGACGGCGCGATCGTCGTCGTCTCGGCAGGGAAGACGACGACGGACGAGCTCGAAATCGCGCTCGCGAACGTGGCAAAGACGAACGGCCAGGTGCTCGGTGTGATTCTCAACCGGGTGCCGACCACCACGCTCGCAGGGCGAGGATACGGTTACTATTCAGGGTCGTACGTTGCTGACGCGAAGACGCTGAGTGCGGATGCTGAGTCCTCTGTGCTGGCCGGCCAGAGGCCGCGTTTCAACCCGCCATTTCATGCGCCCGGCGCCACTGATACTGGTGCTCATCCCGAAGTTCGTCCCGCAGCAACACTCGCCCCGGCCCTTTCTTCGCCGGTTTCGGCTGGCTACCCCCAGAGCGGGGCACAAGTGCGGGTTTCAGCTGGTTCGGGGGCCCGCATCGCCGGGAAACCGGGAGTGCGTCGTCGCGCAAATTGACCGGGCATGACAGTGTCGCTGCTGCACCAGCCACCCGAGGCGGTGTTTTCAGGGAGACACCATGTCCGCCGAATCATCTGCTGCTGCGCCTGCCGAGAGCGCTGCGCCTGCTGAAAGTGCTGAGCCTGCCGAAAATGCTGCGCCCGCCGAAAATGCTGCGACTGCAGAAAGCGCTGCAGCTGCAGGTTTCGCCGAAACGGCTGCACCCCGAGCATCCAGCACACTTCGGGTGAGCCGTCGCTCCATGCTGACCGTTGGGGCATGGAGCGTCCCGGTGATTGCTCTCGCTGTCGCAGCGCCGGCTGCGGCGGCCAGCGGTGCAGCATCCACGATGCGGGTGGCGGCTACGGCGCCGGGGCTGCCAAGCATCCCGACTCTTGGTGGATCGTCGTCGTTCACGTTGCAGCTCAGCAATTCGGGCTCGCAGGCGTCGGGGCCGCAGACGGTGTGGGTCTCCCGCCTCACCGGGTTCGCCGGGCTGACGGACTCGATGGGCCCGGCCGACCTCGACGGCTGGTCGGTCAGCGAGACCGCGGACCATTTTGTATTCGTATACGGCGCGGCCATCGCACCCGGCGCTTCGTCGACGCTGTGGAGCGGTACCTGGGGTGTCGCAAAGACGACGCCAGCGGCGTACTCGGGCATTTCGACGGTGACGATGAGCCCGTCGAGCTCGGGTGCGAACGTTGTCTCGCTGCCGTTCGCGACGACGTCGAATGCGATCGCACTGGGTGAGGCGGGCAACTACCTGATTCTGGCCAACATGGCGATCACCGTGGTCGGGGGTGCTTCGCACCTCACCGGCGGGCTCGTCGGCGGCAACGTGGGTGCGGCGATGACGAACATTCCGGGTGACGTGGTGCTCGGCACGCCGGCGCAGAACCTCCAGGCGCGGTCGGATGCGATTGCTGCCTACAATGCGGCCACTGCTGCCGGGCCGGCGACGCTTGTTGCGGCCGAGCTCGGGGGGCAGACGCTGGCGCCGGGGGTCTACCACCAGACGGCGGCTCTGGGGCTGACCGGCGTACTCACGCTCGACGGTGGTGGAGACGCGAATGCGGTGTGGATCATCCAGAGCGGTGGGGCGCTGACCACGGCAGCGGCCAGTTCGGTGAAGCTCGTCGGCGGGGCGCAGGCCTCGAATGTCTTCTGGGTGACGGTGGGGGCGGTGACGATCGGTGGGGTTGCGGGCTTTGTGGGAACAGCGCTGAGCGGTGCGGCGATCACGGTGGGCGAGGGTGCGAACGTTGTCGGCCGGTTGCTGACGACGACCGCCGACGTGACGATCAGCAACGTCACGCAGTCGGCACCGTAGGGCGAGTCGCAGGGGGGCTGCACCGGGGGCTGCAGGGGAGCTACAGGGGAGCTACAGGGGGGCTGCAGGCGAGCTGCATGCGGACGGCCCGAACCTCTGGTTTTACTCAGGTTTGGCGAATCTTCGGCTGAGGTCTCGTGACCTGCCTGCGGTCTTCTCATACTCTCGAATGAGCGGCAGTCTTCTTCTGAGTTGAGCCGCAATTCGAGAAGAAGAGTGAGGGTAGGTCCGCGTGGTGAAGAAGTCCGGGGCAGGGTGGCGCGTCATCGCCGTTGCTGTCTCCGCTTCTCTCGCGGTCACCGGGGCCCTTGCCCTGTCGGGCGTGCTCGCGGCACCAGCTGCCAGCGCCGCCACTGTGTCGTCAGGTGCATCGTCAGCTGCATCGCAGGCCGTGACGCCGAAGCCCACCGTCACGCCCACGCCTTCCCCGGTCATCCCCCCGATCACCGGGTGGCTGCACACCGACGGCGCGACGATCAAGAATGCCAGCAATCAGGTGGTCACGATCAAGGCGGCCGCGTGGTTCGGTATGGAGACCACCACCTGCGCCCCGCAGGGCCTGTGGTCGACCAGCCTCGACTCCGGCCTCGCGAAGATCACGTCAATGGGTTTCAACACCATTCGCCTGCCGTTCTCGAATGAGTGCCTGGCGTCGAAAACCCTCGGGTCGATCAACTACTGGGTGAACCCCACGCTGCAGGGCAAGACCCCGCTGCAGGTGATGGATGCGGTGGTCGCCCGCGCGAAGGTCTACGGCCTCAACGTCATCCTCGACCAGCACCGGCCGGACTCCGCCGCACAGTCTGCCCTCTGGTACACGTCTGCGTACCCCGAGACGAAGTGGCTCTCCGACTGGGCGATGCTCGCCAAGCGTTATGCCGCCGAGCCCACCGTCATCGGTGTCGACCTCCACAATGAGCCCCACGGCACGGCGTGCTGGGGCTGCGGCGTGGCGGCGACCGACTGGCAGGCGGCAGCGACCCGCGGCGGCAACGTGGTGCTGGCGGCGAACCCGAACCTGCTCGTGCTCGTCGAGGGCATCGACAAGCAGGCCGACGGCAGCGCGACCTGGTGGGGTGGCGGGCTCAGCGGAGTCGCCACGAAACCGGTGAAGCTCACCGTAGGCAACCGCGTCGTCTACTCGCCGCACGACTACCCCTCCACAGTCCAGGCGCAGACGTGGTTCTCAGCGGCCAACTACCCCGCGAACCTGCCGGCGCTGTGGGAGAAGAACTGGGGCTACATCGCCACCCAGAAGATCGCGCCTGTGCTGCTCGGCGAGTTCGGCACGAAGCTCGTGACCGACAGCGACAAGGCATGGATGAGTTCGATCGTCAGCTACCTGGCAGCCAGGGGCACGAGTTTCGCGTACTGGTCGTTCAACCCGAACAGCGTCGACACCGGCGGACTGGTCGCCGACGACTGGATGACGCCGCAAGCGGCGAAGTTGCTCGCCCTCAAACCGCTCATCGGTGCAGGGATCGTGGTGCCGGTTCAGCCGACGCCCACACCCACACCCACACCCACACCCACACCCACGCCGACGCCGACGCCGACGGTGACGCCCACTGCGAAACCCACGATCACGCCGACACCGACCGGCACGCCGACGCCGACTCCCAAGCCGACCGTCTCGCCGACGCCGACTGCTACGCCGTCTCCGAAACCCACCGTCACCCCGGCACCCACTCCCTCACCGTCGTCGACACCGAAGTCGACGGTCACCCCGACGCCGACCTCGACTCCCAAGCCGTAGCCGTAGCCGTAGCCGACTGTCGCGCCCCGGCCACACCCAGCATGCGAGGTTCTACGGTTCGTAGAATGGGTGGATGGCTCTGATATTCCGGTCCCGCGTGAGCAGAGCGTTGATGTTCGCACTTCCTGCTGCGGGGTTCATTGCGGTGGCGATGGCGATCGCGCCCGCTGGAACAGCCAGCGCACACGACTATGTGGTGAGCAGTTCGCCGACCGCAGACTTGACCGTCACGCAGCTGGTCAGCTCGGTGAGCGTCACCTTCAACGATCTTGTGCTCGACCTCTCGGGCGACGGCTCCAGTTCGGTGGTGGAGGTGACCGGGCCAGACGGGGGATCCACTCACTTCGAGACGGGGTGTGCGAGCATCCTGGGCCGGGTGGTGAGCGCGCCGGTGGCGTTGGGGGCGGCGGGAGCGTACCAAGTGAGTTGGCAGGTGGTGTCGAGTGACGGGCATCCGGTGTCGGGGTCATTCGGGTTCAGCTACAACCCGACGGAGAGCAGTACTCCCTCGGCGGGGAGTGCCACGGCGCCGGCGTGCGGGTCGGCGGGCGGTTCCTCTGGTGCTCCGGTGACGGCGCTGCCGACAGCGGGCGTGGGCGGGGCGTCGTCTGCAGGCGGACTGAGTATCGACCCGTGGGTCATTCTCGTCATCGCGGGTGCGATCGTGCTGCTCGCTGTGGGCGGGGTCGTGGTGATCCTGGTTGTCTCGCGGAGATCGGCGCGCGACTCCGCCGACGACTCCCGCGGCAATACCGCCGGCGATGACGCGTAATCGGTGAGTGCACGCAATCCGATCGGCCACGCGCTCCGAACAGAGATTGGCGCGGGTCGTCGGGGTCTCCAACTGCGATGGATTCTCCAGCGGCTCGCGTTGCATTCACCAGGCGTTCTCTGCAGTTGACACCCCTCACCGCCGAGAACGCCTGGTTTCACCCTGGTTTCACCCTGGTTTCACTGGCCGCCCTCAATAGTGCATTTCGCGACAGTGGAGCATCACATATGCGCCAAGCCTGAGAGTTATCCAACTCAGTAGGCTCGCCACGCCGCTCACACTGAAAGTATGCAAAGAAAGCCGTGACCTCCGCTTTCGAGTCGGCTACGGTGGGCTGCAGCAGGGTTGCTTTCGGCATCGCAGCCCTCTCGAGCATCCCTCAACCGATTTCACAAGTGGGGGTGCGTGGCATGGCGAACAAGAGACGTCGAAAGCTCGTGGAGTTGCCGGAGCTGGTCGAGCGGGGGCCGATCCTGGTGAAGACCGTCGATGACATCGACGGGGTGAAACGCATCGCCGAATTGCAGCAGACGTTCGGCGACAACATCCGCGCGCGTATCGTGCCGGGGGTGATCGGCGGTCGCAAGGTGCTGCACGTGGTGCTGCGCTACACCTCGTATCGGGCGGTCGCCGGCGAACTGGATGATCGGCTCACCAAAGACATCGGCCGCCGAGTGCGCTGGCTGGCCCTCTGGAATCGCGTGCCCAGCTGTGACGCCCTCATCGACACTGACCCTGATTCGCCGAACCACCTGAATGTGTGGCTGAACCCGGCCCGCGAGGGCAATGTTCGCCATCCGAGCGAGGCTGTGAACAACTGACGTGGGTCGGGTGACGAGGGGTTGGTGACGGGTGTCGGGGGCCCGGTGACGGGGCCCGGTGACGCTCGCAGGTGCCGGTCGCAGCTTACAGCTTGTGAGTTTCGGCTTGCGCGGGATTCGAAGATATGTTCGAATGGGGTATGCGTTGGAGCGGGCAGGAACTGGGGGCGACAGATGATTCCGCGCTGCCCGGGCTCGCTCGGCTGAACAATCTGGTCCGAAGCGTGCAGACGCCGGAGTTCGCGGGCATGACGTTTCATGAGGTTCTCGCGAAGTCCGCCATCAACAAGGTGCCTGGGCAGAGCCAGATGCCCTTCGGCTACACGATCAATCCGTACCGGGGGTGCAGCCACGCGTGCACCTACTGTTTTGCCCGGCCGACGCACACGTATCTCGACCTCGATGGGGGCACCGATTTCGACAGCCAGATCATCGTGAAGGTGAACGTGGCCGAAGTGCTCACGCGTGAGCTCCAAAAGCCGTCGTGGGGCAGGCACCCGATCGCCCTGGGCACGAACACCGACCCGTACCAGAGGGCAGAGGGGCGGTATTCGCTGATGCCGGGTATCATCTCGGCGCTCGCGGAGTCGGGCACTCCGTTCTCGATTCTCACCAAGGGCACACTGTTGCGCCGCGACCTGGCGCTGCTGGCGGCGGCCGCCGAGGTCGTGCCGGTCGACATCGCCATGTCGATCGCGGTGTTCGACGAAGAACTGCAGCAGTCGGTCGAGCCGGGCACGCCGACGACGAAGGCGCGGCTGGCGACCGTCACAGCTGTTCGTGAGGCCGGGTTGAACTGCTCGGTGTTCATGATGCCGATCCTGCCGCACCTCACCGACACCACGACGCACCTCGATGCGGCGCTGGCTGCCATCACCGAGGCCGGGGCGACAAACGTGATCTACTCGGCGCTGCACCTCAGGCCGGGGGTGAAACCGTGGTTCATGCAGTGGCTGGGGCGCGAGCATCCGGAGCTCGTGGACTCGTATCGGTCGATGTACTTCGGCGCCGCATCGTACGCGCCGAAGGAGTACCGAAAGTGGCTGGCCGCGCGGATTCGGCCACTGATGGCTCGTCACCGCATTTCGGTGGGGGAGGAAGACGAGGTCACCGGTGGCGTGCGGTCGTCAGCGCTGAGTCCGGCGCTCGACCCAGCACTGGCGCGAGGGCCAGCGATGGCGAGGAGCAACGAGTCAATTCGGGAACAGGGGCAGACGGGCGATCGCCAGGTGACCAGCAGCCCGACAGCCACGTCACGACCGGCCCCCGGAGCCCGTGGGGTGCACGCCGACACTGCGCCCGCCCTCTTCTGAGCTGTCGCAGGTCAAGGAAGGGAGGCTTATGCTGGCCGCTGTGTGAGGCAGCAGTTCGACAGGCGTATTCGGCAGGCGTATTCGACAGGCGTATTCGACAGCCGGACTCGACGGCCGGACTCGACGGCCGTCGGCAGCCGCATTCGCCAGAGGCCGTAGGGTTTATCCGTGGCAAAACTCTATTTTCGGTACGGCGCGATGAACAGCGGCAAGAGCACGGCCCTGCTGCAGGCCGCGTTCAACTACGAAGAGCGTGGGCACCGAGTGCTCATCGCCAAGCCGGCGACCGACACGAAGGGTGACCGGCAGGTCGTCTCGCGGCTCGGCGTGACACGTGACGTCGATTTTCTCGTTGCTCCAGACGATTCGCTCTTCGAGGCGTTCCAGTTGCATCGGGACGAGCGTCGCGTCGAGCGTGGTGAGGAGCGTGGTGCGAAGGGGACCAGCGGCATCATCAGCGACGAACCCGCAGCAGTCCGCAGCGACGTGAGCTGCCTTCTCATCGACGAGGCGCAGTTCCTCACGCGAGACCAGGTGGATGATGCACTCCGCATCGCCCTGATCGAGAGCGTGCCCGTGCTGGCCTACGGCATCCGCACCGATTTTCTCACCAGCGCGTTCCCCGGCAGCGCACGCCTGCTCGAGGTCGCTCACAGTCTCGAAGAGCTGAAGACGATCTGCCGCTGCGGGCGCAAGGCGATCTTCAACCCGCGACTGGTTAATGGCCGGTTTGTCTTCGACGGCGACCAGGTTGCGATCGACGGCGATTCTGTCACCTACGAATCCCTCTGCGGGGTCTGCTACCTCGAGGAGAGCAACGGCCTGCTGGGTGCGGCCCACCGCGACTGAGCTCCCCTGACCGCGACTGAGCTCCGCTGACCGCGACTGAGCTCCCCTGACCGGGGCTGGCTCCCCCCGCTGCCGCCTGCCTCCCTGACCGTACCCTGAGACATTCTCCGGGTTCTCTGCGGTGGCGCTCAGGTGCGCAACGTAGCGTCGGGCGGGGTCGCGGAGACAAACCCACTCTCCGGCAGAGGCCATCCAGACTGACCCGCCCGCGTACCAGAGAACGGTTTTATGCCCGAAAGAAGACTGCCCGAAGGTAACCGCCCCAGGAGAAACAGGCGAAACAGCTCCGAAAGCAAGCACAAATCGCCCGGCAAGCTCGGGGCTATCGCGGGCTTCATCGGCGTCAGCGTCATAGCCGGAGTCCTCGTGACGGCGATCGTGACACCGGCCGTCGCCGTCACCGGGGTCGCAGTCGACAGCACCCTGGGTCTCTTCGAGAACCTGCCGAGTTACATCAAGCCCGACACGCTGTCGCAGACCTCGAGCATCTACTCGCAGAATGCCGATGGCTCGCAGACCCTGCTCGCCTCCTTCTACGACCAGGATCGCCAGGAGGTCGGCTGGAACGACATTTCGCAGACCTTCAAAGACGCCATCGTCTCGACCGAAGACCCTCGCTTCTATGTGCACGGGGGCATGGATGTGCAGTCCACGACCAGGGCGCTCTTCGCGAATCTGCTGTCGGGAGGCATAACGTCGGGCGCATCCACCATCTCTCAGCAGTATGTGAAGAACATCCTGGTGCAGCGCGCCGAGGCGATCAGCGACCCCACGCAAGAGGCCGCCGCCTACGCTGACGCGACGGCGACCACGCCCGATCGCAAGCTCAAAGAGATGAAACTCGCTGTGGGTCTCGAGAAGGAATACAGCAAGAACGACATTCTGCTCGGGTATATGAATATTGCCTTGTTCGGTGGTCGGGTGTACGGCATCCAGGCCGCTTCGCAGTACTACTTCGGAGTGAACGCGAACGCACTGACCATTCCGCAGGCCGCCAGCCTTGCCGCGATGGTGAATGAGCCAGAGGGGTTGCGCATCGACGTGCCGGCCAACATCGACGCGAACAAGGCCCGACGCGACAAAGACGTTCTGGCTTCGATGCTCAAGGAGCACGCCATCACCCAGGCACAGTTCGACGACGCGGTGGCCACACCCGTGACGCCGAACATCACCGAACCGTCGACCGGGTGCCAGACGGCGACGAACGGCGCCGGTTTCTTCTGCGACTACGTGAAAGACATCATTCTGAATGACCCGACCTTCGGTTTGACGGCGGATGATCGATCCAACGCTTTGAACCGAGGTGGCTACAAGATCGTCACCACCCTCGACCCCACGCTGCAGGCGGCGGCCAACCAGTCGGTGAGCGACTACGTGCCCTCGTCGATGTCGAGTGTGGACATCGGCGGGGCGTTCGTGACCGTTCAGCCCGGCACGGGCAAGGTGCTCGCGATGGCGCAGAACAAGACGTACAGCCAGGATCCGTCGGCCGACCCCGCCACGAACACGGCGATCAACTACAGCACGGATGCCGCCTACGGCGGTTCGACCGGCTTCCAGAACGGGTCGACCAGCAAGTTGTTCGTGTTGCTCGACTGGTTGAAGACCGGGCACTCGCTCGGTGACCTGGTCAATGGCTCGAACAATCAGAAGTTCACTGCCGCCAACATCACCAACAGTTGCGGCGATTCGGTGACCGGCACGTACACTGCCGGCAACGACGCAGGGGAGGCGGGAGGCACGGCCTCCGTGCTCACGCAGTTCGAGGACTCCGTCAACAACGCCTTCCTCGCCATGGCGACGAAGCTCGACCTGTGTGACATCAACTCCATTGCCAAGGGGTTCGGGATGCAGCGTGCCGACGGCGCGGCGATGGAAACCGGGCTCTATGCCACCGTTCTGGGCGGCAATGAGGTGTCGCCGCTGACGATGGCGGCGGCGTACGCAGGCGTCGCGAACAACGGCGCCTACTGCACACCCGTCGCGATCTCGAGCATCACGGATTCGAACGGGGCCGCTGTCGCGGTGCCACAGACATCGTGCACCCAGGTGGTCGAGCCGAAGATCGCCCAGGCGGCGCTCTATGCAATGCAGGGAGTCATCCAGAACGGTACTGCAACGCCCGCGAACCCGGCAGATGGAACTGCTCACTTCGGCAAGACGGGCACCACCGACGTAGAGAAGGACGTGTGGCTGGTCGGCGGCACGTCGAAGGTCGTTTCGGCATCGTGGGTGGGGAATGTCACCGGCAACGTGTCGATACGGAAGACGACGGTGACGGGCGGGAATGGCGTCAAGGTCGGCAGCGGTCTCTCGAGGCTGTACGTGTGGAAGGAGTTCTACAAGGGAACGGCCGATGCACAGGGCGGCAGCAGCTTCCCTGCCCCGGACTCGAGCCTGACGCGCAACACCGGGGCTGCGCCCGCACCAGCGGCGACTCCGACGCCGTCGCCGACACCATCGCCGTCGGGCGATTCATCGGGCGGGACAGCGACTCCGGCTCCCGTTGACACGTCGACACCAGCACCCACGCCGTCACCTGGGGTGACTCTGCCCGGTGTGGTGCCGCCCGCCGGCTAGTTCGTCTTGCCTGGTGGTCCAGCTCGGCGAGTGAGTCAGGCCGCCGTGATTCGGCTCTTGAGCCCGCTGCGCCGAAGTGCGGTCGGTACGCCCGACTCATCGCGGCGCATGGATCTCACTTGGCGCGGTGGGTGCGGCGTCAGCGGCGGAGTCGACGGGGTGCGCGTGGTGGCGCGGGCCGTGTTGCACGCGGCCGGCCGGCACCCGTCAGCCGCTTGCGCCGAAGTGAGTTCGCTACGCCGGCCTCATCACGTCGTAGCCGCCTCACCTCCTCGCGCAGGGGGTAGCCGGGGTAACAGGATCTGACTCCCCACCGACCCCTCCACCCGCGACTTCGTCTCGGTCGGAGCCTCTGGCCGGCGTGGGCCCACGAGCAGCTTCGCGTTCGGATACCTCGGGAAATGCAGAATGGGCCACCCTTACGGGCGACCCTTTTTCAATTTGTCGGGGTAACAGGATTTGACTCCCCACCGCTTCTCCAGACGCCGCAGGCGGCGCCCGGAGCCTCTCGCGGCGTGGGCCCACGAGCAGCTTCGCGTCCGGATACCTCGGGAAATGCAGAATGGGCCACCCTTACGGGCGACCCATTCTGCATTTGTCGGGGTAACAGGATTTGAACCTGCGACCTCGTCGTCCCGAACGACGCGCGCTACCAAGCTGCGCCATACCCCGATCGGTGCCCTGGTTGGCCGGGGCCACCCTGAACAACCTATTCAGAATAGCCGACTTTCGCCGGGCATCCGTTCATCTGGCTGGATTCGCCCACATTGCAGGTGAGCACACAGCCGGGTGAGCACACAGCCGAGGTGATGCTCAGGGTTTGGCCGTGAGAGTCAGCAGGGTCGCTTCGGGGAGGCAGGCGAAGCGCACGGGCGCGTAGATGGAGGTGCCGAGGCCCGCAGAGACGTTCAGGAAGGCGCTGCGACGGCCACGCGACCAGGTGCTCAGGCCTTTGACCTGCTTGCGGGGGATGTCGCAGTTGGTGACGAGGGCGCCGAAGCCGGGAACGCAGACCTGGCCGCCGTGGGTGTGCCCGGCGAACATGACCTCAGCGCCGTGGACGAGGAACGCGTTCAGAACCCGCTGGTACGGGGCGTGGGCGACGCCGATGACAAGAGTGTTGCGGTCTTCGAGAGCTTCTTCGTCGGGGGCGTTCTCTGCCTCTGTCTCGCGCAGCGAATCGAGGGCACCCGAGACGGATTCGAGCTTGTCGTAGCGGCGGTGCGGGTCGTCGACGCCGAAGAACTCGATGTGCGTGCCGTTGATGTCGATCGCAGCTGCGGCGTTGTTCAGGTCTTTCCAGCCGAGGGCAGCGAAGATCGCGTGTTCACGCTCGAGGTCGAGGGCGACCGGTGCGGTGTTCGTCTTCGAGGGGCCGAGAAAGTACTTCAGTGGGTTCTTGAAGCCGGGAGCCCAGTAGTCGTTCGATCCGTTGACGAAGACGCCGGGGATTCCCCGGAGGGGTTCGAGCGTGTGCTCGAGTGCCCGGTAGGCATCGATGTGGCCGAGATTGTCGCCGGTGTCGACGATGAGATCGGGCTTCAGCGCGGCGAGCGAGCGCACCCACTCCTGCTTGCCCGCCTGCCAGGGAGCCAGGTGCAGGTCGGAGAGGTGCAGCACGCGAATGGGCTTCGAGCCGGATGCGAGCACGGGCGCCGAGACCCGTCGCAGGGTGAAGAGCTGGCGTTCGACCAGTGTGCCCCAGGCGAACGCGGCTACCCCGGCGGCCACCCCGACTGCGAGGGTCGTTGCGGCCGCACGGCCGAAGTGGAGTGTCACGCGCGGTGGAGCCCTACTTCTTCGGGCAGACGACGAGGGTAACCGTGGTCGACGACTTGTTCACGAGCCCGGCGCCGGGTGTCTGACTCACCACGGTGTCTGGGGTGCACTTCGGGTCGGTCGACGCCGTGCTCGTCACGTTCCAGCCGTTCAGAGCTGATGTAGCCGCTCCGATCGATTGGCCCGTTGTATCGGGCAGTGAGCTCAGCTTGCCATTGCTGGTGTACATCGTCACGTTCGAGCCCTTGGTGATGCTGGTGCCAGCTGGTGGGTCGGTTCTGGCGATCTGGCCCGCGGGCTTGTCAGAGTCGACCTGGCCGCCGTCTGAGGTCACGAATCCGGCGTTGGTGAGTCGTGTGTCTGCCGCGTCGACGGAGAGGCCCGAGACATCGGGCACGGTGACAGAGACGCCGGTTGTGAGGTTGCGATCGGGGGTCGGGAAGCTGTCTCCGCCATACGCGTCGGCGGTGTTCTTGTAGAAGTCGCGCCACATGAGCAGCCTCGACTGGCCGCTGTTCACGCCGCCGCTGCCTGGGCCGTTGATTGTGGTGTGCCTGATCGATACGTGACCGCTCACGTTCGCCGTCATCGACGCGGTGACCAGCTTCGTGGTGCCACCCACAAGCCAGATGCTCTCTTCGTTGTCGGTGGTTCCGGTCTTGCCAGCGTGGGAGACGCCGTCACGCGGGTTCGCCGGTGTTGCCGTTCCGCTCTGGATGACACCCTGCATCGCGTAGTTCGCTGCGGTGGCGATCTTGGGATCGACCGCCTGGGTGCATGTGGTCTGCGGAACCGCGACCGGGGCGCCGTTGGCGTCAGTGATGCTGTCGATGGCGACCGGGGTGCAGAACATTCCCTGGTTGATGACGCCGGCGTAGGCCGCGGCCATCGTGAGTGGAGCGATCTCATTGGTACCCAGTACCGCGGTGATGTTGGTCTGCAGCGGAGTGTTGTCTGCGCGGTGCACGCCGAGAGAGGTGGCAACGTCGCGAATGGCGCAGGCATCAAGCTGCTGCGACATGGCGATGAAGGCATTGTTGACCGACTCCTCGAACTGGGTCAGCACACTTGCGCGGCCACCGGCCTCGCCGGCGTCATTCTGGGGGCTGTAGGTTCCGCCGCCGGTGCCTTCACAGTTCTTGAAACTCGCCATGTTGAACTTCTGGCCGTTTGCACCGTTGACGATGTCACCGAGCGAGTGCCCGGCCTGGAGCCAGGCGATGAGCGTGAACAGCTTGTACGTCGACCCGACCTGGAACCCGGTCGAACCGCCGTACGCGTAGTCGGTGGAGTAGTTCACCGAGGTGGCGTCGGCGGGAGCATCCGGAGCTTCGGAGAAGTTCTTGTTCTGCGCCATGGAGGTGACGCGACCCGTGCCGGGCTGAACGGTGACGAGCGAACTGCCCAGGTCGAGCGAATTGCCGCTGTAGGGAATGTAGTACTTCGTGGTGTCGTCTGCAGCCTTCTGCAGGTTCATGTCGAGGGTTGTGTAGATCTTGTAGCCGCCGGTGGTGAGGTTCTTCTCACGGATGTCTGCCGAGGCGCCGAAGATCGGGTCTTGCTCGATGATCTTCTTGACGTAGTCGCAGAAGAATCCGGCGCCGCTGATGGCCGTCTGGCAGCCAGTTGAGGGCTCGGTGATGTGGGGCTCAACGGGCGTGGCGACGGCGTCGTCGAACTGCTGCTGGGTGATGGTGTGCTCTTTGAGCATGGAGGCGAGAACGTCTTTGTCGCGCCGGGCCTTGTTGAAGTCGATGTTCTCGGGGATGTCGATGCGCAGGGCTTCTGGCTCGTTCACCGTGGCGATGAGGCTGGCGGCCTGGGGGAGGGTGAGCTGGTTGGCCCCGACGCCGAAGTAGTACTCCGACGCTGCCTGGATGCCGTAGACGCGCCCGCCGAACAGCGAGATGTTCAGGTAGCCGAGCAGAATGTCGTCTTTGCTGTATTCCTTCTCGAGCCCGATCGCGAGCTTCATCTCTTTGAGCTTGCGGTCGAAGGTTGTGGCCGTGGCTTCGGCGTAGGCGGCCTTCTCCTGGTCGGGGTCACTGATCGCCTCGGCGCGCTGAACGAGGATGTTCTTGACGTACTGCTGCGAGATCGTCGAAGCGCCACTCTGGATGCCGCCCGAGATGAAGTTGCCGACGAGCGCGCGGGTGGTCGACTGCACATCGATGCCGCCGTGCACGTAGAAGCGCGGGTCTTCGGTGGAGACGAGGGCGTCTTTCACGTACTGCGAAATGTCGTTCCAGCCGACCGTCTGGCGGTTCTGCACGTAGAACGACGCGAGCAGTACGTTCGAGCCGTCCTGGTTCTTGCCGTAGAGGCTGGAGGTCTGCGAAAGAGCGTCGGGCTTGATGTAGCTTGGCAGGTTCTCGAACACGCTGATGGTGCTGTTGGCGGCGAGGCCGGTGACGGCGAGGGCGGGCGTGACCATGGCCGTGATGAGAACGCCAGCGATTGCACTGATACCCACGACACCCAGGAGAGCTCCGACCGCGCCACTAACCTTACGTTTCGGGGCAGACATAAGATCGAGCTTAAGTGACAAACCTGATAAAGAGCCAAAGGAGCACCGCGTGACTACGTGGGAGTACGTGACCACACCGCTGATGATTCACAACACCGCTGCGATTCTGAACAATTGGGGGTCAGACGGCTGGGAGCTCGTGCAGATCGTCACCAACGAACAGGGTGGAATCGTCGCGTACATGAAGCGCCCGCTGCAGGGGTCTGAGCCAGCCGCTGCTGCCGCTTCTGCTGCTGCTGCGGCGGGGTCGTGGAACAGCGAACCTGGTGCCGAGGGGGCTGCGCAGTGAGCGAACCGCTCGGGATGATCGAGAAACGCCTCGCCGAACTGGGCGTCGCCCTTCCCACCGTCTCCGCTCCCGCCGGTGCCTATGTTCCCGCGGTGATCTCGGGCAACCTGGTGTTCACTGCCGGGCAGCTGCCCTTCGTCGGCGGATTGCTCAGCCAGACCGGCAAGGTGGGCGAACCCGCCACCGTCGATGAGGCGGGTGACGGCGGTGGGGCATCCGGTCTCGTGTCGCCGTCTGACGCGAAGGCCTTCGCGCAGCTCAGCGCCCTGAACGCGTTGGCTGCGGTGAAGAGCGTGCTCGGCTCGCTCGACCGCGTGACTCAGGTCGTCAAGGTGACCGGGTTCGTTGCCAGCGACCCGTCGTTCTATGGGCAGCCGGGCGTCATCAACGGTGCGTCGGAGTTTCTGGTCGACGTGTTCGGCCAGGCCGGAGTGCACGCGCGTTCGGCAGTCGGGGTGGCCGTGCTGCCTCTCGATTCGCCGGTCGAAGTGGAGATCATCGTCTCGTTCGAGTAGGTGGGGGGCGGGCGCTCGAAACGGGCGCCCGCCGCCCCGCGCCGCGCTAGCCGACCGTACCGCTGATGATCTTCATCACCTGGGTGTCGGCGAGCGTGGTGGTGTCGCCGATCTCCCGGCCCTCCGCCACGTCGCGCAGCAGGCGGCGCATGATCTTGCCCGATCGGGTCTTGGGCAGCTCAGCCACGATGAAGACCTGCTTGGGCCGGGCGATCGCGCCGATCTGCGTGGCGACGTGGGCGCGCAGCTCTGCAGCGAGGCTCTCGACAGTTTCGGCGACCACCTCGTCGAGAATCTCGTCGGCCAGGGCCTTCGCTGCGCCCGGCTCGTCGTCATCTTCGATGACGCGCACGATCACGAACGCAACGACGGCCTGGCCGGTGGTCTCGTCTGTCGCGCCGACCACTGCGGCCTCCGCCACCCGCGGGTGCGACACCAGCGACGATTCGATCTCGGCGGTCGACAGGCGGTGGCCCGACACGTTCATCACGTCGTCGACACGACCGAGCAGCCAGATGTCGCCGTCGCGGTCGAGCCTGGCGCCGTCGCCGGCGAAGTACTTGCCGGGGAACGTGCTCCAGTACGTCTCGACGAAGCGGTCGGGGTCGCCCCAGATCCCTCGCAGCATCGCCGGCCACGGTTCGGAGACGACGAGCAGGCCGCCGGAGTTCTTCGGCACAGGGGTGCCCTGATCATCCAGAACCTCGATGTGGATGCCCGGCACGGCCACCTGCGCAGACCCCGGTTTGAGCGTGGTCACGCCGGGCAGTGCTGAAACCATGATCGCGCCCGTCTCGGTCTGCCACCAGGTGTCGACCACAGGGGTTGTGCCGCCGCCGATCACGTCGCGGTACCAGACCCACGCCTCGGGGTTGATCGGCTCACCGACCGAACCGAGCAGGCGAAGGCTGGTGAGGTCGAACTGGGCAGGAATGTGGTGCCCGAGCTTCATGAAGGTGCGGATGGCGGTGGGGGCGGTGTACAGAATGGTGACGCCATACTTCTGGATGATCTCCCACCACCGGCCCGGGTGGGGAGCGTCTGGCGTGCCCTCATAGATCACCTGGGTCGCGCCGTTGGCGAGGGGGCCGTAGACGACATAGCTGTGCCCGGTGATCCAGCCGACGTCGGCTGTCGACCAGTAGACATCGGTTTCGGGGTGCAGGTCGAAGATGTTCTTGTGGGTGAAGGCGACCTGGGTGAGGTAGCCGCCGGTGGTGTGGAGGATTCCTTTCGGTTTGCCGGTCGTGCCGCTGGTGTAGAGGATGAACAGCGGGTTCTCTGCCGGGAAGGGCTGGGCTTCGTGCTCGGGGTTCGCGGCGTCGATCTGGTCGTGCCACCAGAGGTCTCTGCCGTGTACCCACGCTACGTCGTTGTTGCCGCGCTTCACCACGAGCACATGCTCGACTGTGGAGGGATTCTCGGGCCCGCCGATTGTGAGGGAGGCGTCGACGGCAGGCTTGAGCGCTGAAACCTTGCCCTTGCGCCAGCCGCCGTCTGCTGTGATGACCAGTTTGGCGCTGGCGTCGTCGATGCGGGCGCGGAGGCTCTCGGCGCTGAACCCGCCGAAGATGACCGAGTGCACGGCACCGAGGCGAGCAACGGCGAGCATCGAGATGACGGCTTCGGGGATCATCGGCAGGTAGATCGCGACGCGGTCGCCCTGGCCGATGCCGAGACCGGCAAGGACGTTGGCCGCCTTCTTCACCTCGGCCGTGAGCTCCGCGTACGTGAAGGTCTTGCTGTCGCCGGGCTCGCCCTCCCAGTTCAGCGCGACGCGGTCGCCGTTGCCCGCTTCGACGTGGCGGTCGAGGCAGTTGTAGGCGACGTTGAGCTGGCCATCGTCGAACCATTTTGCGAACGGCGGGTTGCTCCAATCGAGGGTTCGGGTGAAAGGCGTGTGCCAGTGCAGGAGCTCGCGCGCCTGCTCTCCCCAGAATGCGGGGCGGTCACTGGATGCCCGGTCGTAGAGGTCTGCTCCTGCCACAGCATTGGCCCGAAACTCCTCCGAGGGCGTGAACCTCCGTGTCTCGTGAAGAAGATTGTCGATGCTGTTGCTCATGGTGCTCCTTTGCTCCGTGGTGTCTGCGCTGCTCTGGCCCCCTGGCGCGTCATCGTTCCCGGGAGAGCGCCCTTTCAATTGTGGGACCTTGGGCGTTGCAGCGCGCTGCAGTGAGTTGCAGTGTCGTTCGAGATGTCGATCGGGTGTGGAACGAGGTGTGGGTCCCCCTGCGTCGTTCGTTGCAGCCGTGATTGCTGCAACGTTCACTGAATTGGCCGTTGCAATGGTCATTACAACGAGTACCTCGGGGGTCACTGCGAGGGTTGCGGTGTCGGCCATCTGGCTGGTGGCCCTGTTCTGCCCAGAAGGATGCTTGCCGTCTGTCGGCCGGACGAATCGGGCGTGGAAAAGAGAATTCTTGCTGAGAATTTCCCGATACGGTTTGCGCTCGTGTTTCCGGTAGGTAAACTCTTTTCTACCAAGTCGATTCTGATTTGGATGCAACGCAATACTGATTCCCCCCAATCATGCGTTGCTACGGCGGCACCTTTTCCCCCAAATGGTGCCGCCCCCTTCATTTAACGGCCAGGCGGTCATCTGCGCGGCCAGGTCTGGTTTAACCACCGGCAGGTCGGCTCTGGCGGCGGGTTTCAGACAGGCATCTGTGCAGGGTTTGGGCGTCTCATCTCCTCCCCAGCCCGGCGCCTGGCTCGGTTGACCACAGAGCAACGTTGCCTGGCCTGCTGCTCGGCAGTCATTTCCTATGCTCCCGGTATGAACAAGTCCTTGGATGCCGTTCCACCGTTCCCTCTCGTCGGAGGGCGACCCGACCTTCCTACTGGGAGATACGTGGCCCGGCGGCGGCTGAGCAGCGGCGAGTCAACGGCGGTGCGATCGATCCCAGAGTCTGTGACCGCCCGCGGCCAGCTGCCTCGGTCGAGGCCTGAAGAGATCCGGGGAGGAGAGACGACTAGCGAGAGCACCGAATCCCCACCACGTATGGGATCAGCCGACTTCGGCCCACTCGCGCGCTTTCTCGACGACGCGTCTGTGACCGACATCTTCATCAACGGGCCGAACGACCTCTGGATCGATCGTGGCTCTGGTCTCAGTAGGGACGAGTCGTGGTCGTGCCCGGGTGAAGCGGAGCTCCGCCAGCTGGCCGTGCGGTTGATTGCGTTGGGAGGTCGCCACATCGACGAGTCGACACCCTGCGTCGATACCCGACTGCATGACGGCATCCGTGTGCACGCGGTCCTGCCCCCGGTGGCACCACAGGGAACCGTCATCTCTGTGAGGATCCCCTCCGCCGCCCGGCTCCGGATTTCGGACCTGTCGTTCTCGGGCTTCTTCGATCCGGCCGAGGAGGAGCACGACTGCCCGCCGTCATCAGCGCTTTTGTCGAGGACCTCATCAGCACAGTTGAGGCAGTTCGTCGAGGAGTGCGTGCGCACGCGTTCGAACATCCTTATCTCCGGTGCGGGAGGCTCGGGCAAGACCACCTTCCTGGCGGCGCTTCTAGCTGAGGCGCCGTCGGACGAACGAATCGTGGCGATCGAAGACGTCGCAGAACTGCGAGTCGAGCATGATCATTTCGTTGCACTCGAGGCCAGGCAGAGCAATGTCGAGGGGGCCGGTGGGATCGGTCTTGACCGCCTCCTCCGCGAGGCTCTGAGAATGCGCCCGGATCGCCTGGTGCTCGGTGAATGCCGGGGTGCAGAGGTTCGCGAATTGTTCTCGGCTCTCAACACCGGTCACGATGGAGGGGCGGGAACCCTGCATGCCAATTCCCTCAGCGACGTGCCCGCCCGGCTCGAGGCGCTCGGCTCACTCGCCGGTCTGACTCCGGAGGCCCTCGCGCGCCAAGCGATGAGCGCCATTCAGGTCGTCTTCCATCTGCAGCGGTCGAACGGCCGTCGTCGACTCGCTGAAGTCGGTCACTTCGAACTCGATGCGCACGATCGCCTGGCAATCGTGCGGGCGCAACTCGACTCGACCACTTCGTCGCCGCCCGGCCTCGGGCGCGAGCGAAGAATCAATCCGCTCCGGACCGACCACGAGGCTGTCAGTCGGGGGCGTGGGCGGGCCGGGAATCAGGAGCAGGGCACAGTGAAGGCAGGCCGACATGCGTGACCTCATGCCCTACCGCCGGAGTGGCCCGATCCGTGACCACCTTGCTGAAGGGGTGGGTGACGGGGTGCGCGGCTCGCGTGGTCGTCGGCTCCGAACTCGGGCAACTCCTGGAAGGCGCCCGCCTCCTCCGCCTTCACCACGCAATCATCGAAGCTGGCGAACAGCTCGGCGCGGCACGCACGTCGATGAGGTCGCCGTTATAACGCAGCGTCTTGCCGTGCTGGTGGAGGCCGGAGTTTCGCCGGTCGGCGCCTGGTCCTACCTTGCGGGGACCGCGGTCGGTACCGAGCGCACGCGCAGCTCCGAAGCGGTCATTGCAACGGTGGCGGGCGCGCTCGAGAGGGGCGCTCCTCTCGACCTCGCGATTGCTGCTGCGGCGCGAGCATGCGATCCGCGAACACGCCAAGCGTGGTCAGCGGTCGCAGCAGCGTGGTCCGTGGCCACGGTCAGCGGGGCCCCGGTGAGTGTGTGTCTCCGGCACTTCGCTGCCGCACTGGTCGAACTCGGTGACATCCAACGCTCGATCGATGTCGCGCTCTCCGCTCCCGTGTTGAGCGCACGACTCATGTCGGCGCTGCCCGTGCTCGGGCTGGCACTCGGCACTGTCCTCGGCTTCGATACGGTGTCCACCCTCGTTTCCACTCTGCCCGGCCTTGTCTGTCTCGGTAGTGGTGCGGGGCTTCTCCTGGCCTCCCGCTGGTGGAACTCGGTTCTCGTGGCCTCGGCCATGCCCTCCCTCTCGCTCCCGGGAATCACCCTCGAACTCACGGCCGTCGCCCTCAGCGGGGGAGTGTCACTGGATCGCGCAGGCCGAGTAGTGGCCGAAGCGCTGGCCTCGAATCGCCTCGAAGACCTGGGTGCCCAGGGCCGACTGGATGCTGTTCTCGACCTCTCGCGTCGAGCTGGCGTGCCGGCGGCAGAACTCCTCCGCGCCGAGGGTGCTCAGGCCCGTCGCGCAGCACTGGCGGTGAGCCAGGCCCGGGCGGCGACGCTCGGAGTCCGGCTGACGGTGCCGATGGGGGTCTGCGTGCTGCCGGCGTTCATGTTGCTGGGCGTCGCTCCGCTCCTGCTCGGCGTCATCGCCACAACTCTGGGGAGCCCAGGCAACTGAAGACGCCGCCGCGATTCCAGCGATGGTCTCCTCCACAAGCGCGATCTCGCTCCCGTTTCCACAGATCATGAGACATCCGCTCTGTCGCCGGATTCTGAGACCGACGATGGGGAAACGAACAACACATTTCACATTCGACCCCACATCACAGACCGGAGATCCGCGCATGACTCGACTCAGAACCAGGACCATTCACTTGCTCAACGCCGCCCGGGCCCGCATCGACGCCATGAAGTCGGCCTTCGCTGACGAGACCGGCTCCGTCACGGCCGAATACGCCATAGCGACGATGGCGGCGGTGGGCTTCGCCGGCCTCCTTGTCGTCATTCTGAGGGGTGACGAGGTGCGCGGCATGCTCACAGAGATGATCCATCATGCGCTCACCGTCGCTGGTTGACCCGTCGCAGCCGGCTCGGCGAACGGTGCCTTCATCGATGTGCAGGAGTCTCCAGGCGGCCCTCGGCCGAGACGAGGGAACGGTGACGGCAGAGTTCGCCCTGACCCTTCCGGCCGCGATCCTGGTGCTCGCGCTCGCGCTCGGTGCACTCCAGGCGGGGAGTCTCCGCCTTCGGCTTGTCGATGCCGCATCGATTGCCGCACGGAGCCTCGGCAGGGACGAGTCGCCGGCCGCCGCTGAAGCCAGAGTGACGGAATTGGTCGGCGCGCATTCCCTGCTGACGAATACCGAAGGGGACTTCATCTGCGCCACCGTTTCTGCGCCCGTGGTTCTGGGCGAAACAGAACTCGGCTTTGAGGTCGGTGCACGGTCCTGCGCGATGAGTGGCGGTAGATGATGACCGGTCACTGTCGCGAATGGTGCCGCCCGGCGGGGCTCTGGTCGTTCCTGCGCGATGATCGTGGATCGGGCTCCGTGATCACCCTCGCCGTCATCGCTGTACTGATGGCGGTTGTCGTCTTGGTGCTCGCCGTGTCGACCGCGCTCAGCGAGAAAGGGCAACTCCGTGCCGACGCCGAATCCGCCGCGCTCGCTGCAGCAGACACGGCGTCGGGTGCGGTGGCGGGATTTCCCTGTGAGAATGCGGCCACAGCGTCGGGACTCGGTGGTAGCGAAGTGACGGCGTGCACGGTCGAGGGCCTCATCGCGAAAGTTACGGTGACCAGAACGATCTGGGGAGTGACGGTCACGGTGCACGCCAGGGCCGGCCCTTCACCTGAGGCGAGTCCGATGGCGGAGACAGACCCGACAGCGCCAGGCGTTCTACGAAAGGAAACGGCCGGGCTGCCCGAAAGTCGGGAGCCCGGCCGGCGTGGTGCTGTCGGTCGTCAGGCGGTCAGATCAGCAGACGGTCAGATCAGCAGACGGTCAGATCAGCAGACGGTCAGATCAGCAGCGGTCAGTGGAAGACCGCCTGCACGAATCGATAGTCCACGGCACTCGGCTGGCGGCTGTGTGAGTCGTCGGCTCCGAACTCGATGCTGCCTCCGCGGATATAGAGGTATTCCTTCGCCTCTGAATTCGTGGGGATCGTCAATCTGGGCTGCGGATCGCCTTCCACGGTGAAGTCCGTGCGGATGGTCTTGCCCTCTAGTGGCCCGTCGGTGAGCTTCGCGGTATAGGTCGAAGCGTTGGTTGTTGACACGTCAGTCAACTCCTCTCCATTGAGTTACGACCCTCATCATCCTCCTCATTCCTGTATGGGCAAGGGCGAAAACACCGTCGGCGACCCGATCCCCGCTGCCACGTGATTAGGCATTGCACCGGAGGGGGTGTGTATGGTGTGGCTGACGGACCAGCACGCGAGGTGCAGGCCCGCAAACCCATGAAACGTCAGGGAGCACAGTGTCAGGCCCGAGAAAGCTCGTCATCGTCGAGTCACCAACCAAGGTGAAATCCATCGCGCAGTACCTGGGCGACGGATACGAGGTCCAGGCCTCGGTCGGCCACATTCGCGACCTTGTCGAGCCGAAAAACCTCCCGCCGGAGCTCAAGAAAGGCTCATTGGGCAAGTTCTCCGTCGACGTCGAGAATGGATTCGCTCCGTACTACGTCGTGTCGCCGGAGAAGAGGAAGACGGTTGCCGAGCTGAAGAAGGCGCTGGCCAACGCCGACGAACTCTATCTTGCAACTGATGAGGACCGCGAAGGTGAAGCCATCGCTTGGCACCTGCTCGAAGTACTGAAGCCCAAGGTTCCGGTGCGGCGCATGGTCTTCCATGAGATCACCAAAGAGGCGATCGAGCACGCCAGGGACAACACTCGTGATATCGACGAAGCGCTGGTCGATGCGCAGGAGACCCGCCGCATTCTCGACCGCCTCTACGGCTACGAGATCTCGCCCGTGCTGTGGCGGAAGGTCGGGCCTGGTCTTTCGGCAGGGCGCGTGCAGTCCGCAGCCACCCGCCTTGTCGTGGAACGTGAACGCGAACGCCTGGCGTTCACCGCAGCCAGTTACTGGGATCTCAACGCAGTGCTCGCAGATGCTGCCAGCATCGGAAGAGCCGATGCACTCCCGTTCGGTGCTCGACTCGTGCGCGTGAACGGCGAACGGATCGCGACCGGTCGCGACTTCGACGAGCAGGGCCAGCTCAAGAGCAAGGCCACCATGCTGAGCGAGACGCAGGCGCAGGCACTGGCTGGTGCCCTCGAAGACCCCGGCGTGAGCATCCGTGTCTCGAACGTCGAATCGAAGCCCTACACGCGGCGACCGGCTGCGCCGTTCACTACATCCACCCTTCAGCAGGAGGCGGCGCGCAAGCTCCGGTTCTCTGCCCGGCAGACGATGAGTGTTGCCCAGTCGCTCTACGAGAACGGGTACATCACCTATATGCGAACCGACTCGCCGTCGCTTTCGCAGCAGGCCCTGAACGCAGCCAGGTCACAGGCGACCCAGCTCTACGGCGCAGAGACGGTGCCCGACAAACCTCGCCTCTACTCAGGCAAGGGCAAGAACGCGCAGGAGGCCCACGAGGCGATCCGCCCCGCCGGTGAGACATTCCGCACTCCCGCGCAGCTCGCATCGGCACTCCGCGGCAACGACTTCAAGCTCTATGAACTCATCTGGAAGCGCACTGTGGCATCGCAGATGGCTGACGCGAAGGGTTCGACGGCTTCGGTCACCATCGAGGCGGGCCCAACTTCGGTCGAAGGCCTGACGAAGACCACCCTGGCGGAATTCTCGGCGAGCGGCACGGTCATCACGTTCCGCGGTTTCATGCTCGCGTATGAAGAGAGCGTCGACGAAGAGCGCAACGCCTCGAATGAGCCGACGGAATCCAAGCTGCCTCCGCTCGTCACGGGCCAGGCGCTCGCCGCGGTGTCTGTCGACGCAGCGGGCCACGAGACCAGCCCGCCCCCGCGCTACACCGAGGCGAGCCTGGTGAAGACCCTCGACGAGCTGGGAATCGGGCGCCCGTCGACGTACGCCTCGATCATCTCGACGATCATCGACCGCGGGTACGTCACCCCGCGAGGCCAGGCGCTCGTGCCGAACTGGATCGCGTTCTCGGTCGTGCGACTGCTCGAGGAGTACTTCGCCGAGCTCGTGAACTACGAGTTCACCGCCGAACTCGAATCCGACCTCGACAAGATCGCCGGTGGTGAAGAAGACCGCGTCGACTGGCTCAACGGCTTCTACTTCGGCAACGAGGGTCACAAGGGCCTTCGCGACGTCATCGACAACCTCGGCGACATCGATGCGCGCGCGATCAACTCGATTGCGCTGTCTGACGAGATCACCCTGCGAATCGGTAAGTACGGCCCCTATCTCGAGGTCGCGGATGATCTGGACACCTCGACCGGGGAGATCACACCCCCGCGACGGGTCAACATCCCGCCGGAGCTCGCCCCCGACGAACTCACGCTCGCCAAGGCACAGGAGCTCATCGACGCACCCGTCGTGACCGACCGCGTGATCGGCGTGAACCCCGAGAACGGCAAGAACATCGTGGCGAAGGACGGCCGATTCGGCCCCTACGTCACCGAGCTCGAGCCGGAACCGGTCGTCGACATGGAGGCCACAGTCGCCCTGGCTGAAGCTGCGGCTGCACTTCTTGCCGAACCTGTCGCTGAGCCGACGTCCGCTGCTGCGGCGTCCACGACCAGCGCAACGAAGGCGCCGGTCAAGAAGGCTCCGGTCAAGAAGGCTCCGGTCAAGAAGGCCGCGAAGGCTGCGGCTGCCGTCAAACCGCGGACCGCTTCGCTCTTCAAGACGATGGATCTCGCCGCTATCGACCTCGAAACCGCGCTGAAACTGCTCTCCCTGCCGCGAACGGTCGGCGACGACCCCGAATTGGGCGAGTCGATCACTGCCCAGAACGGCAAGTTCGGCCCGTACCTCAAGCGCGGAACAGACACGAGGTCGCTCGACAGCGAAGACCTGATCTTCGAAATCGACCTGCCGGGCGCGCTGGAACTGTTCGCGGCTCCGAAATATGGCGCACGTCGGGCATCCAGTGCATTGAAGGAATTCGAGGCCCCCGACCCCGAGAGCGGCAAGGCGATCAAGATCAAAGACGGTCGCTTCGGCGCCTACGTCACCGACGGTGTGACCAATGCCACGATTCCCAAGGCCGAGATGATCGAAGACATCGACTTCGACCGTGCCGTGCAGCTCCTCGCCGACAAGCGGGCGAAGGGCCCGGCCAAACCCCGCACAACCACGGCGAGGGCGACGACGGCGCGGAAGACGCCGGCGAAGAAGGCTCCAGCGAAGACTGCTACCGCGAAGACTGCTACCGCGAAGACCGCAACCGCGAAGACTGCTACCGCGAAAGCCGCTCCTGCGAGGGCTGCTGCGGCGAAGAAGGCTGCCCCCAAGAAGTGAGTCCGGACGTGATGGGCCTGGGTGAAGTGGGCCCGGAAGATGTGGTCCCGGAGCCTGCGCGCTCGGCGCGCGGGCTGTTCGTCACGATCGAAGGTGGTGACGGGTCGGGCAAGTCGACCCAGGCGGCGCTGCTCGAAAGCTGGCTCGCGGGGCAGGGGCGCACGATCATCCATACCCGGGAGCCGGGCGGAACCGACTTCGGGCTCGAGGTGCGCGAGATCGTGCTGCACAGCCGGGGCCACATCACCCCGCGGGCGGAGGCGTTGCTGTACGCCGCAGACCGCGCACAGCACATTGCGACGAAGGTGCGGCCGGCCCTCGCGCGCGGCGACGTCGTCATCCAGGACAGGTACATCGACTCGTCGGTCGCCTACCAGGGCTCCGGGCGGGTTCTCGACGGCGCGGAAGTGCGGAAGATCTCGGAGTGGGCGACAGAAGGCCTGCGGCCCGATCTCACCATTCTGCTCGACCTCGATGAAGACGAAGCCCGCGCGCGCCTCGACAACGCCCAGAAGCGATTTGACAGGCTCGAGGCCGAGAAGAGCGATTTTCATCGTCGTGTGCGCGAGTCATTCCTGGCGATTGCTGCGGCTGACCCGGTGCGATTCGTCGTGATCGACGCGACGAAGCCGCCCGAGGTCATCGCGCAGCTGATCCGCGATCGCATCAGCACGCTGCTCTGAGTGCTGAGTGCTGAGTGCTGAGTGCTGGCGCGCGGTCGCCGGGCTGTCGGCGCCGCCGGGTAGGTTGTCTGTATGAGCGTGTGGGATGAGCTGACCGGCCAGAGTGAGGCCATCGAGGTCTTCCGCGCGGCCGCGGCCAGTGCTGCCCCGGCCAGTGCTGCCCCGGCGAGTGCTGCCCCGGACATTGCTGGGCCGGCCAGTGCTGGTCCAGCCGCTACCGCACTGACCACTGCCGCCTCTGCAACAGCTACCCCGGTGTCGGCAGGTCCGATAGGTGAAGTGCCTGTCGGCGCGAATCACTCTGCCTCGAGCCACGGCGCCATGACACACTCGTGGCTCATCACCGGCCCGCCCGGTTCGGGGCGTTCGAACCTCGCCTACGCCTTCGCCTCTGCGCTGCTGTGCCGCAATGGCGGCTGCGGGGTGTGCGCTGACTGCCGCCAGGTCGCCGCACGCACGCACCCCGACCTTGCCGTGCTCAGTACCGACCGGGTGATCATCTCCATCGAGGAGGTCCGCACCCTCGTTGCGAGCTCGCAGTTCTCGCCCTCCGTCTCGCGCTACCGGGTGATGGTCATCGAAGACGCCGACCGTATGGCGGAGCGCACCTCGAACGTGCTGCTGAAGGCGCTCGAAGAGCCGCCGGAGCGCACGGTCTGGATCCTCTGCGCGCCCAGCGAGGCAGACCTGCTGCCCACGATCCGTTCGCGTGTGCGGTCGGTGCGCCTCCGCATTCCGAGCACGAAAGACGTCGCCCGCCTGCTCGAACGCCGTGACGGGGTCGATACGGCGACGGCCGAACGCGCGGCCCGCGAGGCGCAGAGCCACATCGGCATGGCCCACAGGCTCGCCACCAACCACGAGGCCCGCGCGCGGCGTGATGAGACGCTGAAGGTTGCCCTGGGCATCCGGAGCGTTCCCGGTGCCGTGCTCGCCGCGGCGCGCCTGCTCGAGCTCGCGAAAGCCGATGCCGAAGCCATCACCGAGGAGCGCGACGCCGAAGAGCGCGAGAGCACACTTCGAAGCCTGGGGGTCGAGCCGGGCCAGGCCGTGCCGATGGGGCTGCGCTCGCAGGTGAAGACGCTCGAAGAAGACCAGAAGCGCCGCGCGACCCGAAGCCTGAGAGACGGCATCGACCGAATTCTCGTCGACCTGCTGTCGCTCTACCGCGACATTCTGCTGCTGCAGCTCGAATCGACGCTCGAGCCGATCAACCTCGCGATTCACAGCGAAATCGAGGCCGCCGCACGCGATACTGAACCGGCACAGACGTTGGCGATCATGGATTCGATCGCCGTCGCGCGCACCCGAATCTCGCGAAACGTCACCCCCACGCTCTCGCTGGAGGCCATGCTCATCACCGTGGCGCTTCCATCCGCACCACGAAAGGCCCAACTGTGAGGTCACCGTCACCCGCACGCACACGCCCGCGCGCCCGCAACCGGATGCTCGGCCTCGCCGCCGCGGCAACCGCACTTGCCCTGGTGCTCTCCGGCTGCTCGACGTGGTTCGGGGCAACCGGAGGCACCTCCTCCACAGGCCAGCCCGCCGGCAGCTCGACGCCCACAGGCGAGAAAGTCGACGCGGCACTGCAGCCGTTCTACGGCCAGACCCTAGCCTGGGCCGACTGCGGAGGGGGATTCCAGTGCGCGAAGGCCGTGGTGCCCCTCGACTGGAGCGAACCCACCGGCGACACGGTCTCACTCGCGCTGATCAAGCAGCCAGCCAAGGGCAGTAACCGGCTCGGCAGCCTGTTCGTCAACCCGGGTGGCCCCGGGGTCTCGGCCGTGGACTTCGTGAAAGACAGCGTTGACTTCGCGGTCGACCCCGAGCTGCAGCAGCAGTACGACATCGTCGCGTTTGACCCGCGGGGCGTCGGCGCCTCTACGGAGGTCAGCTGCGTGACCCCCTCCCAGATGGACTCCTACCTCTACGACGTCATCCCCGGCGCGCACGGTTCTGCCCAGTGGCAGGCGGCAGCCAAGGCGAGTGCCACGGCATTCGGCGCGGGGTGCCTGAGTAAGACGGGTGCCCTTCTCGGCCACGTCGACACCGAGAGCACCGTGCGGGACTTCGATGCCCTGCGGGCGGCCATCGGAGACACCGGGCTCAACTATCTCGGCTACTCGTACGGCACCTTCATCGGTGCGGTGTACGCCGACATGTTCCCGACCAAGGTGAACCGTCTTGTGCTCGACGGCGTGGTCGACCCGACCTCCACCGGGTTCGCCTCAACTCTCGGCCAGGCCAAGGGCTTCGAGGGCGCGATGCGTGCCTACCTCAAGGACTGCCTCGCCAGCTCCGGATGCCCGTTCTCCGGTACCGTCGACAACGCATCGAAACAGGTCCAGACGCTTCTGAATGCTGTCGATGCGAGCCCCATCCGCGCCAGTGACGGGCGGGAGCTCGGTTCTGCCTCGCTGCTCACGGCGATCTTCTACCCGCTCTACCGCCAGGACAGCTGGCCGTACCTGACGCAGATGGTGACGCAGGTCAAGCAGGGTAAGGCCGACCTGGCGTTCCAGCTCGCCGATGCGTACAACGGCCGAAACGCCGACGGCACGTACCAGAACAACCAGACCGAGGCCTTCACGGCCATCAACTGCCTCGACTATCCCGCCGTCACCGATCCCGCGACGATCGCGCAGCAGAACACCGAACTGATCGCAGCCTCGCCTACGTTCGGGCCGTGGTGGACGTACGGCGACATCGGCTGTGCCGCCTGGCCGGTGCCGGCAACCCGCACTCCCGGGCCGGTGAGTGCTGTCGGCGCAAAGCCGATCCTCGTGGTCGGAACGACCGACGATCCCGCCACCCCGTACGAAGACGCCCAGTCTGTGGCCAAGCAGCTCACCAGCGCCCAGCTCATCACCTACGTCGGCGAGGGCCACACGGCGTACAACACCTCGACGTGTGTCAAGAAGATCGTGAACGAGTACTTCCTGACGGGTACGGTGCCGGCGAGCGACCCGAAGTGCACGAACTGAGGGTCGCCGACTCCGGCGAAAGAACCCGGTGCGGCGCCGGCCAGATCGGGCGGTGCTGACGTTGAACTGTGGTCGTGTGGGGGTTTCGATACGACCTTCGGCCTACTCAACCGGCGCAGGTATGGATTTCAGGCAAACGCGCAGGCGTGAAGTGGGTGCAAAATTGCGGAGTCTGCAATAATTGACACCGTGATGAACTCGACCGCGACCGCAACGCAGCTCGCCGGTGCTCCCGGAGCCCCCGTGCCCGAGACGGCGGTGCCCGAGACGGCCGTGCCCGAGACGGCAGTGCCCGGGCTACGCGAGCGAAAACGAATCGCGACCAGCCGCAGCATCCAGTTCGCTGTTCTCGAGCTCAGTCGAGACAGGGGCCTCGACAACGTCACCGTCGACGAGATCAGTCGCCATGCCGACATCTCCCCGCGAACGTTCTTCAACTACTTCCCGTCGAAGGAGGCCGCTGTTCTCGGCGAGACCCCGTTCGACATCACGCCCGAAGTCGCCGCACGATTCCTCGGCGCCGGGCCTGACGAGCCCATCCTCGATGGCCTCCTCGTGTTGCTGAGTTCGATGTCTGACGCAGAAACCGAAGATTTTGAGATGCACACGCTTCGCAAGATCGTGATTCGCGACTATCCCCAGTTGTTGGTGCAGCGAATCAGCAGCTTTCGCGAGTTCGAAGTCGAACTGACCGAACTGGTTGAGCAGCGGTTGACGACGGGTGCCCGGAGCCCAGCAGGCGAGCGTGAAACCCCCGATCATCCTGCCATTCACGAACGGTCTCGCCTCTATGCCCTGGTCGCGATTGCCGGGATGCGGCACGCCTGGGGCTGCTGGGCCGAACGGGCGGACACGCCGCCGATGCCTGTGCTCCTGGCCAACTCGTTTCGCGAGCTCCATACACTCCTATAAGCTTGCTTGCTGTGCCGGTGCGAACCATCGGCCATTGCCGCCTTAGCTCAGTCGGTAGAGCGATTCACTCGTAATGAATAGGTCATCAGTTCGATTCTGATAGGCGGCCCCATCGAAGCCCCAGTCTCCCGCAAGGGTCGCTGGGGCTTCATGGTTTGGCTGCGCTCACGTGCGCGCCACGACGAGAGGTTGGCAACGGATGGCACACACGATTCGCTGGGGAATTCTGGGCACGGGTGGTATTGCCACTGCCTTTGCCACCGACCTTCTGGCAAATGGTCTCATTCTGAGTGCGGTTGGCTCGCGTTCTGCCGGCGGTGCTGAGAGGTTCGCCGCGGAATTCGGGAACCCGACCGCGCATAGCAGTTATGAAGAACTCGTAGCCGACCCTGACGTCGATGCGATCTATGTGGCAACCCCGCACCCGATGCATGTCGCCAACACCCTGCTGGCGTTGCGAGCCGGAAAGCACGTTCTGGTGGAGAAGCCCTTCACCCTCAACGCCCTCGAAGCGCAGCTCATCGCCGACGAAGCCGAACGAAGCAAGCTGGTGGTGCTCGAGGCCATGTGGACGCGTTTCTTGCCACACATGGTGCGCATCCGCGAGATCATCGCGACCGGAACCCTCGGCGAGGTGCACACCGTGCTCGCCGACCACGACCAGAAGTTGCCTTCTGACCCATCCCACCGACTCAATGACCCCGCTCTGGGTGGAGGAGCACTGCTGGACCTCGGCATCTACCCGGTGTCGTTCGCCGTCGATGTGCTGGGACTGCCGACGCGGATTCTCGCCTCGGCCACGAAGACGTCCACCGGCGTCGACCGGCAGACGGCGATCATCTTCGAGCACGGAGAGACCGGGCGCTCGGTGCTGCACTGCGCTCTCGACACGCTGGGCCCGAATGCGGCGACCGTCATCGGCACGGATGCCCGAATCGAGATCGACGACACCTGGTACAAGCCGACGACGTTCCGCGTGATCGACGCGGAGGGAACCGTGATCGAGAGCTTCGATCATCCGGTTGTCTCACGAGGCATGCAGTACCAGGCGGCCGAACTGGAACGCCTCGTGAACGCGGGCCTCAGAGAAAGTGAACTGCTGCCGGTCAGCGAGAGTGTCGCGATCATGGGCGTGCTCGACGAAGTGCGCCGCCAGATCGGTCTGGTCTACCCGGGCGAGTAGCGTCTGGGGCCCCGCGAGGGTGACGGCCGGGCACGTCGTGGCCGCGGCATCACCGACACCCTTCGTTCTCAGGTGACCGGACAGGCACGGCTGGTAAATTGAACGGATGCCCGGCCACCGCACCTCCACGAACGCTCGTCGTCGTGGGCTCCTCGTGGTCGGCGCGTGGGTGGCCTTTGCGGCGCTGGCGGCCGGGTCGTTCGCCACGGGAGCGCTGGTGGCGAACGCCCAGCCCCCGGCCGTGGCCGATGCTCTCGCGATCAGCTCGCCCGCCCCGTCCACGCCGGTCTCGACCGTTCCGGTGCCGACCAGGCGGCCGCAGCCGACCGCCGCCGCCGCGCCAGAGGCCGTGCGAACCTGCTCGGTCGGCTCGCTGGCGGCCGCCTCGGGGATGGGGACGTTCCAGGGCACCGTGCGCAAGGCCGACACGGGCGAGATTCTCTTCGACCGCAATGGGTCGACCTATTCACGCACGGCGAGCGTCATGAAGGTGCTGACGTCGGCGGCGGCGCTCGCAGTGCTCGGGCCCGACTATCGGGTGCAGACGTCTGTGGTTGCCGGTGACACTCCCGGCACGGTTGTCCTGGTGGGTGGCGGCGATGTGACGCTGGCGAGTGGCTCGTCGAACATCTACCACGAAGCCTCGACCATGGGGCAGCTCGCCGACCAGGTGAAGGCGGCCTGGGCGGCAGACCCGGCGCACGCGGGGGTGCCGATCTCGACGATCGTGCTCGACAGCTCGCTGTTCGGCGGTGACCCGTGGCAGTCGTCATGGGACAGGGTCGAGCAAACCGACGGTTCGACCGCCGAAATCACCGCACTGATGGTCGACGGCGACAGGGCGAACCCGTCTGCCGACACCTCGCCGCGGAGCGCAGACCCGGTCAGCCGGGCTGGCCAGGCGTTCCAGAGCGCCCTGGGTTCGATCGCATCGGGGGCGAAACTGGTCGGTGGCGTCGCTTCGCCTGGGGCCGTATCTCTCGGGGCGGTGCGGTCAGCGCCGGTCTCGACCATGGTGCAGGAGGCACTGCTCCGCTCCGACAACACCGAGGCGGAGATGCTCGCCAGGCTCACCGCGATCAAGCTGGGCGCGGGCAACACCTTCGCCTCCCTGCAGGCCGCGATCCCGAAGGCACTCGCTTCGTCGTACGGGCTCGACACCAGCAACCTCGTCATCGTCGACGGCTCCGGGCTGAGCAACGACGACGCCGTCTCCGCGCTCTTCCTGACCGCACTGTTCGACAAGATCAACGCCAGGGAGGCCAACCTCGGCGTCATCCTCGACGGTCTGCCAGTCGCCGACCAGACCGGCACCCTGTCGTACCGCTTCACCGGAGCGAACTCCGTCGTGAACGGCAAGGTGCAGGCGAAGACCGGGTCGATCGACACGGCCAACACTCTCGCCGGGGTCGTGCACGCGGCCGACGGGAGCACGCTGACCTTCGCATTCTTCTCACTCGACAGCTCGATCGACGGGGGCAGGGCGGCCCTGGACGCGTTGACGGTCGGCATCTACACGTGCGGTGATGCACTCTCGAATGGATGATCGGGCGAATGGATCACATCACCCATTTCAGCGACCTGCGTAGACTTGAAACGCAGGAGTGAGGCCTCACCGGCCTGCTCCGGCACAGATCGTGTGAGGAGCTGACCATGCACAGAGCCCTGTTCATCATCGACGTGCAGAACGATTTCACCGAAGGTGGGGCGCTGGGCGTCGAGGGGGGAAACGCCGTGGCGGCGGGGATCGCGCGACTTCTCGCCGGGCATCCGGAAGCCTATGACCTGGTGATCGCCTCACGTGATTGGCACGACGCCGACAACGACAACGGCGGGCACTTTGCAGGGGTAGAGGGGCCGGATTTCGTCGACACCTGGCCCGTTCACTGCGTGGCAGGCACGCCCGGAGCGGCCTACCACGACGACCTGGCTGGTGTGCGGATCGACTTCCACGTGCACAAAGGGCAGGGCGAGCCGGCCTACTCGATCTACGAAGGAACGACGGAGGAGGGCGCGACGGTGCATGATCTTCTCGACCAGCACGCGGTGACGGAGATCGACATCGTGGGGCTGGCGACCGACTACTGTGTCCGGGCGTCGGCGCTCGATGCGATCGAACACGGCCGCAGGGTTCGCGTGCTCACCGACCTGATCGCCGGCGTGGCTGCTGAGTCGAGTGCGGCCGCGCTCGCTGAGCTGGCCCATGCCGGGGCGGAATTGGTCTTGTCTGAATCGGCTGGCGATTCTGCGGGTGATGGCGATGCGGCGCATGATGTCGATGCTGGGGGTACGCGGGGTGTTGAGGGTACCGGCGCTGCTGAGGGTACCGGCGCTGCTGAGGGTACTAGCACTGCTGAGGCGCGCGCATGATCGTGAACGCACGTGTCGACCGCGCCAACTCCGGCATCGGGAGAGCACGCGAGTGAGCCGGCGCCAATGGTGAACGTCGTCGAAGTCACCGAGCTCAGCGACCCGCGGCTGGCCGACTATTCGCATCTGACCGATGTCGCTCTTCGCAAGGCCCGCAGCAGCGAATTCGGGCTGTACTTGGCCGAATCCGCCCTCGTACTCGAGCGCGCGGTGGGTGCGGGGCACGTACCGCGCTCTGTTCTCGCACTCGGCGGTTCTCTCGACGAAGTAGTCGCCGCACTGGGGCAGTGGGCCGAGACCGTGCCGATCTTCGTCGGCCCCGGTGAGCTCCTCGCCGAGCTGACGGGCTACATTCTGCACCGCGGAATCATCGCCTCGATGAACCGCCCGCTCCTCCAGCCGGTCGGCGAGGTGCTGCAGGATGCCCGGCTCGTCGTGGTGCTCGAGAACGTCGCCGACCCCACCAACGTCGGGGCGATCTTCCGTTCTGTGGGAGCTGTCGGGGCCGACGCTGTGCTCGTCACGCCCCGCTGCTCCGACCCGTTCTACCGCCGGGCGATCCGCGTGAGCATGGGCACGGTTCTGCAGGTGCCGTGGACACGGTCTGGTGACTGGGACACCCTGGAACCGCAGCTGAGAACGGCCGGATTCCACATCGCTGCGCTTGCCCTCTCGCCTGACGCGGTGTCGCTTCGGGATTTTGCGCGTGACTTCTCAGACACAGATGGCCGGCCCGATAAGCTGGCGCTGGTGCTCGGTGCAGAGGGAGACGGGCTGACCGACAGCGCCCTGGCTGCGGCAGACACGATCGTGAGCATCCCGATGGCGCACGGCATCGACTCTCTGAACGTGGCAGCCGCGAGTGCAGTGGCGCTCTGGGCCGTCTCCGGCTGAGGCCTGCAGCGAGACGCCGTCGCGCGCGCTCACCCGGCGAGGGCGCTGGCAGGTGGGGGTGGCGCTGGTGGGGGTGGCGCTGGTGGGGGTGGCGCAGGTGGAGGCGGCGCAGGTAGCGGCGGCGCAGGGTGGCTGCGGCAGCGCCCCCGCGCAGGCAGCGGCGGCGCTGAGTGCCCCTGCGAACCCGGTACCGTTAGAAGTGAAACTGTTCCGAAGGAGTGCGTCTACCGATGATGCCCGAAGAGTCGCCCGCTGGCGGCGCAGTACACGATGCCCCGAACTCGACGGGCGCGTTTGCCACCACGGCGACCGCGACCGTGACGGGCGCGGGGTCGACGGCGGCCAACAAGGACATCGGGCGCCTCACGATCCAGTGCGCTGACCAGCCCGGTATCGTCGCTGCCGTCGCCGGCTTCCTGGCCGAACACGGCGCGAACATCGTGGAACTCGGGCAGTTCTCCACCGACTCGGAGAACGGCGAATTCTTCCAGCGCACCGTCTTCCACCGCGAGGGTCTCGCTGAAGCCCTGCCCGGGCTCACCGCCGCGTTCGCAGACCAGGTCGGCGAGCGCTTCGGTATGACGTTCGCCCTCACCGATGCTGCGACACCCAAGCGCGTCGCGATCATGGTCTCGAAGTACGACCACTGCCTGCTCGAGTTGCTGTGGCGCAACAGGCGCAACGAGCTCGACATGAACGTGACCATGGTCATCTCGAACCACCCCGACCTCGCCGCCGATGTGGCCAGCTTCGGCATCGACTTCGTGCACATTCCGATCAGCCGCGCGACCAAGGTCGAGTCAGAAGCTCGTGCACTCGAGCTTCTGACGGGCAAGGTGGATCTCGTGGTTATGGCCCGCTACATGCAGATCCTCTCCGCGGACTTCCTCGACAATGTCGGCTGCCCAGTGATCAACATCCACCATTCCTTCCTTCCGGCTTTCGCCGGTGCCGGGCCGTACCTGAAGGCCAAGGAGCGCGGAGTCAAGCTGATCGGCGCGACCGCACACTACGCGACGGCGACCCTCGACGAGGGCCCCATCATCGAGCAGGACGTGGTTCGGGTCTCGCACCGCGACAGCGTGGGGGAGCTCGAGCGTCGGGGCGCCGAGGTGGAGCGCAGCGTTCTCGCTCGGGCCGTGCAGTGGCATTGTGAAGACCGTGTGATGACATACCGGAATTCGACCACGATTCTGTGATCGGCGGGCTGTCACTGTGCCATCAGGCGCATGTGACGTGCTCGAAGGCTTTTGTGAGGGAGTAGACAGGTGACCGCAGGTCTCATTGACGGCAAGGCTGTCGCTGCGCGCGTCCGCGCAGCGCTGAAAGATGATGTCTCGGCATTCATCGCCAGAACCGGCGTGCAGCCGGGGCTCGCCACGGTACTCGTCGGCGGTGACCCGGCGTCCGAGGTGTACGTCGCCAACAAGCGCAAGTCCACGGTCGCTTCTGGAATGGCAGACCTGCACCAGCACCTGCCGGAAGACGCGAGCCAGGCGGAGGTCGAGTCGCTGCTACGTCGTCTGGCCGCCGACCCGCAGGTATCGGGCATCCTGTTGCAGCTGCCGGTACCCGCGCAGCTGAACGCTGCGCCGCTGATCGACCTCATCCCCTTCGAGAAGGACGTGGACGGCCTGACGACGCTGAGCGTCGGTCGGCTGGCGCAGCAGAAGCCCGGGCTGCGCCCCTGCACTCCGGCGGGCGTCATCGAGCTTCTCGACGCGTACGACGTGCCGATCGAGGGCGCGAACGTCGTGGTCATCGGTCGCTCTGAGCTCGTCGGCCGACCGGTCGCCCAGTTGCTCGTGAATCGGAATGCGACCGTGACGATTGCCCATTCTCGCACGCGCAACCTGGCGGAGGTGTGTCGCGCGGCCGATATCGTCGTGGCGGCAGTCGGGGTGAAAGGCTTGATCACAGCCGAGCACATCAAGCCCGGCGCGACCGTGATCGACGTAGGCATCCACCGCGGGCCCGAGGGCCTGTCGGGCGACGTCGACTTCGGCCCAGCGGCCGAGGTGGCGGGGCTCATCACGCCCGTTCCCGGCGGCGTCGGGCCGATGACGATCGCGATGTTGCTGGTGAACACCCTGCGCGCGGCAGAACTGCAGTACGAGCTGGCTGGCGCCGCTGCCACGGCCTGACTCGGGTTCGCCAGCCCTCTTGCATGCATAGTCACCGGTGGCACGCGGATCGCGCGTGCACACCGGTGTGTGAAATCGTCGGAGAAACCGCGCCAGTACCGCCGTGTTCGCCGAGGCGGCTGGGATTCTCCGACGGTTCCGCAGCCGCGCTCCGGCCCGCCGCGCTAGACCAGCAGCTGGCGCTTTGCGAGCTCGCGGTACAGCGGCGTCGAGACGACGAGCTCCGAGTGCGTGCCGACACCGACCACGGAGCCGTGGTCGAGAACGATGATCACGTCGGAGTCGACGACAGTCGACAGCCGATGTGCGATCACGATCAGCGTGCGGTTCTCGGCGACCGCATCGATCGCCTCGCGCAGCATCTGCTCGTTGAGTCCGTCGAGGCTCGAGGTCGACTCATCGAGCAACAGGATCGGCGGGGCAGCCAGAAGCGCACGGGCGATGGCCAGGCGCTGGCGTTCGCCGCCTGAGAGCATCACGCCCTCTTCGCCGACCGCAGCATCCAGACCCTCTGGCGACCGCTCGAGCACCTCGAGCAGGTTGACCGCCGTCAGCACGGCCACGCACTCCTCGTCGGTTGCTGCGGGCGACGCCAGGAGCAGGTTCGAGCGGATGCTGCCGGCCAGCACCGGGGCGTCCTGTTCGACGTAGCCGATCTGCGCGCGCAGGGCCTCGCGGTCGAGCTGGCGGATGTCGGTGCCTCCGACACGAATCACGCCGGAGGTCGGGTCGTAGAACCGTTCGATGAGCGCAAGAATCGTGCTCTTGCCCGCACCAGAGGGCCCGACCAGGGCCACACGCTGGCCCCGCGGCACGCTGAAGCTCACGCCGCGCAGAACGGTGGTGTTCCGGATGCCCGGATCAGCTGTGCCCGGACTGCCGACGCCCGCCCCGGTGCCGCCGCGCGCACCGGAGTCGGCGAGGTAGCTCGCGGCCGAGGCGGGCTCGGGGGAGGCGTCGCCGGAAATCTCATTGGGAATGTCGCCAGGCATGTCGCCAGAGACTATGCCCGGGAATCCGCCCGGGTACTCCCCGCGGACAGGGCCGGGTACTTCGCCGCGAGCTCCGGTGGCGGTACTCGTTGCGCCCGTATCGACCTCACCAGCGGCCATGACAACCGGCCCGTGCGCGGCGAGCAGCGCGGTGCCAGGCCCTGACAATACACCCTGCGCATCCGGAGCACCGTCACCCGGCGTGGCACTTTCGGCGTACGCGAACTCGACGCCGTCGAACTCGACGGCGATCGGCGTGCTGGCGGCGGCACGGGCGAATGCGGCGGCACTCACTTCGGCGTTGCTGGCGAGCGGGGCGAGCTTGCGGTCGAATTCACCCTCACTCGGCAGCGTGATGATCTCCTGGATGCGGCCCAGCGCACCGAGGGCGGAGTTCACCGAGGTGAACGCCCCGAACGCCTGGCCCAGCGGCATGATCATCATGAACAGGAACAGGATGAACGACACCAGAGACGCGATGGTGATCGCCCCACTGGCAACTCGGTATCCGCCGACACCGATCACGGTGAGGAAGGCGACCTGCATGGCGATCCCGGCGACCGGGACCACGAGGGCCGAGATCTTCGCAACCTTGATGCCCATGGCCCAGGCGCCCTCGGCGTCTTTCTCAACCGCCTTGATCTCGCGCTCGGTGGCGTTTGCCGCGCGTACCGTGCGAACGGCGCTGATGGCCCGCTCGACGCTCGCTGCGAGGTCGCCGACCATCTCCTGCGCCTGACGGCTGGCCACACGGATGCGCGCAGAGAGCAACACCACGACCACGATCGAGACGCCGACGACGAGAACGGTGAGCCCGAGCAGCACGGGGTCGATGATCAGCATCGCGATGAGCGCGCCGACGAAGACCAGCGACCCTCCGAGTGCATCGACAAGTCCCTGCGTGAGCACGGCGCGGAGCAGGGTGGTGTCGGAGCCGACCCGCGAGACCAGGTCGCCCGTGCGGCGGGTGTCGAATTCGCGGATGGGGAGGTTGAGCATCCGGCGCACCAGCTGCTTGCGGCTCGACAGCACGACGCCCTCGCCGGTGCGCTGCAGCAGGTAGTGCTGAAAGCCGCTGATGAGGCCGGACAGAACGACGAGAATCACCAGCAGCCAGACGAGCCCGTTCAGTGGGTTGCCGGCCGTGACCTGGGTGATGACCTGGCTCACGAGCAGGGGCTGGGCGAGGCTGGCTGCGGCACCGAGGATGCTCAGGCCGATCACGAGCGCAAGGACCTTCTTGTGCTCGAGCAGGTAGGGCAGCAGGTCTGTGAACTTCGCGCGCGGGCCGTTGTCTTTGTCGCGTCGGCCTCGCCCGCTGCCCCTGCTGCGACCCCGTGGGCTGGCTGCGCTCGCGCGGCTTGCACCTGCGGTGGCCCGTGAATCTGCTGTGCTCATGAGTACTTTCTATCGTTCCCGACTGACGGTGTGATGGATGCCCGGGCCTACCCCGCGCGCTGGTTCACTTTGCGCGGGGTGAGCCGGGCATCCACTTGCCCGTTTGTGCAACGAAATGCCGCAGAAGCTGCACCATCGGGAAAGTCGACGGCGCAGTTCACGCGTCAGGACAGGTTGGAGTCGTAGTCGACGTCTCGGGTCTCTTTGCTGATGATGAGTGCGATCAGCGTGATCACGGCCATCGCGCTGAGGTACACGCCCACCCAGACAGGGCTGCCGCCGGCAGCCTGCCAGAGTGCGACCGCGATGAACGGGGCCACGGCCGCACCGAGGATCGACGCGAAGTTGTAGCTGATTGCCGAGCCGGTGTACCGCACGTTCGCGGGGAAGAGTTCGGGCAGCACGGCGCCCATCGGGCCGAAGGTGAGGCCCATGAGGGTGAAGCCGATGATGAGCAGGGCCATCGTTCCGACGGTTCCGGCCCCGAACAGCGGCACGAACAGCAGGCCGAACACCAGGATGCCGATCGTTGTGACGATGAGCGTCTTGCGACGCCCGAAGCGCTCGGCGAGCGGGCCAGACACCAGGGTGAAGATGCCGAAGAACACGACGCTGATGATGAGCATGATCAAGAAGTCGTTGCGGTTGAAACCGAGACCGGGTGTGAAGGTGGCCGGATTGAAGGTCGTGCCTGCCTTGTCGGCCGCAGCCTTGGCCGCAGTGGCAGACGAGAACGCGGTGCCGAACGTCAGCGTGAACGTTGTCATCAGGTAGAACAGCGTGTACGTGGCGAGCATGATGAACGTGCCCAGGATGAGCGGGCGCCAGCTGGTCTTGAACACCCGTGCCACGGGTACGGCCGCGACCTCGCCCGCGTCGATGACCTTCTGGAAGGCCGGCGTCTCGACCAGCTTGAAGCGCACGTACAGCCCGATTACGACGAGCACGGCGCTCGCGATGAACGGCACACGCCAGCCCCAGCTCGCGAAGTCGGCTGCAGACATGCCGAGGTTCAGCCAGAGGAACACGCCGTTGGCGATGATGAAGCCGATCGGAGCACCGAGTTGCGGGAAGGTGCCGTAGATCGCTCGCTTGCCGGCCGGGGCGTTCTCGGTGGCGAGCAGCGCGGCGCCGCTCCATTCGCCGCCGAGGCCGAGGCCCTGGGCGAAGCGCATGACGGTCAGCAGAATGGGCGCCCAGAGGCCGATCGAGGCGTACGTCGGCAGAAATCCGATGAGCACGGTCGCGATGCCCATGGTGAGAAGCGACGCGACGAGGGTCTTCTTGCGGCCGATCCGGTCACCGAAGTGCCCGAAGATGATCGAGCCGATGGGCCGCGCAACGAACGCCACCCCGAAGACCGCGAACGAGGTCAGCAGGCCTACGTTGGGGTCGGTGGTCGGGAAGAACAGCTTCGGGAACACCAGCACGGCGGCAGTGGCGTAGACGTAGAAGTCGTAGAACTCGATCGAGGTGCCGATGAGACTGGCGAGAACGACTCTCGAGCGGGTGTTGACGGCGGCGGGCGGGGCGAACGTGGGCGAAGACATAACGGCTTTCAGCAGGAGAACGGTCAAACACAACCGGGAAGAACGCGTCGATCGGGCGCGAAGAGTCGACCACGGCGTGACGGTGAGGCGGCTGGTGGCCGCCCATCTACAATACGCGCCATCCAACCCGCTCCGCCCCCCGCCCCAAAGCTCCCGCCCCCCCCGCGTCCTCCCAGTGAGTGTCCCAACTTCTGCTGGGATTCGGGCGCCAGAGCAGCAGAAGTTGGGACACTCACTGGGAGGAAGGGAGGGGGGGTTATGGATGCTCGGGGAGGAGGGCGCGCAGGGTGAGGGCCGTGGCGACCGCAGCTTCGGCGGCCTCGCGGCCCTTGTCCTCCTTGGAACCTGGGAGTCCGGCGCGGTCGAGGCCCTGGGCCTCGTCGTCGAGAGTGAGCACGCCGAACCCGACCGGCTTGCCCGTGAGGATGCTCACCTGCGAGAGGCCGGAGGTCGCAGCGTCGGAGACATACTCGAAGTGCGGGGTTCCACCGCGGATGATGACGCCGAGGGCGACGACGGCGTCTGCGCCCGCCTCGAGCGCGGCGCGGCTGACGACCGGAAGCTCGAAGCTCCCGGCGACGCGGATCTCCGTGATCTCGACGTTCGCCTCCTCGAGAGCGCGATGGGCCCCGGCGAGCAGCCCGTTGCTGATCACGTCGTGCCAGCGGCCGGCGACGATCGTCACCTTGAGCCCGGTGCCGTCGAGAGTGGTGGAGGTGGGGATTCCGGTGCCGGCCATGCGCGGGCATCCTTTCGGGTTGGGGTTCGGGTTGGGAGTGCGGTGAAATGCGCGGTTGTGGGGGACGGGCTGGATGCCCGGGGGCCTTACTCGACGAGGGTCGGGAGGGGCAGCAGGTGACCCATGCGGTCGCGCTTGGCATCCAGGTACGACGAGTTCGCCGAGCCACGGCCGACGATCAGCGGCACCCGTTCGACGACGGTGATGCCGCGCTCTTCGAGCTGGCGCACCTTTTCGGGGTTGTTCGTCAGCAGCCGTACATGGGTGAGCCCCAGGTCCTCGAGGATTGCGACAGCTGCGCCGTAGTCGCGCACATCGCCGGGGAGCCCGAGGGCGAGGTTCGCGTCGAGGGTATCGAGCCCGTCTTCCTGCAATTGGTACGCACGCAGCTTGTTGATGAGCCCGATTCCCCGACCTTCGTGGCCGCGCAGGTAGATCACCACACCGCCGAGCTCGGCGATGAGGTCGAGTGACGCAGTGAGCTGAGGGCCACACTCGCACTTCAGCGAACCGAAGGCCTCGCCGGTGAGGCATTCAGAGTGGATCCGCACGACGGAGCTCGGGTCTGACGGGTCACCGGCGATCACGGCAAGGTGATCTGCGCCGGAGACCAGATCGTGGTAGGCGCGAAACCGGAATGTGCCGTGGATGGTCGGCACCAGGGTCTCGACTGCGAACTCGACGCGGTCTACGAGATCGACGGGCACGTGGTCCATGCGCGACCCGAGCGTCGGTCGCTGGTCGTCTCGACTGGTCGAGCCACTACTGGTCGAGCCAGCACTAGCCGAGCCACTACTGCTCGAGACAGTGTTGCTCGAGCCGTGGCTGTCCGCGTCAGAAAGGGCGGTGTCAGCCCCGACGACGGGGGCGTCCTCGTTGCCGTCCACGGCGAGAGCCGTTCCGGCCTCTGCCCGCGCATCGGCTTCGTTCAGCCAGACGATGAGCGCCTCGATGGTCGTCACGGGCAGACCCTCGCGGGCTGCGATCTCGAGGAGTTCGGGCATCCGTGCCATGGAGCCGTCGGTGCTCACGATCTCGCCGATCACGCCGACCGGCGAGAGCCCAGCCAACTGCATCAGTTCGACAGACGCCTCCGTGTGGCCCGGGCGCTCGCGAACACCGCCGGCGACGGCGACGACCGGCAAGACATGACCGGGACGGATGAAGCTGGCCGGCGTCGAGGCGCCGTCTGCCAGCGCGCGCAGGGTGAAGGCGCGATCGGCGGCGCTGATGCCCGTGGTGACGATCGGTGACGACGCATCGACGGTGATTGTGTAGGCGGTGCGGCGGGAGTCTTCGTTGCGCTCCACCATCGGAGGCAGCTCAAGGGCGGCGGCGCGCTCGACGGTCATCGGGGCGCAGAGGAAGCCGGAGGTGTTGCGCACCATCCAGGCGATCCACTCGGGGGTCGCGAGCTCGGCCGCGAGGATCGCGTCGCCCTCGTTCTCACGGTCTTCGTCATCGGCGACGATCACGGGCTTGCCTGCGCGCAGAGCTGCCAGGACTTCGGGCATGGGTGTGAGTGACATCGGTGGCTCCTCAGCGCTGGGTGGTCGTGGGCTTGGTGGTGGGATCGGTGGTTGTTCGAAGCGAGAGCAGTCGCTCGACGTGCCGGGCGAGAATGTCAGTCTCGATGTTGACGACGTCACCGACGGCAAGCGCGCCCAGGGTGGTCGCAGAGAGGGTCTCGGGGATGAGCGATACCTCGAACCAGTGCGCGGAAGCGGTGTGGGCATCGCCGGCGTCGGCGCCCTCGGTGGGTGGCGTGGCACCCGGATGCCCGTGGCCCCCATCGACGTTCGACACCGTCAGTGACACCCCCGCGACGGCGATCGACCCTTTGTCGACCACGAGCGGGGCGAGCTCGGGGCTGAGACTGAAGCGAAGCACGCTCCAGGCCTCGCCGGGGGTGACTGCGAGCACGGTGCTGGTGCCGTCGATGTGGCCCTGCACGATGTGGCCGCCGAGCCGGTCGCCGACCAGAGCTGCACGCTCGAGGTTGACCGCGTCACCAGGCTTCAGCGAGCCGACTGTGCTCATGTCGATGGTCTGCTGCATCACGTCGGCGGTGAAGGAATCCACGGTCTGGTCGACCACGGTCAGGCAGACGCCGCTCACCGAGATCGAATCGCCGTGGCGAGCTCCCGACACGGCGAGGGGAGCGCGGAGCGTCAGGCGAACAACATCGGCGCGCGGCTCGATTGCCAGGACTTCGCCTTTTTCTTCAATGATTCCGGTGAACAAGGTGGTGCTCCTTCGGGTCGGAGGTGGAGGGGGTGACGGAGGTGACGGAGATGACGGATGTCGGGGAGGTGCTTGCTGTGGAGGAGGAGGTGCCTGCTGTGGAGGAGACCGGAGAATCGAGGAAGACGGCCGAGCTTTCGCCGCGAACCGGTTCTGCGACGATGCGAAGGTCGGGGCCGAGCAGGTCGAGCGAGACGATCGTGAGTGGCAGGGCATCCGCGATGCCGTCGACGCCGATGTCGCCGAGGGCGAGGAGCGGGCCCCCGAGCAGTACCGGTGCCAGGTAGGCGACGATCTCGTCGGCCAATCCGACCCTGATGAACGCGCTCGCCAGGGTCGGGCCGCCCTCGACGAACACCGAGCGCACGCCGCGGTCGAAGAGGTCGGCGAGAACACCGTGGAGGTTGCGCGACTGGTACTCGATGACTGGCAGCGGGTGGTCGAACACCCGCGCAGTGCGGTCGATGCGGCGCTCGCCGATCATAACGGGCTGGGGCTGGTGCGCATACAGGGTGGGCTCGGTTTCGCCGGTCGAGACGGGCATCCGTGCGGTGAGCGACGGGTCGTCCGCGAGCAGCGTTCCCGTGCCGACCGCAATGGCGTCGGCTCGGCTGCGGCGCAGGTGAACGTCGGTGCGGGCATCCGGGCCTGTGATCCACTGGCTGGTGCCATCAGCTGCTGCCGCACGGCCGTCGAGGCTCGACGCCCATTTCACGGTGACGAACGGGCGCCCGTTTCGCATCGCGGTCAACCACGGGTGGATGCTGCGCTCGACCTCTGCGGCGAGAACACCGCCGTGCACGCGCACCCCGGCGGCCGACAGTGTGCCGGCTCCGCCCCCGGACCGCAGCCCGGGGTCGCCGGCCCCGAAGTACACCGTGCTGATCCCGGCGGCGACGAGTGCCTCGCTGCACGGGCCAGTGCGTCCGGTGTGGTTGCAGGGCTCGAGGGTGACGACGGCGGTGGCGCCGATGGCGTCGGATGCTGCGCTCAGCTTGGTCAGGGCATCCACTTCGGCGTGGGGAGTGCCCGCCCCGCGGTGCCAGCCTTCGGCGAGAACGACTCCGTCGGGGCTGAGGATGACGCAGCCGACCTGCGGGTTGACGCCCCACGCGGGGCCGTTCGCAGCGAGCTCGATGGCGCGGCGCATGGCGGCCTCGATGGAGGGTGCGGCGGCAGGCGCAGAGGCGGCAGGCGCAGAGGCGGCAGGCGCAGAGACAGCAGGCGCAGAGGCGCCCTTGCCGTCGTGTTCTGTCGAACGCATCTCAACCCTCGTCTGTCAAGAGACTCCGGGGTAGCGTCAACGGCTCATGGGTGCCAACAGGGTCGTGGGCACACACGCGTGCACCTCTCATCCGGACTTCTGAGGGAACACAAGCAAACCCTCATGACCGTCGGTCTCGGAATTTCACCGAATCAACCTTGGCGCTGGCCGACATTGCTGTCGGGAGCGCCGCAGTTCGCGGACTATAACCGCCGGTTCGGATTCTCACCGACCCCGGAGCACGGTCCTAGTGTAGTGCGCCGCCGCCCCTTCGGCGCACTACAGCGGAATGTTACGGGGTTCCCTTGTTGATCCGCGGAAACGTGGGGCGCGACGTACACGCCGCCGCGCCCCACCGACTTCGCTCCGCGTGAGCGCCCTTGCGACACCGACACCACTGTGCCGACCTCGCTAACGCGCCGCCACCCCGGAGGCTGGGTGCGCGAAAAAGTCCCCAAGAAGACGAGACAAGGGACGTTTGTGCGCACGCATCACTGTGGTGGGGCGAATGGCCGGGCAGCGGGCTGTGGGCGAGGTACGGTGGCGGCCGCCGCCGCGGTTCAGCGGGTGGCGAGCGACTGCGACTTGGGGATGCGGCCCAGGCGGGACGCGATGCCCCAGGTGGTCACCTTCGAGAGTGCCTCCACCACGATGCCGGTCGTCATCTTCGACTGGCCTTCCAGTCGCTCGACGAACGTGATCGGGAACTCCCGCACGACTCCGCCCGAGCGCTCGACGAGCCACGCCAGTTCGATCTGGAACACGTAGCCGGCCGAGTCGAGCTGCGAGAGGTCGAGCGCGCGCAAGGTGTCGGCGCTGAACCCGCGGTACCCCGAGGTGATGTCGTGCAGCTTGGACTTCAGCATGATGCGAGCGTACGTGGTGCCCGAGCGGGAGATGAGCTTTCGGTACCAGGGCCAGTTCTCGGTCCTGCCGCCGGGGATCCAGCGGGCGCCGATGCCCAGGTTCGCGCCGGCGTCGAGGAGCTTGAGCAGCCGGGGCAACTCCTCCGGCTGGTGTGAGCCGTCAGCATCCATCTCGATGATGTAGTCGTAGCCCTTGTCGAGCGCCCAGCCGAACCCCGCGACGTACGCGGTGCCGAGGCCGTTCTTCTCTGTACGGTGCATGATGTTCACGCGGTCGTCGGTGGCAGCGATGGCGTCGACGATCTGCCCGGTGCCGTCGGGGCTGTTGTCGTCGACGACGAGAACGTGCACGTCAGCAGACTTCAGCACGCGCTCGATGATCGCGGCGATGGTCTCTTTTTCGCGATACGTGGGGATGACGACGACAGCTCCAGGCAATGGGCTACCTTTCTAACGGTCTTCGCACAGCGGCGCAGCGCGGTCATGTGACGGTTTGCGTGCCGTGACGCGCAGCCAGAACAGCCTTCAGGAGGCAGTGCGACGGTTCTCGCGGCGGCGCGCAAAAATCGGCGACCGGTCCAATATACGGCACAGCCTCCTAGTGTTGATGTGTGAACGCCACCAACTCCATGCCTGAACGCGGCTCACAGTCGTCTCCCAGCGCATCCCCGGCCGCATCGACCAGGCGATCGGCCACCCCTTCCACGATCTCTCGTTCAAGCTCCACGTCGTGGTTCACGGGGCGCAGGATGAACGTCGCCGCCCTGTCTCCCGACCGGTACGCGAAGCTCATCCTCTCGACCACTCGCGTGCCTTTCCTGCAGGTCGTGAAGACCTCGGTCGCGGCCATCCTCGCCTGGGTCGCGTGCACGCTCCTCTTGCAGGGTGCGCCGCCCCTGTTCGGCGTGATCGCGGCGATCCTGGTGGTGCAGCCGAGCGTCAACCAGTCGTTCGGTAAAGCCCTCGAGCGGTGCGTCGGAGTCATCATCGGCGTCGTGCTCGCCTACTTCATCGGGGTGCTCTTCGGGCAGGCCTCGTGGGTCATCCTGCTGTCGGTGATCGTGGCCCTGCTGATGGGGTGGGCGCTGCGGCTCGGGCCGACCTCGTCGGTGCAGATCCCCATCAGCGCGATGCTCGTGCTCTCGCTCGGGGCTTCGACCCCGGGGTATGCCATCGACCGCATTCTCGAGACGATCATCGGCGCGCTGCTGGGCGTGGCCGTGAATCTGCTCATCGTTCCGCCGGTGGCACTGCAGCCCGTACACGAGGCCGTCGCGCGGCTGGGCAACGAGGTGGCGGGCATCCTCGACTCGCTCGCTCGGATTCTCAGCGAACCGAGTACCGCGCCCGAACGCACGGGCATGCTGGTCGAGGCGCGACTGCTCACGCCGATGCGGGCGAAGGCGGCGGCTGCGCTCTCGGCGGGCGAGGAGAGCCTCAAGTACAACCCGCGACGCTCGGTGCACCGCGACCTACTCGAGAGTGACGGGCAGCTGCTGGCGATGCTGTCGGTGCTGGTGACGCGCGTGACAGGCATGGCGCGCGGGGTATACGACCACTACGACGACGAGCTGCTGGGCGAACCGATCGTGGGTGAGATCGTCGCAGAGATGGGCCGGGCGTCGCACGACCTGCGCCTGGTGATCGCGAACGCCGAGCTTCCGGGAACCGAGCCTGAGGCAGCGGTGGATGATCAGCCGGCCCTCACCGCACCGCTGGCCATTGCCGTGCCCCGCAGCGAACACTGGGTGCTGCTGGGGTTCCTCCTGGAGGATCTTCGCCGAATCCACGAAGAACTCGTCGAGGCCACCGAGCAGCACTGAGCGCGGCGATCTGCGGCTGGAACGCGGGTCAGTCGCGGCCGGGGCCGAAGGATTTGAGATGAGCCTGGGTGAGGGCATCCATCTCGTCGTCTGAGAGTTCGTCGACCTGCTTGGCTTCTTTTCGGTCGTGCTTCGACCAGCGGATGAACAGCAGGATCAGAATCGGAATGTCGGCGATCTCTGCGATGAACCAGAGCAGGTCGCCCGAGAGCTGCTGGTCGCGGAGGGGGCTCGGGAACCAGCCGGGAACCGCGGTGGTGATGGGCCCGGCGTGGTCGAGAATGGTCTCGTTGAGCCGCAGCAGAATGCCGGGGATCGCGTCGAGCACCAGCTCCACGAACGCGAGCATGAACTCGGCGGCGATGAACAGGGTGGTGCGCGCGACGACCAGCTCGGTGAGCGGCAGCACCATGATGAGCCCGACCATGGGCACGACGATCGCGATCGCGTCTTGCGCGAAGGGAGACTCACGGAGCGTGCCTGCGACCGGCGTCAGGAAGATTGAGAAGGCGACGAGCGCGAACACCGGACCGAAGACGGCGTTGCCCATGATGCCGACCACGCGGGAGTTCAGTACGGCCTCGAGTGCCCGGAGCGGTGCGCCTGTCAGCGCGGCGCGGGCCAGCGAAACCGGTTTGCCCGTGGCGAGCAGGGCGGGCACGGCGAACAGCAGCAGCGCGATGCGCGTGGTGAACGCGAACCGGAGTTCTTCGCTGTAGACGCCCAGAAAGCCGAACTCGACGACGGCGAACGACCCGAGCCCGAGCAGGTAGAAGCCGAGGCTCGGGGCGATCCGCCAGTGCTCGCCGCGGCGAGCGAGGGCCAGGATGCCCGCGAGATACATCAGCCCGGCGACACCGATCGCGGTGACACCGACGGTGTTGAGCTGCCACGTCGTGAGAAACGTGAGAATGTCAGGCGTGGTGGTGCTCCTCGGGTGTCGGTGAGTCCATTATCCGCCCGGTGGCGGCCCGAGTCGGCGCCCTCCGACTCGGTCGGGGCCCGGGTCGGGCGCTGGGTGCGCGGAATCGTCCCGAAAGTGGGCGGTAGGGGGACGTTTGCGCGCACCGTGCGGGGTGCGGGCGGTGGGGTCGGGCGTTGGGTGCGCGGAATCGTCCCGAAAGTGGGCGGTTTGGGGACGTTTGCGCGCACCGTGGGGGTGCGGGCGGTGGGGTCGGGCGTTGGGTGCGCGGAATCGTCCCGAAGGTGGGCGGTTTGGGGACGTTTGCCAGCGCTCAGGGGGGGTGCGTGCCGGCGCCAGTCGGTCGAGACGGAGGGTCGGGCGAGACGGAGGGCCAGACGAGACGGAGGACCAGACGAGACGGGTCGCGCTGACCCCGAGCAAACGAGCTCGAGTCAGACTAAGCGGTACGTGACTCGACGGAGGAGGCCGATGCGGTCGTAGACCGTGTCGAGCGTCGCCTGGGCGACCTCGTTCGCGCGATCGGCGGCGGCGTTGAGAATGCGGTCGAGCTCGGCAGGGTCTGCCAACAGTTCGAGCGCACGCTCGCGCATCGGGGCCAGCGTGCCGATGACCACCTCGGCGAGGGCCTTCTTGAAGTCGCCGTACCCGCGGCCGGCGAACTCGGCCTCGATCGACGCGATCGACTGCCCAGAGAGCACCGAGTAGATCGTGAGCAGGTTGGACACCCCCGCCTTCGTCGCCGGGTCGTAGACCACGCCGCCCTCGGCATCGGTCACCGCGCGCATGATCTTCTTCTGGGTGACGCTTGGTTCGTCGAGCATCCAGATGATGCCCGCGGTCGACTCGGCCGACTTCGACATCTTCGAGGCCGGGTTCTGCAGGTCGTAGATCTTGGCTGTCGCCTTCAGGATGTACGGCTCAGGTACCACGAAGGTGTCGCCGAAGCGGCTGTTGAACCGCGTCGCCAGGTCGCGCGTGAGCTCGATGTGCTGGCGCTGGTCTTCGCCGACCGGGACCTCGACAGCGTTGTAGAGCAGGATGTCGCCGGCCTGCAGGATGGGGTACGTGAAGAGCCCGACAGAGGTGGAGTCGGACCCCTGCTTGGCAGACTTGTCTTTGAACTGGGTCATGCGGCCGGCCTCGCCGAAGCCGGTGATGGTGTTCAGCACCCAGGCGAGCTCGGCGTGGGCGGGCACGTGGGACTGCACGAAGAGCGTCGACTTGCTCGGCTCGATGCCGGCCGCAATGTACTGAGCCACGGTGCGGCGAGTGTTCTCGCGGAGTGCAGCCGGCTCCTGCGGAACCGTGATGGCGTGCAGGTCAGCGAGCATGTAGAACGCTTCGTGCGTCTCCTGCAGCTCTTTCCAGCTCAGCAGCGCGCCGATGTAGTTGCCGAGGTGGAGGGAGTCGGCTGACGGCTGCATGCCCGACATCAGGCGCGGTTTCGTGCTGTTCATGGGGTGAGTCCTCAAAGAATGGTTGTCTCAAGTAAATCAGGTTCGCCCCCGCCCCGAGTTCTGTCGGAACGCGGCAGGGTCTCGCTCAACGGCAATGATGCTTCTGTCGTGAATTCGATATGGTTCCGGTCGAATCGAAGCGAGCTCGGTGGAAAGCGGCGGCGTGTACGTTGCTTTCCACGGCCTGTGGGCCATCAACGTCAGTTTCGCAAAGCTCTCCCGGCAGTGCGCCGTTCCCACCGGCCTCTCCACCCGCCGCGAGCGGCGCGCGAAGCCTCTGGCTAGCGTGCGCCGCAGAGGCGGCGGCGCACAAATGTAATCAGATCTGGTAGTCGACGACGACGGGGGTGTGATCCGACCATCGCTCGGCGTGCGAGGCTGCGCGGTCGACCTCGTAGCTCACGGCTCGTTCGGCCAGTGCCGGTGTCGCCATCTGGTAGTCGAGTCGCCAGCCCGTGTCGGTGTCGAAGGCGTGACCACGCTGCGACCACCACGTGTACGGCCCGTCGACCTCGCCGGCAAACCTCCGGCCGATGTCGACCCAGCCGAGCCCGGGGCCCTTGCTGCCATCGACGCCCTCGACCACGGTGCCCGCCTCGCCGAAGAACCGGTCGAAGTAGGCGCGCTCCTTGGTCAGGAACCCGGCACGCTTGACGTTGCCCTTCCAGTTCTTGATGTCGAGGGTCTTGTGCCCGACGTTTAGGTCACCCACAACCACCACAAGCTCGCTGTGCGCCGCCAGTTCGGGCAGCCGCGCGGTCATGCCGTCGAGGAACTTGTACTTCTCGACCTGTTTCGGCGTATCGGCCTCGCCCGAGTGCACGTAGGCACTCACGACCGTCACGATCTGTCCGTTGACCTCGTAGTCGGCCTCGAGCCAGCGCCCGGCGCTGTCGAACTCCTCATCGCCGATGCTCACGCGGTGGATGCTCGCCTTACTGCGCGACGCCAGCGCCACCCCTGCCCGGCCCTTCGCCGTCGCGGCATCGTGCAGGATGCTCCACTCAGGCCCGAGCAGCCCCTCGAGGTCTTCGGTGGCCGCACGAACCTCCTGGATCGCGAGAATGTCGACGCCCCGGGCATCCAGCCACGCCCCCATGCCTTTGCGGTAGGCGGCGCGCACGCCATTGGTGTTGATCGAGGCGACGCGCAGGCGTGTGGAACCAGAACTCATGCACCAAGCCTACCGAGAGCCCCCGACACCCTGCGCGCTTGCTGGGTCGATTGCCGGGGCCTCGCTCTCAGCCTCCAATTCGACATCGAGTCGTTTGACTGTGCGCCGGAGGCGAGAGCGGCGGAGCCCCCGCGCATCCTCGAGTTCAGCAGCCGCCGTGGCGCGCTGGGCAGTGAGAACTTGTCGGTGCGCGTCGGCCTCGGCCTGGAGAGCCTGCGCTTCGAGCTGCTCGGGAGTGAGCATCCGCGGGTCGATGTGCGCATCGTTCATACTGACCTCGATCCATGACGCGAAGACCAGCAGCACCTGGCAGATCAGGTTGAACCAGATGAGAATACCGATGATCACGGCGAAAGAGGCCAGGAGCGGGTTGGAAGTCGCACCGCCGAGCAGAGACGAGCCCAGAATCTTCAGCACGCCCATGACTGCGGCTGCGAATGCCGATCCGGGAATAAGCTGCTGCCAGGGAATCGGCACTCCTGAAAGCACACGATAGATTCCGGCGACGACCACGGTGTCGAAGACGAACACCACCAGGAGTCCTACGACGCGGGCGAGAATCTCGCCGGCGATCGATTTCTGGTCCCAGCCGAAGAGATCGAAAACGAATCCGATCGCAGACACCGAGAGGATCGACATGCCGGCGGAGATGAGGAGCAGCACCGCGAAGGCGAGGGCGAGGCCGAAATCCTTGAGCTTCAGCAGCACCGGGTTCGTCTTGGGGCCAGGCAGATTGAAGATCAGGCGGATTGCGCTGCGGGTGGATCCGAGAAAGCCGACAGCCGTGAAGATGAGGCCTGCGACAGCGATGATCCCGGTCCAGCCGAGTGCGGGTGTGGCGCTCGTCAAGGCATCCGGCTTGATGGCCCCGTCTGGGCCGATCAGGCCGGGCACGCTCGTGTTGAGCTGGGCGATGATCGCATCCTGCAGCTGCGGGTTCGCCGCCAGGGCCAATCCGAAGATCGAGAACGTCGCCGCCAGGGCCGCGAAGATCGCGAACACGGCCTGGTAGCTCATTCCGGCGGCCAGCAGCGGTCCGCCGTTCGCCCCGTAGTTCTGGAAGACCCTCACGATCTTGAGCTTCATCACCCACGCGATCAGCGCAGCGATCCCGGTCGTTTTCGCCGCACCGTCGTCGGCGGCAGCGGTTGCCTTCTCGACAACCTCACTCGGTTTCGGATCTTTGGCGCGCTTGGCACCCCGGGTGGCGTCTGATGTGCTCACACGCCCAGCCTAGATTGCGGCGCGCACAAAGAAGAGTCGCTCCCCGCGCCTTGCGCTGAGAGCGACTCTTGTCTATGGGGCGCGCAGTGATACGCGTGCGGGTTCACCGGTGGTTGAGTAGCCGCGGAGCGGCGTATCGAAACCCGGTGTCAGGCGCGGGGGCTTCGATACGCGGCGATGCCGCTACCCAACCGGCGATGCAGCGGGCTAACGCTTGCCGAACATGATGGCCTGCTTGACCTCGGCGATGGCCTGGGTGACCTGGATGCCACGGGGGCACGCGTCGGTGCAGTTGAAGGTGGTGCGGCAGCGCCACACGCCCTCCTTGTCGTTCAGGATGTCGAGGCGAACGCTCGAAGCCTCATCGCGCGAGTCGAAGATGAAGCGGTGCGCGTTGACGATCGCGGCCGGGCCGAAGTACTGCCCGTCGGTCCAGAAGACGGGGCACGACGAGGTGCACGCGGCGCACAGGATGCACTTGGTGGTGTCGTCGAAGCGTGCACGGTCGGCGGCCGACTGCAGGCGCTCCTTCTCCGGCTTCGAGTTGGCGAACAGGAACGGCTGCACCTCGCGGTACGACGCGAAGAACGGCTCCATGTCGACGACGAGGTCCTTCTCCAGCGGCAGGCCCTTGATGGCCTCGACGTACACGGGCTTCGTGATGTCGAGGTCCTTCATGAGGGTCTTGCAGGCGAGGCGGTTGCGGCCGTTGATGCGCATCGCATCGGAGCCGCAGACCCCGTGTGCGCAGGAGCGGCGGAAGGTGAGCGAGCCGTCTTGCTCCCACTTGATCTTGTGCAGGGCATCCAGCACACGGTCTGTCGGGTAGAGCTCGACGTCGAAGTCCTCCCAGCGCGGCTCTTCGTCGACCTCGGGGTTGAACCGGCGCACCATCATGGTGACGGTGAAGGTGGGGATGGGGGCTTCGGCAGCGGGTGCCGGGGAATCAAGCGTCGATGTTGCCATAGGGATCTAGTACTTCCTCTCCATGGGCTGGTAGCGAGTGACCACTACCGGCTTGGTTTCCAGTTTGATGTGGTCGCCTGCATCGGCGGAGTGCGCGTCACCTGTGAGGTACGCCATGGTGTGCACCATGTAGTTCTCGTCGTCGCGGTTCGGGTAGTCCTCGCGGAAATGGCCGCCGCGGCTCTCCTTGCGGTAGAGCGCGGAGTACACGGTCACTTCGGCCAGGTCGAGCAGGAAGCCGAGTTCGATCGCTTCGAGAAGGTCGGTGTTGAACCGCTTGCCCTTGTCTTGGACCATGACGTTCTTGTACCGCTCGCGCAGCCCCTCGATCACGTGCGTGACCTCGGTCAGCGACTCCTCGGTGCGGAACACCTGGGCGTTGCGGTCCATCGACACCTGGAGCTCTTTACGCAGGTCGCTCATGCGCTCGGTGCCCTGGGTGGTACGGAGCATCTCCACGAGCTCGCGGATCGGCTTCGCCGGGTCGTCGGGCAGCTCGATGAAGTCAGCGGTGAGCGCGTACTCGACCGCGTTGTTGCCGGCGCGCTTGCCGAAGACGTTGATGTCGAGAAGCGAGTTCGTGCCGAGGCGGTTCGAGCCGTGCACCGAGACGCAGGCGCACTCTCCGGCCGCGTAGAGCCCGGGCACGATGGTGTCGTTGTCGCTCAACACCTCCGCCTTGACGTTGGTGGGGATGCCGCCCATCGCGTAGTGCGCGGTCGGCAGCACGGGCACCGGCTCGGTGTACGGCTCGACGCCGAGGTAGGTGCGCGCGAACTCGGTGATGTCGGGAAGTTTCGCGTCGATCACGGCCGGTTCGAGGTGGGTGATGTCGAGGTAGACCCAGTCCTTGTTCGGGCCGCCGCCGCGACCTTCGCGGATCTCGGTCGCCATGCAGCGCGCGACGATGTCACGCGGGGCCAGGTCCTTGATGGTGGGTGCGTAGCGTTCCATGAAGCGCTCGCCCTCGCTGTTGCGGAGAATGGCGCCTTCACCGCGGGCGGCCTCAGAGAGCAGGATGCCCAGCCCCGCAAGTCCCGTCGGGTGGAACTGGTAGAACTCCATGTCTTCCAGCGGAAGACCCTTGCGCCAGATGATGCCGACGCCGTCACCGGTGAGGGTATGCGCGTTCGAGGTCGTCTTGAAGATCTTTCCGAAACCGCCGGTGGCGAAGACGACCGACTTGCCCTGGAAGACGTGCAGGTCGCCGGTCGCGAGCTCGTAGGCCACGACGCCCGCTGGTCGCTTGACTCCGTCGACCTCGACCATGACGAGGTCGAGCACGTAGTACTCGTTGAAGAAGTTGATGCCGTGCTTGACGCAGTTCTGGTACAGGGTCTGCAGGATCATGTGGCCGGTGCGGTCGGCGGCGTAACAGGCCCGGCGAACGGGCGCCTTGCCGTGGTCGCGGGTGTGGCCGCCGAAGCGGCGCTGGTCGATCTTGCCCTCAGGCGTGCGGTTGAACGGCAGGCCCATGTTCTCGAGGTCGATGACCGCGTCGATGGCTTCGCGCGCCAGGATCTCTGCGGCATCCTGGTCGACGAGGTAGTCACCTCCCTTGACAGTGTCGAAGGTGTGCCACTCCCAGTTGTCTTCCTCGACGTTCGCGAGCGCTGCTGCCATGCCACCCTGCGCCGCGCCGGTGTGTGAGCGGGTGGGGTAGAGCTTGGAGATCACCGCGGTGTTGGCCTTGGGGCCGGCTTCGATCGCCGCGCGCATCCCGGCACCACCGGCGCCGACGATGATGACGTCGTGCTGGTGGTAGGTCACGCCGTCTACGACGGCGCCGTCTGCATATTCAGTCACTGCTGTGCCTTCTGAGAATCGGGGAGCTGAAAACCGGGAGGAGCTTGAATCCGGAGAGGGGGGTTACGTGGGCCGGGGGTTACGGGACCGGGCAGAACGAGAGCGCCTGGTCGGCGGGGATGAGCGTGCTGCACGGGTCGAAGGTGAAGACGACGAGCGTGCCGAGAACGATGAGCACCACGCAGGCGACGAAGATCGCCGCGAGCAGAATGCGGCGCACCGTGCGGTTGTTCGCGTAGTCGTTCACGATCGTGCGCATGCCGTTGGAACCGTGGATCATGGCCAGCCACAGCATGACGACGTCCCAGACCTGCCAGAACGGGCTCGCGTACTTACCCGCGACGAAGGCGAAGTCGATTCCCTTGATGCCCTCGCCGAGTACCAGGTTCACGAAGAGGTGCCCGAAGATCAGGATGAGGAGCAGCACGCCGGAGGCCCGCATGTAGAGCCAGCCCCACTTCTCCCAGTTGACGCCGCCCTTGCGGCTGCGGGTCTGCGGGCTTCGTGGTGACTGGATGATCGCTGACATCACTGGCCTTCCGTGAAGACGTTGTGGAGGTGGATGGGGGCGAACCCGGCGGTGCCGATCACCCAGAGAGCGATGACGATCCAGAACATGACGCGCTGGTATTTCGCGCCCTTGCTCCAGAAGTCGATCAGGATGATCCGGATGCCGTTGAACGCATGGAACATGATCGCGATGACCAGCGCGGTCTCACCGAGACCCATCAACGGGTTCTTGTACGTGCTCATCACCGAGTCGTACGCCTCGGGGCTCACGCGGATCATCGCCGTGTCGAGCACGTGTACGAGGAGAAAGAAGTAGATGGCCACACCGGTGATGCGGTGCAGAACCCACGACCACATTCCGGTATTGCCGCGGTACAGCGTTCCTGCAGGTCGTTTCGACGAGCTGCGGGCAACGGTGAGCGTGCTTGCCTCTTCATTGGGCACGAGCAACCCCCTTTGGTTCGGGATGGTTCACCGAGGCTGGTGCACTGTGTTCAAACAGGCCCAGCAAACGGGCCCAGCGCGCTTATTTCGGCGAAATCTTCTTCAGCATAGTGTTCGCATCGTGAAATGTCATGTAAGGCATACCTAACAAAATAGAGGCAGATTTATCGCTACAACCGTGCCCGATGCGCACCGGCTGTGCCCAGTGTAGGCACGTCGACAACCGATTTGTAATGCCCCATCAGTTCGTCGCAGACGCGTTCCCAGGTGCGGCCGAGCACAGCACGCCTGCCCGCCTCGCCCATGCGCCGACGAAGAAGCGGGCTGACCAGCAGATCTTCGACGAGGTCGCGGAGTTCGTGTGCACTCTCGGGGTCGAAGAGGTACCCGGTCCTGCCGTCGTCGACGAGGTCGATCGGTCCGCCGGCTCGGGGCGCAACCACCGGTAACCCCGCGGCGTGGGCCTCCTGCAGGGTCTGGCCGAACGTCTCCTCAGTACCTGTGTGCACGAAGATGTCGAAGCTCGCATACGCGGCAGAGAGCTCCGCACCCTGGAGTCGTCCGAGGAACGTGACCGGCATGCCTCTGGTGAGCGTCTCGATCTGGCCACGCGCAGGGCCGTCGCCCACGATGACGATCCGGATGCCCGGCAGCCCCCTGCGCCCGTCGGCGTTCTCGTGGCGAGGCTTCGCCAGCGGCGCAAGTTGCACGAGGCGCTCGAGTTGTTTCTCCGGCGCGATGCGGCCGACGTAGCCCACCACGATCTCGCCCTCGGGGCTGAGGCGCTCGCGGAGGGCCGCGGCATCGGGGCGCAGGCGATTGTTCGGGTGGAACGCCTGCAGGTCGACGCCGCGTGCCCAGCGCTCGAGTCGTTTCACGCCGAGGCTCTGCAGATCATCCATCGACGCCGTCGACGGAACGAGCGTGAGGCTCGCACCATCGTGGATCCACTTGACGAAACGCCAGGCCAGTTTCGTGGCGGGCCCGAGGTGGTTGCGCTGGGCGTACCCGGCGACGTCGGTCTGGAAGATCGCCACCGAAGGCACCCGGAGCCGATTCGCCGCGGCGATCGCCTGCGCGCCCAATAAGAAGGGAGAGGCTGCGTGCACCACGTCGGGGGTGAAATTGGCAAGAATGCGCTGCACCTGCAGGCTCGGCATGCCCACCGGGAACTCGCGGTAGGCGATCGCAGGTACCTGATAGACCGGGAAGCCGGCGTACTGCGAGGGCGCGTGGGCGGCGGGGCAGATGACGATGGCGTCGTGGCCGTGCGCGCGCAGGTAGTCGAGCACCTTGCAGACGCTGTTCGTGACTCCGTTGACGGTGGGCAGAAAACTTTCGGTGACGATCGCAACCCGCATGCTGCAAGTTTTCGCCCCACACCTTGACTGGGTATGGCGCGAGGCTTGACCGCACGTTAACATCGGGCATCCTTTGCCGTAATGCGTTTTGAGTAAGGTGGGGCGTATGGCTGCATCTGACGACTTGCTCGACCGTTTCTACAGTGTGATTCCTGCGGGGGGCATCGGCTCCCGGTTGTGGCCGCTGTCGCGGGCCGACGCGCCGAAGTTCCTGCACGACCTGAGCGGGTCGGGGCAGAGCCTGCTGCGCGACACCTGGGACAGGCTGGTGCCCCTCTCTGGCGAGCACCGCATCATGGTCGTCACCGGGCGGGCGCACCGTGCCGCAGTCGAGAAGCAGCTTCCCGGTCTCGCCGATGCGAACGTGGTGCTCGAGAGCGAGCCGCGTGAATCGACGGCGGCCATCGGGCTGGCTGCGGCCATCCTCGAGCGGCGGGAGCCCGGCGTGATCATCGGCTCGTTCGCGGCCGACCACGTGATCAGCCAGCCGGAGCGTTTTCGTGAGGTCGTCAAGCAGGCGCTGGTGACCGCTGATGCGGGCTACATCACCACCATCGGCATCACGCCGACCGAGCCGTCGATCGGGTTCGGGTACATCCACGCCACGAAGCCGCTGGTCGTCGAGGGCGCACCCGACGCGAAGATCGTCGACAGCTTCGTCGAGAAGCCCGACCTCGCCACTGCCAAGAAGTACGTCAAGAGCGGTTCGTACCTCTGGAACGCGGGCATGTTCATCGCCCGCGCCGACACGCTGCTCGAGCAGATCGGCCACTCACGGCCAGAACTGCTGGAGGGCATCCTGAAGCTCGCCGAGGCCTGGGACACCCCTCGTCGCGGTGCCGTCGTCGATCAGGTCTGGCCCGAGCTCGAGAAGATCGCCATCGACTACACGGTCGCCGAGCCGTCGGCGCTCGAGGGCAAGCTCGCTGTCGTTCCCGGCAACTTCACCTGGGACGACGTGGGGGACTTCGCCTCGATCGCGAAGCTGCACTCCGGCGGCCGCAAGTCGGAACTCGCCATCCTCGGCAAGAACGCCCGCGTGCTCTCGGACTCGTCGAGCGGCGTCGTCGTCTCGCACAGCAACCGGGTGATCAGCCTGATCGGTGTCGAAGACATCGTCGTGGTCGACACCCCGGATGCCCTGCTCGTGACCACGAGCGCCCACGCCCAGCGGGTGAAGGCCGTCGTCGACGCGCTGCGCCTCTCGGGTTCTGGCGACGTTCTCTGAGGCGTGGGGGTTTCGATACGCGCTTCGCGCTACTCAACCGGCGCGGCGGGCGCTGAGCGCTGGTTGAGTAGGCGGGTGACGACGTCGCCCGCGTATCGAAACCCCCACGTCGACTACCGTTGAAGGTATGAAGAGCCGCCTGAGAACCGTCAGCCTGTTGTCGATCGTGGCTGCGGCCGCCCTGGTGCTTGCCGGATGCTCGCCGGCACCTGCACCAGCGACTTCGTCTGCAAGCGCCTACTGCGCCCGCATGGTGACCAACTCGGGTGGAATCGACGACCGTTCGTTCAACCAGTCGAGCTGGGCCGGGCTCCAGGCCGCCGAGAAGAATGCCGGTATCTCGGCCGAGGTGCTGGTCTCGACGAACGAGACCGACCTGGCACCCAACGTGGAGCAGGCGGTGGGCAGTGGTTGCCAATTCGTTCTGACGGTGGGCTACGAGCTGACAGCGGCGACGACCGAACAGGCGGCCGGGCATCCTGACACGCATTTCGCCATTGTGGACGACCAGATCACGGCGCCGAACGTCAAGTCGATTCTGTTCGACACCGCGCAGGCCTCGTTCCTGGCGGGGTACCTGGCGGCCGGGGTGACGCAGACCGGTAAGGTCGCGACCTTCGGGGGCGGAAACCAGCCGCCCGTGACGCTGTTCATGGACGGCTTCGTGGACGGGGTGGCGAAGTACAACGCCGTGCACGGCACATCGGTGCAGGCGCTCGGCTGGGACAAGGCGGCACAGGACGGCGTGTTCACGGGTGACTTCGAAGACGTCAACAAGGGCAAGACCGTCACCCAGGCCTTCATCGACCAGGGCGCCGATGTGATTCTGCCTGTCGCGGGGCAGGTGGGCGAGGGTGCTGCCGCTGCCGCGCTCGAATCGGGTCGCACCAGGCTCATCTGGGTCGACAACGATGGGTACGAAACGTTGTCGGCCGAGTACAAGCCGATTCTGCTCACAAGTGTGATGAAGAAGACGGGGGATGCGGTCGAGAAGATCGTCACCGACGACTCGAAGGGCACATTCGAGAGTTCTCCGTACATCGGAACGCTGGCCAACGGCGGCGTCGACATTGCGCCGTTCCACGACTTGGCCAGCAGCGTTCCGGCGGAGTTGTCGACCGAACTCGACGGGCTGCGGGCAGACATCGTGGCGGGATCCCTCGTCGTTTCGTCGCCCAGCCAGCCGAAATAGCGCTTGAATCGTGCGCCTTACGCACGATTTCGTCGTAGACATTTCATCGAGATTACGGAGCCATCCCGTCTTTGTAACGCTTGCGCGGCAATAGCTGTCGGGGATGCAAGTCGTGGCGTCACATTCGGTAACGTGAGTCTTCACAGTGCCTGCCCTCACGGCGGCGGGCCAGCCTTTTGGAGGACATCTTGAGCATGACCAAACGTCGCATCGCCCTCGGCGGCCTGGCAACGATCGCCAGCGTGGCACTTCTCGCGGGGTGCGCTTCGGCACCGGCCACCTCGACCAGCACCCCGACCGCCAGCGCGATTGCCGGGTTCAAGCCCTGCATGGTCTCCGACCTCGGCGGGTTCGACGACAAGTCGTTCAACCAGCTGGGCTACGAAGGCCTCACCGAGGCGGCGGCCGCGCTCGGTGTCAAGCCGATCACCGTGCAGTCGAACGCAGAGACCGACTACGCGCCGAACATCGACAGCCTCGTCTCCCAGAACTGCACCCTGATCGTGACCGTCGGCTTCGCGCTGTCTGCCGCAACGGTGACCGCGGCGCTGGCGAACCCGACCGTCGATTTCGCCATCATCGATGACGCCGCCGACAACGACTTCAACGGAAAGACCGATGCTCCGAACATCAAGCCGATCCTGTTCGACACGGCGCAGGCCGCCTTCCTCGCAGGCTACGCTTCGGCGAGTTACAGCAAGGCCGGCAAGGTCGCGACGTACGGTGGCATGAACTTCCCGACCGTCACGATCTTCATGGACGGCTTCGCGCAGGGTGTCAGCTACTTCAACAGCCAGAAGGGCAAGTCGGTCGCTGTTCTGGGCTATGACCCGGCCAACCCCGACGCTGCCACCTTCACCGGTGGCTTCGAGGCGAACGACACCGCCAAGACCACGGCCCAGAACTTCATCGACCAGGGTGCAGACGTTCTGCTTCCCGTCGGTGGCCCCATCTTCCAGAGTGCCGGTGCCGCGATCACCGACTCCAAGAAGGATGTCGCGCTTCTGGGTGCTGACGCCGACGTGTTCAACACCTTCCCGACCTACGCCGACCTGTACCTCACCTCGGTGCTCAAGGGCATCAAACAGGCCACCGGTGACGTCGTCAACCAGGCCGCCACGGCGAGCACGTTCGACGTCACGCCGTACATCGGCAACCTGAAGAACGACGGCGTCGGCATTGCGCCGTTCCACAACTTCGCCAGCAAGGTCGACCCGGCTCTCCAGAGCGAGCTCGACACGATCAAGGCCGGGATCATCTCGGGCACGATCCCGGTGAAGTCCTACCTCAGCAAGTAGCACCCGCCCGGCCCTGCTGGGCCGCGGATGCGAGGGTGTGGGGAGCCAGGTGAACATCTGGCTCCCCACACCTGTTAACTCTGTCTTCTGCTTACCCCTCTACTCCTCCACAGCGCGTGTCTGCGTCAAGCCCGCTGTGCAGAACCATCACCGATCAACAGCCCCTGTGTAGATTGAATCCATGAAGCTCGAACTCCGCGGCATCACCAAACGTTTCGGCTCACTCGTAGCGAATGACCACATCGACCTGGTTGTGCAACCGGGTGAGATCCATGCGCTTCTCGGTGAGAACGGCGCCGGCAAATCCACCCTCATGAATGTGCTGTACGGCCTGTACCAGGCCGACGGAGGCGAGATCCTCCTCGACGACGAGGTGCAGCATTTCGCAGGCCCGGGCGACGCGATGAACGCCGGCATCGGAATGGTGCACCAGCACTTCATGCTCATCCCCGTGTTCACGGTCGCCGAGAACGTCATGCTCGGCCACGAGCAGACGAAGGGCCTCGGTCGGCTCGACCTCGCCGCGGCCCGGGCCCGCGTGCGCGAGATCAGCGCCCGGTTCGGGTTCGATGTCGATCCCGACGCCCTGGTCGACGACCTGCCCGTCGGGGTACAGCAGCGTGTCGAGATCATCAAGGCGCTCTCGCGCGAGGCGAAGGTGCTCGTGTTCGACGAACCCACGGCTGTGCTCACTCCCCAGGAGACCGACGAGCTGATGCTCATCATGGGCCAGTTGCGAGACGCTGGTACTTCGATCGTGTTCATCACCCACAAGCTGCGCGAAGTGCGTGAGATCGCTGACCGCATCACGATCATCCGGTTGGGCAGGGTCGTGGGCGAGGCAGAGCCCACCGCGACGAACGCCGAACTGGCCTCCATGATGGTGGGCCGCGCTGTCGAGCTCACCGTGCACAAGGAGGTCGCAAAGCCGGGCGAAGCGGCCCTCGTCGTGAAAGACCTGTCCGTGGTCGATGCGGTGGGCCAGCTCGTCGTGAACTCGGTCAGTTTCGAGGTGCACCGAGGTGAGATCCTGGCGATCGCGGGGGTGCAGGGCAATGGGCAGACCGAACTCACCGAGGCGATCATGGGGCTGCAGGAGCGTGTTCTGGGTTCTGTGACGCTCGACGGGCGGTCGCTGGTGGGTCTGTCGGTGCGCAAAGTACTGAACGCCGGGGTGGGGTTCGTCCCCGAAGACCGCAACGAAGACGGGCTCGTCGGGGAGTTCACGATCGCAGAGAACCTGATGCTCGACCGCAGCGATTCGAAGCCGTTCGTCAAGCGGGGCAGCCTGCAGCTGGGTTTCCTGCAGGGGTTCGCCGAGGAGAAGGCCAGCGAATTCGATGTACGTTCGCAGGGCATCCAGACCCCGGTGGGTCGGCTCTCTGGCGGTAACCAGCAGAAGGTCGTGCTCGCCAGGGAACTGAGCCGTGACCTGCGGTTGTTTGTCGCTGCCCAGCCGACCCGCGGTATCGACGTCGGCTCGATCGAATTCGTGCACAAACGGATCGTCGCGACACGGGATTCGGGGGTGCCCGTGATCGTGGTCTCGACCGAGCTCGACGAGGTGACGGCGCTTGCCGACCGCATCGCGGTGATGTACCGCGGCAGCATCGTCGGTATTGTGCCCGGCAACACTTCGCGTGACGTACTCGGCCTCATGATGACCGGTGAAGTGCCCGACGTCATCACCACGACAAACACCGTCGAAGGAGCACTCCTGTGAGCGACACCACGATCGCCTCTGCTGGGTCAGGGTCGTCAGGCGCATCGGGCACGTCAGGTGCTGCGGGCGGCGCGGCCGGCGGTTCGGGCGCAACATCGGGTGCCGTACCTCCTGCGCCGAAGTCGAACCAGATCCTGCGCGACATTATGGGTGGCAGCGTCGTCATCTCGATTCTCGCCGTGGTTCTCGCCCTCGTCGCCGGTGGCATCCTGATCGCGTTGACCGACGAGAACGTGCAGGCTGCCTCTGGGTACTACTTCTCCCGGCCGGGTGACACCTTCTCCGCCGTCTGGACGGCAGTCTCCGGTGCCTACGGCGCGCTGTTCCAGGGGTCGGTCTACAACTTCGGTGCAGCCGGGTTCGCCAAGGGCATCAAGCCGCTCACCGACACGCTCACCTTTGCGACTCCGCTCATCGCGGCCGGCCTCGGTGTCGGTCTCGCCTTCCGGGCCGGAATGTTCAACATCGGTGGCCAGGGGCAGATGATCATCGCCGCGGCCTGCGCCGGCTGGGTCGGTTTCTCGTTCCCGCTGCCATACGGTATCCACTTGGCTCTCGCGATTGTCGCCGGTGTCATCGGCGGGGCCGTGTGGGGCGGCATCGTCGGGTTGCTCAAGGCGCGAACGGGCGCGCACGAGGTCATCGTGACGATCATGATGAACTACATCGCGGTGTACCTCCTGCTCTTCCTGCTACGCACTCCCGGTGCACTGCAGGCGCCGGGGTCGAACAACCCCAAGACCCCGCCGATGCTCCCGACCGCCATCTACCCCGACCTGCTCGGTTCGAGTTACAACCTGCACGCCGGGCTGCTGGTCTCCATCGCCGCCACGGTGTTCGTGTGGTGGCTGCTGTCTCGCTCGAGTCTCGGGTTCCGTTTTCGGGCCGTGGGAATCAACCCGAACGCCGCCCGGGTAGCCGGCATCAACGTCAAGCGCACGTACATCTACGTCATGCTGCTCTCCGGTGGGCTGGTCGGCCTCGCCGGGGTCGCCCAGGTGCTCGGTACCGTGACCTCGGGCTTCAGCTCGGGCATCGACGCCGGTATCGGCTTCGACGCGATCACCGTGGCCCTGCTGGGGCGCTCGAAGCCGTGGGGCATCTTCGTCGCCGGGATTCTCTTCGGTGCATTCAAGGCCGGCGGTTTCGCCATGCAGGCCGGCGAAGGCATCCCGGTCGACATCGTGCTCGTCGTGCAGTCGCTGATCGTGCTGTTCATCGCGGCGCCTCCTCTGGTGAGGGCGGTGTTCCGGCTGCCGACACCGGGAGTGTCGAAGAAGCCGACGACCAAGCCCCCTGCGAAATCCTCGAAACAGGCCCAGACGGCGAACACGGCGGTGGCGAAATGAGTGATTCGCGTTTGACCACCGGGGGCGGCACTGGCAGCGGGGCGTCAGGAGACCCCTCGGGGCTCGGTGTTCCCAGCGTGAGCACCGGAGTCATCGAGCCTGGTCTCGTCTCGACGGCGACCCAGCATGAACACCCGGATTCGACCCGGGGGCTCGAGAAGACTGTCGTCAAGTCGTGGAAGGCGCCAATCGGATTCGCGATCTTCACCGCGATCGCCCTGGTGCTCTTCGTCATCCTCGGGAGCGACGGCAACTCCACCTTCACGCTCTCGGGCAGTGACGACCTCATCCAGTTGCCCAACGTCGTCGTCAATGCCCGCGTCACGGGGATCATGGCGACCCTCATCCTGGCTGGCATCACCGTGGTCGCCTACCTGCGGGTCCGCGCTGACAGGCACGTCCCTCTCTGGCTGACCAGCATTCTCGGTGTGGTCTTCCTGTTCGCGTTCCTCGCCTGGGTCGCTGCTGGGGCGTCACTGCCCGTGCAGGTACCCGGTCTGCTGGTGGGCACGGTGTCGCTGTCGGTTCCGCTCATCTTCGGCGCCCTGGGCGGGGTCATCTCCGAGCGTGTCGGGGTGGTCAATGTGGCCATCGAAGGCCAGCTGCTCGCTGGTGCCTTCGTCTCCGCTGTCGTCGCGTCGATCACGCACCAGCCCCTGCTCGGGCTCGCTGTTGCTGCGGTCGCCGGCGCGCTCGTCGCGTTCGTGCTCGCGGCATTCGCCATCAAGTACCTGGTCGACCAGGTCATCGTCGGTGTCGTGCTCAACGTGCTCGTGGTGGGGCTGACGAACTTCCTCTACTCGCAGGTGTTGTCGAAGAATGCCGAGCTGCTCAACTCGCCGCCGCGATTCGACCGCATCAACATTCCGCTCCTGAGCGAGATCCCGATCATCGGCCCCACGCTGTTCCGCCAGACGATCATCGTGTACCTCATGTACATCGCGGTTGTGGCCGTGTACTTCGCGTTGTTCCACACGAAGTGGGGGCTTCGGGTGCGGGCGGTGGGCGAGCATCCACAGGCCGCCGACACCGTGGGCATCAACGTGAACTCGACGAGGTTCTGGAACGTGCTCCTCGCCGGCGGGATCACCGGACTGGGTGGGGCATACTTCACGCTCGGCTCGGTCGGTGCCTTCAACAAGGAGATGACGGCCGGTGCCGGTTATATCGCGCTGGCGGCGGTGATCTTCGGGCAGTGGGATCCGATCAGGGCGACGCTGGCAGCGCTGCTCTTCGGGTTCGCGACGAACCTGCAGAACGCGCTGGGCATCATCGGCTCACCCGTGCCGAGCGAGTTCATGCTCATGCTCCCGTACGTGCTGACCATCTTCGCTGTCGCGGGGCTGGTGGGCAGATCGCGGGGCCCCGCAGCGTCGGGGCGGCCGTACATCAAGTCATGATCCCCGCGCGAAGATCCCGTCGCGCGTCGGCTCGCGTTCCCGAGTGCACTGTGACTCCCGGTGCCACCCACGCTTCCCCGTCGATTCCTGCCGTGGATCGCACCCGCACTGACGTGGCCGGGTCACGGGAGTCGGTTCGTGCAGCCAGGTGATCGCCTGCATCACGAGACCTCATCGCCGCGGTTTCGTGCCCGGCCGAATTCATCTGAACCTCGAGAAAGCGAGCACCACATGCCTGACATCGACTGGGATGCCCTGAGGGCCGTCGCGCTCGAAGCGATGACGCACGCCTACGTGCCGTACTCGAACTTCCCTGTCGGAGTTGCTGCGATCGTGGACGACGGGCGTGTCATCTCCGGCTGCAACGTCGAGAATGCCTCCTACGGTCTGACCCTCTGTGCCGAGTGCGCGCTGGTGTCGTCACTGCACATGACCGGCGGCGGCAGGCTGGTGGCGTTCACCTGCGTTGACGGCAAGGGCAGTGCGCTCATGCCGTGCGGACGCTGTCGGCAGCTCCTCTACGAGCACTCCGCAGAGGGCATGCTGCTCGAGACCGTTTCCGGAATCCGCACCATCGACGACGTGCTTCCCGACGCGTTCGGCCCCCGCACCCTCGAGGCCTACGCCGAATAACCCCATCGAGTTGCCCGAAGGTGCAAGGAATCCGCGGAATTGTTGCGCATTCGGGAAAGTCGACCCGTAGCAGGTCGACACTGAAGACAGAGAGCAGAGTGCATGAGCAGCGAAGCGCACGACATCATCGACCTGATCCGCACGAAGCGCGACCACGGCACCCTCACCACGTCGCAGATCGACTGGATGATCGACGCCTACACCCGCGGGTACGTCGAAGATTCACAGATGGCAGCCATGGCGATGGCCATTCTGCTGAACGGCATGGGTCGACCCGAGATCCGCGACCTCACGCTCGCCATGATCGCGAGCGGCGAGACGATGAACTTCGACGCGCTCGGTAAGACAACCGTCGACAAGCACTCCACCGGTGGCGTGGGCGACAAGATCACGCTCCCGCTGATGCCGCTCGTCGCGTCGTTCGGCGTTGCCGTGCCGCAGCTGTCGGGGCGGGGGCTGGGTCACACCGGCGGCACTCTCGACAAGCTCGAGAGCATCCCGGGCTGGCGTGCCTCGCTCACGAACGAGGAGATGTTCGCGCAACTGCGTGACGTCGGCGGGGTCATCTGCGCTGCCGGCAGCGGGCTCGCGCCGGCAGACAAGAAGCTCTACGCGCTGCGCGACATCACGGGTACCGTCGAGGCGATTCCGCTGATCGCCTCGTCGATCATGAGCAAGAAGATCGCCGAAGGAACCCAGGCACTCGTGCTCGACGTGAAATTCGGTTCTGGCGCGTTCATGCAGGACATCGCGAAATCGCGGGAGCTCGCGCAGACCATGGTCGACCTGGGCAACGACGCCGGCGTGCGTACATCGGCCCTGCTCACCGACATGCACCGGCCTCTCGGGCTGGCGATCGGCAACGCCAACGAGGTGCGCGAATCCATCGAGGTGCTCGCGGGCGGTGGGCCAGCCGACGTCGTCGAACTGACGATCGCCCTCGCGCGCGAGATGCTCACCCTGGCGGGCATCCCTGACGCCGACGTCGAGGGTGCGCTCGCCTCCGGGCAGGCCATGGACACCTGGCGAAAAGTCATTCGGGCACAGGGCGGCGACCCGGATGCTGCGCTCCCCGTGGCGCGCGAGACCCACGTCGTCCACGCCGAACGATCGGGGGTTCTGCTCGAGCAGCTCGCGTTGCCGTTCGGTATCGCGGCCTGGCGGCTCGGGGCTGGTCGTGCACGGGCATCGGACCCTGTTCAGCACGCCGCCGGAATCGACCTGCACGCCAAGGCGGGCGACGCCGTCGTGGCGGGCCAGCCGTTGTTCACGCTGAGTGCCGACGAACCGAGCCGGTTCGCGCGGGCGCTGGAGGCGTTGGAGGGTGCCTACGCGATCGGGGACGCGTCGGAGTATGTTTCGCGCGGGCCGCTGGTGGCGGAGCGCATCTCGTAGCGCCGCCGATCCGTCGGAGATTTTGGGGGAGCGGCGCCGTACGTGTCATGCGTGTGCGGATTCTCCGACGAAACCATGCCTCAGCCGGCCGTGTCGGTGGGGGTTTCGATACGCCTGGCTTCGCCGGGCTACTCAACCGGCGGTCACGGTCGCTGGTTGAGTAGCGCCGTCGGCGCGTATCGAAACCTGCTGTGCGTGGGGAGGGTCGCGACGCCTACAGCTCCACCGCGCCGATACGCTCCAGGGCGTCGACCACGAGCGCCCAGAAACGCGCGTGGTCGAGGCTCACTGCGACCTGGGTGGTGCAGTCGGCCGGGGCCGGTGCGCGAAAGTCTGCCACGGTCATCCCGAGCGTGAGCGTGCCGGTGAGTTCGACGTCGAGCGGGGCCTTGCGCACCGTCATCACGGTGGGGTCGATGACGTAGGCGACGGCGCAGGGGTCGTGAACCGGCGGTGAGTCGAACCCCTGGTGGTCGCGGTAGGTCTCGCCGAAGAACTCGAGAAGCTCGCCCACGAAGCGTGCCGGGCCTGTTCCGATCGCCTCGATCGTGGCAGCGACCTCGGGCGTTGCCAGTGCCTGGTGCGTGACGTCGAGCCCGACCATCGTGAGCGGCCACTCCTCGTTGAACACGATGTGCGCGGCCTCGGGGTCGATGATGATGTTGAACTCGCTCGTGGCACTCCAGTTGCCGCCGCCCCACGCCCCGCCCATCAGCACGACTTCGCGCACCCTCGCCGCGATTCGCGGTTCCTTGCGCACGGCCATCGCGATGTTCGTCAGGCCGCCCGTGGGCACCAGCGTGATCTCGCCCGGTTCGGCCTCCATGATCGTGTCGATGATGAGGTCGATGGCGTGCCGGGGGTCGAGCTCGATCTCGGGCTCCGGCAGCACCGGGCCGTCGAGCCCCGAGTCGCCGTGAATGGCGTCGGCGATCTCGATGCTCCGTACCAGAGGCCTGCTGGCCCCCGCGGCGAAGGGCACACCGGTGATTCCGGCGACGCGGGCCACCGACAGCGCGTTCCGAGTGACCTTCTCGAGCGTCTGGTTGCCCACCACGGTGGTCACCGCCACGAGTTCGATGTCGGGGTTGCCGTGCGCGAGCAGCATCGCAATGGCGTCGTCGTGCCCGGGGTCGCAGTCGAGAATGATCTTTCGAGGCACGGTTGTGGTGGCACCTTTCGGGTTGCGAGACAGGTTCTGGATGATCATCCCAGCGTATGCGCTCGGCGGTCCGATAGATTGTGAAGGGCAACCGCGAGACCCTTGACGGTCGACGCTGGTTGCGGTGGGGCGCCCGGCCTCGCTCCACAGGAGGAGAGAACCGATGTCTGCACGGGACGAAGAATACTTTCTCGCGGGGAGCGACATCCAGATCAACGCTCTTCCCAAGATCTCCCTGCACGACCACCTCGACGGCGCGCTGCGTGCGGAGACGATCATCGAGCTGGCCGACGCGATCGGGCTCGCTCTGCCCGCCGCCGGTACCGATGGCCTGGGTGACTGGTTCGAGAACAGTGCCGACTCGGGCTCGCTCGTCTCCTACCTCCAGACCTTCGAGATCACGACGGCCGTCATGCAGACACCGGAGAGTCTCAGCCGAGTTGCACGCGAGTTCGTCAGCGACCTGGCCGCAGACGGGGTCGTCTACGGAGAAGTGCGCTGGGCGCCGGAGCAGCACCTGGCGGCCGGCCTCAGCCTCGACGAGGTCGTCGAGGCCGTTCAGGCGGGCATCGACGCAGGGGTCGACGACGCGCTCGCGGCAGGACGCGGAATTCGCGTAGGGCAGCTGCTGACGGCGATGCGCCACGCCGACCGCTCGCTCGAGGTGGCCCAGCTGGCCGTTCGCCACCGGGAACGGGGAGTCGTCGGTTTCGACATCGCGGGTGCTGAGCTCGGATTCCCCGCCTCGAACCACCGTGACGCGTTCGACTACCTCGCCGCCCACTACTTTCCGGTCACCGTTCATGCGGGCGAGGCCGACGGTCTGCCGAGCATACGGAGTGCGCTCTTCGATGGCCGGGCGCTGCGACTCGGCCACGGCGTGAGGCTCGCCGAAGACATCACCGTGGAGCGGCAGGACGACGAGAGCACCTACGTCACCCTCGGCCCGTTGTCGCAATGGGTCAAAGACCGCGAGATCGCGCTGGAGCTCTCGCCGTCGTCGAACCTGCAGACGGGGGCGATTTCGGCCTGGGGCGACGAGCTGGGCGATCATCCATTCGACCTGCTGTACCAGCTGGGCTTCAGGGTGACCGTGAACCCCGACAACAGACTGATGAGCAATACGACGATCAGCCGTGAGCTCGCCCTACTGTCAGACGCCTTCGGCTATGACCTCGACGACCTCGAAACCTTCCAACTGAATGCCGTTGCTGCAACATTCCTTCCGCTCGAGGACCGCGAGGAGTTGGCTGACGTCATCTCCGAGGGTTTCTACGAAGCCTAGAGCCACCGAGAACTGCGACGGGCACCGGATGCTCCCCCTTCCTGAATCGGCGATACTCCTCGGCCAGCAAGCTGCCGACTGGCGCGCTGCTGTGCTGCTCGCAGGCTCGGCGCTCGAGGCTTCAGGTGCGACCACCGGCGAGTACGGCCCGCGCATGGTCGCCATGGTCGAGGAGTTCGGCGCGTACATCGTGATTGCGCCGGGCCTCGCTCTGGCGCACGCCAGGCCTGGCCCCGACGTTCTGGCGGAAGGGCTGGCTGTGGTGACGCTCGCGAACCCGGTGGTCTTCGGGCATGCGCACAACGACCCCGTCAGCGTGGTGCTGGGCCTCGCGGTCCAGTCGGTCGACGAGCACGTGACGGGCATCGCCGAACTGGCCAACGTCTTCAACGATGAAAGCGTCATCCCACGGCTGGCTGGCGCTCGCTCGGCGGCCGACGTTCAGCAACTGTTGGACCCGCAGCGCTAGGCTTTTCTGCGAGGTACATCGAACACGGTCGCGTTCGACGTGAAGTCGTGTTCGCCTCTACGAGATGGAGCTCATTGTGAAGATCGTCGCCATCTGTGGCGCGGGCATCGGCACCTCCGGCATTCTCAAGGTGAACGCCGAACGCGCCCTCGCGCGGCTCGATCTCGAGGCCGAGGTCACGGCGAGCGATCTGGCCAGCGTTGCCACTGCAGCCGCCGACGCGCAGGTGATTCTCACCTCGCCGGAGTTCGTCGAGGCGATTGGCAAGACCAACGCCGACGTCATCGTGGTGCAGAACTACTTCGACGTCGACGAGCTGACGGCGAAGCTCGAGGCGGCACTCGGCTGACGCTGTGCGCCAGCGCCCGGGGTTCGCCGGTACTGAGGGTGCGTGGGTGCTGGGAGTGCGTCAGTGCGTTCGCAGCGACGTCGCGAGGTCTGACTCGATCCTCGCCGCCGTGGCGAGCAGAGGTGCCAGGTATGCCTCGCGGACGGAGTCGCTCGTGCCAGACGATGCGGCCGTCGACACGTTGACGGCCGCGACAACGGTGCCCGCAGCATCCCGGATCGGAGCAGCGATCGAGCGGAGCCCCTGTTCGAGCTCCTGGTCGACCACCACCCAGCCCTGCTCGCGAACGTGGTCGAGTTCGGCGATCAGCGCGCTCTCAGAGACGACCGTGCGCTCCGTGAGGGCCTGCAGTTTCACCTCGTGGAGGTAGTCCGAGAGCTCGGCTTCTGACAGCCCGGCCAGCAGCACGCGGCCCATCGATGTGGCGTACGCGGGCAGACGGGTTCCGAGGTTGATGCCCACCGACATGATCCGGTGGGTTCGCACACGCACGATGTAGACGATGTCTGAACCGTCGAGGATCGCCGCCGACGTCGACTGGCCGATCGCGTGCGAGAGATCTTCGAGATGCGGTTGCGCGATCTCGGGCAGGGTGAGCCCCGACAGGTAGCTGAAGCCGAGCTCCAGGACCTTGGCTGTGAGGGCGAAGGTCTTGCCGTCGCTGCGAACGTAGCCGAGCTCGATGAGCGTCATCAGGAACCGACGGCTGGTCGCTCGGCTGAGGCCGGTGCCACGCGCGATGTCGCTCAGCGTGAGTACGGGGTTGTCGCCGTCGAAGACCCGGATGACCGACAGCCCCCGCGCGAGAGACTGCACAAACCCGCTGCTGGGCCCCGGCAGCTCGGTGTCTGCGGCCAGATTCACGCGTGGCTCACTCACAGCGAACGGCGCTCTGTTCGAAGCTGCGCAGTCACGACACCAGCTCGCGCATTCCGGTTTCGAGCGCTGCGAGCCGGGCGGCGACCGAGGCCTTTCGCTCCTGCAGTGTGCCCGAGTCGCTCGAGACGTCGATGTACACCTTCAGTTTCGGCTCTGTGCCGCTCGGTCGGACCATGATGCGCGATCCGTCGATGGTGCGGATCCGCAGGATGTCACTCGGCGGCAGCTCGGCAGAACCGTGGGAGAGATCTTCGATGCTTGCGACGGCAATGCCACCGATCTCGTTCGGTGGTGTGGTGCGCAAGTGCTGCATGAGTGCCCCGATTCGACTCAGCTCGGTCACCCTCAACGAGACCTGGGCAGAACCGAAGTGCCCGAACCTCTCGCTGAAGTTGTCGAGCTGGTCGGCGATGGTGAAGCCGTCGACGGCGAGGTCGCTGGCGAGCGACAGGAACGCCACGGCAGCAGAGATGCCGTCTTTGTCGCGAACGGTCTCGGGATTCACCAGGTACCCGAGTGCCTCTTCGTAACCGAAGATCAGGCCGGGCACTCGAGAGACCCACTTGAAGCCGGTGAGCGTTTCACGGAACCGGAGCCCGTAGGCGGCTGCAACGGCGGCCAGGGCGGGGGAGGAGACGACGGAGCAGGCGAGGGTGGCCGGGGCCGCCACTTCGGTGGCGGCAGTCGGCGGCCCAGCAAGTTCGACGGCAGCAGCGTCTCCAGCAGCGTCTCCAGCCGCGACTCCAGACGCGCTCGCTGTGTAGAGTTCTGCGGCGCGCCAGCCGAGCAGTGCGCCGACTTCGTTGCCGGTGAGGCGACGGTAGCCCTCGGCGTTGCCAGCATCGGGGATGGCGATACCCAGCCTGTCGGCATCGGGGTCATTCGCGATGATGAGGTGCGCGCCCTCCGTGCGGGCCGTGGCATAGGCCAGATCGAGGGCTCCGGGCTCCTCCGGGTTAGGGAAGGCGACCGTGGGAAAGACAGGATCGGGGTGGATCTGGGCCTCGACGACGTCGGGTTCGATGAACCCCGCACGCCCGAGCACTGCGGCGAACGTCTGCCAGCCGACTCCGTGCATCGCGGTGTACACAACGCGGGGCTGCGCACCGATCTCCGAAGGGGGCAGCCATCCGACGGCGGCCGTCTTCGCGATATAGGCGTCGATCAGGGATTCTGGTGCGGTCTCGTACTCGCTCGAGCGCGCAAGCTCCGGCACGGTCATCTCGCGGGCCACGCGGAGGATGTGAGCCGAGATCTCCTCGTCGGACGGCGAGACGATCTGCGACCCTTCATCAGCGCCGCCGAGGTAGACCTTGTAGCCGTTGTCGAGCGGTGGGTTGTGAGAAGCGGTGACCATCACTCCCGCGCTCAGCCCGAGCTCGCGCACAGCGAAGGCGACGAGCGGTGTCGGCAGCATACGCGGCATGAGCACGGCCCGTATGCCCGCACCGGCGAAGATCTCAGCGGAGTCGGTTGCGAAGACCCAAGAATTCTTGCGACCGTCGTAACCGATGACGACGGACGGGACCTCACCGTCGCCGGCCTTTTCGAGAAGGTGGGCAGCAATACCCGCGGCGGCCTGGCTCACCAACACGCGGTTCATTCGGTTCGAACCGGCGGCGATGGCTCCCCGGAGGCCTGCCGTTCCGAACGCGAGTCGCGTATCGAAGCGATCATGCAGCTCGGCGATCGAGGTTTCGCCACCGGCGGCCGCCTCGGCGATCAGCCCACTCAGTTCTGCCCTGGTCTCCCCGTCGGGATCCTGGGCGAGCCACGCCGAGGCGCGGCCCAGGAGCTCGAGGACGACAGGGTCGGGCGAAACCGGTGCGCCGCGCCCTGCGGCCTCAGTCACAGTGCCGCCACGATTCGCGCCAGGAGTGCGCTGATCACGGTCTCGGCCTGCTGGCCCGCCTCGATGACTTCGGCGTGCGAGAGCGGCGTCGGCGAGATTCCGGCCGCCAGGTTCGTGATGAGCGACATTCCGAGCACCTCCATACCGGCCTCGCGTGCCGCGATCGCCTCGAGGGCCGTCGACATGCCGACGATGTGCCCGCCGATTGCTTTCGCCATCTGCACTTCGGCCGGGGTCTCATAGTGCGGCCCGCGGAACTGCGTGTAGACGCCCTCGTCGAGTGAATCATCCACCGACCGGGCCAGGTCGCGCAGGCGCCGGGAGTACAGATCGGTGAGGTCGATGAAGGTCGCGCCTTCGAGGGGAGAGTCGGCAGTGAGGTTGATGTGGTCGCTGATGAGCACAGGGGTGCCCGGGCTCCAGCTCTCGCGGATGCCCCCCGCGCCGTTGGTCAGGATCATGACCGACGCGCCCGCCGCGGCCGCTGTTCGCACACTGTGCACCACGCGGCGCACACCGTGGCCCTCGTAGTAGTGCGTGCGAGCACCGATCACGAGCGCGTGTTTGCCATTCGGCAGGCGAACGGACCGGATCGAGCCGACGTGCCCGACGACCGCGGGAGCGCCGAACCCCACGATCTCGGTGGCGGGGATGGTGGCGATGGTCTCACCGATCAGGTCGGCGGCCTTCGACCACCCGCTGCCCAGCGTCAGGGCGATGTCGTGCCGGTCGACACCGGTGCGCTCGGCGATCTGGCCGGCGGCCTCGCGGGCGATCTCGAACGGGCTGAGCTCAGGATTGTCGAGGGGGTTACCGGCTGCGATGTGTGATGCTTCAGATGACATCCCCCTACTTTAGAACCCGCGGCTGCGGCTGCGGGGAGAAGCGCTGCACCCTGTGCAGTTTGGCCGGGCACCCCGTGCTGGGGAAGAATAGCCACCATGGCCTATGAATTCGAGCGCAAGCAGAGAATCACCGTTCTGGGGGGCGGCCCAGGAGGCTATGAAGCGGCTATCGCCGGCGCCCAGCTCGGTGCAGAAGTAACCCTCGTCGAACGCGTCGGGGTGGGCGGTGCGGCCGTGCTCACCGATGTGGTTCCCTCGAAGACGCTCATTGCGACCGCCGAGGCCGCCAGCGCCATCGGTGAAGCGGCCGACCTCGGGGTGCAGTTCTTCAGTCGCACCGACGCGGGCCGCCCTGTGCGCCCCGACGTGGCCGTGAACATCGCCGCCGTGAACAAGAGGCTGCTCGGGCTGGCGCGCCAGCAGTCCGAAGACATGAAGTCCACGCTGATCCGGTCCGGCGTGCGCATCGTTCAGGGCGAAGGGCGAATGGATGGCCGCGACGCGGTCATCGTCTCGACGAATAAAGGCCCCGACGGCATCGATTTCGACCGCATCGAAGGCGACACCATCGTGGTGTCGGTGGGGGCGAGCCCGAGGCTCCTCACCAGCGCGATGCCCGACGGCGAGCGCATCTTCACCTGGACGCAGTTGTACTCGCTGCAGTCGATTCCTGAGCACCTGATCGTCGTCGGGTCGGGTGTCACAGGGGCGGAGTTCGCCTCCGCCTACACCGCCCTCGGCGCGAAGGTCACGCTGATCTCGAGCCGCGACCAGGTGCTGCCCGGTGAAGACGCTGACGCGGCTGCCGTCATCGAGAACGTCTTCCGGCGCAACGGCATGACTGTGCTCTCAAAATCCCGGGCCGACTCGGTGGTTCGCACCGAGACCGGTGTCGTGGCGACGCTCAGCGACGGCCGTACGGTCGAAGGCAGTCACTGCCTGATGGCCGTCGGGGCGATTCCCAACACGGCAGACATCGGGCTCGAAGAAGCGGGCGTGCAGCTCACAGAGTCTGGTCACATCCGCGTCAACCGAGTCGCGCGTACCAGCGTGCCGAACGTCTACGCGGCCGGGGACTGCACGACCTTCCTGCCGCTGGCATCCGTCGCCTCGATGCAGGGGCGCACAGCGGTGTTCCACGCCATGGGCGATGCGGTCAACCCGACCGAGATCCGCAATGTCGCCTCCAACATCTTCACCCAGCCCGAGATCGCCACCGTCGGCTGGACCCAGCGGCAGATCGAAGAGGGGCTCGCGCAGGGCGACATCTACAAGCTGCCGCTGAGCGAGAACCCCCGGGCGAAGATGATGGGCATCAAAGACGGTTTCGTGAAGCTGTTCGCCCGCACCGGTTCGGGTACCGTGATCGGCGGTGTCGTGGTGGCTCCGAAGGCGAGCGAGCTGATCTTCCCGATCGCGCTGGCCGTCGAACACCGCTTGACGGTCGACCAGGTCTCGCGTGCATTCACGGTCTACCCCTCGCTCACCGGGTCGATCACCGACGCGGCGCGAGCCATGCACATCGTTCTCTGACCTGCTCGCAGGCTGATGATTCGTTCACGGGTCTCGTCCACTGGTCTCTGACCCGCTTGAGGTTATCCACAGGCGCGGAGGCAACCGCACTATCTGAGTTATTCTCTCTTTCAGTCACTGAACCCCAGCCAGGCGGTTCGTTCCGAACGAGAGGTTCCCACGATGTCGAGTACAGTGCCACGCCCCCGCGGGGTCACGACCGGAATGGCCGGCCGACGGCGAACCCGGCGTCAATCGGGGTTGCCCACGCGGTGGCCAAGCCTGTGGCCAAGCCGACGGCCCGGTCGCTCGTCGCCAATCTCCTCGGTAATCTCCGCCGTGGCCTCGGTGGTTGCCTCGCTCGCGGCAGTCGGCGTCATCGTGGGCAGTGTTCTTGTCGGCGGAGCGACAGCCGCGCAGGCGGCTCCCGTGGTCACCAGCACCTTCGCGAGTCTCGCGGCGGGCTCCCGACCGGCAGCCATCGCCCTGGGTGACGACGGCAGCGTTTTCACGGCAGACAGCGGCCACGACGCTGTCACGAAGATCACTCCGGCGGGCGTCATCGACCCCGTCTTTCACGGGTGGCTCCCATTGGGTGCCCTGCCGACCACGCTGGTCTACTCGAAGGGAGCGCTGTTTGTCACGAGCCCTCTGCTCGACAAGCTCTGGATGATCGACGCCACCACCGGCGCCATCAACACCTCGTTCGACGCCTCTCTGGGCCTCACCTTCGACAGCCGTCACCCGTCCGCGGTCGCGGCCGACGCCAGCGGCACCATCTACGTGCTCGCCGCCGACGACCAAAGAGTAGTCGCGGTCTCGAGGGCAGGGGTCGTACTCGCCGAATATGCGCTCGACCCTGCGGCTGGCACCCAGGCATTGGCGTTCGGGGATGACGGGTCACTGTTCGCCGCCAACTCCGGGGACGGCACCGTCTCGCGAATCGTCTTCGACCATGCTGGCCACGGCGTGGTGGAGCCGGCGTGGGCAACGGCCGGGCCGGGGGTGCGGCCGCAGGCGCTCGCCTTCGACCATCATGGCTTTCTCTATTCCGTGAGTTCGGCCCACGAGACGGTGTCGAAGTTCGACACGCGACTCCCGTCAGGCCTGAATCTCGCCACAGAGTTCGACCTGTCGGGCTCATACCCCCTCGGAATCACCAGCGATGCGCTGGGCAACGTGTACACGAGCAATGTCGGAGACGACACCATCTCGCTCTTCGAGGTCGACGGGAGCCCGGCAGCGACCGTGGCGACGCTTCCCGGTTTCCCCGATGCGGAATCCGTTGTCGCTGACTCCCACGGTTCAGTCTTCACCGCGAACTTCTCGGCAGACAGCATCAGCCGTGTCGAACTCACGCCGAGACTGACATCATCGCCGCCACCCGGCACCGGCCAGGTAGGAATACCGTATGCATCAGCAGTGCCCTCAACGTCGGGCCTCGATCCGATTGGCTTCACGGTCGTCGGCACGCTGCCCTTCGGGTTGCGCCTCGACCCTGTCACCGGGGTGATCTCCGGGACTCCGACCACGGCGTCGACCTTCGAATTCGATCTCGTCGCGACGAACTCCGTCGGCCGCTCGGAGCCCCAGCACGTAACTCTGACCATCGCCCCGCCCACGGGAAGTACCGGCTGCTGGTACTCGCCACTCCCCTGCGGCCTCTGATGCTCGGGTCGAGGAAGGAAGATGTCGACGAGCCTCAGGGTGGGTCGCCAACTGCCGCAGAATTGATCACATCGAGACTATATTTGCCGGTCGTCAACAAATCGCAGCTCGTCGGCGACATCGACGAGGTCGACGAGGTCGACGATTGTCGGTTGAGAGCCCTGAATACAATTCGCGATTTCGAGAATAGCGAATCATCGAATGAAGGGTAGCCGACACCGACTAGGCGTCGAGCAGGCCGCGGATGTCGTCAGCGGTGAGGGCCGAGCTGAAGACGGCGTCGTCGTCCATCACGGCATCGAAGAGCTTGGCCTTCTGCTCCTTGAGGGCCATGACCTTCTCTTCGATGGTTCCGCCGGCGACCAGGCGATAGACGTTCACGCTCTTGGACTGCCCGATGCGGTGGGTGCGGTCGATCGCCTGCGACTCTGTCGCGGGGTTCCACCACGGGTCGAGCAGGAACACGTAGTCGGCCTCGGTGAGATTCAGGCCGAAGCCACCGGCCTTGAGGCTGATGAGAAAGACCGGGGCCGTTCCGTTCTTGAACCGGGCGATGACGTCAGCGCGCTTCGTGGTCGAGCCATCGAGGTACTCGTAGGCGATTCCCGCGGCTGCCATTCTCGTCGCGGCCTTACCGAGGAACGAAGTGAACTGGCTGAAGATGAGCGCCCGGTGACCCTCGCCGATCACGTCGTCGAGCTGCTCGAAGAGCGCGTCGAGCTTGCTCGACGGAATGTGACTGTACTTCTCATCGATCAGCGACGCGTCGAGGCTGAGCATGCGCAGCAGGGTCAGCGATCGGAAGACGATGAAACGATTTCGGTCCAGGTCCTCGACAAGGCCGAGCAGCTTCTGCCGCTCCCGCTGGAAGAACGTGTCGTACAGTGCGCGATGGGCGGGGGCAAGCGCAATCTGAAGCACCTGCTCCTGCTTGGCCGGCAGCTCGGGAGCCACGAGTTCCTTCGTGCGGCGCAGGAGCAACGGCCTGATTCGTCGGCGCAGTTTCGGCAGCAGCTCGTCCCCCTGGGCGCGCTCGATCGGGCGCACATAGCTTTCGGTGAACTTCTGCGCAGAGGGGAAGAGCCCCGGTGCAACCACGGCGAAGAGCGACCACAGTTCCATCAGGTTGTTCTCGAGCGGAGTGCCGGTGATCGCCAGTTTGAATGGGGCGTCGAAGTCGGTCGCGCAGCGGTGGATCTTCGAAGTGTGGTTCTTGATGAACTGCGCCTCGTCGAGAATGAGCCCCGACCACTCCAGCGCTTGGTAGACCTCGAAGTCCAGGCGAAAGAGGGCGTAGCTCGTCACCACGATGTCGGCGCCTGCCACGAGATCGGCCAGCGGCAGGCGTCCTTTCGACTGCGTCGTGGTCACGCCACGAACCGCGAGCCCGGGGGTGAAACGTGCTGCCTCGGCGACCCAGTTCGACACGACAGACGTCGGTGCGACGACGAGGAAGGGCGGCCGGGCATCCGGAGCTGTGGGCAGGGCCGAAGCGGCCGACGGCGACGCGTCAGCCATCGGCACAGACGCAGGCATGGGCAGTGACGCTTGCATGGGCAGAGATGCTCGCATGGGCACAGGCAGGGGCGCAGATACCGGCTCGACCGCCCCGCTCGATTCGAGCGCGGGCAGCGTCGCCATTCGGGCATGCGCGATGAGCGCGAGGGTCTGCAGGGTCTTGCCGAGCCCCATGTCGTCGGCCAGCACGCCGCCGAGTCCGTGCTCGTGCAGAAAGGCGAGCCACTGGAACCCCTCCTGCTGGTACGGCCGCAGCGTTGCCTGCACCGCCGGCGGCACGGGCACTGGCCGGATGCTCGTAACCTCGTTGAGCCCCGATACCGCCTCCCGCCAGGCCACGGCCTGAACGGTCTCGTCGGCAAGCTCCTCGAGATCGGCCCAGAGGCTCGCCTGGTACCGGCTGATGCGCGCGCCGGTCTGCCATTCGTCGAGCGAGTTCGCCTCGGCGAGCAGCTCGCGCAACCGGTCGAACGCGGGGTGGTCGAGCGAGAAATAGGTCTTGTCGACCATGAGCAGCTTCTTCTCGCCGCGCGAGAGCGCCTTGAACAGTGGCCCGAACGGGATCTGGTAACCGCCCATATTGACGATGATGCCCAGATCGAACCAGTCGCGCTTGTCGCTCTCGACGGTGGTGATCGTCATTTCGGGCTCGCCGGTGAGCTCGCGGTAGTCGGGGCGCTTGCCCACGATGTCGACCCGAACACCGTCGACAGCCTCGATCGCCGGCAGCGTCTTCTCGGTGAAGACGGCGGCTTCGTAGCCCTGCAGAACCAGGCTCGGGTTCAGTGGTGCGGCAGGGTCGAAGAACTCCTCCGGGTCGGCTTCAGCGGTGAAGACGCCGGCCACGCGGGCGAGAATTGTCTGCTCGACGCTGGTGTCGCGAGGCTCGGAGCCGTGCCCGGCGCCCGCATCGTCGGCCTTACCATCCGCGGAATGAAGCGGGAGCCGCGTCGGCTTGCGATCGCCGCCGTACTGCCAGGCCCAGTCGAGAGCGAGCACATTCTTCGGCCTGAATCTCGCTGTCAGCACGAGCAGAGGGGGCTCGATCTCAGGCAGCACGAGCTCAGCGTCGGTGCTCGCCACGTCGACCGCGCGCCTCAGCGTCGGGTAGAAGTCGTCGAGGAACTCGGGCACCTCCGCGGCCGGCACGACGATGTCGGATGCCCGGCTCAGCATGGCGCGAACCTCGTCGCTCAGCGCGCCTCCATGCCCAACAGGCACCCCGCCCGCCGACGTGCCCGCGAGCGGGGCGAGTCTCACCGTCGCCTGCGGTGCGAGTTCGAAGACATAGAGCCCGTGGTCGCCGATCGAACCGACGCCTGTGCTGCCGGGTGAGCTGACACTTCCGACTCCGGTCGAGGTGCCAGATGTACCCAGGCCTGTGCTTCCGCGTGAACCGATTCTTGCGGTCGTTGCAGAGCGCCCGCCTGCAGTAACGGCCGCATCCGCTCGCTCACCGGGCACCGTGCTTGCCGCCGCTCCCGCCGCGACGCCGTTGGTACCGGAAGGTCGTGCTTCGTCGAAGACGACGGCCGGCGTCAGTTGCAGGTCACCCGACGGCAGGGTCGCGGCATCGAGGCGCACCGAAGCACCGGGCGAGACCGTGATGGAGGCGTGCTTGCGGGTGCCGAGCATCCGGATGCCCAGCCGATCGGCCTCGAGCAGAAGTTGCCACAGCAGGGGGCTCTCGAAGTCGTCGAGGTACACCCAGTCGGTGTCGTGGCCCGTGAAGAGCTCCCGGGTGGCGCGGTGCACTGCAGCAAACTGGCTGAACCAACGGTGGTGGGCGGGCTCCAGGCCGAGCCGGTTGATCTGGTGCGAGAAAGAGGTCCAGGTGACATTGGCTTTGATGTAACTGCCCGTCGGCGTCTGCACCACCGGGCGCACGCCGAGCCGCCGCCGGGGGAGGGCGCGGGCGTCATCGCCGGATGCCGGCGCTTTGGCCGTGCGCGAGACGGGCCCGCGCCACTGCTCGGTCGTGCGCGGAACGATCTCGCGAATCTCGAACTGCAGCCCCATGCGGGTCGGCTGTGCGGGGCGACCCTTGTGCGACCGACCGGAGCGTGCGTTCTTCGTCTGCTCGGGCGCATCGGGTACAGTCTGCACTCCGGTGATCCGCCCCACCACAGATCGCCAGTCGGTGGGTTCTGCCTCGCGGGCAGGTACCGAGGACAGGCTCGGAGCGCTTGGATACCACTGCTCCATGGCTGAGCCCGATGCTGAGCCTGATGCAGAGCCAGACGCTGACCCGGAACCTGAGCCGTAGGGTGACCCGTACCTCGGCCCGGATCCGTCGAACAAACCACTGTTGTCGAACGAATCCTCGTCGTCAAACGGGCCGGAACCGGGAATACGGCTGCCCTGCGGTGGCTGGCCGGCAACGCGGTCGATGGGCAGAAAGGCCTCATTCTCAGCGCTGGGGCCGGAGCGGTCATCCGGTGCACCGAAGTCGCCTGCGGCAGCGCGCTCGCGCAGGTGTTCCGCATTGCTTGCCAGCAGCACCGCCGCAACGTGCTTGCAGTCGTATTGCACCGGGCACGTGCAGGTTCCGTCGCGGGCGGTGAAGCGGCCGCTGGCTGTTGCAGTCAGGGCCACCCTGCTGCGGTACGGCACGACGTGGGTTCCCCGCACTCGGGCAGACAGGTTGCCCGTGGCCACGTCCCAGGCGAGATCCGTCAGCGCGGGTGCTCGCCAATACGCCCGCGCCCGGTCGAACGACATGCGGCCGACGAGACGAACAATGTCTGCGACATCGACGAACGGATGCTCGGCCTCAGACATACGTCAATGATCGCAGGCCGTAGCCGATGTAGGTCTCGCCGCCGGGCCACCTCATCTTCGCGAACGGTGTTCCATGCCGCTCCGTTTCGCGCCAGGTGACGCTAAACGCCCACGGCGGCCTCGGCGAAGGGCGTGTCGCGTCAGTTCGGTGCGGGATCCCACCACTCGGCACCTCGGAGTCGCTCTGAAATCCAGCGTGGGCCGGTGCGTTCCAGTCGTGGTTGACGTGGAGTGATGTGTGCGTGGCACTCTTCCACGCCGTCGAGGTGACGCGAAACGCCCACGGCGGCTTCGGCGACGGGCGTGTCGCGTCAGTTCGGTGCGGCAGGTGGACAGGGCTCAGGCCGCGTGGTCGGCGATCTCGAGCAGTCGGTGACCCGACGAAACCGTTGTGCCCACTGTGGCATCGATCGAGCCGATGACACCGTCTTTGTGCGCCTGGATGGGCTGCTCCATCTTCATGGCCTCGAGCACGACGATCAGGTCGCCCTTGACGACCTTGTCGCCCTCTGAAACCGCGATCTTCACAATGGTTGCCTGCATGGGCGCCTTCACTGCGTTGCCTGTTGCAGAGTGCCGACCCGCCGAACCGCCAGCGCGTCGTCGGGGTGCCGGGCCGAGGGTGGGTCCGAAACCGGCACCCGCGCCGCCGCCGGCCGCTGCGTTCAGCAGTCGGTCGGGGAGCACGACCTCGATGCGCTTGCCGTCGACCTCGACGACAACCGTGCTGCGGGTCGGGGCGGGTGTGTCGCGCTCGAGCGAGCCGCTCCACGGTTCGATGGTGTTGTCGAAGTCGGTCTCGATCCAGCGGGTGTAGATGCTGAAGGGTTGGCCAGCATCCGGAGCGAATGCCGGGTCGAGCACGATTGCCCGGTGGAAGGGCAGCACGGTCGGGAGCCCGGCGACCTCGAATTCGTCGAGAGCGCGGCGCGAGCGCTCGAGGGCCTCTTCTCGGGTGGCGCCGGTGACGATGAGTTTGGCGAGGAGGGAGTCGAACGACCCGGAGATGATGTCGCCGGCCTGCACGCCGGAGTCGACACGCACGCCGGGGCCGCCGGGCGCCTTGAAGACGTGAATGGGTCCGGGGCTCGGCAGAAAGCCGCGCCCGGCGTCTTCGCCGTTGATGCGGAATTCGAAGGAGTGCCCGCGTGGCGCCGGGTCGTCGTAGCCGAGGATGCCGCCCTCGGCGAGGCGGAACTGCTCGCGAACCAGGTCGATACCCGTGATCTCTTCAGACACCGGATGCTCGACCTGAAGCCGCGTGTTCACCTCGAGGAACGACACTGTTCCGTCGACGGCGACAAGGAACTCGCAGGTGCCGGCGCCGACATAGCCGACCTCCTTCAGGATCGCCTTCGAGGCGCGGTACAACTCGGCGTTCTGCGCATCGCTGAGGAACGGCGCGGGAGCTTCTTCGACGAGCTTCTGGTGGCGACGCTGCAGCGAGCAGTCGCGGGTCGAGACGACGACCACGTTGCCGTGCGCGTCGGCCAGACACTGGGTTTCGACGTGCCGGGGGCGGTCGAGGTACTTCTCGACGAAACACTCGCCACGGCCGAAGGCGGCGATCGCCTCGCGGGTCGCCGACTCGAACAGCTCGGGGATCTCTTCGACGGTGCGGGCGACCTTCAGCCCGCGGCCGCCGCCGCCGAACGCCGCCTTGATGGCGACCGGCAGGCCGTGCAGGGCGACGAAATCGAGCACTTCGTCGGCGCCGGAGACGGGGTCGAGGGTTCCGGGGGCCAGTGGGGCGCCCACACGCTCGGCGATGTGGCGCGCCGAGACCTTGTCGCCAAGCAGTTCGATGGCATCGGGGGAGGGGCCAATCCAGATCAGGCCCGCGTCGATGACGGCCTGGGCGAAGCTCGCGTTCTCGGCCAGGAAGCCGTAACCCGGGTGTACGGCGTCGGCGCCGCTCCTCTTGGCGATCGACAGGATCTTCTCGATGACAAGGTAGGTCTCGGCGCTCGTCGAGCCGTCGAGCGCGTAGGCCTCGTCGGCCAGCTGCACGTGCAACGCGTCGCGATCCTGGTCGGCGTAGACAGCGACAGAGGCGATCGACGAGTCGCGCGCTGCCCTGATCACCCGCACTGCGATCTCGCCGCGGTTCGCAATCACAACTTTAGAAATTCGGGGCATAGTCCCTTAGCCTATTCGCGAACCTGCCCATCGCTTTGGCATGTGCCCACAAAGTTGGATGCCCGGCGGGTGCGAGACCCTACAAATCCTCGGCCCATTCCGACGTCTGCCTCGAGCGCAGCACGGGGTGCGCGAAAACGTCCCCTCCAACGCGAGTTTGGGGACCGTTGCGCGCACCCAGGGGGGCGGGGGTCAGGCGGTCGCCCAGAAGTCGGTCCAGCTCACGCCGAGCTCGGCGAGGAGGTCGCGGAGCGTGGGTAGCGACATGCCGATCACCGTGGAGGGTGCCCCTGAGATGTGCGTGATGAAGGGTGCAGCCAGCCCGTCGATGGTGAAGGCGCCGGCCACGGTCAGCGGCTCGCCGGTTGCCACGTAGGCGTCGATCTCGGCCTCGCTGATGTCGGAGGCGAACTCGACGGTGGCCGAGGTGACGGCGCCGGCGGCGGGGAAGGGCTCAGAGGCGGTGGCGGGCGGCAGGCGGTGGTCGATCATCCAGAGCCCGCTGTGCAGCACACCGCTTCGGCCGCGGTGCCTCAGCCAGCGCTCGCGGGCGACGTGGGGGAGGTGCGGCTTGCCGTAGATCACGCCGTCGAACTCGAAGGCCGAGTCGCCGCCGAGAATGAATCCGTCGATCGGTTCGCCGTCGGGCAGGGCGTTCTGCACGGCTTCGGCCTTCAGGCGGGCGAGCAGAATGACGAGTGCTCCGGCCGAGAGCGGGCCCGATTCGGCTTCGACCGCGGCGACCGCGGCGTCTTCGTCGACGTTCGAGGGTACGACGACCGGTTCGATGCCGGCCTGGCGGAGCAGGGTCAGGCGGGCGGGGGAGGTCGAAGCAAGATAGAGCCGCATGACGAGCAATCCTACGACGTGACCGGCGCCGGGTTGGAGGGGCGTGGGGTGGCCGCGGTTGCAGACGGCGCCCGCAGTGGGAGCTCGCAGGGGACTTCGGGCGGAGCTGGGGTGACGTGTGGCCTGTGGCGCGGGGATGTGCGCTGTGCTCCGCCCCAAGTCCGATGCCGAGAGTGACGCCGCGGGATGATGCGGTACCCAGCGGCCGCGAGCCGCAGCACCTGCCGCAACCGCCGCTACAGGAGCCGCGCTCGCAGCGGCCACCGCGGCAGGCGTGTGTGCGAAGCTGGAGCCATGAGCGAACTGGTGGGCACGAACGTCGAACTCGAGGTCACCAACGTGGCGCACGGCGGGGTGGCGGTCGCGCGGCTCGACGGCCGCGTGGTGTTCGTCGCCGATTCGCTGCCCGGCGAGACGGTGTTGGCGCGCATCTCTTCAGCCGACCACAAGTCGTTCTGGCGTGCAGAGGCGATCGAGGTGATTGAGCCCTCAGCGCACCGGCGGCCGCACGTCTGGGAGTCCGCGTCGATCGATCGTGACCCCGACCGCCGCGCAGGGGGCGCCGAATTCGGCCACATCGAGCTGGGCTGGCAGCGCGAACTCAAACGGCAGGTTCTCGTCGATTCCCTGCAGCGATTCGCCAAGCTCGACACCCCGCTGGCGGCCGAGGTGATCGTCGAAGCGGTGGAGGGTGATGACGCGGCCAACGGACTCGGCTGGCGCACGCGCGTGAGCCTGCACGTGGATGATCAGGGCATCGTCGGCCCGTACGCCGCCCGCTCGCACCGGGTGGTGGCCGTGCCCGACCTGCCGCTTGCCACCCAGCCGGTGGAATACGCCGCCCCGCTCGACGAACGGGTCTTCGGGGCCGACAGGATCGACGTCATCTCAGACGGGAAGCGCGGGGCGCGGGTGGTGCTCCACCGGCCGGAGGCGGTCGACCACGCGGGTGAGTCAGCCGCGGGCCGTGGTGGGCGTGGGCCGGGCAAGGGCAGAGAGGGTGGCAGGGGCGGGGCAGCGATCAGCCCCGGGGCAGCGAGCAGCCGCGGGTCGGGCAGGTCGGCGAAATCCGGCGGCAACGCAGCGCGTTCAAACGGCGCGGATTCCGACGGCTACTTCTCGGACGACAACGCACCGCGGAAGGCCGCATCGGGCGGCTATCCACCGAATGGCCCGGCGCAGTCACGCGCCTCGATCCCCTCGTACACTCCGGCACCCCCGAAACCCGGCAAACAGATCGTCGAACGCGTGGGCGAGCGCGAGTTCCGCCTCGAGGAGCTCGGCTTCTGGCAGGTGCACCACGGGGCAGCACGCACGCTCACGGCCGCACTGCAGCAGCAACTGCTGCCGGAACTCTTCGACCCGGCCGCGGCCAACCTCGACCTCTACGGCGGCGTCGGCCTGCTGGCCGGCGCGCTGGCCGACCGGTTCGGCACCAAGCTCCGCATCGAATCCGTCGAGAGCGACTGGCGTGCCACCGCCAATGCGGAATTCAACCTGCGCGACGTCACCGGTGCGACGGCAGTCACTGCCCGCGTCGACAGGTACCTCGCCGACCGGGTGAGGGGCGTCACGGCGGCTGAGCGGGCGGCGCTCGCCCGGGCATCCGTGATTCTTGACCCCCCGCGGGCCGGAGCCGGCAAGCAGGTCGTCGGCCAGCTGCTCGACCTCGCACCCGCCCAGATCGCCTACGTAGCGTGCGACCCCGTCGCCTTCGCCCGCGACCTGGCGCTCTTTCGCGAGGGTGGCTACGAGCTGCGGAACCTGCGGGCGTTCGACCTCTTCCCTCACACGCACCACGTTGAGGCGCTCGGGGTTCTGACGCGCGGGTGACGTGGACGCGAGTTCACAAGGTCGGTGGTTTCGATACGCCTGCCCCTTCGGGCCGGGCTACTCAACCGTCGGTCTTCGTGTGCGCCGGTTGAGCAGCGCCGGAGGGCGGCGCGTTTCGAAACCCAGAGCCCAGACGTTCGCCTGTGCCACCGCTGTGCCTCGGATGGGGGAAATGGAGAGCGCTACGATGAAGTGACGCCGTATCGCGTGCTGAACAAAGGGGAGTGTCCCGTGACGAACGCGCCGGAGCCGGTTCGTGTGGCCATCGTCGACGATCACGAGTCGGTGCTGCTGGGCATCCGTGCCGCCTGCCGCGAAGCCGGGTACGAGGTGGTCGCTGTCGCTGCGACAGTGGATGCCCTGCTGCCCCTTCTCGAGGGCGAGCCTGTCGGCGTCGTGGTCATGGACCTGAGCCTCGGGGACGGCTCGAGCGTGACCGACAACGTTCTGCGCGCCAGGGCGACGGGGGCATCCGTTCTGATCCACAGCATCGCCGATCGCACCTCGAGTATTCGGGAAGCCCTCGCGGCCGGAGCCGCCGGGGTGATTCCCAAGGCGAGCTCGACGCGCATCGTCATGGCTGCGATAGCCACGGTGGCGGCTGGCGAGGTTCTGAACAACCTGGAGTGGGCGAGCGCGATCGATGCCGACAAGGAGTTCGCCAAGGCGCAACTGGGCCGGCGTGAGCAGGATGTTCTGCACCTGTACGCCTCTGGGCTCCCGTTGAAGGCGGTGGCCGCCCAGCTCGGAATCGCCCCGTCGACGGCCAGGGAGTACCTCGACCGTGTGCGGGCGAAGTATGTGGAGGTCGGGCGGCCGGCACCCACCAAGGTCGATCTGCTGCGGCGTGCGGTCGAAGACGGAATCCTGGCGATCGACGATGTCAGCACCTCACCGCGCTGACGACGTCCCAGCCCCGGATTCGCCGAAGTCGCTGGAACCGCCGAAGTCATCGGAACCGCCGAAGTCGTCGAAGCCGGAACGGCCGGGTTCAGGACCCCCTGGCGCCCCGCTGCACGGCGACGCTTCCCAAACGCCCGTGAACCGGCTCCGCGGTGCCATCAGCCGATCGAGTGTCGATCTCATCATGGTGCGTGCGGCCGCACTCTTCGCGCTGATCTTCGCGGCGCAGTCGATCGCGGCTGCGGTGCAGTCGGCGAGCTATCTCTACCCCGTCTGGGCCGTGGGTGTTCCGTCGGTTCTCTTTGCACTACTGCTGCTCGTGGTCGTCGCCTCTGCGATCAACCGCGGGGTCACTCTGCTCATGACCGCGTTCGCACTCGTCTATCTCGTCGCCCTCGCCTTGGTGCCGCTGAGCGTCGAGAACCTCGGGGCAGCACACTTCTCGCAGCCGTGGCTCTGGTACCTGGTCACTCTCGGAATCGCCTTCACAGCCCTGGTCTGGCCCACCCGGTGGGCCATCACCTTCGCCGCCTTCGTGACGGCCGAGTACATGGTCATCCGAACGTTGCCCGCCGGCGGCGGAGTCGCCCCAGAGCTGGCAATTCTCGACGGCCTCTACATTCTCCTCATCGGTGCATTCATGATCATGCTCATCACCACGTTGCGCGTTGCGGCCGACCGGGTGGATGCCGCCCAGCTCACCGCGACCCAGCAGGTCGCGCGGGCCGCGCACCACCAGGCGGTCGAACTCGAGAGGGCGAAAGTCGACGCTCTCGTGCACGACACCGTGCTCGCGACCCTGATCGCCGCGGCGAAGGCCGTCACACCTTCCGAGCGTGAGCGGGCCGCTCGAATGGCGCAGTCTTCGCTGCAGACGTTGCAGCACGCCCCGGTCGCCTTCGATCCCGACTCCGAGGTCAGTCTTCGGGAGTTCTCCGATCGGTTGGCCGCGGCCATCGTCCTGTTGAGTCCGCGCATCACCTTCACCGTGGGCCAGCTCGAACATCGGGCGATGCCGGGCCGCGTGGCTGACGCCCTCTTCTCCGCTGCGATCCAGGCTCTCATCAACAGCCTGCAGCACGCAGGGCCGGGCACGGGTGAGCCCGATCGGATAGCCAGGTCGGTCTCGCTTCAGTCTGCCGCCCGGGGCGAGATCACGGTACGCGTGACCGACACCGGAATCGGGTTCGAGCCGTCAGCCGTGCCGTCTGAGCGCCTGGGACTCAGGGTGTCGATCCGAGAGCGTGTCGAGGCCGTCGGCGGCAGCGTCAGCATCGAATCGGCGCCGGGTCGCGGGGCATCCGTCATCATCGAGTGGAAGGACTACCAGCGCTCATGATCTCACTGCCCCGTGCTTTCGCGATCGCCCTGGCGGCCATCTTCTCCGCCTACCACCTGGTGCTCGCCACCTACTCGATCGGTACCGCGCGCTCGCCGTGGCCGGTGCTGCTCGCCATGGCGATCTACGCGGGGCTGACGGTCATGAGCCTCTGGCCGACGAGCCCGCTGCAGATGCCCAACTGGATGGGCGCACTGGTGTTCGGCGGGTCGATCGTGATTTCGATCCTGGTGCTCTCGCAACTCGACGGTTCGCAGCCCAATGGGTATGCAACCTGGTCGGTCGCTGCTGTGGGTACGCTGCTGACGATCATCACCGTTCGCCAGCAGGCCGCCTTTGCCTGGCTCGGTATCGCGGCGCTCGCCGTGATCGTCGTGATCTGGGCGAACCCGCTTGCCCTCACCACAACGGGTGTGATCGGCAGCGCGATCTGGGTGGCGGTGGCCCACGCGTTGACGAGAGCCCTGGCGCGGGCTGCCCGAGACACGAGCTTCTACGCCCGGGCCGAACTCGAAGCGGCAGCATGGCACGCGACGCATGAGGTGCAGCTCACTGAAGGTCGGCACCGCCTCGACTACATCAACCGTGTCGCTGGCCCCATGCTTCACCTGATCGTCGACACCGGTGGTGAACTGAGCGCAGAAGACCAGCGCGAATGCCTGCACGTCGAAGGAGCGATCCGTGACGAGATCCGCGGCCGGCTGCTGCTGAACGAAGACGTGCGAGCCGAGGTATTCGCAGCCAGGCGTCGGGGCATCGATGTCTCGCTGCTCGATGACGGCGGTCTGGATGATGTGACCGACGCCACCCGAACCAGGATCCAGTCCCAGCTCGCCACCGAGATCTCCCGCTCGCAGGCCGACCGCCTGATCGTGCGCACCGGCGCCGACGACGGCGCTGCGGCAGTCACGGTCGTCGGGCTCCGGGTCGGCGACGACGGGAGCGCGGTGGCGCTGGGCGCGGAGGGCGACGGCGACGAGGTCGCGCAGTGGACGGAGATCCCGCGCGCGCTGGAGCTTTAAGTGAGCACCCGGTTGACTAGGCCGCAGGCCCCCGCCCGCTGGTTGAGTAGGCCGCAGGCCGCATCGAAACCATTGCCCGCGAGTCACCGGGTTTCGATACGGCGCTGCGCGCCTACTCAACCAGCGCACCCGCCAGCTGTGTCCCCAGCTGTGTCCCCCGCTGTGCCCATTGCTTTGGGGGACATTTCATGTCCCCCGCTGTGCCCATTGCTTTGGGGGACATTTCATGTCCCCCAAAGTGCCGACTACCCCCACTACGGGGGAAGGTGCATTATTGGTTGTGCTAGGTGTCTCTCTTTGAGTTACACCGCCAAACATTCGCTGTCTAGGGTAAGTGAGCGAGTGCTTGGGGGCGAGGCAAGGAGCTATTCGGGTTAGCGAATTGCCTCGAAAAAACAGCTGGGGGTTGGCGCTTGCGCCGGCCCCCAGTTTTTTCGTGCCAGCCCCACGGGCCAGACGTGCCCCACGCGACACCTCGACAGAAGTGCGGTCAGCCGTTCCAGCGCCCAGGGCCCGGGGTCACGGTGCCGCGCAGGTCGCGCTGGCTGCGCTGCCAGGCCGACTGCCCCCGAACATTCTCGGCGCGCAGCGAATCGCCCTCTTCTTCGAGCATGCCCCTGACAACGGCCGACACAGCGGCGAGCTCGACCGCACTCACATTCTTCGACCTCACGATCACCGGCTCACCCTCAGCAGGTACGCTCTCATCGCGTGCAGGTTCCGTCATCGTTTTCGACCCTTCGCATCACCGAATCGCAGCAGCCCCGCTTTTTCGCGTCGCGGCCCGATCCCGTCGGAGCCTCGACGTCGCAGCCCGATTTTCACAGGGGAATGTTGCCGTGCTTCTTCGCGGGCAGTGACGCTCGCTTGGTGCGCAGTGCGCGCAGGCCTTTCACGATGGCAATCCGCGTCGCCGCCGGCTCGATCACGCCATCGAGTTCACCGCGTTCTGCCGCCAGGAACGGGCTCGCCACGTTGTAGGTGTACTCGTTCGCGAGTTTCGTGCGCACTGCGGCCACGTCTTCGCCTGCCGCCTCGGCACGCTTGATCTCCCCGCGATACAGGATGTTCACCGCACCCTGCCCGCCCATCACCGCGATCTCGGCCGTGGGCCACGCCAGGTTGAGGTCGGCGCCCAGCTGCTTCGAGCCCATGACGATGTACGCGCCGCCATAGGCCTTACGCGTGATGATGGTGATCAGTGGCACGGTCGCCTCCGCGTACGCGTAGAGCAGCTTCGCACCGCGCCTGATCACGCCTGTCCACTCCTGGTCGGTACCGGGGAGGTACCCGGGAACATCGACCAGCGTGAGGATCGGGAGGGAGAACGCATCGCAGAACCGTACGAAGCGAGCAGCCTTCTCGCCCGCCTCGATGTTCAGTGTTCCCGCCATGGCATTCGGCTGGTTGGCGACGATGCCCACCGAGCGGCCCTCGATGCGGGCGAACCCGACGACGATGTTCGGCGCGTACAGCGGCTGCGTCTCGAGAAAGTCACCGTGGTCGACGAGGTGCTCGATGATGGTGTGTACGTCGTACGGCTGGTTCGGGCTGTCGGGGATGATCGTGTTGAGCTTGCGGTCGGCATCGGTGATCTCGAGTTCTGGCTTGCTCTCGTACACCGGCAGCTCTGCCATGTTGTTGTCAGGCAGAAAACCGAGCAGCGTGCGCACGTAGTCGAGTGCATCATCCTCATCGCTGGCAAGGTAGTGCGAGACGCCAGAGACCGTGTTGTGCGTGAGGGCGCCACCGAGCTCCTCCATGCCGACGTCTTCGCCGGTGACGGTCTTGATCACGTCGGGCCCGGTGACGAACATCTGGCTGGTCTTGTCGACCATGATCACGAAGTCGGTGAGGGCGGGGGAGTAGACCGCGCCGCCCGCGGCCGGGCCCATGATGATCGAGATCTGGGGGATGACACCGGAGGCCTGTGTGTTGCGACGGAAGATCTCGCCGTACTTGCCGAGGGCCACGACACCCTCCTGGATGCGCGCACCGCCGGAGTCGAGCATCCCGATGATCGGCACACCGGTCTTCAACGCGAGATCCATCACCTTGATGATCTTCTCGCCAGCGACCTCACCGAGCGAGCCGCCGAAGATCGTGAAGTCCTGGGCATAGACCGCGACCTGGCGGCCGTGGATGGTGCCGGTACCGGTGACGACGGCGTCACCGTAGGGGCGGTTCTTCTCCATGCCGAAGGCGTGGGTGCGGTGCCGCACGAATTCGTCGAGTTCGACGAACGACCCCTGGTCGAGCAGCTGCTCGATGCGCTCGCGGGCGGTCTTCTTGCCCTTGGCGTGCTGCTTGGCGATCGCCGCTTCGCCGCTCTGGGTGACCGCTTCGTGGTAGCGGTTCTTCAGGTCGATCAATTTGCCGGCCGTGGTGTACATGTCAGGGCCCGGCGTCGTTTCTTCGCTCACGGGAGTTCACTCTACCGGCCAACCCCCTGAGCAACCCTTTGACGTTAACCTCCAAGTACTCGCGGTGTTGCCGGAGGTTCTGGCCGTACCGAGGCGGTACCGTCGAGGTATGCACCTTCCAGCCAGCCGATCTGCCGTACCACGGCTCGAGTGGCTTGGCGCTTCGCCGTCGACCAACTCCGCGCTCGTCGAACTGGCCTCTGGCGACGACACGGGCAGCTGGCCCGACCTCTCGGTCGTCGTCACCGACAACCAGACGGCGGGCCGCGGGCGCCTCGGGCGTGAGTGGGTTGCACCGGCTGGGCGCACCCTGGCCATCTCGGTTCTGCTGCGACCGGGTTCCGGTGCTGCAGCGCTCCCCTTCGACAGCTATGGATGGATACCCCTGTTCGCCGGGGTGGCGATGGCAAGGGCCCTCCGCCCGTTCGTGGATACCGATCGCCTCACCACCGTGAAGTGGCCGAACGACGTGCAGGTCGATGGACTGAAGATCTCGGGCATCCTCTCGGAGCTGGTGCCCGGCACGCGCGACGTGGTCGTCGGAGCTGGCGTGAACCTGTATTTCGCCGCCGATGAGCTGCCGGTAGCGACGGCGACATCGTTGTCATTGGTCGCCGGCAGCGAATTCACGGTCGATGAGGTGCTCTCTGGCTACCTGCGCGAGCTGACCGGGTTGTACCGGGCGTTCGTGAGCCACGGCGGAGACGCGGTCGCCAGCGGCATCGCCTCGGCCGTCACTGCCGAGTGCGGCACTCTGGGGCGCTCGGTGCGTGTGGAGCTTCCCGATTCCGCTGTTGTGACGGGCATTGCGACCGGGCTCGACTCCCTGGGCCGGCTCGTGGTCGCGCCAGACGCACACGCAGGAGCGCACCCAGGAACAGGTGCACCGTCAACCGCAGCCCCGCTCGTCGTCTCCGCGGGCGATGTCACGCACCTGAGGCATTGACGGCCTGTGACGAATGACATCACTACGACTGTTCGGGGGCCCGAGGCTCCCGAGCTCGTGATCGCGCGCTATCGTTCGCACGGAAGACGCCTGTTCTGGCCCGTGCTGGTTCTGATGGCCGTGGCTGCAGCGAGCGGCTACTACCTCGGCCGGTTGCCTGAAGAGTGGCAGAACCTCACCGCGCTGGGTGCGGCGATCGCGCTGACGGTGCTGCTCGGGTTACTGCCGACGATCGCGTGGCTGGCGCGCCGCTATACAGTGACGAACCGCAGGGTCATCGCCGTGCACGGGGTTTTCGTTCGGGAACGGCAGGAGGTGTCGCTCCGACGCGGTTTCGACGTGACGGTGCGGCGACGCGGGCTGCAGGCGGTGTTCCGCAGCGGTGATGTGACGATCCACTCGGGAACCGGGCATCCACTCGTCTTGAAGGACGTGCCGGATGCGGGCCTCATCGTGCGCGCACTCACCGACCTCGGCGACGACGGTTTCGTTCGCACGCCTACCGCAGGCTGAGGATCGAGCAGCGCGTACCGAAAGCCTCACGCGTGCCGGTTTCGATACGCCCTCTCCTGGGAAGTGGGCTACTCAACCAGCGGGTGGGTCAGACCAGCGACTCTTCGCGTTCGACCGCGAGGGCAGCGGCCTGGATGTTGTGCAGCCCGTCGCTGCGGTGGGTGCCGTAGACCCAGTAGCGGTAGAGCACGAAGCGGAAGGCCGTGCCGAGAGCGAGGCCGACGACGTTCGCGGCGATGTTCGTTGCGAGCAGGCTCGTCTGGCCGAGTACGTGGTGCGTGAACCAGATGCAGCCCTCGGCGATGGCGAGGCCGCCGACCGAGACGAGGGCGTACTCGACGAGTTCGAGGCCGACGTTCTTTCGGCGGTTCTCGCGGAACGTCCAATAGCGGTTGCCGACCCAGTTGAAGACGATGGCGATCGAGGTGCTGACGAGCTTGGCACCGATCGCTGTGGCGAAGAAGTGGTCGGTGCCGAAGACGCCGAGAAGGAGCAGGTTGAAGATACCCACATCGAGCACCATGCCGAGCAGGCCGACCACGCCGAACTTCAGGGCGTATGTCAGGAACCCGTCCCAGAGGCGCTGCGTCAGGCGTTTGATCGTCTTCAAAGTGAAAGTGCTTTCTCGAAGCCCCTGCAGACACGATGGTCGATGCTTCGCTCATGACAACTGTTCTGTCGACTATAGGGTACCGACCTCGGGATTTCTGGGAACAGGGGTACCCCTGACGCGAGGGCGCCCACCCGGGTAAAGTGGGGAGGTGAGCTTGCGCGTAGGAGTAATTGGTGGTGGCCAGCTGGCCAGGATGATGGTTCCGGCGGCGGTGAACCTGGGCATCGATCTGCGTGTTCTCGCCGAAGCAGAGGGGTCGCCCGCCCAACTGGCCGCCACAGCGGTCGGCGATTACCGCGATCTGGCCACCGTGCTGGAGTTCGCGAAGACAGTCGATGTGATCACGTTCGACCATGAGCATGTGCCTGAAGAAATTCTCAGGGAACTGGTCTCCGCAGGGCACTCGGTGCACCCCGGGCCAGACGCCCTGCGCTTCGCGCAGGACAAACTCGCCATGCGCCGCCGGCTCTCTGAGCTCGGTGTCCCCGTGCCCGACTGGGCAGAAGTCCGCTCCGAAGACGAACTTGCCGCCTTTCTCGAGGATCACGACGGGCACGCGGTTCTGAAGACCGCCCGCGGTGGTTACGACGGCAAGGGCGTGCGCCTCATCCGCGATGTCGGCGAGTCGACAGACTGGTTCCGCATTCTCGACGAAGACGGTCGCGGGGGCTCTCTCCTGGTGGAGGAGCTTGTCGACTTCCGCCGGGAGCTCGCCCAGCTGGTGGCCCGCCGCCCCTCCGGCGAGACCAGGCTCTGGCCCGTCGTCGAGACCGTGCAGCGCCACGGCGTGTGCAGCGAAGTGTTCGCACCTGCACCCGGCACCACCAGCCGTCTGGTCGACCTCGCAGCCTCGATCGCCGTCACCATCGCCGAGAGTCTCGATGTGACCGGCGTGCTCGCGGTTGAACTCTTCGAGACGACGGATGACCGGCTGCTGGTCAACGAACTCGCGATGCGCCCCCACAACAGCGGTCACTGGAGCATCGAGGGCAGCGTGACCAGCCAGTTCGAGCAGCACCTGCGTGCCGTGCTCGACCTGCCCCTCGGCGACACCGCAACCAGGGCGCCCTGGACGGTCATGGTGAACGTGCTCGGCGGCCCCTCCGCCGGCGACCTCACCGATGCGTACCCGAAGGCCCTCGCAGACCAGCCGAACGTCAAAGTCCACAACTACGGCAAAGAGCCGCGGCCCGGCCGAAAGATCGGGCACGTCACGGCAACGGGCGACGAGCTTGACGAAGCAGCTTTCGAAGCACGCTCCGTCGCAGCCCTGCTGGGTTCAGACATTAGCATTGCCCCATGAGTACTGAATCCCCTCTGATCGGTGTCGTCATGGGCAGCGACTCTGATTTCTCAGTGATGAGCGATGCCGTCAACGTTCTCGTCGACTTCGGTGTCGCCCACGAGGTCGAGGTGGTCTCGGCGCACCGCACTCCCGAGAAGATGATCCGGTACGGCAGAACAGCCCGCGAGCGTGGCCTCAAGGTCATCATCGCCGGTGCCGGAGGCGCTGCCCACCTGCCCGGAATGCTGGCAGCCGTCACAACTCTGCCGGTGGTCGGTGTGCCCGTGCCCCTCGCCCGCCTCGACGGACTCGACTCCCTGCTCTCGATCGTGCAGATGCCGTCGGGCATCCCGGTGGCCACGGTGTCGATCGGCGGCGCGACCAATGCCGCGCTCCTCGCCGTCGCGATGCTCGCCATCTCAGACGCTGCCCTCGCCGACAAGCTGGCCGTCTATCGCGAGCAGCTCACCGCCTCGGTCGAGCACAAGAACGAGGCGCTGCAGCTCAAGCTGTAGTGAGCTACAGGTCGGCGTGCAGTTGCCAGACCTTCTCGGCCGAGTCGCGCCAGCTGAATCCGCGTGCGCGGTCGAAGCCGGCGATCCGCAGTCGTGCGGCGAGCTCGGAGTGCGTCACCAGCTGGGTCATCGCGTGCGCGAGGCGTTCCGGCAGCCCTTCGGCGTCTTCTCGCGCGACGACGATGCTCGCGTCGTCGGCGACCTCCATCAATGCGGGCACATCGGTGTGGATGACCGGGGTGCCGAAGTGCAGGGCCTCGATGACGGGCAGGCCGAACCCTTCGGCCATGCTCGGGTAGACGAACACGTCAGCCCGTGAGATGACGAGCGCGAGGTCTTCGTCGCTGACGAACCCGAGCACGTGGACGCGCCCGGCAGCCAGTCCGGCCTCGGTCGCGACCGACTCCACGTCGAGGTCGCCCCAGCCCTTCGGCCCCGCGATCACCAGCGGAAGCTCGGGTGCGTCGGGTCTGGCGAGCGCCTGGATGAGCGCTGCGAGACCTTTGCGCGGTTCAAGGGTGCCGACGGCGAGCACGTATGACGGGGGCAGGCCGAGGGCCTCTGCCCGGGCATCCGCATCGACCGGAACGACCAGTTTCGAACTCACGGCCCCGCCGATGACCCGAACTCGCTCGCCGAAGTTCACGTAGTGCGCGAGTTCTTCGGCGACGGCGTGGGTCGGAACCACGATCGCGTCGGCGTACTTGCGGGCGCGCTTGGCCATCGCCTTGTGCCAGGCCACGCCGTGGGGAGTCAGGGTCTCGGGGTGCGTCCACGGCACCACGTCATGGATGGTCACGGCGATCTGCTCGCCCGGCTGGTGCAGCTGGTCGTGCTTCGACAGCGGTGCCATGAGCGAGGTGGCGTGAACCATGCCGTCGTTGGAGCCGGTGAAGAGGCCGTGTTGCCAGGCCGCCGCGAGTTCGCGCCGCCCGAGCGTGGTCTTCGTGATCTCTGCGAGCCCCGGCAGGCGGGTCTTCAGCTCGGCGAGTTTCTCATGGGGCTGTGCCGACACGATCCCTTCGACGAAACAGTCCCGTGGTGCCGTCTGGATCAGCGCGGCGGTGAGCTCTTCTGTGTATCGCCCGATGCCGCCCGGAACCGGTGCCACCATCTGGTCAACGATCACGCGAAGCGTTGCCATGTATCTCCAAAACTCCCGAGTGCGCTGCGTCGTGGACCTCTCGCAGCAGTACCGCGCCTGAAGTCAGTGCCTCGCTCGGGACCGTCGTACATTCGCGGGGCGATGCCCGGAATGCGTGGCGGACGAGGCGAACAGGGGGCGCGCTGCCGATGGCACCGACTCTATCAGCATGCGTAGGCACCCCTCCTGTGAGGGTCATGAACGACGGAAGGACCCGGTCAGACGCTCGTGGAGGAGGGCCCGGGCGACCGTACCCAGCCGCTAGTCTGGTCCCGATGAGTACATTGCGCGAACGGGAATCCGCAGGTCTTGCCCGCCTGCAGCAGAGCCGGTTCGGCGAGGCACTGATTCCTCCCGCGAAACTCCTGAGCCTGTTCGGCGAGCACGCCGCGGGCTGGATACTGCTGGGCATACTCGGAGCCGCCATCGACTGGACGCATGCACTGCTCTGGCTCTGGAGCGTATTCGCAGTCGTCGTGGCACACGGATTGTCGATCGTCATCAAGCGCGTCATCCGCCGGCCGCGGCCATCAGGCAATGGTGTCGTCGTTCATTCGACGGCTCCGAGCAAGTTGAGCTTCCCGAGTTCGCACGCTTCGTCGACGATGGCGGCAGCAGTGGTCTACGCCGCGTTCTTCCCGTGGCTGTGGCCGGTGGCGGTCATCGTGGTGCTCGCCATGGGCTTCAGCAGACTGCTGCTCGGCATGCACTTCCCGACGGATATCCTCGCCGGATTCGCCATCGGACTGATCGTCGGGATCCCGACCATACTGCTCCTGCACTGAGCGAAGAACGTCCGGCCCTACTCCCGTCGAACAGTTATTTCGATACGGGGGGCTGTCGCCGTGAGCCTTCTCGCAGGCGGATCTTCAACAGGATCCAGAGCGCCTCGACGCCGTCCCAGGCCGTGATCTTCTTGCCCTCTGCACGGGTGCGGGCCTTGTAGGAGATCGGGATCTCGTACGGACGGTACCCCCTCGCCAGGAGCTTGCCCGTGATCTCGGCCTCCATGCCGAAGCCGTTCGACGTGATTCTGAGCGACCGGTACAAGGAGATCGGCATCAGTTTGTAACAGGTTTCGACGTCAGAGACATAGGCGTTGAAGATGATGTTGGTGAAGAGGTTGATTCCACGGTTGCCTATCACGTACCAATACGAGTACGAGGTATGGCTGCCGAACGTACGGGTGCCATAGACGATCGTCGCCTCGTCGTCGAGAATCGGCTGCACCAGGCCCGGAATCTCGGCCGGCCGGTATTCTTCGTCGGCATCGCAGATGATCAGATAGTCGCCCGTTGCGAGGGCGACGGCCTTGCGGATGGCAGCACCCTTGCCCTGGTTGGTCGGTTGGTGAAACACCGTGACCCGGTCGTCGGCAATCGAATCGAGGATCGCCGCCGTCTCATCGGTGCTTCCGTCGTTCACAATCACGAATTCGACGCCGAGCTCGGGCTGCCAGGCAATCGCCAGCACTTTGTCGAGCACCTTCTGCAGTGTCGCCTGCTCGTTGTAGACAGGTATCAGGACAGAGAGTTTCACTTGGACCTTTCGTTTCTGAACCAGTCGATCGTTGTGTTCAGTCCGTCTTCGACATTCACCAGTGGTGACCAGCCCAACAACAGCTGGGCAAGGGTGATATCGGGCTGGCGGCGTTCGGGGTCGTCGACGGGGCGCGGGTGAAGCTCCACGGTCGAGGTACTCCCCGATAGCCGGATGATCGCCTCAGCGATCTCGAGCAGGCTCTGTTCGTGCGGGTTTCCGATGTTGACGGGCCCTGGTTCGTGGCTGCCTGCCATGGCCACGATTCCGCGCACCTGGTCATCGATGAAGCAGAGGGAACGAGTCTGGCTCCCATCGCCGTGCAAGGGAATCGGGTTGCCTGCGAGGGCAGCTTTGACAAAGGCGGGAACAGCACGGCCATCGTCAGGGTCCATGCGGGGCCCGTAGGTATTGAAGAGCCTGATGACCCCGGTGTCGACCCCGAAGCTGCGCCGGTATGCAAATGAGAGAGCTTCGGCGTACCGCTTCGCTTCGTCGTAGACGCTTCGAGGGCCTGTCGAACTCACGTTTCCCCAGTACGTCTCACTCTGGGGGTGAACCGACGGGTCACCGTATACCTCAGATGTCGAAGCCAGCACGAAGCGCGCCCCGTCGCGCTGGGCGACGTTCAGCAATGCCTCGGTGACGCTCGAACCGGCGTGCAGCGTCTCTATGGGGTGCGCGAGATACCGCGGAGGCGATGCAGGCGATGCGAAGTGCAGTACAAGGTCGAACGCGCCGGGAAGCGACTCGGAGTTCGTGGCATCGTCTTCGATGAAGGTGAACCGTGGTTCATGTGCGAGGTGGGCGATGTTCGTCTTGAAGCCGGTGATCAGATTGTCGACGACGACGACCTCGCTGCCGGCTTCAAGAAAGTGATCGGCGAGATGCGAGCCGACAAAACCGGCCCCGCCGGCCAGGAGCACACGGGAATGCATGGGCTTCGTGATTCCTCTCAATTGTGCACGCGGAAGATCACCGAGAGGGTGAACGTCACCAGCCACAGAACAGCGAAGAGCAGGAGCTGCTTGTCTTGGAGAACGATGTCTTCGGGAGCGCCAGCGACACCCTTGTCGACGTTGTACGCGTAACGCAATATTGCCATGCTGAAGGGAACGATCGAGACCGCAGGCCAGATGTTGGTGGCCATGTCGCCGAGGTCGAACGCCCAGAGAGAATACGAAATGGTGGCGAGTCCTGCCGCGAGCATCCAGACGAACCTCAGGTATGACGACGAATAGTTCTCGAGCGATTTGCGGGTCGACAGACCGGAATGCTCGAATTCGACTTTCTCTGAGTACCGCTTGCCGGCAACCATCAGCAGCGAGCCGGCGAACGAGACGAGCAGGAACCACTGGGACACGGGTATCGACAGGGCGACGGCACCGGCGATGGCCCTGATCAGGAAGCCGCTCGACACGATGACCAGGTCGACAACCGCGGTGTGCTTGAACCAGACGCAGTATGCGAGCTGCAGGGCCTCATACAGGGCGATCACGAGAGCGAGGTTGAGAGAAACCGCTATCGCAAGCAGGGGAGCGGCGACAAGCAGGGCGATACCGACGATGAGGGCGAGCCGGATGCCCAGCGCGCCAGATGCGATCGGCCGGTTCTTCTTCTTCGGGTGTTCGCGATCGGCTTCGACGTCGAGGATGTCGTTGATCAGGTAGACGCCCGACGAGGCTGCGCAGAAAAGGACAAACGTGGCTATGACCGCAAGCCACACTCCGGGCTGAAAGAGCACGCCAGCCGCGAGCGGGGCCGCCACGACGAGAACGTTCTTCAGCCACTGGTGCGGTCTCAGACCGCGGATCAGGGGCGACAGCTTCACCTTGGGGTTCTCTCCTCGCAGACAAATGGCGGTAGGGTGCTACGGTTGCCGCCAACCACACCTAGAGGACTCTACCGTGCCCCTTCAAATGCCACGCGCTGCGGCACTGCGAACGCTGGTCGTGGGGCTTGCGGCGGTGATCGCGGGGTTCGGCAGTTACGTGCTGCTCATCTTCGTTTCGCAGGGCACCTCGACCGCAGACTATGCGGACTTCGCGGTGTTCTGGTCGTTGACAGTGACCGTGGGCCTCGGCTTCTTCTATCCGGTCGAGCAGGAGACTGCCCGATCGATCGCCGGCGTCTCCGACGGGCGCGGGGGTCTCGTTCGCTTCGTCTTCCTCTGTGCTTTCGTAATCGCCGTGGCTACCGGGCTCGTCGCCCTGCTCCTGCTCACTCCCGCAGCGGGTGGCTACCTCGGCTCTGGCGGGCTCGTCCTCGCGTTGGTGCTCTCGTTCTTCGGGTACGCGGTGCAGTTCCCCGTGAGAGGAATGATGTCGGGCAGTAGGCGAACCACGAGCTATTCGGCCATCATTGCGCTCGAAGGCGCGCTGCGCGTGGTTCTCCCGGCGATCATCCTCGCTGCCGGGATCGCGGGTTCGTTCTCGTTCGCGCTCGTTGTTCCGGTAGCTGCGGCAGTCTCTGTGCTGCCCGCGGTTCTGTCTCGAGACCGATCGTGGCTTGCCTTCGATCGAATCCGTACAGGACTGTACGCCGGCCGGCTTGCGCGCCTGATTGTTGCGGCGCTGTCGATCCAGCTGATTTTGAACAGCGGCACTCTTATCGCCCGATTCGTCGGTGGCGAAAGCGGGGCCGCCCTCACCGGGCAGATTCTCGTGTGCATCACGATCGCGCGGATTCCAGTCTTCGGCTACCAGGTTCTGCAGATCTTGTACCTTCCCCGACTGGCCAGGGAATGGCAGCTCCACCAACTCTCTGCGGCCAGACGCACGGTGCTCGTTGCTGTCGGGGTGTCGGTAGCCGCAGGAGTCGCCATCGTCGTCGGGATGGTTCTTCTCGGACCCTGGGTCATTGGATTGCTGTTCGGGGCGGACCGGGTGCTCTCTGAGGGGGGCATCGCCCTCGTGAGCCTCGGGGTTGCCGTGTTCCTGATTGCCCTGATCATGTCTGATGGCACCCTCGCCATGGGCAGGCATACGGTCGTCATCCGGTCATGGGTGATTGCCGCCGCCGCAGCCGTGGCGCCTGTGCTGGTGATCGCCGACCCGCTTCTGCGTGTTACCAGCCCGCTTATCGTAGGATCGAGCGTTGCTTTGATCCAGCTCGGTGCCAGCATGGTGCAGGCTATGAAATCCGAGCGCGACGTGACCAGCCGAGACGCCGTCACAAGCTGAGCCACCATAACCCGCTGAGAGAGGAACCGCTGCCATCGTTGCCGTGATCGCCACCGTGGTTCTGGGGTTCGCCCTTCTCTCGCTGTTCGGCCTCGCGGTCGTCTCAGTCGTCGAACCCTCACGTCGCGCATTCCTCTTCCCAGCCCTCCCGCTGATCGGAGCGGCCTTCCTCGTGGTCGTGCTGCACATCACGGGGCTGTTCCTCCCGGTGTCGATCGGGGTCTGGATCGCGGCAGCGCTCGCGGTCGCAGCGCTCGCCATCGCGATCGGGAGACAGCGCTCGCTGCGGTTCGTACCCATCCGGGCAGTGGTCGAGTACGGTGTCGCGGTCGCCGTGGGTGTCCCCGGGGCTGTTCTGGGGTTGCTTCCGTCACTCCTGGCCCGCTCCCCGCTCGCGATTCAGCCGAATGCGAGCAACGACGCGAACTACTATGTCTCGGTGATCGACTGGCTGATCGGGCACCCGTTCACCCGCGTACCCGACATCGGTACCAACCCAGTGACCGGCGCCGACTCGCCCGCGTTCGGGTCGGCGCAGAACAGCATCATCTCCGGGCTCCGTCTGGGGCAGGAGCTCGTGCAGGCCGCCCTGGATTCAGTGACAGGTCTGCATTCCGTTGCCACTTTCTCCCCCTGGCTGGGGTTGTGGGTTCTTCTTGTGCCTGGCGCGATCTGGGTGCTGGGCGCTGCCTTTGCGCTGAAGCCGGTCTGGCGGGCGGGTATCGGACTTGTCGCCGTGACCTCTTTCTCGCTGGTCAACCAGGTTCTTACCCAGAACGCCGACTCGCTGCTGGGGATTGCGTTGCTCCCCCTTGTGATCGCCGTGATCATCGTGGTGATCGAAAGCACGCGGGCCGAACGCAGGGCACCGCTCTGGCTTGCCGCGCTCCTGCTCGCAGCGCTGGTCGGGACCTATACCGAGTACCTCCCGTTCCTTGCAATCGTGCTCGTGCTGATCGTGCTGGTGCGCCCGCCGAGACAGATCTGGCCGGCAATGCTTCGAGCTGTCACGGTACTGGGCCTGTCCATGGTGATGGGCGCCGTCATCTGGTACCGGGCAGTTCAGAACCTTCTGCTCGTCGCGGGTGTCGCGTCAACCGGCGCCCCGGTTCCCGTTTCTGCTGGCCGTGCACTCGCCCGCTTGCTGGGTCCGTACGAGCCCGTGCTGGTGCCGGGGCCCGGGCCGGCGCATCCTCTGCTCGAACGAATCGAACTGGGACTGATCATCGCGGGCGTGACGCTCGGAATCCTTGCGGCTATCGTGGGCAAGCGATCACGAGGGCTGGCGATCGGCACGATCGTGTCAGCGGTGGTCGTCGCGTACATCGCTTATCGCGGCAACGATTACTCTGCTGGCCGGGGAGCCGGGCTTGTCACGCCGCTGGCGATAGCTGTCGCGGGAATCGGTTGGGCGGGCATCCACAGCTGGCTGAAGAAACGCTCGAAGCCCACAACCGCATTGACCTTCAGCGTCGTTGCGGCTGGCCTGGCCGTGCTGTGCGCCTTCTTCGGTGTGAAAGTCACCAATTCGTTCACCGTCGACGAGCAGTCCAACGACCAGATCGTCACAAATGACTATGCCGAAGCGGCCGCGTGGGTCTCTGGGCTCGGTTCGGGTGACGGCAGTTCGGTGGCGGTCGCGACCAACAGTCTCTTTCAGCAGTTGTGGGTGGCTCAGGCTCTGCGCGATGTTCCCGATGTCAGCTACGTCAGCCTTAGAGGTGACCTGGGGTACCGTTCGAGTCTCTCCCAGCTGAGCTATTGGAACCAGACTCCCGAACGGTTCGTGCTCGTAGGCAGCGGGGCCTACGCCGACTACGACCCTTCGGCGGTGACCGAACAGAATTCCACGTTCACCCTGATTGACCTCTCGAAATCGGCGGTTGTGGCCGTGCCTGTGGTCGTGCAGCCCAGTTGGTCGTACATTCCTGACGCAGCGGGAGCAACATTCAGCCAGGCAACCGGGGCCGTGCAGTTGTTCAGCGGTGTGCCTGACCTCGCCCGATACTCTCTCGAGGTGACAGGCCTGAACCCGGGCGAAGTCATCGAGGTCAGGCAGAATGGCACAGTCATCAGTTCGACGACGGCCATCAGCGGAGAAGTCGATGCGCCTCTTGCCGGAACGGGGCTGACAGACTCGCTGGCACGGGTGACTGTCTCTGTCAACACCACAACAGGCGGCCCCTTTGCTCTCGGAGGCATACATCATGACTGAGTCGTACGACATCGTTTTCGCCGTCAACTACTACGCCCCGTACGTCAGCGGACTGACCGAGGTCGTCCGGATCGTCGCGGAGGAGTCGGCGAAGGCGGGCAGGAGGGTTCTGGTCATTGCCGGGAGACACGATTCCTCGCTTCCGCGAACCGAGATGCTGAACGGGGTCGATGTCATCCGTACCCCTGTCGTGGCGACGATCGGCAAGGGCCTCGTCAGTCCGACGTTCATCACCACGGTCATCCGGTACGGCCGTAACGCCGGTGTCGTCAACCTGCACATGCCCATGATCGAGAGCGGGGCCATCGCTCTCGGCCTCGGCAGCGTTCCCCTGGTGTGCACGTACCAGTGCGATATCGCGTTGCCCGCCGGTGCATTCAACCGGCTGCAGACGGCAGTGATGGACGTCTCGAATCGCACGGCGATGTCGCGAAGCGCGGTGATCGTACCGTCTTCGCTCGACTACGCCCACGAATCGCGGCTGCGTCGATGGATGCCCGATGCCAAACTCGTCGCCATTGCGCCGCCGACGCACGCCTTCCCCCGCGTCGAAGCGACCTTTAGGGAGACCACGGGGCTGCATGTGGGCTTTCTCGGTCGTCTGGTCGAGGAGAAAGGCCTGGAATCGCTGGTAGCGGGTTTCCGGCAGCTCCCCGATGCCGACGCCCGCCTGCTCATCGGCGGGGACTACCTGAAGATCGCCGGCGGCAGTGTTGTCGAGCGTGTACGCGAACAGATGGGCGATGACCCCCGGATTCGCCTTCTCGGGTTCCTGCCCGATGCGCAACTTCCGAACTTCTATTCGTCGCTCGACGTCTTCGCGCTGCCGTCCGTCAACTCGTTCGAGGCGTTCGGTATCGTGCAGGTTGAGGCGATGAAGGCGGGGGTGCCCTCATTGGCGTCAGACCTGCCCGGGGTCAGGACTCCTGTCGAGGTCACCGGATTCGGGCGCATCGTTCCTCGGAACAACCCCGGTGCCATCGCCGCCGCACTTCGTGACCTCCAGAACTCTCCTCCCGACCGGGTCGCCGGCGCGGCGGCCAGCAACGCCATGTATTCGCTGGAGAAGACGATTGGCGAGTATCTCGGTGCATTCGATTCGGTGAGTCGCAGACGACGGGGATGAGCATCGCCGGGTAGCCTCGACAGGTACCTGCAACACCGACTGTCTGTGGGGTGCGACGACAGTGAAAGGCCGAGCTGCGACCAATGGAGACCAACGCACGATCACGCTGGTGGATCTGGGCGATCATCGGAGTAGTCCTGGTTGCCGCCCTCGTAGTGGCCTTCGTTCTGGTGTTGCCGCGGTCGGCATCGGCCCCCGCTCCCACTGCATCAGCGTCGGCGGGCTCGACCTCGCCCCCCACCTCTGCGGTGCCGACGGTCAAGCCGACGAGCACCGTCACCCCAACGGTGACGCCGACGACCACCGTGACGCCGACGCGCCCCCCGGTGAGTGCCGTCACCCCTTTCATCGCTTCGGCGGGGTGGGACGCCGGGTCTGCAGCGATCTCCGTCAGTGCCTTTGTGCCGCAGATCGTCGAGTCCGACGGGTCATGCACGATCACGGCGACGTCGGGCAGCGTCACCGTTCGTGACGCGTTCCCCGCCACAGCTTCCGCGACGACCACCGACTGCGGGTCGAATTCGCTGGCATCTCCGAACTTCACGTCGGGCACCTGGCAGGTGGTCGTGTCGTATTCGTCATCGACGTCGTCCGGAGACTCCGCCCCGACCGAGGTCGTCATCCCGTGAGATCGAGAACGGGTTTCGTGCGTCTGGCAGGCGGGCTTGTCATCGCCGCCCTGCTCGCGTCGGTGCTGGCGGTGGTCAGCCCACTCGCCTCCACGCCGGCAGAGGCACTGAGCGGTTCGTCGTTCGACCCGGGCAACATCATCAGCGACTCGGTCTTCTTCGACTCCAGCACCATGACCGAGGGCCAGGTGCAGACCTTCCTGAGTTCCCACGGTGCGAACTGCTCAGGCACGGCGGCGCTGCCCTGCCTCAAGGACTTCTCGCAGAGCACGGTGAGCCGGGCATCCAGCGCCTATTGCTCTGCCTATACCGGTCAGTCCTCAGAAACAGCTGCGCAGATCGTGGTGCGCGTCGGAGTGGCCTGCGGCATCAACCCGCAGGTGCTGCTGGTCATGTTGCAGAAGGAGCAGGGCCTGGTCGACGCCTACTCCACAACGGCGTACATGTACCGTTCGGCCCTCGGTTACGGCTGCCCCGATACGGCTGCCTGCGATTCGACGTACTACGGGTTCTTCAACCAGGTGTATTCGGCAGCGAGCCAGTTCCAGCGATACTCGAAGAACAGCTCGTCGTGGAGCTATCAGCCGGGGCGAAACAACAACATCCTCTACAACCCGAATACGGCGTGCGGCTCATCCCCGGTGTTCATTCAGAACCAGGCAACCGCGAACCTCTACATCTATACGCCGTACCAGCCGAATGCTGCAGCCCTGGCGAACCTCTCCGGTTCGGGTGACGGATGCTCGGCCTACGGCAATCGCAACTTCTGGGTGTACTTCAACAACTGGTTCGGTGACCCGACAGGCGGGGGCCTGCGCAACGGTTCTTTCGAGACGAACACCTCCGACTGGGTTCCGACCAACGGTTTCATCAACCGTGCGGGGTACAACAACCCGTCGATCGCGAAGGCGGGGTCGTGGTTCTTCGCCGCGAACACCCCCGTGGCAGGTCGATCGATTGCGCAGAATGTGCAGAGAACGGTGGCCATCGGTGACCAGGTCACGGCGACGATCTGGCTGAGGTCTGCGTCAGCTGCTCCGTTCTCCGGTGGCGTTGCGCTCTGGGGTCTGGGCGGTGTGACCGAGGGGGCCGTCACGCCGTATACGGTGACCGACACCTGGCAGCAGATCACCGTCTCCCTCCCGGTCAGGCAGACGGCGCATTCGGTGGTCAGGCTCGAGATCTACATGGATTCCACTGACGGCACGGTGTTTCTCGACAACGCCGCGCTCGTCTTCGGCCAGGGTGCGCCGGTGAAGAACCTTCTGAGCAGCCCTGGATTCGAAGGCTACTTCGGCGGCTGGGTTCCCGGGAACGGGTTCGTGAACCAGGCGATCTACCAGGACCCGGGCCTTGCCCACTCCGGCTCGTGGTTCGCAGCCACCAACACCGCGGTGGCGGGCCGGTCGCTTGCGCAGCAGGTCGCCACGAGGACGAGCGTGGGAGACAGATATTCCTTCTCGATCTGGGTCAGAGCCGCCGACCCCGGCTCGCCGGTCACCGGCAGACTGGCGTTGTGGGGTCTCGGCGGTGCGTCGCCGTTCTCGGGGGGCACCGACTTCGTCGCCGGGCCCAACTGGAGCAGAGTGACGGTTACGACGGACATCTCCCAGACCGGTGTCACCACGATGAAACCCGAGATCTACATGTCGTCCACAGGCAGAACGCTCTTCGTCGATGACGGACTGCTGAGCAAGAACCTCCTGACGGCCGGCTCGTTCGAGAACAATTCCTTCCAGAACTGGGGCCCGGGCAAGGGAACGATAAATCAGGTCGTGTATCTCGGTACCTCTGCCGGGGTGGTACCTCAGAACGGCCAGTACTTTGCTGCGACGAACACGGCGGTCCCGGGTAACTCGCTTGCGCAGACCATTCCCCGCGTCACGTACACCGGAGACCGGTACACGGCCGAGGTCTGGCTGAGGGCGTCCGACCAGGGTAAGACCTTCAGCGGCACACTCGCCCTCTGGGGGCTCGGAGGGGTTGCAGAGGTCGGGGCCGTCGACTTCACAGTTGGCACGGAATGGACTCGAGTCACCGTCGACCTTCCGATCACCCAGGAAGGCCACACCTCGCTCAAGTTCGAGGTCTATGAGAAGTCGACAGACAACACGCTGTTTGTCGACGGGGCACAGGTCTACTGACCCCCGTCCGGCCCGACTCCGCCACGCGGCCGAGCGAGCCGTGTCATGTACCGTGGCGCCTGCGGCTCACGGACCGGGCCGCGCTGGCTTACGCCTCTGTGAAGTACGCCCACAGTTCGTCGGCGTAGTCGTCCCACGAAACATAGCTGTTGGCGGCCAGGTCGCGTCGCTTCTTGTCGAGGACAGCCGGATCGTGCAGTGCTGCCAGAAGAGCCCCCTCCAGCTCGTTGTCGGAGTGGGGGTCGACGCTGATCACCCCGCCGTAGTGGTGGGAGATCTCGAGCATGCTGCCCACGTTCGAGGCGATGACCGGAGTACCTGCCCTCAACGACTCGACGATCGGAAGTCCGAAGCCCTCGTGGAATGAGGTGAACACCGACACTCTCGCCAAGCGGTAGCTCGAGGCCAGAACGGCATCGGAGGCATTCGACAACACGACCAGCGGGCGTCCGTTCTCCTTCAATACGGTGGCGAGCGCGTCGAACGCTCCAGACCCCCATGAGGAGCTCCCGATGAGCACCAGGCGGAACTTCTCGCCCCGCTCCCAGAGGATGCGCGCGGCCTGTAGAAGTGCCAGGTGGTTCTTACGCGGTTCGTGACTGCCCACGGCCAAGATCATAGGTTCATGGTCGCTGACCTTCAGGAGAGCCTTCGTTTCGGCGAGCTCCTTCGCGGTCGGCTCACTGGTGTCGCCACCGAGGAACACCGTGCGCACGTCGGGCCCGACCCGTCCCGACGAAGGGAGCATCTTCTTCCAGCTGCGGAACTCGAGCGCCGTCGACTCGGAAATGGTCGCGACTCTCGTGCCGTACGACACGGCATCCAGATAGAGGGGAAAGTTGGCGGCGATCGGAGCGTCCGTTGTCTCACCCGAGGTGAGAGGCACACAGTCGTAGCCGATGTAGACGACGCGCATCGCCGAGAATCGTCCCATGGCCAGCAGTCGTTCGGCGACGCCGGCGTCGGTGGCGAGCTCGGGCACGATCATGAGGCCCGTCAGAGGTATCACGATCTTCGCGGTTGCCGGAGCGATTGTGACGCTGGCGTCGGGGTCCCCGCCGCGCATGCGGGCTTCTTCTCGAACGGTCAGGCGGCGAAGAGCCTTCTCATCATCTGTCCAGGAGACGAAGACGACGTCGTGGGCGTGACCCCACCGAAGGGCGGCTTCCCTGACGACTCTCTGCACACCAGACCGCATGATCGTGCTGCTGGTGTGGTGGACGTCGACCAGGACCACGTTGCTGGCAATCTCGACCTCCGTCGAGAGACCGAACATGCTTGCGCCTGCGCGTCCGCCCAGATCGGAGATTGCCCGAGCCGCGCCGTTGAGGCCTGCGTTCCGGCGGAACCTGATCAGTTCGCTCTCGGTGGGAAGCTCGCCCTTCAGAATCGACCAGGTGGCCCAGAGTTGGCTGTCGGTGAGGCCGGCGTCGCAGACCGTCGCGAGCTGGGCGAGCAGCAGGTCGGGGTTGTCCGTGGCTTCAGGCTCTGCTCCCAGATGGCCGATCAGAGTACGGAGCCCGCCGGCCCACCCCAGAACGTCAGTCATTTGCTGCCTTTCGAAGCCGTCATCGTGTCCCACAAGACGGTTGCATAGTCTCCCCAAGTCGAATCCACGCGGGTGCTGATCTCTGTCTTCAGCCTGCTGATCGTCTCATCGCTGGTCAGGAGCTCACGCATCGCCGCGGCGATCGCCAGGTCGTCGCGCGGGTCGACGGTCACGCACCCGCCTCCTGCGGCGATCTCCGCGGTGCTCCCGTAGTCGGTCGTGATGGCAGGGGTGCCGACGGCGAGTGACTCGGCAATCGGAAGCCCGTATCCCTCCTGGAGGGAGACGAAGATGCTGAACCTCGCCCGGCGATACGCCTCGGCAAGGCCCGCTTCGTCGACGTCTCGTCGCAATTCGACGGTTCTTCCCTTGGCTCGAAGCGCGGCGACGGCATCGGGAACGTCGGTGAAGAGCCGGTCACCCCTGCCACCGAGAAGCACCAGGTTGAACTTCAGCCCTTCGCGCCAGAGCAGTTCGCTGGCGTAGACCACACTGAGCTGGTTCTTTCTCGGTTCGTTGCTGCTGACCGAGAGAACCGTGGGGAGACTGCTCTCCGCGGGTTCGTCGATCGAACGGTCTGAAGGGATCGGTTCGAGCGGGAGTACGACAGTACTCACCCGGGGCCCCGTCAGACCTTGCGCGACGAGGGCCTCGTTGAAGCCGATGAACTCGTCTGCAGTCGCCTGGGAGATACAGACGACTTCGTCGAAGTACTTGATCATCGACAGGTACGACACGAAGATCAGCGTCAGGCCGCGGTGCACGAAGTGGCCACCCGAAACGGGAATCGTGTCGTACCCGATTGCCACCGTGCGGTTCGGGGAGAACCGGGCCATCGCGATCAACGCGTTCGTGCCATGGCCCAGAGGTGCCTCAGGCACGAAGACGGTGGTGTTCCAGGGCACAACGAGCACACTCGTCGAGTGATCGATGGTGTCGTCGATGTCGTCGCGGTTCGCGTCGTCGTCTCCCGACCAATCCAGTACGCGGGTGGTTTCTTCCTCGTCGAGTGTGCGTAGCGACGTGCCGTCTGAAGTGACCGCGGCGAGACGGAAGTCGCCCAGTGTTCGCCAGAACGAGAGGGTCTGTCGTGTCACCCGCTGAATACCGGAGTTGAAGCCGAAGCGGGCGGTGAAGTCGCAGAATGCCAGCGGAACGTCGGTGACCATCTCAATCGTTCGCAGGTGTGACTGGTAGCGACTCGTCCACACACCGCAGTGATGAAGGATGCGGGCAACCGCAGATGGCCCATCGACTCCGTGGATGTCACGTGCCATGCCCAGGATCTGGGCCTGGTCGGGAAAGCACCCACTGATGGCAATCGTGAGCAGCCAGAGTCGGGCGTGGTCATCAGTGGTGTGTACAGTCTCGATGAGAGCGCCAAGAAGGTGCTCGAGAGAGAGCTCGTCGATCTGCCGGCTGTTCTGAGCGGTGAGAAGATGAGGTGCGACCGCCTTCAGCCGCTGCAGCAGCGCCTGTCTGGCCAGAGCGAGGGCATTCGTGTTGTTCTGCGTCTGTGGCAGCCTGAGTGTGCCCGATCGAAGAGCGCGGAGTCGTTCACGCGCCCGCAGGGACCGGAGTGGTTCCGTCACGCGCCAACTCATACTGAGGCGCATCTCTTCTGCGCTGGGGCTGTCGCCCCCGATTCCCAGGCCGAAGGCACCGAACCACGAGTCGATCTGGCTTGATTTGAGAACGGCGGGATTCGAGTGCAATTGTAGAGTGGCCATCGGCAGACCATCCTAATACACGCCTGCGCTACAAAACCGTGAGTGCGCGCGCCTGGAGATTCACCCGCGCAGACAGCAGGCTCGGCCGCTCAGGATCAGAAGAGTGCCCACGAGAAGTCGAAGACGTTGACAGGCTGCGCGAACCGATAGATTGCGTAGCCCGCGACCTCGGTGCGTGTGGTGCCGGGAGCCGTTGCGATCGGGTCGGCCTGCAGCATCCTGTCGTTGTCGTTCCCCTGCAGCACGATCACCACGACCGGGTCCTGCGCAGCAGCGGCGTCGGCATAGGGCTCATACCGGAGTTCGCCGGAGAGGGCGGCGACCTGGGCTCGCTCATCTGTCTCGGCAGAGACGGAATACGAGACCCAGTAGTCGCCGAAGGCATGGGTGATGTTCTCTTGCTCGAGGTAGTCGCCGAGGCCGCGGATGTCGCCGACGATGTACTGCGAACTGGTGTTGACGCCGAGGTCTCCGAAGAGCTGTCTCACCTGGCCGAATGTCAGCAGGGCGGCCAGGATCATGGCCGCGATCCCCAGAAAGCGCACCCGTGTGACGATCCAGGCCAGTGCGATCGTCAGCGTCGGGAGCACGAAGACCGCGTACCGTACGTCGTCCCTCGAGAGCACAACCCCCGCCCCGACAGTGACAACAACCACGACCAACACCGAACCGGCGACCAGGCAGGCCAGCCAGGCGTTCCTGCGCCGGATGGCGAGATAGGTCACTAGGGCGAGGAGACCGAGGCAGGTGGCGGCGACCATGAGCTTCGTGAGACCGCGGTCCGCACTGACGATGGTGGGCATGAGTTCGGTGAAGAAGGTGACGAGGCTGCGGGGGTTGGGGCGGCCCTTGGGCTTCACCGCAGACAAGGTCGTGGCGAACTGGATGATCCACGGCAGTGCGCCGATGACCACAGCTGCGCCACCGACCAGCAGGTGGCGCCATGAACGCTGCCGGATGATCAGGATCACGAGTGCGGGTGCGGCGAGCATCGCACCCATTGGCGACTGCCAGAATGCCAGCCCCGCGAGCAGGCCCACGACCGCCCACTGGAGATACGTGCGCCGTACGCCGGTTCGCAGCGCGACCGCAACGGTCGCGAGCCCCAGCACGAGGCTCGGCCCATAGAAACCCGACTCGCTGATCGAGATCTTGAGGGTGTAGTAGCCCGAGAACCAGAAGAGGATGGCGGCGACGGTACCGGTGAGGCGGTCGAACGCGCGGGTGCCGATGTATCGCACCAGGAAGACGGCGACGACGAAGAAGAGGGTGCTGACGATGGAGAGCACCTGGATGTGCGCCCCGAAGACGAGTATTGCTGCCCCGGCGACGAACTGGAGGAGGGTGCCGCCGTAACTCTGCCCCCAGAAGAACCAGCTGAATTCGCCTTCGGAGATGTGTTTGGCCTGCAGGTAGACGACCGCATTGTCGGAGTCGACGATGAAGGCCGGTGTGTAGAACAGGTAGATGCGAAAGGCCAGGCCGGCGGCGAGCAGCACGTAGAAGACGATCGTGGTCAGCCGGGCATCCAGCCGGTACAGGCGGCTACGCGGGGCAGTCGCGGGCTGCAGACCACCCGGCGTGGCGCCCCCTGCCGTGCGCTCGTCGGATTCTGCTTCGCGGGGTGCCGTCTCAGCCATGATTTCTCACTGTACCCACGAGTGCCCTGAGAAACAGCCCCAGACGAAGCGCTAGGCGAACCGGCAGCAGGTACCACTGGTGGTAGCGCTTCGCGAGGTACCGGTAGGCGCTCCGGTGGTGCGCTCTGGTCATCGCGGCCGAGTGGGCTGCGGTGGAGGTACCACCTGCGTGACCGACTGTGGCGGTGGGCACGTAGAGCACCTTCCAGCCGGCGTTGCCGATCCGTTCGCCGAGGTCGACGTCTTCGAAGTACATGAAGAAGCGGTCGTCGAACCCGCCAACCTGCTCGAAGGCGGCCCGGCGCACGAGCATGCAGGCGCCGGAGAGCCATCCCGACTGCACCGGCTCGGTCTGTGCCGAGTGGGATTTGTCTGCCCGGAGGTACCTCTTCGACCAGGGGTTTCCCGGCCAGATACGGTGCAGCACGGCGTGCCCGGCACCGACGGTGAGCGAGGGCAGGTCGCGGGCCGAGGGGTAGATCGACCCGTCGTCGTTCGTGATGCGGGGGCCGACCATCCCGATTCGGTCGTCGGCTTCGGCAACCGCGAGTAGAGCGTCGATGCTACCGGGAGTGAACGTGACGTCGGGGTTGGTGACGAGGATCCACTCGATCTCGGGTGCCAGCCGCGCCGCCGCGAAGTTGACTGCGCCGCCGTAGCCGAGGTTGGCTTTCGGTTCGAGCAGCGTGAGGTCGCCAGTGCGAGAGTCGGGCCCTTCGAATTGCTCGAGAGTGGGCCGCAGGTCATCCGCCGCGGCATTGTTCACGACAATGATGTCCAGGTGCCGGATGCTGGCCTCCGGCACCGAGTTCAGGCAGGTGACGACGTCGTCTCCCGAGAAGTAACTCACGGTCACGAGGGAGATGGTGCTGCTCATGTCGCCTCCGCTCGAGGTGCTGCGCTGTCGGGTGCGGCACTGCTGGATGCAACACCGCGGGGCGCCAGGCCGGTGAGCGCTGCTGAATACGCACGCCGGTGCTCCACCGCACAGGCGTGCCACGAGAACTGTGTCGCACGCTTCAGGCCTGCTTCGGCCAGTTGACGCCGTTCCACCGGATTCGTCAGCAGCCCAGCGAGTGCTTCGGCGATACTGGCCTCATCCACATCGCAGTACGCCACAGCGTCGCCGCCCACTTCGGGAAGGGAGAGCCGGCGCGTGGTGAGCACGGCTGAGCCGCTGGCCATGGCTTCGAGCACCGGCAGGCCGAAGCCTTCGCCGAGACTCGGGTAGGCGGTCACGACCGCGCCGCCGAGAAGCGACCGGAGGTGCCCGATCGGCAGGTAGCCGAGGGTGCGCACGTCGCGGCCGGCGGCGTGTGCCTCTGCGACCGCGTCGGCGACCGAGGTGTCCCAGCCGGCGCCGCCGGCGAGCAGCAGCGCCGGTCGATCAAGGCCAACGGATGCTGTTGCCGAGACGAAGGCGCGCACGAGTGCCGGCACGTTCTTGCGGGGCTCGAGGGTGCCGAGGAACGCGACCCACTCGCGCGGCGAGGGGTCGAGTGACGCGCGGAACTCCGCCAGTTCATCGGTACTCGGCTGATGGAAGACCGCAGTGTCGTAGCCCAGTTGCGCGGCGAAGACGCGCGAGTCACGCGCCCCGGTGACGCGGCGGAACTCGTCGGCGGTCGCCCCGCTCGGGGTCACCACCGTCACGCGCAGGGCTTTCGCGAGCCGGATCCAGCTGCGGAAGAACACGCCCTTGAGTCGCGAGTGCAGCTCGGGGTCGCTGAAGAACGTGAGGTCGTGGATGGTCACCACGCGTGCCCGCCGCGTGAAGAGCGGGAAGGTGTAGTGCGGTGAGTGGATGACCGTGGCCCCGACTGCGCGGGCAAGAGAGGGCAGTCTCAGCTGTTCCCAGACGAACCTGCCGGGGGCGCGGGAACCCCAGGTTGGCATCACAACGACCTGCTGCACGCCCGCTGACTCGAAGGTCTCGCGGTCTCGGGGTTGGCACACGACGACAAGGGCGACGCCGAGCTTCACCAGCTCAGGGACCAGGTTCTCGACGTAGCGGCCGACGCCGCCGCGGTTGGCAGGGATCGATGTGGCATCGAGAAGCACGGTCAGCGGCCGGCTGAAGCCTTTCGGGCTACGGGTGTCACGCAAGGAGTTCGAGGTCATTGTCGACCATGCGTTCGACGATGGTGGTGAAGCCGGTGGTGGGGGTCCAGCCGAGCTCGTCGCGGGCTTTCGTGGCGTCGCCGCGCTGCTCGGCGGGGTCGACAGGGCGCACGAATTCGGGGTTCTGGGTGACGAGGCCCGACCAGTCGGTGATGCCCACGCGAGCGAAGGCTGCGTCGAGGAAGTCGTGGATGGTGTGCGAGACGCCGGTCGCGACGATGTAGTCGCCGCCGCGGGGCGCGGTGACGGCACGGCGCATCGCGTCGACATAGTCCGGGGCCCAGCCCCAGTCGCGGCGGGCGTCGAGGTTGCCGAGTTCGATACCGTCCTGCAGGCCCCTGCTGATGCGGGCGACACTCGCCGTGATCTTGCGGGTGACGAAGTTCTCTGGCCTTCGCGGTGATTCGTGGTTGTAGAGAATGCAGTTCGAGGCGTGCACACCCCGCCCGCGGAACACCCCGACGGAGAGATGGGCGTAGGCCTTCGATGCGCCGTAGGGCGAAGACGGCCTGATGGGGGTGTTCTCGGTCTGCGGTGACACCTCGGTCTGGCCGAAGACCTCCGCGCTCGAGGCGTGCAGCACCCGCACGTCGTGCCCGGTCTCGTGCAGGCGGAACGCGCTGTCGAGCAACCGCACGACCACCTGCCCGTTGATCTCGCCGGTCTGCACGGGGCTCCGCCACGACTCGAAGACACTGCTCACCGCGGCGAGGCTGTAGAGCTCGTTCGGCTTCACATCAGCGACGAGGTCTTCCAGTGCACCGGGAGCCAGTAGGTCCGTTCGATGCAGAGTGAGCCTGGAGCTCTCGCCGATCGCGGCGAGGTTCTCCTCTGCGGGCTTCCGAACGATGCCGTGCACCTCGTAGCCGTCGGCGAGCAGCGACTGGGCGAGGTACGAGCCGTCCTGGCCCGAGATTCCGGTGATCAGAGCGACTGGCACGGGGTGTCGATCATCCTTCGTTGTCGGTGGTTCAGAACGGGAGGGAGCCTGCGCCAGCAGGCCTCCTGAGATTAGTTCAGAGCCCGGCGAGGGCCTTCTGCTCGGCGATGTCGTTCGTGACCATCATCGTGACGAGTTCTTCGAAACCGACCTTGGGTTTCCAGCCGAGGGCCTTCTCGGCCTTCGCGCTGGAGCCGATGAGGAGGTCGACCTCGGCGGGGCGCATGAACTCGGGGTTCTGCTCCACGTACTGCTGCCATTCGGTGATGCCCGCTGCGGCGAACGCCTTCTCGAGGAGTTCGTGGATGGAGTGCGTCTCGCCGGTGGAGATGACGTAGTCGTCGGCGACATCCTGCTGAAGCATGAGCCACATCGCTTCGACGTAGTCGCCGGCGAAGCCCCAGTCGCGGCGGGCGTCGAGGTTGCCGAGCACGATCTTGTCCTGCAGGCCGAGCGAGATGCGGGCGACGGCCTGCGACACCTTGCGCGTGACGAACTCCGGGCCCCGGCGCGGTGACTCGTGGTTGAAGAGCACACCGGAGGAGGCGTGCATGCCGTATGACTCGCGGTAGTTGATGGTCATGTAGTGACCGAAGACCTTCGCGACACCGTAGGGGGAGCGCGGCCAGAGCAGGGTGTCCTCGTTCTGGGGCACCTGCTGCACCTTGCCGAACATCTCCGAGCTCGAGGCCTGGTAGAACCGCACCTTCGCGGGCTCGTCGCCGGAGTACAGGCGAACAGCTTCGAGAGCGTTCAGCACACCCTTCGCGGTGACCTCGGTGGTGAGCGAGGCGTTCTCCCACGAGTACGCGACGAAGGAGATGGCGCCGAGGTTGTAGAACTCGTCGGGCTTGGCCGCCTCGAGGGCGCGGATGAGGCTCGACAGGTCGGTGAGGTCACCGGTGAGCAGGTGGATGCCCGGCAGTGTCGCTTCGACGAGGGCCCTCTTCGGGTTGTTCTGGCCACGGATCAGACCGTAGACCTCGTACCCCTTGGAGAGCAGCAGCTCGCCGAGGTAGAGGCCGTCCTGGCCAGTGATACCGGTAATGAGAGCGCGGGGCATAATTCCTCGTTTATCTGTGAATCTGAGCGCGGAGGTGAATCTGCGACGTGTCGTGTGCGACAGCCCATGTTACTGGGGCCAGTCGATCAACTAGTATTCCATGATGCGTGATCCGGGAAGGGGTGCCGTGTCCGACAGCTCAGGATCAGCCGACGCCACAGGCCCGCTGGTCAGTGCAGCATCCCGGACTGCGGGGTCTCCGCACGTCGGCTCGCTCGCGAGTCGCCTGCGGGCCATCGCACCTCACGTGACCGGCTCCGTGGACCCGAACATCGCGCAGAGCAACGACCTGGATCCAGGCATCCAGGCTATGGAGATTCTGCGCGTTGTCTCAGGTTCGGCCCCCGGATCTTCGCTGGATCGTGATGTGTGGTTGCTCATTGTCGGGTTCACGGCGGTCTACCCCACCCTCGATGAACACCGATCGGTGCGGCGTGCGCTGCGCCTCGCAGCACCTGGCGAGGAGCTCGGCGACGTTCTCGCGGCGCTCGAGCCGATCATCCTGCGCTCCTATCATCTGGATGACCGTATAGAAGTGGTCCCGGGTGCGGTGATTCTCGATGCCGACTTCAGTGCCCGGTTCGACCACAACACCGGTGTGCAGCGGGTGCTCCGCGAGACGGCTTCGAGATGGCACGTCGCGCGCGACATCACGCTGGTGTGCTGGAACGACGACAACTCCGGGCTGCGCCGACTCGTCGCGACGGAGGTCACCCGCACCACGGATTGGGCGCGTCACTCCGCGCGGCCGAAGAGCGAGGGAGCCACCGCTGCAACAGGTGGGGGCGGCGCAGCGTCACGCGTCACGATCGTGCCTGTGGACAGCGTCGTGGTCGAGATCGAGGTGGCCCAGCACGCTGTTGCCGAACCTCTGTCTGCGGTGGCCGCGGTGTCGGGCAATCTGGTCGTGATGGTGGGTCACGACATGATTCCGATCGTGAGTTCTGACAGCCAGGAGACGGCCGAGATCGAACGCTTCGCCCGCTATCTGACCGTCGTGAAGCACTCCCGTCGACTTGCCGGCGTGAGTATCTCTGCCGCTGACGAGTTCTCCGGCTTCGCCTCGGCGTTGAGCGCCCAGGGGATGGCGGGGCCCCAGGTGACCCCGGTTCCGCTGGCCATGAACGCCCCGACTCAGACATCCCCGTCGCCCGCGTCAGTGACGCCGGCCCCCTCGGCTGACCAGAGCCCACTCGTCCTCGTGGTCGGCAGCCAGGAGCCACGCAAGAACCATGCTGCGATTCTGTTCGCCGCCCAGCAGCTCTGGGCAGAGGGCGTGCGCTTCCGTCTCCGGTTCATCGGTGGGGGGAGTTCCGCCAGCGTGCACCGCTTCGACGCCGAGCTCCGTCGGCTGCGGGCGGGCGGTCGCGAGGTCGAGGTGCTCCGGGGAGCTAGTGATGCAGTTCTCCTCGACTCATACCGTGAGGCCCGATTCTGCGTCTTCCCTTCGCTTCACGAGGGTTTCGGCCTTCCCGTCGCTGAGTCTCTTGCGCTTGGCACGCCGGTCATCACGGCCGACCATGGCAGCCTCCGCGAGGCTGCGGCGGGCGGTGGATGCGTGGCCGTCGACGCACGGGATGACGAAGCGCTCCGGGTTGCGATGAAGTCGTTGCTGCTCGATGACACGCTCTACGCACGGTTGCGCAAGGAAGCCGCGGAGAGATCGTTCCGCACCTGGGACGAGTATGCAGCCGAGCTGTGGTCGACGCTGGTTGAGCCGTCGCTCCGAGAGCTGGCCGACGATCACGATCGGCGAAGTCACGGTGGCCTGCCGGATGCCCGTTCTGCCGTCGGCTCTGTGGCCAGCCTTGCCCACTCTGGCCGTGCATCCATCTCGAACTCCGCACTGGTGGCGGGCTCGACCGTGCACCAGCTCGAATCATGGTTCACGGGGGTCACCGAAACGCATCGCGTGCAGGAGGCCCGACGCAATTCCCTGGTCAACAAGGTGTCCAAGCTCGGGCCGTTGGCGGTGTTCTTCGTCGCCCGCTCGCGCGAAATGGGCGTAGTGCCGGCGTCGAAGGCGGCGCTGCGCATCGTGCGGAAGCGGGTCGGCCGGGTCTAGACGTACTACTCAGGGACGCTGACCGTGTTCGGCGACGGGCAGAAGGTGAAGGAGCGCTGCGGTCGTCGGGTGCGGATTGCGCTTCCGCTCTGCTGAATCTCAGGGTCAGAATGGCGGCGCTTGCTAAAGTGGTGTCACCCGTGGGGGAGAGTGCTGGGCGAGCCAGGCAGAGCGCGGGCCCCGACATTCCCGTAATTCGCTTCCCAAGGAGTGCCGAGCATCGAATCTGCAGACACCGACTCTGTTGCTCCCGAACCGACACAACCCGAGTTGAGCCGACGGGAGCAGCGGCGCGCGGCGAGTGATCCGGCTGGCCACCCGGAACGCCGCCACACGAAACGCCGCCGTCGAGTGATCGTCTGGTCGTCGATCGCTGTCGTCGTCATCGGCTTGGGGTGTGCCATCGGCTGGGTCGCGTTCCAGGCGTTGCAGGCGAAGTCCGCATTGGAGTCCGCGCAGGGTTCCGTGTCGAAGATCCAGACCCAGCTCGCGTCACTTGACACAACCGGGCTCGCGGCATCGGCGAAAGAGTTTGCCGACGCCGCGCACGATGCGCGAGTGCACACGGATGATCCCCTGTACGGCTTCGCCGAGGGGGTGCCCATTGTCGGGCCCAACCTGACGGCCGTGCGGGAACTCTCGACGGCTCTCGACAACTTGGGCAGCCAGGCGCTGATGCCCGTGGTTGACTTCTCGGCTGGGCTCACGCCTGATTCAATCAGACCGTCGAACGGAAAGTTCAACACGGCGTTGCTGACAACGGGAGACGCGACGCTGGCGAGTGCCGACGCGGCGATCGTCGCCCAACAGGCTGCCGTGGCATCCATCGACACCGCGAACACGGTCGGGCAGATCGGTTCGGCCCAGAAGCTGATGACGAGCGCTCTGACGAAGGCGCACGACCAGATCGGCAAGGTTCGCACCACGCTCGCCACCGCTGAGAACGTGCTCGGCATGAACGGTACGCGGCACTACGTGCTCGCCTTCCTCAACAACGCCGAAACGACAGCCCTGGGCGGTGGCCCTGCCTCGCTCTCCTTGCTGACCGTCGACAACGGAGCGTTCGGCATCACCGACCAGGGGTCGAGCCAGAACTTCCCGACCAACGACGGGCCGGTCAGGGAGATGGACCAGAACCTGATCAACATCTTCAGCACCGGTATCAACTCCACGCTGAACTGGTCCACAGCGCGGCCGGACTTCCCCACGGCAGGAGAGAGCATCAAGGCGTGGTGGGAGAAGTACAAGAGCGAGAAGGTCGACGGGGTCATCTCGATCGACCCGATCGCCCTGGGGTACATCCTCGACGCGACCGGCCCGGTCACCCTCGCTTCGGGGGAGCAGATCACCGGGCAGAATGCCGTGCCGCTGCTGTTGCACGACATCTACCTGAGATACCCCGAGAGCGAAATCCAGGCGCAGACCGACATCTTCTTCGCTGACGCGGCGAAGTCCATCTTCTCGGGACTCACGTCGACATCGGCCGACCCGCAGACCCTGCTCACGGCTGTGAACAAAGCCATCGACACGGGCAACATCATGGCGTGGAGCCCCGTGGCCGAGGAGCAGAAACTGATGGACGGGTCGAAGCTCCAGGGGGTGCTCCCGACCGACAACTCGAAATCGACGGTGGTCGGCACGTACTTTCGCGACGTAAGCGTGTCGAAGACCGATTATTGGCTGGCGACGGCGACTGATTTCACGACCGACGTGTGCCAGAACCCCCAGAATCCCACGTTCACCATGACGGCGACCCTGCACTCCACCATCACGCCGGAGGAAGCGGCGACACTCGCCCCGTTCGTCACGGGGGCGAAATTCAAGGGAGCCAAGTTCAGCACCCAGGTTTTCGTCTACGGGCCGGTCGGGGCCGCAGTCACAGCCACCTCGGCGGGTGACACCAGCGTGTCGGCAACCGTTCTGAGTAGTGCGAGCGATCTGGGTCGGCCTGTCGCACGATTCCAAGTCGACCTCGCCCCTGGCGAGACCAACACCGTGACGGCGACATTCCAGGGTGCAGCTGGCACCTACGGCCCACCCATCCTGCAGTCCACGCCGATGATGAACCCGACGGTCGCGACGGCCACCGCAGCGGGGTGCAAGTGATCGCGTTCGTCTCGAGGGTCTATGACCAACTCCTGCGCTATCTCTTCAAGTTCGGGGTGGTCGGTGCAATCGGGTTCGTTGTCGATTTCGCCGTCTTCAACTGGCTCCTGATAAACGGCATCGGCAACGATCACTTTCTGTCGGGCCCGCTCTGGGCCAAGGTCGTCGCCGTCGCTGTGGCCACGGTCGTCACCTGGTTCGGCAACAGGTACTGGACTTTTCGCGAACATCGCCGAGCGAACTACCTCCGTGAGCTGCTCGAGTTCTCCGTCGTCGCTGTCTCCGGCCTGCTGATCAACCTGTTGTGCCTGTGGGTCAGCCATTATGTGCTCGGCTTTCAGTCCCTTCTGGCCGACAACATTTCGTCGCAGCTCATTGGAACGGTCCTCGCAACGATCTTCCGCTTCGCCCTCTACCGCTACTGGGTCTTTGCTCACCACCGCACGGCACCCGCCGATTCCGACGCTGAACGTGACAGCGATCACCTCGATGCCGAGCAGAAGGCCGAGGTCGGCGCAGCGGCGCTCTTCGAAGACGACGCGGCCGCACAGGCAGAGGCCGCGCGCAAGAGGCGCCATCTATAATTGGCCAGTGCCAGAACACCGTGTCGAACCCACTCCTGACCCGCTCAGCGAACGTGTGGTCGAGCTCGAGAACGAGCGCGATGCGCTCCAGGCCGAGCTCGACGCCATCGCGAACCGGGCCGTCGGCCAATGGCTGACCGCCGAACATTTCGGGTCCCTGGCGGTGTCGGCGATGGAGCAGACGCTCTCCTGGAAGGTCACCAAACCACTTCGCACGGTGCGTTCGGCGCAGCTGCGTCGCGGCAACTCGCAGAAGCCCACTTCGTGAAACCCCTCTACGAACAGGATCCCTCCTCGTTCGTGGAGGAGGCAGAGACAGCACTTCTGCAGCGGCTGCGAGCGACAGCCGCAGTGATCCTCCCGCAATCGCACGACGAAGACGCTCTGGCGCTCCGTGGTCCCGGGGTGCTCGCCGACCACCTCGCCCGGCAGGTCAGGGCAAGCGCGAAGGTCGACGAACTGTGGCTTCTGCTCACCGCTCTCGCCGCCTCGTTCCCCGATGCTGAACTCGTCAACCGTGCGCGTCGGGACCTGTCACTTGCCGACCCTGCCCTTTCCCTGATCACACTGCTCGACTGCATCTCGAGATCGGGCAGGCGTCTGCGAGCCCTGACACAGCAACTCGACATCGTTCAGCAGCAGGCGGTTGTCGACGTTGACTTCTGCGCGCGCTACGACCACAACACGGGCATCCAGCGCGTCGTGCGCGAAACCGTCTCCCTGTGGAGCTCATCGCACGACATCGTTCTCGCACGCTGGACCGAGAACGACGAGATCTTCTGCGCAACCGATGAGGTCGAACGCCGGAGGGTGCTTGAATGGAACAGGCGGGATCGCGTGGTGCCGAAGCGAGGATCGATTCACGGAGCGGCCACCGACGAGGCCACCCGGCTCATCGTTCCGTTTCGAACCAGTGTCATTCTCCCCGAGGTGGCTCGGGAGGGCGTTTCAGGCCGGCTCGCCGCGCTCGCCGAGTTCTCGGGCAACCGTGTCGTGATGATCGGGTACGACGCCATCCCTTTCGTGACGGCAGACCTCATCCAGAAGGTCGAGATCGAGAAGTTCGCGCGGTACTCCACCGTGGTCAAGAACTCGACACGAGTTGCCGCGATCAGTGAGTCCGCCGCAGAGGAGTTCCGGGGATTCGTTCAGGCAGTGAACGCCCAGGGTGTTACCGGCCCGACGGTCAGTGCAGTGATCCTGCCAGCCCAGGTGCCGGGGGCGCAGACGCTCAGCACGCCCAGTGCGGGACCCAGCGACGAGCGGTCCGATACCGGCGAGAGAATGGTGCTCATCGTGGGCAACCAGGAACCCCGCAAGAACCTGCTCGCCGTGCTCTTCGCAGCGGAGACGCTGTGGCGGCAAGGGCTTTCCTTCAGGCTCCGGATGATCGGCGGGGCTCGCCCGGACTACAAGCGCCTCGTCGACCGAGAAGTGGCCCGGCTCAACCGTGCGGGGTACAGCGTCGAACTCTTGAGGGGGGTGAGCGACGACGTGCTCACAGATTCTTACCGGGCCGCGTGGTTCACCATCTTCCCGTCTCTTCACGAAGGGTACGGTTTGCCGGTTGCCGAGTCCCTGGCGTTCGGTATCCCTTCGATTACGTCCGACTTCGGCAGTACCGCTGAGATCGCACAGGGCGGCGGCTGCCTTGTCGTCGACCCTCGCGACGATTCGCAGATCGCAGACGCGATGCGTCTGCTGCTCACCGACGACGAGGCACACCGCAGACTCGTCGATCAAGCCCGCGGCCGTGAGCCCCGACGCTGGAGCGACTATGCGGACGAACTGTGGCACGAACTGATGGAGCCGCTGGAGGCTGGTAGTCATGACTGATTCCGTACTCGATTCACGGCTCGCCGCCCTCGAGGGCGCCCTGGGCGTCGATGTCTCCTCCGGGCCCTCCGACCGCGATCGTTCCGTCTCGGATCGCCTCGACGTGATCGCGCCGGCTATCGGCACCGACACATCGCGGCTCTGGCTCGCGCTGGCGGCGATCTCCGCGCAATTCCCGTTCGCTCTGGATTTCGAACGTTTCCGCCGTGGCGCCACACTCACTGGCACGCGCAGTGCACTCGACGAGGTTGTGCGGCGCAGCCGCCGACTCCGGGCGCCGAACCGCCTGGTCGCGGTGCGAATCGTCACAGACGCCGTCATTGTCGACGTACACCACACTTCGCGCACCGGGCTGGCCACGGGCATCCAGCGCGTCGTGCGCCAGACGATCGTCGAGTGGAAGGATCGCGCCGGCGTCGAACTGGTGGGGTGGGACCCGCGGTTCTCCGGCCTTCGCCACCTCTCGGAACCTGAACGCCAGAACGCGCTCTACGGCTCGGTACCGCACGTGCCGCGGCCCAGGACCTGGCAACTGACCATTCCGTACCGAAGTACCTACATTCTGCCGGAGCTGGCAATCGAGGGCGACAGAACAGCGAGACTGAAGAGCTTTGCCGAATTCTCGGGCAACCGTACAGGCGTCATCGGCTTCGACTGCGTTCCACTGACCTCATCTGAAACGGTCGGCGAAGGCATGTCGGCCGCGTTCTCGAAGAATCTCGCTGCCCTCGCGCACTTCGACCGGGTTTCGACAATCTCGGCAGCGGCCGCGACAGAATACCGCGGCTGGAAGCGGATGCTCGGCGGCGCGGGTCTCACCGGCCCCGAGATCGAACCACTGCTGTTGCCCAGCGTGGCAGCAGAGGTCGCTCCTGCCGAATTCGCTGCGGCTCGCGAGAAGCTGGTTCGGGGAGACAGCCCGCTTGTCGTCTGTGTCGGCAGCCATGAACCCCGCAAGAACCACCTTGCTGTTCTCTATGCTGCCGAGCGGCTCTGGCGTGAAGGCGTGCAGTTCCAGCTGGTCTTCATTGGCGGCAATGGCTGGCACGGCGAGGAGTTCCGTGCGCAGCTGGACCACCTCGCGGAGGCAGGAAGGGCCGTCCGGGCCATCTCTGCTGTGTCGGACTCCCTGCTCTGGAGCGCCTATCGCCTGGCCAGGGTGAGCATCTTCCCGTCACTCAACGAGGGTTTCGGGCTCCCTGTGGGGGAGTCTCTCTCTGCGGGCACCCCAGTCATCACGTCGAACTTCGGCAGTATGAAGGAGATCGCTGTGTCGGGGGGCGCCATCTTCGTCGATCCTCGAGACGATGATGATGTCTATCGCGGCCTGAAACAGGGGCTGCTCGACGACGAACTCCACGCGCGGCTGGTAGCGGAGGCGGCGAATCTGTCGCAGCGGGACTGGTCGGACTATGCTCGCGAGCTCTGGGACTATTTCGCTCCGCGTCCTGCCTCATCGACGTCGGCCTAGCCGAACAAATCCAACGCTCAGGTGTGAACGCGTAGTATCTATCGGTGGGATGTGCCTGACATCCCCGGGAAAGAGCACGAATGGCAAGCGTTGCCGAGGTACGAGCTGCACGATTGGCCGAACTGCCGTTCGAGGTTTCGGTCAGCGCGGGCCCCAAGGCCGTCGGGGGCTTCATTGCCTCGATCAGAGAAATCGTCTCACATCGCCAGCTTCTCGATCTCCTCATCCGTCGTGAGCTGAAATCCCGCTACAAAGACAGCAGCCTCGGCTTCGTCTGGTCGCTGATCAAGCCGCTCACACAGCTCCTGATCTACTACGTGTTCATCGGCACAGTTCTCGGTGCCTCACGCGGTGTTCCCGACTTCGCCATCTTCGTCTTCGCGGGTCTCACGCTGTGGGGCCTCTACTCCGAGATCATCGCTTCAGGCACCTCGTCGATCGTCATCAACGCCGGCTTGATCAAGAAGGTGTACCTGCCTCGCGAGATCTTCCCCCTGGCCGCGACAGGGTCTGCGATCTTCAACTTCCTGATCCAGTTCGGCATCCTTGTCCTGGCCACGATCGTGCTGGGCCAGTTCCCCGTATCTCTCAATCTGCTCTATGTACCTGCAGCAGTGGCCATCGTGCTCATCTGGGGAGTGGCATTCGCCATCCTGCTCTCGGCCCTCAACGTGTACCTCCGCGACATCCAATACCTGGTCGAGGTCGCGATGCTCCTGCTGTTCTGGGCGTCGCCGATCGTCTATTCGTGGACGCTCGTGGTCAACGCTGCCAAGAATCACAGCTGGCTGCTCGAGGTCTACCTCCTCAACCCAATCTCCTTGGCGATCCTCGCCTTTCAGAGAGGAATCTGGCAGGCAGGCAGCCAGACGCGGGTCATCGAAGGCACAACCATTCCGCCGCAGGCGTGGCCAGCCGGCATGGATGTCCGGCTCATCATCTGCGCCATCGTCGGTCTGGTCGTGCTCTTCTTCGCCCAGAGAATCTTCTCGCGCCTTCAAGGCAACTTCGCACAGGAGATCTGATGCCTTCCCCTCTCATCGCCAACGCCCCGATCGTGGTCAAGGCTTCCAACGTCTCGAAACGTTTCGTCATTCGCAAGGACAAGTCCCTCAAAGAACGAATCGTCAACTTCGGTCGCTCGAACAAGCACAAAGACGATTTCTGGGCGCTCCGAGATGTGTCGTTCGATATCACGGCCGGGTCGACCATCGGCCTGGTCGGTGCGAACGGTTCAGGTAAGAGCACGCTCCTCAAGGTGCTCGGCGGCATCATCGAACCCAACGAGGGCTCGGTGCAGCGCCGTGGGCGCCTGGCCGCGCTGCTCGAACTGGGTGCAGGGTTTCACCCTGACCTGACGGGCCGAGAGAATGTCTACCTGAACAGCTCCATCCTCGGGCTCAGCCGCGCCCAGACCGACGAGTACTTCGATTCGATCGTGGCGTTCTCTGAAATCGAAGCGTTCATCGATACACAGGTGAAGTTCTACTCTTCTGGAATGTACGTTCGGCTTGCCTTCGCTATCGCCGTGCACGTCGACCCCGACATCCTGTTGGTCGACGAGGTACTTGCCGTGGGCGATGAGCCCTTCCAGGAGAAGTGCATGAACAAGATCCGGGAGTTCCAGCAGGAGGGGCGAACGATCATCCTGGTCAGCCACTCCGCCTCCCAGGTCGAAGACCTCTGCGACCGCGTCGTCGTACTTTCGCACGGCAACGTCGTGTTCGACGGCGCGGCTGCCGAGGGCATCCTCGCCTTGAGAGAGTCGTTCGAACACTGACCAGTGGGCGCGCGCGCAACGCGGCCACCTGAGCCGATATTCCCCTGAGCGGTGTTCTGCCTCTCGCTGCCCAGTCCCGCTGTTCTAGCGCTTCCGGATGATTCGACGGGCGGCACGAAGGGGTGTTGTGATGCGCCACGACAGTGTGCCCTGGAGATCAGCGACGAGTCTTCCGAGACGGGCGGCCTCCTTCTCGGCCGACTCTGCGCGCCGGGCCAGTTCACGCGCGCGAAGCGACTCCTCTTCGAGTCGGGCAGTGAGTTCGGCCACACGCTGCGTTGCCTCGTCGCGGGCGTCGCTCACCGATTTCAGCTCCGCCTCGAGGGTGACCTGGCCCACTTCGACGTAGTCATCGAGGATGCCCGCAGAGTAGGTCACTGTGCCGCCCAGCTGGTCGAGCCGCTCGTTCGCCACGTAGAAGCGGGAAAGCCCATCGAAGAACTGGAAGGTGTAGCCCGCGTCTTCGACCCGGGACTCCCAAGTCGAATGCACCTGGCGGGTCGACAGCGGCGCCGTGGCCTCGATGATGAGTATCCACGGCCTGTACCGCGTGAAATCGAGGGAGGCGATCACCTGATCTTCGGCACCCTCGGTATCGATCGACAGAAAATGGATGTCACTCTCGCTGAGCCCTGCTTCTTCGATCGCGGAGTTGAGGCTGATCACCGGCACAGTAATGTCGCGCACCACCCAGCCCGCCTCGGCGTGCTCTGTGCTGATGTCGTCGACGAGCGTCGAGAGACCTGTTCCCTCAATCAGGTGGAAGTCCACCGTCGGTGCGTCGATGTTGCTGGCGACGGCTTGGTAGACGATGTCTCGGGGCCGCTCGTTTCGAAAGGCGGAGGCATATTCGGGGTTCGGTTCAATGGCGATGCCGTGCCAGCCGGCGTCGTAGAACTTGCGGGTTACCGACATGATGGTCGGGTCATTCGCTCCGACATCGAGGTATACGCCGTTGGTGATGTCCTTTAATGCCCGCCACAGCACGATGTCTTCGCCGTTCTGGGCAAAGGAGATGTTTCGATCGCGCACGTGAAATCCTTTCCGGCGGCATCGCCGAACTTCGGGTCTCCTAACGCTAGCCCACCACCGCGCGAGGTGGCGGCCCGAGCGGCAGCGGGTCGAGCTTCACCTTCGTGGCGAGGAGCACGAGCAGCAGGAAATTGCCCTCGACGAGGAGCCGCGACTCAGTGAGGCTCTGGATCACGAGCGCAGCGAGCAGCAACAGGGGTAACAGGGCGATGGCCTGGTACGGCGCCGGTCTGCCGCCGACGGTGGCGCTCGGAGTGGGGTCGACGGCCATCCACCAGCAGCGCACGGTGGTGGCGGCGATCAGGCACCCGAAGACGAACACGCCCACGAACCCCAGCTGCAGAAAGAGGTCGACCCAGGCGTTGTGCGCCTGCAGGTATTCGGTACCGTCGATGACGATCAGGCCCTTGAACGGTTCGACCCACGGCGCCCAGTAGCTCACCCAGCCCCAGCCGAAGACCGGATGCTGCCAGGCCAGGTTCAGCACCGTGTTCCAGATGTCGACGCGCCCGGTGAGGTCGTCGCCACGCCCGAGCAGCGGGAAGAGTTGGTCGGAGAGGGTGATCGTGGCGTAGGCGACGCCTGCGAGCCCCAGAATGCCGAACGGGTAGATCACGAGTCTCTTGTGCACCGGCACCCGGCGAATGAGCAGCGCAATCAGCAAGACGAAGGCGACGCCGACGGTGGCCATCAGCACGGTCGCCGAGCGGGTGAGGGAGTGGGCCAGAAGCGCGACCGCGAGCCAGAAGATGCTGTTGACAGCACCCCTGGTGCGCTCCACCCCCTCGATCGCGAACACGATCAGCGCGAGGAGCGCGAGAAAGGCCAGCAGGTTGCGGTTGCCCACGATGCCCTGGATCGGCCCACCGTTCAGCAGCTCCGCCGAACTCCACTCATACTCCGGCGGCACGCCCTGGCCGCCTGAGAAGAGCCACAGGGCATGCAGTGGTTGCCGGATGATCGTGCCGACGTATACCTCGAACAGCAAAGACAGCCCCAACAGCCAGCGCAGCGCCACACCGAGCGCCCGGAGGATCTCGAGCCACGTGAGCGTGACGGCCAGGGTCACGCCGGCGATGGCGGCGAGCCACTGCGCGGTGACTCCCAGGGCCGTCGCGCCGGTGTACTGTGACCAGAGCAGCGACCCCGTGCAGAGTACGAGGAAGGCGGCGAGAGGCTTGGAGCACCGCGTCCAGCGAACCGGGCTGAGCCGGTGGCTCCGCACCAGCACGACTGCGCAGGCGATCGTGAGCCCGACCACCAGCGCGATGAAGGCCGGCCAGCCCAGCAGGCTCTGCCAGGCATCGCCCCCGAGCGCCGTGAACAGCACGAACCCTGCGAACCGCACGCGCGCTCGTGCGCCCGATGGGGGTTCGGCAGCGGCAACGAAGGCCGGCCTGTACAGCAGCGGTTCGTCAGAGCGCACAGAGGATTTCATCAGTCCTCAAGGCTACCCAGCCAACCCCTGACGTAGCTTGCCCAGTGACACTCAGAGACAAATCGTTACGGGATAGGAAAGCAGCGACTGGGCCCCTGCAGGCCGGAGGCTCCGCGCGCCGCTCGCGGCGGGTGGAGTGGCCCGCAGGGAGGGCCCACGCCGGCCTGAGAGGCTCCATGCGCCGTTGGCGGCGTATGGAGAGGCCGGTGGGGAGGATTATACGAACGCAGCGAAACCCGTGATCGTGCGGCCCACGATGAGCGTGTTCATCTCGCGTGTGCCCTCGTAGGAGTAGAGCGCCTCGGCGTCGGCGAAGTGACGGGCCACGTCGTATTCCAGAACGATTCCGTTGCCGCCGAGGGCCTCGCGGCACCAGGCGACAGTCTCGCGCATGCGGGCGGTGGCGAAGGCCTTGGCCAGCGCCGAGTGCTCGTCACGCTGCACGCCTTCGTCGAGCATCCGTGACACCTGGACGACCATGCCGAGGCTCGAGGTGATGTTGCCTAGGCTCTTCACCAGCAGGTCTTGCACGAGCTGGTGCGAGGCGATCGGCTTGCCGAACTGCACGCGCTGTTTGGTGTACCTGAGCGCTGCTTCGTAGGCGCCGATCGAGTTGCCGACCGCGGCCCACGCCACCTCGGCACGGGTGAGGCGCAAGACAGAGGCGGTGTCTCGAAAACTGTTCGCGTTCTGCAGGCGCATCGACTCGGGTACGCGCACGTTCTCGAGGGTGATGTCGGCGTTCTGCACGATGCGGAGGCTCTGCTTGCCTTCGATCTTGGTGGCGGTGTACCCGGGGGTGTCGGTCTTCACGATGAAGCCCTTGACCTGGCCGTCTTCGGCCGACTTCGCCCAGATGATGGTGATGTCGCTGAAGGTGGCATTGCCGATCCAGCGCTTGGAGCCGTTGAGGATCCAGTCGTCGCCGTCGCGCGTGGCCACGGTGCGAAGCCCCTGGGCCGAGTCGGAGCCCGAGTCGGGTTCGGTGAGGCCGAACGCGCCGACGATCTCGCCGCTCGCCATCTTCGGCAGCCACTCGGCGCGCTGTTCGTCTGAACCGGCCACGTTGACAGATCCCATGGCGAGCCCGTTGTGCACGCCGACATGGGTGGCGACGGAGGCGTCGATGCGCGCGAGCTCGAGGGCGACGAACCCGCGGAAGACGGCCGAGTTCTCGAACGGCTTGGTCGACTCCCACCCGAAGCGGTACACGTCGAGCTCGGCGAGCTTCTTCACGATCTGGTGCGGGAACTCCGCGCGCTCCCACAGGCCGTTCACGAGCGGCTTGACCTCGGTCTCCAGGTAGCTGCGCAGAGCCATGATCGACTCCTTCTCCTGGTCGCTCAGCTGAGCTGAGTATCCGAAGAAGTCGCTGGCGAGGGGTTCGAAAGTCATGGGGTTCATCCGTTCGGTTCTGTGTCACTGTGGTCTGTGTCACTGTGGCCGCACATCGCTGTCACGGCCGCATCAGCCTAGGGGCGGTGCCAGAGCCCTCAAACCCAGTTGGTAGTTTGGTCTAAAACAACGGAGGGGTTTCTTCAGAATGTTCGTACAGATCACCAACACGCCCCGGGATTACGCGTGGGGCTCCGAGCGTGCGATCACCGACCTGCTGGGCCAGCCCGCCTCCACCACACCCCAGGCTGAGCTCTGGCTGGGCGCTCACCCGGGTTCGCCCAGCGTGATCGTCGACCCCTCACAGACTGGCGGCGCCCGCACGCTCACGGAGTGGATCGCGAACGACCCGGAACGGGCATCCGGCAGCCATGGCCACCTGCCGTACCTCCTGAAGATCCTCAGCGCCGAGCATCCACTCTCGCTGCAGGCGCACCCGACACTGAGCGCTGCCCGGGCCGGCTTCGAACGGGAGAACGCCGAAGGGCTCGCGCCCGACGCGCCGAACCGCAACTACAAAGACCCCCTGCACAAGCCGGAAGTCATCTTCGCGCTGAGCGAGAAATTCGAGGCGCTCTGCGGGTTCCGGCCTGTTTCAGAGATCCACGCCATCATCGCCCTGCTGAAGGCGGCGGATGCCCGGGCCGCCGTGCCCGAACCCGAACTTCTGGCTGCCCTCGAGTCGCAGTTGCGCGGAGACACCCACGAGGCGCTGCGCACGGCAGTCGAGTGGCTGCTCTCCGGCGGCGAACAGGTGCTCGCGCTGGTGCGCCAGGTGACCTCGCTCGTCGGCGGCGAGGGGTCGGGGGACGAAGGCGCGGCCGAGGGGCTGCTCGAGGGTGAGTTCGGTGCCGCGCTCGCGACGGTGCGTGACCTCGCGGCCGAGTACCCCGGCGACCCCGGCATCGTGATCTCCCTGCTGCTCAACCGGGTGACGCTGAACCGGGGTGAGGCGCTCTTTCTGCCGGCCGGCAACATCCACGCCTATCTGAAGGGGCTCGGGGTGGAACTCATGGCCGCCTCCGACAACGTGCTGCGCGGCGGGCTCACACCCAAGTACATCGACGTGCCGGAGCTGCTGAGTGTGCTGGTGTTCGACTCGTTGCCGGTGCCGTACCTGAACCCCGGGCATCCGTCTGCCGGCATCGAGGTGTACCAGCCCGACGTGATCGATTTCGAACTCGTTCGCGTGACGCCAGGGCTGGTGGATGCCCGGTACCTGCCTCTCGGGCCGGCCATCGTCATCTGCACCTCGGGTGCGGTGACGGTCTCGTCGGCGACGGGTTCGGCGCTGGTCGCGCACGGCGCCTCGTATTTCGTGACGCCGGACGAGGGCGAGCTCACGTTCTCGGGCGAGGGCGAGCTCTTCCTGGCTGGCCCGGGGGCTGCATAGGCACGGTGAGGTCGCCCCGGCTTCGGAGGCAGACCCGCTTCGGCGCCGTTGATACGGTTGACGCATCGTGACAATGACCAGACGCCAGATCCGCGAGAATGCCGCCATCCAGGGAGGGGGCATCCGACCCGAGATCCAGGCTCTCCGCGCGATCGCTGTTCTCTCGGTCGTGGTCTATCATCTCTGGCCCGTGAGGCTGCCGGGCGGTTTTGTCGGTGTCGACATCTTCTTCGTCATCTCCGGCTTTCTCATCGTCGCGCACCTCATGCGGGAGATCGACCGCACGGGGAGCGTGCAACTGCTGGTCTTCTGGGCACGGCGGGCACGCCGCCTCCTTCCTGCCAGCCTCCTCGTGCTCGCCGTCACGGGGCTCGCAGTAGTCGTGGCGGTGCCCACCGTGCAGTGGCAGCAGTTCTACTCGGAGATCGGCGCCTCTGCGCTCTACGTGCAGAACTGGCTGCTGGCCTACAACGCCGTCGACTACCTGGCCGCGGTGAATGCTCCCTCGCCGGTGGAGCACTTCTGGTCGCTGTCGGTCGAGGAGCAGTTCTACCTCGCGTGGCCGATCGTCATCGTTCTTCTCCTGGCCGTCGGCAGACTCCGGCGAGCCCTTTCGCGGCGAGCCATCGTCGTCGGCGTGCTGGTGGTGGTGACAGCAGCCAGCTTCTTCTACTCGGTCTATGCGGTCGACGTCACCCCGTCGGCTGCGTACTTCGTCACGACCGCTCGAGCCTGGGAGTTCGGCGCCGGGGGGCTGCTTGCCCTGCTCTCGCACGGGTCTTTGGGTTTTCGCCCCCTGCGTGGTGCCCTGGTGAGCTGGCTCGGGCTCGCCATCATCGCGATCACAGTGTTTTTCTACTCTGCGGCGACCCCCTTTCCCGGCATCGGTGCCATTCCGCCCGTGGTGGGCACCCTCCTGATGATCTGGGCGGGCTCTCCGACAGGGCGGTGGTCGCCCGGCGCGCTCCTCGGCCTCAGACCGGCGCAGTGGGTGGGCGGTGTGTCGTACTCGCTGTATCTCTGGCACTGGCCCTTGATCGTTTTGGTCCCGTTTGTGACGGCACAGCCGCTGGACGGGCAGGCGCGAGTGCTCATCCTGGTCTCCGCCGTCGTGCTCGCGTACATCACCAAGCGCTTCGTGGAAGAGCCGTTCCGGGTTCGCACGACACTGACCCGGCGAACAGCGGGGAGGGCGCTCTTCGTCACTCTGGGCTGCACGGTGATCGTGGCGCTCGGAGCAACACTCGGCTATTGCCAGCCCTTCATCGCGAGCTACCAGATCTCTGCAGCGGCCGCCGCTGCCATCCGGGACAACCCGAGATGCGCGGGTGCGCCGGCAGCTCTGCCCGAGAACCAGTGCTCCCAGCCGTACGCGGTCACGACCCTGACGACTCCTGCCTACGCCGAGACCGACATCGGCCGCGGTGTCCAGTCGGTCGACGAGTGCAAGCAGACCTTCGATGCAACAGCCGTCATGACCTGCGACATCGGTGACCTGGCGACGGCGACGTCAACTGTCGCGCTGGTCGGCGATTCGCACGCTGGGCAGTACCTCACGGCCCTGGATGAGTACGGGCGGGCCAATCACGTCCATTTCATCACCTATCTGAAGTCCTGGTGTGCGGGTACCGGTGCGCCAGATGTGGCGAGCTTCGGCTATGACGTGCCAGAGCGCATGCAGTCATGCACCGATTGGGGGCGGAGTGTGCTGGCGTCGGTGTCGCAGAACACAGCGATCGATGCGGTGTTGTTCACCGACTACACCCGCAGTTACGTCGAGGCGCCGCCGAGCCTCGGAGGGCGCCCGATCACGGCAGGCGACTTCGAGACGGCGTGGCAACCGCTTCTGGACGCGGGCAAACGGGTGATCGTGATCCGCGATCTCCCGAACGCCGACAAGGAGGACATTCCCGCCTGTGTCGCCACCCACCTCGCCCAGTACGACCCCTGTTCGCAGCCGCGCGCAAGTGCCACTCTCGACCTGGGGCAGGACCCGCTCTCGATGGCGGCAGCCCAGATGCCGTCGGTCTCGTTCATCGATCTGACAGACGATCTCTGCGATGCCACCACCTGTCATGTCGTGATCGGTGGATTCATCGTGTACTTCGGAAGCAATCACCTGACCCAGACGTTCTCGCGCACTCTCGAGTCGATCGTCGGCCCCCAGATACGATCTGCCCTCTGAAATACGGGTGCCCTCTGAAATACCGTCCGCAGACGGGCTATATTGCCGGAAATTCCGGCCTGTCGCAAACCTTAGATGACGAGTTGAGGGTTTACGATCTGCGACTTGACGAGAGCGAACTACATCGGTGTAATTAGTTATAGGGGTTTTTCGAAAAGACTCGGCACGTCGAAGTCTTGAAGAATGGAGGGCATGATATGTCACCAGTAGCAGGCCTCCATTCGGGGGCACCAGACGACTGGTTCGTCGACCCGGTCATCCTCGGTGTTCCGGGGGTACGCCAGACTGAAGACAATCCACTCGCCTGGCAGACGGATTCGCTCTGCGCCCAGACCGACCCCGAGGCATTCTTTCCTGAAAAGGGCGGTTCGACTCGCGATGCGAAGCGCATCTGCCAGACCTGCGAGGTCAAGGCGCAGTGCCTCGAGTACGCGTTGCAGAACGACGAGCGGTTCGGCATCTGGGGCGGGCTCTCCGAGCGTGAGCGTCGCAAACTCCGCAAGCAGGCCAGCTAGCGATTGCTGAGCACCTCTGTGGTTGTGCCGGCACCCAACCGTCGCCCAGCCAAGTCCAGCACTCAGGGGGCGCGCCGGGGAGCATCGACGTTTCACGGGGGCTCGCGTCTAGAGTCGAATGAATGCAAGCCCGAGTAACTGCCGTACTGGTCGCCCACAATGGCGCGGAGCGTCTTCCGCGTACGTTGGCGGCCATCGAGGCCCAGACCCGGCGACCCGATGCTCTCGTCGTCGTCGATGCTGCGTCGACCGATACGACGGCCAAACTCCTCTCTGAGGTGCAACCCACCGGGTTCCTTTCGGCTTCGAGTCGTCTCTCCTTCGGCGTCGCGGTGTCGCACGCCCTCGGCGTTGTCGCACCTCCCTCCTCCGATGCCGAGTGGCTCTGGCTCCTCGCGCATGACAGCGCGCCGGAACCCGGTGCGCTCGCGGCCCTGTTGGCAGCAGTCGAGGTGAACCCGTCAGTTGCGGTCGCAGGCCCCAAGCAGATGGAGTGGAACAACGGCGACTACATCGCCGGGTTCGGCGAATCCATCACGCGCTTCGGGGCCAGTGTTCCGCTCGTGGAGCGTGAGCTCGACCAGGCGCAGCACGACCGCATGAGTGACGTTCTCGGCGTCGGTGCGGCGGGCATGCTTGTTCGCCACACCGTGTGGAACCAGCTGGGCGGATTCGACGACGCACTGCACACCGCCGACAACGGCCTCGACTTCTCGATCAGGGCGAGGCTCGCCGGGCACCGGGTCATGGCCGTGCCCGACGCGAAGGTCGCCACCGCAGGTGACGGGCTCTCCGGCCCGGGCAATTCGGCCAAGGGGTCTCAGCGACGCAGGCGCCAATCGGCGCGGCGCGCGGCCCAGCTGCACCGACGCCTGGTGTACGCCCCCGCGTTCGCAGTGGTCTTCCACTGGTTGTCGTTGGTGCCTCTCGCTGTCGCCAGAACCCTCTTCCAGGTTCTTCGCAAGCAGCCCGGCGCCGTCACGGGTGAATTCGCCGCAGCTTTCAGAACGGCCTTCAGCGGTCGGGTCGGTGCCGCGCGGCGCTCCATCCGCATGACGAGGGCTGCGAGCTGGGGCGCGATTGCGCCGCTGCGTGTGCCTGGCGGCGAGGTGCGCCGACGCAATGCGCTGGTGCGCGAACTTGCGCTGTCCCGTGCTCGAGGCTCGCGAGAGGAGCTGTTCTTCTTCTCCGGCGGAGGTGCGGCCATCGTTATCGCGGCCGCGGTACTCGGGCTCGCCCTGTTCTTCCCGTTGCTCGGCGCGGCTGCACTCACCGGCGGATCGTTCCTCCCGCTGGGAGACGTCGGGGGCCTGTGGGCACAGGTCGGCTACGGCTGGCGTGACCTGGGGCTCGGGTTCGTGGGCGCAGCAGACCCGTTCGCCTACATTCTGGCGGTGTTCGGCTCGATCACGTTCTGGTCGCCGTCGGTTGCGCTGGTGGTGCTATACCTCGCTGCCTTCCCGCTTGCGGCCCTGGCCGCGTGGTTCTGCGCTGCAAAGCTCACCTCGAGGCAGGGTCTGCGGGTCTTCGCGGCCGTGTTGTGGGTGATCGCCCCGCCGTTCCTCAGCTCGATGGATGCCGGCCAGGTCGGTGCCATCATCGCGCACCTCCTGCTGCCCTGGTTGGTTCTCGCGGCGCTTTCTGCTGCGCGTTCGTGGCCTGCCTCCGCGCTCGCGTCTCTCCTCTTCGCCGGCGTGCTCGCCGCAGCCCCTTCGCTCTGGCCGGCGCTGATCGTGCTGTGGTTCGGCGCGGTCGTCTTCTCGCGTCGGGCCATCGCCCGGTACATCGGAATTCCGATACCGGCGCTGGCGCTCTTCCTGCCGCTTGCATACGACCAGCTCCAGCGAGGCAACCTGCTTGGCCTGCTCGCCGACCCCGGGCTGCCGAACGCGCACGGACCGGTGAGTCTCATCGACCTGCTTCTCGGCCAGCCACAGAGCGGACTCGGCGGCTGGTCGGGCATCGGCACTGCCGTCGGGCTCGATTCGGCAACCGTGCAGCTCATCGCTGTACTGCTCGTGGTGCCCCTGGCGCTCATCGCCCTCGTGGCTCTCTTCCTGCCGCGCTCCTATGCCGCCGCACTCGCCGCTCTCGTTGCTGTGCTCGGCTTCGCCACGGCCGTCGCGGCCACGACGATCTCGGTCTCCTCGACCGGCGCGCTAGAGATCTCGATCTGGCCGGGCGCCGGGCTCAGCCTGTTCTGGCTCGGCCTGGTCGGTGCGGCGACAGTCGGCCTCTCGACGTTCACCCGTCTCGCGGCTCTCCCCGCGCTGGTGGCGGCGGTGGCCATCGCTGTGTTGGCGGTGCCCGTGGCGACGTCCACCCTCGTCGGCACGAGCGCAATTCGGTCTGGCACCGGCCAGTCCCTTCCCGCTTTCGTCACGGCAGAGGCCACGTCCAATCCCCGGGTGGGCACCCTGGTGCTCACGCCGCAGTCGAATGGTGGCCTCGCGGCCTCCGTCGTCCACGGCGCAGGTGCCACCCTCGACACGCAGTCCACGCTCGCCGCGACCGTCGTCGGCCTCACCCCCGCCGAGCAGAACCTGGCGAACCTGGTGGGCAACCTCGCCTCCCGCAGTGGTACAGACCCCACGGTCGAACTGGCCCAGCTCGGCATCGAGTTCGTCGTGCTTGCGCCGCCCGCCGCTTCTGCCTCGTCGACGGATGCCCAGGCCGTCGCTGCCCGCGCCACCAGCTCGTTCGACAGCAACGCCTCGCTGACCTCCATCGGGCAGACCTTCGCCGGCAGGCTCTGGCAGGTCACCGGCACACCGGGGTTCTCTGCTTTGCCGGCGCCGTCACCCACGAACACCGGCACGCCGACGGGTGCGCTCATTCTGATCATCCAGGCCATCATCTTCGGCTTGGCACTCCTGCTGGCGCTGCCGGCGGGCAGGCTGGAGGCCCACGGGCTGCGCGCGGCCACGGCGCTCGACGAAGCGGCGGAGCTCGAGGAAGAGGGTGCGGCTGGTGCCGGGGTGGCACCCAGCGGCGATCCCGGCGGCGTCGAACCCGTTTCCGCGGCTGAGACCGATACCGGAACGACTGCTGTTGACGAAGACGGTGCCGCCTCCAACCCGGGTTCCGCTGGGACCGTCGGCGTGAGTGCCCGTGCAGATGCCGACGAAGCTCTGATCGCAGAATCTCGCGCAGAATCCAGCGTAGGTGCGAGTGCCGAAACCACGGCTGAAACGTCTGCCGAGCCGACAGAGGAGGCGAACCGTGGCGAGTAGATCATCCGTCGCCCGCACCAGCGTGCGGCTCGTGACCAGCGTGGTGGTGCTCGCGCTCGGGGTGGCGACGGTCGCCTCGGCCGCGTTCCTCGACTTGCCACAGTACGCTGCGGGAGTGCCGAGTGTGACGGTGACGCCGGAGGCCTCCGACCAGACGCGGGTCTGCCCTGGCCCCGCGGTGCAGATCGACGGCAGCGCCACTGCGGACCGCGCCCAGGGTTCCCCCTCGCTCGTCTCCGTTGGCGCCCCGGTACTGCAGGCCGGCGCAGACCCGAGCTCGACCGGCATCACCACGTCTGAGCTCGAGACGCCCGATTCACGCCCCGGGGGAGCTCTGCCCACAAGCCTCACTGCGACGGGCGCCGACGGCACCCTGTTGGCGGGCAGCCAGTCGGTGCAGGTCTCCGAGAACGACCTCGTTGGACTGGCGAGCACGGAGTGCGCCGAAGCAGCTCCCGACAGCTGGCTGGTGGCCGGCGCGACAACAACCGGGCGCACGAGCTTCGTCCTGCTGAGCAATCCGAGCGATGTGCTGGCGACTGTCACCCTCGGCATCTTCGGCGAGACCGGGCTGGTGAGTGCGCCGGGTACGAGCGGCATCATCGTGCAGCCGCACTCGCAGCGGGCTCTGTCGCTTGCAGGGTTTGCTCCGAATCTGGTTTCGCCGGTCATCCATGTCACCAGCGCCGGGGGCAGCGTGCTCGCGTCTCTGCAATCGAGCGTTGTACGGTTGCTGACTCCCGGCGGTATCGATGTGGTCGGCCCCACCTCTGGTCCAGCGCTGACCCAGACGATCTCCGGTGTCCAGGTGGTGAGCACGAGCGCCATCGCCGAACGGGCGACCGACCCGGCCTCGAGTGACCTGCCGGCCACGCTTCGGGTCTACGTACCCGGTGCGGAATCGGCGACGCTCACTGTCACCCTCAGGAGTGAGACGCTCGGCGTCGCGGACGCCACCGTGAACTACAGCGCGACCGGCGGCATCGTGACGGAGTTCCCGTTCCCCTCGCTCACCGACGACACCTACGCCGTCACAGTGAGCTCTGACCAGCCCATCGTCGCGGGAGCCCGCTCGGCCGTCGTCAGCGGCGGCGTCGACTATGCCTGGTACCAGTCGAGCCCTCTGCTCGCCGGTTCGTTCGTCTTCACCACGGCCGAAGGCCCGAATCCGAAGCTCCAACTCGTGAACACCGGTGGCACGGATGGTGCGGTCACCGTCACCCCGAACGCCGGCGGTGCACCGCAGACCCTGACGGTCGCGGCAGGCAGTGCCACGGGCGTGCCGCTGTCGAACGCGACGACGTATACCGTCGCCACGTCCGCACCGCTCACGGCGTCGGTGGGATACCTCGGAGATGGACTCATCTCGGCGTTCGCCGTCAGCCCTGCAAGCCCCCTGGCGTCGCCGATCACGCTCTACCGCGGGTAGGGCGCCCGTCGCCGGTTGAGTAGGCCGCGAAGCGGCCGTATCGAAACCCGCTCTCCCACCCCACCTGCTCGACCCGCGCTTGCGACTCAGACGGCAGCTCTCGCCGAGATGAGCCGCGCCCGGGGCTCAGAAGTGCCGGTACCGGTCCGGTGCCAGGTCCCAGGGGTCTTTGCCGAGATACTCGGCCACGCCGCGGAACACGCAGCTCTCGATCACCATGCGTTTGTGCAGCTCGTCGTCGCGGTGCAGCTTGGTGAGCCGTTGGATCGGCAGCCGAAACAGAATGATGCGATTGCCGATCACCTTCCACCGCTCCACTGGGGCGCCCTCAGCAGGCATCCCCAGGGGCACGGCGCCGATCTCGAAGATCACGTCGGCGAGCTCTTCTGGCCAGACGCCCTTGAGGTAGTCGGCGGTTGACGCCACGGTCATCTCGAAGAGGTCGATCCGCGTGCGAAGCGGCGGCAGATGCGGCCCCGTGACCGACGACCGCAGAGTGCGGCCGTGGCGGTTGCGGTATCGGTAGCGCGAAGTTTTGGCTCCGGTGTTCCGCCGTGAACGTGGCATAGAGCAAGCTTACGGCGCGCCCAGTCGAGCCGTTCACCCTCTCATGCATAGTCTGTGATGGATGACCACCAGAACCTGCTCGCGCATCACCTGCCAGGGCGAAGCCGTCTCGACGTTCACCTACGTCTACGCCGACTCCATCGCGGTTCTCGGCCCCCTCAGCTTCCAGCACGAACCGCACAGTTACGACCTGTGCGCGAAGCACACCGAGAAGCTCTCGGCCCCCCAGGGCTGGCAGATCGTGCGCTACACCACGGTCGGCACCGACTTCTAGCCCGAGTCGCCCCCGGGGGAGAGCTCGAGCCCCCGGGCATCCCGCGATCGAGTTGCCCGAAGGTGCAAGAAATTCGCCGAAACCCTGCGCAAACGGGAAAGTCGACGCTATCGAGATGACGCCATCCGCCCAATCGGGAGCGCGCGAGGGGCGTTTCGTGGCGTCTCGCGTCGTCGACACGCTTCCGGCTCCAGGACATCGAGTTTCCCGAATCTGTCGGTGTTTCGGGCGAAGACCGACAGAGCCGGGAGTCGATGCAGCCGCGAGCGTGGGGTCGAGCGATACTCGTCGACAACCGCCCCTAGGCGAAAGTCAGCGGCGTGCGCCGGGGGTTCCCGTTGTGCGTCGACGACGCGTGACGAGCAGCGCGCTGGCAGCTCCGGCAGCGAGAAGCCCGAGCGCACTCGCTGCCAGCACTCCGCGGAGCGGTTCGTCAGCGCCGGTGTGGGCGAGCTGGGCCTTTCCGCCCGGCAGGCTGCCGCCGGCGGTCACGCTGGTCGGTGTAGCAGTGGCGGTGCTGGTGGGCGAGGGTATCGGCGTCGGCGTCGGGAGATTCGCTGTGAGAATGTAATGGATGCTGTCCGTTGTGCCCGCCAAGCTGCTCGCCGATACAGCAATCGTGTAGGAGCCGGCGGCAGTCGGTGTGCCGGAGAGGACGTCGGTTACCGAATCGAAGGCGAGGCCGGGTGGAATTGTTCCCGTCACGCTGATGGTGGGAACGGGCCTGCCGGTCGCGGTGAAAGTGAATGAGTAGGGTGCGCCCACTGTTGCAGCGGGTGGGTTGCCTGACGTGATCGAGGGTGCCTGCGGAGTGACAGCTCCGAGTCGAGCGACGGCTGTGCCCTTACTGAGCGCCGCGTAGATCGTGCTCGTGCTGCTGTCGACGGCTAGTCCGAGCGGACCTGATCCACCGACTGCTTCAGTGGTCACCTTCGGCGTGCCGGTCGCCCCCGCGTCGAAGTGCGAGACGCTGTCTTCATCGAGGTTTGAGACGTAGACGGTACCGCTCGCCTCATCGACGGATATTCCCTGCGGGTGCAGTCCCACAGCCACCGTTGTTGGCGTGGGATTCGGAATCGAGTCGTCGAATCGATACACGGCGGAGCCGCCGGTGTTCGAGACGAACACCGAATGAGACGGGCTGTCGACCGCAACCGCACCGACACCGGGACCGACCGGGATTGTCGATCGAGTGACAAGTCCATCGAGGCTGGTGAACGTTGTGACTGAGTCGCCGTTCGTGTTGGACACGAAGACGGTGTGGCTCACTGTGTCGATACCAATCCCCAATGGAACCGCCCCCACGCCGATGGTCGAGACTGTGGGAGTGGTCGTTGTTCCATCGAATCGCGAAACATTCGCTGAAGCGCTGTTGGCGACGAAGACGAGGTGCGTGGACGGGTCGATCGCTATACCGGTCGGAAAGGACCCGACGGCTACGTCGCGGATCAGTGCAGGCGTCGCCGCAGCCGTATCGATCACGGCCACCTTGTTCTGGTTCGGAAGAGTCACAAAGGCCAGATGCGCGGCCGAGTCGACGGCGATACCGCTCTGTGGGGCACCAACCATCACGTTCACGGCGGTCGGCGTCGCACTATTCCCGTCTAAGAACGACACCGAGTTGGTGCTGTTCGTCACGAACACCCGGTGATTGACGGAGTCGATCCCCACCGCAACGGGCTTGTTGCCGACCGCCACCGGCCCGGTGAAGGCCTGCGCCGTCTGTGGCGATACCAACGCCAGGCACGCGACCATGCCTGTTACGGCTGCAGCGAAGCAGAGGCGGCGGGGGATTCGAGACTTCGTCATGAAAATGAAACTAGCTCACAACTGTAAAAAGAGCAAACCTCACCTATTTTTTGCGTATCGCTACGGCATCTTGTTGCCCGACGGCGCAACGGATTCGGCGAAACCCTGCGCAAATGAGAAAGTCGCTGTAGTGAGCGGAGTAGCGCGTTGGCGCACGCGCTGTCGAGATGACGCCAACCGCCCAATCGGGGGCGAGCGAGGGGCGTTTCGCGTCAGTTCGCGTCGCCCACCAGCTGCCGGGGAGCATGCTAGCGGCGGGGGTAGCCGTGGGGGAGGCCCGTGAGCAGCGGCGACAGGCGTGCCAGGCGCGCCGACTCGAGGTGCAGGGCAGCGGTCTCCCTGTCGCGACGGAGAGCCGCGATGCCGAGCAACAGCAGCTCGGGCGGCACCGGAGGCACGGGCGACACGTACGGCGCCGCTTCGAACATCAGGGCTGCGGCGTGGCGCTGCCGGGCATCCGGAGTCATGTGGTTCGCCTCGGCGAGGAACTGCGCGATACGCCGCGAAAGCCGGTCGGGCAGTTTCGCCACATCGGCCACGTGCGCCCAGCCGTAGAGCGGCGGTGGCATCGGCGCGGCCTGCGAGACCACCTTCGGCACCCGCTCGTGCTGGCTGTACGTGCCCGCCAGCAGGTCACCGAGGCGCTTCGACCGGGGGTTCAACAGCCCGACGATCACGGCGAGGCCGCCCAGGGTGAAGTAGATCTCGAGCACTCCCGTGAGCGCCCTGATGAAAGCGTGGCGAAAGGATGCTGCGCCACCGTCATCGCGCACGATCCGCGCCCCCACAGCGAGCCTGCCGAGCGAACGGCCCTTCATCAGCGTCTCGACCACCGTCGGCACGACCACGATGCAGAATACCAGGCTGGTCACGATGGCGGCCTGGGTGATGGCATCGTCGGCGCCGGTCGAGGCCTGCCAGAAGCTGACGAGGAACACGGCCCCGATGAACAGGCCGACGGAAAACACGACGTCGATCATGGTGCCGGCCGCACGCAGGATGAAGCTGGTGGGTCGCACGTCGAGCGCCACGGCCTCGCCCGTGACGAGGAGCGCATCGTTGTGCTCGAGGGAGTGTGTCGCTCCGATGGGGGCGAGAAGTGGCTCAGCCATGGCTATCATCTAAGCAGATGGATCTTGACGCATACTCAGCAGCGCATCGGGGCGAATGGAATCGCCTCGATGAACTCGGCCGACTCCGGAACCCGAGCGGTGCCGAGGCAGACGAGCTGATCGAGCGCTACCAGGCCGGGGCTTCGCAGCTCTCGGCCCTCACCACCTCGGCGGGTTCGACGGCTGTCGGCGACCGGCTGTCGGTGTCGCTCTCGCGTGCCCGGCTGCGGTTCACCGGGGCCAGCCCGAACGTGCTCGCCCAGGTGCCGGCGTTCTTCGCCCTGCAGTTGCCGGCCGCGCTCTATCGCATCCGCTGGCTCGTGCTCGTGGTGGCGCTGGCGACGCTCGCCGTGAGCACGCTCTACGCGGTGTGGGCGCTGAACGACCCGCAGGTGCTCGCCAACTTCGGTACGGATGACCAGCTCCGCAAGGTCGCAGAGCAGGACTTCGTCAACTACTACTCCGACAACCCGGCGGCCTCCTTCACCGGCCAGGTCTGGACGAACAATGCCTGGATCACCGCGCAGTGTGTCGCGTTCGGCATCGTGGGCGTCTACGTGCCGTACCTGTTGCTGCAGAACGCGATCAACCTCGGCGTGAACGCCGCTGTCCTGTTCCACTACGGGCACGCCGACGTGTTCTTCCAGTACATCCTTCCGCACGGGATGCTCGAACTCACGGCGATCTTCGTGGGGGCCGCCGCCGGGCTCCGCATCTTCTGGGCGTGGATCGCTCCTGGCCCTCGCACCCGGGGTCAGGCGCTCGCCGAAGACGGGCGCGCCCTGTTCACGGTGGCGATCGGGCTCGTGTTCGTGCTGCTGGTCTCCGGCGTGATCGAGGGGTTCGTCACCCCGCAGCCCTGGCCGTGGCCGGTGAAGATCGGCATCGGGGCCGTTGCACTCGCCGCGTTCCTGTTCTACATGCTGTTCGTCGGCGGCCGGGCCGTCCGCGCGGGCGCAACGGGCGACCTCGCCGACTTCGATGCCGGGGCCAAGCGTCTCGTGGCCGCCTAGCTTCGAAATCGACTTTCCCCGTTCCGTCGGTGACCGCCGCACAGACAGAAACTTTGGGGCAAGTCGATTGGGCCCGGGGGTTAGAGGCGGCCGGCGGCTTTGAGGGCGAGGTAGCGGTCTGCAACGGCGGGGGGCAGGTCGGCGGGGGAGCCCGTGACGACGTCGGCACCCTGCTGCCGGAGCGCGGCCGAGACGCGGGCGACGTCAAGCAGCGCACGCTCGGCCGCCGCCGCTGTGTACACCTCGTCGCGCGAGCCGAGCCGGGCGGTGCGCGCGAATGTCTCCGGGTCGGAGACCGACGCTACGAGAACCGTGTGCCGCTGGGTCAGCTGCGGCAGCACGGCAAGCAGCCCCTGCGACGACCCGGGCGTCTCGGCCGAGGTCAGCAGTACCACCAGCGCCCTCTGGTTCGTGATCTCGCGCACGCGGGCCGGGATCGCGCTCCAGTCCATCTCGAGAAGTTCGGGGTCGACCGTGGCGAGAGCGTCGACCATACGCGACAACAGTTCGGGTCCGACGGCGCCCTGCACGCGCGCGCGCGTCCGCCGGTCGTAGGCGAGAACATCCACCCGGTCGCCCGCCCTCGTAGCGAGGGCCGCCAGCAGCAGCGCCGACTCGAACGCGGTGTCGAGACGCGGCTCGTTGTCGATTCGCGCAGCGCTGGTGCGACCCGTGTCGATCACGATCACGACGCGCCGGTCACGCTCCGGCCGCCAGGTTCGAACGACGACCTCGTCACGCCGAGCCGTCGCGCGCCAGTCAATCGACCGCACGTCGTCGCCCCGCACATATTCGCGCAGGCTGTCGAACTCCGTACCCTGCCCCCGGATCATCAGGCTCGTTCGTCCATCGAGTTCACGCAGCCGCGCCAGCCTCGATGGCAGATGCTTGCGCGAGGTGAACGGCGGCAGTACCCGGATGCGCCCCGGCACACGCAGCGTCGCCTGGCGCGCCCACAGACCCAGGGGCCCGAATGACCGGATGCTCGTGAACTCCACCCGGCGTTCCCCCCGCCTGAACGGCCTGAGCTCGATGCTCACGAGACGCCGTTCACCCCGCGGAATGACGAGGGCCGAGCGTGTGGTGGCGGCGCCGGCCGAGGGCTGCCACGCGTCGCGCACGGTGCCGCGGAGCATTCGGCGACCCGTGTTCGTGAGGTACAGCTCGCCCGTGACACTCTCGCCGAGACGGACCCGCTGCGGCAGAAGGCGTTCGGCCGTGAGCTGCCGCGGAGAGCCGGCGAGAGCGAGGTCGACGACGCCGAGCAGCGTCGTCAGCAGCAACCAGCCGACCAGCCCTTCGGCGGCGAGCCCGTAGGCCTGCCCGAGCACCACGATCGGCAGAACGCCGAGCGCCAGCAGCAGCACGAAACGCCCTGATATCGCCATGGTGTTCTTCCTTCCTGGTGTGGGTCGTCTCGGTGGGTGTGGGTCGTCTCGGTGGGTGTGGGTCGTCTCGGTGGAATTGAGAGCCTAGATCGGCACCTGCACCTGCGACAGCACTCCGCGCAGGATCGAGTCGACAGACACGCCCTCGAGCTCGGCCTCGGGCCGCAGCTGGATACGGTGCCGGAACACCGGCAGCACCATCGCCTGCACGTGGTCGGGCGTGATCCGCTCGAATCCGTTGAGCCACGCCCACGCCTTCGCCGCCGCGAGAAGAGCCGTGCTTCCGCGCGGGCTCACGCCGAGCTTCACCGAGGGGCTCTGCCGGGTCGCCCTGGCGAGGTCGACGGCATAGGCCAGAACATCCACCGTCGCGCCGACGCGCGCCACGGCCGCCTGCGCCTCGTGCAGCTGGGCCGCGCCGAGCACAGCCGTCACGCCGGCACCGCCGAGGTCCCGCGGGTTGAAGCCCGCCGCGTGTCGCGCCAGCACGGCGATCTCGACGTCGCGCTCCGGAATGTCGAGCGTCAACTTGAGCAGAAACCGGTCGAGCTGCGCCTCGGGCAGCATGTACGTGCCCTCGTACTCGATCGGGTTCATCGTCGCCGCCACGAGGAACGGGTCGGGCAGCTGGCGGCTCACCCCGTCGACGCTCACCTGGCGCTCCTCCATCGCCTCGAGCAGCGCCGACTGCGTCTTGGGAGGTGTGCGGTTGATCTCGTCGGCGAGCAGGATGTTCGTGAACACCGGCCCCTCACGAAACTCGAATTCGCCCGAACGCCCGTCGTAGACCAGCGAACCGGTGACGTCGCCCGGCATCAGGTCGGGGGTGAACTGCACCCGCTTCGTGTCGAGGCTGAGCGCCGAGGCGAGCGAGCGCACGAGGAGTGTCTTGGCGACACCGGGAACGCCTTCGAGCAGCACGTGCCCGCGGGCCAGCAGCGCCACCAGCAGACCGGTGACGGCTCCGTCCTGCCCGACGACGGCCTTGCCGACCTCAGTGCGCACTCGAGAGAGCGCGAGACGCAGCTCATCGTTGGTGCTCGCCGGTGCACTGGCCGGAGCTTGAGCTTGAGCCGGAGCGCTCATCGGTTCTGGCACCGGATAGGTCTCAGTCATCAGAGTTTCCCTTGTTCGATTACGTGTGTGCCTGTTCGTGTGTGGCAGTCGTCTGGATCGGAGTGCATCACGACGGCCCTCCGAGCCCGAGCGACGCGCGTACGGCCCGCTCGAGCCCCGCGAGGCGCTGGGCGAGTTCGACGAGATCGCCCTCAGAGCCCGGCACCTGGTTCACGAGTGTGGCAGCAACCTCGGTCGCCGGTATGCCCGTGACCGCCGAGCACTGCGTGATGATCAGTTCGAGCGGTGCCGTCCGAGGCAATCCGAGCATCACGGCCAGGCGCGTACTCGAGCCGATGCGGAGGGCATCGAGCGCGTGTGTGCTGTCACCCGAGCGCGCGTAGAGTCTCGCGCGCCCACCGATGGTCTCGCTGGCCCGAACGATCACCGGCAGGTTCTCCACAACCACCGGCCCGAGTCGTCGCCCACGCCACACAGCCCCTGCCACGAAGACGAGCACGAGCAGACTGAGTGCCGGCGTGACCCAGCCCGGAGTCAGGGCGCCGAGAGAGGGCGGCCCGTTCGCCGTGACATCGGCCGCCGACGGGGTGTACCAGACGACGCTGTTGCTCGTGCCCAGGAGACCAAGCGCGAGGGCTGCATTCCCTGCGAGCGTGATGTGCCCGTTGTCGAGCACTTCGGGAGCACCCAGCACCGTCACCGATCCGGCCCGTACGAGAGAATACGAGGTGCCGAACGACGGAAAGCAGGATTCCGTCACGACTGACTCCCCAACGGAGCGGTACGTCGTCCCAGAGACACTGATCGTGCCGGCAGACCGGGCAGCGGGCAACTCGCACTGGGCACTCAGCGTTGCGCTGTCTGAGCCCGACGACTCGGGTGCACCCGCAGCGGCGATCGTGGGTGCGAGCGCTTCGAGCTCGAACACATCGGGCTCGACCAGCACGAGCCGGCTACCGAGGGCTGCGGCCTCGGTATAGCGGTCACCGGGCAGCAGCTGGTCGGGGTCGTAGATGAGCACCGTCGAATCGGCAGAAACTGCCGCCTGCGCCTCGGCCAGCGAGTGCGCCGCCGTCACGGTCACGCCATGCTGCCGCAGCACCTCGGCCAGCGCCCTGCTCCCCGCCGGTGCCGGGCTGTCGATCGACAGGGGCGCAGCGCTCGCCGTCCCCGAAACACCTTTCACGAGCAGCAGAACGACGCTGGCGACGAGCACCAGGATGCCGGCGACGATCCAGAATCCCGAGCGTCGCAGCGAGGCACGGATGCCCGACGAAACCACGACGGCCCCGCCGTTGTTGCCTGTCGAGGTGTCGGGCGCACCGCGAGTGGTGCCGTCGGGGCCGCCGACAGGGGGAACTCCGCCCGGCGGCGGGCCGCCCACAGCTGCGCCGTCGGTCGCGGAGGGCCGAGCATCCGTCGTCGTCACTGCAGCACCCGCTCCAGCACCGGCTGCCGGGTGACAGGTGGCCGATCACGGAGCTCCCTCTCGAGCGCGACCAGCTGCAGGTAGGCCTCGCGTGTCGCCGCCCCACCGAGGTATCGCACGTCGTCGAAGGTGCGTGCTGCCTGCTCAAGCCCCGGGGCGTGGGCCGGGTAACACTCCGAGGCCTGGGCTGCGAAGCCGTGGGCCGTCGTGCCGGGGGTGAGCCGCACGATCGTGCGTTCCGCCTGGCGGCGGGCCAGGGCGCGGTAGAGCTCCTCGAGTGCGGTGCGGTAGTCGCCGGCGTCGGCGGCGGCCGCAGCCGACGCGCGCAGTTGCGCCGAGGATCGCAGGTCGCGCGACCCGAAGAGCGCGGCCTGGTCGGCCGCGACCTTTCGCGCCAGCCTGGGCCGGCCGAACACGATGAACGCGATGACCACGAGCGCGATCACAATGACGAGCACGACGGCAGGGAGAAACCCGCCGAGGTTGCCGTCGGATGGCACGACAAGCGACGACAGCCAGTTCAGAAAATCTTCGGATGCCCGGTCGAGCCAGCTCGGTTTGGCGGCCTCGTATTCCGGCTTGGCGAGCTCGGTGAGCAGCCACTGCCGTGCGTCAGGAGCGCTCGGGCCCAGCGGTTCGAATGTCAACACGCCCACGGTCACCGACGCTCGGTCACCAGGAACGGGTCATCGCTCGCGGTCGCCCGCCCGGCCTGCCGCGCCTCCACGAACCGGATGAGCTCGAGGTCGAGGCCCTCCTTGCGGATGCGCAGGTCGATGTACACCAACGAGACCGCAGCAGCCTGCACCACCGCGGTGATCGCGCCCACGACGAGTTGCACGACGCCGAGCACCAGGTACGTGATGACGATGTTTGTGAGTTCCGCACCCGAGAGGCCGGCGGTCGAGGTGCCCGTGGAGGTGCTGGCACCGTTGGGGTCGACCAGGTTGAGACCGAGGCCGAGCAGCAGCCCGACCGGTGTGGAGACGAGCTGGGCCGCGAAGTACATGATCACGTTGACGAGCGCGAGCACCCCGAACGTCTTCCAGAACGAGCGCGACGTGAGGCGCCACGAACGCACCATCGCCTGGCGCACGGTCATTCTCTCGAGCACGATCGCACACGGTACGAGAGCGAACTTCGTTCCGAGCCACACCGCGAGGGCCAGGAGCCCGAAGAAGCCAACGATTCCGACGACCACCGACAGCACGATCCCCACGGTTCCGAGGCTCGCCAGCAGCACGATCACGCCGATGACCACGACGAGCACCACTACGATCGCTGCACCTTCGAGCAGGGTCCAGAGCAGCAGCGGCCACACGCGCTTGCCGGCCGCGCGCCACAGTTCGCCGAGCCGGCGTTTCTCGCCGAGCACCTCGCGCGAGACCTCGATCACCAGGATGCCCTGCAGCAGTGCGCTCGCGACCAGCCCAACGGCCAGGGGGATGAGGGCCGAAAGCAGAATGATCACCGTCGACCCGGCGGTGATCGCGTCCTGGTCGCTCGCCGAGGCCTGGTTGATCCTCGTGACGGCCAGCAGCACGGCGCCGCCGATGATCACTCCCGTGACCAGGTAGATGATGAACTGGATGATCAGGGCACTCCCGACCGTCGGCCCCGTGTTGCGCCGCAGCACCTGGAACGGCGACCCGAGCAGTGTGCCGAAGCCCAAGGGTCGCAAGGGGACCAGCCCGGGCTTGGGCGGTGGCGCCCATTGCTGGCCGGGCTGCGGCGCGGCAGGTTGCCCATACGCAGCTTGCCCGTACGCCGGCTGCCCGTAGATCGGTGGGGCGCCGTAGACCGGCGGTGCGCCAGAGGCGGGGGGAGAGCCATAGGCCGGGGGTGCATACTGCCCGTACGCCGGCGGGGGCGTGGTGGGCTGCCCGTATGGCGGCGGGGGAGCGTACTGCCCGTACGCCGATGGTGCTGGCGGAGCGGGTGGCCCCGGGGGAGCCTGCGGCGGCGCGTACTGCCCGTACGTCGGCTGCACGGGCGCAACGGGGCGAGTGGGCGGAACCGGAGCTGCCGGTTGGATGGGCGGCACAGGCGCCGCCGGGTTCTCGCCCTGGGGCACGCCGCTCGGGGGGTTCTCGCTCACCGGTGGATCCTCACGTTTCTGGCGTCCGGTTGCGCACAACCCCAGCCCTTCGCATCATGCTCGCACAATCCGACCACACACATCACGACCGCAACACCAGCTGAGTTTAGCTCAACTGAATGGTGTCCGTGAATGCCCCGCCGATCATCCATCGGCGTGCAGGATGCTTTCGGCAACCCTCCAGTACTCTTACACCCATGGATGCTCGCATACTGGTGGTCGACGACGATCCCGCGCTCGCCGAGATGATCGGCATCGTGCTGCGAACGGAGAACTTCGAACCGGTGTTCTGCGCCGACGGCTCTGAGGCGTTCGCGGCCTTCACCTCGTCGAAACCCGACCTCGTGTTGCTCGACCTGATGCTCCCCGGCATGGACGGCATCGAGGTGTGCACGCAGATCCGCGCCGAATCGGGCATTCCGATCATCATGCTCACGGCCAAGTCCGACACGACAGACGTGGTCAAGGGGCTCGAGTCGGGCGCGGACGACTACATCGTGAAACCCTTCAACCCGAAGGAGCTGGTGGCGCGCATCCGCACCCGGCTTCGCCAGACACCCCAGCCGTCGAGCAGCGACTCGCTGCGCATCGGCGACCTGGAGCTCGACGTGCAGGGCCACGAAGTCAGGCGAGGCGCCGAGCGCATCAACCTCACGCCCCTCGAGTTCGACCTGCTGCACGCCCTCGCAGCGAAGCCCCAGCAGGTCTTCACGCGGGAGATGCTGCTCGAGCAGGTGTGGGGCTATCACTACAAGGCAGACACCCGACTCGTGAATGTGCACGTGCAACGGCTCCGTGCGAAGGTCGAAGAAGATCCAGACAACCCGGCGATCGTCATGACGGTGCGTGGCATCGGCTATCGCGCGGGCGCTGTGGTGTGACGACGACCCGCCCCTCGCTGCAGCTGGCGAGGCGCAGCCACATCGGGCCGTTCCTCGCGCGGGAGTGGCGCGCCTGGCCCCGGCAGCTTGCGGGCGCGTGGCGCAGTTCGCTGCAGTTCCGCACGATCATCATCACCATCACTCTCACCACGGTGGCGCTCCTGGGTGCGGGAATCTACACCTCGGTCAGTATCGGCAACGATCTGTTCCAGTCGAGGCTGAGCCAGGTGCTTCTCGACTCGAACCGGGCGGCGACCGCGGCACAGTCGATCTTCGATGCGGCCGACTCCACGAACGAGTCCTCCGCGAGCACGCTCCTCGACTCGGCCCAGACCAGTATCAGGGCGTCGTCGTCGTCGCGGCTCATCGCGATCTACGCAGCCCCGGGTCAAGATCAGAGTGCGACGACCTTCCTACCGTTCGCGAGCCCTGCTCTCACCGTCGACGGGGTCATCACGGCTGAGCTCCGGCGCGAAGTGACCGACGGTGCCGGCACACAGACCCAGTACTGGCAGTCGGTTGCGCTCGACAACGGCACCGGTGGCACGGAGCCCGGCATCATCGTCGGAACCCCGCTCACGATCCCGGGCGCGGGGCAGTACCAGCTCTATCTCGGCTACAACCTCGCCGACTCCGACCAGACCCTCCGCTTCGTGCAGCAGACCCTCTGGATCGCGGGCCTCCTGCTCACCCTGCTGATCGCCCTCGTGGCCTGGGTCATCGTGCGCCTGGTGATCGACCCCATCCGTGTTGCCGCCGAGACCAGCGAGAAGCTCGCCGCCGGGCAGCTCGAAGTGCGCATCCCGGAGAAGGGCGAGGACATCATCGCCACCCTCGCGCGTTCGTTCAACGGAATGGCCGACAGCATGCAGGGCCAGATCACCCAGCTGGCCGAGCTCTCGCAGCTGCAGCAACGGTTCGTCTCCGATGTCTCCCATGAGCTGCGCACACCCCTCACCACCATCCGTCTGGCCGGTGACGTGCTCTTCGACCACCGCGAATCATTCGAACCGGCGATCGGGCGCACGGCGGAGCTCCTGCACACCCAGACTGTTCGCTTCGAATCGCTGTTGAACGACCTGCTCGAGATCAGCCGTTTCGACGCCGGCTCGGCTGACCTCAACATCGAACCGACGAGCCTTGTGCACCTCACCGAAGACACGATCGAGCAGATGCGCCCCCTCGCCGACTCCACCGGAACGCCCATCCGGCTCGAGACGCCGGGCGGGTACGTCGACGTCGATCTCGATGCCCGCCGCATCCGCCGCATCATCGGCAACCTTCTCGGCAACGCGATCGAGCACGGTGAAGGCCGGCCGATCGACGTCTCGATCGACAGCACTGCCTCGGCGATCGCCCTGTCCGTCCGCGACCACGGCATCGGGATGACCGCGGCCGACGCCGAGCGGGTCTTCGAACGTTTCTGGCGCGCAGACCCGTCGCGCAAACGAACGATCGGCGGCACCGGGCTGGGACTGGCCATCTCGCTCGAAGATGCCGCGCTGCACAACGGCTGGCTCGAGGTGTGGTCGCAGCCGGGGGAGGGCAGCATGTTCCGACTCACGCTGCCGCGCGTGCGCGGGGAGCGCCTCGAGAGCTCGCCGATCCCGATGCCCACAGGCCGCGCCGATGCGGAGGGGAGCCATGATGAAGTCTGAAGAACGAAGAAGACCGCGCCGGGGCGTGAGGGTGGGCAGACTCCGGCTATCCGTTGCCGCGGTCACCATGGTGGCGGGTGTTCTCGCGCTGGCGGGCTGCACGGGCATCCCGGACAACGGCAGCGTGCACGCCCAGGAGGTCAGCGCAACGCCCAATGACAATGACGTGATCCTCCTCCCGGCCGGGCCCGCGCCGGGGGCGAACCAGGTTCAGATCCTGAACGGATTCCTGCAGGCCGCCGCGAGCCCGCAGAAGGACTACGAGATCGCCCGCGAGTACCTCACCGCCGATCTCTCCAAGCAGTGGGACCCCGACGCCGGGGTTCTCATCACCTCGAACCAGCCCGTGCTGACCCCGAGCTCCGACACCAGCATGTCGGTCACCGTGAGCCCGAAAGCGGAGGTCGACCAGACCGGCGAGTACAAGGAGAGCGTCTCGGCCGCATCGGTGACGCTCCCCTTCACCTTCGTGCAGGAGAACGGGCAGTGGCGTATCAGCACCGCCAACCCCGGCATCATTCTCGAGCAGCTCCGCTTCAGCCAGGTCTTCAGCTCGCACCCGTTGTACTTCTACGACCCGACGTACACCTATCTCGTACCCGACGTTCGGTGGTTCGCCAAAGACACCACCACGAGCACGCGGGTCGTGCGAGCGCTCCTCGGGGGCCCTTCGCCGTGGCTCGGGCAGGGCGCCGTGGTCACCGCCTTCCCCGACGGAACGGAGGCGTCTCCGGTGGTCGTCGAATCCGGCACAGCGAACGTTCCGCTCTCGAGCCAGGTGCTCTCGCAGTCGCAGGTGTCGTTGCAGCGCATGCAGTACCAGCTCGACGAGAGCCTCGGCAGCGTGGCCTCGGTCGCGAGCGTGTCGATCTCGGTGAACCAGAACCCCGTGACGGTCGTTCCCGGTACCCCGCCGATCAGCACCCCACTGGTGGACAACAAGGCCCTGGTGCAGCTCTCCGGGGCATTCGGCTACCTGTCGAACAACGCTGTGGTGCCCATCGGTTCGGTCAACGACAAGATCCAGGCGCTCGGCCCGTTGTCGGCGACCTCGTCGTCGGGAGTCTTCGCGGTGGGTACCGCTGCCGGCGTATACGCGGTGCAACCCGGTGGCAACGACCCTGTGCTGGTGGATGCCCGGCCGGGCCTCATCGCGCCGTCGCTCGACCCCGCGGGGTATGTCTGGTCGGTTCCCGCTGGCAGCCCGAACGCCGTGCAGGCCTATGGCAAGGATGGCTCGACCCACTCCGTCGTCGTCAACTGGAACGGCGCATCGGACATCGTCTCCCTCGATGTCTCGCGCGACGGAACGCGGGTGCTCGCCTTCACCGTGGCAGACGGTATGCCGAGCCTTCTTGTTGCCGCGATCATCCGCGACAAAGACGGCGTCCCCCAGCGGCTCGGTGACCCCCTGGTGCTCGCGTCGGGCCCGGGGGCACCGGTCGATGCCACCTGGGTCGACCAGACCGACGTCGCTTCGCTCACCGTGTCGCCCAGCGGCGACGATCGGGTTGTGGCACAGCAGATCGGAGGCATCTCAAGCAATCTCGGGGTACCGAGCAACGCCACCACCCTGAGCGGCGGCAACAGTCTCGACGGGCTCTGGCTGCTCACCTCGGCAGGGGATCTGCAACAGCAGCGCGGCAGCGGCTGGCAGACGATCTCGAAGGGAATCTCCTTCCTCGCCACGCAGACCTGAGGTATGCAGACCTGAGGCATGCGCGTCCGTCGTCCACAATCCGGAATCTTCGTCAGTCTTCCCCCGAATTGTGGCGTGGGAACGGATCGAGTGTTCGAGCGGCCGAGAATACCGGCATGACCGTTCTCCGACACCTCACCCACACATTCTCCGAAGCACTGGCCGCGGCTCTTGCACTCGTGCTGCCCGTCGCCTGCGCTGGCTGCGGCGCTCCCGACCGCTCCGTGTGCAGAGCGTGTATGACCGCGCTCGCAGGCGGAGAAGGCGACGTGGTCCACCTCAGCGTCGACGAACCGGGCTCAGACCCCTTGGAGGTCTGGTCTGCCGTCCCGTACCACGGAGTCGTATCGAGCCTGCTCTCCGGGCTGAAGGAATCGGGTCGCACCGATGTGGTGGGTGTCTTGGCAGAGACGCTCACACCGGCACTCCGGAGTGCATACACCCAGACCCGTGCGAGGCTCCCGCCGGGCGAGCCACTTCACCTCACCGTGGCTCCCTCGTCACGGGCGGCGTACCGAAAGCGTGGGTACAACCCCGTCGAACTACTCGCAGCCCGCGCGCGCAAGGGCGGCACCTTCTGCAAAGACGAAGCCGCGCCGCTGTCAACCACACTGCGTGTACGCGCCGTCATCGCCGACCAGGCCGGGCTCGGGGTTGCCGCCCGTCGCGACAATCTGCAGGGCGCGCTTGGGCTTCGCAGGCGTTTCTCAGGAGGCACCCTCGAGGGGCGGCACTTTCTGCTGGTCGATGACGTGATTACCAGCGGAGCGACGCTGCTCGAGTGTCGAAGGGCGCTGCAGGCGGCGGGCGCTTCGGTCTGGGGGGCGGTGACGCTCGCGCACACAGAAAGCCGCAGCGGACTCTCGGCGGTTCGTCATGTTCACGACGGGTGAACGGCAGGAATACGGCAATCTGGATCGCGCGGGCAAACCCACGGGTGACAGATGCGTGCAGACGCGACTACGGTGGGGGAAAAGGCGCGGAAGAACTCGCTTTGACCCCAGGGCGGCGCGTCTTTTCAGACTAGGAGATCGCCATGGAGATCAACATCACGGGCCGCAACCTAGGAATCACCGATCGGTTTCGCAGTTACGCAACTGAGAAGGCCGAGAAGGTCGAACACCTTGCGGATCGTGCTCTCGCGCTTGAAGTCAAAGTCTGCCGCCACAGCTCGGCGAACACCTCCGGTGGCGACGACCGGGTGGAACTCACTCTCATCGGCCCGGGACCGATTGTGAGGGCCGAGAGCGCCGGCTCAGACAAGTACGTTGCCTTCGATCTGGCGATCGCCAAGCTGCTCGAGCGATTGCGCCGCGCGAAAGATCGAAAGAAGACCCACCGCGGCCAACACCGGCCTGTGTCACTCCGCGAAGCCAGCGCAGCTGATTTCAGTGGCATCGACGTGGTTCCCGCCGAAGCCGAGGTCCTGCTGAGGGCGACGACCGGCGCAGTGCCGGTGCAGCCGGCCAACGCAGAGGCGGAGGAGACAGAAGAGGCGTGGTCGCCGGTGGTGATCCGCAAGAAGGTCTTCGCTGCGGCCCCGATGACCGTCGACGATGCTCTCTATCTGATGGAGCTCGTCGGGCACGACTTCTATCTCTTCATCGACGCCGAGACGCAGCGCCCGAGCGTGGTCTACCGCAGAAAGGGCTGGGATTACGGAGTCATCGGGCTCGACGACAGTGCAGCTGTTGACTCGCCGGCCGAAAGCCGCCAGGCCGAACGGGTCTTCTCCTAGGGCCGGTTCGCTCGACCCTGAATGAAGGGTCGCCACCGAACGCCTGGGGGCACAGCGACACGGTTGCTGTGCCCCCAGTGCTCTGCCGTCCCGTGGGCGTTCAGCTACGACAACTAGTATTGCTATGATTACCGGCTGGATCATGGCTGGTTCGGTAGGAGATTTATTGTGGCTTCAGTTCTGGAAAAGGTTCTCCGGGTCGGTGAGGGTCGGGTACTCCGTCGCCTCGAGAACTACGCAAAGGCAATCAATGCGCTGGAAGAAGACTTCACTCACCTGAGCGACGACGAGCTCAGAGAAGAGACCCCTCGGCTGAGAGAGAGGTTCGCAGAGGGCGAGAGCCTCGACCACCTGCTGCCAGAAGCGTTTGCGGCAGTACGAGAGGCTTCGCGGCGAACGTTGGGACTCCGGCACTTCGACGTGCAACTCATGGGTGGGGCGGCCCTGCACCTCGGCAACATCGCCGAGATGAAGACCGGTGAGGGCAAGACCCTGGTCGCGACGCTTCCGGCCTACCTGAACGCCATTGCCGGCGAGGGTGTGCATATCGTCACCGTCAACGACTACCTTGCCAACTACCAGAGTGAACTCATGGGCCGCGTGTTCCGCGCGCTCGGCATGACCACGGGTGTCATCCTCAGTGGCCAGACACCCGCAGAGCGCCGCGAACAGTACGCCTCTGACATCACCTACGGCACGAACAACGAGTTCGGCTTCGACTACCTGCGAGACAACATGGCCTGGCAGGCCTCCGACATGGTTCAGCGTGGCCACTACTTCGCCATCGTCGACGAGGTCGACAGCATCCTGATCGATGAGGCCCGCACGCCTCTCATCATCTCGGGGCCGGCCTCAGGCGAAGCGAACCGATGGTTCACTGAGTTCGCCTCGATCGCGACCCGCCTCGTGGCCGATGAGGACTACGAGATCGATGAGAAGAAGCGCACGGTCGGTATTCTCGAGCCGGGGATCGAGAAGGTCGAGGACTACCTCGGCATCGACAACCTCTACGAGTCGGCCAACACTCCGCTCATCTCGTTTCTGAACAACTCGCTCAAGGCATCTGCGCTCTTCAAGAAAGACAAGGACTACGTCGTGATGAACGGCGAAGTGCTCATCGTCGACGAGCACACCGGCCGAATTCTGGCCGGCCGGCGGTACAACGAAGGAATCCACCAGGCGATCGAGGCCAAAGAGGGCGTCGTCGTCAAGGCAGAGAACCAGACCCTCGCCACGGTGACGCTGCAGAACTACTTCCGTCTCTACGACAAGCTCGCCGGCATGACCGGTACGGCCGAGACCGAAGCCGCAGAGTTCAACGGAACGTACAAGCTCGGCGTCGTGGCCATCCCGACCAACCGGCCCATGCAGCGCAAAGACCAGCCCGACCTCGTGTACAAGAACGAGCAGGCGAAGTTCGAGCAGGTCGTCGAAGACATCGTCAAGCGTCACGAGACCGGCCAGCCCGTACTTGTCGGCACGACCAGTGTCGAGAAGAGCGAGTACCTCTCGCGGCTGCTGGCGAAGAAGGGCGTGCGTCACGAAGTGCTGAACGCGAAGAACCACGCCCGTGAGGCCGCGATCATCGCCCAGGCAGGCCGCCTCGGCGCGGTGACCGTTGCGACGAACATGGCGGGGCGTGGCACAGACATCATGCTCGGTGGCAACACCGAGTTCCTCGCTGTCGCCCAGATGAACGCGCGTGGACTCAGTCCGATCGACACCCCAGAGGAATATGAGCTGGCCTGGGACGACGTCTTTGCCGAGGTCAAGGCCGGGGTCGAGGAGGAGGCAGAGAAGGTCGTCGAAGCAGGCGGCCTCTACGTGCTCGGCACCGAGCGGCACGAGTCTCGTCGGATCGACAACCAGCTCAGAGGCCGCAGCGGTCGCCAGGGAGACCCGGGCGAGAGCCGCTTCTACCTCTCCCTGACCGACGACCTCATGCGTCTGTTCAATGCTGGTGCAGCGGAGAGCCTGATGGGCCGCGGCAATGTGCCAGACGACCTGGCCATCGAGTCCAAGGTCGTTTCGCGCGCCATCCGAAGCGCCCAGTCACAGGTCGAGGGCCGCAACGCGGAGATCCGCAAGAACGTGCTGAAGTACGATGATGTGCTCAACAGGCAGCGCGAAGCCATCTACAGCGACCGCCGGCACATCCTCGAGGGTGACGACCTGCATGAGCGGGCACAGAAATTCCTGCAAGACGTGGTCGACGACGTGCTCGAGACCCACGCGGGCGAGGGAAATGGGGACGACTGGGACTTCGACGCGATGTGGACCGAGCTGAAGACGCTCTATCCCGTCTCCATCTCCATCGACGAGGTCATCGCCGAGGCGGGCAGCCGGGGCAAGATCAGCCGTGAGTTCGTCGGCCGCGAGATTCTCTCCGATGCCAAACTCGCCTACCAGAAGCGTGAAGAGACGCTGGGCGAGGCTGCGATGCGTGAACTGGAGCGCCGCGTCGTGCTCACCGTCATCGACCGCCGCTGGCGTGATCACCTCTACGAGATGGACTACCTGAAAGACGGCATCGGTCTGCGGGCGATGGCCCAGCGTGACCCACTCGTCGAGTACCAGCGCGAGGGTTACCTGCTCTTCCAGCAGATGATGGGCCAGATCCGCGAGGAGGCAGTCGGATTCCTCTTCAACCTCGAAGTCGAAGTCAACACGCCTGCGGGTTCGGTCGACGCGCCGAGCGTCCAGGCCAAGGGGCTGGAGACGGGCAGTGCAGAAGAGACCGGCCTGAGCTACACCGCTCCGAGCGACTCCGGCGGAGTCGAAGTGCGAAACCAGCGCGGCCAGCTCGAACAGGCCGCCACCGCGCTTGCCCAGCGAGCGCAACAGGATGCCTCACCGGCAGCTTCTGACCTGTCGGCTTCGGCGGCCCAGGGTCGGGGCTCTGCCCCCACCACGCAGCCTTCGCGGCCAGCACCCACCACAACGGGAGCATTCGGCCAGAAGACACCTGCAAATGCCGCTCCAGCAGTGAACCGCGCCGACAGGCGAGCCCAGACCAAGAAGAAGTAGCCGCCTCCTCGCGCGGAGCGCCTGTCCGGTACACCTGGGCCGGCGCTCCGCTCCGAGAGGCTCGTTCCTTCAGTGAGAGTGCGCCTCGCCCAGCAGTCTCACAGCACAGTGATAGCGCTGGCGCGCCAGCGAGGACCGAGTCGTTCAATGCGCAGTGCGACCGCGCGGCTCCGGGCCTTGCCGTGCACAATGACGACACCCTCGATCACCCCGGGGCACGGTTCGGAGAGCAGGGTCCGCCCGATGGTGAATGTCGGGCGGATCGACCGCTGGCCCTTGAGTTGCCTGGCCCGTGTCGACAGCACGACGCGTTTTGACAGGTGCCGGTAGACGTCATCGGAGACCCACCTCGCGAGCTGGTCGAGATCGCGTACGCCCGCCAGGACTTCGAGGACGCACCGCGTGAGGTTCTCGATGAATTCGCGCGGATTCTGGTTCCGACCGATGGGGTGCGGTGCGTTCGGCGGTATCGCGTGCGCCACGGGCATCGGCGTGGGCGTGCGTTCGACGGGCAGTGCTTGGCTCATTGTGTGCTTTCGAGATGTGGCCGTGTCGTAGTGAGGTGCGCTGGGTGGGTGCGCCTCTGGACAGGGTATGGTGTGATGAGAGATCCTCGATTCTGCGGGTGAAGCAACTCAATCAGGTGCGTGTGCCGGTGTAAAGCGTCAGGCATACGCTGTGGATAGATTCCGAGACTCTCGCAGATGTGTGCGGGTAGATCGAGCCTGACCGCCAGGGCCGTATTCTAGGAACTGTGTCCACACTCAGCGATCTCGTCCTGGCGCAGGGCAACTCCACCGAAGCAGACATCGAATGGCTCCATCTCCTGGTCGGGGACTGGCAGCTGCTCGCCGACCTGGCTTTCGCCGACATCGTTCTGTGGGTGCCGTCGAACGACGGCAGTTTTGTTGCCGTCGCTCATGCCCGCCCCTCCAGTTCGGCGACCCTCTTCTATCGGGACTTCGTCGGCCAGGTCGTCAAGGCGGAGTGGCGCAAACAGGTCACTGACGCGTTCGAGAGTGCCCAGATCGTCGACACCGCCGCGCCGGACTGGTATGAGGAGACGCCCACCCGCGTGCGTGCCGTGCCTGTTCTCCGCCGTCTCACGCCCAGCGAGACCGCCACGACCGACAAGCCGATCGCGGTGGTCACCCGGCACACGAACCTGAGTGAGGCCAGGACTCCGAGCCGCCAGGAACTCACCTTCAACGAGTGTGCGAACGATCTCTTCGCCATGATCGCCGCGGGAGACTTTCCTGACCTCGGGGCGCCCACGGGTCCGCGACGAGGCGCGCCCCGGGCATCCGATGGTCTGATCCGCCTCGATGTCGATGGAGTTGTGACGTTTGCGAGCCCGAACGGACTCTCTGCTTTCAACCGCATGGGTTTCGGTGAAGAGCTCGAGGGGCAGTCTCTCGCCGAGGTCACGACGGGGCTGCTCAGTGGAACCCTCGTGGTTGACGAGTCGCTCCCCCTGGTCGTCACCGGCCGCGCACCCTGGCGCACCGATGTCGAAGCCAGGGGGGTCACCGTCTCGCTTCGTGCGATTCCCCTGCGAACCAAGGGCCAGCGTTTCGGTGCGATCGTTCTCTGCCGTGATGTCACCGAACTGCGTCACGACGAGCGCGAACTGATCACCAAAGACGCGACGATCCGCGAGATCCACCATCGGGTCAAGAACAACCTGCAGACCGTCGCGTCGCTGCTTCGCATCCAGGCACGACGTACGCACTCAGACGACGCGAAAGATGCCCTGTCGCAGGCCATGCGACGAGTGGCAGCCATCGCCGTGGTGCACGACACTCTCTCGGAGGGTCTCAGCCAGAAGGTCGACTTCGACGTGGTCTTCGCTCGCGTGCTCATGCTCGTGACCGAGGTTGCTTCGGCTCACAACACCACCGTGCATCCGAAGTTCAGCGGCAGCTTCGGAGTGCTGCCGAGTGAATACGCGACTCCGCTCGCGCTCGCTCTGACTGAGCTTGTGACGAACGCCGTCGAGCACGGCCTCGCCGGCCAGGAAGGCGAGGTCGAGATCGTCGCCAGCCGTTCGGAGGAGACCCTCACGGTCGAGGTTCGCGACACGGGTTCAGGGCTGCCTGAAGGCAAAGTCGGGTCGGGTCTCGGCACCCAGATCGTGCGCACGCTCATTCAGGGTGAACTCGGCGGGATCATCGATTGGCACACGATGGTGGGCAGTGGAACCGTCGTGACCATCGAGATCCCGTTCCGCTGGATCAAGAAGCGCTGACGCACCCACGCGGAGCCGTGGTGTCCACAAAATGGACGAACCTCAGCCTGACCGGCGAGCTATTCGCGTCGGATCGTCTGAGGTTCGTCGGAATGCGGTGCGATGCCGGCGCATCGTCGTGCCACAGGGCACGACAGGCTGGCGGAGGTGACGAGACTAGGAGGCGCGGCGGGCCCGGGCAGCGCGGCGCTTGAGTGCGCGGCGCTCGTCTTCGCTGAGGCCGCCCCAGACGCCGGAATCCTGGCCGGTCTCGAGCGCGTACTGCAGGCAGATCTCGGTGACCGAGCATCGGGCGCACACAGATTTTGCCTTGTCGATCTGGTCGACGGCAGGGCCGGTGTTGCCGACGGGAAAGAAGAGCTCAGGGTCTGCTGTCAAGCAGGCGGCTTTGTCGCGCCAGTCCATGGGGGGTACTCCTTGGTATTGCGGGGTGCTTCGGTCGAGCAGACCTCAGGTTCGGGTTTTTCGTTCGACCGCTCTTCTGCTTGACTTGCCACTACGCGATGCTGCAGGTCGGGTAAGAACCAGCATGTTCGCGTTGTGACCGAATCTCAGACTCGACCGGCGCACCTCAGAAAGATGCGTCTGTAAAGACCAGCATTTGGGTGCTTGGGATAATTCTCACGTCGCACCCCCACGACATTGTGAGCAACAATCGACCTCGAACATCGTCGCATACTGGTAGTGGCAAATCAAGAGTTTTTCGAAGGTGTAGGGCGATGACTGAGCAAGAGAGCATGCCGAATGGGCCCGGATCCGGGCATCCGGAACCCGCTGTGAGGCGACCAGTGCTGCTGCTGGTGCTCACCCTCCTGCTGTTTGCCGAGGCCGTGGCGGCGCTCGGCGTGGGTGTCTGGTCGCTGGTGCAGCTGGTCAGTTCGCCGCCGGCGTCGTATGCGACGGCCATCGCACTCCTGGTGCTGATCTTCGCCGCCGGAGTCTGGCTCCTCGCCATCGCTGTGAGCACGTACCGCATGCGCCCGTGGATTCGCGGTGCCGGAATCACCTGGCAGGCCCTGCAGATCGTGGTCGCTGTGGCGTGCTTCCAGGGAGTGCTGGGTGAACCGGACGACGGCTGGCCACTGCTCATCGTCGCGGTTGTGTGTATCGCCCTGCTGCTGTCGCCCAGTGTGGTCGCTGTGACTCGTCGCGAGGTCTGAGGAGTCGACACGCCCGAGTGGTCGACATACCTGAGGAGTCGACATGCCCGGCGGTCCCAGCCCGAGCGTCGACCATCCTGTCGTTCGACGCCTACGAGTCGATGCCGAGCTTCTTGCGGAGCGATGCCACGTGCCCGGTGGCCTTCACGTTATAGAGGGCCAGGGTCACGACGCCGGACTCGTCGAGAACGAACGTCGAGCGCAGGACTCCGGTGACCGTCTTCCCGTACAGCGACTTCTCGCCGTAGGCGGCGTAGGCGCGGTGAACCTCGAGGTCCACGTCGGAGAGCAACGGGAAGTTCAGTCCCTGCTCCGCGGTGAACTTCGCGAGAGCGGCTGGTTCGTCTTTCGACACGCCGAGCACCTGGTAGCCCGCGCTCTTCAGTGAGTTGATGTTGTCGCGAAAGTCACAGGCCTGTGTGGTGCAGCCCGGTGTTCCCGCTGCAGGGTAGAAGTACACGACGACGTTGGATCCGCGGAAATCGGCGAGAGAGACAGGTGAGCCGTTCTCGTCCGGCAGGGTGAAATCGGGAGCCTGAACGCCGGCAACCAGGCGTTCGGAGGTGTCTGTCACAGTGATTCTCTTTCGTCTCGGCCAGCAGTTCGCAGGCCTTCTGATCTCATGCTAGTGTTTATCCCCGGCTCGGCTTTCACAAAAGTAGCGCTGCGCACCTCTAGCTCAATTGGCAGAGCAACTGACTCTTAATCAGTGGGTTCCCGGTTCAAGTCCGGGGGGGTGCACTTTCCGTCACTGCCTGAGCACGATCTTGTGAGCACCATCTGACCGGTCAAAGGAGACCGCTATGACCCAGAGCCACATCACTGAATCCGACCCGCGCGCGGGCATCAAGAGAGTCTTCACGGCCACGGGGCTGAGTATTCTCACTGCGATCACGGCGGTCCTCGTCGTCGTCGCGGTGCTGCACTAGGCCGACACTGTCAGTCGCCCAGCAGCGGCCAGCCACATGGGAGAGAGCGTGTGGCCCGTCGCCAGCGGGTACCCGGTTCACGTCTGGGTCTGCGCCGATCGCCGCGATTGCACGCGACGAGAGTTGACGGCAGTGAGCGCGAGCATGATGGCGATGATGCCGCCACACGCTGCGACCACCGCCTCAGCATGAACCTCTGCCGAGAGTAATGGCAGCACCCAGGGCAGCAGGATGCCCGCGGGCCCCCAGAGAATGACGTCGCTGCGTGGGGCGCCGTAACGGAGTGACTCGGCTGTGCTGGCCACGAAGAACAGACTGATGCCGGCGCTGAGGCAGACCGCGGCTCCTGCTGGTAGTTGGTGCCCGGCCTCGGCAACCGCTGTGCCGAGAGCGGATGCGAAAAGCGTGACGCCGGCGATGAGCAGGAACGGCAGATACATCACCGTGTCGCGAAGTCCTCCGATGCTCCCGCGCAATTGCAGTTGTCGCAGACCGCGCTCGACGGCGGAGGTCGCGTAGCCGAAGTAGATCCAGGCCAGCATCGCGACGGCTGCAAAACCGAGCACGGCGGCCAGGCCCGACAGCGCAGTCCAATGCGTGTCCAGTTCGGCGATGATGCTCAGGATCGATTCGCCGAAGACGATCACGACGAGCAGGCCCACCCGTTCTGCGAGGTGATCGACATCGAGGGCCGATTGCAGCCACGCCTGCTGGCCACTGAGAAAGCTGAGCAGCACAATCTCGATCGCCACGGCCAGTGCCCATAGTGCGTACTGCCACGGTGGCGCGACCCAGATCGAAGCCAACCACAATGACGCCGGAACAACGCTGTAGAGCACCGGTCGCCACCAGGGCACACCGATCTTTCGTCGATTCGCGAACCACGGCACGGCCCAGATCAAACGGATCACGGCATTACCAACCGCGAACGCGGCTGCCCGTTCCCCGAGCGCGTCCGGAACCGCAGCAGCCATCACACCGATTGCGATCATTGCGATCGTCACCGACAACCAGATCGACGGCGTGATGCGCACTCCGAACAGGTTCATGGTGACGGTGGCGTTCACCCACGCCCACCAGGCCGCGGCCAGGAATGCGACGAATGCGACGGCGTCAAGCCAGGAGGGGTCCCCGTGCATGGTGTGGGCGATCTGGCCGATGTAGGCAGCCATGACCAGGTCGAAGAAGAGTTCGAGCCAGTGCACCCGTCGACCCGGGTGTGTTGCCGCCGATGTGGTCGAGATGGCGAGAACCTCCTGTGCGAGCATCCGGTGAAGGAGCGGTCAGGGGAATCGTATACCGAGCCTTCTATGCACGAGTACGCCACGTCGCCTCGGACTGGTCGGCCGGCTACGGGCTGCGCGGTCAGACGGAGCGATAGTTTCACCACTACGGCGATCGACGGCCACCCAGCGGAGTGTGTGGGCCCCCAGCAGCTCGAGATCCACGTTCTGATTACACTCGACGCACCTGACCATTGGCGCAATGATGTGATGGGGAAGGGAGACGGGTGTTCACCTGGTTCGATTTTGCCTGGCCCTGGATCGGCCTGGGATTCGCGGCAGTCCTCGCCGCCCTCCTCGCTACGGATCTGTTGCGGGGTGATCATTCCCTCCCCCGGTGGCGAGACCTCCGCTGGCTCTCCTTCCTCGCTGTCGTGGTGTACCTGGTTCACAACGTCGAGGAGTACGCAATCGCGGCCAACGGGGTGCCGCACGCGTTCCCTGACTCGCTCTGTGTCTTGCTGGGTCAGCCGAGCTTCCCGGCCTGCGGTATCCCGCCAGCCTTCTTCCTTGCCGTCAACATTCCCCTGGTGTGGGTTGCGGGCCCCCTCGCGGCGTTGCTCTCCACCCGCTTCAGGCTTGCGGGCCTCACGCTGTGGGGAGTGATCGGGGTCAACGCAGTCGTTCACGTCGTGCCCGCCCTCGCGCAGCGGGCCTATGACCCCGGGCTGCTCACCGCGGTCATCGTCTTCATGCCCTTGACTGTCATGGTGGCGGTTGCCACCGTTGGTCGGCGCGGCCCCTACCGTCGACGAGCAGGCGCGCTGCTGTTTGCGGTCGGTGCACTGATGCACGTCGTGCTCGCAGCCAGCGCGATCCTGTTCCTGAGGGGGCTGATCCCCGAATGGTTGCTGCTCGTGGCCCAGCCTGCCGTGATCGCCGCCGGTTACTTCATCGTGGCGGCGTGTGACCAACGATTGCGCAAGTCCGCGTACGTCTGGCCGGGCTCTGTGACTGGCCCGGCGCACCCGTGATCCGGCCGGATGCTCGCCCCACCCTATAGGGTCAACTCATGTCTCCTGGTGCCGACCACTTCGCCCGAACAAGTGCGAGCAGCGGCACCACCGAAGAACTCCGGCGAAGCAATCTCGCCCGCATCCTCACGCTGATCCACCGGGGTGGAGCCCTCTCCCGCGCCGAGCTCACCCGTCTCACCGGCCTGAATCGTTCGACGATCGGCGGACTTGTGGCGGAGCTTCGCGAACTGGGTCTCGCCTTCGAGACCATGCCCGGCAGCGGCGAGGGCAACAGGGCCGGCCGGCCGAGTCCGGTCGTGCATCCATCGCAGTCTGTCGTGGCGATCGCCGTGAACCCTGAGGTCGACGCGATCCACATCGGCCTCGTCGCGCTCGGTGGGCGCGTGCTGAAGCGGATCAGGCTCGAGACCGAGGCTGCGCCGACGTCACGCGAGGTCGTCGAGATGACGCGGGCAGCGATCGCCGGCCTCGTCGCCGGATCGGAACAGGAATTGACGATCGTCGGCATCGGCCTCGCCGTTCCGGGCCTCGTGCGACGCAGCGATGGCCAGGTGCGCATTGCCGACCACCTCGACTGGATCGACGAGCCCCTGACCGAGATGATGTCCGCGGCCACCGGGCATCGATCGGTGGCGGCCAATGCGGCACAGCTCGGCATGCGCGCCGAGAGTCTCTTCGGCGCCGGCAGGGGAGTGGATGACCTGGTCTACCTCATCGGGGGCGCGAGTGGCATCGGCGGCGGGGTGGTGATGGGTGGTCACCTGCTCACCGGCGCCGACGGCTATGCCGCGGAGTTCGGCCACACGTTCGTGACGTCGAACGGGGCCGACTGCACCTGCGGCTCGCAGGGGTGCCTGGAGGCAGAGGTGACACAGTCTGAGCTTCTGGATGCCGTGGGCCTCAGTACAGCGCAGGCCGAACTGCTCGCCGGGCTGCTCGAGGCATCGGACGACCCGGCTGTTGCGGCACTGGTCGCCAGGGATGTCGCGCTGGTGCGAGTGGCCGTGCGGAACGCCGTGAACCTGTTCAACCCGAGGTTGATCATCGTTGGCGGGTTCCTGACCGCGCTGTTTCCGACCGGTGACGGGCTCGCGGCTGAAGCTCTGACCACTCCGCGTGAAGAGCTCACGGTGGCACTGGCGGAGCTGGGCGCTGACCAGCTCCTGATCGGGGCCGGCGAGCTGGTCTTCTCCCAGCTCCTGCTCGATCCGGCATCATCGATGGGCGTCGAGCTCCCTTTGGTAGCAATGTAACCGCTCTCTTTGCCCCGCGATTTACGATTGTTTATGTAACAAACTTATATCGGGCATGATGCTCTTTTCCCTGTGAATCCCTGATAATTCGGGCTTCATGACCACTTTTGTCTCACTACCGCCTCGAGCGCGGGGAAGATTCGACTTGCGCGCGGCCCAGTCCTCTGCGTATGTTGTGGATATCAACAAACGGCATCGGAGTGGCTGCCCAGCACACGCAGCATCCACTCCTTTTTACAAGGAGGTATGTGATGCGAAGAAGACTTCTCGCGACAGGCGCCATTCTGGCGGCCAGCGCTCTACTGCTCGCCGGCTGCTCTGGGGCAGCCAGCAGCGGCTCCAGCAGCGACACGGTGAACACCAGCCCCGACGGCAAGGGCAAGACCCTGACCCTGTGGGACTACGAAGACGACACCAGCGCGATGGGTATGGCCTGGAAGGCCTCCATCGCTGAGTTCGAGAAGGAGACCGGCGCCACAGTGACGTTCGAGGCAAAGAGCTTCGAAGGAATCCGTTCGACCGCGAGCCAGGTGCTGAACTCCGACGCCGCCCCCGACATCCTCGAGTACAACAAGGGCAACGCCACGGCCGGCCTGCTCGCCAGCCAGGGCCTCCTGTCGAACCTCGACGCGGCCGTCGCCGCCTACGGCTGGGACAAGAAACTCGCCCCGTCACTGCAGACCACGGCGAAGTATGACGAGAAGGGCATCATGGGCTCGGGGAGCTACTACGGTATTCCCAACTATGGCGAGTTCGTCGACGTCTACTACAACAAAGACATGTTCGCGAAGTACAACCTCGCGGTTCCCACCACCTTCGCCGAGTTCGAGACCGCGCTGAAGACCTTCAAGGACGCCGGCATCACCCCGCTCGCAGAGTCGGCGGCCGAGTACCCCCTCGGCCAGCTCTTCTACCAGCTGGCCCTGTCGAGCGCCACGCGCCAGTGGGTCACCGACTACCAGACGTACACCGGCACGGTCGACTTCCAGGACAAGGACTTCACCTTCGCCGCCAACACGATCAAGGACTGGGTCGACAAGGGCTACATCTCCTCCAGCGCCACCGGCCTCAAGGCTGAAGACGCCGGAACCGCCTTCGAGGCGGGCACCAACCCGATCTTCTACTCCGGCTCCTGGTGGTACGGCCGCTTCGTGAAGGAGATCACGAACTTCCAGTGGTCGTCGTTCCTCTTCCCCGGTTCCACCATGGCTCCGGGCTCCAGCGGAAACCTCTGGGTCGTCCCCGAGAACTCGAAGAACAAGGACCTCGCGTACAAGTTCATCGACATCACCATGAGCGCTCCGATGCAGGCCCTGATCGGCAACAACGGCGGCATCCCCGTGGCCGCGACCGCGAGTGACATCACCGACCCGAAGAGCAAAGAGCTGATCGACAACTTCAACACGCTCACCGCTCGCGACGGTCTCGCGTTCTACCCCGACTGGCCCACCCCGACCTTCTACGACCAGCTGAACGCCGGCCTGCAGGAGCTCGTCAACGGCACCAAGAGCCCGACCGACTTCCTCACCGAGATCGGCACCGAGTACCAGGCGGGCGTCGACACCATCACCAAGGGCTGACGCCAGCGGGTTTCGATACGCGGCTTCGCCGCTACTCAACCAGCGCCGGCACGAGTCTCCGCCGGTTGAGTAGCCACGCGGAGCGTGGCGTATCGAAACCCTCCAGACCCCCGATCATCCATTCGTTTGAAAAGAAGGTAGAGCCATGGCGACACTCACCGCGACAGGCAAGCTGCCGCGAGCGAAGAAGGAGCGGGTTCGGGAAGAACCCCTGCTGCCGAACAGCGGCAAGGGCGGCGGTGGGTTCTGGCTCTACCTGATCCCGGGGTTCGTGTTGCTCACCGCCATCGTGATCGTGCCGCTGGTGTGGAACATCTACCTGAGCTTCACCTCGTACCGCGGCATCAAGCCGCCGAAGTTCATCGGGCTCGACAACTGGGTCGAGCTGATGGGCGACACGAAGTTCTGGACGAGCTTCGGCAACAGCATCGCCATGATCGTGGCCATGGTGATCATCCCGACGCTCGTCGGCCTGGTGCTTGCAGCGATGCTGTTCGACCTGGTCGGCAAGAAGTTCGGCGGGCGGGTGGCCAGCTTCCTGCGGGCGACCTACTACCTGCCGCAGATTCTGCCCGTCGCCATCGCGGCGGTCGTGATCGGCTGGATCCTCCGGCCCGACAACGGGGCCCTCAACGAGGTGCTCGCGGCAATCGGCCTCGGTGACCTGCAGCACAACTGGCTCGGCAGCCCCGACACCGCGCTGCTCAGCATCATGTTCGTGATGGTGTGGGTGCAGCTGGGGTACCCGGTCGTGATCTTCATGGCCGCGCTGCAGCGGGTCGACCCTGAGCTCTACGAGGCTGCGGAGCTCGACGGGGCGAACTGGCTCCAGCGGTTCCGCTCGATCACCGTCACGATCATCCGGCCCGAGATCTTCGTGGTGACCCTGACCAGCACGATCGCCGCACTCAAGGTGTTCGGGCCGATCTACACGCTGACGCGCGGTGGCCCCGGTACCTCGACGATCGTGCCGAGCTACTACTCGTACAGCGAGTTCTTCCAGAGCCAGCAGGTCGGCTACGGCGCGACCATCGCGACGGCGCTCACCATTGTCACCATCGTGGTGGCCGTGTTCTTCATCAAGGCCCAGAACCGGGCAGAGCGAGCGGAGAGTGGGCGCTGATGGCGAGCATCATCACTGACCAGGCGTCAGACGGCCGAAGCGGTCGGGGCTACGACGGCAGGCGTTCGGCTGCGGCGAAGGCTGGGGTTGCCGATGGCGGCAGCGGCGCTGGCGGCAAGACCGGTTCGCCCTCGAATGTGAAGTACGTGCCGCGTAAGAAGAAGTCGAAGCGCAGCGCGGGTGACTGGGCACTGCTCGCCGCGGCGATCCTGATCGGCATCGCCATCGCGATCCCGTTCTACCTGATCCTCATCAACTCGTTCAAGTCGCCCGCCGACTACGCCTCGGGTGGCCCGCTGCAGTGGCCGACAGCGCTGAACTTCGACGGCCTGGCCAAGTTCTGGAACCGGGTGAACTTCCCCGAGAAGCTCTGGAACAGCTTCTTCATCTCGGGCCTCGTGGCGATCTTCGCCGTCATCGTCTCGGTGCTGAACGCCTACGCGATCGGCATCGGCCGGGTTCGCGGCCGCACCTGGATCGTGGTGCTCTTCCTGCTGGCGAACGTTCTGCCGCAGGAGGCGCTTCTCTACCCGCTGTACTTCATGTTCAAGCAGGTCGGGCTGTACGACAACGTCTGGAGTGTGATCATCATCTTCACGGTCATCCAGAGCGCCTTCGGCACGTACCTGCTGTCAAGTGTCTACGGAACCTTCCCGAAGGAGATCCTCGAGGCAGCCGCGCTCGACGGGGCCAGTCGCTGGACCATCCTGTGGCGCGTGATCGTGCCGATCAGCCGCCCAACGCTCGCCGTCATCCTGATCTTCTTCTTCATCTGGACCTGGAACGAGTTCCTGATTCCGCTGACGTTCCTGGTGAGCAACGCGAACCAGACCGTGCCGGTCGCGATCGCCGTGCTGCAGGGCGACCGGCTGATGGATGTCACGACGACGAGCGCGTCGGCCCTGCTCGGCCTGATTCCGACGCTCGTGTTCTTCCTCCTCTTCCAGCGCACACTGACCCGCGGCATCACCGCCGGCGCCGTCAAATAGTTCGACTCCCCAACGTAAGGATCCACCCGCTCATGAAGTTCACCGACGGTTTCTGGCAGACCAGGCCCGGGGTCACGCCCCTGTACGCGCAGGAGGCCTTCGACATCGTCGCCGGCGAGAACTCGCTCGTCGTCTCAGCGCCCACCAGGGTGATCGCCACCCGCGGCGACACGCTCAACAGGCCGCTGCTCACTGTCACCCTCAGTTCGCCCCTGCCCGACATCGTCGGGGTGAAAATCGAGCACTTCCAGGGCGGGCTCGACCAGCCGGGTTTCGAGCTGGTCGGTGCTGAGTCGGGCCACGGCGAGGTGACGGTGGTGGATGATCGGGGCTCCCTCACCTCGGGATCCCTCACCGCGACCGTCACCCGCGGCGCCCCCTGGGACCTGACATTCTCGGCCGACGGCCGCGTGCTCACGTCGAGCGGAGCCAAGTCGGTCGGGTACATGGAGCTTTCGGGCGACGCCCAGGTCAGCACGGGGCTCGTCGGATATGCCCGGATCGGTGCGGCCACGGGCATCCGGTCACCCGTTTCGGCGCAGCCCACCTACGTGCACGAACAGCTCTCACTCGGTGTGGGGGAGCTCGTCTACGGGCTCGGCGAGCGCTTCGGGCCTGTCGTGAAGAATGGCCAGGTCGTCGACATCTGGAACGCCGACGGCGGAACGTCGAGCGAGCAGGCCTACAAGAACGTGCCGTTCTACCTGACGAACCGTGGATATGGTGTCTTCGTCAACTATCAGGGTCACGTCTCGTACGAGGTCGGCTCCGAGTCGGTCGAGCGTGTGCAGTTCTCGGTGCCGGGGGAGAGCCTCGAGTACTTCGTGATCTACGGCGCCACGCCGAAGGAGATTCTCGAGCGCTACACCGCGCTCACGGGGCGCCCGGCTCAGGTTCCGGCTTGGTCGTATGGTTTGTGGTTGACCACCTCATTCACGACGAACTACGACGAAGAGACGGTGACCGGTTTCATCGACGCGATGGCCGAACGCGAGTTGCCGCTCAGCGTCTTCCACTTCGACTGCTTCTGGATGCGCGAGTTCAACTGGAGCGATTTCGAATGGGACACGCGGGTCTTCCCCGACCCCGAGGGCATGCTGGCCCGCCTGCACGAGAAGAACCTGCACGTCTGCGTCTGGATCAACCCCTACATCGCGCAGCGCTCGCAGCTCTTCGCCGAGGGCAAGGCGCTCGGCTACTTCGTGATGCGGCCCGACGGCAGCGTCTGGCAGTGGGATCTCTGGCAGGCCGGCATGGCTCTTGTCGACTTCACGAATCCCGACGCGACCGCCTGGTACCAGTCGAAGCTGCGAGTGCTGCTCGACCAGGGCGTCGACGCGTTCAAGACCGACTTCGGTGAGCGCATTCCGCTCGAGGTCGACTACTTCGACGGGTCAGCGCCCGAACGCATGCACAACCACTACACGCACCTCTACAACCAGGCCGTGTTCGAGGTGCTGCAGGATGCCCGGGGCGAAGGTGACGCGGTACTGTTCGCTCGCTCGGCCACCGCGGGCGGGCAGCAGATGCCCGTGCACTGGGGCGGCGACTCGACCTCGAGCTACGAATCGATGGCCGAGACCCTGCGTGGCGGCCTCTCGCTGGCGTTCAGCGGGTTCGGGTTCTGGAGTCACGACATCGGGGGGTTCGAGGGTACGCCAGACGCCGGCGTGTTCAAGCGCTGGACGGCGTTCGGCCTGCTGTCGTCGCACAGCCGCTTCCACGGCTCGGATTCGTATCGGGTGCCGTGGGTCTTCGACGAAGAGGCGGTCGACGTCACCCGCGTCTTCACGAAGCTGAAACTCGCGCTCATGCCCTACCTGTACGCCGCAGGCCTCGAGGCGACAGCCGTCGGTACCCCGGTGCTTCGGCCCACCCAGCTGGAGTTCCCGTCGGACCCCGGCACCGGCCACCTCGAAGCGCAGTACCTTCTCGGTGCGGAACTACTCGTGGCCCCGGTGTTCACGGCAGGCGGTTCCGTCGAGTTCTACCTGCCGGCGGGCACCTGGACGAACTATTTCACCGGAGAGACCGTGGCCGGGCCCGTCTGGCGTTCGGAGCAGCATGGGTACCTGACCCTGCCGCTGTATGTGCGTGATGGTGCCGTGTTGCCGGTGGGCGCCCGCACCGATCGGCCCGACTACGACTACCTCGACAGGCTCACCCTCGAGCTCTACCCCTCCTCGAGCGCGGAGCAGGCGACTCGTGAATTGGTGGTGACGAACCCCGACGGTACAACTGCACAGTTCCTGATCGAGCGAAGTTCTGAACAGCTTCGCGTGACCTCTTCGTCAGATCGCCCGTGGAGCATTAAAGTCGTAGAGCACGGTCAGGTTATCGAGGCCGTCAACGGAGAGGCAGTGTTTTCGCTATGACGTCAGGTACGCCCGGTACAGGGACTACGGCAACAGGCAACGCAGACTACCGTGACGGTGGGCTGGAGTTCCCCGCATCGTTCATCTTCGGTTCGGCGACGGCGTCGTACCAGATCGAGGGTGCAGTGAACGAAGACGGGCGTGGCCCCTCGATCTGGGACACCTTCAGCCACACGCCAGGGCTCGTCGTCAACGGCAACACCGGCGATGTGGCCGACGATCACTACCACCGGCTCGAAGAAGACCTCGACCTGATGAAATCCCTGAACCTGCAGGCGTACCGCTTCTCGATCGCGTGGCCACGCATCCAGCCGACGGGTCGCGGCCCCGCGAACCCGGCCGGGCTCGACTTCTACTCGCGGCTGATCGACGGGCTGATCGCCCGCGGAATCAGACCTGTGGCGACCCTCTACCACTGGGACCTCCCGCAGGCTCTCGAAGATGAAGGCGGCTGGCGTGTGCGGTCGACGGCCGAGGCCTTCGGCGACTACGCACGCATCGTCGGTGAGGCCTTCGGCGACCGCATCCACACCTGGACCACGCTCAACGAGCCGTGGTGCTCCGCGTACCTCGGCTACGGTTCCGGGGCGCACGCTCCGGGTGTCACCGACCCCGAGTCGGCGCTCCGTGCCGTGCACCACCTCAATCTGGCCCACGGGCTGGCCATCATGGCCATCCGCGAAGTGGCGAGCAACAACCCGCAGTTCTCGGTCACCCTCAACCTCCACGTCGTGCGGCCGGCGACAGGCTCAGACGAAGACGCCGACGCCGTGCGGCAGATCGAGGCCCTCGGCAACCGTGCCTTTACCGGCCCGATGCTGCTCGGGGCGTACCCCGCCGACCTGTTCGAAGACACCAAAGAGATCACCGATTGGTCGTTCGTCTTCAGCAACGACCTGCACATCATCAACCAGCCGCTTGACGTTCTCGGTGTGAACTACTACTCGACGAACCTCGTGCGCGTGTGGCCCGGCGATGGCCCCAAGCAGAACGCCGACGGTCACAAAGACGTCGGTGGCTCGCCGTGGCCGGGGGCCGGGCGCGTCGAGTTCCTGGCACAGCCCGGGCCGTACACGGAGATGGGATGGAACATCGAGCCTTCCGGGCTTGAAGAACTGCTGGTGTCGCTGCATGGCCAGTTCCCCGGCCAGCCGATGATGATCACCGAGAACGGTGCGGCGTTCGACGACGTCGTCGAAGACGGCGCCATCCACGACGTCGATCGCATCGACTACCTGAGGAGACACCTGACGGCAGCCCACCGCGCCGTTCAGCAGGGGGTCGACCTCCGCGGCTACTTCGTCTGGTCGCTGATGGACAACTTCGAGTGGAGCTACGGCTACTCGAAGCGCTTCGGCATCGTGCGGGTGGACTATGACACGCTGGTGCGCACCAGGAAAGACAGTGCGCTCTGGTATGCCGAGCTGGCTGCCTCGAACCGGCTGCCCGACTGACTCGTTCCGGGTGCGCGGCTCGGTAGGGTGATCACATGAGTCAATTGATCGGCACCCTCATCATTCTCGGTGCCAGTGGAGACCTGTCGGCGCGGCTGCTTCTTCCAGGCCTGGCGCAGCTTCTGACCGCCGATCCCGAGCGGAAGATGGTGCTCATCGGCGCGGGTGCCGAGGAGTGGGACGACACGAAGTGGCACGAGGTCGTGACCACCTCGTTCGCTGAAGTGAATGCTTCGGGTGATACCGTCGCGGGCATCCTCGAGGGGTCTCACTACTTCCAGGTCGACGTCACCAAGCCCGACGACCTCGCGAAACTGATCGGCGCATGCGAAGGAGTGCCGGCGATCTACTTCGCACTACCTCCCGCTGTCGCGGCTCTGGCCTGCGCGGCACTGCAGAAAGTGACCCTGCCCGCCGGAACGACGCTTGCCCTCGAGAAGCCCTTCGGCACCGACGAGCAGAGCGCCGTCGCCCTCAACGAGCTGCTGCTGAAACTGGTACCAGAGGAGCAGATCCACCGGGTCGACCATTTTCTGGGCCGGTCGACCGTACTCAACCTCCTCGGGTTGCGTTTCGCCAACCGTATCTTCGAACCGGTCTGGAATGCCGAGCACGTCGAGAAGATCGAGATCATCTACGACGAACAGCTCGCTCTCGAAGGTCGAGCGCGCTACTACGACAAAGCGGGTGCGCTGGTCGACATGATCCAGAGCCACCTGCTGCAGGTCATGGCGGTCGTCGCCATGGAACCACCGTCGACCCTCGGCTCGCGTGATCTGCGCGACGCCAAACAACTCGTGCTGCGGGCCACCCAGGTGTGGCAGGGCGACCCGATCGCCGCGAGCCGTCGTGCCCGGTACACGGCAGGCGAGGTGCAGGGCCGCGAGCTGCCGTCGTACGTCGACGAACCGGGTGTCGACCCGGCCCACGAGACCGAGACGCTTGCCGAGGTGACCTTCGAGATCAACACCTGGCGGTGGGCCGGGGTGCCGTTCACGCTGCGCTCGGGTAAGGCGCTCGCCGAACGCCGGCGCGAGATCGTCATCACCTTCCGCCCGGCGAGGCAGCTGCCGGTCGGGCTCAAGGGTCACAACGACCCCACCGTGCTGCGGGTCTTCCTCGCCCCCGACGAGATGTCGCTCGAGATCAACATCAACGGACCTGGTGACCCCTACGAACTCGAGCGCATCAGCCTCGACGCCCACTTCGGTGACGGGCAACTGCTGGCCTACCGCGAAGTGTTGGCGGGCATCCTCGACGGCGACTCGTCACTGTCGGTGCGCGGCGACTCCGCGGTGGAGGGCTGGCGAATCGTCGGCCCGGTGGTGAAGGCCTGGCATGAGCACGAGGTGCCGATCGACGATTATCCCGCTGGCAGCGCGGGCCCGACTCTCTGGCCGCGCATCTGAACCGTCGCTGCCCAGCTGGGCTGATGGTTCAGTTCGCGATGCTGAGGTCGGGAGCGCCGTCGGAGACCGCTTCGTCTTCTGAGTAGGCCGATTCCGCGTGCGCCAGACCAGCCAGAACAAGGTCGGCGTGAGTCCGGCCGGGCAGTTCGGCCTCGAAGCCGGATTCGACGCGCGCGGCCCCGGCGATCATCTCGTCGGCTCGCGACGCGGACTCGTCGTGCCCGGGCTCGCCGGGGATCGTCACAGTGGCGAGGGTGATCGCCACGTGCCTGACGTGCACATCGCGGCCCAGCGAGAGCTCAGAGACGGCCGCAGCGAGGTCTGGCGGCACTGGTACGACGTCGATCGGCGCGAGCGAAAACGGTGCATATGACGACGGGCGCGGCGGAGCGGGTTTCGGCGCACTCGGCTTCGGTGCGGTCGGCTGCGCCACGTCGGCGGCCGCGGGGAGTGCTGCGTCTGCCACGATGACGACCTTGTGCTCGATCAGGCTCGACACGATGTTGCGGGCGACAGAGGAGGCGAGCATGGTGTGGAAGATGTCATCGCAGTCACTGGCGGACCGGCGCGCGATGGCGTACGACCCGAGGGGCCCGAAGTTGCTGAGCAGCGCCTGGTTCACCAGGTCGTGGAGACGCTCGGAGCTGATCACGTTCTCGCGCTCGGCTTTGGCTTTACGACGCCAACTGAACATGATGAGCACCTCTCACAGCGTTACATTTGTATCAGTTTGCGCCGACTCCGCCCGGAACCTCGGTGACACGCCGCAGCGTTACCCGACCGAACGCTGCGCTCACGCGCGTGGATGCCCGCTGGAGTCGAGGTCCTCGGCGATGATCTCCGCCTCGATGGCGCCGCCGTACCCGTCGATTTCGGGGTCGCCGTGGAGCCCGCCGCTCAGGGCGTACTCCTCTTCGGGCGACAGAACGAGGCGGTGGCGGCCGACGAGCGCGAAGATGATGAGACCGATCACGAAAATCACGATGAACGTGATCACGGCGAGCTGGAAGGTCGCATTCGCCAGGATTCCTATGAGCGCTGCGACAGCGATCAGACCCGCGACAACGGCCCCCGCGACACCGGTGGGGCTCGTGTACGGCCGCTTCGCGTTCGGGAACTTGCGACGCAGCACGACGAAGCTGACCATCTGCATCACATACGAGATCACCGCTCCGAAGACCGCGATGAACAGAATGACACCGGTCGCAGCGCCAGCCGCATCGGGGTTCACCTCGGGGATTATCTTGGCCACCACGATCAGGATGACGAACCCGATCACCCCGCCGACGAGTAGTGACACCCACGGCGTCTGGTGCTTCTTGCCGGTGAGCGAGAGGAATTTCGGGTAGTAGCCGGCCCGTGAGAGCGAGTACATGTTTCGGCCATAGGCGAACATGATGCCCTGGAGAGACGCCAGTAGACCGATCAGCGCGAAGAGTGCGAGCAACGCCGCAACGTTGTCGGGAAGGAATGCGCGGAAGCCGGCGAGCAGCGGCTCGTCACCGTCTCCTGGCGAGACGGTCAGTGCCTGTGAACCCGTGACCGCGGGGTTCAGAAAGAGAATCAGCAGGCCAAAGAATGCGAGGCTGATGATGCCCCAGACGCCCGCTTTCGGTATGTCCTTCGTTGGGTTGTGAGCCTCCTCCGCCGCCAGCGGAAGTTCTTCGATTCCCAGGAAGAACCAGATAGCGAACGGCAGCGAGAACAGAATTCCGACGGCACCGAACGGCAGGAAAGTCGAGTTGCCGTCGGCGGGCGCGATGTCGAGGAGCCGCGAGAAGTCGACAGCATTATTTGCGAACGCCAGCACTGCGAACAGCAGGATGACGCCCATCGAGATGATCGCAACGATGAGCGCGAAGCGGAATCCGACGGCTGCGCCGAGGGAATTCAGCCCGATGAAAACGGCGTACAAAACGATCCACCACACCCAGGCGAAACCGTCTCCTGCCAGGTCGAAACCGAGTAGCTCGGAGACGATCGAGTTGAGGTATGAGGCCGAGAACAGTACGACGACCGCGGTCGTCACAACGTATTCGATCGTTTCGGCGATTCCGGTGACAAAACCTCCCCACGGGCCCATCGCTGCGCGCGAGAAGGAGTAGGCGCCCCCTGTGTGCGGCATTGCCGCCGACATCTCGCCGATCGAGAAGATCATGGTGAAGTACATGATGATGATGATGATCGTGGCGATCAGCAGGCCGCCCCATCCTGTGGTGCTGAGGCCGACGTTCCATCCCGAGAAGTCGCCGGAGATGACGGCGGCGATGCCCATTCCCCAGATGCCCCAGAACCCGGCGGTTCGCTTCAGGCTTCGCTTTTCGAAATACCCTGCGCTCGCCTGTGTGTACGTGACACCCGAAACGCTGCTTGAATCAGTCATGGCCATACAGTAGCGGTCTATAGGTATGCTGAGTCTACCTTTGGATGTAAATTGCTCGTTAACTCGAGCTCGGCAAATCTGCGCACAGTCCGTGCGCGGCGACAGGAGCACAATGTCATCGGGTGCAGGAAATCTCACGATGGAGTCGCTCTCCGATCTGGTGGCCGCGAAAGAGATCGACACGGTGATCGTCGCGTTCACCGACATGCAGGGCCGTCTGGTCGGCAAGCGGGTGTCTGCCAGGCTCTTCGTCGAAGACGTGGCCTCGCACGGCGCAGAGTGCTGCAACTACCTGCTCGCCGTCGACGTGGAGATGAATACCGTCGACGGCTACGCCATCTCCAGTTGGGAGCGCGGCTACGGTGACATGGCGATGATTCCGGATTTCTCGACACTTCGACTCGCGCCGTGGCTGGCGGGCACGGCTCTGGTGACGGCCGATCTGCACTGGCTCGATGAGACCCCGGTCATCCAGTCGCCTCGCCAGATTCTGAAGGACCAGCTGGCGCGCCTCGCCGAACGGGGATTGGGTGCGTTCGTCGGCACCGAACTCGAGTTCATCGTGTTCGACGACAGCTATCGTGACGCGTGGGCGAAGGGCTACGTCGGCCTCACGCCGGCCAGCGACTACAACATCGACTATGCGCTGCTGGCGAGTACTCGCATGGAACCCCTTCTGCGTGACATCCGGGTGTCGATGGATGGCGCAGGCATGTACTGCGAGGGTGTGAAGGGCGAGTGCAACCTCGGCCAGCAGGAGATCGCTTTCCGGTACGCCGACGCGCTCGTCACGTGTGACAACCACTCGATCTACAAGAACGGTGCGAAAGAGATCGCCGACAAGCACGGAAAATCGCTCACATTCATGGCGAAGTTCAATGAGCGCGAGGGCAATTCGTGCCACATCCACATCAGCCTGCGGGGCTCGGACGGGTTGGCGGTGTTCGCCGACAAGGAACGCCCCAATGGTATGTCGAAGCTCTTCGAACACTTTCTGGCCGGCCAGCTGAAGACGATGCGCGAGCTCACACTGCTCTTCGCGCCCAACATCAACTCGTACAAGCGGTACGTCGACGGCAGCTTCGCCCCCACGGCGGTGGCGTGGGGGCTCGACAACCGCACATGCTCGCTCCGGGTCGTGGGTCACGGGCTCGGTATGCGCGTTGAGAACCGTGTGCCGGGGGGAGACGTCAACCAGTATCTCGCCGTCGCTGCCCTCATCGCAGGCGGGCTTTACGGGATGGAGAACGAGCTCGAACTCGAGCCACTCACCTCTGGGAATGCGTATACCGGCCAGGCTCCGCGGGTACCGACGACGCTTCGTGAGGCGGTGGCGCTCTTCGCCGAATCGGCGATCGCTCGCGCTGCGTTCGGTGACGAGGTCGTCGACCACTACGTGAACAATGCCCGCGTGGAGATCGCCGCCTACGACGCCGCGGTGACCGACTGGGAGAGAGTGCGCGGTTTTGAAAGACTCTAGTTCCACCCTTGAGAACAGTTTCGGCGGCGAAGTGGGTGATCGCAGCCGGGTCAGCGCGCCCATCATCGGCCTCACCACGTACCTCGAGCAGGCACGGACCGGGGTGTGGGACGTACAGGCGGCCTTCCTGCCCAAGGTCTACTTCGACGCAGTGAACCGGGCTGGCGGCATCGCCGTGCTACTGCCGCCGCAACCGGCCTCTGCGACGATCGCCGGCCGGGTGCTCGACACGCTCGACGGGCTCATCATCACTGGAGGAAAAGATATCGACCCAGCGCTGTATGGGCAGCAGGCGCATCCATCGACCGATTCACCCCGTCGTGACCGCGATGCCTGGGAGCAGGCCCTCGTCCTGGGCGCTCTCGAACGCGAGTTGCCCTTTCTCGGCATCTGTCGCGGGGCGCAGGTGCTGAACGTCGCCCTCGGCGGCACGCTCAACCAGCACCTGCCCGACCTGGTCGGCAGCTCGAGGTATCAACTGGGTGGAGGCAAATTCACCACCGTGCCCGTCGACATCGATCCCACCTCGAAACTCGCCAGTATGCTGCCCGATGCCGCGTCGCTCGAGGTGCCGGTCTATCACCACCAGTCGATCGACAGGGTGGGTGATGGCCTGCGAGTCACGGCGGCAACCGATGACGGCGTCGTCGAGGCCGTCGAGCTCGAGGGCTCATCGTTCGCCGTCGCTGTGCAATGGCACCCCGAAGAGTCGCCCGATGATCTGCGGCTCTTCGCCGGGCTCGTCGACGCAGCGCGTGACTACCGCGACGCTATCTCGACCCAGGAAGCCCCATGACCGCTTTCACCCTTCTCAACCCCGCCGACGAGACTGTGGTGCAGTCGGTTGAGCAGCTCGAGATCGAGCAGGTGGATGAAGCCATCGACCGCGCGCGGCATGCCCAGCGCCGATGGGCGAGGCTCGCGCCGGTCGAGCGGGCGGCCGCTCTCCGGGCTTTTGCGGCCACCGTCGACGCCGACGCCGAGAACCTGGCTCAGCTTGAGACACGCAACTCCGGGCATCCGATCGCTCTCTCGCGGTGGGAGGCGGGACACGTGCGCGACGTGCTGAACTACTACGCGGGCGCGCCCGAACGGCTCTTCGGCTCACAGATTCCGGTGGCCGGCGGCATCGACATCACCTTCGCAGAGCCTCTTGGCGTCGTCGGCGTCATCACCCCGTGGAACTACCCGATGACGATCGCGTCGTGGGGGTTCGCTCCCGCCCTCGCGGCAGGCAACGCCGTGGTTCTGAAGCCGGCCGAATGGACCCCGCTCACCTCGATGCGCCTGGCAGAGCTCGGTGTGCAGTCAGGGCTGCCAGAAGGCCTGTTCCAGGTGCTCCCGGGCAGAGGTACTGTCGTCGGCAACCGGTTCGTCACCCACGAAGCGGTCCGCAAGGTGATGTTCACGGGCTCGACTGCTGTCGGCAAGCGCATCATGGCCGGATGCTCGGAGCAGGTCAAGCGTGTCACCCTCGAACTCGGGGGTAAGAGCGCGAACATCGTCTTCGCCGACTCCGACCTCGAAAGAGCCGCAGCTTCGGCCCCGGGTGCCGTGTTCGAGAACTCGGGCCAGGACTGCTGCGCCCGAAGCCGGATCCTTGTCGAGCGTGGTGTCTATGACCGCTTCCTCGAGTTGCTCGAACCGGCCGTCGCGGCCGTCGCAGTCGGCGACCCGACGTCTGAGAGCACCGATATGGGGCCCTTGGTCTCTGCGGAGCATCTGGCGAAGGTCGAGAGCTACCTGCCCGACGATTCCACACTGGCGTTTCGCGGGTCGGCCCCGGCAGGCGCGGGGTTCTGGTTCGCGCCCACCGTGCTCACCCCCGAACGCAACTCTCGGGCGGCGACGGAGGAGATCTTCGGCCCCGTGGTCTCAGTTCTCCCCTTCGACGACGAGGCCGACGCGATCGAACTCGCCAACGCGAGCGAGTATGGGCTGAGTGGCTCGATCTGGACGCGTGACGTCAGCCGCGCCATCCGGGTCTCCCGCGCTGTGGAGTCGGGCAATCTCTCGGTCAACTCGAATTCGTCAGTTCGGTATTCCACCCCGTTCGGCGGCTTCAAACAGTCAGGCCTCGGCCGCGAGCTTGGGCCGGATGCCGCGCTCGCCTTCACCGAGACGAAGAACGTGTTCCTGGCCGTCGATGACCTCTGAGACCCGCCCCCGCTGGTTGAGTAGCTCCCCAGGAGCGTATCGAAACCCGCCTCCGACCCTGATCCAGTGCCTGTTTTCCTCTTTCGCCCCTCAACTCCTCAAGGAGAATCCATGACCCGGATCACACCCATCGATCTCACCCAGCGACTCGCCGGCAAGATCGCCGTCATCACCGGCGGTGCAAGCGGAATCGGCCTTGCGACCGCACGCCGGTTCGCAGCTGAAGGAGCCACCGTGGTAATCGCCGACCGCGATGAGGTCGCAGGCCCGGCGGCTGCTGCGGAAGTCGGTGGACTGTTCCTGCGGGTCGATGTCACCGACGAAGCGGAGGTCAACCACCTCTTCGACACCACCAACCAGACCTACGGTTCCGTCGACATCGCCTTCAACAACGCCGGGATCTCGCCGCCCGACGACGATTCGATCGAGACCACGGAACTTCCGGCGTGGGAGAAGGTGCAAGACGTGAACCTCAAATCGGTGTACCTGTGCTCGCGAGCGGCACTTCGCCACATGGTCGCCCAACAGAGCGGCTCGATCATCAACACCGCGTCATTCGTGGCCGTGCTCGGGTCGGCGACCTCGCAGATCTCCTACACGGCATCGAAGGGTGGCGTGCTCGCCATGACCCGCGAGCTCGGTGTGCAATTCGCCCGTCAAGGGATCCGCGTCAATGCCCTGTGCCCGGGGCCGGTGAACACGCCGCTGTTGCAGGAGCTCTTCGCGAAGGACCCGGAGCGCGCGGCCCGGCGACTGGTGCACGTTCCGACCGGGCGGTTCGCCGAACCAGACGAACTCGCGGCAGCGGTCGCGTTCCTCGCCAGCGACGACGCCTCGTTCATCACCGCCTCGACGTTCATGGTCGACGGCGGTATCAGCGCTGCGTATGTCACACCGATCTAGGGCCAGACCGTGTCAGAGCCAAACGATGGGCCGGATGCCCTGCCGAGCTCTGCTGAATCCGAAGACCTCGGAGTGCCTGAGTCGTCAGTCGTCCCGGTCGATCTCGTCGAGTTCGCAATGCTGCGCCCGGTGCGCCCGGGCAATGCCTTCGAGGAGACGGTTTCGCGGCTGCTCCAGACGATCCGGCTGGGAGTGATCGCTCCGGGTGGCCAGCTGCCGCCGGAGCGCGAGCTGGCCGCACTGCTCGACGTGAGCCGCGACACTGTCCGCGACGCGATCCGGTCCCTCAGCACGGCCGGGTACCTCGTCTCGAAAAGAGGTCGCTATGGCGGAACGTTCGTGCGCGAGGTCGTGCCGAGCGGGCCGATCGACAGTGAGCTCACCCGCAGACCCCCGACGGCAGCGGAGATCAACGACGTGCTGGTTCTGCGAGAGATCCTCGAGGTCGGTGCCGTACGGGCTGCTGCCGCAATGACTCTTTCGGCTCCCGAACGAGTCGAACTCTGGGCGCAGCTCCAAGCCGTCACGACTGCTGACCCTGCAGACTACCGGCGTCTCGACTCCCGTTTCCACCTCACGGTCGGGGAGCTGGTGGGCTCGCCCTCGTTGGTCACATTGCTGGCCGACAGCCGCACGCAGGTCAACACGCTGCTCAACCAGATTCCGCTATTCGAGCGCAACATCCGTCATTCGAACGAGCAGCATGAGCGCATCGCCATTGCGATTCTGACGGCGGATGCTGAATCAGCCGCACGAGAGATGAGAGAGCACCTCGAAGGAACCGCGTCCCTGTTGCGCGCGTTCCTCGCTTAGCGTGTGGTCCGGACGGACAGTACGTTCGCCATCACACCTCAGCCGGGAAGCTGTGGGTGCTCAGCTGTTCAGCTCGAGGGCATCTCTGTCGTCTTGCAGGACGCTGCCGACCGCGAGCGCGACCGTGAGCCCCCAGCTGATCCACATGAGAACGAGGCGCCAGTCGCGCGGGCCCTTGCGGGAAGTCTGGATGACCGCAAAACCGCTCGCAACGGCACCGATGATGCTGGTGTTGAAAATGAACTTACGCATGGCGAGCCTTTCGTTGTGACCGTCGAAGAACAACGTTATCCAATCAGCGCGATGACCGCTGATCCTGCAGGCGGGGGTTTCGCTTCGGGCAGCCTTCAGGCAGACTGGCCGGCCCGGCGTGCCTGCTTGTGCGCCTTCTTCACCGCTTTGGCGCGCCGTTTCTCCCGTTTCTCCTCAGACCTGGCGCTCGTGTCATCGCCTTCGGCCTTCGTGCCGTGATTCTTGACGCCCGAGTCGACCTGCAGCTTCGAGGCTGCACGGGCCGCCTTCTTCTGGCTCCGCTTCTTCTGCGTGTGCTTCGTTCCGTCGGCCGCATCGGCGTTCGGCCACTCTTCACCGCGACCGAACGCGGCGGTCTCGCGCAGGAGCTCGAGCCGATCATCCTCGGTCTTCGCCTTTCGGGTATTGACCTCGGCGACGATGTTGCCCGACCAGCCGCTGCTGTGGAGGAACTGGAGCACTTCGCGCACGGGCTGGCTGCCGTAGCCCGGCAGCAGGTGTTCGTCGAAGATGCGACCCTCGTCGAGCGAGGCAGAGCCGTCGCAGAGGTGCACATGCCGCAACCTGGAACCAAGCGCCTCAGCCATCTCGAGCGAATCCCGACCAGAGAGCGCTGCGTGCGAGAAGTCGAGGGTGACCGCGTCGCAGTCCATGACAACAGGGTCCCAACCGGGCGAGTAGGCCTTCACGCTGGTGTTCTTGACCTTCCACGGGAACATGTTCTCGACGGCGATCTCGACGCCGAAGGTCTCGGTCGTCTCACGCACGATGCGCAGGAAGTTCTCGGCGTACCCGGCCTGCCAGCGGAACGGTGGATGCACGACCACCGCTGTGGCGCCGACCGACTTGGCCAGCTCGGCCGACTTCTCGAGTTTGATCTGCGGGTCCCTGCCCCACACGAAGTGGGTCAGCAGCAGCACAGGCGCATGGATCGAGAGAATCGGCATGCCGTACTTCTCCGAGAGCGCGAGAAGCGTGTCGGGTGACTGTGTCACCTCATCCCGGGTGACCATCACTTCGACCCCGTCAAACCCCGCAAGACTGGCGTGCCGAAAACCCTCTTCGACCCCCAGTGGGTAGACGCACGACGTACTCATCCCTACACGAATCATCGTGTGAAGCCTAAACCTCAGGGGCTGGCAGAAGACAGGGATGTTGGAATATTCACTGCCCTGACACCGTCTGTTGGGTGCCTGATACCGTGGAGGGACAACTTTCGAACCCCAAAGGACGCTCCTCATCACTTCAGCCGCCCCCCAGCAGACAGTCGACCACTTTGACTTCGTCGTCGTCTCCAACAGGCTGCCCGTCGACAAGGTGGTCGCCGACGATGGCACGAGTTCGTGGCGTGCGTCGCCCGGGGGATTGGTGACCGCACTGGAGCCGGTCATGAAGGCCAGCGAAGGTGCCTGGGTGGGGTGGACGGGAGTTCCCGACGACGACTCGGAGCCCTTCGAACACGATGGCATCTCGATCGTTCCGGTCGCCCTCAGCCACGACGACGTCGAGCTCTATTACGAGGGGTTCTCCAACGACACTCTGTGGCCGCTCTATCACGACGTGATCGCGCCCCCCACGTATCACCGCGACTGGTGGGAATCGTACCTGGCGGTCAACCAGCGCTTCGCCGATGCTGCCGCGGCCGTCGCCTCCCACGGGGCCACTGTCTGGGTGCAGGACTACCAGCTGCAGCTTGTACCGAAGATGCTGCGCCAGCTGCGGCCCGACCTGGTGATCGGCTTCTTCAATCACATTCCATTTCCGGCATATGGAATCTTCTCCCAGCTCCCGTGGCGCACGCAGATCATCGAGGGCCTGCTCGGCGCCGACGTGATCGGGTTCCAGCGCGTGGCTGACGCGGGCAACTTCTCGCGTGCCGTGCGACGTCTGCTGGGTCATACCAGCAAAGGCACCAACATCGACGTGCCGATCGACGACGAAGCAGAGGTGCAGGGCAACCCGGCCAGGGCGAAAGTGTCGCGCCGGGGCATCCGGGTTCGCACCGTCGTCGCACGCGCGTTTCCGATCTCGATCGACGCGGCGAGCTTCGAAGATCTGGCGCGGAGCCCGGAGATCCAGGCGAGGGCCCGGGAGATCAGGCACGACCTGGGCGACCCCGACGTCGTGCTGCTGGGCGTCGACCGCCTCGACTACACGAAGGGCATCGGCCACCGGCTCAAAGCCTATGGCGAGCTTCTCGAAGACGGCAATCTCAGCGCCGAAGACACCAGCCTGATCCAGGTGGCCAGCCCGAGTCGCGAACGGGTCAAGACCTACATGATGCTCCGCGACGAGATCGAACTCACCGTGGGCCGCATCAACGGTGACTTCTCGACCATCAGCCACGCGGCGATCAGCTACCTGCACCAGGGTTTTCCCCGTGAAGAGATGGTGGCCCTCTACCTGGCTGCCGACGTCATGCTCGTCACCGCGCTCCGCGACGGCATGAACCTCGTTGCCAAGGAATACGTCGCGAGCCGGTTCGACAATGACGGCGTGCTGGTGCTGAGCGAGTTCGCCGGTGCCGCTGACGAGCTGAAGGCCGCACTACTGGTCAACCCGCATGACATCGAGGGCCTGAAGGAAGCGATCCTGAAGGCGATCGCGATGCCCCGCCATGAGCGCTCGCGCCGAATGCGCAGTATGCGCCGACGTGTGATCGAATTCGATGTCGCCCGCTGGTCGAAGTCGTTCCTCGATGCCCTGGCCGCGCAGACACTCGCCCAGAGTGCCGCCGACGCGGCGGCAGAGGCGGCCGACGCCGAGAACGACGAGCATGCCCGACGGGTTGGCGGCGAGGGCGGCGAGGTCGATTCGAGTCGCACCTCTGACCTGCAGGGCGCTGACCAGTGACGGTATCGGCGGCCCTTGCCCAGAGACTGACTGAACTCGCGGCGACTCCGCGACTGCTGGTCGCCCTGGACTTCGACGGCACGCTGGCACCCGAAGTGGATGACCCCGAGAACGCCCGCGCACTGCCAGAGGCCCGCGCGGCCATCCTGCGCCTGGTCGCCCGGCCTGACACGCGCGTCGCGCTCGTGTCAGGCCGGGCCATGGCCAGCCTTCAGCACGTCGCCGAGGCACCCGACTCTGTGCTGCTCGTCGGTTCGCACGGAGTCGAGTTCCGACTGGATTCACCGGACGTCACCCTCGACCAGAGCGAGGACGAACGCAAGCAGGTCGGCAGGCTCGGCGACGTACTCGAAGCCGTTGCGGCCCGCTTCGACCAGGTCTGGGTCGAGATCAAGCCCGCCGGTTTCGCGTTGCACACCCGGCTGGCGTCAGACGAAGACAGCCGTGCCACGCACGAGGCGGCGCTCGCAGAGACGGCCCACATCGACGGCCTCACGGTTCGCGAGGGCAAGAATGTGATCGAGTTCTCGCTGCGTAGTGCCACCAAGGGCGACGCGCTCCGGCACCTCGCAGAGTTCACCGGCGCAACGGCGGTCTTCTATGCAGGCGATGACGTGACAGACGAAGACGCCTTCCGGGTGCTCGGGCCCGCGGACCTCGGCCTGAAGTGCGGTCTGGGAGCCACCGCTGCAGGATTCAGCGTGGCGAATCCCGGCGAGGTGGCCGGGGTGCTCGCCGACCTCGCGTCGCTTCGGGAGGAACAGGCGATTCTGCCCTCCTGAGCAGACATGATGCTGCCCTCGCGCGTTCTAGACTCGTAACATGCCCGAAATAGACATGAAGCCGCGCAGTCGCGTCGTCACCGATGGAATCGAAGCCACCACCTCACGCGGAATGCTCCGTGCCGTGGGCATGGGTGACGCCGACTGGGACAAGCCGCAGATCGGCATCGCGAGCTCGTGGAACGAGATCACCCCGTGCAATCTCTCCCTCGACCGTCTGGCGCAGGCCTCGAAAGAGGGTGTGCACTCCGGCGGCGGCTACCCGCTGCAGTTCGGCACGATCTCGGTCTCTGACGGCATCTCGATGGGCCACGAGGGCATGCACTTCTCGCTCGTCTCACGCGAGGTCATCGCCGACAGCGTCGAGACCGTCATGCAGGCCGAGCGCCTCGATGGCTCCATTCTTCTGGCGGGCTGTGACAAGTCGCTACCCGGAATGCTCATGGCAGCGGCCCGGCTCGACCTCGCGAGCGTGTTCCTCTACGCGGGCTCGATCGCTCCGGGCTGGGTGAAGCTCAGCGACGGCACCGAGAAGGACATCACGATCATCGACTCGTTCGAGGCGGTCGGCGGCGTCAAGGCCGGCACCATGAGCGAGGCCGACGCCAAGCGCATCGAGTGCGCCTTCGCCCCGGGCGAGGGCGCCTGTGGCGGAATGTACACGGCCAACACGATGGCGAGCGTCGCAGAAGCACTCGGCATGAGCCTTCCCGGCTCGGCCTCGCCCGCCAGTGCCGACCGCCGCCGCGACTACTACGCCCACCGCTCCGGTGAGGCCGTCGTCAACATGCTGCGCCTCGGCATCACGACCCGTGACATTCTCACCAAACACGCCTTCGAGAACGCCATCGCCGTCGCCATGGCGCTCGGGGGCTCGACCAACGTCATCCTCCACCTGCTCGCGATCGCCTACGAGGCAGAGGTCGACCTCACCATCGATGACTTCAACCGCATCGGCGACACCATCCCGCACCTCGCCGACATGAAGCCGTTCGGCCAGTACGTCATGAACGACCTCGACCGCCGTGGCGGACTGCCGGTTCTCATGAAGGCCCTGCTGGATGCTGGGCTGCTGCACGGCGACGCACTCACCGTCACGGGCAAGACCCTGGCCGAGAACCTCGCCGAGATCGACATCCCCCCGCTCGACGGCAAGGTGTTGCGCATGCTCGACAACCCGATCCACGCGACGGGGGGGCTCACCGTGCTCAAGGGGTCGCTGGCGCCCGAGGGCGGCGTGGTCAAGACGGCCGGGTTCGACGCATCCGTCTTCGAGGGCCCCGCAAAGGTGTTCGAGCGGGAACGCGCCGCCATGGATGCCCTGACGAACGGCGAGATCAAGCACGGTGATGTGGTGATCATCCGGTACGAAGGCCCGAAGGGCGGCCCCGGCATGCGCGAGATGCTCGCGATCACCGCCGCCATCAAGGGTGCAGGGCTCGGCAAAGATGTACTACTCTTGACAGACGGCAGATTCTCAGGCGGCACAACCGGACTGTGTATCGGCCACATAGCACCCGAAGCAGTCGATGCAGGTCCGATTGCCTTCGTGCGCGATGGTGATCTAATACGGGTCGATATCGCAGCTCGCTCGCTTGACCTACTGGTTGAGCCCTCAGAGCTTGCAGCCCGCCGAGACGGCTGGGCTCCGCTTCCTCCGCGCTATACCCGTGGCGTTCTGGCCAAGTACTCGAAACTCGTGCATTCTGCAGCAGAAGGCGCGATCACCGGGTAACGAAGCCCCTCACCAGGTTGCGTCGGTGCGTGTGCACCGGGCAACACTTCGCTTGCAAGTAATAGGACCCCTCACTATGTCCACGGAATCACTCCCCGTGCCGTCGAATTCCGCGCATCCCGGTGCCCGACCGACGGCCAGGCCGGCTGCTCCGAAGCTGGAGCCAGAAGTACTCACCGGGTCGGGCGCGATCCTGCGCTCGCTCGAGATCCTCGGCGTCACCGACGTCTTCGGCCTCCCGGGCGGTGCGATCATCCCGTTCTACGACGAGCTGATGGCCTCGTCGACGATCAGGCACATCCTCGTGCGCCACGAGCAGGGTGCCGGGCACGCTGCCGAGGGGTACGCGTCATCGACGGGCAAGGTGGGGGTCGCCATCGCGACCTCGGGCCCGGGAGCGACGAACCTCGTCACCGCGATCGCCGATGCCTACATGGACTCGGTGCCGCTCCTGTGCATCACCGGACAGATCTTCTCGCACCTGATGGGAACGGACGGTTTCCAGGAGGTCGACATCGTCGGCATCACGATGCCCATCACGAAGCACTCGTTCCTGGTCACCAAGCCCGAAGACATCCCCGCAACGCTCGCTGCGGCGTATCTCATCGCGTCGACCGGCCGACCGGGGCCCGTTCTCGTCGACATCACCAAGGATGCCCAGCAGAACAAGGCGCCCTTCGTCTGGCCGGCCAAGGTCGAGCTGCCGGGGTATCGTCCCGTCGTCAAGGCGCACGGAAAGCAGATCCAGGCCGCGGCACAGCTGCTGGTCGAAGCCAGGCGGCCAGTGTTCTACGTGGGTGGCGGTGTCATCCGCGCGGCGGCATCGGCCGAACTGCTGGCTCTTGCCGAGCTCACCGGTGTGCCTGTCGTCACGACGCTGATGGCCCGCGGCGCATTCCCCGATTCGCACCCGCAGGCCCTCGGCATGCCGGGCATGCACGGCACGGTTCCCGCTGTGCTCGCGCTGCAGGAGAGCGACCTGCTCATCTCTCTCGGCGCGCGTTTCGACGACCGGGTCACGGGCAAGGTCAGCGAGTTCGCTCCTGATGCGAAGGTCGTGCACGTCGACATCGACCCGGCCGAGATCTCGAAGATCCGTACGGCCGATGTTCCGATCGTGGGTGACGCCAAAGACGTCATCATCGACCTGATCGCCGCCTTCACCGTTGCGGCGGCTGAGGCCGCGGCCGGTGCTGCCAGCGCAGCGGCCGCCGCCGCGGAGGTCGCCGGCCCTGACGATGACACGCTGGCGTCGCCGGCGATCGACGCGGTGCCTGACATCTCCGACTGGTGGGATCGCCTTCGTGAACTGAAGCGCCAGTACCCGCTGGGCTACGACGAGCCTGAAGACGGTCTGCTTTCACCGCAGTATGTCATCGAGCGCATCGGCCAGATCACCGGCCCCGAGGGCGTCTACGCCTCGGGTGTCGGCCAGCACCAGATGTGGGCCGCCCAGTTCATTAAGTACGAGCGACCCAACGCCTGGTTGAACTCGGGAGGCGCGGGCACCATGGGCTACGGCGTTCCTGCAGCCATGGGCGCGAAGGTCGCGAACCCCGACCGCACGGTCTGGGCGATCGACGGCGATGGATGCTTCCAGATGACCAACCAGGAGCTGGCCACCTGCACCATCAACAAGATCCCGATCAAGGTCGCGATCATCAACAACTCCTCGCTCGGCATGGTGCGGCAGTGGCAGACGCTCTTCTACGACGGTCGCCACAGCTTCACCGACCTCAACACCGGCGACGGAACGATCATGATCCCCGACTTCGTGAAGATGGCTGACGCGTATGGCGCGCTGGGCATCCGGGTCACCAAGAAGGAAGACGTCGACGCAGCGATCAAGCTGGCGATCGAGACCAACGATCGCCCTGTCGTCATCGACTTCGTGGTGAGCCGTGACTCGATGGTCTGGCCGATGGTTCCCCAGGGACTCAGCAATTCATCAGTTCAGTACGCGCGCGAGCACGCCCCAGAGTGGGAAGAGGAGTAAAGACCATGAGCCACGTACTCTCCCTGCTTGTCGAAGACAAACCGGGTCTGCTGACCCGCGTCGCCGGCCTGTTCGCCCGTCGCGGCTTCAACATCGAGTCGCTCGCCGTCGGTGCGAGTGAGATCGAGGGCCTCTCGCGCATCACCGTGGTGGTCGACGTCGAAGACGCCCCGCTCGAGCAGGTCACGAAGCAGCTCAACAAGCTCGTCAACGTGATCAAGATCGTCGAACTCGACCAGAGCCAGTCGGTGCAGCGTGAGCACCTGCTGGTGAAGGTCAAAGTCGACAACTCGACACGGTCGCACGTGCTCGAAGCCGTCAACCTGTTTCGTGCCAGGGTCGTCGACGTGTCGAGCGATGCGCTCGTCATCGAGGTGACCGGCGACACGGGTAAGACGAACGCGTTCCTGCGCGTGGTCGAGCCCTACGGAATCAAGGAGCTGGCGCAATCGGGCCTCCTGGCCATCGGGCGCGGCAGCAAGTCGATCACCGAACGCGTCTACAAGAACTGATTCACACCCCCCAGCCGGTTGAGTAGCTCCGCAGGAGCGTATCGAGACCAGCACCCCCGCATACCTGGTTGAGATACGCGGCTCCGCCGCTACTCAACCAGCGAATACTGCACCAGCCCAAACAAGGAGAAGGAAACACAGTGACTGAAATCTTTTATGACGCAGATGCCGATCTGTCGATCATCCAGTCGAAGAAGGTAGCCGTCGTCGGTTACGGGTCCCAGGGACACGCTCACGCACTGAACCTGCGTGACTCCGGTGTCGAGGTCGTCGTTGCCCTCAAGGCTGGCTCGAAGTCGATCCAGAAGGCAGAAGAGGCCGGCTTCACGGTTCTCTCCGTCGCCGAGGCAACCGCCTGGGCCGACGTGATCGTCATCCTCGCACCCGACCAGCACCAGCGCGGCATCTACAAGGACGACATCGCCCCGAACCTCAAGCCCGGTTCGACGCTCGTCTTCGGCCACGGCTTCAACATCCGCTTCGGCTACATCCAGGCGCCAGAGGGCACCGATGTTGTTCTCGTCGCACCCAAGGGCCCGGGCCACACCGTGCGCCGCGAGTTCGAAGCCGGCCGTGGCGTTCCCGTCATCGTCGCTGTCGAAGAAGACGCCTCGGGTTCGGCCTGGGCGCTCGCCTGGTCGTACGCCCGCGCCATCGGCGGCCTCCGCGCCGGCGGAATCAAGACCACGTTCACCGAAGAGACCGAGACCGACCTGTTTGGCGAGCAGGCCGTTCTCTGCGGTGGCACCTCGCAGCTCGTGCAGTACGGTTTCGAGGTTCTCACCGAGGCCGGCTACCAGCCGCAGATCGCCTACTTCGAGGTTCTCCACGAGCTGAAGCTCATCGTTGACCTCATGTGGGAGGGTGGCATCGCCAAGCAGCGCTGGAGTGTCTCCGACACCGCCGAATACGGCGACTATGTCTCGGGCCCGCGCGTCATCACACCCGACGTCAAGGAGAACATGAAGGCCGTTCTGGCCGACATCCAGTCCGGTGCCTTCGCTGAGCGGTTCATCGCCGATCAGGATGCCGGAGCCCCCGAGTTCCTCGCCCTGCGTGAGAAGGGTGCCCAGCACCCGATCGAGGAGACCGGCCGCGAGCTGCGCGCCCTCTTCGCCTGGAAGCAGACCGACGCTGACTACACCGAAGGTAGCGCTGCGCGCTAGACCCTGCCTGAACGCTGGTTGAGTAGGCCCGTCAGGGCTGTATCGAAGCCCCCCGATTGCTGGCGGGGTTTCGGTACGCTCCTCCCGGAGCTATTCAACCGGCGACGCGAAAAACCGACGAACCTCAGCCCGACCTCCTCGCTCTGTGCGAGGGAGGGGCTGAGGTTCGTCGGTTTTTGTCGTTACGGCTCGGGGTACGCTGAAGTCATGCCCCGCGACACTGATGACGACGCCCTCAGCTGGGGTGACGAGAATGACCCGAGCTACGCATTCGACTCCCGCGCGGCCGCGAAGGCCCCCACGGCTCCGGATGCTCCTGCCGTCGTTGCGGCACCCGACACGGTTCCGGCTGCAGAGCCTGCACCGCTCGTCACCCCGCCCTCAGCTGACGCCGCGAAGGCAGCGGCGGCGCTCACCGCCGCCAACGAGGCCGCAGTGGCAGACGCCCGTGTAAAGCAGGCCGAAGCGGCAGAAGACGCCGCTGCAGACGACGAACTGGCTGCCGCTGAGAAAGCCGGCGCCCAGCTGAGCTCGCCCGCACTCATCGCCTTCGGGGTGATCGGCGGTGTCTACCTGCTCTACACCGTGGGCTGGCTCGTCGTCTTCACGCGTACCTGGCTGGCGCCGACCGGCCTCGCCGAGATCGTGCAGGATATGCAGGGTGTGCTGGCCATCGCCGCTCCCTCCCTCTGGTTCCTGGCGACGCTGCTCCTCGGGGCGCGGCGGAGAGTTGCGGTGAGACTGCTGTGGCTGATCATCGGGGTTCTTGTGCTCATCCCCTGGCCGTTCATCACCGGAAGGTAGAAGCGATGACCAATTCTGAGAACCGTGACTCTGGTGCGGCAGCTGCCACGACCGCCCGGAGCGATCCAAGCGCACCCGCGAAACGCGTGCGCGGCCGCGGCGGGTGGATCGTCGCGATCGTCTTCGCCTTCCTGTTCGCCATCGCTGCTTTCGAGGCCCTCTCGAACCTCATCGGCCTCACCCAGTCGTTCGCGTCGGTCGACGTCGCGATGCCCACAAGCGCCCTCTGGGCGCTGGTCGGGCTGATTGCCGCACCGTTCATCGTCTACGGGCTCGTGCTCTGGGGCACTCGCCGGGTCGGTGCCGGCCGGGCCGCGCTCGTGTTCCTCGTCGGCTTCGCCGTCGTTGCCGTCATCACCCTCGACCTGCAGAGCCTCTACCGCGGCATCGTTCCGTTCGTGATTCCTGCCTAAGCGAAGGCCACGAAGAGCAGCACGGCAATGAGCACGACCTGCGCGATCGCACGCGGCACCAGCGGGATGGCCAGGGCGCCGAAGCGGTCCTTGCGGGCAGCCGCATAGGCGTTCGCCGGAAACACAGCCACGAGGAACACTGCGAGAGCGACTGCCGCGATGGGTCGCGTCGCCGGGATGAACAACCCGACTCCGCCGGCGATCTCGCAGAATCCGGTGAAGAGAACGAGGTTCGATGGGCTGAGCATCCCGGCCCGCCTCATTGAGGGCGGGATCATCGCGGCCATCGTCCGGCGCCCCGCCGGCAGGAAGTGATTGATGCCCATTCCGACAAAAGCGATGCCGAGCACGATGGCCGCGCCGAGTTGCACGGCCGTCACGGTTTCTGGGTTCATACTCCCATTCTGCGGTGTACCCCACCCGGCCGAGCGTTCTGTCACAGTGCGACCCGCCGGGGCGGCAGGCACTAAAGTTGAGGGGTCACGCCCCCGTGCCGCGTGTATCCAGCGCCGCAGCCCGGCGCACCCACCGTAAGGAACCCACTCTCGTGTCAAAACCGATCGTGTTGATCGCAGAAGAACTTTCGCCCGCCACCGTCGACGCGCTCGGCCCCGACTTCGAGGTCGTCACCGTCGACGGCACCGACCGACCGGCCCTGCTTGCCGCGCTGGCGAATGCCAGTGCCATCCTGGTGCGCTCGGCGACGAAGGTCGACGCCGAAGCAATCGCGGCAGCGCCCCACCTCAAGGTCATCGCCCGCGCAGGTGTCGGTCTTGACAACGTCGACATCAAGGCCGCGACGGTCGCCGGTGTCATGGTCGTCAACGCCCCCACGTCGAACATCATCTCCGCAGCCGAACTCACCGTAGGCCACATCCTGAGCCTCGCCCGCCACATCCCTGCGGCGCACGCGGCCCTCGCCCAGGCCCAGTGGAAGCGCTCGAAGTACACCGGTGTCGAGCTCTACGAGAAGACCCTCGGCATCATCGGCCTGGGCCGCATCGGTGCCCTCATCACCGCCCGCATGCAGGCCTTCGGCGTGAACGTCGTCGCGTACGACCCCTACATCACCTCGGCCCGCGCCCAGCAGCTCGGTGTGACCCTGCTCAGCCTCGAAGAACTGCTTGCCGAGTCGGACTTCATCACCATCCACATGCCGAAGACGCCGGAGACCACCGGAATGATCTCGGATGCCCAGCTCGCCCTCATGAAACCGACAGCCTTCATCGTGAACGTCGCCCGCGGCGGCCTCATCGACGAAGACGCGCTCTACCGGGCCCTCACCACCGGGGTGATCGCAGGCGCAGGACTCGATGTCTTCGTCAGCGAACCGCCGAAGGACGAGAAACTGCTCAGCCTCGAGAACGTTGTCGTCACCCCCCACCTGGGTGCGTCGACCGATGAGGCGCAGGAGAAGGCTGGCGTCTCGGTCGCTCGTTCGGTGCGCCTTGCCCTCTCTGGCGAACTCGTTCCTGACGCGGTCAACGTCGCCGGCGGTGTCATCGATCCGTCGGTGCGCCCCGGTATCGCCCTCATCGAGAAGCTCGGCCAGGTCTTCTCGGGCCTTGCCAAGAGCCCGCTGACGAGCGTCGACGTCGTTGTTCGCGGTGAGATCGCCGCCTTCGACGTCAGTGTGCTCAAGCTCGCAGCACTCAAGGGCATCTTCACGAACGTCGTCAGCGAGAGCGTCTCATACGTCAACGCACCCCTGCTCGCCGATCAGCGCGGAGTGACCGTGCGCCTGATCACCGATCCGGTCAGCGAGGAGTACCGCAACATCCTGACCCTCACCGGCGCTCTGAGCGACGGTTCGCAGCTCTCTGTCTCGGGCACCCTCACCGGCACGAAGCAGATCGAGAAGATCGTCGAGATCAACGGCTACGACGTCGAGGTGCCCTTCGCCGAACACCTGCTCGTGATGATCTACGACGACCGCCCCGGCATCGTCGCCATCTACGGCAAGGAGTTCGGCGACGCATCCATCAACATCGCCGGCATGCAGATCGCGCGCACCAACGCCGGGGGCAAGGCCCTGAGCGTTCTCACGATCGACTCGCCCGCACCAGACGCCCTGCTCGAGCGTGTGCGGGTCGCAATCGACGCCGACGTGCTCACCGAGATCGACATCACCGACTGACCGCGCACGACCTCGTGACGGGCGCTTCCCGTCGAAGAAGTGACGCGATCTGCGCTCCGGATGGGCGGCTAGAGCAGTTCGCGTCACTTTCTTCGTCCGGCGGCCCATCCGCGATGCGTTGCGAGCGATGCGCAGCGCGCACGGCTCCGCTCAGTGCGGTTGCTTTGTGCCCGTGCGGCGCGACGCGACCAGGCCCTCGGCGATCGCAACGAGTTCGTCCATGTTCGCCGTGACCCGGCTCGACGTCTCGGTGAGGGCAGGGGGCAGAAGCGCCGAATTGTAGTACAGCCCATCGCTGATGAGCATGATCGTTCGAGCAACCGCGTCGTCACCCACGGCCGCGGCCAGAACGTCGAACCAGTCGCGCTGCATGGACTTCAGCGCCTCCTGTGCCTTGGGCTGTGAGCCCTGGGCGAGCCGGGTCGCCGAGATGATCGCGCGGTCGAGCGGGCTCTCGATGTTGACCGAACTGCGAATGAAGTAGTCGACGACACCGGCCTCAGCCGTGCGGATGTTCTCCACGTCTTCGGTGACCAGAGCCGACAACCGCTCGATCAGGCCGTCGACAAGGGCCTCCTTCGATCCGAAGTGGTAGAGCAGCCCGCCCTTGCTCACGCCCGCCTCTGCTGCAACGGCGTCGAGCGTCGCTGCACGCTCACCCTGGTTGATGAGAATCGTCTCGAAGGCGTCGAGAACCCGATCACGAGCAGACGGGGCTGAGGTCATCGTCACATCGTACCGACCCGCGCTGTGCGCGTCCGTGGAGTCGACACCTGGAGAGCAGTCTCTCCCGAATGGGCCATACTGTACCGACTAGACGGTATACTAGAGGATGATCAACCCGGGCATCGCCGAGAACACGCCCTGTCCGGGCACCACCCGCATCACCGAAGCAGAACGCACACCAGGTCACCTCATGTCCAGCTCACTCCTCACCTCGAACCCCGTCTCGACCACGATCCCCATCTCCGCGGCGAATTCTGTCTCGGCGCCCACTCGCGCTCGCAGTCTTCCGGCCCAGGGCCAGTCCGTTCGTCGTGCGCGCCCCAACGCGGTCGCATCCGGCCACACGACCGCCTCATCGCACCCCGACCTCCGCGTGGGCCTCCGTGGCTGGCTCGCGCTGGCCGTCCTGATGCTGCCGGTACTCCTCATCTCAGTCGACAACACCGTGCTCAGTTTCGCGCTGCCGGTCATCTCCGAGTCACTGCACCCCAGCGCCACCGCGCAGCTGTGGATCATCGACATGTACCCGCTGGTGCTCGCCGGCCTGCTCGTCTCGATGGGCAGCCTCGGCGACCGCATCGGTCGTCGCAGGCTTCTGCTGATCGGTGCCGTCGGCTTCGGAGTCGTCTCGATCGTCGCTGCGTTCGCGCCAACAGCCGAACTGCTCATCGCCGCCCGCGCCGCCCTGGCCTTCTTCGGCGCGATGCTCATGCCCTCGACGCTCTCGCTGCTGCGCAACATCTTCGCCGACCGCCAGCAACGCCGTCTCGCCATCGCGATCTGGGCCTCCGGCTTCGCGGCGGGCGCGGCCCTCGGCCCGATCGTCGGCGGTCTGCTGCTCGAGCACTTCTGGTGGGGTTCCGTCTTCCTCATCGCCGTGCCGGTGCTGATTCCCCTGCTGATCTTCGCCCCGCTGCTGATTCCCGAATCGCGCGACCCGAACCCGGGCCAGCTCGACCTCGTGAGCATCGGCCTCTCGCTCGTGATGCTCGTGCCGATCGTCTACGCGATCAAGGAGTTTGCCATCGAGGGGTTCAGCTGGGCATCCGTCGGCCTGTTCGCCCTGGGGCTTGCCGCAGGGTACGCCTTCGTCCGTCGCCAGCTCTCACGGGAGAACCCGATGCTCGACATGAGGCTGTTCCGCGTCGGTGCCTTCAGTGGCGCAGTGCTGGTCAATCTGCTCAGCGTCGTCTCGCTGGTCGGCTTTCTCTTCTTCGTCTCGCAGCACCTCCAGCTGGTGCTGGGGCTCCGGCCGCTGGATGCTGCGCTCGCCCTGGTGCCGGGCCTCATCGTAATGGTCGTGGCCGGCCTTGCCGTCGTTCCGCTCGTGCGCCGGGTGAAACCGGGCATCGTGGTTGCCGGCGGGCTGATGCTCTCGGCGACGGCCTACGTGATCGTCATGCTCACCGGCGCCGGAGCGACGGCCGGGACCCTCGCCATTGCCTTCGCGGTGCTCGCCCTCGGGATCGGGGCTGCGGAGACGATCTCTAACGACCTGATCATCTCTGTGGTGCCAGAAGACAAGGCAGGAGCGGCCTCGGCCGTGTCTGAGACCGCCTATGAACTCGGTGCAGTGCTCGGCACGGCCGTGCTCGGCAGCATTCTCACGGCGTTCTACCGTTCGAGCATCGTGCTGCCGCACGGGCTCACGACCGAGCAGGCCACTTCGGCGTCAGAGACGCTGGGCGGAGCGGTCGGTGTTTCGGGCGAGATCCCGTGGAGCCTCGGCACGGTGCTGCTCGAGTCCGCGCGACAGGCCTTCGACAGTGGTGTGGTCACCACCTCGGCCATTGGCGCTGCGCTCATGGTCGCCGCGACCATCCTGGCCCTGGTGACGCTGCGCAAGGCGCGCGCCTGATCACTCGCCCGGGAAGGTCACCGCAGGTGCCAGAAGGCGGCGGGCTGTAATCTGGGGTGAACCTTTTCATTCCAGCGTTGGAGCCAGTCATGCCTCGTGTCATTCGCCTAGCCGTCATCCCCGGAGACGGAATCGGCCCCGAGGTCATCGCCGAGGCACTGAAGGTGCTCGATGCGGCGGTCGGAGCATCCGGTGCCGTGGTGTCCGACGAAGCAGTGACCGTCGAGAAGACGCACTTCTCGCTCGGGGCTGCGCGTTACCTCGAGACCGGTGACGTGCTCACCGACGACGATCTCGCCGCCATCGCCTCGCACGACGCCATTCTGCTCGGTGCGGTCGGTGGGGTGCCGGGCGACCCGCGCCTGAAAGACGCGAACATCGAGCGCGGATTGCTGCTGCGGCTGCGTTTTGCCCTCGACCACTTCGTGAACCTGCGACCCACCACGATCTACCCGGGTGTGACGAGCCCGCTCTCGAATCCCGGCGAGGTCGACTTTGTGGTCGTGCGCGAGGGCACAGAGGGGCCGTACGTCGGCAACGGCGGCGCGATCCGCGTCGGCACGCCGCACGAGATCGCCAACGAGGTCTCGGTCAACACGGCCTACGGCGTCGAACGCGTGGTGCGCTTCGCCTTCGAACTCGCCGCCAGCCGCCCCCGAAAGAAGCTCACGCTCGTGCACAAGACGAACGTGCTGGTCTTCTCGGGCAGCCTCTGGCAGCGCACAGTCAACGCAATCGCAGCCGAGTTCCCCGACGTCTCGGTCGACTACCTGCACGTCGACGCAGCGACCATCTTCTTCGTGACGAACCCTGCTAAGTTCGACGTGATCGTCACAGACAACCTCTTCGGCGACATTCTCACCGACCTGGCCGGCGCAATCAGCGGCGGCATCGGGCTGGCGGCCTCGGGCAACATCAACCCGACCGGCGTCTTCCCCAGCATGTTCGAGCCCGTGCACGGTTCTGCCCCCGACATCGCAGGCCAGCAGATCGCCGACCCGACCGCCGCGATCCTGTCGGTGGCACTCCTGCTCGACCAGCAGGGGCTTCCTGAGGCAGCGGCCCGCGTTCGGGATGCTGTGACCGGCGACCTTGCGAGTCGGGCTCGTGCAGCATCCGGAGCCTCGGGTGCAGACGCACTGCCTGCACGAAGCACCGCAGAGGTGGGTGACGCGATCGTGGCGGCGCTCGGCTCGCTTGCGGTCGCCGCGCACTGACCCTGATCGGCGCACACCCAGCCAGCCCTACCGGCGCTGCACCACCCCTCGAACTCCATCTCCTGACCTGAGGACACACTCCATGACGACCACCGCTTCGACACCAGCCCCCACAGCCGGCGAATCGGCAACCGAATTCCCGCTCGCCTTCCAGCTGACTCCGTCGACGGATGCCCGGGCAGAAGCCGAGCGCGAGGCCATCCTTGCCGACCCCGGCTTCGGCAAGCACTTCACCGACCACATGGTGTCGATCGAATGGACCATCGAAGACGGCTGGCACAACGCCGAGGTGATCCCCTACGGGCCGATCTCGCTCGACCCTGCGGCCTCGGTGCTGCACTACGCGCAGGAGATCTTCGAGGGGCTGAAGGCCTACCGCCACGCCGACGGGTCGATCCACACCTTCCGGCCCGAGGCGAATGCGGCACGGCTGCAGCGGTCTGCGGCCCGGCTCGCGCTGCCCCAGCTCTCCACCGCGGACTTCGTCGAGTCGCTCAAGCAGCTCGTGGCCGTCGACGGCTCGTGGGTTCCCGATGCCCCGGAGACCAGCCTGTACCTCCGGCCGTTCATGTTCGCCACCGAGAGCTTTCTCGGCGTGCGTGCAGCTCGCAAGGTCGGCTTCTACGTGATCGCGAGCCCGGCGGGCACCTACTTCACCGGGGGAGTTGCCCCCGTGAACATCTGGCTGTCGAAGGAGTTCAACCGTGCCGGTCGCGGGGGAATGGGTGCGGCGAAGACCGGCGGCAACTACGCCTCCTCGCTGCTGCCTCAGGAACTCGCGTACGAGAAGGGCTGCGCCCAGGTTCTCTTTCTCGACTCGCAGGAGGGCAAGTACCTCGAAGAGCTCGGCGGAATGAACCTCTTTCTCGTCTACAAAGACGGCACGCTCGTCACGCCTGCGTCGTCGAGCATCCTCGAGGGCATCACGCGTGACAGCATCATGCAGCTCGCGCGGGATCGTGGCCACACCGTCGAGATCCGACAGGTCGAGATCGAGGAGTGGAAGGCTGGCTCGGCGTCGGGCGACATCGTCGAGGTGTTCGCCTGCGGTACGGCAGCGGTGATCGCGCCCGTCGCGCAGCTGCTCGCCGACGACTTCGCTCTCGGCACCGCTGGGGCTCCGGCAGGCGAGCTGACGATGTCGCTGCGCCAGGAGCTCACCGACATCCAGTACGGCCGCATCCCCGATCGCCACGGCTGGCTGACGCGGCTCGACACATAAGCGAGCGCGGCGGGCGCCCTGAACGGGCGCTCGCTCTAAGCGCGGCGCGTCTCGCGCGGCGGGCGCCTTGAATGGGCGTTCGCTCTAAGTGGGGCGCGTCTCGCGCGGCGGGCGCCCTGAACGGGCGCTCGCTCTAAGCGCGGCGCGTCTCGCGCGGCGGGCGCCTTGAATGGGCGTTCGCTCTAAGTGGGGCGCGTCTCGCGCGGCGGGCGCCCTGAACGGGCGCTCGCTCCAAGCGCGGCGCGTTGCTGGCCCGCGCAGGGCTCGCCTCCTCTGGGTCACCCAGTACTTGGGGCGGAGCAGGGGCGCTATGGGCGCGCAGGGAGGCGTATGTTAGCTCAGCTCCGCCCGAAGTCCCCGGTGGATGCACGGGGATAGGCTGAACGGGTGAAGATTGTGCGATTCAGTGCGGGCGACGACCCGCGGTACGGCATCCTCGACAGCGGCCCCGACGGCGACGACCTCGTGGTGCTCGTCGGCGACCCGATGTTCCAGGGGTTCGAGACCACGGGGGAGCGGGTGCCGCTTGCGGGCGTGAAACTCCTGGCCCCGGTCATCCCGAGGTCGAAGGTGGTCGCCGTGGGCAAGAACTACGCGGACCACGCCAAAGAGATGGGCGGGGAGGTGCCCGATCATCCGATCATCTTTCTGAAGCCCAACACCTCGGTGATCGGTACCGGCGATGCGATCGTGCTGCCGCCCGACAGCAAGCAGGTCGAGCACGAGGCGGAACTCGCGATTGTGATCGGCAGCGTGGCCAAGAACGTGCGCGCCGAAGACTACGCCTCGGTGGTGTTCGGGTACACGGTGGCGAACGACGTGACGGCGCGCGACATCCAGAAGCTCGACGGCCAGTGGGCCAGGGCGAAGAGCTATGACACGTTCTGCCCCCTCGGCCCGGTGATCGAGACCGAATTCGACTTCACGGATGCTCGGATCGAAGCCCGCGTCGACGGAGTTGTGAAGCAGCAGGGCACCACAGCAGACATGATCTTCGGCATCCCCGAGATCGTGGCCTTCGTGTCGCGCGTGTTCACGCTGCTGCCGGGCGACGTGATCCTCACCGGAACTCCCGCAGGGGTCGGGCCGATCATCAGCGGCCAGGTTGTCGACGTCACCGTTGCGGGAATCGGCACACTGTCGAACCCCGTGCGTTAACCCTTGCCATTCGAGTTCACACCCCCGCGTTTGCGCTCAGCTTCTCCCTCACAGCCGACTGAACTGAACTCTTTTCGAACAGCTTCGGTCGGGCATCCGCTCGTGCCGGTGGCATCAGTACGCTGGGCTCCACCAACTCTTCCGAAAGCAGAAGCGCTCCATGACCTACCTGGCAGACCCCACCCGTTACGACGACATGCAGTACCGCAGGGTTGGCCGCAGCGGTCTCAAGCTCCCGGCGCTCTCGCTCGGGCTCTGGCACAACTTCGGCCACACCAAGCCGCTCGACGTGCAGCGCGCCATCGTGCGCCGGGCATTCGACCTCGGAATCACCCACTTCGACCTCGCGAACAACTACGGGCCGCCCTACGGTTCGGCAGAGGCGAACTTCGGCCATCTGTTCGCCGAAGACCTGAAGTCGTACCGCGACGAGCTCATCATCTCGTCGAAGGCCGGTTACGACATGTGGCCGGGCCCCTATGGCGACTTCGGCTCACGCAAGTATGTTCTCTCGTCACTCGACCAGAGCCTCGGCCGCCTCGGTCTCGACTACGTCGATATCTTCTACTCCCACCGGCCCGACCCAGTGACCCCCATCGAAGAGACCATGGGTGCGCTCGCCACGGCCGTGCACCAGGGCAAGGCTCTCTATGTCGGGGTGTCGAACTATTCGCCCGAGCAGACCCTCGCAGCCAAGGCTGCCCTCGCCGAGCACAAGGTGCCGCTGCTGATCCACCAGCCCCGGTACTCGATGCTCGACCGCCGCCCCGAAGAGTCTGGCCTGCTCGACACCGTGCGTGCTGAAGGCATCGGCGCGATCGTGTTCTCTCCGCTCGAGCAGGGGTTGCTCACGGGCCGCTACCTCGACGGCAACATTCCCGAGTCGTCGCGAGCAGCGGTGGGGCACTTCCTCACCCCTGAAAAGGTGCAGAGTTACCTCAGCAAGGCCCGCGCGCTGAACGAGATCGCGGATGCCCGGGGCCAGACCCTCGCCCAGCTCGCCCTGCTCTGGGTGCTGCGGCAGCAGGGCGAGACCTCGCCCGTCACTTCTGCCATCATCGGCGCGAGCTCGGTCGAGCAGCTCGAGCAGAATGTTGCTGCCCTCGCTGCGCCCGAGCTCGACACTGAGGAGATCGGAGCGGTAGGAGCGGCGCTCGCCGGCTGAGGAGGGGTAGCCGCTCCGAGGGCTGGAACTGCAGCGTGAGTCTTCTTTGGGCATGCGCCGTAATGGATTGACCTCTAGAGACTCTCTCTGGTGGAACGCATAGTGCGTCCGCCGTCGAAAGTCTGTGATGAAACCCGCTCCTTCCCCCAGTCACTCTCCTGCCCGAATACGACCTCTCGCTCGTGCCATCATCGGCACCGCGTTCGTTTGTTCAGCCATCGTCGCTTTCGCACCACTGGCATTCGCGAGCCCGCATTCGGACTATTACGTTCCTCGCAACGTCTGGGAGAACTCGGGCCCCTCGCTTGTCGAATCCGGCACTACGGTGTCTGTCTCGGGCGATGGCACGTTCACGGTGTTCGAATCCACCGCAAAGCTCACCCCGGACGCGGAGGGCGACGACCGACACGTCTACCGCAAGAACACCGTGACGGGCGCGGTCGATCTTGTGTCCACGCGCGCGCGCGATTCAACCCACACAGGTTCGTCGTTCTCTGCATCCATCTCTGGCGACGGCCGCTTCGTCACGTTCATGACCACCGATCGGGATGTTTTCGCAACCGACCCAGGTCCGACTGAAGGCGCACAGATCGCGTATCGCGACATGAACGAGACCGTTGCTCGACTTGTGACCTCGCGACATGCGCCGGAGGTCGAGACGCTGGCCGCACCGTCCAACGTCGAACCTGGCGAGAACGCGTCGCCTGTGATCACTGCAGACGGTCGCCATGTCGCATTCGTGTCCACCGTGCCGGGTGTCAACAACCGTGGGGCCGACTTCACCGGAGCGCCAACGATCGAGATCTACGACGCCGAATCTGGCGACGTAACCAGCGTGCACGAGGGCCGCCAGCCGTCGATTTCCGCAGACGGTCGGTACATCGCTTTCACCTCTGGTTCGGGTACGGCAACTGCCGAAAGTGGCAAGACCGGCGTCCCGGGAAGTGACAAGCCCAAGCCATCACAGGTCTTTCGATACGATCGCGTTGCCGCAACGGCAGCACTGGTCTCAAATGCAGCAGGCGCGGCGACACCCGCTGACGGCGACTCATCACGCCCAAGCATCTCGGCAGACGGCTCTCGGGTTGCGTTCATGTCAGGTGCGTTCGACCTGGTCGAGTCGGGAGATATTCCGAAGACCAGTCAGATGCTCGACGCCTACGTGCGCGACCTGACGTCCGGCCACACGCATCGCGTATCGCTCCTCCTCGATGACTCAGCGTCTCCGTCGGACGACGAGATAGCAGCTAAGGCTCAATCGACGCACCGAACGCGGCAATGGAAGGAGGCTTTCGGAGGGTCGATCGCGGCATCGATCGCTGGTAACGGCGCGAGTGTGGTTGTGACGTCGATCAACCCGCTCCTTTCCATCACGGGCGACTGCAGCGGGTGTCAGACCTTCGCGGATGACAATGACGCTCTCGATGTCTATTCGGTGGGGTTGTCGCCCGAGGGGCGGCCGCAGTCGGTCCAGCCCGTGTCGATGCGCAAGAACCTTGACGACTTCAGTACCGACGGTTTGGGCGTCGCTTATGCCTTGCATTCAGATACGGGGGCCGGCGATTCCATCGCCGACGGCACCACGCCTGTCACAGCAGACGGGCAGACTGTCGTCTTCGGCTCCATCGCGGATGATCTCCGTGGTTGGGATTCCACACGCAAAGTTCTCGCGGGTGATCTCGATTTCAACCCAGCACCAAAGCCTCGCTGGAAGGATGACGTTGCGGCCGCCGGAGCCATGTGGGTGCCACATTATCTCGACGGGGGATTCCCCGGTTCGACGCCGACCACGGTCCGCTTGTTCAAGACGGATATCAACAGCTTCGCCTCGCACCTCCACCCAGGCGCGGCTGCCACTGAGTCCCTGGCTGCCAGACAGACCGAACCGGTCGACTACAACACTCGTACCAAGCCATTGCCCTCGCTCAAGGAGAAGCCTTCACTCCTCTCAACGGCCGGTCGGTTCTCGACAGAGTCCGTTCGCGCAGGCACCAGCGGAACGACGTATCAGCTCACCGTCACTGCACACACTTCGGGGTCGGCCGTCGTCGAATTGGACGTGGATCACCTCTCGATCGATGCTGTGCCGAGCATCCCTTCCGGCTGGGCTCGCGCGAATGATGACGTTGCCGGCACGCTGACTTTCACGAATGCGCATGTGTCGGCTGGCGACGTTGCCGAGTTCGCGTTGACCACCACTGAAGTGGACACGGGCGCGCCGACAAAGGCGAGAGTCACAGCGGAGGCGAACGGTGCGACCGGGTTCACGAATCTCATCGTGCGGCCGAGTGCGCCCGTCTGCGCTGGCATCACCGATCAACCCCCTGTAGTCATCGCTGGCCTGGTAACCGCGCTCCGCGGAGTGCAATGCCTGTCGGAGTCGGCGACCATCAGCGCGGTCGCGCCTCACGGAGTCGTCTCTGCGACGGCAAGTGGCGTCCTGACCTACACTCCGGATTCCTCTTACCGTGGGCACGAGACGCTCGAAGTCACGGCAGCAGATGCCGCTGGGCGCGCAAGCCTTCCTACCTTCATCGCCGTCACTGTCGGCTCGCCTGCGCTCGCGCTCGACGATGCCTACGCTGCTCGGGCTGGCGAGGACTTCGTTGTGGATGCTGCGCACGGGCTTCTATCGAACGACATCTTCCCGACAAAGAACTCCGAATGGCACCTCGATGAGGGAAACCCACCGGACCACGGCACGGTGAAGATCGATGACCGAACGGGATCTTTCGTCTATTCACCGCCTCCGGGATTCACCGGGGATGCAATTTTCCGTTACAGGGCGTACGGGCCTGATGCCCATTCGGAGTCAAATATCGGAACGGTGACGATTCATGTTCAGTAGGAAAACTGTTGTGGCAGCTGACAATTCGCGTTGGTCACGGAGGCGGAGGCGTGCGGTGTCGCGGTGGTTGTGCTCTGCGGTATTGCTTGGGCGCAGCCTGCTTTCGCGGGCTTTCATGAAGACACCGAGTGTGATCCGAAGGCCTCACAGATGCTTCAGGGAGCCGGTACCGACACGCAAGTGATTGTGCAGGTCTGTACTGACAGCGGTCGGTGGGAGACCACAGCGACCTACTATTCCTATGCCGAACACACGGTCATCTCCGAGCCGCGGGTGGTCAGCTTCGACTATTCGGGCTACGGCTCGTTGAATCCTTATGCCGCTGACGGGTACGCGTATCGGAAGGCTCGCGAACTGTACACCGACCCGGTCAGCTGGAGGCCTTTGGTCGACTACGCCCAGAAATCGTTGAGTGCGAAACCCCGGGCCGTAGCGGCGAGGGATTCGGTCATTTCCACCGATGCCTGCCCGGTGCACCCGGTTCGTTGGACCGAAGACGACAACCGGAGTTCGACCTATTACTATTGGCTCCCTCCGATTCCCAAGCCTGACGGGGCGACGGGTACCATCACCTACTCGCTGAAAGAGGGATTGACGGCGGAACAGCGAACCACGGTCATCGGCGGTCTGCTTGCGTACGATGAGGCCAGGGTGGGCACCACTCTTCCGAAGATCGAGCTCGCCACCGGAACCGACAAGCCAACGATCTCCTTCGAAGATGGAACAGCACGGATGGGAGACACGCAAGCGGGAGAGGCGGTTCCGCGCGAATTCGATGTTACGCCCGACGGGCTAAGGCACTTCAAGTACGGCGAGGTTTGGGTGACGACGCGTCCGGGAGACTTGTCAGAGCGTCTTGTGGTACACGAGATCCTTCACGTTTTGGGCTTCGGGCACCTACCATTCGACGACCGGGAAAACTCGGTGATGTCCAGCACCTTGGACTTTCCTTGGGGAGTCAAGGATGTGAACTTGATCGATCTCAACCCAGGTGACCCACCGATCAAACCAGCAATCGATGCATGTACGAAACTTGGAATGCAGCTCGCCAAATAGCAGCTTCTAGCTGGCCTGCATAACGGCGAGCACGTTGCCTGCCGGGTCGCGGAACCACGCAATGTCGGGGCCGTAGCCGTTGCCGCGGGCGATGCCCTTGGAGTCGGTCGGGAACTCGTCGTCGGAATAGATCTTCGTTTCGACACCGCGAGAGATCAGGTCATCCACAGCGGAGTCGATGTCGTCGACGGGGAAGTTCAGGATCGTGAACGAGGCGGGGGAGTGATTCGGCTTTCCGTACGCGAGCACCTTGGCGCCGCTGGCGAGGTTCAATTCGAGGAATCCCATCGAGTTGAGACTCACGTCGAGCCCGAGCGTCTCGCCGTAGAAGGTGTGGGCGGCGGCGACGTCAGTGACGGAGAATCCGCTGAATGCGTGTGCTGCGGTGAACATGGGGGCTCCTGATCTTGGTGGTGCGGGGTGGTGCTGGTTGGTGCGTGAAGTACAGGGAGCTGGAGTGAGACCGCTCGGCTCCCGGCATTCAGCGGCGCGGAGACGTTCCCGCGGTAATGTGTACGATGTTCACATCAGCGCCACTCTTCACGATCACACGTGCGCGGCCTGAAGTCCAGAGGGAGCGTGCAGAAAGATGAGCCTGCCCCCTTCAGCTGCATCAGCGAGGTCGACCTACCGACATGGAGACCTCCGCGAGGCGCTCGTCGAAGCGGGGATCGCCATGGCACGCTCCGGTGGCCCCGATGCCGTCGTGCTGCGTGAGGCCACCCGGCGCGCCGGAGTCTCGCCGAACGCGGCGTACCGGCACTTCGCCGATCGCCAGGCACTGCTGCGAGTGGTCTCAGATGCCGCACAGGGCATGGCCGCCGACTGCATGGAGGCGGAGATCGCGGCAATGCAGCCCTCAACCGGCACGCGGGAGCCCGACGCGGTCGCGCCGGCGGCCCACGCCCAACCCGCCCAGCCCGCGCCCGATCCAGCCGCCGCACCTGCCGCAGCAGCCCGATTGCTGCTGCGCGCCGTCGGCACCGGCTACCTGCGGTTCGCCCGCGAGGAGCCAGGTCTCTTTCGCACGGCGTTCTCGGTGCCCGACCACCTCGCCAACAGTGGCGACCCCGCGAAAGCAGGTGCCGCCGGCCGCACTCCGTTCCAGATCCTCGGTGCGGCTCTCGATGCCTGGTCGGCCGCGGGCATCCTGCCACCGGAGCGCCGCGCATATGCCGAGCTGTACGCGTGGTCTGCCGTGCACGGGCTCGGGATGCTCGTGATCGACGGGCCGCTGCGCGGCCTTAGCGACGACCTCGTAGACCAGGCCTCCGTGCGCCTGCTCGACATGGTCGAACGCGGCCTCTGACGCGCCCGTCCAATCCGCGAGCTGACGAGACACGCCCTCTGCCCCGCTCGAACAGGGCGTGTCGCGTCAGTTCGAGCGGAGTCGAGCTCGCCTCAGGCGCGGGACCCGGCAACCCGCCCCTGCACGGGCCACCCGGGGCCGAGCGGTAGAATTATCGACAGTATGTCAACCTCAGAGCTCCCCCCGTTCTCCACCGCAACCGGCACCGACGTTCGTGTTCGTTTCTGTCCGTCGCCCACCGGCACGCCGCACGTCGGCCTCATCAGAACTGCGCTGTTCAACTGGGCGTACGCGCGCCATACCGGCGGCAAGCTGATCTTCCGCATCGAAGACACCGATGCCGCCCGCGACTCCGAAGAGAGCTACGAGCAGTTGCTCGACGCGCTCACGTGGCTCCGCATCGACTGGGACGAGGGTGTCGTCACGGGCGGCCCGCACGCGCCCTACCGGCAGTCGCAGCGCACCAGCATCTACGAGGAGATCATCGAGAAGCTGAAGGCCAGCGGTCACCTCTACGAGAGCTTCTCCACCGCCGAGGAGATCGACGCCCGCAACGAGGCGAACGGCCGCGCGAAGCAGCTCGGCTACGACAACTTCGACCGCACCCTGACAGAGGCCGATCGCGAGGCCTTCCGCGCCGAGGGCCGCGCGCCCGCGCTCCGCCTGCGCGTGCCAGACACCGACCTCAGCTTCGATGACCTCGTGCGCGGCGAGATCACCTTCCCCGCCGGCAGCTTCGTCGACTTTGTCGTCGTTCGTCCCAACGGTGCCCCGCTCTACACCTTCGTGAACCCTGTCGACGACGCGCTCATGGGCATCACCCACGTGCTGCGCGGCGAAGACCTGCTGAGCTCGACCCCGCGGCAGATCGCCCTGTACGACGCTCTCGTCGACATCGGCGTGACCACGTTCATCCCGCGCTTCGGTCACCTGCCCTACGTCATGGGCGAGGGCAACAAGAAGCTGAGCAAACGCGACCCCGAGGCGAACCTCTTTCACCACCGCGACCGCGGCTTCATTCCCGAGGGTCTCATCAACTACCTGGCCCTGCTCGGCTGGTCGCTCACGCACGACCGCGACGTGTTCTCGATCGAGGAGATGGTGGCCGCGTTCGACGTGGTCGACGTCAACCCGAACCCCGCGCGCTTCGACCTGAAGAAGGCCGAGTCGATCAACGGCGACCACATCCGCCTGCTCGCGGTCGACGACTTCGCCGCACGCACGGTTCCGTACCTGGTGGGTGCGGGCATCCTGACCGAACCGCTGAAGGATGCCCAGGCCACCGTTCTCGCCAAAGCAGCCCCCCTCGTGCAGGAGCGCATGGCCCTCCTCGGCGAGGCACCCGCCATGCTCGGCTTCCTGTTCCAGCAGGCCGCCGACCTCGAGTACCAGCCGGACGCCCTGGCCACCCTCCCCGAGAACACCGGCGTCATTCTGGCCGCTGCCGTCGGAGCTCTCGAACTCATTCCCCTCGAGGAGTTCACGCACGATCGCATCAAGGACGACCTCGCGATCGCCCTGATCGAGGGGCTCGGGCTCAAACCGCGAATCGCTTACGGGCCTCTTCGCGTCGCCCTGAGTGGGCGCAAGATCTCGCCGCCTCTCTTCGAGTCGATGCAGATCCTCGGAAAGCACGAGTCGATCGCGCGCCTCGTGCGCCTCTCCCGGGAGCGCTGACGTGACGGCATCGGCCGACGAGGTGTTCGACGTCATCATCATCGGCGCGGGCCCGGCTGGGCTCAGCGCCGGGCTCAACCTCGTGCGTGCACGGCGCCGCGTGCTGATGCTCGACAGCAATCGGCCGCGGCACTCGGCCACCCTCCTGTCGCACGGGTTCCTGACCCGCGACGGCGTGCCCCCGCTGATGCTTCGAAAGCTCGGCCGCGAAGAGTTCGAGAAATACCCCGAGGCCAGTTTTCACCAGGCCATGGTCACCTCGATCGAACGCATCGAGGAGCCCGGCCCTGATGGCGAGCCCGTCGGCGAGCTGATCGTGGTGCACTCGAAGGGCATCCGGGGTTCGGGCGACCGAACGGCGACGGCCCGCACCCTGCTCATTGCGACCGGGTTGCTCGAGACGCTACCTGCCCTGCCGAGCATCCGTGCCTACTACGGCACCAGCATGCACAGCTGCACCGAGTGCGACGGCTATGAGAAGTCGGATGCCCCGCTCGCCCTCATCGGTGAGACAGGCGACCTCGCCGAACGTGCGCTGCTGCTCTCGCAGTGGTCGAACGACCTCATCGTGTTCACCAATGGAGCCGACGTGCTCACTCCCGAAGAAGAGGCCTCCCTCGACGCGCGCGGCATCGGCATCGAACGCCGCCCGATCGCCGATATCGAAGGCGACCGCAGCGGGATGACCGGCATCTCCCTCACAGACGGCACCGTCATTGCGCGAAGCGGCGGTTTCGTGCGCCCCGCGTGGACAACCGCCCTCGACTACACGGCGATGCTGGGGCTCGAATCAGACGATGAGAACCTCATTGTGGTCGACGACATGGGCCGCACCTCGGCTCCCGGTGTGTTCGCGGCCGGTGACTCGACACCCCCGGGAGCCCAGCAGCTCATCGTGGCGGCCGGTGAGGGCGCGAACGTCGCGGCGGCGATCAACCGGCACCTGATCGGGTTGCTCTAGCAACCAACTGGGTGCGGCAGATCCTCGCGGCGTGACTCGGCTCGGTTTGGGACTATGGCCGCCATGAGCTAGAGTCGGTAGCTGGTGCCTGAGCTTCGGTTCTGGCCCTTGGGGTATGGTGTAATTGGCAACACGGAAGATTCTGATTCTTTTGTTCTTGGTTCGAGTCCAGGTACCCCAGCTTCACAGCCCCGGAATCCCGGGGCTTTTTGCTTGTAGCGCCGGATTCTTCCCAGGGGTCCCCGCGGCGCCCCGCAGGTCATCTCTGCTGCTGGCCAGGGGAGCCGAAAGAAGTCTTTCAACGGCGAGAAGCGCCGCACCGAGGGCCACGGCGTTCTGCCCTGTGCCCGCAGGCACGAGGTCGAATTGTTCCCCCGGTCTTACCAGGGCCGCGGACCGCGTCGCGGAGGCGACGTCGGCCAGGTGATCCTGCGCGAGACTGAGCCCGGCCCAGCCGCCAAGCACTATGCGCTCAGGGTTGAACATGTTGACCAGGTTCCCGAGGCCGATGCCCATGATCTCGATTGTCTCGTCGAGCACACGTTTTGCGACGGTGTCGCCGTGGGCCGCCGCGGCCACTAGCTCCCGCAGGGCCGTCTCGGCGTCAGCCGACGGCTCGGCTCCCGCTTCACGCCAGCGGCGTGCGATGGCACCGCCGCCCACGTAGGCCTCGAGACAGCCCCGATTACCACAATTGCACACCGGGCCACCGATCGAGATCTTGGTGTGTCCCCACTCGCTGGCGCTCGACGCTGTCCCTCTCAGGATGCGCCCGTCGTTGATGACTCCCAGGCCGACGCCCCGGCCGAAGAGTGCCACGACTCCGTTGGCGATATCGCGAACTGCTCCGAACCAGCTCTCTGCGGTGGCGAGGGTCTTTGCTCCGTTGTCGGCGAAGACCGGGATGTCGTCGCGCCCGTAGATCGATTCGAGGCTGGTGGGCGGCCAGTTGAGGCTCTGGGCGAAAAGGGTGATCGTGCGCCGGGCAGCCCCGACGGGCAGCTCGCGAGGAGCTTCGACGATACCCGGCAGGCCCAGGCCGATGCCGTAGATGTTGTTCGGGGACCCTGCGGCGATGATGGCCTCGTCGATGGCGGAGGCGAGGGCGGCCGACACACCAGCGGCGTCGATTGCGCGCGAGGAAACCTCGCGGAAGACCGCCGAACGGGGGGCCAGGGCGAGGTCGAAGACCTCGACGGTGACCCCGTCCTCTCCGACATCGGCCCCGATGAAATGCGCGCCATCCGGGCGAACTGACAGCAAGGTCACCGGTCGGCCAACCTCGGAGGGCAGGCTGCCCGTCTCGTGGATCAGTCCCTCTGTGACCAGATCGGTGACGATGTTGGCGACGGTGGCGGGCGACAGGTGCAGGAGCGGGGCGAGTTGGCCGCGTGTGGTCTCGCCGTCGCGCACGAGCGCCTTGAGCACGGCGGCGCGGTTGCGGCGGCGAAGGTGCCGCGTGGTGAGTTCAGGTGTCATGACCGTGTCCCGTTCCGGCTGATCAGCGGTCAGTTCCAACACGACTTACGTTAAGCCCTGGGCGGGGGGCGCACAAGCAATTAATGTCGTTCGGAACGATCAGTGGCCCCCGCGCATCTGCGCGAGGGCCACCGATTCATCCCGTCGTCAGTACGACGAGTACACCGTGACGTCGTCGACGGTCCACCACTGCGGCGCTACGCCGGTCTGGGTGACGCGAATGTAGCGCGCCGTGGTCGGCGTGATCGAGATCGGGCGTTTCCACCCGTACGCGATGCCGGTACTGACCGTCACCCAGGTCGTGCCGTTGGTCGACACGTCGAGGGTGTAGCCGCGGGGGTAGTCCCAGGTCGACGCAGCGGGAGTCTGGACGGTGACTATGGCCACTGTCTTCGACGTACCCATATCGATCTTGAACCACTCTCCTCCAGCCATCGCTTGGCCGCTGCTCCACGCTGTGGCGTTCGCGCCGTCGATCCCGCCTGCGGTCGTCGAGCCCGCTGCCGTCGTCGATGCTGTGGCGATCCAGCCCGTGTGGCTCACCGCCACCGGCGCGTAGCTCGCCAGGCCGGCTGTGGCGTACTTCTGAACCGTCGACACGAGCCCAGTGTTCTTGGTGAAGTTGGCTGTGCCGAACCTGCCCAGCTTCGCAAGATAGGTCGCTGAATCGTCACTGTTGATGATCGGAACAGGGTTCTGGTTGTTGAAGTACATTCCCCAATAGGCGAACCCGTCTGTCTGGGTTCCCCGTACCTTGTAGGCCCAGTTCGACCACGAGACGTTCTGCGCATTCAGTCCGGCCATGAAACGCGCCCAGACGTCATCGTTGTAGTACAGCGAATACTCGCCGAACAGGATCGGCACACCGAGGCTCGCGAACTTGGCCGGCACCGCCCCGAGTTCCGTACTCACGAGCTGGTTCTGGGAGGTCCAGTCCTTGGAGTTGGGCATGTCGTACGGGTGGTATTCGTAGACCACGTTCGTCCAGCCGTAGACCGACGGGGCCGCGAGGTTTCCAGAACCGAAGAACGCACCGAGGTAGATGACGTGGTTGGGGTCGATCGCTCTCACGGCGTCGTAGAGACGGTCGTAGTATGCACTCTTCTGGGTCACGTCGTCGGCATCCTCCCCGTAGTCGATCAGCGGCTCGTTGATGAGGTCATAGCCGGCCACAGCGGGGTTGCCCACGTATCGCGTCGCGATGGCCTTCCAGATATCCTCCGTCCAGTTCTGGTACGTCGCCGAACCCCAGAACCCGTTCGGGTTCGGGCCGATCCGGCCGCAGCTGCCCCAGGGGCAGCCACCCCCTGGAACTGTGTGGAGGTCGACGAGGACATAGATCCCCCGCGCAGCGGCCTCACTGATCACCCAGTCGATCTTGGTCCACGGGTTCGCCTTCCACGTGCCATCGAGGTTCAGGAAGGTGTTCCAGCCGATCGGGACTCTGATGAAATTGAGCCCGGCGGCCTGCATGTTGTCGAGATCTGTCGTCGTCAGCCAGGTGTCCTGGTGTTTGTTGATGACAGTCTGCGCTCCCGCGGCCCCGAATCGGGTGGTGAGGGTGTTGTTGAGCGAGTAGTCATCGTTGTACAAGCCTGCCGACAGCTCGCCGATCGACCACCACGCGGTCGAGGTTGCCGTCTGGTTGATTCTGAAGTACCGTGCGGCCTGCGCCGGGAACGGAATTGTGGACGCCTTGACAGTGCCGACACCGGTCGCCACTGTCGTCCACGTCGTGCCGTTCTTCGACAGTTGAACCTGGTAGCCGCGCGGGTAATCCTGCTCATCGGTCGTGTTCTTCGCGGTGTCGGTGGTCACGTTGTTCAGCGTTATCAGCGCGCCCATGTCGACCGTCAGGGACTGGCCGGGTGCCTGGGGTACGCCCGTCGTCCAGCGGGTGGCAGTGTCGGCGTCCTTCACGTTGGCAGGAGTGGCTCCCGTCGAGGCGGAGACATTCCAGCCGCCCCGGTCGAGGTTGTTGCCGCTGGAGATGGCGATCTCTGCGATCGACCACCATTGCGCAGCAGTCCCGTTGGATTCGATTCTCAGGTATCTGCCCGATTTACCGCCCTGGAAGTCGGCCACGACGACCCGGTTCGCACCGTAACCGCTGGCCGCCTTCACGAAGGTCACGTTGTCAGACGATGTGAAGACGTCCCAGGTGCGAGGGAAGTCGTTCGGGGCTGCTCCGCCCGAATCGAAGAGCACCTTGTCCATGTCGACGCTGTGACCCAGGTCGATCGTGTAGCTCTGCCCGGGAGTCTGCGGCACTCCGGACTGCCAGGCTGTGCTTGCGTTGCCGTCGAGCGCCATGCCAGGAAATGTGCCTCCAGCGGTGGAGGATGCCGTCGCAGTGTAGGTGCCGTTGAACAGCACGGGGTCGTTGAACAGGTTGATCTCGCCGACCGACCAGAGCGCTGCAGCGGTTGCCGTCTGACTGAGCCGCACATACCGGGCGACCTGGGGAGTGAATCTCGCGGTGGTGACACCGGCAACCCCGGGCAGGTTCGCCACGCTCGCCCAGGTGACGCCGTCGGTCGAGGTCGTCACGTCGATGTTCCGTGGGTAGGTGCCCGCGAAATTGGTGTTATCGACGGAGAGCCGGCTGAAGAGTGTGTTTGCCCCCAGGTCCAGCTGGAGCCACTCGGCTCCTGTCTGGTTCGCGCCCGTCGTCCACCGTGTGTTGGCAGAGCCGTCCAGTGCCCCGGCCGTCGCTCCCGACGAGGCGGTGGCCGTCCAGCCCGTTCGATCGGCCGCGAACTCGCCCAAGGGTGACATCCAGTCCTCCTGGGTCAACCATCCGCCGACGTTCGTGCCTCGCAGGTTGACCGTCGTGCCGGTGCCCGAATTCTTCTTCAGTACAGTGCCGCTGGCCTTCAGGAAATCGGCCGCGACGATGGCCGCGGCTTCGGCTTGCAGGGGAGGTGTCACAGTCGTGGCCACCACAGTGGCGGCAATGATCGCTGCCACCAATACCGATCTCTTCATGATCCTCCTCGATCACCGCACACGCGCTGGCGCCCAGCGCAGACTCGGGCCCACGCCCAGTGAGCCAAGCGTCGCACAGGCACCGGGCTTTGTATAGGCTTTATATTAAGTAATAGTATTAATCGAATCCGCCCTTCGATCCAGGCGAGGCCTGTCCGGAACCGAGCATGAGGAGCCACACTGTGAGCGTCGTCGTCACGCCCTTCGACCGATATCTCGACCCGGCTGCTCCTCTTGACGCCCGGGTGGCTGACCTTCTGGCCCGCATGAGTGTCGAAGAGAAGGTCGGCCAGATGATGCAACTGGATGCCCGTGACGACATCGATGACCATGTTCTGCACACGCACGTCGGCTCGATACTGCATGCCTCGCCCGAGCGGCTGGCCCAGGCTCAGGAACTCACTGCCAGAACCCGGCTGCGGATCCCGCTCATCGTGGGGGAGGACTGCATCCACGGACACTCATTCTGGCTGGGCGCCACGATCTTTCCCACCCAGCTCGGCATGGCTGCGTCCTGGGACCCCGCACTGGTGGAGAGGGTGGCACGAGCCACGGCGGTCGAGGTCGCCTCGACCGGCATCCATTGGACCTTCTCACCCGTGCTCTGCATCGCCCGAGACCTGCGTTGGGGGCGCACCGGCGAGACCTTCGGTGAAGATCCGTTCCTGATCGGAGAGCTGGCGTCGGCGATGGTGCGCGGCTACCAAGGGCGCGGCCTGGTCGACCCCACCGCCATCCTGGCCACCGCGAAGCATTTCGCGGGCTACTCCGAGACTCAGGGCGGGCGCGATGCCAGCGAAGCCGATCTCTCGGAGCGCAAGCTGCGGTCGTGGTTTCTTCCACCCTTCGAACGGGTGGCACGGGAGGGCTGCCGCACCTTCATGCTCGGCTACCAATCGATCGACGGGGTGCCGATCACCATGAACGACTGGTTGCTCAACGATGTGTTGCGGGGAGAGTGGGGGTACACCGGCACGCTGGTGACCGACTGGGACAATGTGGGCCGCATGGTGTGGGAGCAGCAGGTGCAGCCCGACTACGCGCACGCGGCAGCGGCGGCCGTACGGGCAGGTAATGACATGGTGATGACCACGCCTGGCTTCTTCGCCGGCACCCTCGAAGCCATCGACCTCGGCCTGCTGAAGGAGTCCGACCTCGACGCGGCGGTGTCGCGCATCCTCACCCTCAAGTTCGAACTCGGCCTGTTCGAAAACCCGCGCCTGCCCGACCGGGCTATACAGGAGGTGGTCATCGCCTCCGTCGAACACTCTGACCTGAACCTGGAAGTCGCACGGCGCTCGGTGGTGCTGCTCCAGAACAACGGCGTGCTGCCCCTACCCATCGACGTGCCTGTTGCGAGGAGTGTCGCCATCGTGGGGCCCCTGATCGACGACGCGCAGACCCAGCTCGGTGACTGGGCGGGGTCCTCCGGCCAGGCTGGCTGGCTGCCAGACGGCCATCCACGCCACCTGATCACGACGGTGCTCGACGGGATGAGCGAATTGCTCCCCCCTGCCTGGCAACTCCGTGACGCACTCGGCGCAGAGATCCTGCGCCTGGTACCCGATCCGGCAGGCGCCAACTTTCCCGACGGGCAGCCCCGGCCCCCTCTGGTGATCCCCAGCGACACGGATGATCGCCTGATCGCGGAGGCCGTCGAAGCCGCCCACGGCGCAGACTACGTCGTGGCCGTCGTCGGCGACCGCATCGAACTCGTCGGCGAGGGGCGCTCGACAGCCACGCTCGAGTTGATCGGCGGCCAGATCGCCCTGCTCGATGCCCTGGCGGCAACCGGCACGCCGTTGATCGTTGTGCTCCTGGCCTCCAAGCCCCTCGTGCTTCCCGAGTCAGCCATGAACGCTGCCGCGGTGCTCTGGGTGGCGAGCCCCGGAATGCAGGGAGGCCGCGCGATCGCCGAGATCCTCCTGGGCCTCGTCGAGCCCTCAGGGCGACTGCCCATCTCGTTCGCGCGGCACGTGGGCCAGCAGCCGACGTACTACAACCAGATCCGTGGCCAGCACGGCGACCGGTACGCCGACCTCACCCAGAGCCCTGCCTTCCAGTTCGGCGACGGCCTCTCATACACCCACGTCGAGTACTCGGAACTTCGGCTGCACCAGGCGGAGCTCACGAGTACCCAGACTCTGACCGCCGAGATCACCCTGCACAACACTGGCTCCAGGCCGGCGCTCGAGACTGTTCAGGCCTATGTGAGCGATCTGGTCACATCGGTGAGCTGGGCAGACAGGGAACTGAAGTCCTTCACCCAGGTGCCCCTCGACCCGGGTGAGAAGGCTACCGTCACCCTCTCTGTGCCCGTCGCCGAATGCAGCATTGTGGATGCCCGGGGGAGACGTCTGGTGGAGGCGGGGGAGTTCCTGCTGCACGTCGGCCCATCATCCCGTGCAGCGACGCTCTCGAGCGTGCCCTTCCGGGTCATCGACTGAGTAGGGATCGGCGCTGTGGAGGGTTCGGCACTCTGGAAGAATCGATGCTGGACGCCCGGCCCTGTTCTGGCAGGCGCGGTTCGACCCGGGCCGAACTTCACGGCACGGTAGCTGCTGAACGTTCTGATGCCGGGAGAACGGGACGTGTGCCGCGGGGTTCGTTCAGCAAGGAATCGAGCGGCATCATTGCGGCCCCGAGCGCTACGGTGTCACCGCCGAAGTGGCAGGCCACGAGTTCGAACTGGCTGCCCGGCCGGTCGAGCGCCTCGGCACGCGTGGCCGCGGAGATGCGTTCTGCCAGCGTCTCCATCAGCCGCAGGCCCACCCAGCCGCCGATGATGACCCGCTGCGGGTTCGTCAGGTTGACGAGGCCGCCAAGCGCAGATCCGAGTGTGCTGACCAGATCCTCCACAACGGCAGCCGCGATGGGGTCACCCGCTTGCTCGGCGTCGAGGAGTTCGCCAATCGCTCGCCATCCTGAACCCTCCACACTGGCACCGGCGCCCCGCCAGTCGTTCAGGATCGCGTCAGCACCGAGGTAGGCCTCGACGCAGCCATGGCCGCCGCAGCGGCAGGGGCGACCGTTGCGGGCGATCTTCAGGTGCCCCCATTCGCCGGCGCTGCTCATGAAGCCGTGTGCGAGTTCTCCTCCGCTGACGATCCCCAGCCCGACACCCCGGCCCAGGAGCACGACGAGGGCTTCGTCGATGCCGTTTGCCGCTCCATTCCACAGCTCGGCCATTGCCAGGGTCTTGGCCCCATTCTCGGCGAACACCGGGATGTCGTGCGAGATGAGTTGCTCGACGGGGACCGGTGGCCAGCCGAGGCTCTGGGCGTAGAGCACCTGGTGGCCTTGCGCATCTGTCTCGACGACTCCGGGAAGGCCGAGACCGATGCCGACCATATGATCCCAGGCGCCCGGGTTCCGCAGCTTGAGGGCGTCGAGGGCATCGTCGAGATCACGGGCGATCGCCTCCACCGGCTCGCCCGCTGTGCCGCCGGTGAACTCCCGGTCGATGCGGGTCATCGACAGGTCGAAGAGTTCCACGGCGACGCCGCGCTCGCCCACGTCGGCGCCGAGCATGAAGGCGCCGGCGGGGTTCGGGGCGATCAGGGTGACAGGGCGCCCGCCTGTCGACGCGATGAGGCCGGCTTCGATCACGAGCCCTTCGTTGATGAGTTCGGAGACCAGGTTCGTCACCGATGCCACAGACAACCCGCACTCCTGGGCGATCGCTGCTCGGGTCGTCTGACCCGAGAGGATGATGCTCCGCAAGGCGTGCCGACGGTTGCGTTGTCGCACATCGCCCACCGTCGCCGGTGCAGACCCGGCCATTCCGCCACGGGCGGAAGCGGGTCGCGTGGCCTTGTGTTCTGAACCTCTCACGTGGTGGGCTCCATTACGATCTGCGCGATGGTTGTCACAGCGGTGGCTGTGACCCGCAATCCGCGGCCGGTGATCTCCATCGTGACTGTGGCGTCGTTGCCGAATGCGTCAAGCACCCGGCACGATTCGGCACCGGCTGCAAGTTCGAACTCCAGCCAGTCGTCGGTTGCAAGGTGAACGACCAGTTGTTCGCTGGGGTGGTACTGGCGGCCATCCGATTGTTCGAAGGGATTCTGCGGATTTCCGCCGGGCCGCGCCCATACTAGCGTGACCCCGTCATCCTCGCGGATACCGGGGGTGGGCTGCGCATCGGCCACGCCGTACGACTCGCCGGGGCCACGATAGCCGAAGCCCCAGCCGGGAATGACTGCCGGCCGCTCGGCGAGCAGCGCGGCGACGACATCAGCTCGCCAGATACAGTTCTCCATCTTCATCGCGCTCAGCAGATTGTCGAAGATGAGCTGCGCCTGGGCCGGGTCGAGCACCGAAGAGTCATGGATGCTCGTGATGACCTTGTCCCAGCCGTTGGGCGCGACGATCGAGGCGGGCGAGGTGAGCGTCTCGATCTTCTTCCACGGCCAGAAGTTCCAGCCGATGTCGTGGGTCTCGTAGAGCCGGAAGGCGGCGTAGATCCACTCCAGGGTGTTCTCACCACCTTCGCCCATGTAGATCGGCAGGCCGAGCCGGTCCCTGACCGCCAGGAAGGGAGCGATGCTGGCGCGGTCGGGTGACGACCAGTACTTGTGGAACTGGAGGAGGGAATTGTCATCCCACACCTCGGTGAAGATCTCCCAGTTGGTCGCCCAGTGAGACCCTTCGTAGACGATGAGGTGATGACGGTCGACGAGACGGATCTCGGCGGTCAGGTCTCGGTACAGGGTGGCGAGGTCGTCGGCGTAGACGTGCTGCCACTCGTTCGGCAGCGGTTCGTTGAGCAGGTCGTAGCCCAGCACTACGGTCTCGTCGGCGTACCGCGTGGCCAGCTGTCTCCAGAGCTGGATGGTCCGCTCGCGGTAGACCGGTTCCATGAAGAGCTCAGGCAGGTTGTTGGGTGAATCGTCGATGTTCGTGCCCGTCTGGCCACCGGGGGCTCCGTGCAGGTCGAGGAGAACCCACAACTCGTGGGTGCGGCACCACGAGATCAACTCGTCGATCAACGCGTACCCCGCCTCGACCGGTGAACCGTCTTCGTTCTGGATCAGCCGTGAATTGATCGGTAGGCGCACATGATCGAAGCCGCTCCGGGCGATCTGCGCGATGTCCGCTTCGGTGATGAAGGAGGCCCTGAACGAGGTCCAGAACTCGGATGCCCGGGCCGGGCCGATGAGCCGATCGACGAGTGCCTCGATCTCTCTCGGCGATTCGGCTCCTGGGCCGAACTTCCACATGTAGCCCTCTGGCAGCATCCAGTTGCCGAGACCGACGCCCCGCAACAGCACCTCGCGGCCCAGCCCATCAACCAGGCGGGCATCCCTGGCGTGCACGAAGCCTTCGAACGTGGCTGGACGCGGTTCGAAGACGCGGCCGGGATCGAGAAAGGTGGTGTCAGTCACAGTGCACTCCATCGGTTATTTGAGGCCGGACAGCGCAAAGCCCTGGACGACATAGCGCTGGAAGATGATGAAGACGATCAGGATCGGCACGACCATGATCGACGCGGCGGCCATCTGCAGGGACGGGTTTCGGGCGATCTGCTCGTTGAGCAGGGCCAGCCCCACCGAGAGTGTGTAGCTCTGCTGGTCGCTCGCGATGACCAGGGGCCAGAGAAAGCTGTTCCACCCCGCGATGAAGGTCAGAACCACCTGCACGGCGAGGATCGGCCCGGACATCGGGAGCACGACCTGCCAGAAGGTGCGGAACTCGCCTGCGCCGTCGAGTCGCGCAGCTTCGAGCAGCTCGGTCGGAATAGTGCTCATGAACTGCCGGAACAGAAAGACACTGAAGCCGCTCACGAGGGTGGGTAGGGCGATGCCGACCAGAGTGTTGGTCAGTTTCATCCCGTTGAGCATGAGGTAGGTCGGGATCATCGTGACCTGGATGGGGATCATCATCGTGGCCAGCACAAAGAAGAACAGCACCTTGCGACCCCGGAAATCGAACTTCGCGAACGCATACCCGGCCATGGCCATCAGGAGCAGGCCGACGAACCCGATGAACACGACGATGATGGTGTTCACGAAATACCGGCCGAAATCCAGCTCGGTGAACAGGCGCACGAAGTACTCCATGGTGGGCGCCTGCGGAAGCAATGACGGCGGATACTGCACGGCTTCTCGTTGCGGCTTGAACGACGAGGCGATCATCCAGAAGAACGGGAAGGCCGTGATCAGGGCTCCAGCAGCAAGGGCGATGCCGATCGCCACGGGCAGCGTGCGCCCGCGCGACGCAGAGACGGAGCGGCGGGCGGTGCGGGGTCGTGCCGGCGGGGTGTTCCTGGTGCTCCCTGCGTCGGGTTCTGCTGGGAGCTGTGTGCGTGGAGCAATGCGCACCTCTGTGCGCCCGCTGAGCCGGCTAGTCATCGTCGTTTCCTTTCACACGGAGCTGCACCAGGGTGACCACCGCGATGATCGCGAACAGCACGATCGAACCGGCGCTGGCGTACCCGAACTGGTTGAGCCGGAAGCCCTCTTTGTAGAGGAAGATCGAGGCCGATGTCGTGGCGCCGAGAGGACCGCCGTCGGTGAGAACGAATGGTTCGTCGAAGAACTGCAACCAGGAGATCGTGGTGGTGACTCCGACGAAGAAGATCGCGAAGCGCAGAAGTGGAATGGTGATCGAGACGATCTTCTTCCACCCGGAGGCGCCATCCAGCGCCGCGGCCTCGAGATACTCCTTCGGCACTGCCTGGAGTGCGGCAAGGAAGATGATGATGTTCAGGCCCGTGCCTCGCCACACGGCGACGAGCCCGACCGAGAACTTTGCCAACGTGGGGTCAGAGAGCCACTGCACCGGCCCGATGCCAACAAACGAGAGCAGATAGTTGAACACGCCGAACTGGGTGTTGTACAGGTAGCCCCACACCAGGGACACGGCCACGATGGCGGTGATTGCGGGAATGAAGTAGAACGAGCGCAGAACCTGGAAGAACCGGTTCTGGCTGTGATTGAGCAGAAGCGCGACGGCCAGCGACAGCACGAGGATTGCGGGAACTCCCACGACGGCGAAGAGGGCCGTGTTGCCGATCGAGTTCCAGAAGGCCGGGTCGGCAAAGAGCTTTGTGTAGTTGTCGATGCCGATGAACTTGACGTTGCCCCAGTTCATGAAGGCCGAGATATTCATGTTTGTGGTGCTGATGACAGCGGCGATGAGAATGGGCACGATGCCGAACGCGATCAGCAGGATCATGGCCGGAGAAACGAAGAGGTAGGGGGTGAGGCGAGTTCGCACGAGAGCCTTTCCTCGGGCCGGATGGAAGTGGAGGGGTGAATGGGGTCGCTCCGCGCTGACGCGGGGCGACCCCATCCTGCTGGTGGATGCTCGGCTAATGGATGCTGAGGCTACCGGTCTTCTCGAAGAAGGTCTTCAGGCTCGAATCGCGGTCTGCGCCCTGCAACACGATCCCGTTGAGTGCTGTGAGCAGTTCGGTTCCGACCAGGCCGTCCCAGTTGGAGACGAGCGGGAGAACCTTGGCCGTGTCGAGCTGCTTCGTGTAGACCTTGACGTTCGGGTCTTCGTTGAGAGTGGGGTCGGTCAGTGCGGCCTTCACGCTTGGGAGTTCGCCAGAAGCGGCGTACCACGCGAGTTGCGTCTCCGGCTGGGCCAGGAAGTTGAGCAGCTTCAGCGAGCCGTCCTTGTTCGAGGTGTTGGCCCAGACGCCCAGATTCGATCCGGCGAACAACGATGTCGATGACGCAGATCCCGCGGGCAGGGGAGCGGCGGCCCACTTGCCGTCGAGCTCGGGCGCGGTGTCCGCGACGGCCTTGCCCAGGTACGGGCCACTGAAGACCATGGGTGCGGCCCCCGTGATGAACCCCTGGATCTCATCGAAGTCGCTGTTGGTAGGCACGCTCTTATCTGCATACAGGCCGGTGTAGGTGTCGACTGCTGCGGCGAACTCGGGGGTGTTGAAGTCCACGTTCCCGTCAGGCGTGATCACTTCACCACCGTTGCTCCACGTCATGACGACGGGGAGCGGTGCTGCCCACTGCGGCACGTAGAACCCGTACTGGCCTTCGCCGCGACCGGCCAGGATCTTCGCGTCGGCCCGGAGTTCATCCCACGTGGCCGGTGGAGTGGTGATGCCGCTTGCCGTCAGGATGTCGGAGCGGTAGAAGAGCACGCGCGTGTCACTCACCCACGGGATGCTCACAATATTCCCGTTGACCGCCGTGGCGTCGCCTGCAACACCGTCGGCGAAGTTCGACGCCGCCAGGGCCGGATAACCGGCGAGGGATGACTCATCCAGTGGCAGCAGCGCACCGGCATCTGCGAAGGCCCTCAACTTGGACAAGCCGATCTGCAGAACGTCGGGCCCCTTGCCCGAGGCCACAGCAGTGGTCAGTTTCTCGTCGATGCTGTCCCAGGGAATGGCCACCACCTTCACTTCCACGCCGGTTTCTGCAGTGAACGGCTTGACGAGGGTCTGGAACTTCTCGCCGGAGTCACCCATCACCCACACGGTGAGTGGGCCGGATGCAGCGGCCGTCGGGCTCGACGACGACGCTGCGCACGCGCCCAGACCCAGGGCCAACCCCGCTACGACGACGGGTGCAAGCACCCTGCTGACTATTTTCTTCATTGAAAATCCTTCGTTCTGAGAGACATTGAGGAACGGTATGCACACATTCCGCGTGCTGCCGGAGTGCGATGAACTACTGCGGTGAGTCGGGAAGACAGATCGACGCCTGGGCTCAATGCTCGCTGCTGGGTCGACCTTCCCCAGTGTAGGCATTTGTCATGAATTAATTCAAGTCTTATTTTTATCAATATTCAAAGCCGCTGTGCCTGCGCCGTGAGTCAGCGGTAGCGTACCTCCGATGACCACGTATGGGGTTCACTGCTCAACGACGCAGGCATCAACCGTCAACGATGTGGTTCCAGCTCTCCGTCTAGATGGAGGCCGTGCGTTGTCAGCTCACGACGAGGACCGCGCTGACGCTCGACGAGAGCGAGGGAGAACTGGCCGTCAGCGTATACGTGCCGGGCCGATCGATGGCGCAGCCGCTGAACTCAGCTACTCCTGCGTCGGTGAGCCGAGGGTTCACGATGCAGAAGAGGTGTGCTCCTCCCGCCGGAGAGGTTATCGACAGTGTGACCAGCGCCAGCGCCGTGACTGTGTTTCCGGCGGAGTCCTCAACGGTGACGACGGGGTCGATCGGGAAGAACGCCCCGTGAGTCGAACCCACCGGTGAGGTGGTGAACACCAACTGTGTGGCAGCGCCCGCGGTGATCGAAAAGCTGCTGCTCACTGCCGAGGCGAGCCCGTTCGAGGTCGCCGTCAGCGTGTATCTGCCCGCCCGATCGATGCGGCACCCGGAGAATGCCGCGAGGCCCGCGACCGAGGTCTTGGGGTTGGTGGTGCAGGTGAGCGTCGCGCTTGCTGGCGTCGTGATTACGACGGTGACGGGCGCTGTGCTGGCTGTGATGTTGCCGAAGGCGTCGATAACGGCGACAGTCGGTTGGGTCGAGAAGGCAGCAGAACTGACGGAATTGGAAGGCGACGACGCGAAGCTCAGTCGGCTGGCGGGGCCGGTGCTGATGGTGAAGCTGGCGCTCGTCGCCGAGGCCAGACCGCTGGACGTTGCGGTCAGGGTGTACGTGCCGGCCTTGCCGATCGCGCATCCGCCGAAAGTCGCCGCGCCACTCACCGCCGACTTCGGGTTCGAGGTGCAACTCAGCGTTGCACCTGCCGGAGTGGTGATCGTGGGGCTGACCGGATTGGTGCCGGACGTCGTGTTGCCGTTCCCATCCTGGATGGCGACGACTGGTTGACTCGCGAACGCAGCACCGCTGGTCGACGACGACGGGGGCGTCACGAAGGCCAGTTTGCTCGCTGTGGAGACGATGAAGAAGCTGGGGCTGACGCCGCTCATGGTGCCTGAAGTCGCTGTGAGAACGTAGCTGCCCGCCTGGTTGATTCGGCAGCCCGCGAAGGTAGCGACGCCGGCGACCGTGTTTCTCGGGTTGTTCGTGCAGGTCACGGTTGCGCCGGCGATCGACAGGGTGATCGGCAGCGAACTGGTCGTGACCGTATTGCCGCCGGCATCGACGACGGCCACCGTCGGCTGACTGGCGAAAGCCGCGTTGCGCGCGGTGTTACCTGGCGACCTGGTGAAGGCGAGTTTGTTGGGTGCGCCGACGGTTACCGTGAAGACCGCGCTGGTCGTTGATGTCAGGCCAGGGGATGTCGCGGTGAGAGTGTAGGTGCCGATTTTGTCGATCGTGCATCCAGCGAAGTGTGCAGTGCCAGCGACGGCAGCTTGTGGATTGGCGCTGCAGGTGAGGGTGGCGCCAGCGGGCGTGCTGATCGAGAGTGTCACCGGTTGAGTGCTGATGGTCTGACCCCCGCTCGCGGTCTGGATCGCGACCGCGGGTTGGCTGGCGAAGGCGATGCCTCCCGTCGAGTTCGAAGGGGCGGAGGTGAAGCCGAGTTTGGCCGGGGTCAACGCCGCGGCGGCGGCCCAGTTGTTCGCCACGTTGCTCGCTGTTCCGGTGAAGGCGGAACTGGCCGACGGCGTGATCGGTGCGAGGGCAACCATCGCAGCGCACAGGATGAGAGCCAGCACTGCCAGAGCACTCTCAGCCCCGATGCTGCCCACCGAAGCGCGGAGGCCGGGGCGCCGCGATCGCTCATGCTGCGCCCGAGGACCGCGTCTTTCTGAGGCTTCGTCCCGCGACGCAAGGAATTCGACGATGAGAGCGAGAAGAGTCACCGCGAGCCAGCCTGCGAGCGGGAGGATACGGCCGTGCTGCAGCCAGAACGAGGGAAGGCCGATCCACGGAATGAGGAGGCAGCCCACCGCAATGACGTCGGCGCGGGCGAGCGGCGCGCTGTCCACCTCCCGATTGGCGTCGCCAGCCGTGACCAGAGTGCCGTCAGGATTGGTTCCGACGATGCGGTGTAGCCGGATGCCGGGCTCCGCCGAGCCCGGAGGCGCCTCGAACGTCACCACGCGTCCCATTGGCGTCGGAGCGTCTGTCGGCAGGGGCCGGCTGAGCACCACATCGCCGACGCCGATGTGCGGCATCATCGAGCCGCTCTGCACCACCGTACCGGTGAGGCCGAACACCATCGGGAGAGTAGCGCACACGGCAAGAGCAACAAGGAACACGAGGTAGCCGCGTGCCAACAGGCGCAGTAGCAGGAGCCCCCAGCCTGCCGCAACAGCGCGGCGGGTCTGGGCCTCGGGCATCGGCTCCCCTGTCATCGATTGACCCTCGAAAGCCGTAACCGCTCTACTGGGTGGACTGCAGCTCCCACACGACGTCGGCACTGGCCGATTTCCCCTGCAGCGCGTCGACCTGGGCCTGGGTCAGGCCAGTCACATCGAAAGTCCAGGTGGCTTTGTAACTCTTGGTTTCGCCCACGGTTCCAGCGGTGATCCACGGCAGCACGCCGGTAGCGTAGTCGTGGTAGGTCGAGCTGATCGCTGAAAGAGACAATGTCGGCCCGGTGGCGTCGGCGACAAATCCAGTGCAATCCGAAAAATTGCCCCCGGTGCCGCTCTGCAGCGAGACGGTGATGTTGGTCTCAAGACCCTGTGCACCCAGCGTGTCGAGATAGACGCGCACTTCCCCCGGAACCGTCGATTCAGAGGTCACGAGTAGGCACTTCGACGCGGTCTGCCCGGGCACGACTCCCGTCACGCGGAAGGCCGCCGCTCCAAGGTCGTCATCCGAGAGCAGTACCGACCCCGTCTCCCAGTTGTTCCCCGTGTTCCGGGTGGTCGCCGTGAAGGCGGCGTTGGATCCCTGCCAGACGAGAAGTCCGGCAACCAGGATCGCGGTTGGTCCGACGATGAGCGTAGCGATACGCCGCGTACGAGCTGTGGGCTTGTGCATGTGAGTTTCTCCCCCGTGCGAAAGGCACCGACGTCGAAGGTGAAGACGATGCACATAGACCGTCCCTTTCCGGGTCGCAAGCCTTCACATGCACGAGCGTGCCAGACTCCTGGCCGCGGCCACAGTGCCGAAGGTCCCGTCGGCACTGGCTCGAGAATCGCACCAATTTCGATCAAACCTCGCTATCCCCCCTTTGGGGGCGTACGGTCGGGAACAGAGCCCGTCCAGCGAAGGAGGTGCAGTGCCGTGAACTCAGACCGAGAACACGCCTCACTCCCGTGGCTGCGCCTCGTCTTCGGAGCCGGTCTTGTTGTAGGCGGGTGGATGATCGTGGGCAGCGTCCTGGGCGGTACCAGCGCCTCGGCGGCAGAACCCGGCTCCACCTCTCCCGTTGCTGTCGTCGCCCCCCTGGTGCCCGCGATTCCCGTAGCAGCCGTCGGGCAGGCCGCGGTCTCCGCTGACGTGCTCGCGCCCCTGGTCGAGGTGCTAACACCCGTAACCGTCGAACTCGCGCCGGTGGCGGAGGTGCTCGCGCCGGTGGCGGAGGTGCTCACACCCGTCACGACCGTGTTGGCGTCGGTGGCAGAGGTGCTCACACCCGGCATTCCGCCCACAACCGCGCCGGCGCCCGCTCTGGGTGCAGTGCCGCCGCTGCCGGCCATCGACATCGTGCCATCCCCGTCTGCCGCTCCTGCGCCGGCCATCCCTCGTACGACCGGGGGAGGTGCCGCGCGGCAGCCCAGCGCTGTGGAGCTGGTGGGTGGCGCGAATCGGGCGGGAACGGGCATCCACCGCGCCGGTGCCGCATCGGCGACCACACGAGACTCTGCACCAGCTGCGGCGACCACAACGCTTCCTCTGCCCCTCGCGCCGGCCTCGCCGCGCGAACCAGGCGGGGAGACCACACTTCCGGCGGTACCGTCGAGCCCGACTGCCCAGGGGGCAGGCACGGGGGGCGGCTCGACGACAACCGTCGGAGGACACTCTGCACTCGTGGGGCCCGCCGTGTGCCGGGCCGCACGATGGGCTGTGAACGACGAGCTCCCGTCGTCGCCGACCTTCGACACAGACACCTCTCCCGACTGAATGGGCTCGCTCTGCCGCAAACGGCAGAACACGAGCAACGGTCTCCCGTCAGGGAGCATCCACACCATTCAATCGATTCAGGAGAAGACTCTCATGCGCAAAATAGTGACCAGGGGGCTGTATTTCGCCCTCTTCGTCGGTGGCCTCTCGGCCGTCGGCTGTGCGGCGGCAAACGCCGCAGACACCACGAGCGGCGATGATTCGGTCGCAGGCGGAAACCAGGCGATCGTCTCGGCCGTAGCGCCCCTCACGGTGGGCGGCACGGCCGTCTCGGTGATCGGCGATTCGACGAGCAGCGGTTCTGGCACGGCCGTCGGTTCACCCGCCTCCGGGCTGGTAGCGGCACCTGCCTCGGCGCCGGTTTCGGCACCGCTGGCGACCAGTGGCGACAGCTCGCTGCTCGGCGGCACCCAGGGCATCGTGAGCGTTGCCGTGCCGGTGACCGTTGCGGGCGATGCCATTTCGGTGGCCGGTGACTCAGACAGCTCCGATGCGTCGACGACGGTTGCCTCGGCTCCGGCCGCAACAGCCGCGCCGGTGTCGGCGAGCACCACGCCAGCGCCCGCAGCGGCGCCCGTGACGACAAGCGGCGACAACAGCGCTGCCGGTGGCAACCAGGTCGCCCCGGTGGCCAGCGTTCCGGTCACCGTCGGCGGCAACGCCATCAGTGGTGTTGGGGACTCGGCGACGTCTGCGCCCGTCACCACGGTGCAGCCCGGCTCGGGCCAGCTCGGCACGGGCGGCAGCGCTACCAGCGGCAACGGAAGCGTCGGGGGTGGCAACCAGATCGTGCCCGTCATCGCGGTGCCCGTCACCGTCGGCGGCAACGCCGTCAGCGTGATCGGCGATTCGACGACAACAGGCCCGACCGCGGTCGTGGTACCCACAACGCCGACGGTTCCGACCGTCCCCGTTGTGCCGACAGTTCCAACCGTCCCCGTTGTGCCGACAGTTCCAACCGTCCCCGTTGTGCCGACAGTGCCGACAACGCCCACGGTGCCGACAATCCCTGTCGACCCCGGTACGCCGACAGTGCCTTCGGCAGGCTCGAGCGGCGCTGGTCAGGCCGCGAGCTACCAGGCGAGCGCTGCGACGGGAGCACACAGCGACCCTACGGGCATCCTGGCCCTGACGGGATGCAACCTCGCTGGCATCATCGGCATTCTCGCTCTGCTGTTGGCCGCCGGTACAGCAATGATGGTCGCCGGCCGCGTCAAGCGGTGGTTCCCGGCCGGCCGCAAGAGCTGACACCATCGATGCCGCGGGCCGCGCAGACGTTTGCGCCGACCCGCGGCATCAACGACCGTACGAACGAGTCGACAATGCCGAAGTGAGGCGCCTCTGCCGGGCTCACTTCGGCGCGCACGCCTCACTTGAGCAGGCAGCGGCGCATCCGGCGCGCCTACGGCATCGCGGCGCCGAGGTACGAGTACTTCACGAAGACCTCCGCGGCGAGGCCCGCCTCCTCGAGAACGCCCTGCACGGCCGTGAGCATGTACCGCGAGTCCCAGCCCATGTAGAGGAAGTTCGACTCGTCGAGCTGGTCCCAGTGACCGTTCCACGCCTGCGCGTCGTAGATCGGGCCGCCGCGCCTGGCGCTGAAGGCGACCACGCTCTCGTGGGAGTCGTTCCAGAGCCGCTTGAAGATTCGGTTGAAGAGGTACTTGACGTCGTAGACCTCCCAGTGTTCGCCGCGGTATTCGACGTACTCGAATTCGCGCTGCCAGCCTCGGGGCCAGCCGCGGCGCCGCTTCGCGTCAAGGATGGGGGTGAGGTCGTCGTCGTCGATTCCGACCGCTGTCGGTCGGCCCCAGACGCGCAGGAAGGCTTCACTCAGCATCGCTGTGCGCGAGGCGATGGCGGCCGTGCCCCACGTTTCGATACCGGCGAGTTCCGTGGTCGTCGCGACTGCGCTCTGTGCGTAGAGGGCGCGCTTCTCGGCGAAGGAGGCGTCTGCGGCGCGCTCGGCAAGCGGCCGCTCGAGCAGGGTGAGGTTGCCGAGAGTGCCCGAGAGGGCCCGGTGGCTGTTCTGTTCGTCGTCACTGTAGTCGGCCCACTCGCGAACGCCGTCGCCGCTCCACGCGTCGGCGGGTGCCATCGGGAAGATGTGTTCGAGGTCGAGCGGGGGAGCATCCGCACCGGCAGCGCCCAAGCCACGACCAGCGCCCGCGCTCGCAGCGCCCAAGCCACGGTCAGCGTCCGTGCCCGCAGCACCCAGCCCCGCAGCGTCAAGCCCCCGAGCGCCAAAATCAGCGGCCGCAGCATCCACACCCACTGCAGCGGCCGCGGCCAGCCGGCCGAGCACATACGCGGCGTGCGGCAGCTCCGAGTACTTCAGCGCCACCCGCACCCGCTCGTTCGACGGCATGATCCGCGCGGCAGCAGCCACCAGCTCGTCGTAACCGAGGGCCCCCGCCCGGCAGAGCCTGGCCACCAGGCGATCGGTGTCGACACCCACGACGGTCCGTCGCAGCACCAGCGACTGCACAAGCTCGAGCGTTTCGATGAGGCGGGACTTCGTCACGACACCACGCTCGTAGTCACGATAGGCCCGCATGACCAGTGGGTACATTCCGCGCCCGAAGGTGTTGACGTACCCGAGCTGCTGCCCGATCTCCGCGTCGGGTGCCGAGGCCGGTTCGAGCAGCACGCGGTACGCAGACGAATACTCTCGCCACTCTGCCGCGTGCACCCGCAGCGCCTCGAGGTCGAGCCGCGGGAACTGCTGCCTGAACTCGTCGTATACGCCGCGCCCGCCCGCGACTGTGACTTCGCGCCCGGTCGTCATGACGAGGTAGTGCCGCCAGAAACCCGCGATCTGCTCCCCGGTGTTCTGTTCGATCGGCAGCCAGAACGAATCCTCGATCTCGTTCTGTTCCGCGTGAGACAGCCCCATCAGCACGTAGTTGTGAATAAGCTCGTGGTCGCGCAGCGGTTCGCCAGTCGAATTCAGGCTCTCGAAGATCTGCTGGGCGTTCGCGTCGGCGCCGAGCGTGATGGCCACGTGCTCCAGCTTCTGCAGCCCCCGCCAGATGCGCGCCACCTCGTCAGGGCGGATCTGGCTGCGAAAGAACGCGTAGTTGTCGTCGAACCGCGAGTCGCGCAGCTCGTCACCAGGCAGGCGGCGCCCCAGCACCACGCTCTCGAACACCTCGGCCCAGGCCTTGTGCGGTCGCAACTTCGTTCGAGACGCTCCGGATGCCCGGCCCCCCTCCCCGCGAACCAACACACTCTCGAGCTGCCCGGCGAGCCCGCCGCCCTCGCCCTCACGCCCGCTGCCGCCTGCCCCCACAGTGATGGCCGCCCCGGCGTCGAGATCCTCGCCCGCACCGGTGCCCGACACTGCCCCGCCACCCTGCAGCACCGTGTGGTGCAGCGCCGCGACGAGCAGCATCAGCGTGGTGATGCGCTGCTGCCCATCGATGAGTACCAGTTCAGCAGAGTCGTCGCCGTCGGCTTCGCCACTGCTGGAGGTGCTGGAGGTGCTGGCGGTGCACAGGATCGACCCGATGAAATGGGTGTGCCGATCATCCGAATCTGACACCGCCCGGATGTCGGCCAGCAGCTTCTCGCAGCCGCCGATGTCCCAGCGGTACTGGCGCTGGTAGACCGGCACGACGATCGTCGTCTGTGGAGACGACAGCCAGCTGATCGTATTGACCGCTGTCGCATCGATGTTCGTGGCCGTGGGAAGTGCGGCGGGCAGTGCAGTGACCATGGGTTTCGCTTCAGCCTCTCAGAACGACTCCGCCCCTCAGAACAAAAGGGTTTCGCAGCCGTCGAGTCTACGCGAGAGTGTTTGCCGGCAGGGTTGTGCGCGCCGATGGTCAGTTCGGCACGCACGCGAGTGACCTAAGTCCCTTCCCAGGAGGCCCAATGTAGGCTTACCTAAGTTGGGCCTGTTAAAACGTGCTGGCCCCCAACGAAAGGGCATGATTCACGTCATGGGATATATCAAGTCTGCCGCTCTCGAAGAGACCGGATACGTGGTCCTCGACCGCTACAACCAGGAGCTCGACCCCAAGGAATGGCTCGACATCGAGTACAACGACTGGAAGTCGTCGGGTGACACCCGTTTCGCTCCCCTCGCCAGCGCCTTCGGCGAGATCGAGTGCAACGGGTTCTGGAATCACACCCCGCCTCGCACCGACAAAGACGGTGTCTGGATCGACTCGCAGACCGCGAAGGCCCCGAACCTCACCCGTCGCGCGCAGGAGCCCGGGGCGAACGTGGGCCGCTGCCGCGTCATCGAGTTGCAGCCGAACACCTACGCCGACTGCCTCTACAACCTCCACCAGGACGACAACAACCGCCTGAACCCCGACGGCACCGGCTGGGTCGTGCGCGGCTTCTTCAACCTCACCGACGACAAAGACAGCTACTTCGTGCTGCGTGAGAACCGCACCGACCCGAGCGTCGAGTACCGCATCGCCCTTCCGGCGGGCGCCCAGCTCATCGTCGACACCCAGCGCCTCTGGCACGCGGCGACCCACCCGGGCCCCGACCCGCGCTACTGCCTCATCACCTCGTGGACCTCGGGCCCCGAGCTCGACGCGTACATCGAGAAGTACAACGGCAAGGCTCACGTGCCGAACGTCGAGGTTCCCCAGGAACTTCTCGACGCGGGCCAGGCCGAGCAGTCTCGCCGTCTCGCCGCCCGCGCCGCTGCGCTCGCCGCGCAGGGCAAGGCCGAGTGGCTCGTCATGAGCGAGGCGTAGCAGCAGTCGTCCCGAAGGGCCCCCAGGTTTCGAGACCCGTGGGCCCTTCGCTGTCTCCACCGATCATCCACTTTCCCGAAATCGTCGGTCGTAGGGCGCACCACCGACGCTTTCGGGCAACTCGATGTCGTCTCTCGCTGCGCGCAACTCGGCAACGGGCATCCACTTGCCCGAAGTTGTCGGTACTCGGGCGCGACACCGACGCTTTCGGGCAACTCGATTTCGCTACCGGCTACACGCCCACAGTGAGCGCCGCCGTGTAGCCCGACGCGACCGAGCCCGACATGCTCGCGATCTGGTAGATGCCGCCGTCGTTGCCGAACACGTTGTCTCGGGCGAGGCTCGTCGACGCGAGGTTGCTCACACTCTTCTCGTACCCCGTGGTCGCGTACACCAGGTCGCACGCCTCCTTCGGCAAAGCGATCTGCGAGGTCTTGACGATCGGCCCCGACGCGACGGCCGTGGCCACATCGCTGTACACCTCGAAGTGGATGTGCGGCCACCGCCCCGAGTAGCATGCCGGGAAGATCGACGTGAAGGTGACGGTGCCCGAGCTGTCGACCTCCTGCACCCCGCGCAGGTAGTTCTCATTCGTCACGCCCTGGCTGTAGAGCGAATAGTTGCCGTCGCGGTTGCAGTGCCAGAGGTACACGGCCGCGCCAGTGAGGGCGTTGCCGGTCGCGGCATCACGCACCGTGAGTTGGATGCTCAGCGGCACCCCGGCGGCGGTCGTCGTCGACGACCCGAAACTCGACCTGATGTCGCTGCGCACCACGCCGGAGTCGTCGAGCACGTTGGCCCCATTCGACCCGTCGCCGGGGTACGGGCCGGCGGTCTCGTCGGGCACCTCAGTGAGCGGCCCACTCGCCTCGGCCGTAGCGCTCGCTGATGCGGAGGGCGTGCTCGTTGCAGTCGCCGAAGCCGTGCCGGCGGCAGAACTCGCAACCGATGCGCTCGACGGCGTGCTCGAGCACGCCGCGAGAAGCGTTGTCGCCGCGATGCCCCCGAACAGCCCCAGCGCACGCCGGCGGTTGACGAGCGTGCGGATGTCGTAGACGAGTCCGCGGTCTTCTTCGTCGATCTCGGTACCGTCGGCTTCACGCCACTCGCCGACGGGTACAGTCGGTTCGACCTCGGGGGTCTCGCGGGGTTCGCGGGGCTCACGCATGATGTGGATCCTCTCAGAATGAATGTCTGAGTACACTCAACCCGATAGGCATCGCGGGAAGCTCTGAGCCCGCTATGCGAACCCTATGAGCCTTGTCTTAGTACCAGCCGCTGCTCTGGCTGTGCGCCCACGCTCCGCACGGCGTGCCGTAGCGGCCCGTGATGTAGCTGAGCCCCCACGCGATCTGGGTGGCGGGGTTCGTCTCCCAGTCGGAGCCGAACGAAGCCATCTTGTTGCCGGGGAGCGCCTGCGGAATACCCTGCGCACCAGAAGAGGCGTTGTACGCGTTGACACGCCAGCCCGACTCGCGGGCCCAGAGCGAGACCAGGCACGAGAACTGGTCGCTGCCCATTCCGCGGTCAGTGAGCATCTGTTGCGCGATGGCCTGGGCCGAACCGGGGTTCGGAGTTGCAGCAGCGGGAACGCTGTAGCCTGTCGAAGACGACGCTACCTGGGCCGTGGTCTTCGCGGCGGCAGCGGCTGCGGCGGCTGCCGCGGCCGCAGCTTCGGCAGCCTTCTTGGCTTTGAGAACGGCCGGGTCGGTGGCCTGGTAGTCGTCGCGCTCGGCGAGCATGACGCCCGTTCCCTGCACGACGAGGGTCTGGCCCGACGACATTGCGTGCTGAACCGGTGCGGCCTGCCCGAGCGTCGTCGCGTTCGCCAGGGGCAGCGCCACGGTACCGGCGAGGCCGATCGCGGCGGTCACTGCGAACGCCTGTGCCAGGCGTCGACGTACCGTGGTGTTCAGCACTGCCATACGGGATTCCGTTTCTCTCTGCCGGTTCGACTGGTCTTCAGGCTCTTCTTCTGCTGCCTGAGCCCGATTCGTTAGAGCCTGATACGGCCCTCATAGTCGACTCTCTGCGTTACACAAACGTGATCTTCTATTATGCACGACTCCCTGTGTGGAAGTACAGGCAAGCAGTCCCAGCCCACCACACCGCAGCAGCGTGCACTACGCCGCTCCATGGTAGGTCAGCGTGCCCAGCTGCCCGCCATAGGTCGAGCGGATCACCATGGTGGTTCCGTCGAGCACGGCGGATGCTGCACCGCTCAACCACGTCACAACACCTTCACACGTGCGGCCCGTGATGGCAAGTCTGCCGAACGACACCGTGCCGTCTTCGGCGAACCGCCAGGTACTGGTGAAGTCGTTGCATCCGTCGTTGCCGGCCACCGTGCCATCTTCGTCCATGCTGAGCTTCACCAGCCGGGATCGACCGTTCTCCACGCTCGTCCAGAGCCCCACCACGACCTGCGTACCGCCGGGTGCCGGGCTCTCGGTACTGCTCGGGCGCTTCAGCTTCACAAGTTCGTCGGTCTTGTGGCCCACCAGGGTGAGCGTCGTTCCGTCGAACTTCGCCGAGGTGGCGTCGATCAGGTAGAGAGGCAGCGGAGCGCCGTCGCAATAGATGCGGGTCACGGGCCCAGACGTCGTCGTCAGCGCTCCACTCGAGTCCATCGACCAGGTGCCCTTGGCGTTGTTGCAGCCGTCGGAGCCCTTCCAGGTTCCATCGTGCTCGAACGCCAGGTAGGGCTGGTCGGGTGAGCTGTAGGTGTCGGCCACGACCCATCGGCCGGGCAGAGTGCTGCTCGATGCGGGAGTGAACTGCGGGGCATCCGGAATCGGTACCACGACCGGGGAGGAGCAGGCCGCCAGCGCCAGAACCATCACGACGGTCACTCCGAGCGTCAGCCCGGCCGTGACCGCGCGGGTGGCGGCTGCGAGAGGCTTCAACGCTGACAAGGGGCTCCGAAGGAAGGGTTACGAGACGGTCGCGCGCCCAGGGCGCGGGGACACTGCTTACCCGAGCGTACTCACTACGGCTGCGAACGCGCTTGTGGTTGACAGGCTCGACCTCAGCGGAAGTACCCCGTCAGCGAACCCCACAGCAGGGCGACGAGCTGCAGCAGCGTCAGGGCGTAGGCCACCCAGAGTGCGGCGGTCGCCAGTCTTGCGCCTGCGACGCCGGTGCGGATGATCTGCCGCAGTGCCAGGTGCGCGAAGAGAATGCCGAGCGGCGAGGCCAGGAACGCGAAGAGAAAGGCCACTCCTGCCAGAAAGCTCGAGCCGATCTCGTCGTCACTGACGGCTCGCGCCCGCTTTGATTGGTGGTATCCCAGAATGGCCAGCGGGATGAGAATGGCGATGCACAGCACAAAGACCCCGAGCGCCGCGATCTCTGAGTTCACTGTGCCCGCGCTATTCACAGGCGAAGCCTAGCGGGGCCCTGTGAACAGTTCCCCGCCAGGAGTCCGCAGCTCTTACAGCTCGACCGAATCGCCCGGGGTCAGCGTGATGAACGAGCCGCCGTTCTGCTCGGTGGCCCAGGCGATGCGCTCGCCGCCCATGCCCTTGCCGGCGTCAGAGAGCACCATCTCGTGTGTAGCGAAGCTGCGACGCGGCTTCACCTCGAGCACGAAGTCGATCACCTCGGCGATCTTCAGCCAGGGCGCGCCGACCGGCACGGCGAGAACATCGACGTCGACACCCGTGGGAACGGTGAACGAGTCGCCCGGATAGTAGAGGGTACTTGCCGTCATCGGGCTGCTGACGAGCACACCGACGTTGTCGATCACCGGAATGCTCGAGTGGATGACTGCATGCTTCTCCCCGAAGAACGTCAGGGTGAACGGGCCGGCCGTGACCTCGTCGCCACCGTTCACGATGGTGACGTCGAAGTCGGGCCCAACGGCCTGTGCGACGCCGGAGGGGGCGAAGATCGGGATGCCCGGGGCCTTCGCGAGAATGCCGCTGAGTTGTTCCGGCGTCCAGTGGTCACCGTGCTCGTGCGTGAGTACGATCGCGACGGTCTTCTCGACCCCGGCGACCCCGTCGACCGAGTCGGCGAGCGGCCGGGTGAAGACCCCGGGGTCGACGATGAGCTTCGAGCCGTCGAGCTCGAGCACCAGCGCGGCGTGCTCGAGTTTCGTGAGCTGCAGGGGCGCGAGGCCGTCGGGGGAGGAAGAGGAGTCGGGCGCGGTCGTGGATTGTGTGTTGTCGCTCATACCTTCAGCTAATACCCGGCGATGCCGCTCTGCAAGTCGGCGGCGGCGGGGAGGGCGACGCGTGCCAGATGCGAGATAATCAGGGCATGACCGACTCCGGGGCACCGCGGCCCCAGCAGCCCCACCCCGGTGCTTCCCGGCAGCCTGAGCCCGACACACCGTTGCCGGGAGCAGCGCACCCCGACTCGCCCCGCATTGACGCGCCGCGTTCGGCCACGCCGGCCGCCGATGAATCCGCCACCGACGTGCAGCGCCGGGCCGATTCGCATCCCGCGGCGCTCAAGCTTGTCGTCGCGATCAACCCCTCGGCGTCCTTCGGGCGCACGGCCGGTGTCGGCGCGAAGGTGGTGGCCGCCCTGCGCGCAGACGGCCACACGGTCGAAGAACTCATTGCGACCGACTTCGAGACGCTGAAGATGGCGGCGCGCGCGGCTGTGGCCGAGCATCCGGATGCCCTGGTCGTCGTCGGCGGCGACGGAATGGTGAGCCTCGGCGTCAACCTCGTGGCCGAAACCCCGACCCCGCTCGGAATCATTCCCTCGGGCACCGGCAACGACGCCGCTCTCGGGCTCGGCATTCCCTTCGACCTCGACAAAGCAGTCGATGCATTGCGGGCTGCGCTCCGACGCCCCGCCCGAGTGATCGACCTCGGCAGGGTGACGCGCCTGGCTGGGGGCGCCACAGACTCCCTCTACTTCGCGTCGGCCCTCTCGGCCGGTTTCGACGCCCTGGTCAACGAGCGGGCAAACGCGATGCGGAGGCCGCGCGGGGCCTCCCGGTACACGATCGCGCTCTTGCTCGAGCTGCTCCGCCTGCGCGCCCGCAGCTACGAGCTCGTTGTCGACGGCACCCCACGCACGGTGAAGTCGGTGCTGCTGGCGGTGTCGAACAACCGCTCGATCGGCGGCGGCATGCTGATCACTCCGGATGCCCGGCTCGACGACGGCGCCCTCGACCTGCTGATCGTGGCGCCCGTGTCGCGGCTGAAGTTTCTGCGCCTCTTTCCGCGCGTGTTCAAGGGCACGCACGCCGGCCTGCCCATCGTGGAGCTGAGCCGGGTGAGGTCAGTGCGACTGGATGCGCCCGACATCGTCGCCTACGCCGACGGCGAGCGGGTCGGGCCCCTGCCCGTCGAGGTCACGATCGTGCCGGGCGCGCTGAGAGTGCTCGCGTAAAAACCTGCTTGAGCGTGATGGCTCGCGTAGAACCCTTCCCCCGTGCGGGGACTGTGTCGACTTGTTCGCATGTGCGTAAATCGATGGAACACGGGCGAGGGAGCGGGCGGCCGACCCAACCCGAAAGAGCAGGCCGCCCAGCGAAGCTGTGGGTCAATCAAGACCCAGACCGCGCAGAAGAGACAATACCAGTGAAGTGATGATTACTCAAAATCACGACTATTGCGTGAGTCATGCGTGCCTACTGCGTGACCACCAGGTCGAACGTCGTGCGAAAGCCGGTGATCCGGTTCGTTACCGTGACCGTCGAAGCGCCGACCGCGAGCGGCGTGATCCCCGGGTTGAAGGTCGCGCCGCCCTCGATGTGCCCCTCGACGAACTTCGCGATGGTCGGGTCGGCGACCTCGCCTCTCCAGTTCGTCACGATGGTGGCGCCGGTGTTCAGATCGACCACGTTGTTCAGGCCGACCGTGACGACCTGTCCGTTGACCGACGACAGGTTCACGATGATCGGCGCGATGAGGGTCGAGCCACTCGAGCTGGCCGACGGCGTGACCACGGGCGTGGCGGCCGTGCCGGCAGAATTGCCCGAGCATCCGGCGAGCCCGAGGCCCGCGATGCTGGCCAGAATGAGTGCAACGGCGGTGCGGGCAAGTCGGGTGTTCATCAATGCCTCTCAACGGTGAATGAGCCAATGTTGCCCCGGCCGCGGGGGCAACTTCGCTCACGATGAGGTATTCGTGTGGCGGTCTGCCCCGGGGCCCGGCGGCTTCAGCGTAGCGGAACGGCAATCGCCTCTGCGGACAAAGTCCCCCCGGCCTCGAATTGGCGTGCCCTCCACTCGTGTGGCATACTCGTTAAGTTGTCTAATCGGCCCCATCGTTTAGCGGCCTAGGACATCGCCCTCTCACGGCGGTAACACCGGTTCGAATCCGGTTGGGGTCACACTGTATTAGCTGAAGAGGCCCGGTTCCCTTACAAACAAAGGGAACCGGGCATTTTCTTTCCTTCATAACCGGGCCGTGCTCAGCGATTCGTTGCGCAGGATCGAGAAGACCTCCGTGTCGTATCGGTTGCCGTCGTAGACCCAGCTGCTGCGGAGAATGCCTTCGGATCTCATGCCCAGGCGGCGCGCGACAGCGACGCTGCGGTCGTTGTCGGTACGGCAACGCCATTCGATCCGCGACATTCCGCGCTCAAGGAAGGCCCAGTCCATCAACATCTGAACAGACCGGGTGATGAGACCCTTTCCGACAGCATCGGGTTCAAGCCAGCAGCCGATCTCGCAGATACCCCAGGCGGGGTCGAAGGCGACGAACATCACGCCGCCGACGATCTGGCCGTCATCCCAGAGGCCGTAGAGACGAGCCCCGTCAGTGGCGGCAGCGGTGGCGTAGCGCTGAAGGGTTGCCCGGGCATCCTCTACCGTGTCGGTCACGAACGCCGGGCCAACCCAGGGCCGGATGTGGTCTCGCGCGCGGTTCATGTGCTCGGCGAACACGTCTGCGTGCCAGGTTTCGAGGGGCTTCAGCACGATTCCGTCTCGAACAACCGCTTCAAACATGTCTCTCCAGAGGGCCAACGCATACGTTTTGAGCTCAACGTACAGGATGCGCGAAGAGGCCCCCGGGCATCCATCATTCGCGATCTATCGAACGCAGAACTCTCTCGCGCCTGCGCAGGCGGGACGTTCGACTCTGTCGCGGGTGATGCGAGAGATATTGACTCTTCACAAGGCAATCGACAAGGGTGGAAGGTGAGTGATGAGTCAATCAGTTGGTCGATCAGTGGGCCTGCACGCTGATTCAGGTGCGGATGCCCGTGGTGGCGCGCTGCGGCAATTCTCGTTCTGGGCGGTGGTCTCGATCAGTATGTTCAACGCCCTGTCGGCGATCGGCGGGGGCGTCGCGCTGCTGGCGACGAACGGTCTCGGGATGCCGCTCTCCATGCTCTCGGCGGGGCCATTCAGCTCTTTCGTGGGCCCTGCACTGATTCTGTTGTTTGTCGTCGGTGGCACCCAGACAATCGCGGCCGTGCTTCTGGTCAGGCGCCGTGAAACAGGACTCCTGTGGAGCGCAGTCGCCGGCCTCGGAATGATCATCTGGATCTTCACCGAAGTCGGCATCATCGCCGGGATGTCGTGGCTGCATATTCTGTATTTCGCAAGTGGCGCCGCACAGCTCGTGCTCGTCTGTGCGCTGCTCGGCATCGTCGGCTGGCTGCCGCGGAGGGCCCTGCGGAAGACGATTGACAACGCGCCTGTGGATGCCCGGGACGGTGCAAGATGATGCCTTCATTGGCCTGAATCACGATCCCTGCACAATCACGTGTGTCTGGCCATCCCTGACGGTGGAGGGCGCCGATCTGCTTGGCTTGAAGCATGGATGACAGTCGCAATTCTGAAGTGAAGGCCGTGCTCTTCGACATCGATGGAACCCTGGTCGACTCGAACTATCTGCATATCGACGCGTGGGATCGCGCATTCGCAGCGGTGGGGCACCCGGTTGACCTGTGGCGCATCCACCGAGCGATCGGCATGGACTCTGGCATGCTGCTCGACCGTCTTCTCGGCGACGATGCAGAAGCCCTGGGTGAAGACGCGAAGGCGGGGCACAGCACGTTCTACAGCGGTTCGACGGATCGGCTGCGGGCCATCGGCGGTAGCAGGGAACTGTTGGCGGAGCTCAATCGGCGTGGTCTGCGGGTAGTTCTTGCGACATCCGCACCGGAGGATGAATTAAGGATCCTGCTCGAGGTGCTTGGCGCCGACGACTCAGTGCAGGCCGTGACGTCGGCGGGCGACGTTGGCACGGCGAAACCCGATCCTGACATCATCCAGACGGCGCTCGACAGGGCGGGTGTCGCGCCCGACGAGGCCGTGATGGTGGGCGATTCTGTGTGGGACGTCGAAGCTGCCAACCGCGCTGGCGTGAGGAGCATCGGGGTGTTGAGCGGAGGCTTCGGGCGGGAGGAGCTGCTCTCAACCGGGGCCTCCGCTGTCTATGACGACGTCGCTGCGTTGCTCCGCGGCATCGACAAGAGCCTGCTCGGTCGACCGACGACCGACGACGCCTGACGCCAGTCGGGTGGCGAACCCGACTGGCCGGGCGGCCGCGTCAGGCTTCCGTCACGCCGCCTTCTCCGTAGCCGTCGCCTGACAACCTGCGGTACGTGTTGTCGTCGCTGGTTGGATCGAGTTCCCAGACGACATCGATGACGGTGCCATCGATTTCAGTGGGAAGCACGAAGGATTTCTGGGGGAGCCCGTCGATCGCCTCGATCTCCCGCGTCTGCGTGCCGGCGTCGTCGACAAGGTGTGCGGTGTACGTTTCTGCTTCAGTCATGCGGCAGTTGTCCTTTCTGCTGGGGGACGTGTCGACGGGTCGGGGATCCCCCTAGAGCTCGACCTTCTCGTTCTCTCCGCCGTCGTAGCTCGACCCGGTGAGCTTCGACTTGACCAGGCTGACGACGGTGGCGATGCGGCCGCCAGGGGTATCCCAATACTCAGCCGAGTCGCCGGTGACTTTGATAAGGGTGACATTGGGGTCGTCTGGCCCGGCCGGGAACCATGCCTCAACGAAGGAGTTCCAATACTCCTTCACGCGTGCCTTGTCGTCGACAGTCTCGGCACGCCCAGAAACCGAGACCCAGGTGTCGTTCGAGGAGAACGAGACGTTCACCCCGGGGTTCGCGACGATCTCACTGATCTCGTTGCCGTCTTTGGCGGCGATGAACCACAGGTCACCGTCGAACTCGACCTCCTGCACGGTCATCGGCCGCGACACGAGCTTGCCGCCCGCGTCGGTTGTGGTCATCATCGCGAACCGGAAACCCTTCACCAGTTCGGCGACCTTCGAAATCTCTGGGTTTGTCTCAGCCATGAGCCACTCCTTTGTTAGTCCGTCCCTCCACATTGCGCCTGGAAAGCGGAGGCACCAAACATCGGCGGGTGGATTGCGAACTCCCGCCCAGTCCGCTAGGGCAGCCGATCTGCCTCGACCTCACTGCCAGCGGCAAAGGCAGTACCGGCGACTAACCTGGAAAATGTCGCACGGATCGGCGTCTGAGATCTGACAACGCGTCGGCAATTTTGAGCGCCTCAAGTGGGCGCGCCCTCAGAAAGCCGCCGTACTTGCTCCCGATGGGGCCTACGGCAATGGATGCTTGCCCGAACTCCGACCGCACGACGAAGATCACCAGCGAGACATTGATTCGTCCTCGCCCGCTGCCAAAACGTTCGCTTCCAGGGTCGATAGACAGAACGTCTTCCCATCGGCTTGACCACAGCATTTCGGGCCGAGCTATCCCTCCCCATAGCTCGACGCCAATCGAGTCGGCAACCAGGGCCATCGACGCGGGAAGTCTGAGCTGGTTCACGTCGCCTCGCGACATCGCCATCCCTGTTGAGGTGGTGCGGGCTCGGATGACCGTGCTGACAATCGCCCCGGGCCGCCGACGAGCGAGCAGACCCAATCGCCAGTCCCACATGCCTTTCATTGTGCCGAAAGTGATCAATCCGAGTGGCAACACCGTCAGAGTCGCAAGGAAAAATCCCTTGGAGCGACCGGGGTGCGCCGTATCGTTCCACACTTCGACGACGTGGGGCGCCCCGAGAACTGCCGCGGCAAGCCCGAGAAGTATCACCAGTGCCGTCAGCCATGGCCTGATGACGGTCGATCCCGGCTTCCACATGACGGCCCTAGTATGACTCATTTCAGACTGCGAAATGCTCGCGGCGTTCCTGGAACGATCGTCGCGCCCAGCCGAGTATTCCCGGGGAGAATTTCGAATGGAGTGAGATCAAGAAGAAGCCGCCCAGAGTTCGTTTTCTCAGCGGCCGAGGATGGAGTCGACCAGAGTTTGGGCGTTGTCTTCCCGCGCGACGATGATCGAAACCTCACGGTCTTCGATGGGCTCCATCACGGCAGGGGTGCCGACGATCTTGCCGCCGACTTCCAGAATCAGACGCGCCCCGCTCCCGGCTTGCACTGCCTGCTTTGTGAGAGTGTTCAGCACGGTGGCGCCGTCGTCTGTGAAGGTGACGTGCACCGTGCTTTGCCCGCCGTCTTCGATGACAGTTGCGTCTTGAACGCCCGCATTTTCGTAGTTCGAGGGCGTCAGCACACCCTCGCCGCGCACCGAGACGCACTCTGTGCTCGAACCAGCTACGCATTCCTTTGAGACAGCCAAGCCGATTCTCGCGTGCCCAACCGATGAGGATGCCCGTGGTGAGGTGCCGCCAGCGCAGGCAGTCAGCAGCACTACGGCAAAGACGACGACGGAAAGTCGGCCGGTTCGAAAAGTCATGATTCCCCTCAATCGCCCTTCACATTGATGATCTGGCGGAGTGTGTGGCGTATCTCCACGAGGCTGCTGGCATCATCCATCACCACATCGATGTCTTTGTATGCAGCAGGAATCTCGTCGAGAAACGCGTCCGTCGGCCGCCATTCAATGCCCTCCATTGCGATGTCGAGTTCGGCGCGGGTGAACGTTCGACGCGCAGCCGAACGTGAGTATTCGCGCCCGGCACCGTGCGGCGACGAGTTGAGGGCGAGCGTATCACCTTTGCCCGCAACGACATATGACCTCGTTCCCATCGACCCGGGCACCAGACCCAGGGTGCCCGGGGTCGCATCGATGGCACCCTTTCGAGAGAGCCACACGTCGCGACCGAAGTGGCGTTCGGGCTCGGTGTAGTTGTGGTGACAGTTCACCCGCTCAGATTCGACAATCGGCTTGCCGACCCAGTCTTCGAACTGTCGGATGATCCGCTCCAGCATTTCTTCCCGGTTCAGTAGGGCGAACATCTGTGCCCACCGCAACTCGGCAACGTAGTGATCGAATTCGGCCGTGCCTTCCACCAGGTAGGCGAGATCCTGATCGGAATGACCGAACCAACGGTTGCGCCTTTGCCGAGGTGCGCGTCGGGCATCAATGCGATGTGCGGGAAGATGAACGGCATTGTTGACGCCAGGGTCGCCTGGGCGCGTGTCTGGTCATCGAGAATCGAAGCCCAGCTGATGAGTCGTTTGGAAATGTGTTCCACAGGGTGTCCCTCCGTCGCCGTGGCGGCTGGACTGGAGCCCAACCTTGCAGCATAGCCGATGGGACGAGCAACTGACCGGCGAATTCGAGGTGACGGCTGCCACCCCGAAGTGGGGGTAGACCCTCGTGACTGTCTACCCGGTGGCGAGTGCCGTCACCACTGTCTGGGCACTGGACCAGTAGCTCGTGTAGTAATTCGGGTCTGCATTCGCCTGCACGGCGTGCGCAGCCTGGGTCGGGGTGAGACTCGTCCACTCCGGGACTCTCATCCGGGCGTCGAAGAAGTTGGTGGCGGCTGTGTAGGGGTCCATTCGATCGGCCAGTGACCCCCACGCGCCGTTGTCTCGTTGTTGGAACAATCCGCGACTGTCGGCGCCCGCGGCGTCGCCGTAGTCGAGGTTGACAAGACCGGATTCGCCCATGGCCGTCATGACTCCGATGGTCTGCGTGTGCACGCCGACTCCGGCATCACAGCCGGCATTGATGATGTGGGCCGCGTTGACGAGCTCCGGCTGGCAGTACCCTCCGATCGAGCCTGCGGGAACCGCGATCGTGCCGAAACCCACCGGTAACGCTGTGAATCACGTGACCGATGGCCCAGTACTGACGCAGAAAACAAGGCGAGTGGCCCACACGCATGCGTGCAGGCCACTCGCCTTGTAGGTGGGTGTCAGACTCAGCCGGCTGTGGTGTCGGCCGCTGTGGTTGTCGGCGTGATGCCGAGCTGCTTGAGAGCGGCCTGCACATACTCCTGGGTGAAGGTCGATCCGAAGCTGACGTTGCTGACGTCGGTGCCGATGGCGTTCTCCATCTGGAAGATCGTCTTCGGGCCGCCGGCGGGCATCAGGCCGTCGGGCAGGAATTGCCCGTAGTCAGCCTTCAGGGCCGCGACGTACTGATCCTTGGAGACCGTGCTGTTCTGCACGAAGTCCTGCGGGAGTGCGTCGGCGACGTCCTGTGCGGTGTGGGTGTGCATCCAGTCCATCGTTGCGACGAGTGCCGTCACGACTTTCTGAGTCACATCCTTGTTCTTGTCGACCCAGTCGGCCTGGGCGAGCAGACCCGCAGCCGGCCACGCGCCGCCGAGGTTCTGTTGGGCACCCGCGGTGGTCGCGAGGTCGAGTGCCGACACCGCCAGGCCCTGCGATTCGAGTGCGGCCACGGTGGGCTGGGTCGTCATGACGCAGTCGGCCTCACCGCGCTGGATGGCGGCGATCGCGGTCGCGCCAGCGTGTACTGCGACGGTCGTGTAGTCGGTCTTCGCCACGCCACCCTTCGACGCGACGAACTGGGTGAGCTGGTCAGTGCCCGAGCCGAGGTCTGTCACGCCCATCTTCTTGCCTCGGATGTCGGCGGGCGTCTTGACGTTGGCCGCGGGGCTGCACATGAGCCGCTCGCCCGGTGCGCCTGAGAGCTGCACCAGGTTGATGACGTTCTTGCCCTTGGTCTGAAAATCGGGGGCGTGGATGTACCAGGCGCCGGAGAAGTTGACCTGGCCGGAGATCATGGCCTCTTCAGCGCCGACTCCGCCGTTCTGTTCGGTCGACAGCTGCATGTTGACGCCGTACTTCTTGTAGAACCCGAGGCTCTCGGCGAGTTGGTACGGCAGGTAGATCTGCTTGTCGATGCCGCCGACCATCATGGTGGCGGTCGGGAGGGCTGCTCCATCCGTCCCCGTTGCGCTCGGGCTTCCTGTGCCACTGCAACCCGCGAGTACCAGCGACAATGCTGCTACGGCGGAGGCGACAGCGACGATGCTGTGCTTTTTCATCGTGTGTGACTTTCCTTTCGGTGACGTCGCTCGCGGGCGCGCGCGACGGGTCTGGGTTGGCGCGCTGCAGAGTTGCTGTGACAGGCTCCGCCGTGGCCGGTATGGATGCTCGGACTGGCGCGTCAGATCGACTGGGACTCAGAGCGCACGGGTGGCCGCCACTTCAGAACGGATCGCTCGAGCAGGGTGATGAGGTACTCAGCGCCGAGCGTGATGATGGCCATGATCACCATGCAGGCGAACACGGTGTTCGGGTCGAAGCGGCCCTGGGATTGACTGATGATCAACCCGATGCCCTTCTGCGCCCCGAGAACCTCCGCTACGAGCGCGCCGATGATCGCGAATCCGAACGCCGTGTGCAGGCTGGCGATGATCCACGTCATGGCAGAAGGAATGGTCACGTGCCGGGCGATCTGCAGCGGCGAGGCGCCGAGTACGCGCACGTTCGCGATCAGGTTCTGGTCGACTTCCCTGACGCCCTGGTAGGCGTTGAAGAAGACGGCGAAGAACACCAGCACCGCGGCGAGAAGGATCTTCGGAAAGATGCCGAGGCCGAAAGCGACGATGAAGATCGATCCGAGCACGATGCGGGGGATCGAGTTGAGCACCTTGATATAGGGGCTGAACACGTTGGACAGGTACCTGTTCGAACCGAGCAGAATTCCGATGATGATTCCCGCGATCGTGCCGAACAGGAACCCGAAAAGCGCCTCCTGTACCGTCACCCAGAGTTGGTCCCAGATCGATCCAAATGCTGTGCCCTTGGTGAACAGGGTAACGAGCGCGTCCCAGATCTGGGTGGGCTGCCCGTAGAAGAACGGATCGACCCATTTGAGTTGCGTGAAGAGCTGCCAGCCGCCGATCACGAAGACTGCGACGGCAATTCGGCCCACCCAGACCCAGATCATGTTGCGAGTTCGGGCCCGACGGGCGGAGGCCTGTAGCTCCGATTCCGACTGAGGGGCAGCAGGGCCGCGGCGCCTCGGAGTGACCGAGGTGATTCCGGTTGTCGGCTGAACGATCGTGCTCATGCTGCAACTCCTGCCGAGAGCTCGTAGGCGCGGGTGACTTCGTCCCGCAGGGATTCCCAGATCTGGGTCTGGAGCTCGATGAATCGCCTCTCGTGCCTGAGCGTCTGCACGTCGCCGCGCGGTCGCGGCAGGTCGATGTCGAAGATGTCTTTGACCGTTCCTGGGCTGGAGGTCATGATCACGACTCGGTCTGACAACGCCACAGCCTCGTCGAGGTCGTGGGTGATGAACAGGACTGACGGGCGAAGCTCCTCCCACAGGCCGAGGAGTTCGGTCTGCATGATCGCCTTGGTCTGCACGTCCAGCGCGCCGAACGGCTCGTCCATGAGCAGGATGCGCGGATTGTTGATCAGGGCCGCGGCCATCGCGACCCGCTTTCGCATGCCACCGGAGAGTTGATGAGGGTATCGATCCTCGAAGCCTGCGAGACCGACTCGACGCAACCAGTCGATGGCGAGCACTGTCGCGTTCTTCTTCGATGTGCCGAGAAGAATCGGCCCGACCATCACGTTCTGGAGCACCGTCTTCCAGGGGAAGAGTGAATCCGCCTGGAACATGTAACTGACGCCTTCGGTAATGCCATCGACGAGGTGGCCGCCGACCTGCACCGAGCCGCCGCTGGGTCGTTCGAGGCCGGAGACCTGCGCGAGCGTTGTCGACTTGCCGCATCCGGTCGGCCCGACGATGGCGCAGAACTGGCCGGCCTCGACCGTGAGGGAGACATCCTTGATTGCGGTGAAGGGCGCCCCTTTCGGCGTGAGGAACCTCTTGGTCAGGTTGACGATGTCGATTCGTGCCGCGTCATCGGCTACCCCGGGGGCCACGGGTGTGCGCTTGGGGGTGCTGTTTGTGGTGCCCATGCGTTTGACCTCTCTGTCTGTGCACTGCCTCGTTGCGTGTGCATACCGAGGTTGCCAGCGAGCCGCATGCCCTGTCGCGCTTCTGCGCCATGCGCCGGTTGTGCTCATAAGAGGTGACTTCTGCGCATTACGCTCACGCGTTCGAGTGCAACAATCAAGTGATGCAATGGCGGATCAGAAAGCTCTCGACCCAGATGTTCCTGGCACATCTGGTGATTCTGACCGCCTCCACGGCGATCGGGTTCCTTCTTTTCGCCACCACCGCACGAAGTAACCTCGACGACGAATACCAGGCTCGCGCTGCTGTGATCGCCCAGACGTTCGCACAAAACGCGTCGGTGCAGTCGTGCCTGGCTTCACGGAACGCCTCCTGTGATGCAGAAGTGCAACAACTGGCGCTGGCAACTGCAGGCGCAACCGGTGCTGCCTATGTCGTCGTGATCGACGAGAACTCCATCCGGGTCTCCCACCCCAACAGGGCACTGATCGGCAAACCCGTCTCCGAGCCCCTGGTCGCGACCGACGGGCAGGTGCATCTGAGGGTAAACAACGGCTCGACGGGAACAACAGCCAACGCGATCGCCCCGCTGTACTCGTCAGATCACTCCTTCATCGGTGAGGTCTCCGTGGGCATAGAAGAAGACTCTGTCTCGAGCGCGTTGCTGACGCAGTTGCCCTCGTACGGAGTCTGGTTCGTCGTGATGCTGCTGCTGGGCGGCCTGGCTTCCTTCGGCCTGTCGAGGCTGCTGAAGAAGCGAACCTTCGGTCTCGAGCTCGATGAGATCGCGCGCCTGCTGCAGGAGAGGGAGGCCACCCTCCACGGCATCCGCGAGGGCGTCATCGCCATCGACCCTGCCGGGCGCATCAGCGTCAACAACGACGAAGCGCAGCGTCTGTTGAACCTTGCAGGCAACGTCGTCGGGCACCGCGTGGAAGACGTGCTTCCGCCCGGCCCGGTGCGAGACGCCCTCACGGGCACGAGTGTCGTGACCGACCAGATCATGTTGACTGACGACTTGTGGATTGTGCTGAACCGGATGCCGGTCACCCTTTCAGGGCAACCGCACGGTGTGGTCGTGACCCTTCAGGATCGAACCGTGGTGGAGGCCCTGAGCCGGGAACTCGACGGCGAGCGGAGCCTGACCGAGTCGATGCGGGCGCAACAGCACGAATTCAGCAACCGCATGCACGGCATCGCTGGGCTACTCGAGCTCGGGCGACCCGAGGAGGCCCTCGAATACGTCAACGAGATCCGCGGAACAGCAGCCGACCTCGACCAGAACCTTCGAAGCCGCATCGCAGCGCCGCAGATCATCGGCCTGATGCTCGGCAAAGCCGCAGAGGCGAACGAGCGGGGAATACAACTCACCCTCGATCCCGAGACCTTCGTCGGCGCTTCGCCCGACAGAGTGCAGGCGCTCACGACGATTCTCGGCAACCTGATCGACAACGCCTTCGACGCGGTGGCTGGAATTCCGGCGCCTCGGCGGGTTCAGGTCGGCATCGTGGAATCCGAAAACGAGGTCAGGGTGAGCGTCGGCGACAACGGGCCAGGCATTCCTACGAGTGTGATTCCGCAGATGTTCAGAAACGGCTACTCGACGAAACGCGGCCTGGCCATGCGCCACAGCGGCCTCGGCCTGTCTCTCGTTCAGCGCGCCGTAGCCGACCTCGGCGGAACCATCAGTGTCGCCGGCGACCCGGGCGCGAGCTTTCTGATCGTTCTTCCGCGTTCACCTGCACTCGCAGAATCAGCGGCGGTAACGTCATGACGGAAGCATCGATCGCAACCCTGATCGTCGACGACGACTTCCGGGTCGCCTCCGTGCACGAGGGATTCGTCGAAAAGCTGCCGGGCTTCCATGTCGTGGGAAAAGCACACACGGCCGCTGACGCGCTGGAGATGGCACAGCGACTCCGCCCCGACCTTGTTCTCATGGACATCTACCTGCCCGACGGTGACGGCCTCGATGTCGCCCGGGTCATCCTCGACAGCCCCGCACCGCCCGTCGTCCTGGTCATTTCAGCGGCCACCGATATCGATGCAGTGCGCACCGCAATTCAGCTGGGGGTCGTTCACTACCTCGTAAAGCCGTTCGGCTTCAGAGCCCTGGCCGAGCGACTCACTGCCGTGCGGTCGGCTCGTGCTGCTATTGCCGACTGGCCAGAAGACGCTGGTCAGTCAGACGTCGACCAGCTCTTCGAGATGCTGCGACTGCCACCTGCGGAAACTCCCGCGTCTGACATCGAACACCTCGCCCCGACGCTGCAGCTCGTCTACAAATCGATGAGTGCGAGGGGCTCCGGCCTCTCCGCCTCAGAAATCGCAGGCCAGGTCGGCATCAGCCGAGCCACAGCCCAGCGCTACCTGGCCCAGCTCGAGCAGATCGGCGCCGTCAAACTCGAACTCCGCTATGGCCAGACCGGGCGCCCCGAGCACCGGTATTCGATCACGCGGCACTGAGGCGTGCGGCCCGTGTAAGGGTTCGCCATTCTCGCCAGACGAGCCAGATGATGACGATGTCGAGTAGGGCGAGAACGATCAGGCCCAGGCTTGGCTTCTGGATGACCGTATAGATCTGGTAAGCGGCGAAAAGCCCGAGCACGGCCAGCGCATACGGGTAGACCCACCGGTATTCCTTGAGCAGGCAGTAGACGAGCACGAGTTTGACGACCCCATGGGTGAGCAGGAACACGATCACGAACGCGCTCGCGCCAGCGGCAAGCGTTGCGTCGAGGCGGCCGGCGTACTGGGCAATGAACAGCCGAAGGGTCTCGTCGTCGGAGTCGGTGCGTACCAGTGGTGCAAGCGCGGCGCGGAGAAGACCGGGCGCCACCCAGAGAAGGAGCCCGGCCACGAGCTCGATGAGCCCGTCGATGCCTTTGATGATGATGCCGACGCGGTAGACCAGCTCGAGGAGTCGCGCTCGCCGGCCCGCCACAGCAACCTCACCCGTGGGAGTGCTCGTTTCTTCGGTCATCCTGCAACGTTATGCGGTGGAACCAGGTGTGAACACGGGCTTGCGGTTGTCACGCATCGTGCGCGGCCCGTGCCCGCGCCTTGATGGCGAGGATGACCGTGGTCTTCGCGTCGGCGTAGTCGTTCATGTCTGCCCACCGCTTGGTGAGCAGGCTCCGCTTGGTGCTCTCGTAGAGCGCGCGGTCGTCGGCGTTGGAACGCAGATGATCGCGCAGCAGAAGGTACTCGTCGACGGCAGGATCACCGTGTTCGAGCAGGTGAACATGAACGTCGCGCGCGGGCGTGCGAACGAGGCGGTGCGCCGGCTCGCGAACGCGCAACACGTAGCCGGCCGCAAGGAGCGGGTCGAGGTAGTCCTCTTCGGCCGTGATATCTGGCACCATCACGACAATGTCGATGATCGGCTTCGCTGCGAGGCCGTCGACCGAGGTGGAGCCGATGTGCTCGATGGTGACGGCAACGTCTGTGAGGGCATCCACTATTCGTTGCCGGTGTTCGGCGTAAATGACGGGCCACTGTGGGTCGTAGCTCTGCAGTTCAACGTCGATCGCCTCGGGGCCGCCCACCAGTTCGACTGTCTGTGTATCTGGCGGGCGCGGTTTGTTGCTGTCACTCACTCCACGATCATCGCACTGCGGCCCAGACGGCAGCATGCAGCGGAGTCGTTTTCACCCCGACGTGGTGACGCGAACCTGGGCCCTTCGGTCGAAACGGTAGCCGAAGCCGCGCTGGGTGCGGATGACGTCGCCATACGGCTCCAGTTTTCTGCGCAGCCGCTTGATGTGCACGTCGATTGTTCGCGTTTTGACGCTACCGATGAACGCGTTGTCTGCGGACGCGATTTCGCTCCGGTGCAGGGTCACTCCTTCACGCTCGACCAGGAAGCAGAGCAGAGCGAACTCTCGAAACGTCAGGTGCACGGCCGAACCGTCGATGACGACACGCTGTCGCGAGACATCGATGAGCAGCCCTGTTTCTGACTCGCCATCCACGGTTAGCACACCCTCGAGTTCGCGTGCGGCGGGCCCTGGCGTTTCAGAGCTCCCGGGCAGAGGGCGGCTCATGTCCTTCTCACACCCCTGCACGCGATTCGGCGAACGCGCCCCGGTACTTCGCTGCGGGGTGTCGGTCGTTGAGTCGCGGTTGCCCGAAGAGTTTCTGGCGCAGGGGGCCTTCTGCGTAGTCGCTCTGGGCCAGGCCGCGCTCGCGAAGTACGGGAAGAACGCGTTCGGCGAACTCGGCGAATGACCCGGGAATCACCCAGTTGATCACGTTGATGCCGTCGACACCGGCTGCCTGCCAGAGTTCGAGCTGGTCGGCAATCTGCTCGGCCGTGCCGACCACGCGCGTGTTGCGGGCCTGGAGGTGGGCAAGATCGGCGACGACCGGTTCACGGTCGGTGATGTAGCGGGAGATCCATTCGAGGAACCCCTTTGCCGTATTCGTGTCGACGTCTTTCAAGGGCGTCTGCGGGTCATAGACGCGCCCGCTCTTGTCGACGATCGCCGCGTGGGCGGCGTAGCCGTCGACGCTGACGTACGTGTCGTATTCGGCCGCGAGGGCTTGGGCCTCTTCCGCGGTGTCACCGACGATGAAGCTGAGTCCCTGGAAGAATTTGATGTCGTCTGCCTGCCTTCCGAGAGCTACTGCCTGCGCACGCGTCTCGTCGATCTGCTGCTTGGCCACAGCTGGGCTCGGCGAGATGATGAAGACGGCCTCGGCGTTCTGTGCGGCGAAGGCTCGACCAGAAGCTGACGACCCTGCCTGGTACAGCACGGGGGTGCGTTGCAGTGACGGCGACGGCAGGTGGGGGCCTTCGACTTTGTACCGTTTGCCTTCGTGGTGGATCTTGTGGATCTTCGAGGGGTCGGCGTGCGTGCTGTTCTCGCGGTCCTGGATGAGCGCACCCTCGTCCCACGAGCCTTCCCACAGCTTGTAGGTCACGTCGACGTATTCAGCTGCCCATTCGTACCGTTCGGCGTGGTCCGTGAGCTGAGAGAGACCGAAGTTTCGGGCACCGTTGTCTTGAACGCCGGTGACGATGTTCCAGGCGATCCGCCCATTCGAGATGTGGTCGAGGGTGGAGATCTGCCGGGCGAAATGGAACGGGTGGCTCTGCACCACGTTCGACGTCAACGCGAGCCCGAGGTTGGTCGTATTGACAGCAAGCGCGCTCAGCAGAACGGTCGGGTCGTTGCTCGGGATCTGCAGACCCTCTGTGACGTAGACATCGAAGTCTGCGTCGGAGTCGCCGTAGAGCCCGCTGACGTCGGCGAAGAAGATGGCATCGAACTTGGCGTCTTCGAGGAGCTTGGCGAGATCGATCCAGGTCTGCACATCGTTGAACTGCGTCTGCCCGGCGTCCGGCCTGCGCCATTGCCCGTGATGGATGTGCGAGGTGGTGTTCATGACGAAGGCATTGAAGTGAAGCGGTTTGGGGGTTTCGAGCGAGTGGCTCATGACGGGCATCCGGTTTCTGAGTAGTGGGGGAGAGGAGCAAGGGTGTGAGGGAGGAGTGGGCCGGGAGAGTCAGCCCTTGGATTCGAGGGTGAGCAGCGACTGCACCAGCTTCTGCGTGTACGGGTGTTGGGGCCGAACGAAGATGTCGTCGGGGGTGCCGCGTTCGACCACGACGCCGTCTTTCATGACGAGCACCTGGTCGCTCATGTGGCTGATCACCCCGAGGTCGTGCGAAATGAAGAGGTAGCTCAACGCGAGTTGCTTCTGCAGTTCGACCAACAGATCGAGGATCTGGGCCTGGATCGAGACGTCGAGCGCCGAGACCGCCTCGTCGAGCACGATGACCGAGGGTGAGGGAGCGAGGGCACGGGCGATGGCGATGCGCTGGCGTTGCCCGCCCGAGAGGTTCAGCGGGAATCGGGAGAGAATCTCGGGGCTGAGCCCGACCCGCCGCGCGAGTTCGAGAACGCGTTCGCGTTTCTGCTGTGCGCTGAGGGGCTCCTGGTCGGGAAGGCTGTCGAGCAGGATGCGCTCCGCCGTCCAGCGCGGGTCGAACGAGCTGAGCGGGTCTTGATACACGACGGAGATGCGCTTTCTCAAACGCCGACGCTGCTTCTCAGGAATGGACGTCCACGGGCGCCCGAGCAGCGTCACCGAGCCGGAATCCGGTTCTGAGAGTGCAAGTGCAAGCCGCGCGGTCGTGCTCTTTCCCGACCCCGATTCACCCACGATACCGAGTGTCGTGCCCCTCTCGAGAGTGAACGAGACGCCGTCGACAACACGGCTCCGGGTGCCATCGGGCTTCCGAAAGCTCTTGACCAGCTCGGTCGCCTCCAGAACCGGGCCCTCGTAGTCCAGAAACTCCTCCCTCACAGCGGCCGGGTGGGGCAGAGCCACGATGTCGAGCGGCGGCCCGAGCGGGGTGTCCCTGGTGTGCGCGCCGGGAACCGCGTTGATGAGACTCTTCGTGTAATCGTGCGCCGGCGCGGTCAGCACCTGGGTGGCCTCGCCGCTTTCGACGACGAAGCCGCCCTTCATGACGAGAATGTGATCGGCGAGCTGGGCCACGACCGACAGATCATGGCTGATCAGGATGATCGAGGTTCCCTGTGCCTTCATCTCCTCGATCAGCGACAGCACCTGCGCCTGAACCGTCACGTCGAGCGCCGTGGTCGGCTCGTCGGCGATCACGATGTCTGGGCCGAGAGCGATCGCCGAGGCGATCAGCGCCCGCTGCCTGAGGCCGCCCGAAAGCTCGTCGGGCCGCTGGCGCGCCCGGTCTTCAGGCGCAGGCACACCGACCGAGTCGAGCAGGTCGATCACCTTCTTCTTGCGGGTCTTTCTGTTGCCCCAATTGTGCAGGCGCAGGGCTTCGTCGATCTCCTTCCCGACAGGGCGGAGGGGGTCGAGCGAAACGAGCGCATCCTGCAGGATGAAACCGATCCGTCGCCCGCGAATGCTCTTCCACTCACGCTCGGAGGTCTGTGCCAGGTCGGTGTCGTCGAGCAGCAACGCCTCAGACGTCACCGTGGCGTTCCGGCCGGTGAGCCCCACAATCGACAGGGCGGTCACGCTCTTACCCGAACCCGACTCCCCGACGATGGCGATGCATGACCCCGGCCCAAGATCGAACGAGACGTCGTGCACGACGTGGTGACTCCGGCCACCCCGCGTGAAGCTCACATTGAGCTTCGAGACGCGAAGGTGGCCCCCACGCGTGCCCAGGCTCACAGCGTTCGTAGTCGCCCCGGTTGCGCGCTCTGCCGTCTGCGTCATTTCTCGCCCTTCTCGATTGCGTTCTGCAGGTACTTGCCGAGCGTCGTCGCCGACAGTGCGACGGCCACGATCACGAGCCCGGGGATGACGGTCAGCCACCAGGCCTGCGTGATGTAGGTCTTGCCCGCGTCGAGCAGTGCTCCCCATTCGGGCGAGGGCGGCGCCACACCGAGCCCGAGGAACGAGAGCCCGGATGCCCAGACAATCGATTGCCCGACCGACAGCGTGATGATCGCCACGAGTGGCCGCAGTGCATTGGGGAGAATGTGCTGGCGCAGAATGAGCCCGCGGCTGTGGCCGTGCGCAGTGGCCGCTTCGACGTAGCCCGAGCCCTTCGCCGACAGGATCTGCCCGCGGATGATGCGTGCGTACCCTGGCGCCGTGCCGATCCCCACCGCGAGGATCTGCGCCATCACCGAGGGGCCGAGAATGGCCACGATGAGCAGCGCCAGCAACAGTGTCGGAAAGGCGAACAGGATCTCGATCATCCGGTTCACCGTGCCGGCAGCGAAGCGGCCCGCCAACGCCGCAATCGAACCCAGGATCACCGCGAGAGTGATACTCACCGCCGTGGCGCCGAGCCCGATCGAGAGCGACAACCCCGTGCCGTAGATGACGCGGCTGTAGAGGTCGCGGCCGGATTCGTCTGTGCCGAACAGGAACTCGAACGAGGGCGCGTGAAGGGCGTGCGTCAGGTTGAGCGCATAGGGGTCATGCGTGGCCAACACCGACGGCCAGATCAGCGCGACGGCGAAGAAGATCGCCGCCGCTGCCGACAGCAGGAGCCCGATGGGCACCCTGAACACTCTGCGGGGTGCAGTGGGCAGGGGAGTCGTGCTCTGGTCGAGTTGTGTCATGATTTCGCCAATCGGGGGTCGATCAGGCTGTACGCCACATCGACGAGGAGGTTCGCGACCACATAGAGCGCCGCGATGAGAACGACGATGCCCGTCACCACCGGCAGGTCCTGGGCATTGACGGCCGAGACGAGCACCTTGCCGATGCCGGCTCGGGTGAACACCGTTTCGACGATGACCGCGCCGGAGATGGTCGCGCCCAGCGCCCAGCCCGTCAGGGTGACCGCCGCCAGCGAGGAATGCCGCAGCACGTGGTGCAGTCTGATGCCCCAATCGCCCATGCCCCTCATCCGCGCGGTGATGATGAACGGCTGCTGCAGGGTGCGCTCGAACTCGGTTCGTGTCGCCTGGCCCATGAACCCGGCGAGGGGGATCGCCAGGGTCACCGCGGGGAGAAAGAGCCCGTTCGGGTTCGTACCGCCGATGACGGGAAACCAGCCCAGGCCGACCGAGAACACCAGCAGCAGGATGATGCCGAGCCAGTATGCGGGCAGCCCCGCTGTTGTCGTGTCGACCACTGAACCGAGCGCACTGACCCGCGGCCCGCGCCCTGCCGTCAGCGTGACCCAGACGATGAGAATCACCCACGAGAGCGCGATCGCCGTGAGCGTCAGCACGATGGTCGGGCCGATCTGCTCGAAGATCACGGCCGAGACGGGCTTGTACTGCTGGTACGAGATGCCGAGATTGCCGACGACCAGGCCCCGCATATAGTCGAGATACTGCACCAGGAGGGGGTGCAACAACCCGTACTGCTCGTTGATCTGCTGCAGCTCTTCGGGTGTTCTCTGGATCGCCTGGCCGGCGCGAATGTTCAGGATGACCGTGGCCCTGTCGCCCGGCAGTGACACCTGCGCGAAGAAGGCGACGGTGGCAGCACCGAAGAGCACGATTGCGGCACCGATCAGTTTGCCGCCGATGAATCGCAGCCGGGTGCCGACCCGAGAGCGCCGCTCTGGTTCGAACACGGCGGTGCCCGAACCAGAGTCGATGACGCTACTTGACGAAGTACGCGTCATAGAAGATCGGCCCTCCTTGCGCATTCTCCTGCCAGACGTCCTTGAGCGACGGAGACACAGCCAGGGAGCTCAGTCGGTCGTAGAGGCCGATCGAGAGCGCGTGATCGGCGATGTATTCCTGTGCCTGTTCGTACACCGCATTCTGCGCATCGACGTCGGAGATACCGTTGGCCTTCGTGATGAGGTCGGCCAGGGTCTGGTCGCTCACAAACGCGTCGTTGCTGTAGTTCGGGTTGTCTGCCGTGCTCGGGCGGTAGTTTATCCAGAGGATTCCGGAGGTCACCGCCGTCCAGTAGCCCACCGAGATGTCCTTCTGGTCGGGGGCGGAATACGCACCCGAGAACAGTTCGCTCTGCGGCACCGGGATCAGCTTCACCTTGAAGCCGGCCGACTTCGCCTGCTCCTGCACGCCTTGCAGAATGGAGGCACCGTCAGCGTTGATGATCGAGCCGGCCCCGTAGGGCAGCACCACCTCGAGCACCGTGCCATCCTTCTCGCGGTAGCCGTCGGAGTTCTTCGCGCTCCACCCGGCAGCGTCGAGAAGAGAGTTCGCCTTGTCGAGATCGAAGGTGTAGGTGTCGGCCGCCTTCTGGCTGTAGCCCGGGGTCGCCTTGCTCACGCCACCGTTGCCCTCGAAGGGAATCACTCCTTGGCCGATCGTGTCGACCAGGGTCTTTCGATCGAGACTGTACGCGAATGCCTGCCTGACCTGCTCGTCGACGAAGGGGCCCTGCTGGGTGTTGAACGTCAGCTGCTGCGGGCGGCCCGGGGTGACATATTTCTCGAGCTGGAACCCGGCGTCGCCCAGCTTCTTCCAATCGATGGCGGGAACGTCGTAGATGACGTTCGTCTCGCCCGAAGTGAGTGAGGCTGAGCGGGTGGTCGGGTCGGCAATGAATTTCCAGTCGATGCTGTCGACATACGCGGGCCCGGTGTGTTTCGCATTGGCTGGGGGAGAGGTGTAGTCCTTGTTGCGGTCGAGAATGATGTCTGTTCCGCGGTTCCAGGTCTTCACGACGAAGGCTCCCGAGCCGATCGGTGCCTCGCAGTTCTCCTCCTTGGTGCGGGTCTCGAGGGCGTGCTGGGACTGGATGCCGAAATAACCCTGGGTCAGATTGTCGATGAGGCGGGGGTACGGCTGCGAGAGGGTGATCTGCACGGTCTGGTCGTCGATGGCGGTTGCGGATTTGTAGTACCCATCGAGCCAGACCTTCGCTGTGCTGTTGCCTCCGCCCACCCAGTAGTCGAAGTTGTAGGCCACGACGCCCGCCGTGAGCGGGGTACCGTCGGTGAACTTCACACCGCTCTTGAGCCCCAGCGTCCAGGTCAGCTGGTCACTCGACACGCTCCAGGAGTCGGCGAGCCACGGAACCACCTTGTGGTCGCTGTCGAGAGAGACCAGGCCGTCGAGAACGTTCGACGAGAGATAGGCCTGCTCGATCCAGCCACCGAAGACGCAGGCCGGTTCCTGCTGGTGGCCGTAGACGATCGTGCCTCCGTCGACCTTGGTTGCGTTTGCCTGGGGCGCTGCCGAATTGCCGGCGCAGGCCGACAGCACGAAGGTGGCAATCAACCCGCTAGCGATCAGGGTGCTGTTCCGACGGGACTTTTTGGACATGACGATGCTCCTGTAGAGGCGGGCCGCGCTGCTGGATGCGCTGTGTGCCACCGAACCTAATCGACGCATTGGCGCTCGCGAAGGTCCCCTGACACGAGAGGACACGAGCTGTCACAGACCCGAAACACGCGGTAACAAGCGAGCGGAAACACCCGCTGGGTGATACCGGAAGGTCTCAGTTCCTGGTGCTGAGATGCACCATCGCGTCGTACAGTTGCTCGTCAGTCATCGGCGGCTCGGGCAGCGGATGCGCACGCTCGGCCCGGTAGGCATCGAGCATGAGGTAGAGATGACGGCGCCACGCGGTGGGGGCGGAGGAAATCTCTGCTTCCTGCTGCTCAGCTTGGAATACATCGGTTCCGGTCACGACATCGCCCCGATGCCGGGTTGTTCTTGAGCCTCCAGGTCGTCAGGCTGATTTCGGAATTGATTGCCGGTCTGATCGGCTGTGCGGTGAGCCACCGTATTTCTTCTCGTAGAAGGCACGGAGTTCGGCAACAATTGCACGTTCCTCATCGGTGATCGGGTCTGCCTTGCCCGCGGCGATAAGCCCGGCAAGTGCGCTTGGCCGCTTAGGTCTGTCCATGATCAGTTCCTCCTGAGTCAATTCTCTCCACTAGTCGACAGAAAGTCCACGTTCGCTTCGTCGCCGACGACGGACTCTGTGACGGCGATGATCATCTGAAGTTCGGTCGCAGTCGCTTCGTCCCTCAGGGCGGCAAGCGTACGGAGGCCAATGAATCGATCAGAACCGGCACGGGATCTCGCTAGGTTCAGGGCCCACTCGGCGCGGTCCCACCATTCTTCGCGCGCTGCATTTCTTCGAACCATTTGCGCACCGACGCGGGCCGCTGCAAATGCTACACACGCCCCCGCCAGTGCAAAGATTCCCGCTGCAGGTGGCCCGCTCCAAAATGCTCGCCAGAATGGCTCATCGAGGACAAACGGTGGAAGAAAGCCTCTGACCAGGATCCCGGCAATAAACGCGATTGAGGCAGCGACAGTGGGGAGAACGCCGCGTCGACGAAGTAGAGACATGATGAATAATCAGTTTACGCGCGGCATCGGCATTGAATTCGTCATTACTCGGCGCGCCTCAACTTCATAACGATGCGGCTAACGATCTTTTCGATGCCATACCGCTGTGGGGGAGCAGGTTGTGGTCTTGCGCAACCGAGCGCTGCGGCGCCCGGGTAGACGTAGACTCATCACTGCTCTGAGATGGTGAGGATGACCTGATGGAATCAGCGACCCGGCCGGCGAAGGTCGGCGCAGCCGGGCTCGCCGTTGCGGCCCTGGGTGTCGTGTTCGGCGACATCGGAACCAGCCCTCTTTATTCGCTGCAGACCGTGTTCAGCATCGACGATGGTGCCGTGCAGGCCACCGCCGACGATGTCTTCGGCGTGATCTCGCTCATGTTCTGGGCCATCACGATCGTGGTGTCGATCAAGTACGTCACGATCCTGATGCGCGCCGACAACGGCGGTGAGGGCGGGGTGATGGCGCTCGCGGCCCTCGCCCAGCGTCTCTACGCCGCGAAAGCGGGCAAAGCCGGCCTCCTGCTGGTCATCGGCATCGTCGGCGTCTCGCTGTTCTACGGCGACTCGCTCATCACTCCCGCGATCAGTGTGCGCTCAGCGGTCGAGGGTCTGCAGGTCGCGTTGCCCGCGCTCGGTCACCTCGTCGTTCCCATTGCAGCCGTGATCCTGACCGGGCTGTTCGCGTTCCAGCGGTTCGGAACCGCCCGGGTCGGCCGGCTGTTCGGGCCCATCATGGTGCTCTGGTTCATCGTCATCGCCGTCGCAGGCGTGCCGATGATCGTGCAGCACCCCAATGTTCTGCTCGGCCTGTCTCCGACCTATGCGGTCACGTTCATCGTCGCGCATCCGTTCGTGGCGTTCGTGGCAATGGGCGCCGTCGTGCTCGTCATCACCGGCGCCGAGGCGCTCTACGCAGACATGGGGCACTTCGGTCGCCCTCCCATTCGCCGGGCATGGTTCTTTCTCGTCTTCCCCTCTCTGGTGCTGAACTACCTTGGGCAGGCGGCGCTGATCCTGCAGAATCCGGATGCCCGCTCCAACCCCTTCTTCTTACTGTTCCCCGACTGGGCGCGGCTGCCGATGGTGATCCTCGCAACGGCCGCGACCGTGATCGCGAGCCAGGCCGTGATCTCCGGTGCCTTCTCGCTGACGCGGCAGGCCGTGCAGCTCGGGCTGCTTCCGCCGCTGACGGTGCGCCACACCTCAGAGCACGAGGGCGGCCAGGTGTACCTACCAGCCGTGAACACCCTGCTTTTTGTGGGGGTGATGACGGTGATGCTCGTGTTCCGATCATCCGCAGCCCTAGCCACCGCCTATGGGGTGTCGGTCACCGGCGCTCTCGTTGTGGACACTCTTCTGCTGTTGCTCGTCGCCCCGCGGCTGTGGGGCTGGGGCTGGTGGAAGATCGGGATCACTGCGCTCGTCTTCGGCGGCCTCGAACTGACGTTTCTCAGTGCAAACCTGTCGAAGATCCTGCACGGCGGCTGGGTGCCGCTGATCGTCGCGCTCGCAGTGATCGTCGTCATGACGACATGGAGGCGCGGGCGTCAACTGGTGATTCTCGGGCGGCTGAAAAAGGAAGGCTCGCTCCCCGACTTCGTGAAAGACGTGCGTGCCCGCAAGATTCAGCGAGTGCCCGGCGTGGCGATCTTCCTGCACCCGAACCGCGATTCGACCCCGCTGGCACTGAGGGCGAACGTCGAGCGCAACAACGTCATGCACAAGCGCGTCATCGTTGTCACGGTCGTCATCGAGAACGTGCCGCACATCGACCCGAAGGAGGCCTTCGAGTACCACGACCTCGGGTACTCCGACGATGACATCGACCACCTCAAGATCCGCTTCGGGTTCTCCGACACCCCGAACATCCCTCGGGCGCTTCGCAGGGCCTGCACGCTTGACGTGCTCGATCTGCGGCCCAAGCAGCTCGAAACTGCGTCATACTTCGTCTCGCGGGGGGCCATTCGCACGACTCGTGCCCCCGGCATGGTCGCCTGGCGCAAGAGCCTGTTCGCGGCTCTCGCGCAGAATGCGGCGAACCCTGCTGCGCGATTCGCGCTGCCGGCCAGCCGCACCGTGACCATGGGCAGCGACATCGACATCTGAGGCCTTTCGCCTGCACCCGCGGCTGGGCGAATCGATTGCGTTTCTGGTCGAACGTCGTCGATGCTGTTACCAGTCCTACTGAAGGCACCATCGGCCAAGGGCAGGGAAAGGCGATCATGAACCTGACGATCTCGATACAGGTCAGTGTCGACGGAGTGATGCAGGCCAACGGCGGCAACGACGACGAACTCGACCCGGGCTTCGCGCGGGGTGGCTGGGCCATCCCTACCGGCGATGCGGAGTCGTTCGCCTACATCGTGAGTACGTGGCAGCGCGCAGACGCATTTCTGCTCGGGCGCAAGACATACAGCCTGTTCGCGCAGTACTGGGGAGGGCAGGCCGACGACTCGAACCCGTTCTCCGCGGCGATGAACCCGCGGCCCAAGTACGTCGTGTCGAACTCTCTGACCGAACCGGAGTGGGCGAATACGACGGTGATCTCGGGTGACATCGCTGCGGGCATCCGGGAACTGAAGGCTCGACCGGGTGGCGAACTCGTCGTCGTGGGCAGCGGGATGCTCGCCCGGTGGCTGCTCGAAAACGAGCTCGTCGACGAGATCAACCTCATTGTGTGCCCTGTCATCGTCGGCGACGGGCTCCGGCTCTTCCCGCAGCAGGGCAGGGACTTCGCGCTCGAACTCGTCGAGTCGAAGGCCTTCCCGACTGGTGTGCTCGCGCAGACCTACCGAACCAAGGGTCGACCCACCTACGCCTGAGGTTCATTGCGAACCTGAGCAGCGCTGGAGTTCGGACGCAAGCCACGGTGCTGTTCTACGACCCGGCCGACCATGGCTCGGCGACGTGGGCGAGCCACACTTGGCGCGGGTTGAGCGAGCGGATGAGTCGCTGGCCCTCTGTGACCGGCTCGTCCAACTCGCCGAACCAGACCGCCGTGTCGCCCGCGATCACGACGGGGCCCTCCTCGGTCTCGACGACCACGATCTGCGAGCCGCGCGTGTGGCCGGGCGCCGGCAGCAGTCGAACCCCCGGCAGCAGCTCGAACTCACCCTCGACTTCGATGTAGGTCACCCCCGCAGCATCCACCCACTCACGGATCGTGTAGTCGTTGAGCGTGCGCGCATCCTGCAGCTCCTGGCGTTGCACGTACACCGGCTGCCCCGCGAACAAGTGGTTGCCGCCGCAGTGGTCGAAGTGAAGGTGCGTGTTGACGACCGCGGTGATGCTGTCGAGCTCGATGCTCTGCTCGGTCAGCGGCTCCAGGCGAGGGTCCATGTCGGCGACCGCGGGATGAAGTTCGGTCATTCCCGTGTCGACGAGCACCCGACCGTCTGGATGCTCGATGACGTGCACGTAGACGGGCATCCGCTCCTCCCCGGCGAGAAGCGTGGCGACGCGTACCGGCGTCACTGTGACCGACTTGCGACGTGTCATGCGGAAACCTCCCGTGCGAGAACCAACGAAGGCGCCACTGCCGAAGGTCTCATGTAAACACCGTACACTTTCAACGCCTGGCCGCAAGGCTCACGGCCTGTGGATGCTCGCGGCATAGGCATCGAGCACATCGAGTATCCCGTCGTGCTGCCAGACGCGGTTGCGGGCCTGACCCGTGCGTTCCCGGAGCACGCCGCGATCTGTCAGGGCGGTGAGTGCGCGGACGGCCGTGACGTCGTTGAGCCCCAGCGCCGCCCCGAGGTACCGTGTGTTTACCACGGGCTGACCAATCAAACGCGGAAGAATCTGCCAACCCGCAGATTGCGGGCGCAGCCCCCGCAACTTCTCCCGAGATTTCTCGACCTGGTCGTAGAGATCGTCGACCAGCTTTAGTCCCGTGACTGCGGCATAGCGTGAAGCGTCAGCAAAGTGCCTCACAATCGGTGCCGCATCGCCCCCGCGGTAGGCGGTGAGCGCGCTGAAGTACCGCTCGGTATCGGTCAAGAGCCCTGCAGAGATGGGAACGGTGACCTGGGTCGCGAGACCCTTGTTGCGCAACAGCGCCTGCGCCAGCGCCCGGCCCGTGCGACCATTGCCGTCGATGAACGGGTGAATCGTCTCGAATTGGGCGTGTGCCACGGCGATCTGCACCAGAGTGGGTACGTCGTCGCGACGCATGAAGTCGATAAGGTCTGCGATTGCATCGGGAATGAGTTCGTGTTGGGGCGCGATGAACTCAGCGCCTCGAGGCCCTGCCGTGTCACGGTTGCCGATCCAGACGAGCTGTGTTCGAAGTCTTCCCGCTTCGTGCTCCAGGCCCGTCTGGCGACTCAAAAGCTCGTGATGCATTGCGAGAATGCTGGTTTGATCGAGACTGTCGGAGAACCGCAACGCGGCTTCCATCGCGCGCACGTTGCCAATAACCGTGCCCGCGTTCGCCGTGTTTCCCTCATCGATTTCTGCCAGAGCAAGCTGCCTGGCAGACGTCGTCAGCTGCTCGATCTGCGAGCTCGACGCGCTCTCTGTTCTCAACAGGATTGCCGACATTGGCGCAAGTGCCGGATTCTCCCTCCCAAGGCGGCTCAGGGCGTAGTGGTCGAAGCTCGAGAGGGCCTGGGATGCCTCCAGAACGTTGGCTACATCGGCTGCAGACAACTCGGGAGACCACGCTGCGATTCTGGCCGGGATCGTCGACTCGTACGGTCCGGTCTGCCGTGCGACTTCGGCGTTCGAAAAGAGGTCTCGTGCTTGCGGTCGCCAGAGATGCGCTTCGGTCGCAGCGCGAGGAATAGTTATCGATGGCTGAGGCGAATCTGTCGACACGAATCCACCTTACCGACACTTCTGGCTTAAAGTGTCGGTAAGCGTCTTTACAAGCTGCAGTTCCGCCCGAGATCCTCGATCTACGGTCCCCGCTGCAGAACCTCGAACATCTTACGCCACCGCCCATTTTCTGCCGTAGTGCAGCGGAAGCCGTGTCACCATTCGAGCAACGCGGCTTGCGCGAGACGTCGGGCCCACTCGCTGAACAGAGTTTCAGTACCTGTTCCTCGCCTGCTGAATAGTTCGCCGGTTGCGGCCCAGGTCAGTACATCGGCAGTGTCTCTCACGCCGCTGTAGGCACGCGACCGACTGTACGAATTCGTGTGTTCGAAGTGCCACCCTGCGGCCATGGTCAACCAGTCGAGCTCGCTGAACAGCGTTGCCACTGCGGCAGGGCCTGCCGCAGCATCCAACAGCGTGCCTGAGGTTGACGACTCGTCGACCTCACTACCCTCGTGCCCTCCGACGAGCAAAAGCAACAGCATGCCGACGTCGCGAGACCACCCTGTCTTCTCGACGGGCAGACGCTTGGCGATGTGGTGCCAGAGCGCTCGGGGATCGTTCGCGACCTTCGCTCCGGCCGCAGTGAGCGCGAACTGCCCCTTTCGCACCCGCGTCAGCCCCAACGCCGAGACGACGGATCGCAGGGCGAGCAGCGGAGTTGTTGCGATCTCACGGTTGGCCTCACCTAACCACTGCTTGTGAGGGTCGAGCTGCGCCATCATTTCCATGACCACCGACGGTGGAAGGTAGCCTGCTGCCGTCAAAGAGATCCCTTCGGGTGGAATGAACGACAGAAACGTTCTGACAACGGCGGTCGCGCGGGCGGCGTCAGCCTCGCTGGGGGCCTGGAGATCGTCGATTCCGCAACCCGCGAGAAGTCGCATCGCGTACCGGCTGGCGTCGTCGTTGAGAGTTCCAAGTATCAGACCTGCCAATGGCGATGGATGCTCGGCCAACCACCCCCGAATCGTTCGTGCCGCGCTGATCGACTGAAGACGCACGTTGAGGTCCACGATATCGACCGGTCGCTCTGCCTGTTCGAGCAGATCGGTGCCATAGTGCTCGAGGTGCTCCCTGACCCATTCCTCCTGGTTTTCGCTGGGCTCCTGTGCTGCGGCGAGTAGTTCATCAAATGAGTGGATGCCCCCGATATCCTCGGGGGGACCGTTGCGACGTGCCGCAAGACAGCTGGCCGGTTGGGAATCCGGTGACTCGACTTCGATCGGCTCGACTTTCTCGACGACGATGCGATGTCTCCAGTCGTCGCCGAAATCGTAGGTGTATGTGAAGGCATCGCCGGGAGCACTGACGAGCTGATCAAGCGTGACGGTGGATTCGAGAATGCCACCGTCGCCCTCATCGATCTCGTATTGCATCACGATGCCCGGCAGGTCGCGCGAATACGCGGCGCCGAGATCAAATCGATGGAGGTGGCTGTTGGTCCAGCCGAAAGCCTCCTGCATCACATCGTGAACGTCGGCCATCGTGAAATCGCCCGGAATGACCAGCCGCCGCCAGATCGGTGGCTTCGAACCGACGAGGTCCGCACGAAGCTGAAATCGCACGGGGCTATCGGGTCGCGCTGGTAGCTCGAATGCTTTCGCTGCGGGAGTTCTGGCCTCCATGGCGAGACCGGAGAGCTGGTGAAGCAGCTCTCTCGGGTCGACACCCTCAGAGGCAGCCAAGAGTCGCGCGACGAAGTCCTCGGTCGATTTGTCGTCTTTCGACCCGCCGCTCTCTGCGCTGGCACCGTCGTGGTCTCGTGGCTTTCTGGTCATCGCGATCAGAATACTGCTTCCCGTGCGGGCAGTGCACGGCCGTTCCCAATGAGCTTGTCAGCATCATCGTTAGTCCGTGCGTCCTCACGGGCACCACGGGCCCTGCACGTTCGTTCTCGGAGCGCGCCGCACTCTGTCAGGGCGTACAGGGTATGGAAGCGCAAACCATTGCAGGCGCGCTCGCGTTCTAGCGGAACATCTCACCCCGTTCGTGCGTTGGCTCCCTCATGACACCTTCATGGACGAAGAGGCTCGGCTCCTACGGCATCTGGCGACAGGGCTCCGACCTCGACGGGCCGCTCGCCGCCCACCTCGAACACCTCGGCTTCGGGTCGATCTGGGTGGGTGGTTCTCCCTCTGGTGACCTCGTTCTGATCGAAGAACTGCTCGACGCGACCGAGCACATCACCGTCGCAACCGGCATCGTCAACATCTGGGCGACCGATCCGGTCGTCGTTGTTGCGTCGTATCGCCGCATTGCCGAGAAGCACCCCGGTCGCTTCCTGCTCGGCGTCGGCGTCGGGCATCCTGAAGCGTCCGGCCAAGACGCCGCCCGCCCCTTCGAGCCCCTCGTGCGTTACCTCGACGCTCTGGATGCCGCCGGCGTTCCCCGTGACGAGCTGGTACTCGCGGCCCTGGGCCCGCGCGTGCTGAGGCTCGCTGCCGAGCGTACGGCGGGCGCGCATCCCTATCTCGTCACGCCCGAATTCAATCGCGGCGCTCGCGAGCTTCTCGGCGACGCCCTGCTTGCAACCGAACAGCACGTCGTGCTGAGCCCCAACCCGCAGGTCGCCAGGGAAGTGGGACGCGCGTCGCTGCACAACTACCTGCGCATGCGTAACTACGTCACGAACTTCGGCCGCATGGGCTTCAGCGATGACGACGTGGCTGGCGCCGGCAGCGACCATTTCGTCGACGAGATCATCGTCTCGGGCGACGACGACACCATCCGCGCCCGCCTCGGCGCACACCTCGACAACGGCGCCGACACCGTGACGGTTCAGCTCATCCACGCGCCGGGCGAGGACGTCTACGAGGCGTTTCGCCGCTTGGCAGGGATTCTCGGGCTTTCGTAGCTGCGGGCGAGCGGGATTTGAGCCCCTGAACTACTCTGGGGGAGTCTCATGGCTAGAGCTTAGGGCGCGGGTCGATGTCCTGCAGCTGGTCGCTGTCTGAGTGAATCACGCTGCGGTGAGTGGAGCAAGCGTCTCGAAAGTGGGGGCATCCACGAGCGATCGTGCTTGAAGAAGATGGTCGGCTGCGACGAGCGCGAGGTGATCGATGCTTGCCGGATCCAGATTCGCGTAATTATTCGTATTGAGCCACTTCGACACGGCTGCCCAGGAATACAGCGACCATCCGTCAGACGAGAGCGACGGGGGGAAGCCGCCCGGCCCCCGCTTGCCTATTGCGAGCAACCGCAACGATTCGTAGCTTCGACCAAGGCGTGTAGCAATCGTCTTGAGCGAAACGAGGTCTTCGTCTTTCACACCTGTGACAACAAAACCGGCTTCGCGGGCATCTTCGACAACGCTCACGATTGCAGCAATGAGCGACTCGGCGCTGCGCGTCACCATGAGGATGCCGATACCCTGCTCGGTTGCAGGCGTAATGTCGTCAAGCCCGGAGTCGAACAGCTCGTCGTAGTCCTCATCGTCTATCGCCCGGTCAAGTGTCGCAACGAACTCATAGATCGGCACGATCAGATCAGTCGGTTTCGCTCGTGGGGGCGTGTGTTTCGCGGCTCAATGTCCATCAGTGATTCTTTCTCGCTGCTCGATGTACGTCATCACGACGGCGGCCGCGATGAGGGCGGCACCGAGTGGGGCCAATACGCTGGCGACCGTGCGCAGAACCACTTCGACGACAGCTTGCACGCTGCGCCAGTCTCCCGTCGCGCCGCTGAAGAACATCCAGTCGATCACCATCGGAGTGACTATCACGAACAGTGATCCTCCGACCGCGGTCGCAATTCCCCACCGTAAGACGACGCTCGGCCTCAATTGTTTCGTCAATCTGTGCCTCCGGAATGCTGCTCGGCTCGCTCGGCACCCTGGCAGGCGGCGACGATGGACTGCCCTGAAGTCGGAGCGAAAAGCAAGATGCATGGGATTCCGCCTACGACCAATAGCTCAGCGAGCGCTTCGGAGATGGTCCCGGGAATGAAGTCCATGTCCAAACCCTAGGCTATAGTTGATTAAACCTCGAGACTAGTTTGGAACATGCGCTTTCCCGCAAAGTCTCGACGGTTGACTACCCAGAACGGGCTTCAATCTCGCCGACAGGCATCTACCGAAGGGATGCGAAATGACCGAGTGTTCCGATTTCGAAGAGAAGTGTGACGAACAGCTCTGTACATGGGCCGAGCGCTTCGAAATCGCGTCTGACGTCGTCGTCGTTCGCGGCAATGGAGTCGACTCCGGACGCGCGCTACTCGAAGCTGCTCTTGGATCAGCTGAAGCAGTCGACGTCGCGCTGGGCCATGTTCCCGCCGACTTGAATGCATACCGAGTAACGGACGACGCTCAATTGGTACGCGGGTTGGCAAATCTCGACGCGGGCCTGCATGTCTGGGCGAATGGCGAGCGGATGACCGATCGAAACACCTTCGAATTCAGTGCCAGACGAAATTCGGCGGCGACCCCTGAGTGTTCAGGAGAGAATCAGTGAGTTCCGAAAGTGATTCTCGCGAAGACCGAGTGTCAGACCCGGCCGTCGCGCTGATCGATTGGCCAGAGCGACCCGAGGGCGTAATTGGGGACGCCGCCAAGCAACTGGGCAACATGCTCCTCAATCACGCCGTGCCCGCCTACGAAATCGTCGCTACGCTTCATATTGCCGCGTAGCTGCGGGCATGGGCTTCGCCGAGACCCATGATCGACTTTCTCGACGCGTCGATAGATGAACAGCACGAGATGCGCGTCATCAATCAGGTGCCCATCTCCTGCCCTAGTCGAATGAGCTCGTCTGCGTCGGCGTTCGCTCTCTCTTCTTCTTCTTCTTCTTCTTCTTCTTCTGAGTTGAAACGCGTCCGGTGGGTATCCGCACTGTGGCTTTTTCCGTGACCAAAACGCTTCTCGTACGACGCCCGAAGTTCGCCAACAATCGCGCGCTCTTCGGCGGTAATCGGGTCGGCTTTGCCCTCGGCGATGCGACCGGATAGAGCGCTTGTTTGAATTACTTTGTGCACATTCATTCTCTCCTCATCACTGAATAGTTGCCCATCGCGAGTTGAACACCCACGAGTCACCTTTACGTTCGTTCGCTCAGGTGCGTCCAACGAATTTTCGGCTGCCTCGGCCGCATCGCCCTCTGCTGCCAGCAAGACTCCTAGTTCGCTCATGACACGGACCCTTCTCGGTAAATCATCACTTCTGTGTAGTTGGAGACTTCATTGCTTCGACCTGTCGAGATAAGGTCAGAGCGTTTTTGAAAATGAGAAGAGTTGCTTTCTATCGATGTCCGCTTACAAGGAAAAGCCCGCCGGTCTTGGGGAAAGGTTGCGCTCTAGCCCTAGCGAGGTCTGTTATCACTAAGGATAACTCATCTTGCCACGAGAAATGACCTGGCGATTAGATGACCGAAAGCGCTCGCTCGTATGAGCCGTCTCTCGCCCGTTGACTGAGGCGCAGTGTGTTCGTCCGCGACCTATAGATGAGCCGAATGGATGCTCGGGGCCACGCCTCTAGCGAGACATCTCGTCATTGCGATCGACTCACCACAAACGGGCCGCGCTTTGCGTCTAGAGAACTTCGACCCCGACGATCTCAAGCAGCTCACTCACATCGCGACTCGAATCGGCGCGCTTCAGCGCCGCGTAGTACAGAGGGTCTTCACTCCACTCGAACACCCGGTCGCCAGTAAGCGCGAACAACAGCAGATCGGCGTAAAGGCGAGTAGACCTGCCGTTGCCGTCAACAAAGGGATGAATCCACACCATCGTGTGGTGAGCACCCATCGCGACGGCCTCCGGCGAAAGCCCGTGCATATCCATGTTGTCGACCCGCCACTGCAGGGTGTCGAGCTGCTGATACAGTTCCTGCCTGATCAGTCGCGGGTCGATCCCAATACTCAAACCCGTCTTCCGCAACATCCCCGCCCACTGCCAGATCGACTTATTGATCTCGCGGTGAAGGGTTTCGAGCGAGTTGGGCTGCGTCAAATCGTGGGCAGAGAGCTCGTCGTCCTGGATGGCTCGATAGAGTTCGAAACGCACCTCGTAGAGCGCAGTGGCCTCAGCTTCGTAGAGGTCAGCTTTGGTCTCGAAATGAACGCCCTGAACGAACGAATCCTCGTCCTCCGGTGAAATCGGAGTGTCGTAGTAAGGGTTGCGGTACTCAGCCAACCGAGTGGCGTGCCGCGGGCTTGAATGCGTCGACCACAGAGTGGTCGTGACGACTAGACGTGATTGCCTGAGGCGCGACGAGGGGCATTCGGCCCTCAATTCTCATCGTCTTCATAGTCGACTTCAGCGCAGAGTCACTCAGTCGCTGGGCGCTAATACTCTTCTTCAACTTGGCCATTCGTGCCACCTCCTCATCCTGATCTCGTTCCCATCATAAGCTCTCACCCCGGGCAAGGGTCGAGCATCTATCGATTCTTTGTCTGAGCGGATGTTCTCTCCACAAGCGTCTGCTTAGCGACCGGATGCCCCGCAGCACTGAGCGCAGCCTTGAACTTTCGGCGGTTCGCACTCCGCCGGGATCGTTGAACGCATACCGCATGACTGGCTCAATCGTCGAGACGATGGCGCCCACCTTCGGAATGAGCTCTCCCTCACCGCTCCACCCGCAGAAACTTCGCAACCCCGCGCCGCAGGTCGAGCCCCACGCTCTCCGCGCGCACCGACACCATCGCCGAGTCGCGCCCATCGTCAACCGGATACAACCGATGCACGCGCAGTTCCCCCTCAACAACCACATAGTCACCTTCAACCAGGCTGTCGAGAACGTTAGACGCCAGCTCCCCGTCGCAAACAACATCGCACCACGGCACAACTTGAGCCTTCCGCTGCCCCTTCTTGCCCGGCGCAGTCTGCTCGTTCCCGCGTGCAAGACCTAGGCGAATGGATGTCCGGAGCTGTGCGCGACGCAAACAATAGATTTGCGGCAGTGCTTGCGCTTGCTTCACAATCGAGCGTCGAGCCATCAGCAAGCTCGATTCAGGCGATTGTCAGAATGTCGGCGATGGTTGGCATTGGCAGGTTCCCAACTGGGTGGCGGAATTCTGCGCTATCAGCCTCGGTCCTATCAGATCTCTTGAAGGAGTGACCGAACATCGGCGAGCTGGTCTCCATAATCTCTCAGCCACAGCGCTGCTCGCCCAGGAATCACCTTCAACCAAGACGTTTCGCGAGCAGCGGCGCCAGTGTGCTGGCCAGAGATTCCGATCACGTGAGTGGCGAGTTCCTCTTTAGGAATGAGCCAGGCGTGTACGTCATTGGGTGACACGCCGAGGCATAGCAAGAAGTCAAATTCTTGATCCCGGATTTGCTGAAATTTGTACTCGCCGCTAGCCCATAGCGTCGACATCTTCACCTGAATCCGGGCCTCATTGACGACAACATAACGTTGGTAGTGGTCTGTGATCTGGTACGAATCCATACCGAATGACAGTGCCCAGTCCTGGACCAACTGTCGTGCGATCTTGCCCTGAGTGGCGGAAGGAACCCCAAGCAACCATTCGAATGGGCTCGCCCGCCACTCTTGCGACTCCAAGTACTCGGAATTGTAGACAAATGATCTGTCCACAAGAGTTTCGTAATCAGGCACCGATGCGTCGTTAACCATTGAGCCCCCAGCTCTCGTAACTATATGAAAGTAAATCAGGTGACAAGTGATTTTTCTACCTTGGGCCGCGAGTATCCTCCGCGATCGGGTTCGTTACGAAGTTTTCGAGGCAAATTTGCAAGCACAGCTCTGGCAATCTTCGTCAGGCCACCACCCGGCTGCCCGTTCGCCACGACTCGTTATCGAACGAATTCCGCACTATTCAGGAGGACGGACTTCGATGGGGAAGAAACTATTCCTTAACCCTCGGTCACGCGTGTTTCAATTGGGGCCAGATGCGAGCGTCATGTCAGGCGCGCTACACACGCTTACTTTGTGAGTGTCGGCGGATTTCGTATCCGCCACTCATCCTCATTCGCCACTCAGCCATTTCTAGACTGACCTGGTAACGGAGCGCGATGGCGGTTGCATCGATGCCACGCATTGCGGCACGCTTGGCACTTTCGTGGGGTATGAGGATTGCTCCTGCGAGCTCCGCGGCCTCTATCTCTTGCTCCTTCGTGGTCCCTCCGCAGCGCCCACTTTCGTCGGTCCAAGCTTCGGATGGATCGTGTTCCGCCTCAAAATGAGCTACCTCGTGTGTTAGATCGGATCGAATACGCTCCAAACTTCTCTCAGGTGTTAACGCCAACTCAATATGGGGCCACGGTTGCCAACTGAAAACAGGGCCACGTGGTTTGTTTAGTCTGTCGTACTTGTGATTGTTTTGTGGCCGCGGAGCCGGTAGCTTGTGCCTTTGAGGCTGAGTACGTCGGCGTGGTGCACGACGCGGTCGATCATCGCTGACGCGATGGTCGGGTCGCCGAATACTTCACCCCAGCGCCCGAATGGCAGGTTCGAGGTGAGGATCAGTGACGCGTGTTCGTACCGTGATGACACGAGTTGGAAGAACAGGTTCGCGGCGTCTTGATCGAACGGGACGTAGCCGACCTCGTCGATGACGAGCAGGCTGTATCTGCGAAGCCGGGTGAGTTCGGCGGCGAGCTTGCCGCGGGAGTGCGCCTCCTGCAGCCGGGTGACCCAGCCGTTCGCGGTATCGAAAAGCACTCGGTGGCCGGTCTTCGCAGCTTTGATGCCGAGCCCGATCGCAATGTGCGTCTTCCCAGTGCCAGGGGGTCCGAGGAGGATGACGTTCTTCGCTTCCTGAAGGTAAGTGCTCGTGCCCAAGTGTGCGATGAGGGTGCGGTCGGCGCCAGGCTGGTGGTCGTAGTTGAACTCTTCCAACGTCTTGAAACCGGGAAACCGGGCAGCCTTGATCCGAAGCGTCGCCCCTGATGCTTCCCGCTCGGAAACCTCGCGCGACAGCACGGCGGCGAGGTACTCCTCGTGTGACCACCCGTCCGCGCGGGCTTGCTCGCCGAGCCGGCGGAAACCCTCACCGACCCGAGGCGCTTTCAATGCACGGGCGTAGTACTCCAACTGGGATTCGAGCTCGGACATCAGGCCACCTGTCCGGTGCCGAAGAGGTCGTCGTAGGAAGCAAGATCGCGGGTTTCGACAGCTTCCAACGGCCGGTAGCCGCGGACTTGTTTGAACGCCTGCCGCAGCACTGCCGCCTCGGCAACATGGGCCGGATCGGTGACGATCAGCTGGCGGGCCCACTCCCGCTGATGCACCGCGATGACAGTGCCGTCATGGGTGACAGTGACCTGGTGCAGGTCAGCAGTAACATCAACGATCCGACCGATCATGCCCGGACTGACCGAGTAATCGTTCGTGAAAACCCGCACGTAGTAATCCCGAGGCAGCCTGACCGTGTTCCGGAACAGCACCTCCGGTGGCACCGGCGACAAGGCCCGCATCGCGGCCCGATCACGGCCGACAAGCTCGGCGGGTTTCCCGCGCCGTGAGCGCGAGTAGCGGGCATTCGCGACGGGCAACCAGTCAACGAGCTGGTTGTTGAAATCCGCTGGCGATGCGAAGCTGCGGCCGGGCATGAACCTCGAGCGGAAGAACTGATTCATCCGCTCGACCATGCCCTTGGACTCCGGATCCCGCGGTGGCAGCAGCACGATCTTCGTCCCCAACGTGCCAGCGAACGCGGCAGCGGGCTCGGTGAGCTTACGCCGGCCGATACCGGTCTCGTTATCCCAGACCAGCCGCTCCGGCACCGCGCCGGCCTGCTGCAACAGCTGCCACATCCCGCCGAGGAGGTCGGGGGTTGTCCGGGAGGGCAGCATCAACGCTTGGATGTTCCCCGAGAACGTCGACGTCATCACCAACACCGGCGGCATGCCGTGCTGATCATGACCCAGCGGGATCGCCTGGTGCGGGAACCACAGATCGCATTGCACCTGCACACCGGGCTGGTGATCGATCCGGTCAGCGGGATCCGGCGGCAGATATTCAGGCCGGATCGCTGCGACCCTCAACCGGAACAACGACGACGAACCCGACCACCCCACCCGCTCCGCCAGGGCTGGCGACGGCATCCGCGGCGAGTCGGTCAGCAGCTTCCGAACCGCCGGTGCGACCTCATCGAAACTCGACCCCGTCAACGCCCGCTCATACCGCGGCACCCGGTCAGCCTGCAACGCCCGATCGATCGTCCCTCGCGAAACGCCAAGCCGTTTCGCGAGTTCTCTTTTCGAGTGCCCGCCCGACGCATACAACCGACGAATTTCTGCCCAGTCATCCAAAGTGATCACCTTCCATAGTGGTTGGTGGCCCTGTTTTCAGTTGGCAGTACTGGCCCTGTTTTCAGTCGGCGTTAACACTCAGGGTTATAGATAACTAAATGCCTTCGCCCATCCCGGAGGAGGGCCGCTGACCAGACTCGGGGCTTCTCTTCCAGAAAGCGTCGCAAGGCAGCGGCATCCGCGGTGAAGTCACGAATTGAGATGAAGGGAATGCCGTTTTCCTTTGACCATTCCATTGGATCGAACGGCTCGTTCTGCGACACTTCAAAGTCTGCTCGAACCGCCATAGCGAGCCGACTGAGAGCGGCCTTGTTCATCGATTGCCGCCTAGTTTGTCTTCCTAGTTTGCCGAAAGTGCTCCAGCCCTGACGCGAGAATGCTCGTCAGATACTGCTTGTCTTGGTCGTCCAGATCACTTCGGGCGCGGAGCAGGGCGTTGATCGATGAGCTCAGTTCCGGCTCTTCGCGCGTTGCAAGCTCTTCCGGGTCAATCAGGAATTGGTCAGCCGGCAATCTCAGCCATCGAACAATAAGAGCGAAGGCGTCTAGGTCGGGACGTTGGTCGTTGCGAAGGCGCGTCAACAAGGATGGACTAACGCCTATTTGGCCCGCAGCTTGTCGCCAAGAGATCTTGTCGGCCTTCACTCGGCCTTCTGCCGCACTTGCAAGCGCGGCGACATCGATGACGGACTCGGGCATGATCTCTCCAATTGGCGAGCGTCAGGATGAGTGCTCATTATTTTCAAGCGTAACCCATTTACGGTTTATGTTGTGCTACTGAAACGGTGTGTTAGTATCGAGCTATTGTTTTGTTACTAGAACACTTGGAAGGGTGAAGTTTGTGGTGAAAACGACTGGCAACGGGTACAGCCTGGGTGCTCTTCGAGGGCGTTCGCAATCATCCGATTCGAGTACCGGTACTTCTACGAAGCTCGAGACTACGACTGGATGGTTCATGAAAAACAAGACGAACGGTGTGCCGTTCCAATGTGCGCGTAGGGAAATTTGAGCATGGAGATCGGGTTGAACGCATTCGTCAAATTCACGAATGCCTCGGCGAGCGCTCGGCCGCGGCTCGCTCGACAGATCGCTGAACAGGCCAGCAGTGAATACGATCCGGCCACCGACTTCTGGCGTCCGATGCGTCAAGCCATATCGCGAGACCGCAAAACCAGTCGCGATGGTTCTGCGCTTCGAGAAGTCGCTATATCGGCTCCGGCACTTCGTCGTCCAAGTTTTGAGGCGATTAGCGATCATTGGGGCGACGTTTCCAATCGCTGGAAAGAGGCTTCGTTCGCAACATTGGCCAGCAAACGCGTTGAGCTCGACGGGCTCTCTATTCGCGTGCACCCCCTGTTCACCGAACGCTGGGCCGATGGGCATGGGGAGGCGGTATGCGTTTGGTTAATAAGGAACAACTCAGTGCCGCGACAGTATCGGTGGTACGTCATCTGCTTTCTCGAGACAACGCCTTCTCAAGCGTTCAACAGGTATTCGTAGACATGCGCCGGAGCGAGGTCAGCCCCGCCGTTTCGTTTGCCGACGATGGGGCGGACGAATGGCTCGAAAGTCTTGCTCGAGATTTCCTTCGGTTAACTCACTGAGGGATCGATCCTATGGATGAAGCACTGAGCAAGACCCGAGGCGTTACGTTTTCGGCCAATACTTTCGCCCTCCTGCCGTCGGGGGAGCGCGGCGAACTCAGAGAGTCGCTCGTCTGTACCGCATGCGAGGCAGATGCGTACTTCATTCGGGAAGCCCGAAACGGTCGGCGAGCATGCTTCGGTGCCCGACCGCACCGCGAGAATTGCGAGCTTGCATCGTTGGTGACGGAAGACGGCGGGGGCGCTGCTCTCGACGACATTGATGAGCAAATCAATGCGGGCAATGTCTTCCGGATAGAACCAAACAGAGACCGCACGATCCGTCACGTTCGTCATGATGAGGAGGCGGAGGCGAGTATCAATGGCTCCGCCGTACGTTATATCCGCCGTGGAAGTGGCACGGCTCGAGTGTCGTCGATGAACTTCGCCCGGCTGCTTCGCCAGCTAGTGCTTCGTGAAGAGTTTCGACGAAGCCAAACCCTCTTAGTCATGTCGGATGACAGCCGGCAATCGGTGCGAGCGGGATGTGTTCACCTAAAGGACGTTGAAGGCAAGCACCGGAACCGCCTTCGTGTCTATTGGGGCACCATTAGATTCCCGCGAGCAAAGAATGGCGGCGGTGCTTGGCTGAATACCGGTCGCGGGTCGCCCACCATAGTTATCAGGGATGACGATGACCTCGAAGCATTGCTCGAAATGGTGGGTCATAGCGAACTTGAAGATCTAACGGGTAGTTTTTTTGCCTACATGGGAAAGCTTCGCAATGCACCAGACGGCGCACAGTATCTATTCGTTAACGACCTCGAGTGGTTCGCAGTGCGTACGTACTCTGACGACGCGGATTTGAACTAAAACGTTCTAATCTGACAGCCCACAGTTCTAACGTTTGTTCGCCGCGGGATGGCTGTGTGCTAACTGAAGTGTTTGTCGCTCTGGGTGTCAGCCCCGTGGTATGTCTATCTGCCAAGTCGAAAGCACAAGACAGTATTCTCATGCTTACTTATGAAATTTGAGTTGAAGTCGAGAATCGAGTTCGCGTGTTGACTTTTGACCCCGTTCGAGAAATCGCGAAATTGAGGGATCATTTGGCGTCCGGGGACAAGCTGATTTCATTCCTGTTTGGAGCCGGCACCTCAGGAGCAGTCGTTGGTCTTGATGGTGCTCCACTTATTCCGCTCGTAGCCGGTCTGACTTCAGGTTGCGAAGCTGCAGTCCGTGCACAAGGCGAAAAGTTCGCGCAGGCTTGGGAATCGATTTCCCAAGGTCTGCCCCCCGCTAAGCAGACGATTGAGGATTTCCTATCGTTCGTCCGCCAAATGCAGGGAGCGATTCTTGAGGGCGATACCCTCGCCGGTCTCGATAAGCATGAGATTGCGCAACTCGAGAAAGTGATCCGGACGACTATTTCCAGATTGGTTCGCCCGGCCGCCGAACGGTATCCGAGAAACCTCCCACATCACTCGTTCGCGCGATGGATTCAACGTATCGACCGATTGCACGCCGTCGAGCTGTTCACTACAAATTACGACACGCTTTTTGAGCGCGCGTTGGAAGACGAACGGGTTCCTACGTTCGATGGATTCGCAGGAGCATTCCAACCATTCTTTTATCCCGCCGGCCTGAGGTTTGACTCCCCTTCAGGTACGTCCGATTGGACAAAGATTTGGAAGGTTCATGGGTCTGTAACGTGGGCGTCAAGAGAGGTCGGCGAATCGGGAAGCTCGATTGTCAGAGGTCAGGAGATTGAATCCGGAGAGATGATCCTGCCGTCAGTTCTCAAATATGACGAGTCGCGAAAGCAGCCGTATGTCGCAATGCTCGATCGGCTTCGCGACGTCTTGGACAAACGCGAAGACGGAGTCTTGGTATCTGCAGGGTATTCCTTTGGCGATCAGCACATCAACGAGATCGTATTTGAGGCCCTCAGAAACAATCCCAGGCTTCATCTATTCGCCCTGTGCTTTGACGATGTTTCGCCGGAGAGCGCGTTGTACGCAACTGCAAAGTCCTCGTCAAACGTGCTTGTCTTTGGCCCGACCATGGCCATAATCGGGGGTCGGACCGGATCCTGGAAACCGCATGACGTAGTTGAGCTGGAGCTTCGGTTGCACGGACTATTCGAACTTCCTGAGGCGACCGACGGAGCCCCGAGGGACCTCGAGAACGGGCGGCTACTCATTGGAGATTTTGTGAAATTCTGTGCACTTCTTGATCAGCTAGCCGGTCAAGAATGAAGGCGCAACGTCTTGCCTCTGCGACCTTCATCGGCCAGGTGAGTTCTGTTCGAGGCTCAGAGGTCTTGGTTCGCCTTCGAGATGTCCCCACCACGCTCGTGATGGTGGATGGCGCCTCGCATCGAATAGGACAGATAGGTAATTTTGTTCGTATCCCGCTCGGTTACACGCAACTCTTTGGAGTATGTACCCAGGTTGGAGCCGACTTGTTGCGACCGGGCACGGATAACCAACATGGCTCGGCAATGTCCGACTCTGAGCTTTCCGGATACCGATGGATGACGATAGTGCTATTCGGCGAGTCTGTAGAGAGAAAATTCGAACGAGGGGTCGGCCAATATCCGACGGTCGGTGACGAAGTACACCTCGTCACGTCGGACGACATGCGAACTATCTATTCAGGCAAGCAATTGAGCGGGTCGAGCATATCAATCGGCCATATCGCTGGCGCGCCCGACATCCCAGCTGAAATTGACCTTGCTTCGTTAGTCACCAGACACGCGTGTGTGGTGGGTTCAACAGGGTCAGGCAAGTCAAATTTGATGGCTGTTTTGCTTCGAGGTATAACAAGCAGTCCATTGCTCTCGGCAAGAGTTCTCGTCATCGATCCTCACGGCGAATACTCCTCCGCGTTGTTGCCCGGGTCATTCACTAAGCTGTCAGCCCAGGTGGGAAGTGTTGGTGGGTTACGTGTTCCCTATTGGGCACTTGGCTTCGAGGAAATGAGTCGGCTGTCATTCGGGCCAATGAGTGAGTCGGTCTCAGAGTACATTCGAGACAAAGTACGAGGCTTGAAGTTGGAAGCTGCTGCCCTATTGGATGTGCCTCCTCCCGATGAAACAGTTAGCGCCGACTCGCCGATTCCCTTCAGCTTGCGAAGGTTATGGTTCGAGCTGAGACGCAACGAAGATGTGACATTTACCGATCCGAGTCAGACGCCTTCATCAGAATCCATCGCGTTACACGCTGGCGATGCCGAACGATTGCTGGCCGCAGAGTTTCCGGCTGCAGCTATCGGAAGTGGTTCGCCCTTTCTGAACAAGCAACGTCGTGGGATTGCACGACAACTCGAGTTTCTTCGGAACAGGCTTCTCGATCCACGCTTTTCCTTCATGTTTGGTAGCTCGGACGGCTATCACGCAAGCCTGGAGGGCCGGATAACCAACGACCTCGACGGTCTCATCGCAGCCTGGATTGGACATGACAATGCAGTTACCGTGCTGGATGTGTCTGGTCTCCCGCCGGAGGTCTTGGACACGGTCGTAGGAGCTATGCTGACGGTCATCTACGAGGCCCTCTTCTGGGGAATGAACCTCGACGTTGGCGGAAAGAACCAGCCGCTACTGGTCGTATTGGATGAGGCGCATAGGTTTGTGCCGATCGGGTCAGGCACAACGAGCTCTCGCATCTGCAACCGAATCGCCAGGGAAGGAAGAAAATACGGAGTCGGTCTGATGGTGGTGACGCAGAGGCCGTCTGACATCGACCCCACCATATTAAGTCAGTGCGGCTCGATGATCGCTCTCCGGTTGACAAACGCGGCAGACAGATCGGCAGTTTCCTCCACGGTACCCGATGATCTGGGCAACCTGACCGCCTTGCTGCCTTCGCTTCGAACCGGCGAGTGCCTAATTTTGGGCGAGGCGCTTCAGATACCTTCGCGTGTTCGCGTCTCGCGTGCACCGAACCGCCCTGTTGGCGACGATCCACAGTTACCCGAAAGTTGGCTCTTGCAGCGGCCGACCACCGCTGGCTATACCGAGGCTATAGTCGGCTGGCGCTCGCAAGAACTCGCGAAACGAATTGAAGGACAAGGTTAGACATGCCTGAGATGATCTCGACTCCCGAAAGCTCCAACGTAGAAGCTATTGGTTATGACCAACAGTATGAGGAAGTCTGGGTTGTTTTTCGGTCATCCGGCGCCTACAGATATCCAGGTGTCCCAGAGCATGTGTGGGAAGAGTTCGTCAGGTCTTCGTCGAAGGGGCAGTTCGTCAACCAGGTACTCAAGGTTGACTATGTTGGGTTCCGCTCCTGAATCACATCGAATTGTTTCAGGAACTTCCGGCACACAGGAATCGCTTTGTCGAATTTCAGTACGGAAGTTCTCGCAGCAAAAACGATGTGCCTAGCGTCGCGTCGTGGGTAGCGAAGGCGCGCGAGATCCTTTCCACTCATTTGCGCCGCCGGTGCGCCAACGCATGCCATCCAGCTCGACCACGAACGGATCATCTTCACTTGCGGGTACGAGCCGTATGCTGACGAATTCTCCTGGCTGTGGGACCTCGGCGCCCAAACGCCGAGCAATCATTCGGTGACTTTCAAAATCGCCGCCTGGAATGATGAAACCCTCGGGCGCGAGAGCGGAGCGGGCGCCGCCATTTTCTCGGACACGTTTCATGTAATCATCTTGTTGCGCTACCGTCGCGACTGTATTTCTCCCTATCCTGCGCCCTGACACGAGCCGAAATAGCTGGTTCACTCGTTGTTGCCCAGATGTCGGTCGAAAGATGGCATCTTGTACCTCAACCGGCACTTGGAGTAAGACGTTTGGCGGGAGCTCCGCGCCCCAATGCAGCCAATGAATATTTGTGGTGCCAAGCTTGCTGAGCCCACTTTTGCCGTCCCTATTTACGCCGCGTCGACGATGCGCCTCGGAAGCTCGCACAACCCCAAGCCCCCACTCAGATGTCTGATCGTTCGCGGTTGCTACCAGCAGGAGCTGGTCAAAACACTCTGGCGGTATCATCCAGCCGCCGAACCGAAACGAGTACTTGCAGTCCAGCTCGTAGTCAGAGACCCTAAAGTCGAGAACCTCGCCGTCATCGAGAATGTCGTCGAACTCCCGACGAAGGTTGATTTCAATCAATGTCCCATAGTGGGTCTTCTCAGTCTTGAACAATTGATCCCAGCGGTATCGGCCGGTCCGCTGCCCATCGTAAAGCTGATCGAAGGTGGCACGAAAAATGCGCCCAGCGCGTTCGCCAGTCGGATCGGCTCGTTTGAATGCGTCAATCACAAACTCAAGGCCAGGATCGCCTCCGAGATCGTCGAGCTGCACTGTAACGTCCTGCCGACCGCGGCTAGGCGACTATGCGCAATGCGCGTTCGGTCTTCAGCGCGGTAACTCCGAGAGCACGCCCGATGGATGTTCCCACCCCGCGTGCTACAGGAGGTGGAAATGCGTTTCCAATCTGGCGATACGTCGAAGTTTTCCTTCCAGCGAATGACCATTCAGGGTCAAAGCCTTGGACGAGCGCAACCATTGGGTTAGTCAAGCGAGGAATGTGGGTGGCGGGATGCTCAGCCGACGGAGCTTCATCCGCGATCCCCTTTCCGTCAATGCCTAGAGCGAGCCAAGCCTTTTTTGCCCGAGTCGGGCCTAGGTCCGCGCCACCGTGTTTTTTGGATCCGCCAACGACAGTGGGGGCAATGCTGGCAGCTCGTTTCGCCCACGCATTTGCGCCTTGCCATCCGTTGGCTTTCATCAAAGGGAGCAAAGTCTCTCCCACCAGCTTTGGACTTCCAACCGCACCGGGCCATTCGAATTCGTCAAATTTTGCGCCCTTTATAGCCACAAGAATGAATCTCGGGCGCAACTGCGGCACCCCAAACTCCGAACTATAAAGAAGTTGCCAGTCTGCCCGGTAACCAAGCTTGGACAACTGATCGAGGATCGATTCGCGGTACGGAGTGAACCGTGGAGATGCAAGTCCGCGTACGTTTTCAAGCATCACCGCGGCTGGCCTAGCTTCTCCAACTAAGCGGATGGCTTCAGGGAAGAGGTCTCGCTCGTCGTCTGCACCCAACTGTTTGCCGGCCATGCTGAACGGCGGGCAAGGAACGCCACCGGCGAGAAGATCAATTCCTCGATACTTCTTTCCGTCAACTTCGCGGACGTCGCCCTCGTGGACGTCCCATTCAGGGCGATTCAATCGGAGTGTGGCGGCAGCATCTTTGTCGATTTCGACCGCGAGCTCGTGACGAAATCCGGCTTTTTCGAGACCGGAAGACTGGCCGCCCGCTCCCGCGCAGATTTCTAGAACGCTGAGGCTCGAGTACGTCAATTCTTGCTCCGTAATTTTGATCACCAGCACACCATGCCAGGTACTTCTGACACTGTAACTTGGAATGGCAGACCGCCTTGGCAGGCGCTTCGGGCAAGCCCAAATTCGACCAATCTGGGCTCAGGCTTTTGACTCACTTGCAGATTCTTCTGGCCAGCCTTGAGCCCTCAAAATCTGAACGATTGCCTCGAGAGCGATGATTGCCGCCATGACATGGGCTACGACTTCGAGGGGGAATAGCCCGTCGATGAGCTCGAAATGATCTTTGCGAAGCTCGAATGCCAGCGTCTGAAGATCATCGACGGGTGGTAGCGCGAAGGTGCCGCTCGGCATCGCAGACATTTGTAGCTCCTCTTAGTTGATGCTATAACGATTATAGTGATAATTTCTCAGTCTGTATAGTGGCTTCATGGAAGAATCGGTTCGCCTACTCCGCGAGGCGGTTGAGGCTCTTCGAAAAGCAACTCAGGAGCGTGAGCGGCTCATGAGAATCCGAGATGAACGAATGCGTTCAGCGCTAGCCGACGGTGCGACGTGGGTTCAGGTTCAGGAATTGACTGGTCTCGGACCACACGGCGTCGCAATGGCTATAAAGAGGTCCGGGAACGAGTAGATGTATCGAGTCTTGCCTTGAGCCGTTGGTGAGTACGTCCCGCTAGCCGTTGCATTCACGGGCCAGGCCCAGGGTTAGGCGGGCGCGCTGCGCTGCTAGTGTGACGGCATGGTCGTTTGGTCGCTTCAGGACGAGCTCGCCGCGTTTGTCGCAGAACGGGACTGGGCGCAGTTCCACAGCCCGGAGAACCTCGCGAAGAGCATCGCGATCGAGGCAGGGGAGTTGCTGGAGTGCTTCCAATGGAGCGCTGAGGCTGACGTCGAGCGTGTGCGTGAAGAGCTGGCTGACGTTTTGACATATTGCATGCTTCTTGCGCAGCGGATCGGGGCGGATCCAGATCAGATAGTGCGCGACAAGCTGGCCATCACGCGCGAGAAGTATCCGGTCGAGAAGTCACGAGGGCGAAGCGCGAAGTATGACGCCCTTTGACATCACGTCGTTTGGGCTAACGAGCGAAGAGATCAGCGCCTGGGCACCGCTTGATCGCCGCAATAAGAACTGGCCTGTGGTTTATGTGCTCGACAATGCGGGTGCGGTTCGAGGGCGGCCGAGCATCCGGAATCAAAACGTCAGCGACGTGTATGTCGGCGAATCGCTGAACGCCGCTGCACGGATACGTCAGCACCTCGACTCTGACGCGAAGAAGCACTTGACGACGGTGAGGGTGATCATCGATGAGACGTTCAACAAGTCAGTGTGTCTTGATTTGGAGTCGTACCTGATCCGGATGCTCGCGGGCGATGGCGTGTATCAGGTGCTCAATCGCAACGACGGCATCACCGAGTCGGAGTATTACGAGCGGGAGCGGTACCGGGAGAGTTTCGAGCAGGTTTTTGAGCAGCTGAAGAGCGATGGTGTGTTCATCCGGAGCATTCCTGAGATCGAGAACAGTGACCTGTTCAAGCTGTCGCCGTTCAAGGCTTTGACGCAGGATCAGGCGGTCGCGGTCGAGGGGATTCTCGAGGGGCTGTTCGCTGATCTGGAGTCGACGGCGACGAGTACGTCGGTGATTCAGGGGGAGCCGGGCACCGGCAAGACCGTGATTGCGATCTACATGCTGAAGTTGCTGGTCGATATTCAGCAGGCACCGCCGGCGCAGGAGTTCGACAGTGATTCGTTGTTCGCGGAGTTCTTCGTTGGGGGGTATCCGGAGCTTTTGGCGGGGCTGTCGTTCGGGCTGGTGGTGCCGCAGCAGTCGTTGCGGGAGTCGATCAAGAAGGTGTTTCGAAAGACGCCGGGGTTGCATCCTGACATGGTGATGACGGCGTTCGAGGTCGGGGAGAGCGAGAGGGTCTTCGATCTGCTGCTCGTTGAATAGCGGATGACAGATGATGCGAAGCCATGCGATCCTTTCGCTAGGACGACGGCATTGACTGGCGTCTCCGAACGCAAGATCTTCAACACTACGACCAAGGTCGGGGAGCGCGTCAGCGAGCGCCGGCACGTTGGGATCAAGCACCTCGATGACCTCGTTCCCCACGTTGTGGAGATCGCCGGACTAGTCGCTGGCGGTGCCCCTGCCTGATCGAAATGTTGGGGAAAGTCCCGCTGTCGGGGAGACTGGGTGAGCGAACTCACACAATAAGGGTTGATCGCGTTACGCGTAAATGATGCGGCGATAGTCGTCCGATGCTGGATGCGCGCAATACAGGGGGAATAACAGTGTCTGATATCGACAGCGATGATGTCGTGTTTGAAGCGGAACTCGTCGAAGACGACGCGGTTCGCGAGATCGCGAAGGCGATCGGTGCCAGACACTCGATCGCACGAAAGTACGTCATGCGGCTACGCCGACGGAATCCGGAAGCAACCCCTGCCGAGATCATCCGGATACTCGAACGCCACTACACCACCTCGATCAGCACAGCTGGCGCTGTCATCGCTGCCGGAGCAATTGCCGCAAATATCGATATCAGCCTCATTCCTTTAGGTGGGGCCGCGGCGAGCGGTGCAAAAGCAGCAGGCCAGCATGCTGCCAAACAGGCAGGCAAGCAGGTTGCGAAAAGCGCGGCGAAAGAGGCGGCGAAGGCGGCAGCCAAAGGCATGGCGCTGGGTGTCGCGACAACCGGGGCTCAGCGAGTAGTGGCGCTCATCCCCGCGGGAGACCAGCAATTGCAGTTCGAGATTACAGCGGTCTTCGCGCTTGCCATCGCCGACATCCACGGAATGAACCTGGATCACGATCAGGCCTTCACCCTCGTCTACGGGCTGTCAAACGAACGAGTCGGTCAGGAGCAGATTGCCATCATGGCTGCGGACGTCGCGACTGTCTCGACGGACAATACAGTCAGCCTGAGCAAGAGCATCGCCGATGGCCGCGAAGACTGGTCGCATTGGGCAAATACGCTGGCCGACACCTTGCCGGCGGGGGCTGCGCAGAGTCTCGTTCGCACCATTCAGACAGGTCAACTGGACACGGTGCGCGCTGGCCTTTCAGGAAAACAACAGGCGGCCGTCGAATATGGGGTTGGCGCTGTCGTGGGGGGCGTTGCGCGATTTGTGTTCGGCCGAGACGTTGTCGCAGCTTCGCGGGCGGCATTCACTCCTGCGCCCGATGTATTCCCTGCGCACCTGATTGTGCCTGAGAAGGAAGTGCTTGAGGACGACGTCGACAGCGAGCCGAATCGTGCAATCGCGGCTTTGGAGGAGGCTGCAAAGTCCACTGGAACCTGGATCACTGGCACTGCCACCAGTATCGGAGGAGGCGTCGCCAACACTGCCGTTGCGGCTAGCACCGGAGTCGCAACTGCGGCTGGCACTGTTGGGCGTTCCTTTCAGAGCATCGATATCGACGGAGACGGCATACCCGATGAGCCTCGAGCCCTCACTGCCGTCAAGGGTGCCGGCAGCGCGATCGCCGGTGCCGCTGGCTCAGTCGGCGGAGGTGTTGCGGGGCTGTTCAAATCGAAGAAGAAGCCGGCGAACACCATGGAACTGACCGAGCAGAATGACTCGAGCGGCGAACATTAGGGAGCGGCTCTTTCGTCGCCTAGCGTCCCCTGATTCGTCTGCTTGCCCTAGTCACCCGAAGTACGAACAGGTGAGTCGGTTCGTGCCTCCGACGAAGATATCGAGCTCGTCACGCCACTGGCAGTAATGCAGATTCGTCGTTCGTGAGTGAACAATCGTGGCGCCGCTGCCGGACGTCACGGTGCCGTAGCCCGACGTGGTGACATTCGAGTAGAGGAGCGTTGCGTACTCGGTGCCGGTTCCTCCCGTGATGCTTGGATGCCCAGGGGACTTGATCTCGTTCTCGATGGTGTAACCGCTCCAATACTGAGATGAAGCGTAGGCGGCCATAGGGACCGCGCCGACTACCGAGGCAATAACAACTAGAGACGCTGCAAGGGACGTGATTGTGCGTTGGCGGTCTGTCGAAGTGCTGGCGTTTTTTGGCATAAGAGTCTCCTAGTTCTTGTATTCGCAGTCGAGAGTGGCAGAGCCAGCGATGTAGCCGCCGAGGGTCCACATGCAGTACTGACGCGTGTTCGAGACGCGCGAATGAGTCGCCTCCACGAAGCCGACCCCGCTTGCGGAGCCCCATCCCTGCGTGGTGAAGCGGGCGATCAGGCCTCCGCCGTCGACGCCCACGATTCCACCGGTCGTTGCTACCCGATTAGTGAAGTGCGTCTCGTTGTAGAAGCTCGAGCCCGAATAGTAGTTCGATCTGCCGCTCGCAGCAGCAGAGAGCGACGAGCCGGCGCCGAAGAGCGCTGCCGTTATTGCCAACGCTGCAATGCAGGAAGCGGGAACGATTGAGCTTGTGTGTCGTCGAGTCATTGATCTAGAACGCCTCCGGAGCCGGAAACGCCAGGAGCGTGATGGGCGCGCTGGCTGGCGCGGAATTCTGGCCAGGGCTGAGTGTCAGTTTGTTGGCTTGGCCGGCATAGGGGTCGGCGACTACGACATTCGTGCCGACAGGAATCAGTTCTGGATGAGAGGAATTCACGTAGCCGTCGGGGAGGAGGTATGCCTGCACCGCCTTTGAACGATCGGCGACCTGTATGCCCAGGCCCGCTGTCGCGAACTCTTCAGGAGTGCTGCAACTCAGACCAGCAAGTTGCACCGAGTCATTCATGTCAACAATCACGCAGAGTCTGCCGTCAGGGCTGAGTGCCGCCCAGAGCTTCGTGCCGTTTGTCGAGCCGAGCGCGTGAGTCGTCGAGAAATCGACACTCTCGAACGCCTGCTCGCCCGAGACGAGGTAACTCGGCAGATGATCCAGCTGACCCTGAGATGTCGCAATGAGACCAAGAACAGGCTTCCAGGTCTCGACCGGGTCTGGCGAGGATGCCGAAACGGCTGAAGGTGCCAACGAGACTACCGCGGTGAGCGCTACTCCACACAGCGAAGCGGCAATGGCGGCCTTTCGTCTGCTGAAGGTGTTCCTGGCGGGTGTTTGCTCGAGGGATTCTGGATTCATCGTTGAACCTTTCCATTGTGCTGGCGGGCGCTGAGTTGACCCGGATGAACCCTAAACCCTAAGCTGAGAATTAATCAACGAAGTGACGAAGTTTTTCTGATGTGGGTGATGAGAGGGCGGGTAGGTGCTGCGGTTGACTGGTCGGGCTCCGCTGGCACTGCGTTTGGGAACTGCGGTACTCCTGGCCGGGTTGACGGGATGTGCTTCATCACAAACCGATGCTCAGCGAGCGCTCCCGCTGTTCAGTGAACCCGCGGATGACCAAGACGCTCTGCCGGGTCTGGTCGGATTTGAGGCGCGGGCAGATCTGTCGAGTTCGAGATTCGTTGGCGACTCGGGTGAGGCTCGTTATTGGGCGGCCGTCGACTCGAGCGGCAATATCTGTCTCGTTGCGATTAGAGCTGCCGATCATCCATCTGCGGCGGCAGCATGCGTGTCACCGGCCGCGTTTGCGAACGGGGGCGTGAGTATCGAACTCGACCTTTCGGGAGAGTCGGCGACGCTCGCGCCAGAGACGATCGTCAGTGGCGTCTCGTCGCCCACTCGAGTAGTTAGTCGCTACCTCTATGTTCGACCGGCGTGACTCTTGCGGTAGCAGTCGTTGCGGGAGTCGATCAAGAAAGTGTTTCGAAAGACGCCGGGGTTGCATCCTGACATGGTGATGACGGCGTTCGAGGTCGGGGAGAGCGAGAAGGTCTTCGATCTGCTGCTCGTCGATGAGGCGCATCGGCTCAATCAGCGGGCGAATGAGTCGTCGGGGGTGCAGAACCGCAAGTTTCGTGAGATCACGGAGACGCTGTTCGGCAGCGATGACACGTCGAAGACCCAGCTCGACTGGATCAAGGCGCGCAGTCGGCATCAGATCGTTCTGGTGGATGCTGCGCAGAGCGTTCGGCCGGCGGATGTTCCTTCGGAGTTGCTCGAGGAGTTGGTGGGGTCGGCTCGGGCTGGTGGGCGGTTGTATCCGCTGATGTCGCAAATGCGGGTTGCTGCTGGCGACGACTACGTCGGGTATGTGAGGCGGATGCTCGGCGGGGGTCACACGTCGGCGTTCGTGTTGGGTGAGGCTGTGCATCCACAGGACTTCGAGGGGTACGACTTTCGCATGTTCGACAGCGTTGCGGCGATGCAGGCGGCGGTCAGGGCGCGGGATGTTGAGGTGGGCCTTTCGCGTCTTCTTGCCGGGCATGCGTGGGAGTGGAAGAGCCGCGGCGATCGCGCCGCGTTCGACATCGAGATCGATGGGGTGCAGCTGCGGTGGAACAGCACGCAGACCGACTGGATCGCGTCGCCGGGGTCGCTTGAGGAGGTCGGGTCGATTCACACGGTGCAGGGGTACGACCTGAACTATGCCGGGGTGATCATCGGGCGGGATCTGCGGTACGACCCGGTCGCTGGGCAGCTGTTCGTCGATCGGGGGTCGTACTTCGATACGAAGGGTAAGGAGAACAACCGCCAGCTCGGGGTGGTGTACAGCGACGAGGACCTGCTGCGTTTTGTTCGCAATGTGTATGCGGTGCTGCTGACGCGCGGGATTCGGGGGACGTACGTGTTCGTGCAGGATGAGGGGCTGGGGGAGTACCTGGGGCGGTTCATTCCACGTTTCGGTTTCTAAGGACGCTCCGCCATCGAAGCCGAGACTTTTACGCGGGAAAGTAGTCGCTGCCCCTACTTTTATGCAGACAAGTGACCGAAGGGCGGTAGTATTTATGCAGAGAAGTAACCGATCCGACTTCTCGGGGCCCTAATTACGCAGAGTACTGACCGGAGTAAAGCGTGGCTATCTTATTCGCAGATGCGTTCAGCTCTGCGAGCGCGCGTGCTCGTCGGATCGCCAGCGGGAACATCGTCCCCGTAGCTCGAGGGGTATGGACCGACGAAATTCGGGACAGTCTGGAGAAGGTCGTCGAGCGGCACTGGCGAGAGATCGTCGGGCGGATGTTGCCTACCGCTGTCATTGCAGACCGGAGCGCCTTCGATCTGCGACCGATCGCCGGTCGACTGTTCGTATCGCATCCGAGCCGATCCCCGCTTGTACTGCCCGGGTTGACGGTCTATCCAGACGGCCGAACGGAGAACCGTCGGTCTGATGACGTGCCACTTGACAGGTCTGGTCAACTGTTCGGATCGAGTCGAACCCGTGCGCTCATCGACAACGCCGAGCAGAGGGGCCGCCCTGCCGCCATCAACCGTCGGCTGACGATGGACGAACTACACGACAAGGTTGCCCAGATCGTCACAACCTCTACTCCTCGCCAGATCGACAACATGCTCGATGAGATCTCACGTGACGCGAATACCATCGCCGTGGCGGCGATTCGCAGGTACGTCGACGCAGCCCGCGGGCTTGGGCCAACCGTAGCGACCGGATCGCGAGCATTGAGTGCAGCGCAACGAGGTGAAAGCTTCGATTCTGCTCGTGTTGCGCTCTTTCGCCAGGTCGCCGCCGATCTGCAGCGCATGCCGCTAGTGCAACGATTTGTCGACGATGTCGCTCGCTCGTCGTACGTGCCCTTTTACGAGGCGTACTTTTCGAACTACATCGAAGGGTCAACCTTGACCGTCGATGAGGCGAAACGTGTCGTATTCGACGATGCCGATGTGGGAAAACCTGAAGATGCCCACGACATTCGCTCCACGTGGGAGATCGTCTCGTCTCACGCAGAGATGTCTCAGGAATTCACGATTGCAGACGAGTTTATGGATGCTCTGCGAGACCGCCACCGCGTGATGATGGCCGCCCACCCAGACAAGCTCCCGGGCCAGTGGAAAGTCCAAGCCAATCAGGCCGGCATGACGAGGTTCGTTGAACCGGCGCAGGTTCCCGGCACCCTGCGCGCGGGATGGGAGGAAGGGCAGGCGCTGACTGACCCCTTTCAGCGCGCGGCGTACGTGATGTTCATGGTCAGTGAAGTGCATCCGTTCGTCGACGGTAACGGTCGCTCGGCTCGGGTTGCGATGAACGGTGAACTCGTGCCGCACAACATGCATCGGATCATCATTCCCACAGTTCTTCGCAATGAGTACCTGTCTGGGTTGACCAGGGCGACGGCGGGAAACGGCGTAGAGACGCTGTATCGCGTACTGGAGCGTGCTCAACATTGGGTTGCCACTGGTGAGTTCAGCAGTCTGGAGTCGGCAGATAGGTACCTTCGTGCGACAAATGCGATAGTCGATTCGGGGGTCGCCGCGATCGAAGGCATACACCTACGCATTCTCCGGGTCGGCGAAGTGTGGGAGCTTCCCGACCCACCGTTTCCGGGCCCTCCATTGGCATCGGGCGATCAGCCGTCGTTTCTTGACGTCGCGGCGAAGGTTGCTGCCGCCGCGGAATAGTTCGGCGAACATTCGTATCCGCCAGGGCAGTTGTCGAGCATCCGGAGCTAGATGCTCGGTGATACCGAGGCGGCAGAGCTGCGCGACGCGGGCGCCCCGCTACCTTAGAACCATGGGCTCCACCGACGATTACAGCTTCCGAACCTTCCCCGCCGCGGCCGCCGACCCGGGGACGAATACCTGGATCCAGGCCGAACGCCGCGGTTTTCACGACACGCGAGCGACCGACGAGCAGCTTGCGCGGACGGCCGACCATCTCGTCACAGACCGACGCCAACTCACCGGCGCTTACCGCGGCGACGAGCTGGTGGCGACGTTCTCCGCCTTCGAAAGCACCCTGAACGTCGGGCCGAACACGCTTCTGCCGGTCAGCCTCGTCTCCAACGTCACCGTGCGGCCCACCCACCGCCGCAACGGCATTCTGCGCCGCATGATGACCGACCATTTGCGTGGGGCTGCCGCCGCGGGCATGGCGATTGCTGCCCTCACGGTGTCGGAGGCCACGATCTACCGGCGGTTCGGCTTCGGCGTTGCGACCTGGGTCAGCCACGTCGCCCTCACCACTGACACGCGGTTCCGGATGCTCGGCGAACCCCGCGGCCGGTGCGAGTTGATCGAGGCCGCCGACCTCACCACCCTGGGCCCGAAGGTGTTCGCGGCCTTCCACGCGGCGCATCCCGGCTCGGTCGATCGCCACGCAGCGACCTGGAACCGTGTCATGGGCGCGGCCACCGAGAAAGACGACGCGAACCCGGGCGTCTATGCGGCTGCGCACTACGACGAGGCCGGGCAGGTCGACGGTTACGTGTCGTACCTGTTCAAGGGATGGGACACAGCGCCGCACACACTCGAGGTGATCGATCTCGTGGCAGCAGACGACAACGCGTATCTGGGCCTGTGGGAGTTTCTCGCATCCGTCGACCTGGTCGAACGCATCGAGTGGGAGGCCGCACCTGCCGACGATCCGCTGCGCTGGGCGGTTGCCGACTGGCGTTCGCTCGCGCTGACGGGGCTCGAAGATTGGCTGTGGATTCGCGTACTCGACGTCGTGGCGGCATTCGAGGCGCGGGCATATGTCGGTTCAGGGTCGATGGTTCTGCAGGTCACGGATGCTCTGGGTTACGCCGACGGAACGTACCGGCTCGCCGTGGCGGACGGTCGGGCGACGGTGACTCGCGACGATTCGGCCGCACCCGACGTCTCTGTCGAGGCGCCAACGCTCGGCTCGCTCTACCTTGGCGGTGTCGACGCGGTGACGCTTGCCGCGGCAGGGCAGCTCGTGCAACACACTCCGAACGCGGCCCTTCGCGTTCGCGTTCTGCTTGCGCCGGTCGCGTCGGTCTACGGGTCCACTCACTTCTGACAGAGCGAGACTAGCGAGCTTCGGGCATCGGCTGGCGCGCAAGTGAGCAACGAGCATCCGGGGGCTCGCCACCGACGGGAAGCTCGAGGGCTTACCGTCGCTTGCCGCCAACCCCAGGCACTGAGGTGATCTGTCGCATCCATTCGGCGACCTGGGCCTCGTCGAGGTCGCCCAGACTTTTGAGTTCGACGCCGCGCGTCGCTTTGCCCATACCGACCGGAGTCACGGGCGGCATCGGGTCGAGCAGGGTCGCCCCGTTGAAGAACATGAGCTTGACGTGAGTGGCGAAGGCGCCGGAGCTGAGGCACCAGCCGTCGCCGACCCCGTAGTAGGCCATGCCCCACTTCACGGATCTTTGAAGGTCGGGGAGTGTCTGGGCGGCAATGGTGTCGATCGACTCGGCGATGCTTCGTTGTGGTTGGGGGAGCGTGGCGATGTAGGCAAAGACAGGTTTGTCTCCGACGGCGGCTACACATTCAATCTGAACTGCGCTACCGGATGACCGTTCCCAAGCTGATGGCGGGGGCATGGGCTTGCGCGCTCGGCGGCCGCTTGTGGCAGTGCGCCAGCCTAACCTGAGCGGTTTGAGTCTGAAGCACGCCTCGTGCCCCAGCGATCTATCGCGAGCACGTAGATGGCGAGCCCCGTGACGAGGCCAACGATCACCCAGAGCACGACGAGGTAGTCGATCCAGGAGCCAACCGGAGGCGACCCGGGCAGGAAGGTGCGCAGCGGGATGATGGCGAAGAGCATGGCGCCGATCCAGCTGGTGAGCGTGGCCTCGACCTTGCGGCGGCCGGTGTTGGCCCTCAGCGCAAGAAACAGCACCAGCACGGGGAGCACCGCCATCAACACGAGCAGCACGATTCCGAACGCGACGATGCTCGCGGAACGCCTGGCTGTGATCTCCACTGTCGGCAGCGAGTGCTTGCCTGTCTCCGTGGTCACGCTGGTGCGGGACCTTCATGACGACCCCGGCTGGGATGCCTGGTCAGATGCCGTGACCGGTACGCTGCGGCAATCGGTGCCGCCGTCGTTACCGGGCTTCGGCAGCTGCTGCACTGAGCGGCCGAACGGCGTTGGATGCACTGACGCGCGGCTTGAAGTAATGGTGCCGCTCATGGCACCGATATTCGTGTGACGTCGCTCGACCGGATCATCAGCAGGATGAGGCATCAACCTCAGAACATCACTTTCGCCGACCTCGAAAAAGTGTGTCGGGCCAATTTTGGCGAGCCGCGCCAAGCAGCGACCAGCCATTAGGTATTCCGTATGCGACTGGCCTCGTAGCAATCGACGCACCCTCCTCGCGATGTGTGCCGTCGCACCCCACGGTGCGACGGCACACGTCAGTGCCTACGCGGCGTCGAGGTAGCCGTTCGGGTTGAGGACGTACTTCGTTGCGGCACCGGCATCGAATTCGGCGTACCCCCGCGGAGCATCCTCAAGGGAGATCGCCTTCGCATTCACGTTCTTGCCGATGTGCACCCTTTCGTAGAGGATCGCCATCATGAGCCCTCGGTTGTACTTCATGACGGGGCACTGGCCGGTCGTGAACGACAGGGACTTCGCCCATCCGGTGCCGAGGCTGAGCGACAGTGAGCCCTTCTTGGCCGCCTCGTCGATGCCGCCCGGGTCTCCGGTCACATATAGGCCCGGGATGCCCATGGCCCCGCCAGCCGCAGTGATATCCATCAGCGAATTGAGCACGGTTGCGGGCGCCTCTTCTCCGCCGTGGTGCCCCTTGGCCTCGAAGCCGACGGCGTCGATGCCGCAGTCGACTTCGGGAACCCCGAGGATCTGCTCGATCTGGTCGGCGATCTCGCCGGATGACAGGTCGATCGTCTCGCATCCGAAACTCTTGGCCTGCGCGAGTCGATCGGCGTTCATGTCGCCGACGATGACGGCCGCCGCGCCGAGGAGCATCGCAGAAGTTGCCGCGGCGAGCCCGACGGGGCCCGCGCCAGCGACGTAGACGGTGGAGCCGACACCGACGCCGGCGGTCACGGCACCGTGGAATCCCGTCGGAAAGATGTCGGAGAGCATTGTGAGGTCCATGATCTTCTCGAGGGCCTGGTCGCGGTCGGGAAAGACGAGGAGGTTCCAGTCGGCGTAGGGCACGAGCACGTATTCGGCTTGGCCGCCCACCCAGCCGCCCATGTCGACGTAGCCATACGCGCTGCCCGGCCGGTCGGGATTCACGTTCAGGCAGATGCCCGTCTTTCGCTCCTTGCAGTTGCGACAGCGACCGCACGCGATGTTGAAGGGAACCGAGACGATGTCGCCGACCTTGACGAACTCGACGCCGGGCCCGACTTCGACCACCTCGCCCGTGATCTCGTGCCCCAGCACGAGGTTCGCAGGAGCCGTGGTGCGGCCTCGAACCATGTGCTGGTCCGACCCGCAGATGTTCGTGGCGACGGTACGGATGATCGCCCCATGCGGCACCTTACGACCGATGTTCGCCGGGTTCACTCCCGGCCCGTCTTTCAGCTCGAAGGTGGGGTAGTCGGTATCGATGACCTCGACCTTGCCGGGTTCTTTGTACGCAACTGCTCTGTTCGCTGACACGTGAATCCTCCTTGATTCCAAGGCCCCCGTTGTGGGGGGCCTCCTTCCCCACGGTATGCCTGCCTCTCGCCGATGTCCACGAACAGCGTCAGGAAGCACGGGGCCTCGCTAGGGGCGGTCTTCGCCGTTAGCATGCGGTGACGTTCCCCGACCCCGGTGCACCCCGACCCCGGTGTTATGCACGCCGGGCGCTGGCAAACATGCCGCGTGATCTGACTCGGTGAGCCGCTTGCGCGAACGCTGCAACGCGGCTAACATACAACCAAATGGTTGTAGATACTGAACTCACAGACGAAGAGGTGAACCGCATCTTCCGGGCCCTCGCCGACGCGACGCGGCGCGACATTGTTCGCCGAACGCTCGTCGACGAGGTCTCGGTGTCGCAGCTCGCAGAATCGTACGACATGTCATTTGCGGCCGTGCAGAAGCACGTGGCCGTGCTGGAGGAGGCGAGTCTCGTGACGAAAGAAGCGCGCGGGCGGGAACGGATGGTGCGGGGCGCGCCCGACCGCATCCGCCAGGCGCAGCGCCTGCTCGACCAGTTCGAGCAACTCTGGCGCTCGAGGATCGACCGCCTCGATGCCCTGCTCGGCGAACCTGCCCAGAACGAAGAACCCGTGCGCGAGCATCCGAAGCTCGAAAACAAGAAATCCAATGAGAATGAGAAAGGCTGATCATGCCCGTAACAACCGTCGAGAAAGACCTCGACCAGCTCACCATCACCATCGTCGCCGACTTTGCAGCCCCGCTGCGTCGGCTGTGGGAAGCGTATCTCGACCCTCGCCAGATCGAGCGCTTCTGGGGGCCGCCAACCTACCCCGCCACCTTCCTCCGTCACGACGCCGTGCCGGGCGGCCGCAGCGTCTACAAGATGACCGGGCCGACCGGCGACGAGCACTACGGGTGCTGGGAGTGGGAAGCGCTCACGCCCGACACGTCATTCGAGGTCATCGACTGGTTCGCCGATGCGACCGGCGCTCCGAACACTGAGCTCCCTTCCACCCGCATGACGCTGACCTTCGAGGCGACAGACACCGGCTCGCGAATGACGAGCGTCGCGAGATTCGCCTCAATTGAACAACTCGAACAGCTTGTCGAGATGGGCATGCTCGAGGGCATGCGAGAGGCGATGTCGCAGATCGATGCCGTGCTCGCCGACCTTGCGGCCTTCGCCGCTGAACGGGCTGTGGATGCCCAGCTCCTCAGTGACACGCAGGTGCGCGTTGCCCGGGTCATTCGGGGCCCGATCGACGAGGTCTGGCGCGCGCACACCGACGCCGAGCTGATGAAGCAGTGGCTTCTCGGCCCAGACGGGTGGACCATGCCGGTCTGCGAGATCGCTACGAACGTGGGGGACACATACCGCTATGAGTGGGAGCCCGACGGCGGCGGCCAGGGCTTCGGGTTCACGGGCGAGCTGCTCGAATCCGAAGCGCCGAACCGTGCGGTGACGACCGAGGCGATGATCGGCACCGACTTCCCGGCGACACGCAACGAGCTCACGCTCACGCCCGTGGAGACGGGCACGCTGCTCACGCTCGTCATCACGTACGCGAACCTTGAACAGCGTGACGCCGTTCTCGCGACAGGCATGACCGACGGAATGGAGACGAGTTACGCGCGACTGGAAGGGCTGATCGGCCGCAGCGTGCCCGCCTGACGCAGCGGCCGCGGGGCCCGGCAAGATCGCGAACCCGAACGACATCGTTCGCACCGGCCCCGTGAATGCGCGCGCAGAAAGGGCATTGTCCGCGCAGAGAGTCCGTTGTCACGGAATATCGTCTTTAGCCGGATGAAATCGGGCGTTGAACGTGCGCAGGGCCCAGGGCTACCGTGTGCATGGACCCACTGGAGGAAATGCCGATGCTCACTGCCATCCAGGCCCGCAATCTGGCCACCGTGCAACGCTTCTACCAGGCGGAGCGCGACCGCGACCTGCCTACCTGGGTGAGTCTGTGGCACGAAGACGGGCTTCAGACGTTTCCGACGATCGGGGTCGAGGCGACCGTCTCGGGTATTGCTGATCTCGAGGGTGTGACCCGTGAGAAGTTCGAGACCCGCCCGCCGTATGGAATACGTGCGGAGATAGAGGCACTGGCTGATTCGGACAGGGTTCTTGCTCTGCTCGACCTCGACTTTGCCGGCAGGCCACCGATCACGATCTGGTGCCTCTTCACCTTCGACGAAGCCGGGCGCGTCGTCGAAGTCCAGGAGATGCTTGACCGCGGCTCGATCGAAATCAGTCAAGAGCTCTAACGAGACGCTGTCGAATCCCCGGGCCCGCTCCCTGGGGTTACCAGAATCAGCGCGTTGTGGGGAACCAATTTGCATGTGACGTTCGTCATGCCTCTTGCAGCGGACTTCTGTGCTCGAAAAGCACATTACATGCGTTGAACGGCCCGAGAAGCCCAGTTAGGTTCAGTACGTCGCCGACCACCGGCCTCCACACAAGCACCAGCACGCAACGAAGCGAACGGGAGATCATGCAGTCAGCTCATGCGTTGCTCAACGATCGGAACATCTCATGACCGAATCACAGCAATCGTCCGGCCCCGTGCGTATCGGAGTCATCGGAGCGGGCTCCGTCAGTGACATGTACCTGTCTTCGCTCAGCGCGTATCCCGACGTCGACGTGCAGATCGTGACAGACAGGCACCCCGACCGAGCGGCAGCGCAGGCGGGTAAGTACGGTATTGCACGTCACGGCGTGCCTGAAGAAGCTCTCGATGATCCTGACATCGAAGTGATTCTCAACCTCACGCCTCCGGCGGCGCACACAGCTGTATCGCTGGCTGCCATCTCGAGATCAAAGCACGTCTACAGTGAGAAACCACTCTCGGCAGATGTCGACGGCGGAAGGGCCATCCTTGCGGCCGCTGCTGCGAACAGTGTCGTAATCGGCAGCGCGCCTGACATCACTCTCGGGAGTGAATTCCAGTCTGCTCTCCGGCTCGTTGCTGATGGCGGAATCGGCGACATTGTCTTCGCCCGATGTGAAGCTGTCTTGGCGGGCCCCGAGATCTGGCACCCTCGCCCACAGTTCCTCTATGCTCCCGGCGGCGGTCCGCTGTTCGACATCGGCCCGTACTACCTGACTGCGCTTGTCGCAGCGCTCGGCCCGATCACTGACGTCGTCGGTCGCGGAACACGAAAATCACTCGAGCGCACCATCGGCAGCGGGCCGCTTTCGGGGCAGACATTCCCGGTCGAAGTTCCCTCGCTCACGACCGCGATCCTGGGATTCGCCTCAGGAATCACCGCCCAGCTCCTGCTCACGTTCGACTCTGCCTCCCACCGGGGTGGCCAGATGGAGATCTTCGGTACGACGGCCACCCTGCGCACCCCTGACCCCAATGGCGTCAGTCTGGCCTCTGCACTGCTCGACGCGGGCAGCACGCAATGGCAGGAATTTCCGATCGGCGACGTTCCCGTGGTCATCGGTCCAGGCGTGGTCAACTTCGCCCGCCATCTTCGGGGCGTCGAACCGCTCGTGGTCGACGGCCGTCGAGCTCTTCACGTTCTCGACGTCATGGCTGCTATCGCTACGTCTTCGCACGACGAGGGGCGAGTCGTCACCATCGAGAGCACCTTCCCCCCGTCTCCAGTCCTACCTGCTGGCTGGAGTCCCACCGAAGCGCGGCTCTGACCCGCTGAACCATCCCCCGAAAGTCACTCAAAGGAGAGAGAAATGAAACATCGAATTGCCCGTATTGCCGCAGCTGTGGCGACGCTTGGCGTCGTCGCAGGTGCACTGACCGGATGCACAGGCCAATCCACCTCGAACGAACCGGTCACGCTCAAATGGTGGGCCCCGAACCTGAGCGCCAGCATTGCTGACGACGTCGACTACTACAAGACGCTTGTTGCGCCGTTCACCAAAGACACCGGAATTTCGGTCGATGTGGAGGTGAACGCATGGGGTGACTACTACAACAAGATCCTCGGTGCGATCACCGCAGGAGAAGGCCCCGACCTCATCAGCACGGGGACGACGTGGGTCAGCCCGCTGACCGACTCCGGCGCCTTCGTACAGTTCGACAACTCGACTATGGACAGCATCGGAGGCAGCAGCCAGTTCGTTCCGACCGCGCTCAAGGCCGCTGGCGGAGACAACACAGGCGGCCCGTCCATGATCCCGTGGGTCACCGGAGTCACCCAGATGTGGTACAACAAGAAGCTCTTTGCTGCTGCCGGAATCACCGCTCCGCCGGCATCGTGGAGCGAATTCGTCAGCGACGCGAAGAAGCTGACGCTCGATACGAACGGCGATGGACAGATCGACCAGTGGGGCTTCGGCTACCCGGCGGGATTCGCCCAGGAGTGGGCCCACACCATGTTCGCATTCGGCGAACAGAACAATGCTCCCTTCTTCACCGATGCGGGCAAGGCCAACCTGAATGCTCCGGGGATGGTCGATGCTGCGCAGCAGTTCGTCGACTTGATGAATGTCGACAAGGTGATGTCACCGTCCAACGTGGAAGACGTCTCCTTCAGTCCGACATACCAGAACGTCATCGATGGCAAGGCGGCAATGATCTTCGCTCCGGGCGCCAATGGCGCGTTCGACCAGGCCAAATTCGCTGACTATGGGGTCGCCCAGATTCCGCTGGTCGACAATCTTCCCGGAAAACCGATCACCACGCACATCGCCGGGGTGAACATCGGAGTCTTCGGTGCTACGAAGCACCGTGACGAATCGCTTCAGCTTCTCAAGTTCCTCTCGAGCGAGTCGACCCAGGTAGACGTGGCCGTCAAACTTCCGAACATCCTGCCAGCCAACAGTGCAGCTTTCGGCTCAGACAAGGTCGACAAGAGTGAGGTGTTCACGACGTCTGAGTCCATCCTCAAGAACACCGCCGCGGGCTACCCGCTCAACACGCTCGCCGGGCAAGCGGAAACAGTGATCGGCGACGCGATGAAACAGATCATGAGTAAGGCCGCAACGTCGGGATCCGCATCCCGTGCCGACATCCAGGCGATTCTCGATGCGGCCAACGGACAGCTGGCCGCCTCTCAGTAGGCCCCTTCGTCACTTTCCACTGCGTTCAGAAGGAAGATCATGTCTGTAGCCACATCTCCAAAGCCTCCGGTGGTACGCAAGCCCGACGCGATCGAGCCACCAGCTCCTCCTCGTCGCCGGTCGCGCAGGAACCTCCTGCCCTACCTGCTCGTACTGCCAGCGCTGATCGCGGAGCTGAGCATTCATATCATCCCGATGTTCCTGGGGATCTACACGAGCTTCATCCGGTTGAACCAAGTCTCGATCAGGAACTGGATCGCGGCACCGTTCGTCGGGCTCGAGAACTACATGCGAGGTCTCGACCCGGCGGGCGCAATCGGTTCTCAGTTCTTCGAGACGCTGCTTCGAACGATTGTGTACACGATTCTGGTGGTAGGCCTGTCATGGATGCTGGGCACCGCGGCGGCCTACTACCTGTCGACAAACTTTCGCGGCCGGGCGTTCTTTCGGACGTTCTTTCTCATTCCCTACGCGATTCCCGCTTTCGTCGGTGTGATCGCGTGGGCGTTCATCTTCAACCAACGAGATGGACTCGTCAACTCGGTTCTGGTCGATCAACTGCATATTGTGTCTGACCGCCCGTTCTGGCTCGTCGGGCCGGGAGCGTTCTTCGTCATTGTCGTCGTGTCGGTGTGGAGCCTCTGGCCCTTCGCCTTCCTGCTGCAACTCGCTGCCCTGCAATCGGTTCCCGCAGAGGTACATGAAGCAGCATCGCTCGACGGCGCAGGACGCATGAAGACGTTCTTCCGGGTCACTCTTCCGATGATCCGCGCCTCCAACGTCGTGCTGATTCTCTTGATGTTCCTGGCGTCGTTCAACCAGTTCAATGTGCCGTTCGTGTTGTTCGGCATCTCGTCACCGAAAGAGGCCCAGCTGATTTCGCCTCTGATCTACCAGTTCTCGTTCGGCACGTGGAACTTCGGCCTCGGTGCCGCAGTGAGCACGTTGCTCCTCGTGTTCCTGGTGATCGTCACCATCATCTACGTACGGCTGGTCATGCCGAAGGAGAAAGCCACTCATGCGTGAAACAACGTCATTCCGGGTCGTGCGCTCGATAGTGCTCGCCGTGCTCTTCCTGTTCGCCGCCCTCCCGATCTATGTGATCGTCACGTCGTCGTTCAAGCCATTGCGGGATGTGTCGGGACCGTGGACCTGGCTGCCAGAGCACTTCACGATCGACCCGTACATCACGATGTGGCGCACGATCCCACTGGCGAAATACTTCGCGAACAGCCTCATCGTGTCGGTGACTGCAACGGTTCTGTCTCTGCTCATCGCCATCATCGCGGCCTACGCATTGACCCGACTGAAGTGGCGGGGCCAGCGGTCGTTCAGCCTGCTCGTGCTGTCGACGCAGATGTTCCCGGGAATTCTGTTTCTTCTGCCCCTTTATCTGCTGTTCATCCAGATCCAACGTACGATCGGGCTGCAACTCAATGGCAGTTACCTCGGGCTCATCATCACCTACCTCACGTTCTCGCTTCCCTTTGCCATCTGGATGCTCATGGGATTCTTTGCGGCCATGCCCGAAGAGCTGGAGGAGGCCGCGATGATCGATGGCACGTCGAGGCTCGGTGGCTTCATCCGTGTCATCCTCCCGATCGCGCGCCCCGGAATCGTGGCAGTGGGTGTGTTCGCCTTCATGAATTCCTGGGGCGAGGTGCTCTTCGCATCGGTCCTGACCACCACCGACACCCGAACACTAGCGGTCGGAATGCAAGCCTTCGCCACGAACGTTGAGGTGCGCTGGAACGAGGCCATGGCAGCGTCAATCATCATTTCCCTGCCCGTGTTGATCGCCTTCCTGCTTGTGCAACGCAACATCGTGCAGGGACTTTCGGCCGGAGCTGTGAAATAGAGTGCATTGAGGAGACTCCGGCCAGGGCGGTGACGTCGTGCCGAGCGGCGAAGCCTGTATCTCGAACAAGCCCAATGTCACCAGCTCGACATAACGTCACGGTATGACAAATGGTGCATTGGTTCTTGCTGGCGGCGGTCTCTCGGGGATCGCCTGGGAGACGGGGTTGTTGCTTGGCATCCAGGATGTCGAACCCGAGGCGGCGGCGCGCATCATCGGCGCACCGACGACGCTGATCGGCACCTCGGCCGGCTCGAATGTCGCGGCTCACCTGGCTGCGGGAACATCCCTTCAGTATCTTTTCGACCGGCAACTCGAGGAGAAGAACGCTGAGGTCTTCGTCGAAGTGGACTTCGTCTCGTTCATGGCGAGCATGGCAGATGCTCGGAGCGAGGCGAGCTCGGCCGATGACGCACGCAGGAGAATCGGAGCAATCGCGGTCAACACCGAGACGATCGACCGTGACATTCGGCGTGATGTGATCGAGGCGCGGCTCTCTGGTCTGGCCTGGGCAGACCGAGATCTCCGGATCACTGCTGTCGATGCCGACACAGGGGTCCCGGTCGTCTTCGATCGCACCTCTGGGGTCTCGCTCATCGACGCGGTCGAGGCGAGCTCGGCGGTGCCGGGAGTCTGGCCCGTTGTTCCACTGGCTGGACACCGCTATATCGACGGTGGCGTGCGCGCAATGGCCAACGCTGACCTAGCGGCCGGTTTCGACCCGGTGCTGGTGCTCATCCCGCAGGCTGAGCGTACCCCTGCCGGGTTCTCGATCAGCCCGGCCGAACTCGACGCTCTTACGCCGTCCCGAGCGCACGTTGTCTATGCCGACGTTGCCTCGCTCGCTGCATTTGGTGCCAATCCGCTCGACCCGGGCGTGCGCAGGCCGTCGGCGCTTGCCGGTCGCGATCTCGGTCAGAGCATCGCGGCGGAGATAGCATCGTTCTGGCTCGGGTGACCGGGTGCACGCGCGAATCGCGTATGGCAGCTACTGAGCCGACGACGATAACTGAGCAATACTATGGGTGAATACTTCTATCGCTCAGAATGCGTGCCCATGAACAAGCTTCCGCTCGCCATTGCTTTGGCACTTCTGGCCATTTCGCTCACGGGTTGTGCGGGGAGCACCCCACCGTCTGGCCCTTCGAGCGCAGCTGGAACCATAGTTCCGAGTGTCACGCCGACCGCGCCGAGCGTCTCGGCGAGCGCGGTGCCGGCCGCTTCGACCGTGTCGATCCCGACGGATTGCTCGGTACTGATTGCCTCGACGCCGTTCGTCGACTCCTTTGGGGCCTGGCCACTGAACGACCCCGCAGTTGTCGGCACGCCCGGCGCCCAGTACTCGTTCCCGGCAGGGTCTATTACTCCGACTCCGGCAGCAAGCGGAGCGACCCTCGCCCAGACGTTGTATGCGGCAACGCAGTTGCGGTGTGTCTGGCGCGACCCGACGGCCGACATCACGAATATGGCGATCGAAGTCGCAACGGTCGACCCGACGGTTGCGAACGCGTACCTGAGCAGCTTGCCTGGCAAGGGATATGCCTGCACGTCTGAGGCCTCGGGGGCGTCGTGCCAACTCGTGAGCTCCGACCCGAAGTACAACGTCGAAGTTGTCGACACGGCGTTTCTTCGCGACGACGTCTACATTCACGTGAGCCAGGCGAACGTTGCAACGCCCGGGCTGCTCGCTGCGCTCACGGCGAAGATCTGGGGCTGAGTGTCACGCTGGCAGTTCCCGATTACGCACTCAGGTGGGGTGGACGCGCACGACAGATTGGTTTTGCAGGAGGGCTGCGAGTACATCACCCAGCGGATCGCTGAGTTCATTCACTCTTGCTGACGACAGGGGTTCCAGCCCTGACGATGATCGCAGCAGCACGACGCCCAGACTCGTTGCGAGCGCGATCTGCGCGCGCAACAGAAGGTGTTCGCGGCTTGCGTCATCGGCCCCGACCGGCCAGACGAGGCCGATGAGGTGCTCCTGAAGCACAGTGACAGCGCTGAGGATGCCCGTTAGGGGTCGATTCCGATTGCACCTGTGACCGGAGAACGCCTTATATTCGGCTGAGTACGTGCCGAGCAGACCTGCTGTGGCTCACGATCGATCACGAGGCCGAACAGATGATTCCTTCCGTGTTTCCCGAACCTGCGGCCTTTCTCCCCGGGTCTGGTGAGCCGACACTTCGTTGGGGCATCATCGCACCGGGTGGAATTGCGGCCGCTTTCGCCCAATCTGTGCAGCAGCACTCGAACCAGACGATCGCGGGAGTCGCCTCGCGTTCGCGCAGCAGAGCCGATGAATTCGCGGCCAAGTTCGGCATCGATCGCGTCTACGCGTCGTACGAGGAGCTGGTGGATTCTCCGGAGATCGACGTCGTGTATGTGGCTGCACCGGTGGCCATGCATGTGGAGCTCGGTCTCCTCGCCATTGCGGCGGGAAAGCATGTGCTGGTCGAGAAGCCCCTGGCTCCGAGTGCCGCAGACGCACGTAGGCTCGTGGCGGCTGCGCGGCAGCAGGGCATCCTGCTCATGGAAGGTATGTGGAGCCGGTACCTGCCGCAGGCGTCAGTCATCAGGATGCTCGTCGACGATGGTGTGCTCGGGGAACCACGCGGGGTGTTGGCGGAGTCCTGCCAGGCGATCCCGTACGATTCCGAGCATCGCCTCTATCGCCCCGAACTGGGCGGAGGAGCGCTGCTCGATCTCGGGATCTACCCGATTCAGCTGGATTCGATGATCCTCGGGGCTCCCACTTCTGTGCGGGCAATCGGTGGATTGACGCAGAGTGGGGTCGACGCGTATTCGACGGTTGTGCTCGGCCACGGGGCCGACGCACAATCGACTCTGATCAGTTCGATCATCGCCCGCACCGACTCGTCGGCCTCGATTCGAGGGTCGGAGGCCCGGATCGAGATGGCTGGCCCGCACCACACGCCGACGTCGTTGACGCTGCGAGACAACGAGGTGCATGGGCCGCGACTGACCTGGACCGACAGCTCGGGCCTGACGTTCTACCAAGCGCTCTCGTGGGAGGCGACAGCGCTTGCGACCTTCGTGGGGGAGGGCCGCACCGAGTCGCCGCTTCACTCCTTGGACGAGACCGTGCAGATCTTGGAGACCCTCGATGAGGCCCGCTCGCAGCTCCATTTCGCCAGCGGATCAACCCGCTAGAAACGACACCCATTCGGGCTACAACCGGAATCATTCCCAATCTGTATAGATCGCGTCCTCCAAAACCTACAGTCATGCTTGTTTTCGTGTTAGCGTGGCGAATCGACGCAGTGAAGCGTCCTGAAGGAGGACAAAGAATGTTCCGTAGGAAGGTCACAGCAGCCCTCGCCTTGGCAGCTGTTCTAGCGCTCAGTGCGTGCTCTGGGTCACCAACAACAAGCGACAGCAGCGGCGCCACCGGAGGCACCCTCACGCTCGTCGCAACGGTCGCGCCGAAGACGCTGGATGCATCCGGTGCCGAGTGGGCGAACCAGACCCCGTATTTCCAGGCGGCATACGACACGCTTCTGCTGGCCGATGCAGACGGCACGATCAAGCCGTTCCTTGCCAGCGCCTGGCAGTACAACGATGCGAACACCGCGCTGACGCTCACTCTGCGCAACGACGTGAAGTTCTCCGACGGCTCGGCCCTCACGTCTGAGGTCGTGAAGACGAATCTCGAACGATTCAAGGCCGGCACATCATCCACTGCTTCGGCACTGCGGAACGTCGCCTCTATCGACACTCCTGATGCTCAGACCGTCGTGATCAATCTCACCGACCCGGACCCGGCCCTGGTGACGTACCTCACGAGGGAGGCCGGCCTCATCGCGAGCGGACAGGCGATCGCGGCCGATGCGGCAGCACTTGCCACAGACCCGATCGGATCAGGGCCTTACATCATGGACACCGCATCCACGGTGATCGGCACGAGCTACGTGTACACGAAGAACCCGAACTACTGGGATCCCGCCATCCAGCATTATGACAAGGTAGTCGTCAACACAGTGGCCGACCAGACCGCTGCGCTGAACATCATCAAATCCGGCGAGGCGAACGGTGTGCGCCTGGCGTCGAACCTCAACCTCGCCGAGGTGCAGGCGTCAGGCTGGACCGTCAACGCTGGAGAGATCAACGTCGGGGGTCTTCTGCTCTTCGATCGTGCCGGAACGATGGTTCCTGCGCTCGGAGACGTTCGGGTCCGCCAGGCGATCAACTACGCTCTCGACCGGCCAGGTCTTCTGCAGGCATTGCAGAAGGGTGCCGGCACGGTCACCGAGCAGGTGTTCCCCTCGCGATCAACCGCCTTCGATTCCGCGCTAGACAGCACGTATTCCTACGACCCGGCTAAGGCGAAGCAGCTTCTCTCTACAGCGGGCTACGCCAGCGGGTTCACGCTCAACCTGCCCACCAGCCCCTCTATTCCGCCAGCGGCATACACCCTGCTCCAGCAGTTGTTCAGTGATGTCGGCATCACCGTCAACTACACCGATGCCGGGAACAACTACATCGCTGATCTGGTCGCGGCGAAGTACCCGGCCGGGTACATCAATCTCGAGCAGGGCGGAGACTGGCAGGTCGCACAGTTCATGATCTCGCCGACCGCGACCTGGAATCCGTTCCACTACCAGGATGCGACGGTCGATGGGTACCTGAAGTCCATGCAGTTCGGCACGCAGACCGAGAGAGACCAAGCCGCAACCGAACTCAACAAGTACATCGTCGACCAGGCCTGGTTCGCGCCGTTCTTCCGGCCGCAGAACAGCATCGCCACCGATGCCCACACCACCGTGAAGATGCTCCCAACGAACGTCTATCCGAACCTGTACGACTTCCAGCAGAAGTAGGCAGAAACACATATTGTCCGGTCCGCCCTACAGGCGGACCGGACCCCTGAAAGTCGGACGGATCGATGCTCACATTTCTCATCAGACGTATCGCGGCCGGAATCGTGCTCCTGTTCGCGGTCTCGTTCGTTGCCTTCTCCCTGCTCTATCTCGGTGCCGGAGACATCGCGCGTCGGATTCTAGGGGAGAATGCCGCCGCAGACACGGTCGCACTGAAGGCCCACCAGCTGGGGCTGGACAGGCCGTTCATCGTGCAGTACTTCGACTGGCTCGGCGGTGCGCTGACCGGCCAGCTGGGTAAGTCGTGGTTCACCAGCCAATCCGTGTCGATCGACATCGCAACCCGCCTCCCGGTGACCTTGTCCATCGTCATCGGCGCCGTCCTGCTCGCGGCAATCGTCTCGGTGCTTCTCGGAGTCCTTGCGGCCAGGAAGGGCGGGTGGATCGACTCGGTCGTGCAGGTTGTCTCAGTGATCGGCTACGCGATCCCGAACTTCGTCGTGGCGCTCGTTCTCGTTCTGGTCTTCGCGATCAACCTCGGTTGGTTCAAAGCCACCGGGTTCGTGCCGTTGACGGTGTCGTTCCCGGCGTGGATCGCCTCGGTGACGCTACCGATGATCGCTCTGTCGCTCGGTGCGATCGCCACGGTCTCCCAGCAGATCCGTGGCTCGGTCATCGACGCCCTGTCCCGTGATTACGTTCGTACCCTTCGAAGCCGCGGTCTCTCGTCGAATCGCGTCGTCTACCGCCACGTTCTGAGAAATGCCGGAGGACCTGCTTTGGCCGTGCTCTCTGTGCAATTCGTCGGGATGCTCGGCGGCGCTGTGGTCATCGAGCAGATCTTCGCCCTGCCAGGGATCGGCCAGCTCACCGTTCAGGCGGCCATGCAGAGCGACACCCCAGTCGTCATGGGAGTCGTGATCGTCACCGCCATCATCGTGATCATCGTGAACCTGCTCATCGACATCGCCCAGGCAGGCCTCAACCCGAAGGTGAGACTCTCATGACCGCCGTTCCGCTCCCCACAGTCGCTCCGAGCCAGGTCGCCAACGCCACACTGCTTCGTCGCGTCGTCCGTCGCCCCGTCGGAATTGCGACGATCGCGTTTCTCTCGCTCATCGGCCTCGTCGCGATCTTCGGCCGCTTCATTGCTCCGCTCGACGCCAACAAGGCCTCCTTACAGCTCATCCTCGCTCCACCGAGTGCAGACCACCTGCTCGGCGCTGACAGTTCTGGCCGGGACGTCTTCTCGCGCTTGCTCGTCGCCACCCAGACCAGCATCGCTGCGGCGCTCGTGGCACTGATCACCGCCCTGCTGATCGGAGTGATCGCGGGTCTGCTCGCCAGCTACTACCGTGGTTGGTTCGACCTTGTGGCTTCGTGGCTGACGTCCCTGGTCATGGCGCTCCCCGGCATCATGGTGCTCCTCGCGGCACGGGCAGTCTTCGGCCCGACGATCTGGCTCGCGATGGTCATCTTCGGAATTCTGCTCGCGCCGGCATTCTTCCGGCTCGTCTACGCTGCGGTGGGTGCGGTTCGCGGGGAACTCTACGTCGACGCCGCCCGAGTGGCCGGCCTGTCCGACCTGCGCATCATCGGGCGGCACATCCTGTCGGTGGTGCGCGCTCCCATCCTGATTCAATCGGCAGTCGTCATGAGCATCGCGATCGCCATCCAGTCGGGGCTGGAGTTCCTCGGTCTGGGCGATCTGAGTGTGCCGACCTGGGGTGGCATGCTCAACGACGCCTTCTCGAACATGTACAGCGCGCCGTGGCTGATGGTCTGGCCGATCGCGGCAATCGCACTCACGTGCATCGCTCTGACCCTGTTTTCCAACTTGCTGCGTGACGAGTTGCAGAGAGTGCCTATTGTGCGACGCCTCCGCAAGCGTGCCGTGCTCACTGCGACCGGGTCCATCGCTGCTGTCACGACGAGCATGTCGACGCGGGGCACCGACGACGATTTCGAACAGTTCGGTGTCGTGCCGCGTGTTGCCCCCGCCATCGTCCACGACGACGACGCTCATTCCCGACGAGAAGCGTCACAGCCTATTCTCTCGGTCAGCAAGCTCACGGTGTCGTACGACCAACCGGCCGGCGGATCGGTGGAGGTCGTGCACGGTGTCAGTCTCGACATCCGTCCCGGTGAAGTCCACGGACTCGTTGGCGAATCCGGATCGGGGAAGACCCAGACGGCCTTCGCCGTGCTTGGACTGCTGCCTCCGGGTGGCCATATCTCCGGGGGGACTGTGATCTTCGACGGCGCAGAAGTGCAGTCCGCGTCGGAACGCACCCTCCAGCGACTCCGGGGCAAGCGTATCGGCTACGTTCCCCAGGAACCCATGTCGAATCTCGATGCTTCGGTGACCATCGGGTCCCAACTGGTCGAACCGCTCAGGAAGACGCTCGGGCTGAGCCGGTCTGCGGCAACCGCCCGGTCGCTCGATCTTCTTTCGCGTGTCGGCATCCCCGACCCGCGGAAGACCTTCGACTCCTATCCCTTCGAGATTTCAGGCGGGATGGCCCAGCGCGTACTTATCGCCGGGGCAGTCTCGCTCGAACCCGACCTCATCATCGCTGACGAACCGACGACGGCGCTGGATGTGACGGTGCAGGCGGAGGTACTGGATCTACTGCGTGATCTTCAACGAGAACAAGGCATGGCGATGCTTCTCGTCACCCACAACTTCGGTGTCGTGGCGGATCTCTGCGACAGGGTCACCGTCATGAAGGAGGGATACTTCGTGGAGCAGGGCCCTGTGCGTGTGATCCTCAAGAGCCCCGCGCATCCGTACACCCAATCCCTTCTGAACGCGATTCTGGAGGATGGCCCAGCCCGCCCTCCGTATGCGGAACCTCGCAAAGGTGTCACACGATGAATACACTCCTCGCCGTCAACGACCTGCACGTCAGCTATCCCGGCAAAGGGTTCCGTGCGAAGCCCTTCCACGCCCTGAAGGGGGTCTCCCTCGACATTCGACCCGGGGAGACGCTGGGTGTGGTCGGCGAATCCGGCTCAGGAAAGAGCACCCTGGGACGAGCGGTGCTCGGCCTGGCTCCCGTCTCGGGAGGAAGCATCGCGTTCGAAGGCAGAGACATCAGCCACCTCGGCAAGAAGGCGCGTCGCTCGCTTGCCGCGGACATCCAGGTCGTCTTCCAGGACCCGTACTCGTCGCTGAATCCGTCGATGAACATCGAGGCGATCCTCGGCGAACCTCTGTCGGCGCGCGGCGCCACGCGACGCGAGGCATCGGCCAGGGTCAAGGACTTGCTCGATCGTGTGGGGCTGCCCTCCGACGCGCGAACGAGGCTTCCCCGGGAATTCTCCGGCGGCCAACGACAGAGAATAGCCATCGCTCGCGCGTTGGCACTCGAACCGAAGCTCATCGTCTGCGACGAGCCAGTCTCGGCGCTCGATCTCTCGACCCAGGCGCGCGTACTCGATCTCTTCATCGAAATCCAGGAACGCACGGGAGTCGCCTACCTCTTCATCTCGCACGACCTCTCGGTGGTAAGGCACGTCAGCCACCGCGTGGCCGTCGTCTACCGGGGCGAGATCGTCGAGAACGGCGAAGGCGACCAGGTGACCTCGCATCCACATCACCCGTACACCCAACGCCTCTTCCTCGCCGCTCCTGTTCCAGACCCTGATGCCCAGCTCGAACGTCGCCAAGCGCGGGTGCAACTGATGCGCGAACAGAGCGATGCGCAGGGTGCCACACGCCCAGGCGGGGGTGCCTGAATGTCGAAGGGTGAACCTGCACACCGACCCCTCCCGTCGGTGGAACAACTGACGAGTCTCACGACGGGGGTCGACTACTGGACCTCAGCCGCTCTGCCCTCGCACCGGGTGCGGTCGCTCCGCATGGCCGACGGCCCGCATGGCCTGCGGGTGCAGGACGACGCGAACCCTGATCATCTCGGGCTGGAGCGGAGCGCCCCAGCAACGTGCTTCCCTCCCGCGGTCACGGTCGCCTCCTCCTGGGACACCGGCCTGATCCGCGAGATCGGGCGTGCGCTGGGGCGCGAGGCCAAAGCCGCGGGCGTCGACGTGGTGCTCGGCCCGGGTCTCAACATCAAGCGGAGCCCCTTGTGCGGCAGGAACTTCGAGTATTACTCCGAAGACCCTCTCCTGGCTGGGGTCCTCGCGGCTGCAGCGGTGAACGGGCTGCAGTCGGCCGCTGTGGCGGCCTGTGCGAAGCACTTCGCTGCGAACAACCAGGAGACTGACCGCATGCGCGTCAGCGCGGAGATCGACCAGAGCGCAATCAGGGAGATCTACCTCCGCGCATTCCAGATCATGCTCCGGGAGTCGACACCGTGGAGCATCATGTCTGCCTACAACAAGATCAACGGCGTCTACGCTTCGGAGAACCACTGGCTCCTCACCGAGGTCCTGCGCTCCGAGTGGGGCTACGAGGGCGTCGTCATCTCGGATTGGGGTGCCGTTCACGACCCCGTCGAGGCCGTGAATGCCGGGCTCGACCTCCGGATGCCGGGCCAGCCCTCCGACGCCAGAGTCCCCGAAGCTGCTGCATCCGGAACCGTGAGCAGAAGTCGTCTCGACGACGTTGCCGCGAGGCTCCGACGACTCGGCGAACTGACGGCACCCCCAGTCGACGGGCCCGGGATCGACTACGACGAACATCACCGGCTCGTTCACCGTGCCGCGATCGATTCTGCTGTGCTGCTGAAGAACGACGGCATCCTGCCGTTGGACGACAGCGTGGTCCAGAATGTCGCCGTCATCGGTGAGCTGGCCCGGTCACCCCGTTATCAAGGCGCGGGCAGCTCGCGTGTGAATGCCATCAGCGTGACAACCGGCCTCCAGGCGCTGGCATCGCGCATCGAGGCCGCTGGTGGCACTGTGACGTTCGCAGCTGGCTACCCGCTTGATTCCGATGAGCCGGATGCCCGGCTCATCGCCGATGCCGTCGAAACCGCGCGCCAGGCCGACGTAACCCTGGTGTTTCTCGGGCTTCCGGATGCGCACGAATCCGAAGGGCAGGACCGAACGTCCATCGAGCTCCCGATTGTTCAGCTGGAGCTCCTGGATGCGCTGGCAGGTCTCGAGCTGCCCCTGGTCGTGATTCTCAGCAATGGGGCCGTCGTGACGACCGCTTCGTGGAAGGGTGACGTCTCGGCGATCCTCGAAATGTGGCTCACTGGCCAGGCTCACGGCGAAGCAGTTGCAGATGTGCTCTTCGGGGCAGAGCCGGGTGGGCGCCTGGCCGAGACCATTCCTGTACGGCTCTCGGACACACCCGCGTACCTGAGTTTCCCGGGCGAAGAGAGTGTCGTCGTCTACGGCGAGAGCACGTTTGTGGGCTATCGCTATTACGACGCGCGTTCGATTCCGGTCGATCATCCGTTCGGTTTTGGCCTCTCGTACACGACGTTCCGGCACGACGCACACGACATTCGGGTGCATCCAGTCGACGACCCGATCGCCTTCACGGTCGACGTGACGGTGACGAACCTGGGCAAGCGGATCGGGTCGGAAGTTGTCCAGGTCTACGCGGGCGGTCGTGGCGTCGCAGGCGCTGCTTCGCACGAGCTCAAAGGTTGGGCCAAGGTGCAGCTGCAGCCTGGAGCGCAGGAGGTCGTGCACATCCAGGTGCAACGTGATGACGTCTCCCGGTGGAGCAGGGCCCTGCAGCGACGGGTCCCGCTCGTGGGGCAGCTGGCGATCTTCGTCGGATCGAATTCGAGAGACCTGCCGTTCTCTGCTCGTGTCGACTTGCCGGGGGTGGCCGAACGAATTCCCCTGAACGGACTCTCGACACTCGGCGAGTTCACCAGTCACCCGAGTGTGGGCCCCCTGTTGGACGAACTCGTTCAGTCACGGGGCGGCTACGGTTCCCGCATCGGGGACTTGCTCACAGAGGAGGCCGGGCGGGTGAACGTTCTCGCCATTCCCATTTCGACGCTGGTCGATCTGCCCGGAGTTCCCTACGCGGCCGACGACGTGGAGCAGCTCCTCAGCGCGCAGTGATGCCTGGAAAGGCCGTCGTCACGGAATCTGTACGGTGACGATGGCCTGCAGGAACGCCCGCAGCCGCTGGGGCATATCGACGGTAGACGGATCCAGGAGCCACTGGACCTGAAGCCCGTCGGCCAGCGCGATGATGTCGATCTCGATCCCCCGGGGGTCGATGCCCTCACGAATAAGGTCACGTTCGGCGAGATTCGTTATCGCGTCGCGAACGCGCGAAAGAGCTCGTTCGTAGCGCGCTTTGAAGTAGGCGTTTGCGGGATGAGCGGGGTCGGTGGCTTCGGTAGACAGGACGGCGAACAGACTCACGATGCCGGGATTGCGTGAGTTGTGTTCGATGACCTGGAGAAGGCGGCGAAAGTATTCCACGCCGTCTTCCAACTCGGGCGGCCCATCTTTGTAGAACATCTGGTCGGCGAGGTATTCACGTTCATCGAGCACAGCCTCCAGGAGGGATTCCTTCGTGGGGAAGTGGTGCAGCAGTCCTGCCCGCGTGACGCCGCAGTCGTCGGCGATCTGTTGCATACTGGCGTTCCTGTATCCGACTGTGCCGAACGCCTTGAACGCGGCGGCGATGATCCGGTGGCGCCGCGCTTGACCCTTGGCGTACGGGCCACGCGACCCCGGGCCGGTGGCCGTCAGCCCGATCACTTCACGCGGCGACGACTCTGGTGTGGGAATCATCATTCCTCTCCGACGACTCGCTCAGAAGCACGGTGTTCTCAGGTGAACCGAACGTGTTCGTCGAGACTATCGCCTCGCAGCAATGCCGTGTGACACCGTGTGAACTGCCTGCTACGCAGAGCTCGCAACCAGCCGAAAGTGCTCCACTGAGGGGGGCTCTGCGAAGTGCGGTCTGACGATGGCGCTCCACTGCTCGTAGAGCGGTGAGGTACGGAATCCGACCGTGTGGTCTTCGAGTGCATTCCACGTGATCATCAGGAGGTAGCGGTCGGGCGATTCCACGCCGGCCCTCAACTCGTAGCTGACGAATCCCGGAGACGTCGAGAGAACCGTGTCGAGTCCCAGCCGCACGGCGGCCTCGAACTCGTCGTGGTGTCCTTCGCGGGCGCGGATGTCTGCAACCTCAAGAATCATGCGTGTTCACTCCCTTATCTTTCGGGATCTCTTCCCGAATCCACTGCAGAACCGAACCATACCTCGGGTTCCAGCCCAATTCTCGCCGTGCACGCAGGGCGCGCACACGGCTGTTGCTTCCAAACGTGAAGTAGGCGCGCGCGGCGCCCCACTGCGCTGCTGCCTCATCGGGGTCCCATGACCGTACTCCCGGAAGGCCCAGGCTGTCAGCGATGGCTTCGCCGATCTCTGCGTATGACGATTCGCCGTTCTCTGCAAAGTAGAACGAACCGGCTGGCGCGGCCTCGATGGCCAGCCGGTAGAGGTCGGTCAGATCGTCGATGTGCACGGTCGACCAGCGGTTGAGGCCCCTGCCGACCACTCTGACGACTCCGCTGGCCCGGGCCTGGTCGACGAGAAAGGGGACCTGGATGCTGCGTGGATTGACGCCTCTGCCGTACCCATAGACGAGACTCGGGCACACGACGGCCGCCCTGACCCCGTGTTTGGCGGAGTCGAGCACCATGGTGTCGATCGCATGTCTGGCTCGCTTCTTCGGCTGCACATCCAAGGGCGTCTCTTCGTCGTAGACCATTCCCGAGCCGGGTTCTCCGCGGGCGTCGTCCCCGACGATGCTGGCACCACTGGTATGAATCAGGGCTCTACCCGACCCGCTGAGCCCGTCGATCATTGCACGCACGGATGCCCGGTGGTCAGCGTCTGCGGCACTGATCACGACCTGGGCATCAGTCGATTCGCGTCTGATCAGGTCGATGTCGTCGAGCGACCCGATCACCGGGTCGATTCCTCGGTCGCTCAGGATCATCGCCTTGTCGGCAGTGCGAGTCAGTCCTCTGACGTCATGCCCGCTTGCGGTCAGCACTGCGGCCACCGACCCGCCGATGTACCCGCCTGCGCCGGTGATGAAGAACCTCATCGGGCTTCAGAGGGGGAGATCGACGATGCAGGAGTCGTCTTCCGAGGCCCAGCCCAGTGTGACGACCTCTGCGAACTGCGATTTCACAACGTCGAGCAGGGGCACCGAGGTGCGTTGTTCCGTGGCGACTTCGGCGATCAGCGCGGTGTCTTTGGCGAAGATGGCCGCGAAGGTGTCGAAGTCCCGTTCTTCGCGCGGCACGGCCATTCGGGGCCCGCGTTCTGAGAGCATCCAGGATGCCGCTGCACCATTTCGAACAAGGTTCACGACGTTCTTCGGGTCGAGCCCCATGCCTTTGGCAAATCTGATCGCCTCGGCGACGGCCGCCAGATTGACGGCGGCAAGGAGATTGTTGACGAGTTTGACGGCCTGACCGTCGCCCGGATTCTGGCCGCAGACGGTGATGCGCCCGAGGTTTTCGAGCACGCTGCGCACGCGTTCGATCGTCGGGGTGGGCGCCCCGGTGAGCAGCGTGAGGGTACCGTTCGCCGCCCCTGCCACCCCGCCGGTCACTGCGAGATCGATGACGTCGACTCCGTAGCCCGCGGCCCGCTCTGCGAACTGCCGAACGGCCGTCGGGCCGACCGTCGAGGTGACGACAGCGGTACGGAGGCGGGGGGCGTCGCCGAAGAGCGAGCTTTCGTCGAGCAGGCCGAGGAGTTGGCTGGGGCTCGCAACCATGATGATGAGCAGGGTGCTCTCGCTCAGCGCTGAAACGCTGCTTGCCGTCGCGATTCCCAGCGCCGCTGCGAGCTCGCGTTGCTTTTCAGAAGGGTCGACCGCTGTCACGTGGAACCCCGCTGCGTGCAGGTTCCGTGCCATCGGCAGACCCATGGCGCCTATCCCGATGAAGCCGATGCGAACGTCGTCGTCTGCAGCCGTAGCACTCAAGAATCTACTCATTTCCGTTTCAATCGACTCCGAAGTCAGAGGACATTCGGTTCCTGCACCCTACGGGCCGTCCTGCAGCCTGGTCCAAGACGTATCGCTTCTCAGTGTGCAACCAAAAAGCTCTAGGTCCGCCTGATCGACAGTCCTCGTGAAACTGGATGAGCCCTACTGAGCAAGGAGCCGCAGCTGCTGAGCGACGCAAGCCGGGCGATCCTGCCCCTCGATCTCCACGGTGTGTGTGACGGTCAGAAGGATGCCCTTGTCGGTGTCTCTCGCGCCGTCCAGCGCCAGGCTGTTACGAATCCGCGCCGAAACGAGCACCGGCGCTGGGAACCGGACCTTCTCGAGCCCGTAGTTGATGATCGCCGAAAAGCCCTCCGTGGCCAGAACTTCCGCGGTCATCGCGGGCAGCAATGACAGAACCAGAAAGCCATGAGCGATCGTTCTCCCGTAGGGGCCGTCGGCCGCTCGCTTCGGATCGACATGCAGCCACTGGTGGTCGCCGGTTGCCGCGGCGAAGGCGTCGATCCGTTCCTGGTCGATCGCCCACCAGGAACCACGGTGTGGTGGTGCCCCGATCAGTTCGTCGAACTGTGTCGCTGGCGTGATCGTCATCATCTGGTTCCCCTCCGATTCATATGCAAAAAGTTATGAATTGAGTGCCGATTGCATATAGTTTTCAACCTAATCTGATGAAAATATACGAGATATGGACATCCAAGAAACAAGTGACTTTTACGACGTGGCTTCGCTCCTCACGGAAGACGAGCGTGATATCGGGGATCGCGTGCGCGAATTCGTTGCTTCGCGCGTCATTCCCTCGATCAATGACCATTGGGAAGCGGCGACCATGCCGATGTCGTTGCTTGACGGCCTGAGGGAACTCGGGATCGTCGGCACCACCATCACCGGGTACGGCTGCCCGGGAATGTCGAGAACCGCGGCCGGTATCGTCGCGCAGGAACTCTCCCGGGGCGACGGCTCGGTGAACACGATCAACGCCGTGCAGAGCGGCCTCGTGATGGGCTCGATTGATCGCTTCGGAAGCGAGGGACAGAAGGAGAAATGGCTACCCGCTCTGGCTCGCCTGGAGTCGCTGGGCGCATTCGCGCTGACCGAGCCCGACCATGGGTCGGACTCCGTCGGTCTCGAGACCACGGCCCGACTCGATGGCGACGAATGGGTCATCAACGGCCACAAGCGATGGATCGGTCTGGGCAGTGTCGCCGACATCGTCATCATCTGGGCGCGAGACGTTGCCGACGACAAGGTGAAGGGGTTCGTATTGGATCGGGCATCAGGCGAGTATCCAGACGGCTACCGGCCGACCGTCATTGAAGGCAAGATCGCCAAGCGGGCCGTCTGGCAGGCTGACATCGTGATCGAGGATCTCCGCATCCCGGTTGAGAATCGGCTTCCCCACGCGAATTCATTCCGCGACGTGTCGGCGCTCCTGTCGTCGACCCGCACGACCGTGGCCTGGGAGGCGGTGGGCCACGCGATCGCTGCCTTCGAGATCGCCCGCGACTACTCGCTCGAGCGAAAGCAGTTCGGCAAACCGATCGCCAGTTTCCAGCTGGTTCAGAACAAGCTCGCGAACATGCTCAGCGACCTCACCTGCCTGCGACTTCTCGTTCTTCGGGCCTCCCGGCTTCAGGATGAGAATCGCTTGTCGAACGCGCAAGCGTCACTGGCGAAGCTCGCCGCTGGACAGAAGGCCAGGGAGATCTGCCGGGAAGCCCGGGACATGCTCGGCGGGAATGGACTGCTTCTGGAGCGTCACGTGGCCCGGCATCTTCTCGATATGGAGGTCGTGCACACCTACGAGGGAACCGACTCCATGCAGTCACTCATCATCGGTCGCGAGATAACGGGTATCGCCGCTTTCAGCTGATCCCTGTGCAGCGCCGTAGCTGGCGAGAGTGTCAGCCCGTATTGGTGGCCCATCGGCAATGAATCCTGACCCTATTGATATAGTTATGGTTCGTAAAGCCGACGGTGCTGTCAAGGGAGATGCAATGGAGCTTCGACATCTGAAAGCCTTTCTGGCGGTTGCCGAAGAGCTCCATTTCGGCCGAGCCGCTGAACGACTTCACATGGCCCAGCCGCCACTGAGTCAGTTGATCCGAAAACTCGAGACGCACCTGGGCACGCCGCTCTTCGAGCGAAGCACGCGCGCGGTTCGGTTGACGTCGGCCGGTGTCGCACTGGTTGGCCCGGCGAAGGCGGCGGTCGACGCTGCCAACGATGCCGAGCGGGCGGCACGGGCCGGGGGCCGGGGCGAGTACGGGCGCGTGACGATCGGCTTCGTCGGGGCGACGAGCAGGGAACTGATGCCGCTGCTCATGCGCGGTGTTCGTGCTGCCTACCCCGACATCGAGCTGGTGTTCGCAGGCCAGGTCTACACGAGCACGGCATTCACCCAGGTCGCCGAACGAAAGCTCGACATCGGCTTCGTTCTGATCCCCACCACCTTCCCCGGCTTGCGCTATCGCGCGCTCGAGGAGGAGACCCTCTACGCGGTCCTGCCCACCGACCACCCGCTCGCCGAACGGGAGAGCATCGAGGTCGGAGAGCTGTCGCAGGACGTGTTCGTCAGTTTTCCCTCAGACACCGGCTCGTTCGTGCGCACGGTGATGCTGGAGGTCTGCCACGACGCGGGATTCTCTCCTCGGATCGTTCTCGCTGCCCCCGACTCCTACATGATCCATGCCTTCGTCGCAGCCGGCGCGGGGGTGACCATCACGATCTCCTCGTGCCTGCACATCCAGCAGCCGGGCGTCGTGTACGTGCCCTTGCGAGGCATCCAGCAACGGTATCAATCTGCCCTGGCCTGGCACGAGGAGAACTCCTCCGCCGCCGTACATGCAGTGCTTCGAGTTGCTGACTCCGTGTTGCCCCGGCCCGAACATCCACTGTCGCCCGTGCCGCAGGTGGTACAGCGATTGTGATGGTATCGCTCTTATTCCGAGCCTGATTGGGTATTGGACACGACGGAAGAGCCTTGTAAAGATCAGTCAACGAAAGGACACACTCATGGCCACTCTTCGACTGCATCATGTCAACGTCACATCTGACAACATGGGCACCCTGGCAGCGTTCTACCGGGATGCGCTGGGTCTGGAACTGCTGCCTTCCCCTCCCATGATCGCCACCAGCGCCAATGACGGCACAGACGGTGACGAGGAATGGGACGAGGGCGCCAAGTTCTTCAACGCCGGCGACCCTGTCGAGCTGCAACTGCACGCGACCCGTCGCCAGCCCTATCTGGCTGCGCAGGAGGGGCACTCGGTCAACCCGCTCATCGCTGGGCACTTCGCTTTTCGCACCGACGACATCGAGGCCGTCAAAGCCCAGCTCACCGAGAACGGAATTCCCTTTGACGATTGGGGAATCTGGTCAGTCAAGGGCTGGTACCAGATCTTTTTGACCGACCCGGCCGGCAACATGATCGAGATCCACGAGCTGAAGGACGATGCTCTTCCCTCGCCGTCATGATCGTTGCGGGCAAAGTCGCGGTGATCACTGGAGCGGCTGGCGGGCTCGGTCTCGCGATGTCCCGGCGCCTTCTGGCTGAGGGAGCTCGCGTAGTGCTCACGGACATCTCCCAGGAGGCATTGGACAGGGCGCTCGCGGAGCTGGATTCTTCGGGCTCCGCTGTCGGCGTCGTGGCACGTGCGTCAGATCCGAACGACGTCGAAACCGTGGTGACGAAGACGGTCACCGAGTTCGGCAGGCTCGACGTGTGGGTCAACAACGCAGGCATCACTCGCGACGCAACGATGCGCAAGATGTCTGTCGAGGACTTCGACCTGGTGATCGACGTGCATCTGCGCGGTACCTGGCTGGGAACGCGGGCCGCCGCGAACTGGATGCGCGACAACGGTGGTGGCTCCATCATCAACGTGTCATCCATCTCGGGCAAGGTCGGCAACGCCGGCCAGACGAACTACAGTGCGGCGAAGGCCGGCATCGTCGGGCTGTCGAAAGCGGCCGCGAAAGAGGTCGGATTCGCGGGCGTGCGCGTCAATGCCATCCAGCCGGGGCTGATTCGAACGCCCATGATCGAATCCATGCCCGACCACGTCAAGACCGCGCGCTTGGCCGAAATTCCGCTCGGGCGATTCGGCGAGCCTGACGAGGTCGCCGATGTGGTCCTGTTCCTGGCCAGCGATCTCTCGCGGTACCTGACAGGGACCGTCATCGAGATCTCGGGTGGCCGCAACATCTGATTCTCGGACGGGCTCGGGCGCCCATCCGGTAGTGGCTGAGTACTTATTTGTATCGAGTCTCAATTTCAGCAAGTTTCGGTATTAGACATCAATCAATCGCCTTGTCATTCTCTATAGACAAGGTCGCCAACCCGCACAGACCGACAGCCGGACGACCAGTCCCTCTCGTTCACAGCGACGCATCCCTGCACGTAATGCTGATCAAAGGAGATACAACGCATGACGCAACTCACCGCTGAGGAGCAGCGAACAGCCGCTCTCGGCTCACCACAGAAACTCAAGACCGCTCTGGCTGCCGGCACCGGCGCGATGATCGAGAACTACGACTTCCTTGCCTTCGGAACCGCATCTGCGCTCTACTTCGGCAAGGCATTCTTTCCCTCGGCCGACCCCACCATCGGCACGCTCCTCGCGTTCCTGACCTTCGGGGTCGGGTTCCTTGCACGCCCGCTCGGTGGGGCCATCGGTGGCTACCTCGGAGACAAATACGGGCGCAAGCCAGTTCTCGTCACCTCGCTTCTGGTGATGGGCTCGGCGACGTTCGTCATCGGTCTTCTGCCCACCTACGGGCAGATCGGCTTCCTCGCTCCGCTCATTCTCGTTGCGGTGCGCCTGATCCAGGGTCTCGCCTACGGTGCCGAATGGGGAGGGGCCGTCATGATGACGTTCGAGCACGCTCCCTGGCGGAGCAAGGGTGCCTATTCGGCCATTCCCCAGGCCGGGAGTCCGACAGGAATCGCCCTTGCCACCGTGGTGTTCCTGGTCTCGGCCCAGCTGGGCAACGATTGGGCGTGGCGGATTCCGTTCCTCGCCAGCGCAGTGCTCATCGCCGTCGGCCTGTTCGTTCGCCTGAAGCTCGAGGAGTCCCCGGACTTCAAGGAGGCCAAGATCGCGGGTGAGATTCTGAAGAACCCGCTCAAGGAGGTCGTTCGCAAGGGATGGCGCACGATCGTGCAGATCATCTCGCTGCGCATCGTGGAATCCTGCGCGTACTACATCGTCGCGACGTTCCTGCTGTCGAACATCAACGTGCATCACCCGGAGGCCAAACAGACGACACTGTTCGCCCTTCTCATCGCTTGTGTGATCGCTATCCCCGCTGTGATCACCTCAGGCTGGATCTCCGATCGCATCGGCCGCAAGCGGATGTACTTCATCGGCACGATCGCCGTGATCGCCTTCGGGTTCCCCATGTTCCTGTTGACCAACGGTGGAGACCCGGCGTTGATCGTGCTCACCTACATCATCGGCATCAGCCTGATCTGGGCGTCTCTGGCGGGCGTGCAGGGTGCCTGGTTCGGAGAGCTCTTCCCCACGAACACCCGCAACTCGGGAGTCTCGCTGGGTTACCAGCTCGCGTCGAGCATCTCCGGGTTCGCTCCGTTCATCGCTGGTGCACTCGCAGCCACGTTCGGCTGGGTGGGCGGCTCGCTCTTCTACATGCTCGTCGGCGTGATCGGACTGGTCGGTGTGCTGGTCACTCGTGAGACCTGGGGCAAGTCGGAGCGCGCCCGGGTCCAGGCGATTCTCGACGGAACCGCCTCGACCGACGCCTCGGTGAACGCGGTTCGCTGACCCGGTTCATCTGAACAGCTCAAGGAACGGCTCATCGGAGACGGTGTGTCTGAGGCTCCGCTAGGGGCCGGCAGGCGCACCGTTTTCGTTCGGGTGAGGCCTGGTTCAGCCCTTCCCTTTACCCTTGTCCTTCCCGTTACCGTTGGTGCCATTCCCGTTTCCGTTGTTGCCCGAAGTTCCACCATCGGCGGGAGTTGTCGAGTCGACCGGTGCCGCGGTCTGTTCAGCGGGCGTCGGCGAATTGGTCGCTGTCGCGGTCTGTGCAGTTGTCTCAGGCGTCGGAGTGGGTGTAGCCGTGGGAACGGAGACGCCGGTCTGCGCCGGGTCAGACACCGAGGATGCGTTCGAGCCAGCGAGACTGGTGCCGGCCCAGATCACGCCGCCTAGCAACACGAGCACGGCGGCGGCAACAAGGGGAGCGCGGCGTCTGCCCTGTGGGGTGGGCGGGTCCTGGGTGAGGAGTTCTGCCGCACCAGAGAGTCTCTGTGTCGCCGCAGTGTTCGACATGGTGTTCGCCCGCGTGTCTGACGCTGTGCTCGACGCTCTGGGCAGAAGCTCGCTCGGCATTCTGACCGTGGGTGTCGGCATCGCCGCGGTGGCGGCATTGATCGTTCCCGCTCCTGCGGCAGTTCCAGCGGCGGTGACGAGCTGCCACCCGGCCAGGTCTGCAGCGACACCCCGTGCGCGCACGGCCACGTCGAGGGCGCTCGGGCGGGCATCCGGGTCGCGTGCGGTCATCTGGGTGAGCAGCGTGATCCAGCTTGCCGGGATTCCCTCACCGACCACAGGATCCCGGAAGGCGCGGGCGCTCAGCGATTCGACGATCGTGCCGGGATACTCCCGCCTGCCAGTGAGGCACTCGAGGATGACGAGACCGAGCGCATAGACGTCGGTCGCAGGGCCCGGTTTCGCCCCCGAAGCCTGTTCGGGGCTCAAGTATGCGGCGGTGCCGATGACCGTTCCGATCGTCGTCATGCGATCGGCACCCACGAGGTAGGCGATTCCGAAATCGGCGAGTTTCGCCCGATGAGTGGGCGAGGGCAGCCCGGTGGGTGCCAGGAGGATGTTCGCGGGTTTCAGGTCGCGATGCACGATGCCGATGGCGTGCATCGCAGAGAGGCCTTCGGCGATGTCGCTGGTGATCTGGGCGACGAGGTCGCCGGTGAGCCTCGCCGCGCCCCGCGCATTGTCGAGGGCCGAGCGTAGGTCGAGCCCGTCGATGAGCTCCATCACGAGAAAGCTGGGGATCGCTGAGTCGCCACCCGCGAGGTGAGCGTCGTACATCGTCACCAGGTTGGGATGATTCAGCCGGGCGAGCACATCGACCTCCCCCCGCCGCCGGCCGTCATCGCGTGCCTCGCCGGCGCTGAAGAGCTTGACGGCGACCTTTCGGCCCAACTGGGTGTCGAGCGCTTCGTACACGGTGGAGAATCCGCCGGAACCGATCCGACGCACGATGGCGTAACGGCCAGCGAGGGTCCTGCCGGTCCAGCCGGTGCCGACCTCTGTCATGACTCTGCCTCTGATTGACGGATCTGGGAGTGCGCCTCCCGGAGTGGTCCGTGTCGATCCAGCGGGCCGGAAGGCCTCCCCGCACGGTAGTCATTGTGACTGATCCGCGCGTCTGACGCGAGCTGCGCGAGCCCGCTTGACACCGGCCCCGGCCCGTGTCAACCCCATACCCGGCCAGGTGTCGGGTTGTTACGATCGCTGGGTCCTCAAGCGAGGCACGCCGTGTCGGTCTGCTGCTCCGCAGTATGTCAGTCAGGCGAACGAAGCAAGGAGAACCATCATGAGTCTTGGATCAGGAATTGTGCTCTTCGTCATCGGGGCGATCCTCGCCTTCGCCGTTGACGTGCAGGTGTCGTGGATCGATCTGCACCTCGTCGGCTACATTCTCATGGCGGCCGGTGTCCTGGGAATCATTCTCGGCATCGTCTTCATCACCCGCCGTCGCCAGACCACCATGACGACACGCTCGGCGGTCGATCCGGTCAGCGGCGAGCACGTTTCACGCCGCACCATCGACCGCGACGACCCGCTGGTCTGATTCGAGCAGTTTGAATCGTCGGGCGGCGCATGTGCAATCGCCGAGCGCCGATCAGCGCTTACGCTTGCGCGGCTTCGACTTGTTCGTGGCCTTCACGTTGGACTGCACCCGCACCCAGAGTTCGCTGAATGCGTTTGCGGATTCAGTTCGAGGTGCGTAGACCCCAACAGGTGAGCGTTCGGTTCCCATCCGCTCGATCACGACGCTCGACGGCACAACGACGTTGACGACCACACCTCTGTCGCGTGGTAGGTCTCTCACGGCTTCGCGGTGAAGCGTCTTTCGCCGGTCGACCATGGAGAGAAAACCGAGCACGGGTGCGGAACTGGCGGAGCCCGACACGAAATCGGTGACCTGCTCCAGCGAACGCAAGGAGAGTGGCGAGGGCACCACCGGCACAACGACGAGGTCTGCCGCATTGACGGCATTCGACGCGACCAGCGATGCTCCCGGGGGGCAGTCGAGAATGACGACGTCGTAGTCGCTCGCGACGGTCTGCAGAATCCGCGAGAGTCGACTTGTTGACCCTTTCGCGTGGTCGAGCACCAGGTCGAGGTCGCGGTAACTGGCGTCGGCCGGCAGCACATCGAGCCGCTCGAATGCCGACGCCTTGATGGCACTCTTCGCCGCTACCTTACCCCCGACGAGCCCGTCGACACCTCCCTTGAGTTTCGGCTTGACCTCGAGGAGGAACGTTGCGGCCCCCTGGGGATCGAGATCCCAGAGCAACACACGGAAGTCTTCCGAAGCGGCCCAGGCGAGGTTCACCGCCGCAGTCGTCTTGCCGACTCCGCCCTTGGTGCTGTACACCGCGACGATCTTCATGCGACACCCGCCGTTGCTTGATGCGTGTTCGCCTCTCGTTCAGCGAACGTTCACGTGACGAACCTACTGCTGGCTCACCGCAATGCAGGGGGGACCGCGCCGTGGGCGGGCTATTCTGGGCTGGTCTGTGCTCTGGAGGATGACGATGACCGGCACCCCCGCTTTCGCATGGCCGCAGCTGGCCGAGACCGACCGGTGCCCGTGCCTCAGCGGGCTGCCCTACGGTGAGTGCTGCGCGCCTGCCCACTCCGGGGCCCAGCCGTCGCTCACCGCCGAACGGCTCATGCGATCGCGATACTCCGCGTTCGTTCTGGGCGACGAACCCTACCTGCTGGCGACCTGGCACAGCTCAACCCGCCCTGTGTCGCTCGGGCTCGACCCGGCACAGCGCTTCTACCGGCTCGACATTCTCTCGAAGACAGGCGGTGGGATGCTCGACCGCTCGGGCACCGTCGAGTTCGTCGCCCGGTTCAGGCTTGACGGGCGCGCCGGTCGACTCCACGAGACCAGTCGGTTTGTCTCCGAGCGCGGTTGCTGGTTCTACGTCGATGGAATCCTCGGCGACTCCTGATCTTCAGCTCGCCGCTGTTGCCAACCAGGCCTGTGCTTTCTCGATCTCCTCGGCGGTGATTCCGTGGCCGCCGCTTCGAGCGACACGCTCGACGCCGGCGCCGGCCCGAAGCAATTCGGTCTCGAGCTGGTCGACCGACGATGACGGCGCCATCGGATCGGCTTCTCCGTTCAGCAGCAGCACTCGGGAATCCGGGAGCGGCAAAGGAAGCTCACGGTTGCCGAGAGGGTACATCCCGGAGAACGCCATGGCGAGGGTGACAGTTTCGGGGTGCAGAACCGCAAGCGCGAGGGCGATGTTCGCGCCGTTCGAGAAACCGACCGCAATGATGGGCCGAGCATCCATACCGGGTGCCAGGCCGTATTCCTGACGCGCCCAGGCTACAAACTCGGCGAGTTCAGCCGCCTTCACGTTCACGTCGTCGACGTCGAACTGCCCCTCGGCGATGCGGCGGAACCATCGGGTCGCACCGTGCTCGCTCACCCTGCCACGGGGAGCGAGCACGGCCGCCTCAGGGTCGATGGCGTCAGCGAGCGACAGGATCTCACGCTCGTTGCCGCCCGTGCCGTGGAGCATGAGCAGTACCGGAGCGTCTCTGCGAGCATCGAGCCCCGGTCGGTACACGTGCGGCCACGACGAAAGCTCCGCGGCGTCCATCATGGCTATGCTCCCGTGGAATCTGTGTCGCTATGTATGGAGTCGCTGAGTACGGAGTCGTTGAGTACGGAGTCGTTCCGTACGGAGTCGCCCAGCGCGGGATTGTTCTCTGCGGGCAGCCGAACGGGGATGACCGAGTGCTCGATCGCCTCGCGCGACGGCTCGAGCCACGGCGGCAGTTTCAGGCTGCGGCCGAGTTCGAGCAGCGGTTCGTCGATGTCGAACCCGGGGGTGTCTGTGGCGATCTCGAAGAGTACGCCGCCGGGCTCACGAAAGTAGATCGAAGTGAAGTACTGGCGGTCGAGAATCTGCGTGACCTCGTAGCCGTGGCCGGCGAGCTGCTCGCGCCAGAGCTGCTGGGTCTCCTGGTCGGGCACGCGGAACGCGATGTGGTGCACGGTCCCGCCGGCGGTGAGGCCGGTCTGTGCCTTCGGGTCGGCGATCACGTCGACGATGTGCCCGGCGAGTTCGGAGCCGCCGGCAGAGAAACGCAGACGGTTGCCCTGCTCAGAAATCAGGGACATGCCGAGTTCTTCGGTGAGCACCCGCGCGGTGCCCGTCGGGTCTTTCACCGTCAGAACAGAGGAGTGCTGGCCCCGAACGGCGAACTCGGCGGGTACGGATGCTGAATCCCACGGGTCGCGCGGGTCGACGATGCTCGAGGCCACCAGGTCGAGTTGAAGTCCGTCGGGGTCGCGCAGCGAAAGGCGTTCCTCTGCCTGGTTCTCGCTGGTGACAGTGGATTCTACGCCGAGCCCGGCGAAGTGCGACTTCCACCAGCCGATGCTCCCTGCCGGCACGGAGAAGGCCGTGCTGGTCGACTGGCCCGCGCCGATGCGGCCTGGGCGGATTCCCTTCCACGGGAAGAACGTCATCAGAGAACCGGGGCGGCCTGCGTCGTCGCCGTAATACAGGTGGTAGGTGCTCGGGTCGTCGAAATTGACCGTCTTCTTCACGAGCCGGAGGCCGAGGCCGGTGATGTAGAAGTCGATGTTCTTCTGCGGGTCGCCTCCGATCGCGGTGACATGGTGTAGTCCGGAGGTCTCGGCGGTCATGGTGTTCTCCTGTTTCATGAACGATTGTATGTATGCAAACGTATGGAAATCTGGATTATTCCCGAGATGTTGCCTGACCACTATCGTGGTGTTGAAAGTGGGGCACTGACATGAGCACCGAAATCGATCCCGACGCCACTCGCCCGCCCCGACCGCGGGTCTCGACGGGCGTTCTGCCGTCGATCGCCGAGGTCACGGCGCTGCTGGACGAAGCCCACGGCCGTTACCGCCATCTCGACGAGGGTGATGTCGCCGACTACATTCCCTCGCTCGGTGAGGCCGACCCCTCACTGTTCGGCATCAGCGTGTGCGGGGTGAATGGCGGAATCAGCAGTGTCGGTGACGCGCTGCGTGAGTTCAGCATCCAGTCGATCTCGAAGGTGTTCGTCTTCGCCCTGGTGTGCCAGCACAGCGGCCATGACGCCGTGTCTGAGCTCGTCGGGGTGAACAGCACCGGCCTGCCGTTCAACTCGGTCATGGCGGTCGAGCTCAACGGCGGCAACCCGATGAACCCCTTGGTGAACGCGGGGGCGCTCGCGACCACGAGCCTGGTGCCGGGTGACGACGCCGAAGAGAAGTGGGCCTTCATCCAGCACGGGCTTTCGGAGTTCGCCGGTCGCCCGCTCGAGCTGGATCAGTCCACCTTCGAATCAGAGACCGCGACCAACCAACGCAATATGGCGATCGCGCGCCTGCTCCAGAGCTACGGGCGCATGAATTTCGACCCGATTGTGACCACCGAGGTCTGCACGAAACAGTGCTCGCTGCTCGTCTCTGCGCGCGATCTGGCGGTCATGGCAGCCACACTGGCATGCGGGGGAGTGAACCCGGTCACGGGTATTCGCGTCGTCGACGCCCGGGTCGCCAGGGACACGCTCTCGGTCATGGCGACGGCCGGCCTCTACGAGCTGTCGGGCGACTGGCTCTTCGAGGTCGGGGTCCCGGCGAAGAGCGGTGTGTCGGGTGGCATCGTCGCCGTCTCGCCGGGCAAAGGCGGGCTCGGCACGTACTCGCCTCGTCTCGACCCCGCAGGCAACAGCGTTCGTGGGCAGCGCACCGCGCGCTTCCTCTCCATCGCCCTGGGGCTCGACATCTTCGCTTCGTGAACGGCTCACGTTACGGGCTTGTCACTGACAGGCGTGTCACCTGTCCAGCGGCGTAGCATTACATGGATGATGCGCTCATCCTCGTCCATGCCCACACCCGCAACGGTCGGCGAGCTCCGCTCTTCGGGGCACGTCTACAAGACGCTGCGCGCGGAGATCCGTGACAACCTCCTCGACGCGCTGCGGGAGGGCCGGGATCCGTGGCCCGGGCTCCACGGGTTCGAATCGACCGTCATCCCGCAGCTCGAACGGGCGCTGATCGCGGGGCACGACATCGTGCTGCTCGGCGAGCGCGGGCAGGGCAAGACGCGCCTGCTCCGAACGTTGAGCGGTCTGCTCGACGAGTGGTCGCCGGTCATCGAAGGCTCCGAGCTCGGCGAACACCCGTTCGAGCCGATCACCTCGCAGAGCATTCGCCGGGCATCCGAATTCGGCGACGAGCTGCCGATCTCGTGGCGCAGTCGCGACGAACGGTACTTCGAGAAACTGGCCACGCCTGACACGAGCGTGGCCGACCTGATCGGTGACGTCGACCCGATGAAGGTGGCCGAGGGGCGCAGCCTGGGCGACCCCGAGACGATCCACTTCGGGCTCATTCCGCGGAGCCACCGCGGAATCGTGGCGATCAACGAGCTGCCCGACCTGGCGGAGCGCATTCAGGTCGCGATGCTGAACGTGATGGAGGAGCGCGACATCCAGATTCGCGGTTACGTGCTGCGCCTGCCGCTGGACGTGCTCGTCATGGCGAGTGCGAACCCCGAGGACTACACCAACCGCGGCCGCATCATCACGCCGCTCAAAGACCGGTTCGGTGCGGAGATCCGCACGCACTACCCGATGGAACTCGCCGATGAGGTCGCGGTCATCCGGCAGGAGGCGAAGCTCGTCGCCGATGTGCCCGACTATCTCGTCGAGATCCTGGCGCGATTCACTCGTGCCCTCCGCGGTTCGAACGCGGTCGACCAGCGCAGTGGCGTGAGCGCGCGCTTCGCCATCGCCGGCGCCGAGACGATTGCGGCCGCTGCGCTGCACCGCGCGACACGCCAGGGCGAGACCGAGGCGGTCGCGAGGCCCGTCGACCTCGAAACGGCGGTCGACGTTCTCGGCGGCAAGATCGAGTTCGAGTCGGGCGAAGAGGGGCGTGAAGACGAGATTCTCGACCACCTCCTGCGCACAGCGACGGCTGAGGCGGTCAGGGCACACTTTCGAGGCATCGATTTCGGCCCGCTCGTGGATGCCGTCGAAAGCGGGGTCATGGTCACGACGGGCGAACAGGTTTCGGCACGCGACTTTCTGACCGGGTTGCCGCCACTCGGGGAGTCGCCGCTCTACGACGAGATCGGCGAGCGCCTCGGGGCGACGAACGATGGGCAGCGGGCCGGGGCGATCGAACTGGCGCTCGAGGGCCTCTACCTGGCGCGCAGGCTGAGCAAGGAGAGCGGCGGGGGCGAGACGATCTATGGCTAGGGCCAACCGCCGCCTCACGCACGACTCCCGGTACGGCAGGTACGTCGACGGTCCAGATCCCCTGGCGCCCCCGGTCGACCTGGCCGAAGCCCTGGAGGCGATCGGTGAAGACGTGATGGCCGGTTCGTCGCCCGAGCGCGCCCTCAGCGAGTTCCTGCGGCGGGGCGGCGCAAACCAGGCCGGCCTCGACGACCTCGCACGACGGGTTGCCGAGCGTCGCCGGGAGCTGGCCCAGAAACACAACCTCGACGGCACCCTGCACCAGATCAAAGAGCTCCTCGACAAGGCGGTGCTGGCCGAGCGCAAACAGCTGGCCCGCGATGCGTCGATGGATGATGGCGACCGCGCCCTCGCCGAGATGCAGCTCGACGCGCTCCCCCCGTCTCCCGCCGCGGCCGTCAGCGAGCTGAGCGACTACCAGTGGCAGAGCAGCGAGGCCCGCGCGGAATTCGAGAAGATCAAGGACCTCCTGGGCCGGGAGATGCTCGACCAACGGTTCGCCGGCATGAAGAAGGCGCTCGAGAACGCGACGGAGGCCGACCGCGAAGCCATCAACGCCATGCTCGCCGACCTCAATGAGCTGCTCGATGCGCACAAGCGCGGCGAAGACACCCCCGAGCAGTTCGACGACTTCATGGCCAAGCACGGTGAGTTCTTTCCGGAGAACCCCGGCACCGTCGACGAGCTCATCGATGCGCTGGCCGGGCGGGCCGCCGCCGCCCAGCGCATGCGCAACTCCATGACCCAGGAGCAGCGCGACGAGCTCGATGCCCTTGCCCTGCAGGCGTTCGGTTCGCCAGAGCTGATGCAGTCACTGGCCCAGCTCGACGACACCCTCCAGTCCTTGCGTCCCGGCGAGAACTGGAGCGGGTCTGAGCGCATGAGCGGCGAGCAGGGTCTCGGGCTCGGCGACGGCACCGGCGTCTTCCAGGACATCGCCGACCTCGACGAGCTCTCGGAGCAGTTGTCGCAGTCCTACAACGGCTCGCAACTCGACGATCTTGACCTCGACAAACTCTCGCGGCAACTCGGCGATGAAGCGACAGTGGATGCCCGGGCGTTGCAACAGCTCGAGAAGGCCCTCCGCGACTCCGGCACCCTGAAGCGCGGCACCGACGGCACGCTCAAGCTCAGCCCGAAGGCCATGCGCCAGCTCGGCAAGGCCCTTCTGCGTGATGTCGCCGACCGCATGTCCGGCCGCCAGGGCAACCGCGACCTGCGCCAGGCCGGGGCTGCCGGCGATCGTTCGGGCGCGACCCGCGAGTGGGCCTTCGGCGACACCGAACCGTGGGACGTAACCCGCACCATCACCAACGCGTTGACGCGCACGGCGGGGGAGCGGGCGGGCAGTACCGGTTCGACAGCTCGGCCCACGGGCATCCGGATCGAAATCGGCGACGTCGAAGTTCAGGAGACAGAGGCGCGCACCCAGGCGTGTGTGGCCCTGCTCGTCGACACGTCTTTCTCGATGGCGATGGATGGCCGGTGGGTGCCCATGAAACGAACCGCGCTTGCCCTGCATACGCTCATCACGTCGAGATTCCGTGGCGACGACCTCCAGCTGATCGGTTTCGGCCGCCACGCTGAGGTGATGGACATCGAGCACCTCACCGGCCTCGACGCCATGTGGGACAAGGGCACCAACCTGCACCACGCGCTTCTGCTGGCCAACCGGCACTTTCGCAAGCACCCGAATGCCCAGCCGGTGCTGCTCATCGTCACAGACGGCGAGCCGACCTCCCATCTGGAGCCCAACGGCGAGGTGTACTTCAGTTACCCGCCCGACCCGGTGACGGTGGCGTACTCGGTTCGCGAGCTCGACAACTCAACTCGTCTGGGCGCCCAGACGACGTTCTTCAGGCTCGGCGACGACCCCGGGCTCGCCCGCTTCATCGACTCGATGGCCCGTCGTGCCGGAGGCACAGTCGTTGCCCCCGAGCTCGACGACCTCGGTGCGGCCGTGGTGAGCTCGTATCTCGGCTCGAGGCGTGGGCCAGGCGGCGGCTCCGGTTCTGGTGGAGGTACTTCCGGCTTCGACGACATGTTCGGCCGAGGCTGGGGTCGCTGGGCCGGCTAGTCCGCCAACCAGCTAGCCCGCCAACCAGCCCGCCAGCCAGTCGTCAGTCTGTCCCGAACGCCGCCCGCCGGAGCGCCCTGGCCGGATGCTCGTCGGGCAGGTAGGGCCCCGTGCCCGGGAACACCTTCTCGCGCAGGGTGCCCGGTGCGTACGACTCCTGCATGAGGCCCCGGCGGCGGAGCTCTGGGCTCACGTGCTCCACGAAGTCCTCGAAGGTTCCCGGTGAGACGACGTACTGCACGTTCATGCCGTCGATGCCGGCATCCTGCCATTTCTCGAGATGATCGACGATCTGCTCCGGAGTTCCGACGACCCGCTGGTTGCCGTACCAGCGGACGAGTTCACCGATCGTGTACCGCGGATTCGGCGACATCCGGATGAGTTCAGCGACGATTCCCGTGGCTCCCTCCGGGCGCTTGGCGATCTCGAAGATGGGCTCGGCAGGGTCGAGGGTGCTGAAGTCGTAGTCGAGAAACACACTCTGCTTGGCGAGGTTGGCCTCGATACTCTGAAAGTCGGTGATCTCCTGGTGAAGGCGCTGCGCCTCTTCTTCTGTGCTGCCGACGACGAACCCGAGAATGCCGAAGAGCTTGACGTTGTGGGGTGAGCGGCCGTGCCGTGCGGCGGCAGCACGAACATCCCGAACCACTGGCGCTGCCTCCTCGGGCGAGAGTGCATTGATGAAGAGACCCTCGGCGTTGCGACCGGCGTAGTCGCGCCCGCGCGGTGAAACCCCCGCCTGCATCAGAAACGGTGTGCGCTGTGGCGACGGTTCGCTGAGGTGCGGCCCGACGACGTCGTAGAAGGGGCCGACGTGGTTGATCTCGTGGATCTTGGACGGGTCGCTGTACTGGCGAAGAGCCGCGTTGCGCACCACGGCATCGTCTTCCCAGCTCGCCTCCCAGAGTTTGTAGACGACCTCGATGAAATCGTCGGCGCGGGCGTACCGGTCGCCGTGGTCGGGAAGACCGCCGAATCCGAGGTTTCGCCCGGCCCCGGGAAGGAACGTCGTGACGATGTTCCACGAGATGCGCCCCCGCGTGAGGTGGTCGAGCGACGACATCTTGCGTGCGAACGAATACGGCGGCTCCTGCAGAATGTTCTGCGTCAGCACAAACCCCAGGTCCTTCGTGGCATATGCCAGAGCGGGAATGAGTTCGCCTGGGTCGTTGATCGGGAACTGCATACCACTGAAGACTGCCGAATCGCGAGACGATCCGAAGGTGTCATAGGGAGCGAGTACATCGGCGAAGAACAGCGTGTCGAAGTGCCCGCGCTCGAGCAGCTGGGCAACATCGACCCAGTAGTCGATGCTGTTGTACTCGAGCTGACGGCTGCCCGGCCACGCCCACATGCCCTGGTCATGGTGCGAAGCTGCGAACATGTTGAACGCATTGAAGATCATGCGCGGCCGCTCGGAGGGCATCGCTCAGTTGCTTTCGGTTTCGATGTCTTCGGTTTCGGAGATGCCGAACACAGCCTTGCCGATCTCGCCCGCGAGCACTTCGGTCGAGTAGGCCATCAACTGGCCTGCCTGGGCGTCACGCAGGTGCCGCTGAATCGGCGAAGTCTTCAGGAACCCGGATGCCCCACCCACCCTCACCCCGAGCTGCGCCACGTCGACCGCGATCTTGTTCGCAAGATACTTCGCACGCGAGAGGTTGCCGAAGAAGGCCGGTACGCCGCTATCTGCCTGCCACAGGGTCTGTCGGATGAATGCCCGCACCGATTCAAGGCGGCTCTGCACCTCTGCGACCTCGAACTGCAGCCACTGCTGGTGGCTCAGCGGCTTGCCGAGAATGATGCGGTTTGTTGCATGCTGGATGATCGCCCCCAGCGCCGCGTCAGCAATGCCCAGCGAGATCATCGGCAGTCCGGCGGGAATCACGGCGAAATCCGTGAAGAGGGGAGCGCGCCCACGCTGGCTCGCTCTCAGCACCGTGTTGTTGAACGAGAGCAGCTGGCTTCGCGTGGCACGAAGCCCCAGCGTGTCCCAGATCGGGATGATCGTGACCGACTCGTCTGGCGCCACACCGAAGAACGTGGGCTCACCGTCTACCAGCGCGTTGACGAGCAGGTATTCGGCGATCTCGCTCCCCGACACGAACCGCTTGGCCCCGTCGAGCGCCCAGCCGCCGTCGACCGGCAGCGCTTGCTGCTGCGGATTCAGGAACTTGTTGCCGCTGGTCGGTTCTGAGAGGGCATTCGAGAATCGCTTGCCTGCCCTCAGCTCGTCGGCGTAGAAGGAACCGAGTGTCTCGTGGGTCAGTTGCGCGAGACTCACGCCGGCACCGGAGTGCATGGTGAAGATCGTGCCAGTGGACGGGTCGGCTTCGCAGATCATCCGCACGATCTCGCCGAAGGCCTGGTAGCTCAGCCCCCGACCGCCGAGGTTCCTCGGAAGCACTGCCTCGGAGAGACCCGCGTCGTGGAGTGCCTTCAGGTTGTCGACGGCGATTTCGGCCTTGTCGTCATACGCGGCGGCCGTCGTAGCGAAGCCGACGCACAAAGAACCAACTGCGTCAATGAGGTCGTTCTCCCATGCGGCAACGGCAAAGGGTGTCTCAGCGAGGGCGATTGTCGGGCTGAGGCTGAGGACGGGCAGACTGTCGGAACGAGGCACAGTCCGATCATCCGGGGTGATGTGACGTGCTTCTTTTCCACTTCATGGCCAGCATGTAAACACCGGCCGGATTCGGCCCTCAGAACGGGTTGAATCTGAGAAGTCCGTCCGATCAGAAGAGCGTGTCAGCCGAAGCGTCGGCAGGCGCGGATACTGTCTCTGTCTGCGTCACCGGCGCGCGCCCCCCGGGAAAGCCTGGCCCAGTGTCTGGGGTGCGCCCGCGAGCGAAGGCCTCCGCAGCGCCTCGGGCACGGATGTCCGCGGCCTCATTCAGCTCGTGCCCGACGTGGCCCTTGACCCACTCGAATCGGTAGCGGCGCCCGACGATGGCATCGTCGATCTCTTTGATGAGGTCGAGATTCATGACCGGTTTGCCGTCTCCCTTGCGCCATCCCTTGCGCTTCCAGCCGGGCATCCACTTGGTCACCGTGTTGATGACGTACTGGCTGTCGCACAGGATGTGCAGGTCGTCGTCGACGTGCGCGGTCGCCCGGAAGAGCTCGAGAACGGCTTTGAGCTCACCCATATTGTTTGTTCCGTGTGGCCAGCCGCCCGCGCCCCAGGTGTTCTCATCGATGTACCAGGCCCAACCTGCCGGGCCTGGGTTTCCCAGCGCTGAGCCGTCAGCGGAAGCGGTGATCGTCATCTGATCAAGGGTACCCGTCGATGGAACGAGGTCGGTGACCCGCGAAGGGTCAGAAGGGGCAGACGAAGCAGGCGAAGCAGACGAGGCAGACGAGGCAGGCGAAGCAGGCGGAGCAGACGAGGCAGACGAGGCAGGCGAAGCAGGCGGAGCAATAGGGACGATTCGGTCACTGTGGGAGGTCAGAAAGGCGGTTCGTCTGAGTTGTCTCCTTCCTCCTGCTGTTCGGTGAACTGCACGACGGGTTTCGCGAGGGGTGTGCGTTCGATGTTGTATTGGTGGCCGGCGGGTGAGGTCCAGGTGATGGTCGGGGCGTGCCCGTTTTCTCCGGGGGTTTGTCGGATGGTCCATTGGGTGTGGTGTTTGACTTTGTGGTGCGTGGTGCAGAGTGGGCTGATGTTGTTGTAGGCGGTTTCGCCGCCGTCGGCCCAGGGGATGGTGTGGTCGAGGTCTGCGGTGGTGGAGGGGTGGCAGGGGGTGGGGAAGGTGCATTCGGTGTGGGTGAGCCGGATGAGTTCGTCGAGGTCGGTGGGGGGTTTGTAGCGTTGCCGCCCGTAGCTGAGGACGACACCGGTGGCGGGGTCTGTCAGGATGCGGGTGAAGGAGTGGGCGTCGCGGGTGATGGTGAGGGCGGTGTGCCGGTCGATCGGGCCGTACCCTTCGAGGTTTGCTGGGCCTGAGGTCTGGTCGGGGTCGGGGTCGCCTTGGTGGTTCCGGCCCAACAGGGTGAGGGCGGGGACGGTGATGTTGACGCGGGCCCGGATGTGGGGGGTGACGCGGGGGGTGTGGGTGTCGCTGTTGAGCATGAGGTCGGTGAGGATGTCGACACGGAGTTGGGTGAGGGTGCGGGGGTCACCAGCGTGTTTGGCGGAGCGGGCCATGTCGGTGGCGCGGTTGTGGATGGCGACCGCTTCGACGGCGGCGGTGTACAGGGTCAGGTACGCCATCCCGTCGGACCCGGGTTCCAGATACAGGCGCCTCCCCGTGACGGCGTCGGTGTGGCGTTGGGTGTCGGTGCGGGGTTGTGCTTCCTCTACGACTGCGCGGGCTATTTTGTCGAGGCGTTGCGCGGTGACTTTCCGCGCCCAGGGCAGTACCGCCTTCTCGTACCTGCCTAACGCTTCCCGGGGCAGCGGGTGCGAACGGGTGACAATCGTTTCGGTGTGCCGGTACGACACCCGCCCCAAAGCAAGGGCTTCACGGGTGCTCGTGAACGGGCCGGCAAGACCTTCGCAGGTGTCGACCAGTCGCCTCGCATCATTCTCGGTGAGGTGCAGGGCGACGGCGAGTTCGAGGACGACCTGGCGCTCGACGATCTGGTCGGAGGACCACTGCGGGCCCCCGCCGCCACTGCTGGCGAAGCTGTCCTGGGTGTGCAGCGCGAACCCCGCGATCCTTGCTTCCTCGACGAGGAGGGCGTGTGCGGCGTGCGCGGCCGCGATCGCCCGATGCGACACCACCACCGCAGCGACCGCCGCCGCGAACCGGGCCCGCCGCGACGACGACGACGAAGACGACCCTGACGGTGATCCTGACGACGGTGATCCTGACGACGCTGATCCTGACGACGCTGATCCCGATGACGCTGATCCCGATGACGCTGATCCCGATGACGCTGATCCTGACGACGCTGATCCTGACGAGGCCGATCCTGACGAGGCCGATCCCGACGACTGTGACCCTGGCGACGACGACGACGACCGTGGTGACCGCGACGGTGCCTCGTTTGCGGCAGGGTCATCATTCGTCGAACCCGCGGGCTCTAGGCCGAAGTGATCGGGGTCTGTGGAGGTCGAACCAGATAGGCCCGGATCAACCTCGTCATCGGTGAGTAATGCTCGTGTCATGAGAGCAGTCAACCACCCACCCCCGACACCGAAAACCCAAAATCCCAGATCAGTGCACAACTCGCACAATCGACCGCCTGTGGAGGAGAAGCGCCGGTTACGCAGTCGCAACAGATCTGAACGACCAGCGAGCCGGTGAACAGCACGGCCGGCAGCGCTCAGTCGTCGTCGCTCTCGCCGAAGTCGGGCCGAACATCCCACGCGGTCTGCCGCCGCAACGCAGAGACCAGGGTCAGCGCCTCGAGCCGTGCCTGATCTGTGCTCACCGTGCTGTAGACGTCGATCGCCAGCGGAGGTGGCTCTCCGAGTTTCGGCAGCTCGACTTCGACCCATGCCTGATCGGCGAGACGGATGACCGGCCGCCCCAGTTTTGCATTCTCAACCGGCGCATCCACGACCAGCGAGATCACTGCGAGGGTGTCGAGCTTCGAGATCGCCTGGTACAGGATGATCGTGGCGCAGTATTCCGCCACCTCGATGTCATCCCGGCGTGCGCCGCGTCGAAACCACCAGCTCATCGCCACGACAGCCGCTCGACTGATTCGATCCACTCGGTGAAGGTCTGCCTGCCGTGATCGGCCGACGGGCTTGCGACCAGGGTGGAGTTGCGCAGGGCTCTGCCGAACCCACCGGGCAGCGGGAGTTCGAGAACCCGTGCGGTGCCGCCGACGGCCTTCGAATAGCGCCTCACCATCTCTGCCATCCGGAGTACTTCGGGACCGGCGAGGTCGGTCGCGAGGCCGTTCGGCTTTGATTCTGCGTGGAAGATCAGCCGTTCGGCGACCTCGCGCGCCGCGACCGGTTGCGAAATCATGGTCGGGATGATCGTGAAGGGCCCGATCGTCACCTGGCCGTAGATTTGCCGAGCGAACTCATGGAACTGGGTGGCCCGGAGGATGGTCCACGGTACGGCTGCCTCGTTCACCAGGCGTTCCTGCGCGGCTTTCCCGGCGTAGTACCCGAATGGCGCTTGGTCGCTGCCAACTATGGAGAGTGCGATGTGGTGGGCGACGCCCGCCTGCACCTCGGCCGCCAACAGGTGGGAGGTGACGAGAGTGAAGAATCGCTTCGACTCTTCGGCAGACTGCGTCGAGATCGAAGTGACGTCGATGACGGTCTGGGATCCCGAGAGCGTCTCGGCGAGACCCAACCCTGAGGTGAGGTCTACGCCGGCAGCGCGCGAAAGGGCAAGAACCTCGTGACCGCGTTCGCGAGCGACGGCCACAACGTGGCGCCCGACGGTGCCGGTGGCCCCGGCGACGGCGATCTTCATCGTGGCTGCGACCCTTTGTCGGCGTCGGTGCTGGTGCTGGCACGTGCGTCGGCATTCGCGCTGGCGCTGGGATCAAACGGCCGCCGGTCGCGCGGCAACAGAGAGACGACGATGTCGTACGAATTGCCGATCAGGTCTTCGACGAGCGTCGTGTCGACGTCGGGGACACGTGTGAGCGTTGCGCTCGAGGGGGCAGGACCGCTTGCGACTATCGAGATCCAGTGCTGCTTGTTCACGTGGTACCCGGGGATGATGCTCTCGTAGCTGTATACCAGTGACCTCGCATGGGGCGGGGCGCACTTGAGAGTGAGGCAGGCGGGACGGTCGCCGAGGTTGACCAGCGCGAAGACTTTGCCGACGACTTTGAAGACCTCTGTTCCCTCGCCGAAGGGCTGGCCGCGAGTCACTGCCGGGAAGCTGCCGGCGACGCGGAGTGCGAGTTCGGTGAGTGCCTCTCGTTCCATGAATCCAATGTAGGCGCCAGTCGCGGAAACTGCCTACGGCTTGATCGCGGTGACGAGGATGCCGTAGAGGAGCGGAGCGCCTGCCCCGGCGATCTGGCCGAGATCGAAGAAGTACGAGATCGCCTGGCTGCGCAGTTCGAGCGGGAAGATCTCGCTGACGGTGAGGTAGGCGCTCGACGCGCCGGCACTTGCGGAGAAGAACGATACGCACCAGAAGATCGTCTGGGTCGTGGCGTTCAGAACCTCGGCCTGGAACAGTACTGCGGAGACGGCAAGCACAACCCCGGCGAGGCCGTAGGTGAGGAAGATCATCTTGCGACGGCCCCACACGTCGAAAAGGTGCCCGAGCAGGAGTGGCTCGAGGAGGTTGCCGATCGCGAACGGGAAGAAGAAGTACTGGCGAGACCGAGGATCGGGCCGAGGAAGAAGCCGATGCGCCAACCGATGGCACGTGGCACCTACCCGCACTCTCCGCGCCTCTAGCACCTCGAATGCCAGACGGTAAGGGGGTCAGGCCCCAGAATTTCGACGCTTAGGCTCGAACGATCATCCGTCTCAGAGTCATCCGTCTCAGAATGAAACAATTGGAGCAGTCCATGCCTCAGGTCATTGAAACCATCGACGTCGACGTACCCGTGTCCGTCGCCTACAACCAGTGGACGCAGTTCGAGGAGTTCCCCCGATTTCTCGACGAGGTCGTGTCGCTCACCCAGCCAAGCGACACGCTCACTCTCTGGAAGGTCAAGGTCGGCCCTGTCGAGCGCGAGTTCGAAGCGACGATCACAGAGCAGCACCCCGACGAAAGGGTTGCCTGGAACAGCACCGGCGGCGAGGTCGATCACGCAGGAGTCGTGACCTTCCACAAGCTCGCCGAGGACAAGAGCCGCGTGACCGTGCAGATCGACTGGGAAGCCACAGGGCTGCTGGAGAAGCTGGGCGGTGCGCTGGGCGCGGACAACCACGCGATCAAGAAGGATCTGGCGAACTTCAAGAAGTACATCGAAGCGCAGGGCACCGCAGACGGCGCGTGGCGGGGTGACGTGCAGGCGTAACGCGCCACCCAAACAGGACTACAGAACGACCCCGCTCAGCGATTCCCCGTGAGCGGGGTCGATCGCTGTGGTGATGGCAACGAGGCTGTTCGTCAGGAGCTGCACGATGTCGGCGTCACTCATGTCAGTGTTGAGCGCAGCATCCACGAGCGTCTGCTCGGCGAAGGCGACCCACGACCGAACGGCGATGCGCAGGAGCCCGGAATCGGGGATGCCGAGCTCCAGGAACAGGACCAGCACGCGTTCGGCCTGAGTCGCGCGGGCGTGTTCGATCACCTCGCGGACTTCGGCGTCGCCACTCGCTGTACCCCGCACGAGCGAATAGAAGGTGCTCTCATGCTCACGTGCGAAGCGCACCGTTCTGCGAAGCGTCGACCAGAGCCTCTCGGCGGGCGGCAGTTCGAGTAGTGGCTCTGTCGCGTGGAGCATGCTGTTGAAGGCGGCACTCACGATCTCGCGGTGAAAGCCCTGCTTCGAGCCGAAGTAGTAGAAGAGCAGGCCCTTGGAGACGCCGGCCTGCTTCGAGAGCTCTTCGAGCGGCAGGGACTCGAGTGTTCGGTCGGCCAGTGCGGCGACGCCGAGGGCGACGAGTTGCGCCCGGCGTGCGTCGGGCAGGAGCCGAGTGCGCCGCTCAGGCTGGATTGCGTGGTCTGGCATAGCCATAACAGCCAGCGTAACTCGCCGGGCGCGGCCGGGCTCGTCGACCACACGCTCGCGCGCTACTGACCGTTGAATAATTAACTACTGACCAGTGCGCAGTTAACTATTGACAAGCGGTCAATAGGTTGAATAACCTCGCTCTGTCTGCACCACTTCATTCGTATCAAGGAGGATCCATGAAGTTCCGTTCACTCACGCGCTCGAGGCCCGGTCGTATCGCCCTCGCCGCCGTGCCCGTCACGATCGCCGCAACGCTGCTGATGGGAAGCGTGGCCAACGGCGCCGTTCCCGTTTCGTTCGCCATCTCGGGCAGCCAGTTCCAGATCGGTGCATCGCAGCTTGATGGCACCGGGTTCTCGCAGTATTCCGGCGTCGCAGTCGATGCAAAGGGCGCGCCCCATCCTGTTGCGATCGCCAACATCGCCTCGGCCAGCCTCGCCGACCTCTGCCAGTCGGTCGTCGCAGACACACCCCTCGGCCAGCTCGGCCTGCTGATCAACGCGGGCGGCGGCGGAAACCCCGCGACGGCGACCGGCCTGCAGCTCGGAATGACCGACCTCAAGGGTGACGCCACGTTCAACAACATGCGCATCGGTGTCGATGCGTCGAAGGTGAACACCTCGGCCAAGGGTTCTGTCGGCGACTTCTCGCAGGACGCCGATTCGCTCACCATCAAGAACCTGCAGCAGACCGCGTGGAGCACGCAGGCGTCGGTCTTCACCCTCACCGGGCTGCACATGTCGATCACCGGCGGGACGACCTGCTTCTAGCAGCTCCTCCCCTTCAGATCGAGGATGACCGGGGTGCCGGTGGCTGCGTGCGCACTGCGATGCGTTCCGGCCCTCCGGCCCCCGGGCATCACATGAACAGTTGCTTGAAAAGACGAGGAGCTCACCGATGAGTACAGAAACCGTTCCGAATCGCCGGAGTGCACGGGCCGCCGTCGTGGTTCGCGACGAGGCACTGCCACGGGCATCCACCGCCCGACGCGCTCGCTTCGCGGCGTGGTACCGGCAGCGACCGCTGATCGGCGGGCTGCTCACGATTCTCGCGGGAATCGAGATGTTCCTCTCGAGCCAGCTCGACCTCGGCAACATGCACATCCAGGTCGGGATCGAGGGGTTGCAGGCGACGATTCTGCCGATTCTGATGGTGCTGCTCGGCACGCTGGCCATCGTCATGCCGGCGCACCGCGTGTTCTACGGCATCATCTCGCTGGTGCTGGCCGTGTACTCGCTGGTCGGTGTGAACCTCGGCGGGTTCTTCATCGGCATGCTGCTCGGGATGATCGGGGGAGTCATGGTCGTGTCGTGGATGCCCCGGCGACCGGCCCTCGACGGCGTCGCCACGGCCGACGTCACCACAGTCGACGTCTCCACAGCCGACATCACCACGAAGGAATGAGGTTCGCCTCGGGCATTCGCAGCGCGGGCCTTCTCGCCGTCGTCGCCATCGGTGTGGTCTCTGGTCTGGGTGCTGCGCCTGCCGACATGACGCAGGCGACGCTCGCACCGCGAGACACGTGCTTCCTGGGGATCATCGGGTGTTCGCCCGCCCCGGCTCCGACGGCTACGCCGACGCCCAGCGCCACGTCTGGTCTGCCCGTGCTGCCTCTGCCGACGGCCCTTCCCACGCCTCTCGCGAATCCGCTGCCCTCGGCCGCCCCGCTGCTTGCTCCGACGGCTACGCCAACGCCGTCGGCAACACCGGGCCCCTCACCGATTCCGGTTCTCGCACCGGCCGACCCTGGCGCCATGCCGCTCACGCGCAACCCAGCCAAGCTCTCGGGTTCGACGCTGTCGATCTCGGGACTCAGGGGCCTGGGCGTCGTCACAGTGACCCTGCCTGACGGTTCGACGATGCGCGTGATCAAACTCGAAGCAGACCATGTGTCGATCGATGGCTTCGTTCTCGACGCGGCCGGTCCCGACGGCCACGGTGTGCTGACCCATGCGACGAACATGACGGCCGACGGCTCGGTCGTGGTCTATCTCGATTCGATCGCCGGGCTGCTCGGCAGTGGTGCTGCAGCGGTGTTCGACGCAGTGACTCCGCCGACAGCATCCGATCTGGGCGGGCTGAACGCCCTGACCCTCACCCTCTACGGGCTGTCGGCCGATGTCGATACTCTCAGCGGTTCACACGAAGAACTGCACTGAGCGATCACTTCCGTGGGGTGAGTTTCACGACCGGGATGGTGCGTCCAGCTGCTTTGGCCTCGTACTCTGCGAAGCCGGGGGAGCGAGAGGTGAACTGGGCCCACGCACTGTCGCGTTCATCGCTGCCGAGCACGGAGGCGACGACCTCCACCGTCGCCGTGCCGCTCTCCGCCGGCACCTCGACCGTGGTGTCGGGGTGCGCGAGCAGGTTGGCGAACCAGGCAGGGTTCTCGGGTGCGCCGCCCTTGGACGCTGCTATGAACCACGAGCCGTCGGACTGGGCGATTCCCATCAGGGGGTGAACCCGTTCGATGCCGGACTTGGCTCCGAAGGAGTGAACGAGGATCAGGTTCGACCCGAAGCCGGCCGTCTGCACGTGGCCGTTGTTGGCGCGGAACTCCGCGATGATCTGTTCGTTGAAGTCGGTCATGGTTTCAGCGTATGACGTTGGTGCGCGTGGGGCCACAGCCAACGGCGATAGTGTGATTGACCATGAGCGAGATCAGCGGTCGGCCCCTTTCGAAGCTCGGCTTCCTGACCATCGGCACCTTCGACGAGAACGACCCGTTCACCGGGCATGAGAACACCTTGCGGCTCATCGAATTCGGCGAGCAGCTGGGGTTCGACAGCGCGTGGCTTCGCAACAGGCACCTGCAATACGGCATCTCATCGCCGGTCGCGGTGCTCGCCGCGGCAAGCCAGCGAACCAGGCACATCGAACTGGGCACCGCCGTGACTCCCCTCGGTTTCGAGAACCCGTTCCGGCTGGCCGAAGACCTCGCGACGGTCGATGTGCTCTCGCACGGGAGACTGAACCCGGGCATCAGCACGGGATCGCCGACGCATTTCGACGACGTCAAAGCGGCCCTCTACCCGGATTCCTCAGAAACGGAAGACTTCGGCTACGAGCGCGCCACCCGGTTGCTTGCGGCACTGCGTGGCGACACGATGAGCACCTTTGAGGGAACGGAGGGTATCGAGGAGTATTCGCCGATCATCCAGCCGCACTCGCCGGGCCTGATCGACCGGGTCTGGTATGGCGCGGGCAGTCTCTCCTCGGCCGCGTGGGCCGGCGACCAGGGTCTCAGCCTGCTGAGCAGCAGTGTGGTGCGAGCTCAGGAGAACGACGACAACGACTTCGCCCGCATCCAGCGTTCGCTGATCGACACCTTTCGCGAACACCACCCGCTCGGCGCGAGCGCTCGGGCGTCGCAGGGGCTCGTCGTCATTCCGACCGACACCGCTACGAGCGAGCAGGCGGCAAAGTACCACGCTTACGCAGAAAGCCGCTTCGCACGAACGCGCACGCCTCAGGGGCCCGGCAGATTGCTCTTCGCCCCCGACCTGGTCGGCCCCTCCGAGGTCATCGCCGAGGCGTTGACGGCCCACGCAGGCTACCAGGCGGTCGACGAGGTGGTGTTCGCGCTGCCCTTCACCTTCGGGCAGGCGGACTACCTGCAGATTCTCACCGACATCGCCGGTTCGCTCGGCCCGCTGCTGGGCTGGTCGCCACAGAGCCGATAGCGCCAGAGAGCCCATAGATGGGCCAGCCCCGACGGTTCACGTGAAACGCTGGACCGTTCCCAGCCAGAGCTTTACGCTGTTGCCGTGGGAAAAGCGAGACTCGAGGCCTTCAGCGACGGCGTCATGGCGGTCGCAATCACGCTGCTCGTGCTCGATCTGCACACCAGCGCATCCACCGGCGTTCCGCTCGGCCAGCAGCTCGTCGAGGAGTGGCCGTCGTTCCTCGCCTATGTTCTGAGTTTCTTCGTGATCGGCACCATCTGGGTCAACCATCACATGATGTTCCGCCGGGTGGTCGAGGTCGATCGCCTCACGATGCTCTACAACCTGCTGCTGTTGCTCTTCGTCAGCACGATTCCCTTCACCACGTCGACGCTCGCCGAGTTCATCCAGGACGGCGGTGAGGATGCCCGAGTTGCCGTGATTCTCTACGGCTCCGTCTCGTTCGCCATGAGTGTGTGCTTCACTCTGCTGTTGCAGCGCATCTTCAGCAGGGATCTGATCAGGCAGAACATCGACCAGCGCAGCAGGCGGATTGCCCTGCGGCGCTTCGGCGTGGGGCTGGTGCTCTATCCCGTCGCAACCGTCGTCGGCCTGTTCTCGCCGATCGTCATGATGGTGGGGCTCATCGCGCTCGCACTGTACTACCTGGTTGGCAGTTCGGGAGTCATCCCCGAGGAGTGGTTCGAGAGTTCAGAGCACGCATCGGATGATCGGATCGACGGCGCCGTCTGACGAGCTGGCTCGCTAGGGGCGGTGCAGAATCGTCTGCGTCAGACGGGTGACGGCCTCCCTGCCCGCGCGGTTGGCTCCGACGGTCGACGCCGACGGGCCATAGCCGATCAAGTGCACCCGCGGTTCGGCGGCGACGGCCGTGCCGTCCATCTCGATTCCGCCACTGTGGTTGCGGAGTTTCAGCGGCGCGAGGTGGTCCAGCGCCGGGCGGAACCCGGTCGCCCACAGGATCACGTCGACCGCGAGGAATGTGCCGTCGGCCATGCGCACACCGGTCGGTTCCATCCGCGTGAACATCGGCTGCCGGTCGAGCACCCCGCGTTCTGCTGCCGCCCGCAGCGAGGGTGTCCAGATGAGCCCGGTGACCGACACCACGCTCTGCGGCGGGAGCCCTTCGCGAACCCGACTTTCGACCAGGGCGACGGCGTCGTGGCCGGCCCGTGAATCGAACTCGGCGTCGCGCCAGATCGGTTCGCGCCGGGTGAACCAGCTTGTCGTCGTCACCAGCGAGATCTCGTCGAGCAGCTGCACGGCAGAGATTCCGCCGCCGACCACCGCAACGTGGAGGCCCGCGAATTCCTGCGCGGAGACGTACTGGGCCACGTGCAACTGGCGACCAGTGAAGTCGAAACGACCCGGATAGCTCGGCCAGAAGGGCTTCGTCCAGGTTCCGGTCGCGTTGATCACGGCACGGGTGCGCCAGAGTGCACTCCCGTTCCCATCGGCATCCGGAACACGCGTCTCGACCACCAGCCGCCCGCCCGGGTCTTTGTCGGCACGTCGAACCGACGAGACAGTGACGGGCCGGATGATCGGCAGCTGCTGCGCGCGTTCGTACTCGGCGAAGTACCGGGGCAAGACCTCTGCAGCTGGCTCGAGTGGGGCGAAAGGGGGCTTCTGCATTCCGGGCAGGTCGTAGATGCCATTGACGGTCGCCATCCGGAGGGAATGCCAGCGATGTCGCCAGGCTCCACCGGCAGCGTCTTCAGAGTCGAGAATGACGAAGTCAGACGTGTCGAACCCGCGCCGTCTCAGATGGTATCCGGCCGAGAGTCCGGCCTGCCCTGCGCCGATAACGACGACGTCGACATCTTTCACCGTTGTCGTCCGGATCTCGTCGGGTTGGCTCACCCCACCAATCTACGCAGGAACCCTTCGCCGAAACGCCGCCGAAATACTCAGAGCGTATGTTGTACCAAACAGTTCACTTTCTTCGCCGGTGGGAGTTCTCCATGACAGACAAGACCATCATGCTCGGCATGTTCCAGGCCATGGGCCTCGGTGGCGCCTGGCGCCTGCCCGGCAATACCTCGACCGAGTTTCTCGACCTCGACCACTGGATCACCATGGCGATGCGTCTCGACGAGGCCGGAGTCGACTTCCTGTTCTTCGCCGACGACTACGCCTACCCGATCATGAATGGCCAGGTCATCGATGTCGCCATCAAGGAGGCGCTGCTGTTTCCGAAGGCAGACCCGGTGACCCTGCTCTCAGCACTCGCCGCGGTGACCACAAAACTGGGGCTCGTCGTCACCTCCTCGACGACCATCGAGAAGCCGCAGGCTCTCGCAAAGAGGTTCGCCACGCTCGACCACCTCTCCAAGGGCCGCATCGGCTGGAATGTCGTCACCGGAGCTGGCCAGAACTCCTCGGCCAAACTCTTCGGCGAGAAGATGATCCCGCATGACGAGCGGTACGCACTGGCCGAAGATCACCTTCAGCTCGCGATGAAGTTGTGGCAGGGCTCCTGGGAAGACGGCGCACTCAAAGTCGACAAAGAGAACAACGTCTACGCAGACCCATCGATGGTGCACGAGATCGAACACGACGGCCCGTACTTCCAGGCCCATGGTCTCCTCACAGTGCCGCCGTCACCGCAGCGCACCCCGGTGCTCTTTCAGGCCGGCACCTCGACGAAGGGCCGCGACCTTGCATCGCGCTACGCAGAGGCGGTCTTCCTGGCTGCCGAACCCGACATGATGGCCGAGCAGATCGCCGACCTGCGGGCCAGGGCCGTCTCGCACGGACGTGCTCCCGATGCGATCAAGTTCCTCATTGCGGGTACCTTCATCACCGCCGAAACCGAAGAAGAAGCACTCGCGCTAAGAGAACGGATGATCGGATTCAACACCCTCGAGGGAGCCGCCGCTGCCTACGCGTTCTTCACCGGTCTCGACTTGCTGTCGATGGAGCTCGACAAGCCCCTCTCCACGGTGAAGACCGAGCAGGGCCGCACCAACGTCGAGCGGTTCGCCGGGGAGAACGGCAAGCCCGCACCGACAGTGAGGGAGATCCTCGAGGAGTTCCGCCGCAACGGCGTCATGGGCCAGCCCTTCATCGGCACTCCCGCCCAGGTCGTCGACCAGGCGAAGGCCGTGATCGCCCAGACCGGCGCCGACGGATTCCTGGTACAGCCGGGTCCTGACGGAACCTACGACGACTTCATCGACCTGCTGATGCCGGTGATGCGGGAGCGCGGGCTCATCGCGCCACCGGCATCAGCTGGAACGACACTGAGGGAACGGATCTTCGGTGCCGGCCAGAAGCGCCTGCCCCACGATCATCCAGGTGCACAGTACCTCGCCGGCGCGGAGGTCCTCACCGGGTGACGCCGCGGATGTCAGGTCGCTGAGATCACGCCGGTCACGATGAGGGCCGACACGACCACGGCGAGGGCGATGCGGTACCAGATGAAGACCGTGATCGGGTGTTTGGCGACGAGCCGCAGCAACCACGCAATGGCGACGTAGGCGACGAGGAAGCTGACGACGGTCGCCACGATTGTGGGCACCCAGCCGACCGAGGCGCTCACATCACTGGCGCTCGTCGCTGCTTCGTAGGCGCCTGCGGCCGTGAGTGCGGGGATGGAGAGGAAGAACGAGATCCGCGTGGCCGCGACCCGGTTGAAGCCCTGGAAGAGCCCCGCGCTGATGGTCGCGCCTGAACGGGAGACCCCGGGAATCAGGGCGATGCACTGCATGAGACCGATGATGAGCGCCGACTTCACAGTGAGTGACTTCTCGTCTTTCAGCTGCTTGCCCACTCGCTCGGCCACGTACATCACGATGCTCCAGAGCAGCAGTGCTGCGACGACCACCCAGAGGTTGCGGAGCCCACCGGCGATGAAGCCCTTGGCGGCGAATCCGATGATGCCGATGGGGATCGAGCCGATGATGATGTACCAGGCGAAGCGGTAGTCGTGGTCGGCGCGGGCTTCGGCATTGAAGAGCCCGCGAATCCATGCCAGGAACAGCCGCGCGATGTCCTTGCGAAAGTACACGAAGACCGCGACGATGGCACCGACCTGGATGATCGCGGTGAAGGCCGTCACGCCGGCATCGTCGATCTGCATTCCGAAGAGCTTCTCGAAGATCGTGAGGTGCCCGGTGCTCGAAATGGGCAGGAACTCAGTGATTCCCTCGACGATGCCGAGGATGATCGCCTGGATGATGTTCATGGAGGGGGGTATCCGTTTCGCTCGAGGCACTGCGACCGCGGAGCAGGCTCACGGCTCACGGCACACACAGGCGCTCGCCCAACGCTACAGGCCGATGATCTCCCGCGAATCAGTCCTGCGGACCATCCCCGCCGTACACCTTCAGGATGACGCGCCTCAGGATGACGCTGGCCACTCTTGCTCTATTCGCTGTCGGAAGTGTCGAGCGAATCGGCGGCCGCGACCGCTCGCACGAGGTCGAGCTTGTTGGGGAAGGCGCACTCCATCAATTCTCTGACGTCGACGTCTGTCTCGAAATCGTCGGTCATGCGCAGCCCGATCATGGTGTTGATCAGCATGCCCTGCGCCAGGAAGTTCTGCACCTCCGGAACGCTGAATCCCGCTTCGTCGCGCAGGTACCGGTAGACCTCCATGAATCCGGCCCGCCCGGCCGTGCCGATGACGGGTTCGCGGCCGAGAATGAATCCGTGCATCAGCGACAGCAGGGTGCCGTGCTCCGAAAGTTGGTTCACATACGCCAGGCCCAGGCGGTTGTCGAGCGGTATGGGTGAGGCGGTGTCGGCGACGGCGTCCCTGAACGCGTTCATGAGCAGCGTGAGTGCGCGCTGGATGACCTCGAGGAACAGCTGTTCCTTGCTGCCGAAGGTGCGTACGACGTAGGGCTGGCTGACGCCGGCGGCCGCGGCGACCTGCGCCGTACTCGAGCCGTAGTAGCCGTACTTGCCGAACGTCTCTGTCGCTGCCCTGAGGATCTGTTCGCGGCGCTCGCCGGCCTTCATTCGCGTCGTCGTCACGCTGGGAGAACCCGCCGGCTGCTTTGCCGAGGGATTCGCAGAAACTGTCATGTTGACATGGTATCAGTTGATAACTAAAGTCTAAGTTATCGCGCGATTACCTAGTGTTTCACCACCGTTTCTTCCTGTGCCTTCTCCTGTATTTCTCCGTCTTCCCGATGAATCGAGACGATCATGACCACCGCATTCCCGCCCACCAGCGAGCAACTCACGACCGCGCGCTCCCTCTCCGAGCCGGGTGATCCTGTCGACCCCGCCGTGGTGCACCGCCGCCGCATCCCCATCTGGCTCGCCATCGTCGCCGCGAGCGTACCCATGTTCATGGCCACGCTCGACAACCTGATCATGACCAGTGCGCTGCCGGTCATCCGGGTCAGCCTCGACGCGTCGATCACGGAGCTTCAGTGGTTCATCAACGCCTACACGCTCTCGTTCGCGACCTTCATGCTGATGGCCGTCGCGCTGGGCGACCGCCTCGGGCGCCGCAGGGTCTTCGTGTTCGGCATTGCCCTCTTCACGCTGGCCTCGGCTTTCTCTGCTCTGAGCACAGAGCCGTGGATGCTCATCGTCGGCCGCGCGTTCCAGGGTGTCGGTGCTGCAGCGCTCATGCCGCTCTCGCTGACGCTGCTCGTCGGCTCAGTGAGTACGCGCCTCCGCCCCCTTGCCATCGGCATCTGGGGCGGCATCTCGGGACTCGGGGTCGCGCTCGGCCCGCTGATCGGCGGGGCCGTCATCGAGGGCTGGAGCTGGCAGGCCATCTTCTGGATCAATGTGCCGGTGGGCATCCTGTCGATTCCTCTCGCGTTGTTCGCGCTGCCCAACACCTTCGGAGCCCGCGTTCGTGCCGATTTCCTCGGGCTCGTTCTGGTGGGGCTCGGCGTGCTGGGTGTGGTGTACGGAATCGTTCGCGGCAACGACGCCGGCTGGGGCAGTCTCGAGGTGGCAGGGTCGATCGCGCCGGGCGCCGTGCTGCTGGTGGCCTTCGTGCTGTGGGAGTCGCGAACCCCCGCGCCCCTGCTGCCACTGCGACTGTTCCGTGACCGAAGCTTCACGGTGGCGAACATCATCGGCATCACTTTCAGCTTCGGTATTTTCGGCTCGATCTTCATCCTGATCCAGTTCCTGCAGATCGTGCAGGGGCACTCGCCGCTCGAGGCCGGGCTCATGACGATGCCGTGGACCATGGCACCCCTCGTGATCGCGCCGCTCACCGGGTTCATCACGCCTCGAGTGGGCACGCGCATCCTGATCGTCGCAGGCCTCGCCCTGCAGTCGGTGGGCATCTTCTGGCTCGCGGCCATCCTGTCGCCGACGGCCTCGTACGGCAGCATGGTCGGCCCGTTCCTGCTCACAGGAATCGGCATGGGACTGGTGTTCGCACCGAGTTCATCTGCTGTTCTGCTGAACATGGCACCCGCCGACCAGGCGAAAGCATCGGGCACCAACTCGACCGTGCGTGAGATCGGGGTGGCCCTCGGCATCGCGGTGCTCACGGCAGTGTTCACCGGTCACGGTGGCGAGCTGACGCCGACGGGCTACGTGGATGCCGCCGTTCCGGCGGTGCTCGTGGGCGCGTCGGCCCTGGCGCTTGCAGCGCTCTTCGGGCTGCTCCTGCCGGCGGGCCGCTCTGGCGCCCACGCGGAGCGCCAAGCGGGAGTCGATTCAGGGGCCCTGGCGGTGTAACCCAAGCGGGGGACAAATGGCCGAAATCGTCGTTCTGACCCGTGTTTCTGCGGGTTCCACCCGATTAATTCAGGGTCAACGGTCAGTTTGTCGATAGGGTTCTCTCAAGCTTGAGCGTTCGCTGACAAGCCGGACTCGCGCTACCCCAGTACGCCTCTATTCAACAACGCAGTGTTGGCTGACGATACCCGCAGCCCGGAAGGTATGTCATGAAGCTCACCCGATTCCGCTCCCGAAAAACCACCAGGGCGATCACCGTTCTCGCAGCGGTGGCGGTTGCCTCGCTCTTCGCTGTCGGTGCCGCGGGTTCCGCCTCCGCAGCCCCGCTCTCTGCCAAGTCAAACAAGACGATCGTGAACTACGTCGCCCTCGGTGACTCGTACTCGTCGGGTCTCGGGCTGAAGAACTTCACCGGCCCCGCCGGCTGTGCCCGCTCGAGCAACAACTACGCGAACCACATCGCGAACAACCTGAAGCTCAAGCTCACCGACGTGAGCTGCGACGGGGCTGCAGCCGACAATATCTGGAAGACGCCGGAGACCCTGGCCGGCGGCAGCACTGTTCCCATCCAGACCTCCGCGCTGAGCGCGAGCACTGACCTCGTCACCATCACGGTCGGTGGCAACGGTCTCAAGTTCACTGACATCGCCGCCGTCTGCGCCGCCAAGTCACCGACCGGGCCGCTCGTGCTTCCCCCGCTCTCGGCGTTCCCGAACTGCCAGTCGTACTTCGCCTACGCGCACACCAACTTCGCGAACGTCGTCAACTTCAGCGTCATTCCCGACCTCCGCGCGACCTACGCCGCCATCAGGGCGGCAGCGCCGAACGCCAAGGTGTTCGTGCTCGGCTTCCCGACGATCGCGCCGTCTGCGCCGACTCCCACGTGTTTCTCGCCCCTCACCACGGCGAACAGCTACCCGTTCACCACCAGTGACACTCCGTTCCTGCACGGCGTCGAGACTCTGTTCGCCAATGCCATCAGGACAGAGGCCACCAACGCCGGCTTCACCTACGTTCCGACGTTCGAGGAGTCAAGCGACGACAGCCTCTGTGTTCGCCACCCGTACGTCAATGGCGTGAACGCCACCCTGACCTCGACCGGCGTTCCGGTGATCGACCCCGCGTCGCTCCACCTCAACTACAAGGGCATGGACTTCTTCGCCGACACTGCGCAGCCGCTCATCGCAGCAGCCCTCGGCCGCTAGACGATCGGTGGTCGGGCCACCCCACACAGGGGAGCCTGATTACAGGCAACCACATCAGGCTTCGTAGATCTCGAGCGGCAGGTCATCCGGGTCTCGAAAGAAGAACATCTTCTTCAGAGTGTTCGGGTCGATGCGCAGTTCTTCGACAGTGATTCCTTGCGCCAACAGCTCGGCGTGGGCGGCGTAGACGTCAGTGACGGCAAACGCGAGGTGCCGGAGGCCGAGGGCCTCCGGGTTGCTGGGCCGCGCGGGTGGCCCGGGCGTGCCGCCGAAGCTGAACAGTTCGAGGATGTAGGTGCCGTTCAGAGCGAGCTTGCCCATCCAGGAGTCGCGTTCTGCCCGAAAGTACTCCGCTTCGAGCGTGAAGCCCACGACATCCGTGTAGAAAGCCTTCGACGCTTCGTAGTCGCTGGCGATGACGGCAATGTGGTGAACCCCGAGTAGCTGCATGCACCAACGGTAGCGGGTGAGAGTCAGCCTCAGGCTGCGTCGGCCGCGGCCATGATCGCGTTTTCGGCATCGGCCTTGTGGCGGCGAACAGCGGCGACGCTGGGCAGGAAGATCGCGGCGATCGCCGACAGTGCCAGGGCGACGATGGGCACCCAGATCCCCCCGAGGAACGCGTCGCGAACGACCGCAGAGGTGAACGTGGTGCCGATGAGGCCGAAGAAGACCACGCCCACGATGGCGACGCCGAGGGCTCCGGCGACCTGCTGCACCATTCCGAAGACGCCGGAAGCCGCGCCGGCATTGGTGATCGTGGTGTTGGCGAGCGCAACGTCGGTGAGGGGAACGATCTCCAGCGTCAGTCCGATACCGGCCAGGGCCATCGGAAGGATGAGGTCGGCGCCGACCAGCGCGTCACCGGTGTCTCTGACGATGCCAGAGATCCAGATGAGCCCTGTTATCTGGGCCACCCCGCCCATGGCGATGAGCCCCTTGCCAAGCCGCGGCCCGAGGGGCACCGAGATGAAGCTGCCGATGAGTGCACCGATGCTGAACGGCAGGGCCGCGAGGGCGGCATCGATGGCCGAATAGCGCAGGCCGACCTGCAGGTACAGCACGAGAATGAGGAAGAATGCGCCGATCGACGACGAAAGGGCGAACTGGGTGATGACGCCGGCGCTGTAACCCCGGTTGTTGAACAGGCTCGGGGGCACGAGGGCCGAGCCGTCGCGTTTGTCCCGCCACGACTGGTACACCACGAAGATGATGAGGATGACGGGACTGGCCCCGAGCATCATCCAGATCCAGGGCGCCCAGTCCTGCTCGCGCCCTTCGATGAGTGCGAAGACGGCCAGAAACAGCCCGAGAGACACCAGGAACACGCCCAGCAGGTCCAGCCGCGGCGAGTCGGCCGACCGGGATTCGGGAACCACGACGAGGGCTGCGATGAAGAGCAGGATTCCTACCGGCACATTGATCAGGAAGACCGTACGCCAGCCCAGACCGAACACGTCGCCGGAGACCAACACCCCGCCGACGAGCGGGCCTGCAACGGCTGCAAGACCCGAGATCGCCCCGAGTGCGCCGAACACGGGCGCCCGTTCCTTCGGAGAGAAGAGCACCTGGATGACCGACAGCACCTGCGGCGTCATCAGGGCGGCGAACAGCCCCTGCACGATTCGGAAGGTGACGAGTGTCTCTCCCGTGCCAGCGGCAGCACAGGCGGCCGACACCAGGGTGAAGCCTGCCACGCCGACGAGGAAGAGCCGCTTGCGCCCGAAGATGTCGCCGAGTCTCCCGCCGGTGATGAGCAGTACGGCATAGGCGAGAACGTACCCGCTGACGATCCACTCGAGCTGGGCGGCTGAGGCCGACAGGTCTTCCTGGATCGACGGGAGCGCGACATTCACGATCGTCGTGTCGAGAAGATCCATGAACGACGCGACGATCAGGATGACGACGACTACGAGCCGGTGGGGCACGAATACTGCTCTCTGTTGAGACTGCTGCCGGACTCGAACGGGGGGTGTCTCACGTCGTCGGCGTGACGAGCCTACCGGTCTTGAAACGGCAGGTGAAAAGCCCGGTTCGGCGGAGCATCCACCAGCTCGGCTCCCGCTGCACCGCCCGTCGTCGGCCTGCTGCTCTTCGCCTCCTATCCCGCAACCGACATGAGTACGTCACCGAATGCGAAGGTGCTGTCCATCTCCGGCTCGAACGACGGCCTCGCGACACCGGCGAAGATCGCCGAATCGAAGAAGCTGCTGCCTGCCGCTACGACCTTCGTCGTGGTCGACGGGGGAGTGCACGCCTTCTTCGGCGACTACGGGCCGCAGTCCGGAGACGGCCAGCCCGCCACGACGCATGACGACGCCAGAACGCAGATCTCTGGAGCGAGTGTGGCGTTCGTTGACGGCTTCGACAAATAGGGCGTGAACGCGCTTGCAGTTTGACACTATTCTGTCAATCAGTGGGCTGGGCCCGTCGATGGGCGAACGCCCGGCCGACGGGCAACGTCAGCCAATTCATTTGACCTGAGGGAGTTGCATGACGGCCGAGGCTCCGCAAGAATCGCGGTTCGGCGAGATCCGTGCCGTTCTGTTCGACCTCGACGGTGTGCTGACCCCCACTGTCGACATTCACGTCGTGGCCTGGGCGAAGCTCTTCGAACCGTTCCTGGCCGCCCGGGGGGTCGTGCCGGCCTACAGCGACGACGACTACTACCGGTACATCGACGGCCGACCGCGGGTCGACGGCGTGCGGGCCCTTCTCGCTTCGCGCGACATCGTGCTGCCGGAGGGAACCCCCGACGATTCACCGCTCGAGGAGACCGTCTGGGGACTGGGGCTGCGCAAGAACGACGAGTTCTTTCGGATTCTCGACACCGTGGGTGTGGTGCCCTACCCGGGTTCCGTTGCGTTCCTCGACGCCACCATCGCCTCCGGCCGCGCTGTTGCGGTCGTTTCGAGCTCACGCAACGCGGTGAGCGTGCTGATCGCGGCGCAGCTCAGCGAGAACTTCGCCATCGTCGTCGACGGAATGGTCGCCGACGCGACGGGCCTGCCCGGCAAGCCCGCACCCGACACCTTCGTCTACGCCGCAGATCTCCTGGGTCTTCCTGTCTCTGAATGCGCCGTGATCGAAGACGCCCATTCCGGAGTGCAGGCTGCCAGGGCAGGCGACTTCGGCCTCGTGGTCGGTGTCGACCGTGGGGTCGGCGCGCAGGGGCTCTACGACTCCGGTGCAGACATCGTCGTGAGCGATCTGGCGGAGTTGGTCTCTTCGATCTCAGAACCCGCGATCTCAAAACCCGCGATCTCAGAACCCGCGATCACCCCAGCCACCCCACACCACCCCAACCCCTCCCAGCCCAGCCCACACGACCCAGCCTGACCCGGAAGGCCCCGAACAGTGAACACCGTGACCTCTGATCCACTCGACCGTTACCGATTCCCGATCGATGAATGGGCCCTGACCGAGTCGAGCTTCGAGTCTGCCAACCAGGGGCACACCGAGACGCTCTTCGCCGTCGGCAATGGCTACCTGGGCATGCGCGGCAACGCAGAGGGCGGCTACGGCGGTCACTCCAACGGCACATTCATCAATGGCTTTCATGACACCTGGGCCATCAAGCACGCCGAAGAGGCCTTCGGTTTCGCGCGCGTAGGCCAGACGATCGTCAACGTGCCCGACGCCAAGCTCATCCGACTGTACGTGGATGATGAACCCTTCATCATCGCCGAGGCGGACTGCATCTCCTACGAGCGTCGCCTCGACTTCCGCACAGGGGTGCTTCACCGCGAGATCGAGTGGCGCACACCATCGGGCAAGCGCGTGCTTGTGCACTCCAAACGGCTGACCTCGTTCACCGACCGCCACCTGGCCGTCGTCGACTATGAAGTCACGCTGCTCGACAGTGATGCCTCTGTCGTCTTGTCGAGCCAGACGCTGAATCGGCAGGACTGGGTCGACGAATACGCGGCGACGGCGAACTCCGAGCATCCGATCGACGACCCGCGGCGCGCGGCTGCTTTCGCCGACCGGGTGCTGCTGCCGCGGTTCAAGAAGGCCGAGGGTGGCCGGTACATTCTGGGGTATCGTGCCGCGAACTCGGGCATGACAATCGCCTGTGGCACCGACCATCGCCTCGAAACCGAGAACGAGTATGTCGAGAGCTCGCAGATCGACGACGATCTGGCGAAGCATGTGTACAGCATCCGGGCCAAGAAGGGCCAGCCGATCAGGCTGGTCAAGACGATCACCTATTACACGACCCAGGCGGTGCCCACACGCGAGCTGGCCGATCGCTGCGACCGCACCCTCGACCGCATCGCTGAGGCGCCGATCGAGGAGGTCTTCGATCGCCAGCGCGAGTGGCTCGATGCGTTCTGGCAGCGCTCGGATGTCGAGGTGAAGGGCCAGCCCGCGATCCAGCAGGCTGTGCGCTGGAACATCTTCCAGCTCGCCCAGGCGACCGCGCGAACCGACGGCGGCGGTATCGCGGCGAAGGGCGTCTCGGGTTCGGGGTACGGCGGCCACTACTTCTGGGACACCGAGATCTACGTGCTGCCCTTTCTCACGTACACCTCGCCTGCCGTCGCGCGGAACGCCCTGCGATTCAGGCACGGCATGCTCGACGCAGCGAGGGACAGGGCACGTGAGCTCAACCAGCTCGGCGCGCTGTTCCCCTGGCGAACGATCAACGGTCTCGAATCGTCGGCGTATTACGCCGCCGGAACCGCCCAATACCACATCGACGCCGACATCTCGCATGCGCTCTCGCAGTACGTCTCTGCCACCGGTGACGAGGACTTCCTCATCGCTGGCGGCGCCATCGACATCCTCATCGAGACGGCTCGCATGTGGGCCGACCTCGGGTTCTGGCGCAGCAACGGCAAGCAGACGTTCCACATCCACGGGGTGACCGGGCCCGACGAGTACACCACCGTCGTGAACGACAATCTCTTCACCAACGTCATGGCGAGGGCGAACCTGCGGGCCGCGGTGCGCCGATGCACCGCCATCCGCGCGACGTCGCCCGAGGAGTACGCGCGCATCGCCTTCCGGCTCGAGCTTCGCGACGAGGAGGTCGTCGAGTGGGCGGCCGCTGCCGAGGCCATGCACATCCTGTACGACGAAGAGCTGGGCATCCACCCGCAGGATTCGCAGTTCCTCGAGAAGGAGTTGTGGGACCTGGAGAACACTCCGGCATCGAAGCACCCACTCTTGCTGCACTACCACCCGCTCGTGATCTACCGCTTCCAGGTCATCAAGCAGGCCGACGTCGTGCTTGCCCTGCTGCTGCAGGGTGACGAGTTCAGCCAGGAGGAGAAGCGCCGCAACTTCGAGTACTACGACGCTCTGACCACCGGGGATTCGACCCTCTCTGCCTCGACCCAGTCGATCGTTGCGGCGGAGGTCGGCTACCGCGACCTGGCGCTGGAGTACTTTCTCGCAGCACTCTTCGTCGACCTCGGCGACCTGCACCACAACTCCTCAGACGGCGTGCACGTCGCGTCGACGGGTGGCGTCTGGAGTGCGCTGGCGTTCGGATTCGGTGGAATGCGTGACTACCTCGGCACCTTCACCTTCGACCCCCGCTTGCCGGAGGAGTGGGAGTCGCTCGTCTTCAGGGTCACCATCCACGGCTCGAGAGTGCTCGTGACACTCACCCTCGACGACATGACGTTCACCGTCGAATCCGGTGACGGAGTCGAGTTGTACGTGCGTGGCCGACGGGTGGTCGTGACCCCCGAGAAGGCCGTGACAGTCACCCTCACCAACGAGCCTCCCGCCCTCGAAGGCGCACCGAGCACCAGCGACATCGAGGGCAGCCTCCGTGCAGACGGTTCGGTCATCGTTGCCACGATGCCGACAGACGTCATCGACCTGCCGGGGGAGTACATCCAGACGGAGTGAGTGCGCGCAGGGCGTCGCGGGGCGTCACGCGGGCGCGAGCCATTCGAGCGCCGCGACGGTCAGGTACCGCACTCCGGCGTCAATGGTCGGCTGGATGACCGGGGCGAAGTACGGCGAATGATTGCTGGGAATGTCGGCGTCGACCCGACCTGCCGCTACTGCCGCTGCGAACGCCTCAGGGTCGCTCCCCCCGAAGAACCAGAACACCAGCGGCACTCCGAAAGCGGTGGCCAGTTCGCCGACGTCTTCGCTGCCCGATGCCGCGCCGATGTCGACGACGGAGCGAGCTCCTGATTCACCGTCGGTTTCGAACTCGCGCACGAACCGGGCGCGGAGCCGCTCTGTCGCGACCGCGTCATTCACCGTCGCATCACCACTCTCCCTGACAGTGAACAACGGCTCGATCTCCATGCCGGAGGCCTGCGCCTCTGCTGAGGCGATGCGGCGGATCGCCTCGACCACTTTCGCCCGGGTGTCGGCGTCGAGGGTGCGGACGTTCATACCGATGGTCGCCGTCGCCGGGATCACGTTGCTCTTCGTTCCGGCGTGGAAGGTGCCCACCGTGACCACTGCGAGCGTGCCGGGTTCCACCTCCCGGGCGACCACGGTCTGCAACCGCATCACGGTCGCCGACGCCGCGACGATCGGGTCGATGGTGGTCTGCGGCCTCGACCCGTGCCCGCCCCGGCCCGTGAAGGTGATGTCGAAACTGTCGACACTCGCCAGAGTGGTCCCAGAGTGCAGCGACACCACGCCGGCCGGCAGGGGAGCGACATGCTGCCCCAGCAGGATCTCCGGTCTCGGAAAGCGGTCTGCGAGGCCATCGGCCACCATCGCCTGGGCGCCGGCGAGAGTCTCTTCGGCCGGCTGGAAGATTGCCACGACTGTTCCGCGCCACTCATCCCGGCAGGCAACAAGCTGTTGCACAGCACCGATCAGGCAGGTGACGTGCATGTCGTGGCCGCACGCATGCATGACCGGGATCTCGACGCCATCGTCGCCCCGTACCGTCGCCCTGCTGGCGTAGTCGAGTCCGGTCTGCTCCAGGATCGGCAGGCCATCCATGTCGGCACGGAGGCCCACGACGGGGCCGTCGTGCCCATCAATGCCGTTTCGAAGCACCGCAACGATGCCTGTGCCGCCGACACCGGTCGTCACTTCGAGGCCGGCCTCCGTCATCACCCGCGCGATGATCGCGGCTGTGCGGTGTTCGGCCATGCCGAGCTCGGGGTGTTCGTGCAGATCGCGGTAGACCGCTTCGAGCGACTCGTTCATGCTGCTGAGCATAGAGGCACAGGGTTGCTCTGCGGCGTGTATACACACCAACCGTCGTGCTGCTGCTAAGAATGGCTCACCATGACCGAAACCGTCACTCCTGGCCCCGTCGGCGATACGGGCCCGACTGTCACTGCCGGCACCATCCTCACCGCCTCCACCATCCTCACCGCCGCCACGATCCTCACCGCCAGCACCATCATCACGATGGATGAGACTCGGCCGCGCGCCGAAGCCGTCGCCGTCTCGGGCGGGGTCATCGTCGCCGTCGGGTCGCTCGCCGAGGTGAGAGCGGCGTTGCCGGGTGCGGAGGTGGTCGACACCGGGGCCGCTGTACTCATGCCCGGGTTCATCGAGTCCCACGGGCATCCGATCGTCTCGGGGCAGGCCACTCAGGCGCCGGCGCGGTCGATCTCCCCGTGGGACGCGCCGACGTGGAAAGACGTGCTGGCGATCTTCGCCGAAGCGATCGCTGCGACCCCGGTCGGTGTGCCTCTGCTGTTCAACGGCTTCGACGCGCTGTTGCAGGGCATCGAGCATCCGACAGCCGCGTCGCTCGACGCGATCTTCGGTGATCGGCTGGTCGCTGTCGCCGACAACTCGGGCCACGGTGTCTACTTCACCACTGCACTGATCACCAGCCAGGGGTGGGATGCCCGCCCACCCGCAGACCCGGTGGGCGGCTCGTTCGGCCGCAACGCCGACGGCTCGCTCGACGGCACCGCGTATGAGTTGCCGGCCGTTCTCGCCGTCGTCATGCCGGTCATGGCGAAGATCGGCGGGAACCCGCTGCACCCGGCGATGGCGTTCTACCGCATCATGGCCGAAGCGGGCATCACCTCGACGAGCGAGATGACCTACAACGACCAGCTCAAGGGCGCCTACGAGGCGCTCGCCGTCATGACGAATGTGCCGCTGCGCCTCTCGGTCTACCATGTCTCGGTTGAGGCGAGCTGCGCTGAGCCGCTTGACTCTGACGTCTCGACAGGGCTGTTGGTGAAGCAGGGCATCAAACTCTGGGCCGATGGCTCGCCGTGGATCGGAAACGTGGCTACGTCGTTCGGGTACCTCGACACCGAGACAACTCGCCGCGCGAAGATCGATCGTTCGATTGCTGGCGAGCACGCGATGAACTACTCGCGGGCCGACCTCGACGCCATCCTCGATACCCACGCGCTCTCCGGCTGGCAGATCTCGGTGCACGTGAACGGCGACCTCGGCCTCGACATCGTGCTCGATGCCATCGAGCGGGCGCTGGTGAAGCACGGGCTTCTCGGCACCGATCATCGCTGGCGCGTGGAGCATGTGGGAGCGGGGCGCAAAGACCAGTTCGAGCGCGCCGCGAGACTGGGCGTGGCCATCTCGATGGGGCCGTTCCAGTTCTACTACTGGGGCGACATGCTCGACGGCGAGATGTTCGAATCGCAATACGGCTCGCAGTGGCAGGCCTTCAGGGACGCGTTCAGCTCAGGTGCCACGGTGTCGTTTCACAACGATGGCGCCGTGACGCCGCCGACCCCGTTGCTCAACGTCCAGACAGCGGTGACGCGCCGTACACGCAGCGGCGCACTTCGAGGGGAGAACCAGGCCATCTCGGTGCACGAGGGCCTGGCGGCCGAGACCATCAACGCTGCCTTCCTGCTGAAACGGGATCACCTCGTGGGCTCGATTGCCGTCGGAAAGCTGGCCGACTTCGTGGAACTCTCGGCCGACCCGTACGACGTCGACCCGCGCACTCTTGCGACCGACGTGACCGTGCTCGGCACCTGGCTCGGGGGCAACCGCATCGATCTGGATGCGTTCATGGGTGAAGCGCACGGGGTCGACCCGGCTCAACACGCCGGGTTGTCGGCCCACGTCGCCACCGGCCACCGCTGCTGAGAAATTCCGCGCACGAACGAAACAAGGGGCGTCATCCCGAAGAACGACACCCCTTCTGTGTTGCTGGGTCTTACGGGCAGGTGACCGTGACACCGTTCGAGAGCGTGCTCGTGCCTGACGGCATGCCCTGGCACAGGCTGCTGATCGCAGCGGCACCGGCAGTGATTGCAATGATGGCGATGACGATGCCGAGGATGAACAGCACGGCACCGACGATGATCGCAGCAACAGCAGGGCCGTTCTTGGCGCCGACGCGACGCGACTGCACCAGAGCGACGATACCGAGGATGAGGCCGATGATGTTGAAGAAGATCGCCACGATCAGTGCGACGATACCGAGTGTCTTGCCGGGTACCGACGCCGGGGCGGCGGACTGGGCGTAGACGGGAGCGACGGGCGGGGTTGGGGGTGTGGGCGGCAGCTGGTTGCCATTCGAATCGGTCATCAGCATCTCCTTTGACGGGTTGCGAGTCTTGTTGCGAGTCTGGGCAAATGCTCAGGCGATGTAAAGGTATCGGAAGTTTTGTCATTTGCGATAGATGCCACGCTCAGTCGCCACCGCATAGGCTCGTTCTCATGACTATTGAAAAACCCATCATCGACACCGCCGGTGCCGCGGAGGGCAACCGTGCCGCGTCGGCCGCCGACCGCGCGAACGCGAGAGAACTCGTCGGTGGTGAGGCGACGGATACCAATCTTCGCCGCTACCTCGACGGCATTCCTGGAGTCGATGCGGTCGGTCTGGAACAACGAGCAGCGTCGCTCGGCACCCGCTCGATCAAGACCACATCGAAGGCGTGGGCCCTCGACACGATCATCCGGCTCATCGATCTGACGACACTCGAAGGCGCGGACACGCCGGGAAAAGTGAAATCGCTCGTCGCAAAGGCACTGGTACCGGATGCGGCCGATGCCAGTACCCCGCGTGTCGCTGCCGTGTGCGTCTACGGCGATATGGTCGGTGACGCCGTCTCCGCCCTCGGGTCGGCGCATGGTGACCCGGATGACGGCGGCGTGAGCGTGGCGGCCGTCGCGACCGCGTTTCCGAGCGGCCGGGCGTCGCGCGCGGTCAAACTCGCCGACACCGCCGATGCGGTGAGGGCAGGGGCCGACGAGATCGACATGGTCATCGATCGCGGCGCCTTTCTCTCGGGCCACTACGGCCAGGTCTTCGACGAGATCGTCGCGGTGAAGGAGGCCTGCCGCCGAACAGACGGCAGCTCTGCGCACCTGAAGGTCATTCTGGAGACGGGCGAACTGAACACCTATGACAACGTCCGCCGGGCATCCTGGTTGGCCATGCTCGCCGGCGGTGACTTCATCAAGACGTCGACGGGCAAAGTCGCCCCCGCTGCGACGCTGCCCGTGACCCTTCTCATGCTCGAGGCCGTTCGCGACTGGCACCGGATGACCGGCCAGAAGATCGGCGTCAAGCCGGCCGGCGGCATCCGATCGTCGAAAGACGCGATCAAGTACCTCGTGACAGTGGCAGAGACGGTGGGGGAGGAGTGGCTTCAGCCGCACCTGTTCCGGTTTGGTGCGTCGAGCCTGCTGAACGACGTTCTGCTTCAGCGCCAGAAGCTGACCACGGGGCACTACTCGGGCCCTGACTACGTCACTGTCGATTGACATGCCGAAGAAATAGACGACGCAGACTACGAAGCTGAAGGATTATTGTGACTTTTCTAGAATACGCTCCGGCCCTGGAGTCAACCGGATTGCTGAATCTGAAGGAGCACTACGGCCTCTTCATCAGCGGTGAGTTCGTCGACGGCAGAGGCACCGCCTTCGAAACGATCTCGCCTGCGACCGAACAGACCATAGCCCTGATCTCGTCTGCCGATGACGCCGATGTCGATTCTGCAGTGGTCGCTGCGCGATTGGCCTACGACACGGTGTGGTCGACGATGTCGGGGCGCGACCGGGGAAAATACCTGTTCCGCATCGCCCGCCTGGTGCAGGAGCGAGCCCGAGAACTCGCCGTCGCTGAAACGCTCGACAACGGCAAACCGATCAGGGAGAGCCGTGACGTCGACGTCCCTCTTGTCGCTGCATGGTTCTTCTACTACGCAGGGTGGGCCGACAAGCTCGACCATGCAGGCCTTGGCGCAAACCCCTCGTCGCTCGGGGTTGCTGCCCAGGTCATCCCCTGGAACTTCCCCCTGTTGATGCTTGCCTGGAAGATCGCGCCAGCTCTTGCCGCCGGAAACACCGTGGTGATCAAGCCGGCCGAGACGACCTCGTTGACGGCGCTGCTCTTCGCCGAGATCCTCCAGCAGGCTGACCTCCCCGCAGGTGTCGTCAACATCGTGACCGGTGACGGAGCAACTGGTCGCGCGCTCGTGAACCATCCCGGCGTGAACAAGGTTGCGTTCACGGGATCAACAGCAGTCGGGCGCGAGATTGCTCGATCGCTGGCCGGCACGAACAAGAAGGTCACCCTCGAACTGGGTGGCAAGGCGGCCAACATCGTCTTCGACGACGCACCGATCGACGAGGCCATCGAGGGCATCGTCAATGGAATCTTCTTCAACCAGGGCCAGGTCTGCTGCGCCGGTTCGAGGTTGCTCGTGCAGGAGAACGTGCACGACGAAGTCGTCGAACGACTGAAGGCTCGCATGGCGACGCTTCGGGTGGGTGACCCCCTCGACAAGAACACCGATGTCGGTGCCATCAACAGCGCAGCGCAGCTCGCTCGCATCGAGGCGCTCTCTGCTGCAGGTGAGGCTGAGGGAGCCGAACGCTGGAGCCCGCCGTGTGAGCTGCCGCAGAACGGGTTCTGGTTCGCACCGACGATCTTCACGAACGTGTCGACGAGCCACCGGATCGCCCGGGAGGAGATCTTCGGGCCTGTGCTGTCGGTGCTCACCTTCCGCACGCCCGCCGAGGCGATTGCGAAGGCCAACAACACCCCCTACGGGCTTTCGGCGGGGATCTGGAGCGACAAGGGCAGCCGCATTCTGGCCGTCGCAGACAAACTGCGCGCAGGCGTCATCTGGGCGAACACCTTCAACAAGTTCGACCCCGCCAGCCCGTTCGGTGGCTACAAGGAGTCTGGATACGGCCGCGAGGGTGGAAAGCACGGCCTGGCCGCGTACCTGAGCCCGGCAGCGCCGATTCTGGCGTCAGCATCACCAGCGCCGGCAGCGCCAGCGACAGCATTACCAGCACCGGCACTACCCGCATCGCGACGAAAGAGGGTCTCGAAATGACACATCTCGCTGTTCCGAAGACGTACAAGCTGTTCATCGGAGGCAAGTTCCCGCGCAGCGAGTCCGGGTACACGTATGAGGTTCGGAGTGCATCCGGAGCCTTTCTCGCCAACGCCGCGAAGGCTTCCCGAAAAGACGCCAGGGACGCAGTGGTTGCTGCCCGTGCAGCGGTGTCCGGATGGTCGGGAGCGACGGCCTACAATCGTGGCCAGGTGCTCTACCGCATCGCCGAGGTGCTCGAGGGTCGTCGCGCCCAGTTCGTCGACGAGATCGTTCAGGCCGAGACCGTGACGGCAGAAATCGCCGGGGCTCAGGTCGACGAGGCAATCGACCGGTGGGTCTGGTACGCCGGTTGGTGTGACAAGTACGTACAGGTCGCCGGCAACGCGAATCCCGTTTCGGGGCCCTATTTCAATCTGTCCGTGCCAGAACCCACCGGCGTCGTCGCGATCGTGGCGCCGCAGGATTCGTCTCTGCTCGGCCTCGTGAGTGTCGTAGCCCCCGCACTGGTGAGCGGGAACACGGTTGTTGTTCTCGCGAGTGAGCAGTTCCCGCTCTCAGCGATCAGCTTCGCCGAGGTGCTCGCGACGAGTGACGTACCAGGAGGAGCGCTCAACATCCTCACCGGGTCACCGAAGGACATCGCTCCCTGGCTCGCGTCGCACGCGGACGTGAATGCTCTCGACCTTTCGGGTGCGTCAGCATTGGACTGGGTCGACCTCCAGATTGCGGCTGCCGAAACGCTCAAACGTGTACTGCCTCCCGAGACCGGGCCAGACGCCGGCTACCCGACTCTCGGCCGGATTACGACTCTGACCGAAACCAAGACCGTCTGGCATACCAAGAGCCTGATCTGACCGACGCTCACCGCCGTGTGGGATTCGTCCCAGCCTGATGGCTGGCGAGCGTGACTGTGAGCGGGGCTTCGCGCCCCCAGTGGGGTTGAGGCTCACTCAGTCGCGCAGTTTCCCGGTTCGTGTGCGTTGCCGCCAGCAGCCTGTCTGCGTGGCGATTCCCCGTGGCGTCGACTGGCTGAGTTCGAATTCAGAATGGCGGGGCGTCACCGTCATCTGGGTGACGCGCCCCTTGGAAACATTCTGGGTCTGCGAGATGCCCTGTGCTGTCTGGGCTGTCCGAGCTGTCCGAGCGAGCTGGGCCGTCTGAGGTGTCTGAGTTGGCTGAGCGATCTGGGTCGTCTGAGCGATCGGGGTTGTCTGAGCGATCGGGCTGGCCGTCGGCTTCGTCGTCTGTGTCGTCGGTGAACTGGATGATGGGTTTGGTGAGTGGTGTGGGTTCGATGTTGTATTGGTGGCCGGCGGGTGAGGTCCAGGTGATGGTCGGGGCGTGCCCGTTTTCTCCGGGGGTTTGTCGGATGGTCCATTGGGTGTGGTGTTTGACTTTGTGGTGCGTGGTGCAGAGTGGGCTGATGTTGTTGTAGGCGGTTTCGCCGCCGTCGGCCCAGGGGATGGTGTGGTCAAGGTCTGCGGTGGTGGAGGGGTGGCAGGGGGTGGGGAAGGTGCATTCGGTGTGGGTGAGCCGGATGAGTTCGTCGAGGTCGGTGGGGGGTTTGTAGCGTTGCCGCCCGTAGCTGAGGACGACACCGGTGGCGGGGTCTGTCAGGATGCGGGTGAAGGAGTGGGCGTCGCGGGTGATGGTGAGGGCGGTGTGCCGGTCGATCGGGCCGTACCCTTCGAGGTTTGCTGGGCCTGAGGTCTGGTCGGGGTCGGGGTCGCCTTGGTGGTTCCGGCCCAACAGGGTGAGGGCGGGGACGGTGATGTTGACGCGGGCCCGGATGTGGGGGGTGACGCGGGGGGTGTGGGTGTCGCTGTTGAGCATGAGGTCGGTGAGGACGTCGACTTTGAGTTGGGTGAGGGTGCGGGGGTCATCGTTGTGTTTGGCGGAGCGGGCCATGTCGGTGGCGCGGTTGTGGATGGCGACCGCTTCGACGGCGGCGGTGTACAGGGTCAGGTACGCCATCCCGTCGGACCCGGGTTCCAGATACAGGCGCCTCCCCGTGACGGCGTCGGTGTGGCGTTGGGTGTCGGTGCGGGGTTGTGCTTCCTCTACGACTGCGCGGGCTATTTTGTCGAGGCGTTGCGCGGTGACTTTCCGCGCCCAGGGCAGTACCGCCTTCTCGTACCTCCCTAACGCTTCCCGGGGCAGCGGGTGCGAACGGGTGACAATCGTTTCGGTGTGCCGGTACGACACCCGCCCCAAAGCAAGGGCTTCACGGGTGGTCGTGAACGGGCCAGCAAGACCTTCGCAGGTGTCGACCAGTCGCCTCGCGTCGGGCTCGGTGAGGTGCAGGGCGACGGCGAGTTCGAGGACGACCTGGCGCTCGACGATCTGGTCGGAGGACCACTGCGGGCCCCCGCCGCCACTGCTGGCGAAGCTGTCCTGGGTGTGCAACGCGAACCCCGCGATCCTTGCTTCCTCGACGAGGAGGGCGTGTGCGGCGTGCGCGGCCGCGATCGCCCGATGCGACACCACCACCGCAGCGACCGCCGCCGCGAACCGGTCCCGACGCGACACTGATGACGACGACGAACCCAGCTCTGTGCCGAAGCAATCGGGGTTGGTGAAAGTCGAATCAGCTGGGAGGGGATCAACCTCATCATCGGTGAGTAATGCTCGTGTCATGAGAACAGTCAACCACCCACCCCCAACGCTCGATACTCAAAACCCCCGATCAGTGGACAACTCGCTCAATCGACTGTCTGTGGAGGAGGAGGCGATGAATGAAGAAGCATTGAGCGCGTTGAGCCTCTCGTCACCATGGGATGTTCAAGACTTGGGCAGCCCCTTTCGTGACCAACCCCGCGATGGTACGTTTTTTGTACTGTTTTCCCCAGACCCCGGTGACAGGTGTCGATCGTCAGGCCGACACCGGAGCCGCACGCATGTGCCACACCTGAGGGAGCAAAGTGAACAGGAATCTGAGTTCGAAACTGGCGGCACTCGTCGGTGGCTGTATCGTCGCCGGTCTGCTGGTTTCACTCTCGCGGGCGATTGAATCCCGCGGCAGTGCCAGTGTGGCTCGTGACGTTTCAGAGTCAACCGGCCTGGCGCCCGAGCAGACTGGCTACCTGGCAGAGCGGGTCAGTCACGACTTTGAGCCCACGAGGCACGTGTCAGGGTCAACAGGGCACCTGTCCGTTTTCTCGGCTCACGCGCAGGAGATGTCTGGCGATCGGCCGGGCCGCAACGATAGAACCGATGAGGCGATCAGCCGTGAAGTTCATGCCTTCACGGCGCATTCCTCGGCCAGTGATCCCGGTTATGAGGCAGCGTCGAACGACCTTGATTGGTCTCTGTCTGAGGTGGTCTGAGGCCGACGCCAACTGTGGCGGCACCAACGTGTTCACCGGCCAGAATCCTCACCGGCTACCCTGTTCACCGGCCAGCGGGCTCACTAGCCAGAATCCTCGCCGGCCAGCAAAACCACCACTCGGTGACGAGTCCACTCCGACCTCTCGCCGTCGACAAGCGCCCCGCAAGAGACCCGCGAGCACCCCGCAAGCACCCCGCAAGAGCTCCGGCAGTCGCGCGCCCGCGCAAGCGCGAGATCTCAGGTTGCGGAGGTGGTCGACTGCGCCCCAGCGAGGCCATCTTCAAGCGGGTAGCCGAGAGACGTCGCCAGCCGCAACAGGAGGCCTTCGAGGAGCTCGGTCTCTTCGCCGGTCATGGTGTCGGCCACAGCCGTGATTGCACCCCGGTAGTCGTCGTAGACGCCGGCCATGACCGCTTCACCCGCCGGCGTGAGTTCGAGGAAGATGGCCCGCCGATCGCTTGGGTGGGCGACCCTGACGATCAGGTCGCGTTCAACCAGGCGATCCGAGATTGCTGTGACGGCACCGGTCGTCAGGTTCATCGAGCCGGCGAGCATCTTGGGCGAAGCCTGGCGCGCTTCGGCGATACGCGAGAGCACGCGGAGTTCCGACAGTGTGAGCTCGCGTTCACTCGCGAAGCGGCTTCTCATCTTGTCGAGCGCACGGAGGAGTACGAGGGTAGCGGCCGGTAAGCCATCGACGGCCTGAATCGGCCCCGTCTGCCCGAACATCCGATTCTCCCCGCTGGTTCCCGTATCGATCCCAGAGTGTGACTGGCTCGTGGCTGCACCAGGTTGCCGGGCGAGTGAACTGTGTCAATCCCCAAAACAGCCAGAGTGCAAGCTACTCAGTCTCTGAGATACTTACCCATACTAACGGGCAGTGCGTCAGCACTCCGCTCTGGTCCAACGAGTGAAAAGAGTACTGGTGAGCACGTACCGATTGACGGTGAACAATGAGCGGTATTTCCTCCCGGAGGGCAGAGACGTGTCGGGCCTCAAGGCGATGTTCGCCGATGCAGCCCGCATGGGCGGAGGTTTCGTCGACGTACTGAACACCTCGAAATTGCGCGTCGCTCTGCTGATCACGCCCAGCTCTTCGATCAAATTCGAAGAATTCGACGCGGTCGTGCAGGTCGATGAACTGTGGCAACAGCCCCTGGCGCACTCCTCGGCACAGCCATTTGCACTCTCGAGCAGCGGGGAAGCCGAATTGGGCGCCGACCTGTTCGAGTACGACGACTTCACGTTCTGACGCGCTGCGGGCCGAGCGCGGTTGTCTGCTGACGCTCGCCAGCCGACGGCATTCGGGGGCAGGCTCACAGGTCCCGGATGCCCGTGGCCGCGTTTGTGCGCGAAATCCATTAATCTGCAAATCTGCACAGTGCGGGTGCGTGTTCGGTGATTGATCCGCATTCCAGTGCAGTGATACTCCTGAACCATGACGAACTCTCTCGAACGCAAGACAGCGCTGGTCACTGGCGGCGCAAGTGGAATCGGGGAGGCAGTTGCCCATACCCTCTCCTCGCGGGGTGCGCAGGTCATCGTGGCTGACCGTGACGGCAACGCTGCCCGGCGCGTGGCGGCTGACATCGGCGGCACCGCCTGGGAGGTCGACCTTCTCGACCCTGACCAGGTCTCCGACGAAGCACTCGCCCGCGCCCTGCCGCCCATCGACATCCTCGTGAACAACGCCGGTGTGCAGCGCTTGTCGCCGATCGAGGACTTCGCCCCCGGCGACTTCCGGATGATCGTGACCCTCATGCTCGAGGTGCCTTTCCTGCTCATCCGCCGTGTTCTGCCGTGCATGTACGAACGTGAATGGGGTCGCATCATCAACGTGTCGTCGGTTCACGGATTGCGCGCATCCCCGTTCAAGAGCGCCTACGTGTCGGCGAAACACGGACTCGAAGGGCTGTCGAAGGTGACGGCTCTCGAAGGCGGCCCGAAGGGTGTCACAAGCAACTGCATCAGCCCCGGTTACGTGCGGACTCCGCTGGTCGAGAAGCAGCTGGCCGAGCAGGCCGAGGTGCACGGCATCCCTGAGTCAGAAGTCCTCAGCCGCATCATGCTCACGGAGAGTGCCATCAAGAGACTCGTCGAACCGTCGGAGGTCGCCTCGCTCGTCGGCTGGCTCGCCTCCGAGGAGTCGACGATGGTCACCGGTGCGAGCTACACGATGGACGGCGGCTGGTCGGCTCGCTGAGCAGGCGCTAGCGGCCACGAACGTGCCCTGTCAGCTGTACGGGCTGCCGATCATCCGGCTGCCGGGGCGCCCCTCGAGGGCGTCGCTGAACTCGATCATGCGTGAGCGCAGTGCCGACGCCACGGCAGCGATGGCCGGTTGACGGAGCGCCTCGGTGCGGAGAACCATCCAGTAGGCCAGCCGTTCGCCGACCAGCTCAGGCAGAACACGAACCAGGTCGGCGTGCTGGTCGGCCATGAAGCACGGCAGAAAACCCATCCCCGCACCGGCGCGCGTCGCCTCGACGTGCACGAAGACGTTCGTCGAACTGACTCCATCGACCATGGTCGGCACGAGCCGGCGCGGCGCATCGAGGTCGTCGACCTGCAGGATCGAGTCGATGAAGTACACCAGAGGGTGCATCATCAGCTCGGGCAGTGTCGTCGGAGTGGCGTGTTCGCGCAGGTACGTACGGGAGGCGTACATTCCGAGGGCGTAGTGCCCCAGTTCGAAGGCCTCTGTGCGGTGAACCTGCGGCTCGCCGACCACCACTTCGATGTCGAGGCCAGACCGGTGCTGCAGCGCCCGCCTGGTTGCGGTGACGATTTCGACGCTGAGATTCGGATGCTCGCGCCGCAGCGCAGCGACCGCAGGAGCCGCGATATAGGCGCTGAACCCGTCGGTTGCCGAGAGTCTCACCACGCCGCTGAGCTGTCGGGGTTCGTCGGGCGGCGCTGTGAGTTCGCTCACGGCCGCCTCGACGGCTTCGGCCGCCCCGACGGCCTTCTCGCCCAGGGCGGTGAGTTCCCAGCCGCCGGCCGACCGGGCGAGCACCCGGCCACCGAGTGCCTGCTCGAGCGAGGTGATCCGCCGCGAGACGGTGGTGTGGTTGATGCCGAGGCTCTCTGCCGCCGTGAGGAAGCGGCCGGTGCGCGAAACCGCCAGGAGAATCAGCAGGTCGTCTGCGTCAGGCGACAGTGCCGGGCGAGAGGAATCGTTCATATCTGCAAGTATGCAGTGCAGAGCCGCCTACCGAGCGCGGCGTGGGCGCGCAAGCCCCCGAGCGATGCGGCACCTGCTGCCTACTATCGGAGTATGGAACTTCCTCCTGTGACACCGGCGAGCCCGAAAGACTCGGGAGTCAGGGGAGAGCTGACCCACGATCGATTTGTGGGGTCTCGCGATCTCACTCACTGGTACAGCCCCATCGGGCGCCTTCTCGCCCAACTGACTCGCCGGCTGTCGGCCAGGCTCGGTCCGCACGGCGCGCTCATCCTCACGCTGGCCTTCGGCATGGCCATCGTGGTGCTGTTGAGTGCCGCCGCCGCCCAGGTCTACGACGCCGTCACCGATTCCGACGGCGTCGCTGGGCTCGACAAGCCGCTGCTGGCTGCGATGATGTCGGCCCGTTCGCCCTGGTTCGACGCCATCGTGACCGCCTACACCGACATCGCCGGGCCGATCGGCATGCCGATCATCGCGGTGGGGGCCATCGTCATTCTGGCCGCTCGGCGGCGGTCGTGGACGCCGGTGATCCTCATCGCGGCTGCTGGAACCGGCTCCCTCCTCATGACCATCGCCGGCAAAGACCTGATCGGCCGCGACAGGCCGCCCCTGGCCGACGCCGTACCACCGTACGAATACTCGCCCTCCTTCCCGAGCGGGCACACGCTCAATGCGGTCGTCATCGCGGGAATCATCGCGTATCTCCTGATCCTGCGCCAGAAGACCGCCAGGGCCCGGGTGACCACCATCGCGGTCGCCACGCTCTTCGCCCTGTCGATCGGTCTCAGCCGCGTCTACCTCGGGCACCACTGGTTCACCGATGTGCTCGCCGGCTGGATGCTCGGGGCCGCCTGGCTCGCCATCGTGATCACCGCGCACCGCCTCTACCTCACGACCCGGAGAAGGCCGTCTGAACACCAGCAGCCCGAACACGAGCAGCCCGTGCATGAAAAACCCGACGATCTGGAGCACACGACATGACGCCCTCGAACGAGCCCAGGCACGCCGCCGCTGATGAGGCAGTAACCAGTGCCGCAGACAACCAGCAGAAGACGGCCGCCCTCGTCTACAATCCCATCAAAGTCGACCTCGAGCAGCTGCGTGCGGCGCTTGAGGCGCAGGAGGCGGCGAACAGCTGGGCGTCCACGCTCTGGCTCGAGACGAGCGAAGACGACCCCGGAGAGCAGATCACCAGGAAGGCCGTCGAACAGAAGGTCGATGTCGTCATCGCAGCAGGCGGGGACGGAACCGTTCGCGCGGTGGCAGAAACCCTCCGGGGCACAGGCATCCCCCTTGCGCTGTTGCCCTCTGGCACCGGAAACCTGCTCGCGCGCAACCTCGCGCTCACCCTCGACGACATGGACCACTCTCTGGCGACGGCGTTCACGGGTGCGAACCGTTCCATCGACCTGGGTGTCATCGACATCGAACGGGCGGATTCGACCCGGGACAGGCACGCGTTCCTCGTGATGGCCGGGCTGGGGATCGACGCCAAGATGATCGCCAATACGAACTCCGAGCTCAAGAAGCGAGTGGGCTGGCTCGCCTATGTGCAGGCGATCTCGCTGGCGCTGAGAGACAAAGACGAACTGCGCTTCCGGTATCGGCTCGGCGATCATCCGACCCGCGCTCTTCGTGCCCACACGCTCATCGTCGGCAACTGCGGCTCGCTGCCGGCGAACATGCTGCTGCTGCCCGATGCCGCCGTCGACGATGGGGTCTTCGACATCGTGATGCTCCGACCGAAGGGGTTCTTCGGCTGGATCCAGATCTGGGCGCGAGTCGCGTGGGAGAACGGGATCATCCGGCGGACGTCGATGGGCAGAAAGCTCATGGGTGAGGTGAAGGAGGTCCGGGCGATGGAGTACGACAAGGGGGCGTCCGTCACCGCGCGCTTCAACCGGGCAGAGCACATCGAGCTCGACGGTGACGCCTTCGGTGAGGCGGTGGCGTTCAAGACGTGGGTCGACGCCGGTGCGCTGGTTGTGCGCATTCCGGCCGAGGTCGCCGACGACAGCTCGGGTGATGATGATGCTGCCGATGCTGCCGATGCTGCCGACGCTGCCGACGCAAGTGTCACCAGTGATGCCGGTGCCGATGCCGATGCCGATGCAAATGTCATCAGTGATGACGGTCCCGGTGCGAAGGAGGACGCGCATGCCTGACGCGAAAGCCGCCGCACGTACGGTGTCGAACAGCCCTGTGCTCCGTGGCCTTGCCCGGCTGGGATTTGCGGTCAACGGACTGCTGCACATCCTGATCGGATTGATCGCCATCGGCCTCGCTGTGGGTACGGGGGGTGGCGAAGCCGATCAATCGGGTGCGCTCACCCAGTTGGCGAGCGCTCCGGGCGGTGTCTTCGTACTCTGGGTCGTGGTCGTCGGACTTGCTGCCCTGGGGCTCTGGCTGATCCTCGGTGCCTTCCTCTTTCGGGCTACCGACCCGAAGAAACGCGTTTCGCACATCGTCAAGGAGGTCGCCAAGGGTGTGGTCTACCTCGCGGTTGGCGGAACAGCACTGACCTTCGCGCAGGGCGGCTCATCGAATTCTGCGTCGAGCACGAGCCAGGCCAGTGCAGGGCTCCTGGCGACACCTGGTGGGCAGATCCTGGCTGTCGTGATCGGCATCGCCATAGCGGCAATCGGCGTCTACTTCGTCGTGAAGGGTGCCACGAAGAAGTTCACCGACGACATTTCAGTGCCCTCTGGCACGGCCGGCACCGCCATCGTGTTCGTCGGTGTTCTCGGCTACGTGGCCAAGGGAATCGTGCTGGTACTTGTGGGCGTGCTCTTCGCCGTCGCTGCGTTCGCCGTCGACCCGGGCAGAGCGACGGGCCTCGACGGGGCCCTCCGAAGCCTGGCCACCGTGCCGCTGGGCATGGCGCTGCTCTGGATCGTGGGCGCCGGCCTGATCGCCTACGGTGTCTACAGCGGCGTGCGGGCGTTGCGTGCCCGCCTCTGATCTGACACGCACAGTGCGATACGTGTCGAGCGCGACGATGAGCCCGAGGATGACCAGCGACAGTGACATCGAAGCGAGGGCGTCTGTCGCCCAGTGGTATCCCAGGTAGACCCGGCACACGGCCGCCGCGAAGATGAGCAGGGCGGCGACGACGAATGCCGCCACAGTCACCCGCGGGTTCTTCTTGCGCGAGAAGACCAGGTACGTCAGCAGGAGCAGAAAGTCGCACGCACCGAGAACGTGGCCTGAGGGAAAGGAGAACGTCGTGTCGGTCCCGAAGAGCATGAGCGAGACGGGCGGGCGTTGCCTGCCGACCAGCCGGGTGATGATCTGCACAACGATCACGCCGGTCAGGGTGCCGAGAGCGAGCAGCAGCGGGCGCCAGATGTGCCGGGCGAAGATGCCCCAGCTCACCGTGACGACCAGGATGATGATCGGCAGTGCGATCGGACCGAACACCACTGCTATGCCGATCATGACGACCGTGAGCCAGTCTGTGCGGCGGGCGTCGATCCAGCTCTCGATCGGTGCATCGATGCTCGAGACATCGTCTTTCTGCAGCACGCTGGACAGAATCACGAAGAAGAACACCAGGCCGGCTCCGACGAGGACGGCAGAGATGATGAAGAGGTTTCGCTTGACCGTGGCGTTCACGGGTCGTGTCTCGACGATGAATCTCTCATGGAAGGAACGGAGGGTAGAACCAGGCATGCGATGACGGTAGTACACGGTGCGATTCCGTGGCGGGGCCTCGATTTCGGGCCGGGTGACCGCTAAGGTGTGGCAGGCTCAATGGGTAACAATCTCCGCGGGGTGGCAATGTCAGCGGTCAACAGGTTTCGACGATGGGGTGCAAGAGCGTGAAAGAAGGACTGGCTCGCCTGAGCCGGCACAAGCTGTTCAAGGTCGTGCCGATCGTTGTTCTCATCGCCGAGATCGTCATCCGCATCGGTGCCGTCATCGTGGTGCCGCGCAATCGGCGGCCCACGGCAGCCATGGCGTGGCTGATGGCGATCTTCGTCGCCCCGATCCCCGGGACGCTCTTCTTCAGCCTGTTCGGAACGACCAAGCTGCCCAAAGCGCGTCGAGACAAGCAGCAGGAGATCAACAACTTCATTCTGGAGACGACAGAGGGGCTCGATCTCGTCTCGAAGAACGAGACCTGGCCGGAGTGGTTCAGTTCGGTCGTCGAACTGAATCGCACGCTGGGTGCCATGCCGCTGGTCGGTGGCAACGATGTCAAACTCCTGCCGGACTACACCGAGTCGATTGCGGCGATGACGGCGGCGGTCGAGGCTGCCGAGAAGTACGTACACGTCGAGTTCTACATCCTCAGCCGCGACGCGACGACGGTACCCTTCTTCGATGCGCTGCTTGCCGCCCAGAAGAGGGGAGTCACAGTCAGGGTCCTGTACGACCACATCTCGACCATCCGCAGCCCGAGAGGCCGTGCCACCCGTCGATGGCTGCGGGCGAACGACATCGACTTCTGGGAGATGCTGCCCTTCTATCCGTTCCGGAGCTCGTGTCGTCGACCGGACCTCCGGAACCACCGCAAGGTTCTCGTGATCGACGGTCTCGTCGGTTTCATGGGTTCGCAGAACATGGTCGACCCTTCGTACAACAAGCGCAGCAACATCCGGCAGGGCCTGCGTTGGAAAGACCTCATGGTCAAGATCGAGGGCCCGACGGTCGCGGGTGTGAATGCGATCTTCATCACCGATTGGTACAGCGAGACCGACGAACTGCTCACCCGCGAGACCGAGTCGATCCGTGTCGTCGAGTCGTCAGACACGCTCGACTGCCAGATCGTACCGAGCGGCCCAGGGTTCGAAGGCGAGAACAACCTCCGGTTGTTCAATGCGCTGCTCTACGCGGCCCAGCAGCGGCTGGTCATCGTGAGCCCCTACTTCGTGCCCGACGATTCCATGCTCTACGCCATCACGACGGCCGCGGAGCGGGGCGTCGAGGTGCACCTCTTCGCCTGCGAGGTGGCCGACCAGGCGGTGGTCTATCACGCACAGCGTTCATACTATGAAGCTCTTCTGCGCGCGGGGGTGCGGATCTTCCTCTACGAGAAGCCCGTCGTTCTGCACGCGAAGCACTTCACGATCGACGATGAGGTTGCCGTGATCGGATCGAGCAACATGGACATGCGCTCATTCAGTCTCAACTTCGAGGTCTCGCTGCTCGTCCGTGGGCGCCGTTTTGTTGACGCGCTGCGCGAAGTCGAGGAGGACTACCTGCTGCACTCACGCGAACTGCTGCTCGAAGACTGGCTGCAACGCCCGGTGCGGTCCCAGCTGCTCGACAACGTGTCGAGGCTCACCGCCGCGGTTCAGTGAAGACTGTGCGGCACGGGCTGTACGGCACGGCCTGTGCGGCGCACTCCTCAGGTGCGTGAGTACTGCTGAACGATCTGGGTCATCGAGCCGATCGCGCTCGCAACCTGGACACCGATGACGATCAGCTGGATCACGAACACGCCGATGTAGACCCAGATGACGGCGAGTCCCCGGCCGGTCTGCTGCCTGACGACGACGGAACGCCCGATCACATAGACGACTGAGAGGAAGGCCCACGCCCAGTGGAAACGGCGGGGGAATCCGACCGTGCCGAGGCGCTTCCAGTCCAGGTAGGCGAGAACAACGATGATGGCATAGATAGCCAGCCCGATGAGCTGCACTGCGATGTAACCGGGTGTGTACATCATCGATGTCGACGAGTAGCGGCTCGCACCCGGGTTGTAGAGGGATGCCCGCATACTGTCGGTCATCAGTGAGCCGAAGTTCAGCATCGCGAGGGCCACCGTGTCGATCAACGGAACAAGCACGATGAGCCAGATGAAGGCGTTGTACACCGGCGTGGAAGGCCCGATCCGACTGACCGGTGCGCTGGCCATCGCGTGTTCCGTCCACTGGTAGCCGTCCCACCAGCGCAACTCCGAGGTGCCGGTCGGCGAGGGGTACCAGCCCGGGCCCACAGCGGGCGTTTTACGAGGTTCAGGAATCAGTGGTTCAGACATTCGTGCCTCTCAGGCTTGCTCATGCGTCCGTGTCAGGTGCGGGCTGGTCATGAGCGTACTCGTGATGAGGCTTGCGGCCGCGTTCGCAACGCTCATGCTCGCATCCGTCACTTGTGCGAGATCACCCAGAAGACCGCTATGCCGATGAGAACCAGAACCGTGATGGTGATCACCTGGGGGAGGTAGCGGGGAGGCTCGCTGTCTGGCTCGTCGATGGGAGGAGTGCTCTCGGGTCTGTGGTGCCGGGTCTGTGGTGCCGGGTCTGTGATTCCGGGACTGAAGCAGCGCCTTTATGCAACCGCATGAATCAGGCTATGGTGACCGGCGCACGAACGCAGTCCGCAAAACAGGGGACAACCGAGGGTGCGGGCCGGAGTCAGCGACGGGCCGCGGGGCGCCCCTGCTTCTTCAGGTACCTGACAAGCAGGAAACTGCCGACGGCGGTGACGAGCCACATGACAAGGGTGCAGAGAATCCAGGCCCGGATCCCCGAGATGCGGATTCCGTTGGCGATGACGGCCGCAATGAGCAGGGAGACGAGGGTGGCGACGATGCCGATCCCCCCGATGAAGGCGGGCGCGTTGCGGGTCGTGGCCTTCAATACGGGCGGGACGATCAGGCTCTGAGCCACCGTGAACACGATCACCGTGACCAGGAACCCTTCCCAGGTCAGCGTCACCTCGGTGATGAGCAGCGCTGCGGCGAGGAGCCCGACGCAGGCAGAGCCCAGCGAGACGGCGATGCGGATCAGCAGGATTCTGAATGTAGCCACAGCTGAGACTAGTGCTTCTGTTTCGGCAGCGCGGTGGTGCCGCCAACGCAATTCCGGCGGGAGGACAACTGACTCGCGCTCTCTCAGGTCGGCGTAACACCGAATTAATAGTACAGAAACAGAACGCGCGTCATGATTTGGTTATATTGCCTGAGTGACGCATTCCGGCGCCACGAACCGACGTGCCTCGAGGTAATGATGGATCACTCCCCGTACTGGAACCCGAAGACCGAAACCTTGCCCCGCGAGGAGCTTCGGCAGCTTCAGCTCGCCAAACTGCGCCGCGTCGCAGAGTGGGCTGATGCCCGGAGTCCGTTCTACCAGCGTTCGTTCAGGGCGGCGGGCTTCAGCCCCGATCAGCTCAGGTCGTGGGCCGACATCGAACGCATTCCGTTTCTCACCCGCGACGAATGGATGCAGAGCCAGATCGCGTATCCGCCCTACGGTGAACTGCCTGTGGCGGGCGCCGAGAGTGCGGTAAGGATGCACACCACGAGTGGCACGTCGGGCAAGATGCCACTGCGAGCCCTCGACAGTCGCAAGGACTGGAAGTGGTCGGCGGAGATGTGGAGCTATGCCCTCTGGGGAGTCGGAGTCCGCCCGTCGGACGTCGGCTACATCGCCTTCGGTTATGGCTCGTTCATCGGGTTCTGGGGGCTGCACTACGGGCTCGAGAAGATCGGGGCGATGACGATCCCGGGTGGAGCCCAGACCACGGCCGGCCGGATCAAGCAGATCATCGACTTCGGGGTGACGGTGGTGGCCAGCACGCCCACCTACGCACTTCGCCTCGCACAGGAGGCCCAGGAGCTCGGAATCGACCTCCGCGGCAGTGCTGTGAAGACGATCATCCTCTCGGGAGAACCGGCCGGGTCGATTCCCGAGACGAAAGCCCTCATCGAAGAGCAGTGGGGGGCGAAGGCGTTCGACACCGCGGGTATGACCGAAGTATCGACGATCTTCATGTTCGAGCCTGCCGACCAGCCGGGCGGCTGCCACATCATCGAAGACCACTTCATCGAACAGGTCATCGATCCGGAGACGGGGAAGGAACTCGGTTACGGCGAACGCGGGGAGCGGGTGTGCACCTCATTCGGGCGCAGCATGATTCCGCTGCTCAGGTACCGCACGGCTGACCTGGTTCAGAAGATGCCGTCGAGCCGGGCATCCAACGGCCGTACCTGGGACCTCTACGAGGGCGGGATTCTCGGCCGGGTCGACGACATGAAGCTCGTTCGCGGCACAAACGTCTACCCTCGGGCGGTGGAGGGGATCGTGCGCACCTTCGGGTCGATCGAGGAGTTCCAGCTGCGCATCACGCGCGAGGGAATCCGCGACGAGATCACGCTTCAGGTCGAGCCGTCTCCCAGTGTGAACGACGAGGCCTGGCGAGAGCTCAGCTCGCGGCTCGCCGCCGAGCTGGCAGATGCTCATGAAGGGTTGCGTTTCATCGTCGACCGCGCAGAGACCGGCTCGCTGCCGAGGTTCGAATTGAAAGCCAAACGGCTGACCGACCTGCGCCCGGCACTCTGACGCTCACCATCCCCCCAGAAAGAGGCACTCCCATGTCCCTGTCAGCTTCCCGAACCACCGACCTCCTCGGTCGCACCACCACCAGCGAGGAGAGGGCGCTTCTCGCCGTCTACGACCAGCTCACGGCGCTCGCCGGAGCGGGGCTCGCCCCCTGCGCCGATGCGAACGTGAAGGAGGCGCTCGCCGCGGTCGCCATCGTCGTGACCGACCTGGGGCTGACGTTCGAACACCTGACCGACGTGGGGTGCTGAGCGTGCGTGCTGTGTCGATCGGTGGAGGCCCCGGCGGGCTGATGAGCGCCATCGTGCTCAAGAAGGCCGACCCTGAGAATCAGGTCGTGGTCTACGAGCGCAACGCGGCCGATGACACCTTCGGCTTCGGCGTGGTGTTCTCGCAGGAGACGCTCGACAACCTCGAGGCGGCCGATTCGGTGATCTTCGAACGGGTGAAAGCACGGTTCCGCACCTGGAGCGCGATCGACGTGGACTACCTCGGGTTTCGCGAACGCTCCGACGGCCACTCCTTCGCCGCGCTGGCCCGCAAGGAACTGCTGGTGCTGCTGGGTGAGCGTGCGCGTGAGCTCGGGGTGATCATCCACTACGAAACGCTGGCCCCGGGCCTTGACGATCTGGAGCGTGACTTCGACGTCGTGATTGCCAGCGACGGGGTTCACAGTCGCACCCGGTCAGCGCGCGCCGACGTGTTCAAGCCGAACGTGCACGCCCGGCCGGCCAAGTACGCCTGGTTCGGAACCACCCGGCCCGTCGACTGCTTCACCTTCGTCTTCGTCGACACCCCGCACGGCATGTTCTGGGCACACATCTACCCCTTCAACGAGACGACCTCGACCTTCATCGTCGAGACCGACCCCGCGACCTGGGAGCGTGCCGGCCTCGCTGAGCTCGACGATGACGAGTCGAGGCACTACGCCGAGCGCCTCTTCGCTGACTACCTCGATGGCCACGAGCTGATCGGCAATGCCTCGAAGTGGCTGAATTTCACGCAGGTCTCGAACGAGAGCTGGGTTGCCGGTCGAACAGCACTCGTCGGCGACGCAGCGCACACGGCACACTTCTCCATCGGCTCCGGCACGAAACTTGCGCTCGAAGACGCGATCGCCCTGGCGAACGCGCTGATCGAAGCTCCGGATGTGGCCACCGCCCTCGCGCAGTACGAGAACGTCAGGCATCCCCTCGCGGCCTCGATCCAGCGCTCGGCGAAGACCAGTCTCGAGTGGTTCGAGGGCGTGCAGCGGTACCGTGACCTGCCACCCCAGCAGTTCGTCTTCCAGCTGCTGACCCGCAGCCAGCGCATCACCTACGACAACCTCAAGCTGCGCGATGCGGAGTATGTCGCCCGCCTCGATGAGTGGTTCGCCGAGTCATCGCGCGCGGCCGGCATCGAGGTCGAGAGCGGCACTCCGCCCATGTTCTACCCCTTCACTCTGGGGAGCATGCGTCTCGCAAACCGGATTGTGGTCTCGCCGATGGCGCAGTACTCCGCCGTCGACGGGATGCCCACGAATTGGCACCTCGTGCACCTGGGCGCGCGCGCGGTCGGCGGTGCGGGGCTGGTGTTCACCGAGATGGTCTGTGTGGCCCCCGATGCGCGCATCACTCCGGGATGCCCGGGGCTCTGGAATACCGGGCAAGCCGTTGCCTGGGCCGAGGTCACAGCCTTCGTGCACGAGAACAGCGACGCGAAGATCGGGGTGCAGATCGGTCACGCGGGCCGCAAGGGGTCGACAAAGGTCATGTGGGAGGGCATCGACGAGCCTCTCGACGACGGCAACTGGGAGACGATTGCGCCCTCGGCCATAACGTACCTCCCCGGCAGTGCGATGCCGCGGGAGCTGACGATCGCCGACATGGACAGGGTGGTCGCCGAGCACGTCGCCTCGACCCGGTTGGCCGCCACGGCAGGGTTCGACATCATCGAACTGCACGCGGCCCACGGCTACCTGTTGTCGAGCTTTCTCTCACCGTTGTCGAACAGGCGAACCGACCAGTGGGGTGGTTCTCTCGAGAATCGCGCGCGCTTTCCGCTCCGGGTGGTCGATGCCATGCGCGCCGTCTGGCCCGCCGACAAACCGATGAGCGTGCGCATCAGCGCCACCGACTGGGTCGAAGACGGTTTCTCCGGTGATGACGCCGTGGCCTTCGCCCGGATGCTCGCCGAGCACGGTGTCGACATCGTCGACGTCTCGACGGGCCAGACCAGCGCCGAGGCGAGGCCCGAATACGGCAGGCTCTACCAGACACCGTTCAGCGACCGCATCCGCCAGGAGGTCGGGATCCCGACCATGACCGTCGGTGCGATCGCCTCGGTCGACGATGCGAACACGATCGTGATCGCCGGGCGCGCCGATCTCTGCCTCCTCGCCAGACCGCACCTGGTCGACCCGTACTGGACCTTGAACGCGGCCATCGACCAGCAGTTCAGGGGGCACCGGGTGCCCGAGCAGTACAAGTCGGGCATGTCTGCCCGCCGTCGCGTGCAGAAGCCCTGACGATTCGGTGCCCGGCCACAGACCGGTGCGGAATATCCTGTGCGAAACGAGAACTTAACATTTCGAATTTGTGACGAGCGTCACTGACACGTACCCTAGTGATGAGAGAAAAGAGGTTCTCGATGGCTGTCGAGGAGAACACGAGACCGCTGGAAGCGGGGATCGTCACCGACTTTTCCCAGCGAATGAACTACGGTTCGTACCTCGCGCTCGACGAACTGCTGAGCCTTCAACGGCCGGTGAGCGAACCCGTTCATCACGATGAGCTCCTGTTCATCATCCAGCACCAGACCAGCGAGCTGTGGATGAAGCTGCTGCTTCACGAAATCCGCTCGGCGCGCGATCTGCTGAAGAGCGACGACATCGGAACGGTCCTGAAGCGCATCGCGCGGGTCAAACACATCCAGGAGGTGCTGACGCAGCAGTGGTCGGTGCTGGCCACCCTCACACCCACCGAATACGCGGAGTTCAGGGATTTTCTGGCCAACTCCTCGGGGTTCCAGTCGCACCAGTACCGCGCGGTCGAGTTCATCCTGGGCAACAAGAACGAGAAGATGCTCAGCGTCTTCGACAGCGACCCGGCGTCGCAGCAGATCCTGCGCGAGCTGCTCGAGGAGCCCAGCCTGTACGACGAATTCCTGCGGTATCTCAGCCGCCAGGGTTTCGACATCCCCGCGAGTGCGCTCGAGCGCGATGTCACGAAGGCCTACGTCTTCAACCCCGAGCTGGTGCCGGTGTTCAAGGGGATCTACGAGGCGTCGGGAGACAATTGGCGCGTCTATGAGGCCTGCGAAGAGCTCGTGGACCTCGAGGACAACTTCCAGTTCTGGCGTTTTCGGCACCTGCGCACTGTGCAGCGCACCATCGGTATGAAGCGGGGCACCGGAGGATCCACCGGGGTGGACTTCCTCCAGCGCGCTCTGAGCCTCACCTTCTTTCCCGAACTCTTCGCCGTTCGAACAGAGATCGGCGCGTGAGCACGAGAACGCAGCCCGGCGCGGTTTCGTACTTCACCACCGACGATGCCTTCCTCTCGACCCCGGGCGGTCCAGCCGCCTTCGTCGGAGCCAGCGTCTTCCGTCTGAACGACGGAGTCGTCGCCTACGTGGCACCCGTCGGCGAGGCCACGGTAGCGCCGACCGAGGTGGTGGCACACCTGCCCGGAACGCTGTTCGGGGGTTTCAGCGATTCGCACGTGCACCTGGGGCTCATCGATCCGGCCGGGCTGGCACCCGGTGGCGTCGCGCGGGTCGTCGATCTGGGCTGGATGCCCGACCTGAAGACGGACTACGGCATCGACGTCGCGTTCGCGGGTGCATTCCTGACAGCTCCCGGTGGCTACCCGAGCCGCCAGTCGTGGGCTCCGGAGGGTGCGTGCCTGGAGATCCGTACGGCCGACGAGAGTGCACGTGCTCTGGCCCGGCTGGCTGCGGCAGGGGCGAGCGTCATCAAGCTGACGCTGAACAGCGTGGCCGGCCCGGTGTTCGACGACGCGCTGCTCGAGGCGATCATCCGGCAGGCGCACGCCCTCGGGGTGCCCGTCGTGGCGCACGCCGAGGGTGAAGGCCAGGCCTGGCGTGCTGCACAGGCGGGGGTCGACTATTTCGCCCACACTCCGTTCACCGAGAGGTTGACGGATGACCAGCTCGCCTCGATCGCGACGACAGCCGCTTTCATCAGCACCCTTGACATCCACGGCTACGGAACCCCCACGCCGGGGTTCGAGATCGCTCTCGACAATCTCGCCCGGTTCGCTGCCCTCGGCGGGCGAGTGGTGTACGGAACGGACCTCGGGAACGGCCCGTTGCCCGTCGGCCTCAATGAGCGGGAGCTGGGCGCGCTGGCCGCTGCCGGGTTGGGGCAGCAGGCGCTGGTGTCAGCCCTCACGGCTCGTATCGGCAATCCCGGCGGTTCTTCGGGCCACCGCCTCTCGTACATCGAGGGCCCCGTCAATCACGACCCCAGCGCCACGGCATCGTGGTTGTCGGGCGCTACAGTTCTGAACATTGCACACATTGAGGAGATCTTCGCATGACGTCACCCACTCTCTCTGGAAGCCCTGCGAGTGCGGGCGCCGGCACCGGCGACGCGGAACTCCGCGATTCACTCGACCCGCTGGCCACGTTTCCCTCGCGCTTCGTGCCGAGCGCCGAGGTCGTCGCCTACCTCGACGGCAACTCGCTCGGCCGGCCGCTGAAGGTCACGAAGGATCGCTTCGGTTCGTTCATCGAACAGCAGTGGGGTTCGAGGCTCATCCGCTCCTGGGATGAGGAGTGGTTCGAGTTGCCCCTGACGCTCGGTGACCGGCTGGGTGCGCTCACCCTGGGGGCCGCTGCGGGCCAGACGGTGGTCGCCGACTCGACGACAGTGATGCTCTACAAGCTGATCCGTGCGGCGGTCGATGCTCGGCCCGACCGTACCGAGATCGTGCTCGACGACGACAACTTTCCGACCGACAGGTTCATCATCGAGGGTATCGCCCGCGAACGCGGGCTGACCGTTCGTTACATCACTGTCGACAAGAGGTACGGCGTCACGACCGATCAGGTGAGCGAGACTGTCTCCGATGCGACGGCGCTCCTCGTGGTGAGTCACGTCGCCTACCGCTCGGGCTATCTGGCCGACATGCAGGAAATCACTGCGGCAGCACACTCAGCGGGGGCGTTGGTGCTCTGGGACCTCTGCCATTCCGCCGGCGTGATCCCCACCGAGCTCGATGCCTGGGGGGTCGACCTCGCTGTGGGATGCACGTACAAATATCTCAATGGCGGCCCGGGTTCGCCAGCCTTCGGCTACGTCGCTTCGCGCCTGCAGACCGAAATCGAGCAGCCGATCTGGGGATGGATGGGAGCGGCCGACGTCTTCGGCATGCGCGTGGAGTACCAGCCAGCACCCGGCATGCGCCGGTTCATCAGCGGAACACCCCCGGTGGTCGGAATGCTCGCCATGCAGGACATGCTCGACCTGATCGACGAGGCGGGAATGGATGCCATCCGTGCGAAATCGATCGAGCTCACCGAAGCTGTCCTGAGCTTCTTCGACGAGAAGCTGGCGCCGTTGGGTGTCGAGCTGGCCAGTCCTCGCGACAGCGCCTTCCGGGGCAGTCACGTGACGATTCGGCACGAGAGCTTCAAGGCAGTGAACGAGGTGCTCTGGGAGAACGGGGTGATCCCTGACTTCCGGAACCCCGACGGCCTGCGGATCGGTCTCTCACCCCTCAGTACGACCTTCTCTGAATTACGCGTCGGCCTCGAGGCGATCGTCGAAGCCATGACCCATGGCTGACATCGCCGGCCGGGGTGATGACGCGGGAACGGAGCTCGTTCTGCCCGACCGGGTGGCCGAGCATCCGGGCCGCGGGGCGAGTGCCATTCTCGACGACATGGACTCCCGCCCCGGGAGCACGACCTCGCTCCTTCGAACGGTGGTGGGGCTCTACCTTCGCCGGGTCGGCTGCTGGATGTCGATCGCCGACATCATTCAGCTGATGGAGCAACTCGGTGTGCCCGCGCCCCGAACGCGAACGGCGGTGGTGCGGCTCAAGAAGAAGGAGCTCCTGCTGGCCAAGACGGTCGGCAAGACGATCGGGTATGAGCTGAACCCCGACGCCACGATCATGCTCGCCAAAGGCGACCGGCGCATCTTCTCGGCACGCAACATGAGAAGTGATGACGCGTGGTGCCTGATCTCCTTCTCGTTGCCGGAAGAACAGCGGCATCTGAGGCACCAACTTCGCCGACGGCTCTACTGGATCGGTGGCGGCATGGTCTCGCCGGCGCTCTGGATCTGCCCCGACTTTCTCGCACTCGAGGTCGAAGACATTCTCGACGACCTCGACATCCGCCAGTACACGACCCTCTTCCGCACGGAACGCCCCCGGGTGGCCGGAGAGCTTCGCGAGGCCATCGGCGAGTGGTGGGATCTCGGCGCACTCGAAACTCTTCACCGTGAATTCATCTCGGAGCTCACCGGGTTCGTGAACTCCGACGAGGTGACTCCCGCCGAGGCTTTTGCCCGGTACATCAGAGGTGTCGACACCTGGCGCATGATTCCCTACCTCGACCCGGGGTTGCCGTACGACCTGTTGCCGGCTGACTGGCCGGGTGCCGAGAGTACGCGCCTCTTCGAAGACCTGTCGGCCCGCTACAGCGAACTCAGCTGGCAGTTCGTGACATCGCTGGGGGAAACCTCCGCTCCACGCGGGGAGAATAGACATGCGTGACGCCGTTACTGGGCCCGTTGACACTCTTTCACTTCGGATCGCACGGTTTCTGGATGAGAACTACAGGCCGACAGGCCACCGGCTGCAGCTGATGGTCGGTTTGGCGTCATCCGCTGCTGACGAAGGCGTCTTCGTTGCCGCCGCCGATGCTTCCGTGGTCGCGCAGGAACTCGAGCCTGCTCGGCGGGTGGCACGAATCCAGCCGCGACCGCGCGAGAACACCCTCCGTGACGACGACGTCGTGTACTTTCTGGCGCGATTCGGGCACGAGTACGCGAGCGCGATCTTCGGCGCCGACAGCGGTCTGAGCATCCCCCTGATCACCCGGGCTGCCGGCGATGCGGGCATTCCCGTGGCCTTCTTCTAAGCGTCTGCCAGATTCATGACGAGAGTCAGCATATCGAAACACGACCGTAACACCGGGCAATCCTCCCGATACATAGCTCCGGTAGAAAGGGAGACATACAGGTGGACACGCCTGTGAGACGCCTCTCGTCTCTCGCAATTCCCTCCCGAAGATAAGGAATTACCATGAGCCCCCTGCGCCACCGAACATTCTCGTCACGAAGCTCGAAGACAGCACTCTTCGTCGCCCCCGTCGCCGCCATTGCCATCGTGGGGATGCTGGCCGGCTGCAGTACCTCTGCTGCCACTCCCGCCGCAACGACGAGCACAGCAGCAGTCGACCAGACCCTCTTCGCGCTGCTGCCCGCCTCGATCCAGTCGTCGAAGAAACTCTCGTTCGGCGCAGAGTGGGACACCCCGCCGATGATCGGTGTCGACGCGAGTGACACGAACGTTCCGGTCGGTATTGCTGTCGATCTCGCCCAGGCGATGGCGCCGATCCTGGGTGTCACGGCAACCTTCCAGAACATGCAGTTCCCGTCCCAGATCCCCGGTGTGCAGAGCGGCAACGTCGACGCGCTCATGGGCCAGGTCAGCATCACGGCCGAGCGTGAGAAGAGCGTCGTCGACCTGACGCCGTTCTACCGCTCCACGCTCTCCATTCTGATTCCCGCCGGTAACCCGAAGAAGCTGACGGCTCTGGCCGATGCCTGTGGGCTCACCCTTGGCTCTGTTCCCGGTTCGATTCTCACCACGGTGATCAACAGCGCGAGCGACACCGCGTGTGTCGCCAAGGGCAAGGATGCCATCAAGGTTGCCGACTACAACGGTGCCCAAGGCGCGATCAGTGCTCTCAAGGCCGGAACCATCGACGGCTGGCTCGACTCCACGTCGAACCAGATCCTGGTTGCCCAGTCAGACTCGGCGACCTTCGCCACGGTCGAGGTTCCGGTTGCCGAGCAGGCCGTTGCAGACACCGGCCTGCTCGGCATCGCTGTCGACAAGTCGAACCCCGGCATCACCAATGCCCTGGTCGGCGCGCTGAAGGCCATCATTGCGAACGGCGAGTACGAGGCCATCCTGCAGAAGTACAACCTGACGTCTGACGGGCTCACGGCAGACGAGATCGTGCCCAACCCGACGACCGGTACCGCGGTCGGCGTCAAGGCCGCCTCCTAGCACCATCAGGGCGGTGCGTGGATGCTCGGCATCTGCGCACCGCCCGATTCGCTCGTTGCTGGGCGAACCTGGAATGAGCAACACACGTGAGAATCCGACACACGTGAGAATTGAGGAGTGACATGACAGAGCAAGCCGCACCACGCAGGGGGCCGGGACCGCGCCTGCTGGCGGACGGCCGCCGGGCCGCTGTGGGGCAGAGCCTCATGGTTGTGCCTGTGCGACACTACGGCCGCATGATCCTGGCGGTCGTCGTTGTGCTCGCCGTCATCGGCGCTGCCTACAGCCTCGCGACCAATCCGAACTTCGACTGGTCGATCGTCGCCAAATTCGTCTTCAGCCCGAGCATTCTGCGAGGTCTCGGCTCCACCCTTCTCATCACGATCGTGGCCGAAGTCATCGCGATCGTGCTCTCGATCATCATCGCCATCATGCGGGTGTCGAAGAGCCGCATCGTCAGCAGTGTCGCTGCCGCGTACGTATTCTTCTTCCGGGGCATCCCGATCATCGTTCTGCTCATCATCGTGGGCAACCTCGGCCTCTTCATCAAGGTCGTCACAATCGGGATTCCCTTCACCGACATCGTCTTCTTCTCCGCCCCGATCTCGCAGATCGTCACCCCGTTCGTCGCCTCGGTGCTGGGTCTGTCGCTCGCCGGGGCCGCCTACATGGCCGAGATCATGAGGTCGGGCCTGCTCGCCGTGGGCAAGGGCCAGCGCGAGGCCGCGAAAGCGCTCGGCCTGAACGGAGCTCGCACACTGCGGTACATCGTTCTTCCGCAAGCATTGCGGGTCATTCTCCCGCCGATGGGCAACGAGTTCATCGGAATGCTGAAGGCGTCGGCGATCGTCTCGGTGATCGCCGGTGGTGACCTGCTCACCGTTGCCCTCGGCATCGCGGGAACGAACTACCGCACCATCGAGTTGTTGATCGTGGCAACCATCTGGTACCTGCTGGTGATCGCCGTCTTCTCGGTCGGCCAGTTCTTTCTCGAGCGCAGAACGGCGGAGAAGTGATGACCGACGAGACCGATACAGCAGGTGCATCGATGGTGGGAGCATCCATGGTCAGTATCGAGCACGTCGACAAGTGGTACGGCCAGAACCAGGTGCTCTTCGACATCGAACTCGAGATCGCCGAGGGCGAGACGGTGTGTCTCATCGGGCCGTCGGGTTCGGGCAAGAGCACGCTGTTGCGGTGCATCAACCACCTTGAAGAACTCGGCACCGGCAGCATCTGGGTCGACGGTGAGCTCGTGGGCTACCGGCTGCACAACGATCGACTGCACGAACTACGGGAACGCGAGGCCTGCGCCAAGCGTGTCGAGATCGGCATGGTCTTCCAGCACTTCAACCTGTTCCCGCACATGACGGCCGTCGAGAACGTGTCTTTCGCGCCCACGCTCGTGAAGGGTGAGAACAAGGCCGAGGCCAGGCGTTACGCCACGGAGCTGCTCGCGCGTGTCGGCCTTGCCGGCAAGGAGAATTCGTTCCCCTCACAGCTCTCGGGTGGCCAGCAGCAGCGTGTTGCCATCGCCCGTGCGCTGGCGATGCGGCCCAAGGTGATGCTCTTCGATGAGCCCACCAGTGCGCTCGACCCCGAACTGGTCGGCGAAGTGCTCGCGGTCATGAAGGATCTCGCCCGCACCGGCGGAATGACGCTGATCGTCGTCACCCACGAGATGGGTTTCGCCCGCGAGGTGGGCGACAGGGTCGTGTTCATGGATGCCGGGCGCATCGTGGAGCACGGCACCCCCGACGAGGTGCTCGGCAACCCGAAGAACGAGCGCACGCAGGCCTTTCTCTCGGCAGTCCTGCGATGACAGGCTCGCTGTGACCGGCACACTCACCGGCCCACTCAGCGGGCGAGTCGCGTTCGTGGCGGGAGGGAGCGGGCCGGTCGGCCGCGCGATCTCCCGCACGCTGTCGGGGATGGGCGCATCCGTGGCTGTGCACTATCGCTCGTCAGCGTCGGCTGCACACGAGTTCGCGGAAACCCTCGACTCGCCGAGCATCGCCGTCGGTGCGCGTTTCGACGATCGCGCAGAGGTGGATGCCGCCTTCACTGCCGTTGAGAGCGCGCTCGGCCCGGTGACGATCCTGGTCAATGCCGCTCATACGCCCAGCCCGGTGACCGCGTTCGCCGAGGTGACCGATTCGCAGCTCGACGCCCAGTTCGACAGCACGCGCGGGCACGTGGTGCTGGCCCAACGGGCGCTGCCCGGTATGCGCAGAGCAGGCTGGGGCCGCGTCGTCTACCTCTCGGGCGCCCTGATGACCAGGCCGTACGCGGGGTTCTCGGCCTATGCCGCTGCGAAGTCCGCCGCGTCGACGTTCACGCGGTACATCGCCCTCGAGGAGGGCGTCAACGGCATCACCGCGACCGTCGTGGCGCTAGGCCGCGTCATCGACCCCGACGACGATGAGCCACTCGATGAAGCGCATCAGCAGTTCGCCGAGCGTCTGCTCGACCGCATGGCGCTCAGCGAATTCCCGTGCGTGGACGACGTGGCCGGCGTCGTCTCGCTGGCCGTCGGCCCCCATTCCACCCACCTGACCGGGCAGACCCTCTGGGTCACCGGCGGGGAACCGATCGCCTGAGCGACCACAGACAAGCGAAGAGGACATTCTCATGACCGTGACGACAGAACAGCCCGTCGAATCCACTCCGGACTTGGCCCCCACGCCCCCGACAAGCGATCACGAGCTCGGCCTGCTCGCACCGACCAGCGCGTCGGCCGTGCTTCAGAACTCACACACGGTGGTGCCTTTCGTGCACGAGTCGGCCGACGCCATCGAAGAGGCACGCAGACTCACGCCCGAGGTTGCTCGTGTCTTCCGTGATGCCGGCTTCTTCCAGATGGGGTTCCCCGCCGCTCGCGGTGGGCTCGAGCTGACGCTCGCCCAGCAGGTCGAGGTCGTCACGCGGATCGCCCGGGCCGACGCCTCAGCAGGCTGGAACGTCGGTGTGCTGAACGCAACGGGCTTCTACGCCGGCAGGCTGGGCGATGACGCCTTCGCCGAGCTCTACCCCACGTTCGATCTCCCGACCAGCGGCTCCTTCCATCCGCGCGGACGTGCAGACAAGGTCGATGGCGGCTACCAGGTCAGTGGAGAGTGGGACTGGGGCAGTGGCAGCTATACGGCCGAATACGTGCTCGGCGGTTGTTTCGCCTTCGAAGACGGCGAGCCCCTGATCGGTGCGAGCGGCGCGCAACTCGTGTTGGGCGTCTGGCTGCCGCGCGACGCGATCGTGGTGGCCCACAACTGGCAGACCCTGGGAGTCAGGGGCTCCGGCAGTACCTCGTATTCCGTTCCGGTTCCTGTCTTTGTTCCCGAGCGGCACACCTTCGACCGCGAGGCGCCCTCCAATGGTGACCGGGATCCACTGAACAAGAGCGTGCACATCGCCTTCTTCGGCCTGACCGGGGTGCCACTCGGCATCGCCCAGCACGCGGCCGACCTCGCCGTCGAATCGGTGCGGGCCAGGGTCGGCACGCGCGGTAGTGCTGCGCTCGACACGGCGACGAAACACAAGCTCGGCGAGATCCTCGCCGAGGTCGACTACGGCTACGCCGGCGTCATCGACGTTGCGCGCCGAACCGACGAACTGCTCTTCGAACCGGGTCGTGCGCTCACCGAGGCACAGATCGCCCGCATGGTTGCCGGGCAGGCCGCTGCGACTGCCATGATGCGGCGGGTCGTGGCCCTGAGCGTCGAACTCGTCTCGGCCAAGTACCTCTTCGACGATCATCCGATGCAGCGGGTGATTCGTGATTCGTACGGGGCAACAGCTCACGTCGGTGGCCGCGCGATGATGCTGGGGCTGCTCGCCGCTTCGATTCTGGATGATCGTGAGGCTGGAGTTCTTCTCATCGATGACGTGGCGAACGAGCCCTCGACCGCGACAGGTGCCCCGTGACGGAATACGGCGTGCGGGTGATCGTCGATCGTGTCGACAGGTCGCGCACGGGCACGAAGGTCGGGGACTTCTTCGACGTGTTCGGCTCGACCGTTTCGATGCCGCCCGGAACGAGCTTCAATGTGTACGCCATGAACGCCGTCTTTCCGGTCATCAGCGACCGGCTTCGCGAACCCGATGGCGACGACTGGCTCAGCCGAAAGCCATACATCTGCTCGGCAGACCCTGAAGAGAACATCGTCATGCGCCTCGACCGGATCCCGGTGAGCCAGATCGACTACCTGCCCGGAGAGCGGGCCGACGCGTGAGCACACATCTGCGATGCACGGTCGAGTCGATGAACTACTCGGCCTGCGGGATGGTTCCAGGAGACCACTTCGATGTGATCGACGGCAACCTGTCGATTCCGAACGGCCGGCCGTTCTGCTACTTCGCCATCGCCAACGTGATTCCCCTGCTCTCGGGTCGGCTCGACACGCCCGCCGGTCAGGACTGGCTGGCCTCGGAGCCGCTGCTGGCATGCCCCGACCCGCCCGAGGCGCTCTACATGCGGTTGAAGCGTGTAGTCGACGGTGACCAGACGATCGCAGAAGACGCGGAACCGAACCTTTCGAAAGCCGAGGAAATCCATGACTGAGACCGCCGAGAACGCCCTGACCTTCAGTGCTCGAATCGGTTCGCACATCGGTGTTCGCGATCTGGCGGCGAAGGCCAGATTCGTCGAGGACTCCGGTTTCGACCAGGTGTGGGTCGGCAACGACCTCTTCGGGGAACCCGGTCTGGTGTCACTCGCCGCGATCGCCATGTCGACCGACCGGATCAAGTTCGGCTCCGGCGTCATCGATCCGGTCTCGCTGCACCCCGTGCAGATCGCGATGTTCGCGTCAGGGCTGCAGGAGCTCTCGGGCGACCGATTCCTGCTGGGGCTCGGCGCGGGCTCCGACGTGTTCTACAGCTGGGCGGGGCTCACGCCACCACCCCCGGTGACCAGGACCCGGCAGGCCGTGCTCGCGATCCAGGAGCTTCTGGCCGGCCGCAGCCCGGCGGGAGTCGCGGGTGTCGCCGAAGGCTGGCTACCCCAGGCCAAATTGCGCTTTCTTCGGCCGACGCCGATCTACATCGGGGCGATGGGGCCGAAGATGCTCGAGCTCACCGGCAAGTACGCCGATGGCGCACTGCCGCTCTGCCTGCCGCCGCGCCACATCACCGGGGTGATCGAGCAGATCGGTGCGGGGGCAGCGAAGGCGGGTCGCACTCTCGACGAGCTCGACATCGCTGCGTGCATCTGGTGCTCGATCTCTGATGACCGCGACGAGGCCCGCTGGTACCTGGCCCGGCACATCGCCCTGTACAGCGGTTCGCTCTCGACCGCGGCCCTCGTCGCCAACGGGCTCGACCCCGAAGAGTTCGCTCGCACCCAGGCCCTCATGCTCGACGACCGCGAAGACGACGCGATCGCCTCTGTGACCGATTCGATGCTCGAACTCGGCATTGCCGGTGGCCCGAACGACGTCATCGAGCAGTGCTCCGCGCTGATCGAGGCGGGAGTCAAGCACGTGAGTTTCGGGCCTCCGATGGGCCCGGACACCATGGCATCTGTTCGCATTCTCGGCGAGAAGGTCTTCCCGGCCCTGCGGGAACAACATCACACGAAAGGTATTTGATCGATGATCATCATCTATGGCGGCGTAGCCGTCGACCCCACCCAACTTGCCTCGGTCACCGAGGCAGCCCAGTCGTTCGTCGCAGCGAGCCGAGCCGAGGCGGGGTGCGTGGACTACATTCTCAGCTGGGACCTCGTGGAGTCGAACCGCATCCGCCTGATCGAGACCTGGGCCGACCAGGAGACCGCGACGGCCCACACGCTGCAGAAGCACACTGCCCAGTGGACGAGCGTCATCGGCGCAGCCGCAATCGAGGCGCCCGTCTTTCACAAGCACGAGGCTGCGCCGGCCGCGTAGCGATCCACGCCAGGAAGCAGCCGGATGATCTGCACACGGTGTTTCAGCGCCGGGTGCGGATCATGCCTTCCTGTGCCACAGAGGCCAGCAGCGTGCCTTCACGGCTGAAGAACATTCCGCGGGCCAGGCCTCGGTTGTTCTGAAGGGAACTGGCCTGCTGGGCATAGAGGACCCACTCATCGACCCGGCCGGGGCGGTGGAACCACATCGCGTGGTCAAGGCTGGCCGTCATCAGGTCGGGGTCTGCCCACGCGCGACCCTGCTGGCGGAGGAGCGGCTCGAGAATGGTGTAGTCGCAGACGTACGCGAGCGCCGCGGCCTGCAATGCGGGATCGTCGGGCAGAGCGTCGAAAGCCTTCACCCATACGGCCTGGTGAGGCGCACGGTTGCCGTCGACGGTGAGGTAGACGGGCCCTGGCACATGGCGCATGTCAAAGCTCCGGCCCGACGACCAGTAGTGTGCCGCAGGGGTGTCGACGCCCTCGAGCGTCTGCGCGGCGGGCGGCAGGTCTTCGGGCTGCGGCACGCCGGTCGGCATGTCTTCGGCGAACTCGGTCCCGGACTCAGGAACAGCGAACGACGCCAGGGCGGTGAAAACGAGCGTGTCGTTCTGGATCGCGCGCACCTGGCGGGTTCGGAACGAGCGGCCATCGCGCAGTCGCTCTACTTCATACCGAACGGCCACCTCGCTGTCGACCGGCAGCAGAAAGTAGCTGTGCATCGAATGGATGGTGAAGCCCTCACCCACACTGCGACCGGCGCTGAGCACAGACTGGGAGACGAGATCGCCACCGTACGCCTTCGGCCAGGGCACGTATTGGGGGGTCGCTTCGAAGGTGTCCGGGCCGAGCATCCGCAGCTCTGTCGCTGCCCGGAAGACTGCCGAGGTGGGCGTCATGAGCGCCGGTACCCGACCAGCACGGAGTCGTCGACCTCGTCGAGGTTCACGACGATGTTGTCGGGGGTTCGGGTGGTGAGCCAGACGAGTTCGTCGGTGGTGCTCATGTTCACTTCGACGTGGGGCATGTAGGGAGGCACGAAGACGAAGTCGCCTTGTGCCATGTCGACGTACTCTCGGTACCCCTCGCCGAAGTAGATTCGGGCGATGCCGGTGAGAACGTACCCGCCGGTCTCGGCCTCGCCGTGATGGTGCGGCAACGACCGGAAGCCCGGTTCGTTGCTGACCTTGCCGAACCAGATCTTCGTGGCCGGGGTGTGCTGGATGCTGACGCCCGAAATCCGGTGGGCACCGCCGGATTGGCCCGTGTCGGCGTGCTCAGCGCCTTCGCGGGTCACCACGGGTACCACGGTCGCCGCTGTCGGGTACTCGGCTGCAGAGGAGAGGTTCATGGTTCGAATGTAGCAAGAGATTCCTCTCAGCGGTATGCAATAATGGAACATCCCTTCATGCGGAATACCGCGATCGGCGAAGGTGCACACTGGCTGGGAGGCTTGGGCTGATGGCGCAGATTCTGCAGTCGGTGAGCCAGGCACTGAAGATCGTCGTGCTGCTGCAGGAGCAGCCCAGCCTCGGGGTGCTCGACATTGCCAGGGCACTCGACATCAGCTCCTCGTCTGCGCACCGGCTCCTGGCCACCCTTGTTGAAGCGAATTTCGTCGTGCAGCCGCAAGCGGGCGGCAAGTACGCGTTGGGGCCCGCGATGAAAGGTCCCTCGTCTGAGATCGAGCGACTGATCGAAGTGGCGACGCCCGATCTGGTCGCCCTTCGGGACCGAAGCCAGGAGACGGTTCACCTCGCTGTGATCCGCGGCACCGACACCCACTTCGTTTCAGCCGTCGAATCACCGAGGGTGATGCGGGTGACGAGCAGGGTGGGCCGGAGCCTTCCGGCGCACACGACTGCCGCCGGAAAGCTGCTGCTTGCCTCTCTCAGCGACGATGAACTGGCAGAGCTCTATCGTGACCACGATTTCTCTGGGGGTACCGAGAGCAGCATCGGCGGTCTTGCCGGGCTCCGTGTCGAAGTGAGGTTGGCTGGCGCTCGAGGCTACGGCCGCAATCTCGCTGAGTCGGAGCACGGCGTCGCGGCGCTCGCGGTGGGGCTCCGAGACGCCCAAGGGCGGGTCTTCGCGTCGCTCACCGTGACCGGGCCCGACTCGCTCTTCAACCCGGCGGGAACCGAAGCGCTGTCTGACCGTGAACGTGAGTTGCTCGAGATGCTCACCGAGACGGCGGCGCATCTCGAGTCTGAGCTGGCGGCCACTCGTGCAGGCCGTGTGCTCGCGCAGGGCCCCGCAACGAACCCGGCAGCCTCACCAATCCGATAACCAAGCAGCCTGAACAGCTGACCCGAACGAAGGAACCAGCCGTGACCCACGAGATCGTCAACCCCGCACACCTGGCCAAGCCCTCGGGCTTCTCCCACGGCACCAAGGCCGGAAACACCGTCTACCTCGGTGGCCAGACCGCAATGGATGCCACCGGAGCCATCGTGCCCGGCGGAATCGTCGAACAGTTCCGGCAATGCTTCTCGAACGTGCTCGACACGCTCGCCGAAGCGGGCGGTACGCCTGAAGACCTGGCGAGTGTCACCATCTACCTGACCGATATCGACGACTACCAGAAGAACGGCAGGGAGATCGGCCGCATCTGGCGCGAGCTCGCCGGTACGCACTACCCGGCGATGGCGGGTGTCGGTGTGACCGGCCTCTGGCAGAAGGAGGCCCTCATCGAGATCCAGGGCATTGCCGTGCTGCAGGACCTTCGACCCTGAAAACCCTGCGCCTAGCCCGCATGATGGACTTCTGACCCGCGAAATCGAGCTGGGGCGCGGGCATCCAGAACCGACGGGCTCAGAAACCCGCCGGTGTTCGGGGTCAGCGCGGGCAGAGAAGGGCAGGGCGGGTGTTTGTTGCGTGGCGCGACCTGAGGTTCGCGAAGGGGCGATTTCTGCTGATCTCCGGGGTGGTGGCGCTCATCACCGTTCTCGTGGGCTTTCTGTCGGGCCTGACTGCGGGGCTGGCCGACCAGAACATCTCTGCCGTACTGGGTCTGCCCGCTGACTCGATCGTGTTCTCTGTGCCGGCCGAGGGCAACAGCCTGAGCTATTCCGATTCGGCGATCACCGAGGCGCAGGCGGTGACGTGGAGTGCCGAACCCGGCGTCACCGCCGTTCGCCCGATCGGCATCAGCCAGGTCAAGGTCTACTCGGGCGAACGACAGGCGGCCGTCGCCGTCTTCGGGGCAGACCCGGGTGTGAACGCCAGTGTTCCGGCCGAGTCGGGTCACCTCACCCTTCCCCGCACTGTGGCCACGAGTCTCAGCGTGACCGCGGGCGACTCTGTGAAGGTCGGCGGGGCCGAGTTCACCCTCGACGCGGTGACTGATGACACCTGGTACTCCCACACTGCCGTGGCCTGGATGACCCTGGCCGACTGGCAGGGCATCGCTGCCACCACCGGCAACTCGGGGGCGTTCGCGACCGTGCTCGCCGTCTCGGGGTCGGCCTCCGCGTTCACCGCAGCCGCTGCGGCCGCTGCCACCACGTCGAAGTCGGTGTTGCTCTCGCTCACCGCGCTGGCCGCCTTCCGTTCGGAGATCGGCTCGCTGCTGCTCATGGTGGCGATGCTGTTCGGCATCTCGGCGCTGGTCGTCGGAGCCTTCTTCACGGTGTGGGGCATGCAGCGCCAGCCCGATGTGGCCATTCTCAAGGCCCTGGGGGCATCGAACCGGATGCTCGTGGTCGACTCGCTCGGCCAGGCCGCCGCCGTTCTCGTCATCGGTGTGGGTGCCGGCATCGGGCTGACTGCGGGGCTCGGTATCACCGGCCCATCGGGTTCGGGCAAGTCGAGCCTGCTGGCCGTGGTGTCGACCCTCATCAGGGCGGACTCGGGGTCGGTGGTGATCGATGACATCGATGTGAGCGGCCTCACCTTGAAACAGAGCGCCCAGTTTCGGCGGGAGCGCCTCGGCATCATCTTCCAGCAGTCGAATCTGCTGCCCTCCCTCACCGCGCTCGACCAGCTCCTGGTGATGGAGCGACTCAGCGGCGAGCCGCTGAAGCGGGGCTCCTCGCGAGAGGCCGATCGAAGACGCGCGCTCGAGTTGCTCGACTCTGTCGGGCTGTCGGCAGAGGCGCACAAGCGCCCAGCGAGTCTCTCGGGGGGAGAACGGCAGCGGGTGAACATCGCCCGGGCGCTCATGAACCACCCCACGGTGTTGGTGATCGACGAACCGACTGCCTCGCTCGACCAGGCGCGCGGAACGAGCATCCTGAACCTGATTCTCGAGCTGACCGCCCAACAGAACACGGCGACGCTGCTCGTGACGCACGACGAGAACCAGCTCGCCCGATTTGCCCGCCACTATGTCATGGTTGACGGAACCGCGACGGAGGCCGAAGCTGCCCGCGCGTGATCGGTGAGATCGGTGGAGAATTCTGGGGGAACACGCGTGAGTGACGACGTGGTCGGCGGCGGACTCAGCCCCGCCGACGTGGCGGATCGTGAGAACGCCGGCCTGACGAACGCGGTCGCGCACAGTTCGAGCCGCAGCTTCTGGCAGATCTTCCGCGCGAACGTCTTCACGCTGTTCAACGCGATCGTGGCGACGAGTTTCATTCTGCTGCTCGCCCTCGGCCAGTGGAAGGACGCGCTCTTCGGGGTGACCGCCGTCACCAACGCAATCATCGGCGTTGTGCAGGAGTACAAGGCGAAACGGTTGCTGGATGCCCTGGCCATTCTCACGGCGCCTGACGTGAGAGTTCTTCGTGGGGGAGAGACCGTGAGTATTCCGTCGGCCCGAGTGGTGCGTGACGACGTGCTTGTGCTTCGAACCGGCGACCAGGTCTCTGCGGATGCCCTGGTGTTGGCTGGAGAAGGGCTCCAGGTCGACGAATCGCTGCTCACCGGCGAATCGCTGGCGGTCGAACGACGGCCCGGCGACACGCTGCTCTCGGGCTCGAGCGTCGTGGCCGGCAACGGCTTCGCGAGGGCGACGGCGGTCGGGCCGGCCTCGTTCGCCAGCGGGCTCACCGCAGAGGCGAGACGGTTCTCGCTGGTGCACTCCGAGATCCGTACCGCGACGAACCGGGTGCTGCGCTCGATTGCGATCGCGCTCGCCCCGATCATGCTGGTGGTGATCAACGGGCAGATGCAGACTCTGGGTGGGTGGAGAGTCGCGCTTGAGACCGGGAGCTGGCGGCTCGGCGCGGTGGGGGCCGTGGCGAGTGTGATTGCGATCGTGCCGCTCGGCCTGGTGTTGATGACGAGTGTGGCGTTCGCCGTGGGAGGGGTGCGACTGGCACGCCGGAACGTGCTCATTCAGGAACTCGCATCGGTCGAAGGCCTGGCGAGAGTCGATGTGCTGTGCCTCGACAAGACGGGCACCCTGACGGAGGGGAGTATCGACTTCGACACCGTGCACGTGCTCGGTCAGGGTGTTTCGCGGGAGGCAGGGCCAGTGAATCCGGGCTCGATGCCTGCGGACAGCGGGGCGTGGAGGAGCGCACTGGCATGGATGGCGACGGAGCCCAACGCGAACGAGACGGCGCGGAGCATGGAAGGCGTGTTCGGGGGAGGTGCTGCAGGTGGTGGCGCCGCTCTGCTGGAGCACCAGGTGCCTGTCGCTGTCGTGCCGTTCGACTCAGTGTCGAAGTGGAGTGCCGTCTGTTTCGCATCGGGAGCGGCGGGCTCGCAACCGGGTCTCGGGGGCACGTGGGTGCTGGGTGCGCCGGAGCTCGTGTTCGCTGAAGAGCGAGGAGATTCGCCGCGTTCGGATGAGGTGCGCGATGCGCTGGCCCGGGCATCCACTCTCGCCTCTTCGGGGTTGCGGACGCTCGTCTTCGCGCACTCGACGGTGCTGTTGGCCCCGGATGCTGCGGACGAGGGCGTGACGGTGCTCCCGGCAGCACTCGTTCCGGTGGCGCTTCTCACCTTTCGTGAGAAGGTGCGGGCCGATGCGGCGAGCACGCTCCGGTACTTTCGAACCGAGGGCATCTCGCTTCGGATCATCTCTGGCGACGACCCCCGGACCGTCGCTGCCGTCGCAAGGCGGGTGGGGTTCGATGCCGGGGAGGGATTCGACGCGCGGAACCTGCCCGACGACCTGGCCGAACTGGCTGACCTCCTGGAGGTGCAGCGTGTCTTCGGTCGGGTGACGCCGCGCCAGAAGGAGACGATGGTGAGGGCGCTTCAGAGCCACGGGCACACGGTGGCGATGACGGGTGACGGGGTGAACGACGCGCTCGCCCTGAAGCAGGCGGACCTCGGAATCGCGATGGGATCTGCTGCCCCGGCGACGAAGGCTGTCGCGAGGCTTGTGCTGCTCGACGGGCGCTTCTCCTCGTTGCCAGCGGTTGTCGCCGAAGGGCGGAGGGTCATCGCCAACGTCGAGCGGGTCTCGATGCTGTATCTCTCGAAGGCGGCCTATGCCGCGCTCATCTCCGTGGTCTTCGGGCTGCTGCTCTGGGGCTTTCCGTTCCTTCCCCGGCAGCTTTCGGCGCTCGACGGATTGACCATCGGTCTGCCGTCGTTCTTTCTCGCGCTGATGCCGAACTCCCGCCGCTACTCCGCGGGCTTCCTTCGGCGCTCGCTCACGTTCGCGGCGCCAGCGGGGGTGATCGTCACGCTTGCAGTGTTCGCCGTGAATCTGACCGCCCGATCCGGCGCCAGCATCGCGCTGCCGATCGAAGCCCGAAGCGCCTCGGTTCTCACGCTGGCCGTGCTCGGGCTCGGAATCCTCGGGGTCGCATCGCGCCCGCTCGACAGGGTGCGGGTCGCCATCATCGCTGCCATGATCGTCGGCACCGCTCTGCTCTTCACCATTCCGCTCGCCCGTGACTTCTTCGAGCTGACGGTGCCGAAGGGCGATCTGCTCACGGCAACCGTGGTCGCTTCGGCCGGGGGCCTCGTTGCTCTCGAGATCCTTGCGCGGGTGCGTGCGCATGCCCGCTGGGGTCGGTGACAGCCGACCCCGTCATCCTCGTTGGGTCAGCTCGCTGCGCCGCGGGCGTTGTACACGAGAGCATCGGCCTCGCCGTAGGAGCGGAAGACCGCCAGGGCTTCCTCCCGCCCCACGTTCTGGGACACCGAGATGCCGCGGCTTTCGAACTGCTCTGCCCAATCGTCACGGACCGGGCCCTCATCGAAGCCGGTGAGCGCCTCGAGTTCGGGGCCGGAGCCAGCGACCACGAGGTGCCTGACGCCGGACCACATGGTCGCCCCGTAACACATGGCGCAGGGGCGCCAATTGACCACGAGCTCGAGGTCACGGTGGGCCCCAGAGCTGTCGTCGCGTGCACCGAGGTCCCACGAGCCGAGGGCGACCTGGGCGAGGCTCAGAGCCATCACCTCAGCGTGTGCCGATGACAGGGCAGAGGCGAGCACGACGTTCACCCCCACGGAAATCAGCTCACCCGTGGCATGATCGACGACGATCGCGGCGAAGGGGCCACCGTTTCCTTCACGGAAGTTTCGGGCGGCGAGGGCATTCACCAGTGACATCCGCTGCTCGGGAGTCTGGAGTGTGCGAGGCAGGCCATCGAGTTCACGGATGAGCCAGGCGGGCAGTTCGAGAGCGAAGGACGTCTTCATGCGGGGGAGGCTCCTGTCAGATGCGTTGGACTTGGGGGGCGTCTGCGGTCGAGATGGTGTGCATTCCTATTCTCGCCCGGGAGGAGCCGTGACACGTCTTCGGGCCCGTCGTTCAGGATGCCCAGAATTTTCTTTCGCGTCGCCGTGACGATTGGGCGTTCTCTTCCGTCTTACTTGTGGCGGTTTCTCTGAGTCGCCCTTTCACTTCGATCAGCACGATACATAAGGCAGGTAGATTCTTGGGCACAATGCGCTACGGGGCTTCTGGAACGGAAGCACAGTTCGACGATCGTCTTCTGGCACACATGAAGACCGTCATTGTGGCCAAACTGCGACGCGAAGAGAAGTTCACGCTCTCGTTCACGAAGGACAAGAAGGGAGGTGGCCGCAGCACGATCTGGCTTCACCCGGCGATCGAGCTTGCTTTCGACTTCGACGAGGTCACGCGCCCGTCATTGAACCGTGCCTGGATCGACGAACTCATGCGGTCGGCCAACAGCAATGACGGAATGACCGTCATCGACGAGCCGGTGGTTCCCGCAAGGTAGCCGATCGGGCCGTGCTGGGTTGCGCCCTGGCCTCAGAGGCCGCGCGCGATGGCCGCCGCGGCCGCGAGCCACGCACGCCTGGTGGCGGGCTGCAGTGCACTGTGCTGGATTCGTCCGGCTTTGAGGGCCGGGTCGAACGGCACGATGACCACATCGCGAACGAACGGCCGAAAGTCGTCAGCCATCCGTTCGGAGATGCTCGACTCCTTGGGCTGCCATTCCGAGACGATCACGACAGCGTTCCGGGCGAGTTCGGCGGCCTTCTCGCTGCGGCTCTGCACCGCTTGAAGCGTCAGCAGAGCGGCCTGCGCCCGGTCTTCCATGGTCGTTGTCGGAACCACGAGCTGGTCGGTGTGGTCGAGCATGCGGAGCCAGTTCTCCGCGCGATCGCTGTTACCGGAGTCCATGAAGATCAGGCGATAGTACTTCGCGGCAATGCTGTGCACCACGTCGACCTCGGCGGCTGTCATCTCGTGGGTGCCGGCAACATCTTCGTCGGAGCGCAGAACGTCGAACTTGTCGGCCTGCTGGTGGTGCACGAACTTCGACATCTGGCCGAATTCGGCTTTGGCATCGAGCAGTTCGTCGGCGCTTGCGAGCACGTCGAGCACCGTGGAGTCGTGTCCACCACTGTCGGTTCGCCAGCCGAGGGTGCCCATGGTCTCGTTGTTGTCCCAGGCGAGCACGCCGCCCCCGCCATAGCGTGCGAAGACCGCCGCGAGATTCACGACGGTGGGCGTCTTGTTCGCCCCGCCCTTGCGGTTGATCACACTGATGGTGCGGTGAGCCGACAGGTGCCTCGAGATCTCCTCGACATCGCTGCGCTCTGCGCGTTCCGTCGCTCCGGGCGGTAGCCGGAGCCCGAGGTGGTTCACGAAGCCGGCGAAGCCCTGGCGCGCGGGTTCGACGATCGAGGGCTCGGCGAGGAACGACGGAGCCTCGAGCAGGTCGCGGCGGGCCTGGTCTGAGAGCGGCTTGCTCCCGGGCTCTTCTGAGCTGCGGGTTCTCGCTGGTGCTGAGGTGCGTTCTGCCGCCGTGGGTTCCGCCTTCCGCGCGGGCCGTCCCGCCGTTTCTGGCTGATCCAGCGCTTCGGCCGTTTCTGGCCGTTCGCTGGGAACGGCCCCCGCTGCGATGTAGGAGGAGCGTGCCGTGAACGGAGCCGACGACACCGGTACGCGGTCACCGGTGGCGTCTGCGGCCGCCGAGGTGCTCGTGGCGTTCACCCTCACCGCGTCACCCGTCGTAGGAGATTCATCGTCAGCGACTTCCGCCGCCTGGTCTTCGGTTCCGATTTCGTCGCTCGCATCGTTGCCAGCTCCTTCTTCATCTAGACGGCTCACGCTGTGCGTCTCTTCACCCGCTGGCTCGCCGTTGTCAGTCTCGTCGTCGATCGGGCCTTCATCAACCGAATCCTCGTCGATCGGGTCTTCGGCGTCGTCGCTGCCGTCCTCCGGGGGAGGCCAGGGCTTAGGCAGCTCTTCGAACGGCATGAAGCTCTCTTCTTCGATCGCGCCGTCGATGTCGACCACCAGAAAGCTGAGCCCGGTCTGGGCTGTCACCGTGACCCGAACCGGCCGCTCCACACGCACCGCTTCAGCCTGGATCTGCCGGACGAGGCTCTGCAGGGCCGCTCCCTCGGAATTCTCGGTGATCTGCTGCGTCACATTGTCGACCCTCAGCAGCGCGGTGTTGTCGGGGCGCAGCCGCGCCGTGATCAACGGACGTTCGAGGGCACGACTCCTGTCGATTGCCATCTGGGCACCCCGTCTTTGCTCGAAGAATTCTGTGAACCACAGACAATCCTATTTGAGCGTATCGCGAGCGCCCTGCAAACCCCGATCTCAGGGGGAGGCTGACGCCTGTTTCGAGCTATCCGCGCCGTGCTTGTGCCGCTGGGCGACAGGATGCCCGGCTAATTGTGCCTCGCACCGCAGGAGTGTGCGGCAGTGGCATAGTCTCCAAAAAAAAGGGGAATCACACATGAACAGACTCGTCAAAGGCGCCATCGCCGGAGCAGCCGGTATTGCGCTTCTGTTGGGTGGAGCCGGTACGTTCGCGTACTGGAACTCGTCGGCAACAATCTCGGGCGGCACCATCGTTGCCGGTAACCTCGTGGTCTCCGACCCCGGCCCCGCGGGAGTGTGGACGATCAATGGTGGTTCGACGCCGATCGTGCTCGCCGGCTACAAGATCGTTCCGGGTGATGTTCTGACCTACACGAAGACCATGCACATCGTCGCCACCGGTGACAACCTCGTCGCAACGCTCGGCCTGGGGGCCGCATCCATTCAGGCCTCGACGGCAGCGGCGCCCGACGTCGCCCTCGCTGCGTACCTCACGAAGGGCGCTGTGCTCACGGATTCTGGCACAGGAATCACCGGAGCCAGCCCCAGCTACACGATCACGCCCGGCGCCGTCGGAATTGCCCAGGATGTCGTCACTGTCGTGACGATCACCTTCCCGAAAGACGGTGTCGCCGGCTTCGAGAACGGTACCAAACTCGGCAGTGTGAGCCTCGATGCGCTGACTGTCATACTCAGCCAGGTCTGAGTCAGCGCAGCTGACGCGTGGCCAGGTCACGTTCGCGGTCGTGCGCAACCGCCATCGCAGTGACCTGCGCCGCCGTCGGTGTCGCCGTGCTCGGCGCGGGCGGAACCTACGCCCTGTTCAACAGTTCTGCCGCCGCTTCGACCAAGGTGAGCGTCGTTGCAGGAACCGCCAGCATCTCGGTGACCTCGCCTCTGGCGCTCCCCGCGGTCGTGCTCTACCCCGGTGGAACGATTCGAGGGCCCGTCACGGTCAGCAATACGGGCAATACGCCTGTCGCGCTGCGCGTCACCGCGCTGAGCGGCCCGTCTCCGGCGAACGTGTTCAGCCAGGCCCTCACCGTCGGTGTCGGGGCGGGCACAGCTGCGGCGTGCGCGGCTGGCACGGTGACGCCGACCTGGTCAGGCACGTTCGCTTCGGCGACGGCGGCGCCGATCGGTTCGCTGGTGCCGATCGGTGGATCGGCAGAACTCTGCGTCTCGGTCGCGCTCGCGGCGGCAGCGCCGAATGCGGCCCAGGATCTCCTGTCGGGATTCACCCTGACCCTCGACGGTAGACAGCCGTGAGGGCAGGGCGGGCCGCAGCCGTCGCTGCGCTGACCACCTTCATCGTTCTCGCGTTCTGCGCCCCGGCCAGTGCGGCATGGACTTCGGCGACCGTCGCGCTGACTGCGACACCCACCGCTGCGGCGGCGACCGCGACGCTGACAGGGACGTCTGCCCTGGCCTCGGAGTACAAGTTCGCCGTCGCTTCGCCGTCGACGATCGTGGTGGAGCCACTGACGGTCTCCAATACCGGCACCGCACCCCTGTCGTACACGCTCACGGCTGTGAACTCCGGGAGCCTTTCGCCGTCTCTCGTTGCGGTCTCGCTGTGGCTTGCCGGGGCGGGCGTGTGCCAGGCGACAGTGCCTACCACACCGGGGCAGGCGACAACAGGGACCCTCGCCGCACTGCCAGCGCTGCCGAGCGGAGCCGGTTCGGCCGCGGGCGGTGTGAGTTTCCTCCTCTGCGCGGCGACGAGCCTCAGTTCGACCGTTGCGGCGAGCCAGGGCCAGTCGATCACGGCGACCCTGACCGTGACGGGCCGGGTCGGCAGCAACTGGGTGGCGGTCGCCGCAGGGGCACCGTTCATCCAGGACATCTTTCGCACCGGAGACCCGGGGGTGGTGGTGCGTACGCAGAAGTCGACGCTGAACGTGCTGGGTATCGTGGTGTCGACCTACGTGACGCTGTCGTGGGCAGCGCCGACGTCGACGGGGACGGGCCTGACGTACCCGATCATCCGTTCGGGTACCGGTGCCCTGGTGAAGACGGCCACGGCGACGAGTGTTGACATCGTCTGGGCCGACCTCGCTTCGAGCCCGCAGACACTGCTGGTGCAGGCGAAGGAGACACAGTACGGCACGACATCGGCGGGCAGACCGATCACCCTGACGGGGAACGCGGGCGTGCTCGGGCTGCTCGAGAACGTGACCTGCCCGTGAGCGCGAGTGGGAGCGGGAAGCCTCGACGGCGAAGCGTGCAGCGACACCGTCGGCACGCGGCAGCCGTCGTCGAGCGCAGCTTCTGGCACTACCTGGGGTCAGCGCTCAGCGGGGCCGTGCTGGTGCTCGTGCTCGCGGTTGCGGTCGTGGTCATCGTCGTTCCGAGGGCCGCGGGCGGGCAGGCCCTGACCGTGCTGACGCAGTCGATGGAGCCAGGGCTTCCGCCGGGCACACTCGTGGTGATCCGGCCCGAGAACATCGACGCGATCAGGGTCGGAGAGGTGCTCACCTACCAGATCGACTCCGGCAGGCCGGGAGTGGTGAGTCACCGGGTGGTCTCATGCACGATCGCCAGTGACGGGGTGACGACATTCATCACCAAAGGCGACAACAACGATGTCGCCGACCCGAAGCCGGTGATGCCCGTGCAGATCCAGGGCACGCTGTGGTACGCCGTGCCGTGGATCGGGTACGTGAACACCTGGATCACGGGGGATGCCCGGGGGGTTGTGGTGCCAGCCCTCGCCGTGGCGCTCTTCGGCTATGCCGCGTTCATAATCTTCTCCGCCTGGAGAGATCGCCGCCGGGCAAAGGAGAAACCGAGCGAAGGGGATGAACAGAACGCGCTGGATGATTCAGATGCTGTGTATGTCCCGGATGCGGGTGAGCGCTTGTAGCTCAGCTGGCCCGGGCCCCTCAGCAGTCAGGCAGGTCGAGCAGGTTGTTGCGGTCGTCGGGCTCCCAGTCGGCGCGCAGGTACGTGCCCCCGGCGTCGCGAGCGTGGCGTACGACGGCCCGCTGGTCGGGCAGTTCGACGAAGTAGCTGTGATCACCGAGCTCGAGGTCGAGAATCACCTCGGGAACAGCCAGCAGCGCCGACGCCTCTGCCGAATCGAACCGCACGTGGGTGATGTACCCGAACTCGTCTTTACGGGTCGCGATGATCCGGCGTTTGGCCACGAGCGGCACCTCCTTCAGCAGTTGCCGTGCCACTGGGCTTCGAGGTCTCGCGCTCGGGTGATTCGGCGAGTCTCCACTGTAGGGCGCATCGACATGTCGCCGCTGTTTCGTCATTCTGAGAGCTCTTTCAGGCCCGCCGTTCACCTTCGTCGTTCAGCCCAGCCGGTGATTCACCGATGCCAGAGATCTGTCGGCGATCCGAATCGGTGCGCGGTGACGCTGATGGCCTGCTCGCGGAGGAAGGGCAGCAGTTCGAGTCGACCCGATTCGGTGACCTCATTCGAATACACGGCGACATCGACGCGGCCGTTGCTCGCCCTCGCGAACACGGCACCCGCCTCCGGGTCGCTGGCGATGAGCCGAATGCGCCCGGCGGGCAGAGTGGATGCCCGGTCCAGCCATTCTGCGTCAGACTCCGTCACCGCGTTGGCCACGGCCGAGGTGACGGCTCTCGCCTCCTGCGCCGTGAGCATTGCGACAGCGTCGTGCAGCACGCCTGATTCGGCAGCGGAGACGGTGACACCGGAGCCAGCAGTCACTGCCGCCGAGAGGACGCGTGCGAGCTTCTCGGGCGATTCACCCCCGTTCAGCCGGATGGTGACGGGCACGGGCCGGTAGCGGAACACGTTCTGCTCCGCGCTGAGGCCGGAGATGTCGCGGGCGACGCCGAATTCCCCGGCCCAGGCCCTGGCGTCGGAGGCGCGCGATCGGGTGAGGAAGTCTGCGTCGGAGCCTGTGGCCTCAGCCACCCAGTTGCCGAGCCCCACCAAATAGTTAGGCCCGCCGGCTTTGGTGCCGGGGCCGACGGCCGACTTCTTCCAGCCGCCGAAGGGCTGGCGACGAACGACCGCACCCGTTGTGCCGCGGTTCACGTAGAGGTTTCCGGCCTCGACGGTATCGATCCAGGTGCTGATCTCCGCGGGCTCGAGCGAGTGCAACCCGGCTGTGAGGCCGTAGTCGACCTGGTTCTGCAGCACGATCGCCTCCTCGAGTGTCTGGGCCGTCATGATGCCGAGAACCGGGCCGAAGCACTCGGTGAGGTGGAACTCAGAACCGCGCTTCACCCCCGACCGCACGCCAGGGCTCCACAGCCTCCCGGAACCATCGAGCTGCCTCGGTTCGACCACCCAGCTCTCGCCGGGTGCCAGTGTGGTGAGTGCCCGCAGGAGCTTACCGCTGGCGGGTTCGATGATCGGGCCCATCTGCGTGGTCGCATCGCTCGGGTAGCCGACCTTCAGGGCACGAACCGCATCAGCGAGCTGGTTGTTGAATCGTGCCGAGGTGGCGACCGAGCCGACCAGAATGACCAGCGACGCCGCAGAGCACTTCTGGCCGGCGTGCCCGAAGGCCGAAGAGACTACGTCACGAGCCGCGAGGTCGAGGTCAGCGCTCGGGGTGACGATGATCGCGTTCTTTCCGCTGGTCTCGGCCAGGAGCGGCAGATCGGGCCGGAACGAGCGGAAGAGCTCTGCCGTCTCGAAGCCCCCGGTGAGGATCACGCGGTCAACCCTTGAGTTGGAGAGGAGTTCGGCACCGAGCGACGACTCCTCGAACTGCACCATCTTCAGCACCTCTCGCGGCACACCCGCCTCCCAGAGCGTTTCGACCATGACCGCTCCGCTGCGTGCGGCCTGCGGCGCGGGCTTGATGATGACGGCAGACCCTGCGGCGAGAGCTGCAGTCACCCCTCCCGCGGGGATCGCGACCGGAAAGTTCCAAGGTGGCGTCACCACCGTGAGCCGGGCCGGAACGAAGGTCGCCCCGGCAACGGCGTCGAGTTCTGCGGCACGCTCGGCGTAGTAGTGCGCGAAGTCGATGGCCTCCGACACCTCCGGGTCGGACTGGTCGAGGGTCTTGCCCGTCTCGGCAGCCATGACTTCGAGCAGTTCGGCCCGGTGCTGCTCCAGGGTGTCTGCGGCGCGGTGCAGAACGGCACCCCGCTCCGCCCCGCTGAGGGAGCCCCAGGCGGCGGCGTGCTGCCGGGCATCCTCGATCACGGCGTCGAGCTCGGCGACCGTGGCGATGGTCACCGCCTCGACTGCGGCAGCCCCGAGCTCGGAGGAGGTCACGCGGCCGATGATGGCGCGACCCCAGGCCTGGTTCGCCGGGAGCGCCGGGTCGGTGTCGACCGCGTTGTGAAATGCGCTGGTGTCGGCCGGTACGGCGGGGTGCTGACGGTTCTGCGTGCGATTGGCTGCCGGCACGGCGCTGTCGAGAGCCTCGACCGAGGCGAGAAAACGCTGCTTCTCGCGTTCGAACAGCTCGTCGTCACTGGTGAGTTCGAAGACGGCAGACATGAAGTTGTCTGTGCTGGCACCCTCTTCGAGCCGGCGGATGAGGTAGGCGATGGCCACGTCGAATTCAGCAGGATGCACGACCGGCGTGTAGAGCAGAAGACCCCCCACATCGCGCCTGACGGCCTCGGCCTGCCCCGACGCCATTCCGAGCAGCATCTCGAACTCGATGCCGCGGTTCACGCCGCGCCGCTCGGCGAGCAGCCAGGCGAAGGCGAGGTCGAACAGGTTGTGGCCCGCCACACCGATGCGTACGTTGTCGATGCGGTCGGGGTGCAGCGCATAGCTGATCACGCGCTTGTAGTTGGTGTCGGTGGCCTGCTTCGACGCAAGGGTGGCCAGGGGCCAGTCGTGCAGCGACGATTCGACGTGCTCCATCGGGAGGTTCGCACCCTTGACGATGCGCACCTTGATTCCCGCCCCGCCCTGTGCGCGTCGTTCGGCCGCCCAGGCCTGCAGGCGCATCATCGCCGAGAGCGCGTCGGGCAGGTAGGCCTGCAGCACGATGCCTGCTTCGAGGTTCTTCAGCTGCGGCTGGTCGAGGATGCCCCGGAAGACCGCCATGGTGAGTTCGAGGTCCTTGTACTCCTCCATGTCGAGGTTGATGAACTTCGGCCGCGAGGCCTTCGCGGCCAGTTCGAAGAGAGGAGTGAGGCTGGTGATCACATGTTCGACGGCCTCGGCGAAGGCCCAGGGGGAGTGCGGGGCGACGGTGGAGGAGACCTTGATCGAGACGTAGTCCACGTCGTCGCGGGCGAGCAGTGCCCGGGTGCCCGCGAGGCGGCGTTCGGCTTCGTGGGAGCCGAGAACGGCCTCGCCGAGAAGATTGACGTTGAGTTTCACGCCGCGGGACCTAATTTTCGCGATGGCCCGGCCGAGCTTCGACGGCGTTGCATCGATGATGAGGTGGCCGACCATCCGGCGCAGAACCGCGCGGGAGGCGGGCACCACAAGGCGAGGCAGGGCCGGGGCGAGTGTGCCGCCGACGCGAACGGCCGCGCGCAGGTACCAGGGCAGGAATGCGGGCACCCTCGGTGCGAGGGCGCGAAGGTTGCGGGCAGCGACCCCCAGGTCTTCGGGGCGCACGACGCCGTCGACGAACCCGACCGTGAACGCGAGGCCGTTCGGGTCTTTCAGCACGCCGGCGAGCTGGGCGGCCGAGGCGTCGACGGGAACGGTGGATGACGCGGCGAGCCACCGGCGAACCAGGGCGACCACGTCGCCGGTCAGGGCGAGGGCCTCGGCGCGCAGTCCGTCGTTGGGCCGTTCGTCTGGCGAGGCCGTGCTGCCAGCCGTGCGGGGGTCGTGTTCGCTCTGCAGGATGTCGGTCATACGGTTCAGTATGAATCGACCATCCCATAAGATAAAGCGATCTTTTCTTACCAGTATCGGTAAGTTCTACTGATTGATGTCAACGGAATCGGCGCAGGATCGGAAAGTATCGAAAGAGGAGTGTTGTGCTCGATGTGAGGCGGCTTCGGCTGCTGCGGGAACTCGCCATTCGTGGCACTCTCGCCGAGGTCGCCGCAGCGCTCAACCAGAGTCCGTCATCGGTTTCGCAACAACTCACCCAGCTCGAGAAGGAGGTGGGGGTTGCCCTGCTCCGCAAGAGCGGCCGGAGGGTTCAGCTCACTCCGGAGGCCGAGATCCTGGTCGAGCATACGACGGCCGTGCTCGAGCGGCTCGAGCTCGCTGAATCCGACCTCGCCGCCTCCCTCGAATCGGCGACGGGTGTGGTGCGCATTGCGGTCTTCCAGTCGGCGGCGCTCGCCCTGATGCCCGGGGCGCTCACGCTGCTCGCCCACGAGCACCCGCAACTCCGGGTGGAGATGACCCAGCGCGAGCCCGAGACGGCACTCTACGAGACGTGGGCCCGCGACTTCGACATCGTCATCGCCGAGCAGTACCCAGGGCATGCTGCCCCGAGGTATCCCGAGCTTGACAAGGTCGAACTCACGACAGACGGGTTGCGCCTGGCCGTGCCGCCAGCGGGGCTCAGGGGCTCCAGGGCAACCGACACGGCGGTCACCCTCGCCGATATGGCCGGAGCGGCGTGGGTGATGGAGCCGCGGGGTGCAGCGTCGAGGCACTGGGCGGAGCAGGCCTGCCGCCGGGCGGGTTTCGAGCCCGACGTCAGGTTCGAGACGGCAGACCTGCAGGCCCAGATCAGGCTCATCGAGTCGGGCAATGCCGTGGGGCTGATGCCCGACCTGGTGTGGACGGGCCGGGGCACGACGGCCCAGCTGATCACCCTCGAGGGCGCGCCACAGCGCACCATCTTCACCTCGGTGCGCCGAGCCAGCGCCCGCCGGCCGGCGATTCTCGCGTGCCGTGATGCGCTTGCCCGTACGGCGTCGAAACAGGCCGCGGCACGCGTCAGCGTCTGATGTCAGCGCTGCAGTAGAACAAAACCCAGTGCCACGAGAGCGGCAAGCAGTACTGCGGCCGCAACCACGGCCATCACCCCGGCACCGGGCAGCAGCGCAAGTTCGTCACGGGTGAGTCGTTCGTGAATCACGCGATGACGGATGCTCGACCGCACCACCACGAACACCCCGAGCAGTGCGCCCGCGACCCCCGCGGCGACGCCCCACCAGCCCGCGACGGGTGCCAGCACGCGGATTCCGACGAGCGAGCCCACCACGATCGAGAGGCCGGTGCGCTGCCACGACAGCGCTGTGCGCTCGACCTGCAGGCCCGGATCGAAGACGCGGTCGCTGCCCTCTGGCGTGCTCATCGCAGAAAGTAGCCCAGTAGGAGCAGAACCCCGACGACGCTGGCGACCGCAGCGATGGCTGGCGCAAAGAGCGTGCCCGGCAGCGGGCGGGCCTCGCGCATCGCCTTCTCGACCCTGGCCCAGCCGAACCACGCCTGCAGGGGCGCGAGAATGCCGGCGGCAATCAGGACGAGGGCGGCAGCGAGCCGGAATCCAGGGGCGATCGGCACGCTCAGGGCTTCGAGCGCGACGCCGCCCGCGATCAGTGCCAGTGAGGTGCGGATCCAGGCCAGGAACGTGCGTTCGTTCGCGAGGCTGAACCGCGGGTCGGGCTCGTCGCCGGTGCCATACACCCGCTTCGGAAACCGGTTCTCGCTCACGCCCACCACGCTACTGCCTCACGCCGACTTTCGGCGCTGCCGGTTGCGAGGTCTGGACCTCAGCCAGCCAGCGCAAGCGGCTGTGCTTACACCGCCGACGCGAGCCACGCATCGATGCCCGTCTTCGCCTTCGCCTTCATTTCGGCAGACCCACCACCGCACTCGATCGAGCTCCAGGCGCAGTCGGCGAGCTGGGCATCCGTCAGCCCGAGTACGGCGCGGCACAGCTCGTACTCCGAGAGGATGTTCGGGCCGAACAGGATCGGGTCGTCGGCGTTGATCGAGCAACGCACACCCGCGTTCAGCAGCACGAGCAAGGGGTGGGCGTCGATGTTCGGCACCACTTCGAGCAGCAGATTCGAGGTGGGGCAGACGTCGAGGCAGATGCCATCGGCGGCAAGGCGTTCGAGCAGCGCGGCGTCCTGCACCGAGGTGACCCCGTGCAGAATACGGTCGGCCTTCAGCACCTCGACGGCCTCGAGCACCTGGTCGGGGCCTGCGAGTTCACCGGCGTGCGGGGTCGAGAGCAGGCCGGCTGCCTTGCCGATGGCGAAGGCCTCTTCGAACCGGCCCGCAGGGTAACCGCGCTCGTCGTTGGCGAGCCCCAGCGAGACGACGCCGCGGCCAGCGAAGGCTGCGGCGATCTCGGCATAAGCATTGGCGTCCTCGACGCTCTCGGTGCGGTCGACCGTGATCATGAAACCGATCTCGACGCCCCACTTGGCACCGGCCTCTGCCGCCTTGTCGAGCATGATCTGAAGCGCAGCCTCCGTCGATCCGAAGGTCTCGACGTAGAAGTGGGGGCTCACGCCGAACTCCACATACACCACACCTTCGCGAGCGGCGTCTTCGACCGATTCGTCGATCAGACGGAACAGGTTCTCGGCCTTCGAGAGCACGGCGAGCAAGCCGCGATAGGTGGTGCTGAACTCAGTGAAGTCGCTGTAGGTCACCGAGAGGTCGGGCATCGGTACGACGACACCGAGCTCATCGCTCATCTGCTGCAGGGTCTCAGGGCGGATCGCCGCCTCCATGTGCAGGTGCAGGTGGCCCTTGGGTAGGGCGGTGAGATCGCGTACAGCGAGGGATTCGAGAGTGGTGGTGTCGGTCATGCGGTGGTGCCTCCTTGGCTGGCGTGGCTCGGTGAACCGTGAATGAGGGAATGGATGAACGCGGTGACGAAGGCGGCGGTGTCGACGCCGGTCACGGCGATGGTGTCGGGGGCGGGCTCGATCGCCCAGGGCACGGCGCGCCCCTCTGCGGTTTGCATGATGCGCGCCCGGGTGGTGAACCCGTCGTGGGTGATGTTGGCGGGGCCGGTGACACTGGCCGTGATCCATTCCGGGTGCACCATCAGCGCAGCAGCGAGTCCGTCGTGCACCGGGCTGATGCGCCGGCCCCAGGCCAGCCGGTAGAAGTCGAGGTAGGTCTCGAGGATCGCCGCGGCGAAGACGCCGGTGGGCGTACCCGACTTGTGCAGGGCCACGACGTCCTGTTCGTCGGTGACGACGCCCGAGGTGATGTTCACGCCGACCATCACGCGGCGCGTGGCCGGAGCGCTGAAGACCAGGTTCGCGGCATCCGCGTCGTTCTGGATGTTCGCGTCGAACATGTCGCTCTGCCCGACCTCGGGGAACGGCCCGCTGCCGCCCATGATGGTGATCGAGCGGAACAGCGTGAGCAGCTCGGGCTCGGCCTGCAGCGCGAGGGCGATGTTGGTCAGCGGCCCGAGGGTGAGGAGTTCGAGTTCCCCGGGCTGTGCGCGGGCCAGTTCGACCAGAAGCTCCGCAGCAGTCTGGTCGACGAGACCGGTGGGCATGGGCCGGTCGTCGATGTCGACGACGTCGCCCAGCCCGTCGTAACCGTGCACGTAGTGCGCGATGTGCGGTTCGGCGTTCAGGGGTTTGGCGGCTCCGCGGGCCACCGGCAGGTCGGTGATGCCGACCAGTCCGAGCACGTAGGCGATGTTGCGCAGCGAGTCATCGATCACGCAGTTGCCGTAGATCGAGGTGACGGCGACGATCTCGACGTCGGGCTGCGCCGCGAGGTAGAGCAGCGCGAGCGCGTCGTCGATGCCGGTGTCGGTGTCGACGACGATGCGGCGCTTCACTTCTGCCCCGCTCACAGGTCGAGCGCCACAGCTGCATCGAGGGCCGCGACGATGCTGTTGCGCCAGCCGTCCATCAGTTTGGCCGGGTCGTGGTCGTAGAGGCTCGTGCCGTCGACGAGGTTCGAGGAACAGGCGCAGATCATCCCCGCTCGAAGCTTGCGCAGCCGAGAGACCACGTACAGAGCGGAGCTCTCCATCTCGACGTTCAGGATGCCCAGCGAGTTCAGTTCGGCGATCCACTCGGGCGTTTCTGCGTAGAAGGCGTCGTCCGACGCGTTCAGACCTGACAGCACCTGGTAGTCGGTGCCGGCGCCGGGCAGGGCCAGCGCGGCAGTTCGAAGGGCCAGCGTCAATTCGAGGTCGGGAACCGCCGGAAAACCGTGATGCGCGTAGGCGGCGGTGGTGCCGTCGTTGCGCAGCGTTCCTTCGCTCACCAGGAGATCGCCCGGGTTCACACCCGGCTGCAATCCCGCCGAACTGCCGACCCTGATGAACGAAGTGACGCCGACGCGGGCGAGCTCTTCGACCGCGATCGCTGTCGATGGGCATCCCATTCCCGTGGAGGTCGCGGTGATGAGTTTGCCCTTGTAGTACCCGGTCATGGTGCGGTGTTCGCGGTTGTGAGCCACGTCTGTCACGTCGGTCAGGAACTCGGCGATGAGCGGCACGCGGAAGGGGTCGCCCGGCAGCAGGGCGACCGTGCCGACCTCTCCCGGGGCGATTCCGATGTGGTACTGCCGGGCGTTCATTCCAGCCTCGGCTTTGTCGATGATCTGTGACATCACGGTTCTTTCGTGTCGTTCTGGGTGGATGCTGCGCCGTGATGTGGCGACGGATTCCCGGCTGGCGGCCGGCGAGCCTGAAAGGGGTGGTGCTCGGGGCCTACTTGCCGGTCGACTTGCCGGCGTTGGGGCCCCATTTGGCGAGAACCGCCGTCTCGACGAAGGTCGCGAGCGTGTACAGCAGGATCGACACGAGCGTGATCACCACCACGATCGCCCAGATCTCGTTGTACTGCGACTGCGATTTCGCCGTGGTGATGGCGGCGCCGAGGCCCTCGTAGGTGAAGAGCCATTCATAGAGCATGGCGCCGGTGATGGCGCCCGGAACCGCGATGCGCATCGAGGCGAAGAAGTACGGCAGGGCCGTGGGGATCGCCACCTTGCGCATGATGGTCAGGCGGCTGCCGCCATAGACCCTGATCAGGTCGACCGACTGGGCGCTCACCGAGCGGAAGCCGAGCGTGAGGTTGACGAGCAGTGGGAAGAACACCACGACGCCACCGATGAAGGCGGCCGTGACGAGCCCGTTGCCGAACACCAGGAAGATCACGGGGGCCATCGCGAGCAGCGGCACCGTGCGAAGCAGCATCGCGATCGGCATGAACATGAACTCGATCGGGCGGATGAGCGTGAACACGATCGAGATCAGCACCGAGGCGCCCACCCCGAACACGAAGCCGACGGCGGCGTGCCCGAGCGTCACCCAGAGCAGGCTGCCGATCAGTTCGCGGTTCTCGAGCGCCGTTGTCTTGCTCTTCGGATTGTCGACGAACAGGTAGTTGAAGACGTCGGCTGGCGTCTTGGCGATGAACGGGCTGGCGTGAAGAAGCTGGATCGCCAGGCTCCACAGCAGCCCCAGGATGATCGCCGAGACCAGGATGGTGCCGAGGCTCGTCGCCGTGCGTCGCACGACGTATTTCAGCGTCGCCGCGGTCTGCGGGTTCATGGTGCGCCGCTGGATGCGGGTCGCCTGGGCAGGAGTAGCGGTGGCCATCAGAAACCCTCTCCTGCGCGTGCATCGCCGGCCGACCACGGTGCGACGAGGCGGCCGATGCGCCCGATCACGAAGTAGGCAAGGCCCGCGACACCGGCGCAGATCAGTGCGATTGCCCAGAGGTGCACCGACGCTGCGGTGGCCTGGGCGGCAAGCAGAAGAATTCCGATACCGGAGTCGACACCCACCAGGAAGTATTCACCGAGCACTGCGCCGAGAAAGGCTGCCGGTGCGGCGAGCTTCAGAGCGGCGAGGATGCTCGGCAGGGCTGCGATCAGGCGAACCTTGCGCAGCTGGGTGAACCGGCCGCCGCCGTAGGCGCGAACCACATCGAGCTGCGTCTCACTCGCCGCGTTCAGGCCCAGGAGGGTACCGATGACCGTGGTGAAGATCACGCTGAGCGCGGCCAGGAAGATCGAGGTGGTGCGGCTGCTCGCGGGCGAGAGCAGCGTCACGATCGGGGCGATGGCGGTGAGAGGGATGCACGAGCACACCACGGCCAGCTGCACAGAGAGGCCCTCGAACCACGGGATGACCAGAACGAGGAAGGCGAGGAAGAACGCAATCAGGTTGCCCCAGAGGAAGCCCCAGGCGGCGGAGGTCGCCGTGACGCCGATGGCGTTCCAGAAGATCGGATCGGTGAGGTCAGCGACGAGTTGCCCGAACACCTCGAACGGGGGCGGAACAGAGCCCGTGACTGAGAAGAAGGTCACAGCGATGAACTGCCACGCCACGATGATGAGAATGATGCCGAGAATCGAACCGGCCCAGGGCGGCATCGACTTCATCGACGACAGCGAACCCAGGAAACCGGCCCGGGCGGAACCGCGCGCGGTCTCTGCGTCGATCGCAATGCTCTCGCCGAGTTCGTGCTCGGTCTCCATCTTGAGATCAGTCATCGGACACCGTGCCGTGGGCACCGAAGAGGATCTCGGAGATCTGGTCGACGTAGGCGTGGAATTCTGGCGTTCGGGTGAGCTCGGGAAGGCGGGGCCTCGGCAGGTTGATCTCCACGACCTCAGCGATGCGGCCCGGCCGGGCGCTCATCACGGCGACGACGTCAGAGAGGAAGACGGCCTCACTGATTCCGTGGGTCACCATCAGTGTCGTCGCGGGCTTCTCGCCCCAGATGCGCAGCAGTTCGACGTTCATCCGCTGGCGGGTCATGTCGTCGAGCGCACCGAAGGGTTCGTCGAGCAGCATGATGCTCGGTTCCACCGCGAGGCAGCGGGCGATCGAGACGCGCTGGCGCATGCCACCGGAGAGCTGGGCGGGCTTGGCATTCTCGAATCCCGAGAGACCGACGAGTTTGATCAGGTCGTCGACGAGTCCGGGCCTCGGCGTGATGCCTGCGACCTCGAGCGGGAGCCGGATGTTCTTTGCCACCGTGCGCCAGGGAAGGAGTGCTGAGTCCTGGAAGGCGATGCCGGTCTCGTGGCCGCGCTGCACGTCGGCGGCACTCTTGCCGTTGACGATCACCGTTCCGGAGCTGGGTTTCTCCAGCCCGGCCAGAATGCGCAGGATCGTCGACTTGCCACAGCCGGAGGGGCCGAGCAGGGTGAGGAATGAATCCTTCTTCGTGCCGAGATTGATCTCGGAGAGGGCCTGCACGGTCTTGCGTCCGAGAGAGAAGGTCTTCGTCAGGCCCTGGATGTTGATGCCGGTCGCAAGCTCGGGCATCGCTGCCGGATCGCTTGTTGCAGTGGCGAGTTGCGCCTGCTCGGGGAGTGAAGTGACCATCACTTATTCTGCTCTTTCTCGGGTCTTGATAACCAGTACAGCGGTGTTAAAGAGTGCTGGGCTGTCGATACCGGAGAGTGCGCGGTATCGACAGCCCAGTGGGTTACGCGGTGGGGAGCGTGAAGGTGGTGATCAGCTCGGGGTTCTCGGCGTAGACCTCTTTGAGGAGGCTCATGTCGAAGAGCTGGTCGGCTGTGATGACGGTTCCCATGGAGGCGAGCGACTTGATGTTCTCGGCGATCAGCTCGTCGGTCATCGTGAAGAGGCCGTTCTTGTTCACGTCGGCCGTCAGGATGAGGCTGTTCTGCGCCGTGGCCTCTTCGGTCTGTTCGGTGACGTCGAGCTTCTGGTCGACACCGTACTTGGTCACGGCGAGGTTCGCCGAGCCGGCCGGGTCCTTGACCGCGTCGGTCCAGCCCTTGATCTCGGCGACCAGGAACGCCTTGAGCAGGTCGCGCTTGTTGTCGATCGAGTCCTGCGTGACCGTGTAGGTCTCTGCCACGAAGGGCAGGCCGTTGTCGGCGAAGCCGAGGATGACGGGGGTGAAGCCGTCTTTCTTGGCCAGGATCGGCTCGTTGGTGATGTACGACATGTGAGCGTCGTAGGCACCGGTCTCGAGCGGGGCGATGTCGTACTGCGTGGTGACGAGCTCCACATCGGCGGTCGTGAGGCCGTTCGCTGCGAGGAAGCCCTCGAATGTGGTCTGGTTTCCGCCGGACTGCACGCCGATCTTCTTGCCTTTGAGGTCGGCGATCGTCTTGATCGGCGTCTTCTCGGCCAGCGACAGGAGGCAGAACGGGTTCTTCTGGTACGTCGAGGCGATGACCTTCAGCGGCGCGCCCTGCAGGATCGAGGGAGCGGTGATCGAGACGCCCGAGAGGCCGACCAACGACTGCCCGGAGAGAAGGGTCTCTTCAGCACCGGTCTGGCCGCCACCCGCGAGCAGAGTGACCTCGGTGAAACCAGCGTCGGTGTAGTAGCCCTTCTCGGTGGCGTAGTACTCACCGGCGAACTCGATGTTCTTGATCCACGACAGCTGCAGTGCGATCGTGCCGTAGGCGCCGGGAGCAACGCTCGCGCCGGCGGTGGCCGCTGCGGTCGAAGCCGCGGTGGTCGAACCCGTCGAGCAGGCCGCGAGAACGGCGGTGCCACCGATCGCGAGGGCGCCGAGGCCGCCGATGCGGAGGAATGAGCGCCGGTCGAAAGGCTTGCTGAGGGCTGGTGGGGGGGTGAAGGCGTTCAAGGGATCTCCCAGTGTGTGCGGTCGGGTGTGAGACGTGCTCAATCAGAAAAGCATTCGTTGTGCCGTGAAACTTTTCTACATCGTGACCGAAACGCTAGCTCGCGATTGTTACCGCCGCATTTCGGCGGCGTTGCCTTCGGTGCACCAAGCTGTGAATCGCTAACGTCGAAGCTATGACTGAACCGAAGCCGAGCGATGCTGCTGCAGGCGAATCGCAGCCCCGGAGGCAGCAACTCCTCGAGAACATCATCGGCTACGTGCTCGAGAACGGGGTCAGCCAACTCACCCTCCGCGCCCTCGCCCAGGCCGCCGGCTCGAACAACCGCATGCTGCTCTACTACTTCGGCAGCCGCGAGAACGTCATCGTGGCCGCACTCGCGGGGGCCGAAGACAGATTTCCTGGTATGCGGGCGATCATCCCGAATCTCGACGACCAGAGCATTCCGCTCGACACCCGTCTCTTCGACGCCTGGCAGACCATTGCCGATCCTCTCAACCGCCCATTCCATCGGCTGTTCTTCGAGATCTTCGGCATCGCCGGCTTCCAGCACCAGCAGTTCACCGACCTGCTCACGGCAATCAGCACCGAGTGGGTCGCCCATGTGGCAGCAGCCTTCGAGCACGAAGGGGTGCCGGATGCTGTGGCCCTCGTCTTCGCGCACGAGTTCGTCGCACTCTGGCGCGGGCTCCAGGCAACCCTGCTCAGCATGGGCGACGAAGACCTCGTCAACCGTGCGGCGATCGACGCCACAACAGCACTGCTCGCCCGAGTGCGCCTGGCTGTCGTGTGACGCCCGGATTCCCCTCATGTTAAGAATCTGTTTCGTGGCTTTACCTTTCATGAACCATTTGGTTCACTGGGGGAAGGCCGTGACCCGTAGTCGGCCATCCTCTTTCAGAACGGAAATCGCCAGGCATGAAACAGATCCACTTGGGAGTATTCGAAGTTGCAGGCCCGCAGGTCGGTGGCACCCTCAGCTGGCCCCACCCGCGAAGTGACTCGCTCCGCTACCACGAGCTCGACTTCTGGATCGGCATGGCCAAGACCCTCGATGCGGCCGGCTTCGACTTCCTCTTCTTCGCCGACGGCTTCGGGTTCCCGGCGATCGACGGCGACCTGCCCGAGCTGGCCGCCCGCGGCGGAATCAACTTTCCGGGGATCGACCCGTCGCTGCTGATTCCCACACTCGCCAGGGAGACGGAACGCCTCGGGTTCGTGGTGACGAGTTCGACCGGCCTCGATCATCCACTGCAGACCGCCCGGCGGTTCGCCACCCTCGATCACCTCACCGGTGGGCGCATCGGTTGGAACATCGTGACCGGTGCTTCGGCGAACACCGTCGCGGAACTGTTCGGGCACAACACAATGAAGGCACACGACGACCGCTACGACCAGGCCGACGAGTACGTCGACCTCGCCATGCAGTTCTGGGAAGGCTCGTGGGAGGACGACGGCTTCGTGGGCGACAAAGAGAATCAGGTGCTGGCCGATCGCTCGAAGATCCACCGCATCACCTTCGAAGGTCAGCACTTCCGCTCGACCGGGTACTTCACCGTGGACCCGTCGCCGCAGCGCACGCCCGTGCTGTTCCAGGCCGGCACCTCGGCACGGGGCCGTGCCTACGCTGCACGCAATGCGGAGTGCGTCTTCGTGCAGGGTACGACGGTCGAAGCGACGAAGGCCAATGTCGCCGACATCAGGGCGCGCGCGGCCGAGTGGGGCCGCGCGCCCGATTCGCTGAAGATCATGGTGGGGCTCACCGTGACCGTGGCCGAGACGAGCGAGGCAGCGGCCGCCCAGCGCAAGGAGTTCGACGACCTGCAGACCGACGAGGTCGTTGCGGTGCTGTACGCCGGAAACACGGGCATCGACCTGTTGTCGCTCGACCCGGCTCGCGACCTCACCCAGCTGCGTGACGACGGCGGCGTGGTGGGTCAGATGGGGCAGAGCAACATCGACCGGTTCCTGCCGAAAGACGGCAGCCCCGCGCCGACCGTACGCGAGATCCTCGACCAGCTCCGCGGCCGCGGAACCAGGGGGCTGCAGCTCACCGGTAGTGCGACCGAGGTCTGCGACCAGCTCGAGTACCTCGTCGACGAGACCGGCCTCGACGGCTTTCTGCTCGAACCGATCTTCGCGCCGGCCGACCTCGAGGACTTCGCACGCCTGGTCGTGCCGGAGCTCCGTCGTCGCGGTCGCATGCCAGCCGAATCCGGTACGGGTTCGCTGCGCGAACAGGTCCTGGGCAAAGAGGGTGCACACCTCTCCGATGATCACCCCGGCAAGCGCTTCTCCGTCTCCTCGGCGCTGGCCGCGGAGGTCGGTGTTTGACCGACTCGGCGCCAGAGCCAGGCCAGCTCGCCCGCCGCACGGTCGACGGCGAACTCATCGAATGGCTTGACGTTCCCGATCGGGCTGCGCTCCTCGAGCTCGAGCCGCACCCTGAAGGGGGCTGGTACCGGCGAACCTGGGCCTCGGGTTCCGGTGTGGTCGTCGCCGGCGAACCTCGGCCGGCTGCGACAATGATCTACTTTCTGCTCCCTCCCGGCGAGGCGTCGGCCTGGCATGTCGTCGCGTTCGACGAGATCTGGCTCTGGCACGGCCCGGGCTCTGTGCGGCTCGAACTCGGCGGTTCCGGTGAGGCGCCACTGACGACGGAAGCGCTGACCCTCGGGCCCGCGATCGAGCGGGGCGAGCATCCACAGCTCATCATCCCGGCCGGGGTGTGGCAGCGTACGCTGCCCTCAGGCACGGAAGCGCTCGTCACGTGTGTCGTGTCGCCCGGCTTCACCTTCGCTGATTGGAAACTGGCCGAATGACCACTCACCCTCCCGCGCAGCTTCTCACCGCCGACTTCGTGGTGACGATGAACGACTCGAACGAGATCATCGCGGACGGCGCGGTGCTCGTGCGGGGCTCGGTGATCGAGTCGGTGGGCCGGGCATCCGACCTGCTCGCCGCGAACCCGGGCGTGCCGGTCATGGCGATGCCCGACCGGCTCCTCATGCCCGGGCTCGTCAACGCCCACCATCACTCCGGGTTGCTGCGCGGCACAGCGGAGCACCTGCCGGTGTGGGAATGGCTGCGCCTGCACATCGACCCCATGCACCGGGTGCTGCGCCCGGAGGAGGCGGAGGCAGCGTCGTGGCTCTGTTATGCCGAGGGCCTGCTCGCGGGCACCACCACGGTGGTCGACATGTGGCGCTACATGCAGGGCAGTGCGCGGGCAGCCGAGGCCCTCGGCAACCGTCTGGTCACCGTCAACTACGTCGGCGCGCACCCCGACTACGACTACTTCGACACGCTCGACGACAACGAGGCGATGCTCGAGCAGTGGACCGGGGGAGCGGGCGGCCGCATCTACCCGTGGGTCGGGCTCGAGCATCCGTTCTACGCCGATGAGGCCGGGCAGGCGCGCGCGATCGCCCTCGCCAAGGCCTACAACACAGGCCTCTACACGCACTGCAGCGAGTCAGAGATCGAGGTCGCCGAGTTCGAGAGCCGCTACGGGGCACGGCCGATGTTCGCGCTCGAGAAGCTGGGCTTCTTCGACGTGCCGAAGGCGATGATCGCCCACGCGGTGTGGCTCGACCCGAGTGAGATCGACCTGATCGCGCGCCGCGGGGTCGGTGTTTCGCACAACCCGGTGAGCAACATGAAGCTCGCGAGCGGCATGGCGCCGGTCGCGGAGTACCTGGCCGCCGGGGTCGCGGTCGGCATCGGCACCGACGGCGAGAAGGAGAACAACAACCTCGACATGTTCGAGGAGATGAAGGTCGCCTCGCTGCTCGGCAAGCTGCGCACAATGGATGCTGCGGCCATGGACAGCTGGGACGTGCTGCGTATGGCGACCATGGGTGGGTCGCGGGCGCTCGGTCTCTCTGCCGAGATCGGGTCGCTCGAACCGGGCAAGAAGGCCGACCTGATCGCGGTACGCACTGACACCCCGCGCATGACACCGCTGCTCGGCGACGGACCGTACGCGAACCTGCACCACAACCTGGTGCACGCCGTTCGCGGCAGCGATGTCGACCTGACCATGGTCGACGGAAAGGTGCTCGTCGAGGGCGGCGAACTGCTCTCGGCCGATGTGCAGGAGCTGATCGCCCGAGCCCGGGCCACCGTACCGGGGCTCTTCGAACGGCGTTCGGCGTACCTCGCGAGCGTCGATGAGCCCGCCGGCCTTTTCGAGCCCCCGTTGGTTGAGTAGGCGCGCGAAGCGTGCTGTATCGAAACCCCCCGATACGAGAGACTGTTACCCATGACGAACGCCATGTACACGCTGCCCAAGGCCGAGCTGCACCTGCACATCGAGGGGACCCTCGAGCCCGAGATGGTCTTCGCCCTGGCTGAGCGCAATGGCATGGAGCTGCCCTTCGCCAGCGTCGACGACATCCGCAGTCGGCTCGACTTCACCAGCCTGCAGCCGTTCCTCGACCTCTACTTCGAGTGCGGGGCGGTACTGCGCACGCAACAGGACTTCCACGACCTGGCCGCGGCGTACCTCACGCGGGCGCACGAGCAGGGTCTGCGCCACGTCGAGATGTTCTTCGACCCGCAGGGCCACACAGCCCGGGGGGTGCCCGTCGACGCGGTGATCGACGGACTGCTTTCGGCGCTCGCCGAGGCGCACGAGGAGTGGGGAATCACGGGCGGCCTCATCATGTGCTTCCTGCGCGACCTGCCGGTCGAGTCGGCCTTTGCGCTGCTCGACTCTGTGGCCCACCGGGTGGACGATCTGATCGGCGTGGGCCTCGACTCGACCGAGGTCGGTTACCCGCCAGAGCTGTTCGAGCAGGTGTACGCCCACGCCCGCGGGCTGGGGCTGCACGCCGTGGCCCACGCTGGCGAGGAGGGCGGCCCTGAATACGTCTCGGGTTCGCTCGACCTCCTGAAAGTGGAGCGGGTCGACCACGGCATCCGCAGCCTCGAAGACCCCGAGCTCGTCGAGCGGCTGCGGGCTGCGCAGGTGCCCATGACGGTGTGCCCACTGTCGACGGTGCGGTTGGCCGGTGTGCCGACGATGGCCGATCATCCACTGCCCCGGATGATCGAGGCCGGGCTGCTCGTCACCATCAACTCCGACGACCCCTCGTACTTCGGCGGCTACGTCGGCGACAACTACCTCGCCATTCAACAGACCTTTGGCTACGACAACCTCGCGATGGCCGGCTTCGCACTGAACTCGGTCACGGCGTCGTTCGCCTCCGACGCGCGCAAAGACGAGCTGCGCGAAGAGATTGCCGCCTGGGGCAAGAAGCACGGCTGAGCCCGAGGGATCGAGCCCGGTTCGAGCCGTGGCCCACGACGGAGCAGTCCACGCGACCACGGAATAGTCCACGCGGATTCGCACGTGCAGTCTGCACGCGGCGCCGTGCCTGGACTATTCCGTGGCGGGGCCAGAACTCAGAAGCTGGTCGCCCAAGCGGTGATCGCGGGGTAGAGCTGCTCGATGAGGGGCGCGCGGTAGGTCGGCCGGGCATCCCGGGCCGCGAAGCGTTCGATGAGCGCCGTCTCGCAGCCGAGCGCCACGGCCGGTTCGAGGTCGTTGCGCCAGATGTCGCCCACACTGAGCAGCCGCTGTGGCGAGTCGGCGAGGTCGTGCGCCTCGAGCAAGCCTTCGAGAATGGCCCGCATGCCAGCCGGTTTGCCAGCCGAGGTCACCAGTTCGTCGAAGAATCCGGCGAGCCCCAGTGTTTCGAGCTGTTGCTCGACGCCGTTGCGCGGTGCATTGGTGACGAGGACGACGTGCACCTGCTCGGGTAGCCCCGCGAGCAACTCGCCGAGGCCGGCGGGCGCGTACGTCTCGATCATGCCTGACGCCAGCTCGTCGCGGCTGCCTGCGTACGCGGCCGAGAGTTCGGCGTCGGTGATTCCGGATGCCCGGGCCAGCCTCTCAGCGGCCGCATACCCGTCTGCGCTCCCCGCGACCAGGGCCAGCGCGTCGAGCAGTGCCGGCAGCACATCGCCGCCCCGGGGCCCCTCCATGGGCGATTCGGCGCGCGCAGGCCCTTGGCTGCCATCGAGATACGCGCCCACCGCCGCACGGATGAGCCCATGTCGGTGCGGCGGCAGCCCGGAATCCGGTTCTCCTGGAACCTGCACTTCGGAGGCATGGTGCTCGAAGATCGCCTCGTGCCCGAGCGATTTGTCGAGCAGGCGGGCGTAGCTGAATACCGGCCCGTCGCCGAGGCAGACGGTGCCGTCGAAGTCGAGCACCAGGATTCGCGAAGTTGTCGTCACCCTTCGATCATGCCTCCCCTCGAGCGGCCGGTACGACACCACCCCAGCAACTCTTCCCCCGTTCTCCCGTCTGCCGCGCAGTCAAGCTCCCCTCCCCGACCGGTCCACAACGCCCGCCCCCGTGACCGCCGGGAACTCGGCGAGTATGTTGTTACTCATGGCAAGCGAAGCGGTGATGCTGAGTGTCGATGGCCCGAACGGCGTGCGTGACGTGCGCCTGTCGAGCCCCAGCCGCGTGCTCTGGCCGGAACCCGGAATCACGAAACTCGACCTGGCAAACTACATTGTCGAGGTCGGCGAAGCGTTCCTGCGGGCCAACGGCGACCGCCCAATGTCGCTGCAGCGATTCCCTGGCGGCATCGATGGCGAACAGTTCTTCTCGAAGAACCCGCCGAGGGGCGCGCCTGACTTCGTGCGGGCGGTGCCGGTCGTGTATCCGAGTGGGCGCACGCATCCGCAGCTCGTCATCGACGAACCCGCCGCTGCAGTCTGGGCGGTGCAGATGAACACGGTCGTCTTCCACCCGTGGGCGTCTCGCGCTGAGAAGAGCGACTATCCCGACGAGCTCCGCATCGACCTCGACCCGCAGCCGGGCACCGACTTCGGCGACGCCATCCCGGTGGCGTTCGAGCTTCGCGCGGTGCTCGCAGAGGCCGGGCTCACGGCGTTCGTCAAGACTTCGGGCAACCGGGGCATCCACGTGTTCGCGCCGATCGAGCCGGCGGTCGAGTTTCTGGATGTTCGGCACGCCGTCATCGCGGCAGCCCGCGAGCTCGAGCGACGCCTCCCCGCAGCCGTCACCACCGCCTGGTGGAAGGAGGAGCGCGGTGCGCGCATCTTCGTGGACTTCAACCAGGCCAACCGTGACCGCACGATGGCCGGCGCGTACAGCCCACGGGCGCTGCCGGGGGCTGCCGTCTCGTGTCCGCTCGAGTGGGATGAACTCGTCGCGGCGGACCCGAAGAGCTACACGATTCTGACTGTGCCGGAGCGGTTGCGTACGGTGGGTGACCCGTGGAAGGCTTTGCACGAGCATCCTGGTACCCTCGACGTGCTGCTCGGCTGGTGGGCGCGCGACCTCGAGGCGGGCTTGGGCGAGTTGCCCTTCCCTCCCGACTTCCCGAAGATGCCCGGCGAACCCCCGCGGGTGCAGCCCTCCCGTGCCCGCAAGCCGGCCGCTGCCGACCCGCAGTAGTGAGTCTCAGGCGAGAACCTCGCTGAGGTCGTAGGCGATGGCTCGGTCGAGTTGCTCGAAGGTGCACGACGAGGCGTCGCGGTCGGGTCTCCAGCGGAAGAACTGGGCGGTGTGGCGAAAGCGCGAACCCTCCATCTGGTCGTAACGCACCTCGGCGACGAGGGTGGGCGCGAGCCGCACGAACGACAGGTCTTTGCTGCCCGAGAACCTGTTGCGCTCTGTTTCACCGCGAACGATCTCGCCCGCGGCATCTCGCAGCACGAACGGTTCCAGTTCATCGACGAGCTCGCGCCGGCGCACGTCGGTGAAGGCCGAAGCGCCGCCCACGCTCTGCAGGGCCCCTTCGTCGTCGTACAACCCGAGCAGCAGCGAGGCCACGCCGGCGCCGCTGGCATGGATCCGGTAGCCGAGCACGACCACGTCGGCGGTGCGATGGTGTTTCGTCTTGAGCATGACGCGCTTGTTCGGGGAATACGTAGCTGCCAACGGCTTGGAGACCACGCCATCGAGCCCCGCGCCCTCGAATTCCACGAGCCAGCGCCGCGCGACCTCGACATCTGAGGTCGTCTGCGAGAGGTGCAGAGGCGCTGACAGGTGCGTGCCGAGTTCGCTGAGAGCGGCCCGTCGTTCGCTGAAAGGCCGGTCGAGGCAGCTCACATCGCCGACCGAGAGCAGATCGAAGGCTACGAACAGTGCCGGAGTCTCGACGCTCAATTTGGCAATACGGCTGGCCGCCGGGTGGATGCGCGCAGAAAGCGCCTCCCAGTCGAGACGTTCGGCGCCGCTGGCCCCGGTGCGGACCGCGATCTCGCCGTCGAGAACGCAGGGGCCGGGCAGCTGCGTGACGAACGCGGCGACGAGTTCGGGAAAGTATCGCGTGAGCATCTTCGAGCCGCGGCTGCCGATTTCGACCGTCGTTCCGTCAAAGTAAACGATGCCGCGAAACCCGTCCCACTTGGGTTCATAACTGAGCCCACCCGCCACCGAATCCGGTGCGGGAACGCTCTCGACGGCTTTCGCGAGCATCGGTGCGACGGGCGCGGTGGCGGAGGGGATCATGGTTCGATCATCCTCTCGTCTCCGGCATTGCGACAGGGAATGGAGGGAGCGCGAAAAGGGCTTGACGAGAGATGCTCAGGGGTCGATAGTTGTTCGCAAGTGAGAGGGGATTCTTATGAGCACCATCAGCACGGTCAGCACCAACACCACCACCGGTACGGAGATCAGCACCGACACCAGCACCATGCTCACCTGCCTGAGTTGCGGAATGCCCATCGAATCCGGGGAGTACTGCGACCACTGCACCGATGAGACAGGCGCGTTGCAGAGCTTCGATGATCGCTTCAGCCGCATGACCCAGTGGCAGCTTCGCGCGAACCCGGGCGAGACGCAGCAGGAGGCCGAGCGGGCCACGCTGCAGTACCTGGCAACGATGCCAGCTTGGCGCGATCATCCCCGGGTCGTTGCCCGCGAGTAGCAGTTACGCGTGCGCGTGCGCCAGGGCCTGCTGGCCGTCGGCGCGCGCAAAACATTCACCAGCACCGAGGCTTCGGTGAAGAAACGCGATATAGCTTGACTTGGGGCGCCGCCTGACGTACCGTTCTTTCATACCAACACGCGATATATCGCGTTTGACGATGGGAGATCGGCATGGCGCTGGAGAAATGGCTCGTGAATGGGCCGAAGATCATCGACCTCGAGCTTGTGCGCTCGGTCAAAATCAGTCTGATCGGCGGCAAGATCGACGTGATCGGCCACGACGAGCCGGGTGCGCGCGTCGAGATCCACTCCGTGCAGGGCAAAGACCTGAAGGTCTCGATCGATGGCGACCTGCTCGAAATCGATCACCCGCAACTGCGCTGGGACAACTTCATCGACGTGTTCGCGTCGTTCAGAGGTTCGGCGAAGGCCGACATCAGCCTTCTCGTTCCCCGTGACGTCGCGATGAAGTTCGGTGTGGTGACAGCAAGTGCACTCATCTCGGGCATGACCAACGACGCGCGCATCAGCACGGTCTCGGGCGATGTCGTCATCGACAACGTCACCGGCGACCTCGAACTTAACACCGTCAATGGCGAGATCTCGGTGAGCGACCACCATGGCGTCGTGGCCGTTCACACCGTCTCCGGCGACATCACGGTGAGCGGGCAGGTGCGCCGATTCTCCTGCGACGGCGTTGCCGCCAACGTCTTCCTCGACCTCGATGGAGACGTCGACACCCTCGACAACAACACCGTGAGCGGCGACTTCACCGTGCGTCTCGATGCCGAACTCGGGGCGCGGTACAACCTGAACACCGTCTCCGGAGTGCTCTCTCTTGACGGCTCGACGTTCCGGGGAACCCACGGCAAGGGCAACAACTTCACCACGGGCACCCTCGACGGCCGCTTCGTCGAAGTCCACGCCAATTCCGTCTCGGGCGACATCACGTCGATCCGGCGTGCATCTGGCGCCCCGGCCTCGGGTGAAACGACTCCCGACGCTGGCGCGACCGTCGAACCCGACGCGGCCGCAGAACACGAATCGCAGGCCAGCGCGTGAACCCCGTCTTCGGCCACGGCCACCTGCGGTTGTACCTGCTCAGTCTGCTCGCCGAGCATCCTCGCCATGGTTATGAACTGATCCAGGCGCTCAGCGACCGCTTCGGAGGAACGTACAGCCCGAGCGCCGGCACCATCTACCCCCGCCTGGCCAAACTCGAGGGGGAGGGCCTCGTCACGAAATCCGCCGATGGCCGCAAGACCATCTACGAGATCACCGACGCCGGCCGCGCTGAGCTTGCCGCCCGCGGCGACGAACTCGACTCGATCGAAGACAACGTCACAGATACGGTACGGATGCTCGCCGACAGTGTTCGCGCCGGCGTGAACTCGGCCATGCGGAGCCTCCGCGCCGACCTCGCCTCTGCCGCCCGTGAGGCGTCGCGCACCGACACCCGCGCGAACACCGGGCGCAGCTATGCTGGGCCGTCTTCGGGAACGCCAAGTGGGTCTGCGGCTGGTGACGCTGCGGGAGAATCCACCTCCGCAGAATCAGGCTCGCCCACAGGAACCGCCGGTGCTTCGTCTCCGAGTGCCCCGACGTCCGACGAGCAGCGTCGGGGCAACACCGACGCGCTGCGTGAGGCGGAGACGGTACTCGCGACGTTCCGGGCGAAGGTTCGCGCCGACCTGCGCAAGCACGCCGCGAAGGGGGCCGTGTCACCCCAGGCGGTGCAACGGCTCACTGAAGAACTGACCCGAATCCAGGCCGAACTTCACATGAACCTGTCCGCACGGTAGTGAGAGGTCATGGCGACGAATCGTCGGCCCTGAGTCAATCCGACGCAAATAGTGCGTCGGTCTGATCCAGGGCCGACGATTGCGTTATTTCTCGGACGGAGTGACGCGCGACGCCTCGACGAATCTGCCGTCGATGAGGTAACCGGCGATCGGGGTGCCGGCACTTGCTGAACCGACAGCGCCCGGCAGTTCCGTGAAGGGCGCTCCCGCGCCTATCGCGGCGAACTGCTCGTGACCACGGTTCTGCGACATCTTGTCGATGAACGCCAAGGCCAGGGCCGACAGGATGAACACGCTGTGGATGATCACCTGCCAGAAGACTCCCTCGCCGGTGTAGCTCTCGCCGGTGACGCTGTCGTCTTCGGCGTCGGGTGCACCGATGTCGCCGACCTCGATGAACGTCTTCAGCAGGTGGATCGACGAGATGCCGATGATCGCCATCGCCAGCTTCACCTTGAGCACGTTCGCGTTCACGTGCGACAGCCACTCCGGCTGGTCAGGATGCCCGTCGATGTCGATCTTCGAAACGAACGTCTCGTACCCGCCGATGATGACCATGATGAGCAGGTTCGCGATCATCACGACGTCGATGAGGCCGAGCACGGCGAGCATGATTACGGCCTCGTCGATGTGCAACGGGTCCTTGATCACCGTCTCGGCCAGGTGCACCAGTTCGATGACGAAGACCACAACGTAGATCAGCTGGGCGACGATGAGCCCGAGATACAGCGGTGCCTGCAGCCAGCGGCTGAAGAAAATGAGATACCCGATGCCCTTCACTCCGGCGCTCTGCGGTTGGTAGACGCGAGGATTGAGGAGGGGAGGAATGGTCGTTTGGGGTTTGGCCATACCCGAAGGGTACGGGGGAGTTCCTGTACAATCTCTCAATGAAGGGGAGTATCCCGATTCACCGTTGTCGTCAGTACGGTTTCCGTCGTTGGAGGCCCGGTCGCGGTGGCATGGCTGGTCAGCATCGTCTGCCGGAGCATGCGGGAGAGACTTTCGCCGATTTGTGCTGCCTGAATCACCGGCGGCCGACAGCGAAAGGCACCACTGAATGACTGCCCTGCCCCTCTGGTTCGAGATCACGTCGCTCGTGGTTCTCACGCTGATTCTGATTGCCGACCTTCTGCTGGTGATCAAGCGGCCACACATCCCCTCGGCGAAGGAATCGACACTCTGGGTCGTCTTCTACGTCGTGCTCGCCCTCATCTTCGCCGGGCTGATCTGGGCGATCGGCGACAGCCAGCACGCCGTCGAGTTCGTTGCGGGCTGGCTCACCGAGTACAGCCTGAGCATCGACAACCTCTTTGTCTTCGTGATCATCATGGCGAGGTTCGCTGTGCCGCGAAAGCTGCAGCAGGAGGTGCTGATGGTCGGCATCGTCATCGCCCTGATCCTTCGCGCCATCTTCATCGTGCTCGGCGCAAGTCTCATCGAGAACTTCAGCTGGATCTTCTACATCTTCGGTGCGTTCCTCCTCTATACAGCGTTCAAGCAGGCGTTCGGCAACCACGATGACGACGCCGAACAGAAAGACAACCTGGTCACGCGCATCCTGCGCAAGCGAGTCGCACTGACGCCGGACTACCACGGCACGAAGGTGTCGGTGAAGATCGACGGCAAGAAGTTCTTCACGCCGATGATCATCGTCTTCATCGCGATCGGCTCGACCGACCTGCTCTTCGCGCTGGATTCGATTCCCGCGATCTTCGGCATCACGCAGAGCCCGTTCATCGTCTTCGCCGCGAACATCTTCGCTCTGATGGGTCTTCGGCAGCTCTACTTCCTGCTCGGCGGCCTTCTCGACAAGCTGGTGTACCTGCACTACGGCATCGCGTTCATCCTCGCGTTCATCGGCGTCAAGCTCGTTCTGCACGCCCTTCACGAAAACGAACTGCCGTTCATCAACGGCGGCCAGCACATCGAGTGGGCGCCCGACATCAGCACTCTCACGTCTCTCATCGTGATCATCGCCTCGATGGCTGTGGCGACGATCGCGAGCCTGCTGCGCATGCGGCACGACGCTCGAAAGGGAATTACCGAGACCCCTCGCGGTTAGAATGAGCGGATAGTCACGCGTATTTTCTAAGGTGGAGAGAAGTATGTCAGAAGAGCAGGCACGCACCCTTGCTGAGAAGGTGTGGGACGACCACATCGTCGTCAAAGGCGAAGACGGCAACCCTGACCTCCTCTACATCGACCTCCACCTCGTGCACGAAGTCACAAGCCCGCAGGCCTTCGACGGCCTGCGTGTCGCGGGTCGCCCGGTTCGACGCCCCGACCTGACGATCGCCACCGAAGACCACAACACGCCGACACTGGCCATCAACAAGCCGATCGTCGACCTCACGAGCCGCACGCAGATCGATACGCTGCGGGCCAATGCCCGCGAGTTCGGTATTCGCCTGCACTCGCTGGGTGACGTCGAGCAGGGCATCGTGCACGTGGTCGGCCCCCAGCTCGGCCTGACCATGCCCGGCATCACGGTGGTGTGCGGCGACTCGCACACCTCGACGCACGGTGCGTTCGGCGCAATGGCCTTCGGCATCGGCACCAGCGAGGTCGAGCATGTTCTCGCCACCCAGACGCTGCCGCTGAAACCGTTCAAGACAATGGCGATCACCGTCGAGGGCACGCTCCGCCCCGGTGTGACGGCCAAAGACATCATCCTCGCCGTCATCGCGAAGATCGGCACCGGCGGCGGGCAGGGCTATGTGCTCGAATACCGGGGGTCGGCCATCCGTTCGCTCTCGATGGAGGGCCGCATGACGATCTGCAACATGTCGATCGAAGCGGGCGCCCGGGCGGGTATGGTCGCGCCTGACCAGATCACCTTCGACTACCTCGAAGGTCGCCCGCACGCACCGGCCGGAGACGACTGGGACGAGGCTGTTGCCTACTGGAAGACGCTCGCCAGCGATGAGACCGCTGTCTTCGACGCCGAGGTGTTCCTCGATGCCGACGAACTCGAGCCGTTCGTGACCTGGGGAACGAACCCGGGCCAGGGTGTCTCACTGAGCGAGAACGTGCCGGACCCCGCGCAGATCACCGACCTGAACGAGCGTGCCAACGCCGAGCGTGCCCTGGAGTACATGGACATCGCCGCAGGCACCCCGATGAAGCAGATCGCGGTCGACGCCGTGTTCATGGGTTCGTGCACCAACAGCCGCATCGAAGACCTGCGTGCCTTCGCGTCGGTGATCAAGGGCCAGAAGAAGGCCGACAACGTGCGGGTCATGGTCGTGCCGGGTTCTGCCCGCGTGAGGATCGAAGCCGAAGCCGAGGGCATCGACAAGATCGTCGAAGCGTTCGGTGCAGAGTGGCGGTTCGCGGGCTGTTCGATGTGCCTCGGCATGAACCCCGACCAGCTGGCTCCGGGTGAGCGGTGCGCCTCCACGTCGAACCGCAACTTCGAGGGCCGCCAGGGCAAGGGTGGGCGCACGCACCTCGTGTCTCCGCTCGTCGCTGCGGCGACCGCGATCAGGGGCACACTCTCGAGCCCCTGGGACCTCGACAAGGCCGATCAAGCCCCGAGCTCGAACACCGATGTCTCGAACACCGATGTCTCGAACACCGATGTCTCGAACCTGACCTCAGTGAAGGCGGTCTGAACAATGGAAGCAGTTTCGGTCATCACCGGCGTCGCGATGCCGCTGGCGCGTTCGAATGTCGACACCGACCAGATCATTCCCGCCGAGTTTTTGAAGCGCGTCACGAAGACGGGCTTCGAAGACGCCCTCTTCTTTCGCTGGCGGCAGGACGCCGACTTCGTTCTGAACGACCCGGATTTCACCGGTGCTCGAATTCTGGTCGCCGGCCCCGACTTCGGTACGGGCTCCAGTCGCGAGCACGCCGTATGGGCGTTGCGCGACTACGGATTCGATGCAGTTCTCAGCTCGCGGTTCGGCGACATCTTCCGCGGCAACTCCGGCAAACAGGGGCTGCTTGCTGCCGAGGTCTCCGAAGCAGACATCGAGAAGATCTGGGCGGCCATCGACGAGGCCCCGGGCCGTGAGATCAGCATCGACCTGAACACGAAGACGGTCACTGTCGGGGACTTCACAGTCGATTTCTCCATCGATGACTACACTCGATGGAGGCTGCTCGAAGGACTCGACGACATCGGGCTCACTCTGCGAAGTGAAGAGCAGATCACCGAATTCGAACGTCACCGGCACAACTGGCGACCGAAGACCCTCCCAGTGAAGTAGGTAACAACCTCTATGAACACACTCCTTCAAGATGCTCAGAAACTCGACGCGCAGAAGGCGGCGGCACACGTGGGTCTTGTCTCTGACACGATCATCGTCAATGGTGGCAGGCCCCTCCGTGGCCGCATCGATGTGCGTGGCGCCAAGAACCTGGTGACCAAAGCCATGGTCGCGTCGCTTCTGGGCGACACGAAGAGTGTCTTGAGAGACGTTCCCGACATCAGTGACGTTCACGTCGTCTCGCGCCTGCTGGAGATCCACGGCGTCGAGATCACGGGCAGCCCGGAGTCGGGCATCCTCGTTCTCGACCCCGCCAACGTGGCCATCGCCCAGAGCGCTGAGATCGACGCACTGAGCGGGTCGAGCCGTATTCCGATTCTCTTCTGCGGCCCCCTGCTGCACCGTCTGGGGCACGCGTTCATTCCCGACCTCGGCGGCTGCCGCATCGGCGACCGGCCCATCGACTTCCACCTCGACGCCCTGCGCGCTTTCGGCGCCGTGGTCGAGAAGCTCCCGAGTGGCATCAACATCACCGCCCCGAACGGACTCAAGGGTGCCAACATCGAGTTGCCCTACCCGAGCGTGGGCGCGACCGAGCAGGTTCTGCTCACCGGGGTTCGTGCCCAGGGCATCACCGAACTCAAGAACGCGGCGATCGAGCCCGAGATCATGGATCTCATCGCGGTGCTTCAGAAGATGGGCGCGATCATCTCGATCGAGCCGAACCGCGTCATTCTCATCGAGGGTGTCGACGAGCTCAAGGGCTACGACCACCGCGCACTGTTCGACCGTAACGAGGCCGCGAGCTGGGCATCCGCTGCCCTGGCGACCAAGGGCGACATCTTCTGCGTGGGCGCGAAGCAGCAGGAGATGATGACGTTCCTGAACGTCTTCCGCAAGATCGGCGGCGCCTTCGACATCGAAGAAGACGGAATCCGCTTCTACCACCCGGGTGGTGACCTGAAGCCCGTCGTCATCGAGACCGATGTGCACCCCGGCTTCATGACCGACTGGCAGCAGCCGCTGATCGTTGCGCTCACGCAGGCGGTCGGAACCTCGATCGTTCACGAGACCGTCTACGAGAACCGCTTCGGTTTCACCGAGGCGCTCGTTGACATGGGCGCGAACATCGAGGTGCACAAGGATGGGCTCGAAGGCGGCTATCGCCGGGTACCCCGTCGTGCTCTCGAGCAGGCGGCAGTGATCACCGGCCCCACGAAGCTGCACGGCGGCGACATCGAGGTGCCAGACCTCCGCGGCGGTTTCAGTCACCTGATCGCGGCGCTCACGGCCGACGGTCGCTCGCGCGTGAGCAACGTCGGCCTCATCAGCCGCGGCTACGGCGACTTCGCCGGAAAGCTCGAGAAGCTGGGAGCCGACTTCTCCTTCGAGGCATAGACACAAGGCCGTGGCGTCTGAAGATCCGGCACAGCCGGCCGACGAAGCGCGTCGAGGTTCCGAGAAGGGTTTTGCCTTCTCGCTCCTGGCCGCGCCCGCGCTCGTCTTCGTGAACTCGATTGCGAAGCTCGATGTTCGAGGCGGCGAAAAGCTTCCGAAGACCGGGGCGTTTGTGCTCACCCCCAACCACTACAGCAACTTCGACCCGGTGATCGTGGGCTGGTCGGTGTGGAACCTCGGCCGGGCGCCACGGTTTCTCGCGAAAGCCTCCCTCTTTCGGGTTCCGGTGCTCGGCGGCGCGCTGCGCCTCATCAAACAGGTTCCCGTCGAGCGCACCGGTCGAACGAGTGCGGGCACGGCCCTGGGTGCGGCCCACGACCTCGCAACGACGGGCGAGGGCATCATCGTGTACCCCGAAGGCACGCTCACGCGGGAGCCGGAACTGTGGCCGATGCGGGGCAAATCGGGAGCCGTGCGCATCGCGCTCGAGAATGGTGTGCCGATCATCCCGATGGCGCACTGGGGAACGCAGGCGATTCTGCCGCGGTATTCGAAGAAGCTCAGTCTCTTTCCGCGCAAGACCGTGCTCATCGCCTACGGTGAACCCGTCGACCTCGACCGGTTCCGGGGTGTGCCCCTGACCCAGAGTGTGCTCTCCGAGGCGACCGAGCTCGTGATGGGGGCGATCACCGCGCTACTCGAAGACCTGAGGGGCGAGACGGCACCTGCCGAACGCTGGAACCCCTCCGCTCACAACCAGACCGAATTCGGGGCACTGTGATGGCCAGGAAACGACGGCCGATTCCCGCCCCCGTGCGGCAGGTCAGCGTGCTCGGCGCCGGCAGCTGGGGAACGACCTTCGCGAAGATCCTCGCCGACGGCGGCAACGACGTCACCCTCTGGGCGAGACGCCCAGAGCTGGCGAGGGAGATCAACCAGGCCAAGCGCAACAGCGACTACCTCCCCGGAATCAACCTGCCCCCGAGCATCCGTGCCTCTGCCTCGCTCGAGCAGGCGGTGGGCTCGTCGTCACTGATCTTCGTGTCGATTCCCAGCCAGTCGCTGCGGTCGAACCTGGCGGCACTGAAGCCGTTGCTCGGGCCAGAGACCGTGGTGGTCAGCCTCATGAAGGGGGTCGAGAAGGGCACGGGCCTCCGCATGAGCCAGGTGCTCGAAGAGGGCCTCGGCATCGACCTCGACAGGCTTGCAGTCGCCTCGGGGCCGAATCTCGCCCTCGAGATCGCCAGGGAGCAGCCCACCGCGGCTGTCGTGTCGTCTGCCAGCCTCGCCACGGCCGAAGCCGTCGCCATGGTGGCAACCAACCGGTACTTCCGTTCGTTCGTCAACACCGACGTGATCGGCACCGAATTCGGCGGGGTGCTCAAGAACCTCATCGCGGTGGCGATCGGCATCGTCGACGGCGTGGGCTACGGCGAGAACACCAAGGCCTCAATCATCACCCGGGGCCTCGCCGAGATGACCGACTTCGCGGTCGCGTATGGCGGGCACCCTGAGACGATGGCGGGGCTCGCAGGTCTCGGCGACCTCATCGCGACCAGCAGCTCCCCGCTGTCGCGGAACAACACGGCAGGTCGCCTGCTCGGCCAGGGCTACAGCTTCGCCGACGTCATCTCGCGCATGCAGCAGACCGCAGAGGGGCTGGCCTCCGTCGCCCCGATTCTCACGCTCGCCGCGGCGCGCGGAGTCGACATGCCCATCGTTCAACAGGTGAGCCAGGTGCTTGCCGGTACGCTGAATCCCCGGGACATCGCTCCGCATCTCACAACCGATTCACTCGAACCCCAGGGCGAAAGGCCGAACGATGGCAGAAAAGACCGTGGTGGTGCTGCTCTTTGGCGGCCGTTCAAGCGAGCATTCGATCAGCTGCGCAACGGCGGGCGGGGTACTCCGGGCGATTGACCGCTCGCGCTACGAGGTGATCCCTGTGGGCATCACCGCCAGTGGCGCGTTCATTCTCGAAGACGACGACGCGGCGAAGTTCACCCTCGACCCTGCGAAACTGCCCACCGTCGAAGACAACGGCACCCGGGTGCACTGGCCAGAGAGCACAGAGACGCGCGAGCTGACGGTGACGGATGCCCGGGGCCAGACCCGCTCGCTCGGCCCCGTCGACGTGGTGTTCCCGATCCTCCACGGGCCCTTCGGCGAAGACGGCACCGTTCAGGGCCTGCTCGAACTCGTCGGGCTCCCGTATGTCGGCTCCGGCGTGCTGGCGTCGTCCCTCGGAATGGACAAGCACTTCACCAAGACCGTGCTGGTGCAGGCCGGAATCGCGGTGGCACCGTGGCACACGGTCTCAACGCGCGAGTGGCTCCGTTCGCCCGAAGGGGTACTCGAGGCCGTCTCCGACCTCACGCTGCCTGTCTTCGTGAAGCCGGCGCGCGCCGGGTCATCGGTCGGCGTCAGCAAGGTCAAGAGCTGGGAGACGTTCGCCGAGGCCATGCGGGTCGCCCTCGTCGAAGACGACCGCGTGCTGGTCGAGGAGGGCATCGTCGGGCGCGAAGTCGAGTGCGGGGTGCTGGGGTCTCTCGAGGGGGCAGCGCCCCGGGCATCCGTCGCCGGTGAGGTCGTCATGACTGGGCGCGAGTTCTATGACTTCGACGCGAAGTACCTCGATGCGCCGGGAATCGACCTGGTCTGCCCGGCCGACCTCAGGGCCGATCAACTCGCCGAGATGCAGGAGCTCGCCGTGCGAGCCTTCACGGCGATCGGATGCGCCGGGCTCGCTCGCGTGGACTTCTTTCTCACGCCCGCAGGGTTCGTCGTGAACGAGATCAACACGATGCCCGGGTTTACCCCGATCAGCATGTTCCCCGCGTGCTGGATCGCCTCGGGCATCTCGTACCCGCACATCATCGACGAACTCATCGCCCTCGCCCTCGAGCCCTGAGGGTTCGGAGTGCGGGTTTCGATACGCACGGCTGTGCCGCGCTACTCAACCAGCGGCGCGTCTCGCCGGTTGAGTAGCGCGGCGGCCCCCTGAACGGGTGCTCGCTTGGAGGGCGGCGCAACACGTCGCCGGTTGAGTAGGCGCGAAGCGGCGTATCGAAACCCCTCTCGCCTAGGGGATGTAGTTGAACTCGTCGGGGTTCGGGCCGGTGCGCTCGTCGCGGTTGAGGGCGGTGATCGCCGAGACGTCGTCGTCGGTCAGCTCGAAGTCGAAGAGCGCGAAGTTCTCCTCGACGCGGGAGCGGGTGACCGACTTGGGGAACACGATGTCGCCGCGCTGGATCGCCCAGCGGAGGGTCACCTGCGCCGGCGAGCGGCCGAGGCGTTCGCCGATCGACACGATCACGGCGTCGTCGAGCACCTTGCCCTGGGCGATGGGCGACCACGCCTCCGTCGCGATTCCGTGGGAAGTGTTGAAGGCGCGCACGTCATCCTGGGTGAGGTACGGGTGAACCTCGATCTGGTTCACGGCCGGCACGATGTCGGTCTCGTCGAAGAGTCGCTGCAGGTGGTGCGGCTGGAAGTTCGAGACGCCGATCGACTTCACCCGGCCCGAGGCATGCATCTCCTCCATGGCCTTCCACGTTTCGACGTAGTCGCCGACCCCGGGCAGCGGCCAGTGGATGAGGAACAGGTCGAGGTAGTCGAAGCCGAGCGACTCGAGCGTGCGGTCGAAGGCATCCAGGGCATCCTGTCGCGCATGGAAGCCGTTGTTGAGTTTGCTGGTCACGAAGATGTCGTCGCGGGCGAGGCCGGAGGCGGCAACGGCCTCGCCGACACCCTTCTCGTTGCCGTACATCTCGGCGGTGTCGATGTGCCGGTAGCCGACCTCGAGGGCCGTCAGCGTCGCCTCGCGGGTTTCGGCCGGGTCGATCTGGAAGACGCCGAACCCCAGCTGGGGGATGGTGGCGCCGTTGTTCAAAGTCACAGTGGGAACAGTCATGACAGCAGGGTACGCCTGAGCGGCCTGTCGTCTCGTTTTCAGGCCGGGGGCTTGCAATCTACCGGGGCCTTCCGGCACGCCCACACGGCCAACCGGCCTCGAGACCTAGGCTCGACGCATGACCAATCCCTTCTTCGCGCCGAGCGCCCTCGAATACGGGCTGCCGCCCTTCGCCGACATCCGCGACGAGCACTACCGGCCCGCGTTCGAGCAGGGCATGGCCGAACATCTCGCCGAGATCGCGGCGATCACCGGGTCGGCGGATGCCCCAACCTTCGAGAACACGCTCGTCGCCCTCGAGCGGGCGGGCCAGACGCTGTCTCGCGTCTCGACGGTCTTCTACAACAAGGCGTCAGCAGACAGCAATGACGTGACAAACGCCCTGGAGGAGGAGCTGGCACCGCTGCTGGCCGCGCACTCCGATGCGATCAAGCTCGACCCCGTGCTCTATGCGCGGATCGGCGTGGTGTACGAGGAGCGCGACTCTCTCGACGCAGAGGCCTGCTACCTCGTCGAGCGATATTACGCCGAGCTCACGCAGGCCGGTGCGGGGCTGGGGGAGTCGGAGAAGGCCCAGCTCACCCAGTACAACCAGCGGCTCTCGACCCTGACTACCCGGTTCGAGAAGAACCTGCTCGCCGAGACCAACGACCTCGCGGTGGTCTTCGACGACGTGAGTGAGCTCGACGGGCTCGGCGAGGGTGAGCTCTCGGCCGCGGCGCAGGCGGCAGCGGAACGGGGTCTGCCGGGCAGGTTCGTCGTGACGCTCGTGCTGTTCACCGGGCATCCGTACCTCGCCTCACTCACGAACAGGGCATCGAGGCAGCGCATCATGGAGGCCTCGCGTGCCAGGGGCGATCGACCGGGGGAACACGACAACCGGCCACTGGTGCTCGAGATCACGCGTGTGCGGGCCCTGCGGGCGGCGTTGCTCGGGTTCTCGACGCACGCCGCTTTCGTGACGAGCGACGAGACGGCGAAGACGCCGGAGGCCGTCGACGAGCTGCTGCGGAGACTCGCGGGCCCGGCGGCGCGGAATGCGCGGCGTGAACAACTGGCGCTCCAAGCTGAGCTCGCGCAGCGAGCCCCGAGCGGTGAATCTCCCGAACTCGCAGCCTGGGACTGGGCGTTCGCGAGCGAGGCGGTGCGAAAGGCCGAGTTCGACGTCGACACCGCCCAGATGCGCCCCTACTTCGAGGCAGAGCGTGTGCTGCAGGGCGGTGTCTTCTTCGCCGCGACGTCGCTGTACGGGGTGACGTTCACCGAGCGGCCCGACCTCGTTTCGTACCACCCGGAGGCGCGTGTCTTCGAGGTGCACGACGAAGACGGCGCACCGGTGGGCCTCTACGTGTACGACCTCTACACGCGGGACTCGAAACGCGGGGGCGCGTGGATGAACTCGCTGATCGCGCAGAACGGCCTCCTCGGGCATCCGGTCGTCGTCACCAACAATCTGAATGTGCCGAAGCCGGGCGCGGGCTTGCCCACCCTGCTCACGTTCGACGAGGTCACCACGCTGTTCCACGAGTTCGGACACGCGCTGCACGGCCTGTTCGCGCGGGTCACGTACCCGAAGTTCGCCGGCACCCGCACTTTTCGCGACTTCGTCGAGTTCCCCAGCCAGGTGAACGAGATGTGGATGCTGTGGCCAGAGGTGCTGGCGAACTACGCCGTGCACCACGCCACCGGTGAACCGATGCCCGCGTCTCTCGTGGCGAAACTGCAGGCCTCGGCCGGTTTCAACCAGGGATTCGCCACCTCGGAGTATCTCGGGGCGGCGCTGCTCGATCAGGCGTGGCACGGGCTGCGGGCGGGCGATGCGCCGGTGACCGACGTCGCTGTCTTCGAGGCGGCGGCGCTCGCCGAGGTGGGGCTCGACAACCCGGCCGTACCGCCCCGGTACTCGAGCACGTACTTCGCCCACACCTTCTCCGGAGGCTACGACGCCGGGTACTACTCGTACATCTGGAGTGAGGTGCTCGACGCCGACACCGTGGCGTGGTTCCGGGAGAACGGTGGGCTGACCCGAGTGAACGGCGACCGCTTCCGGGCGCGGTTGCTGGGCGTCGGCGGTTCGAAGGATCCACTGGAGGCATTCGCGGATTTCCGCGGCCGTGCGGCGGAGATCGGCCCGCTTCTGAACCGGCGGGGGTTGAACGACTGATCGTTCTCACCGGGCCGACCACGGGCTTCCTGAGCTTCGCGTCGAGCGCAGATGCACTATGGTCGTCTCATCGCCGCGAGAGACCGAGAGGAGCACGTGTGATTCCTGCAGCCAACGCGGGGGCCTTCGCCCTCGTCGCGCTTGCCCTGATCGTCATTCCCGGCCCCAGCGTGCTCTTCGTCGTCGGCCGATCGCTCTCGCTCGGCCGACGGGGCGGCTTTCTGAGTGTCGTCGGCAACGCGCTCGGGATGCTGCCAGCCATCGCGCTCGTGTCGCTGGGCGTCGGTGCGATCGTGGCCGAATCGGTGGTCGTGTTCACGATCATCAAGTTCGCCGGGGCCGTGTATCTGATCTATCTGGGCGTGCAGGCCATCCGCCACCGGAACGATCATGTCGACACGGCTGACCCGAGTTCTCAGCAACCGCCGTCGGCCTTCCGGCTAATCCGTGAAGGGTTTGTCGTCGGTGCGACAAATCCGAAGACGATCGTATTCTTCGTCGCTGTGCTGCCGCAGTTCGTGAGTCGCGAAGCTGGCTCCATCTCTGTTCAGATGGCTGCGCTCGGCATGATCTTCTTTGCGATCTCGTTGGTCAGCGACAGCGTGTGGGCGTTCACAGCTGGCACATTGCGGGCCTGGTTTGCCCGTGACCCGAAGCGTGTCGCCCGCATGGGTGCTGGCGGCGGCGTCATGATGATCGGCCTCGGCGGGGTGCTAGCGGTCGCTGGCAACAAGACGTAGTGAGGACCAGAGTGCGCGGCTGGAACGCTGGTCTTGACGCATCGAAGGCGTAGCCCTGTTCTTCGAGCTGACCGACCCTGATGGCAACCGGATCGGGTTCGTGACCGAACTGGTCTGAGTGTCAGCCTGCGGGAGTCGGGGCCGGCGTATCGAGCGTGAACGGTGCGGGCGTGCCCGTAGTGGCGGGAGCGGTCGGGTTCGATCCGGTGGTCGGTGCGATTCCCTGGAGATCCGTGGCGTTCAGGCACTTGTTGGTCTGGGCCACTGCGGCGATGGCGCTCTGCAGGTCGACCAGGGCCGTGGAGGCGGAGACAGCATTCGAGTCGATGATCACCTCGGTGGCCGGCACCCGGCCGAAGGTGGTGAAGGTGTACGACGGTGCTTTGGAGTCGTCTTCGATCCAGTCGATTCCCGAGACGTTGTCGCAGGGCAGGGTGGTGGGTCCGTAGGGAGTGACACCGCACCGGAGCAGCACCGACGCGGGCGAGCCCCATGCTGCGGTGGCCTGCGCGTTCGTCTCGCGGGAATCCTGGCTCGCCACCGAGCTGGGGAGCCGCACCATGATCTCGGCGCAACCCGGGTCGGTGGCCGCGGTGGCAGGATCGAGGGCGACGGTGGGCGTGCATCCGGTGAGCGCAACGGCGAGAAGGCCGGCCACCAGGGCACCGGGAAGCAGAAGACGTTTACGGGCGAGCATCACTGACAGGCTACCGTTTACGAGTGAGTACTCATGGGGCAGACCCTCAGCTTCCGGTGGCACGCGTCGACACCGTCGTGTCGATCGGCGAAGTCGAAACACTGAAGAGAATCTTCCCGAGGCTTCCGGCGGCCTCGAGCGCACTACTCGGGCCCGGCGATGATGCTGCCGTGGTGGCCGCACCGGATGGCCGGTTCGTCGTCACGACGGACATGATGATCCACGGGCCAGACTTCAGGCTGGCATGGTCGACAGCGCACGACCTGGGGTGGAAGGCAGCGGTGTCGAACCTAGCCGACGTCGCGGCGATGGGGGCCACTCCCTCGGCGCTCGTGGTTGCCATTGCTGCCCCGCTCGACACTCCGGTGGCGCTGCTCGAAGGCATCTCTGACGGGCTCCGCGATGCGTGTGCAGCGTTGTCGCCCGGCACCGGCGTGGTCGGCGGTGACCTCTCGGTGTCGAACACACTGACTCTCGCAGTCACAGCTTTCGGCGACCTCGACGGGCGGCCCCCGGTCACCCGCGCGGGCGCACGGCCAGGTGATGTAGTCGCGGTCGCGGGCGACCTGGGGAGGGCGGGAGCGGGCATCTGGCTCCTGTTCGACCAGGGTGTGCACACAGAGCGTGAGCCGGACACCATTCTCGGCCAGGCTCTCAGGGTGGCCCACCCGGTCCTGGTCGAGGCGCAGCTTGCCCCGACCTCCCCGCTCCAAGCGGGACGATCGGCCGCTCAGGCGGGCGCGACGGCCATGCTCGACGTCTCCGACGGGCTGGTGCTCGATGCCGGTCGCATCGCAACGGCCAGTGGATGCTCCCTTGAACTGTTCCATGAGGCCATCGAAGCCGAGGCCGATGCCCTGCGTGAGGTCGACGCTGTGGTCGGTGCACAGGCGCGGGATTTTGTGCTCTGTGGGGGAGAGGACCATGCGCTGCTGGCCACTTTTCCGGCCGGGCAGGAGGTGCCGCCGGAATTCCGCGTGATCGGAGAGGTGCGGGGCCGGGCTGCCGGGCATCCACTTGTCACCATCGGTGGCGAAGCCTATGTCAGGCCCGGGGGATGGGATCCGTTCGCCGACTGGAACGGTGGGGTGGGCTGAGGCTGGCGCTCGCGAGCAGCTCTGACTTGTTACCGCGTCGGCGGTACGCCCGCCGTGTCGTGATCGATGATCTCGGCCAGTTCGGCATCGGCAGAGGCAGCGTCTTCGGTAGCAGTGTCTTTGTGCGCTCCGTCGCCAAGCGATACCCGTGATGCTCCATCGACCTCGAGTGACTCGGCGAGAACCTCGCCCCGCTCGAGCGTGGTGGCCAGCGGCTTCTCCTTCACGAAGATCAACAGCACGGTGGCAAGCAGCACCAGGGGCACCAGGTAGAGGAACACCGGCGTGAGTGCATCGTTGTACGAGCTGATGATCACTTCGCGAACGGCCGTGGGAAGGTTCCGCACGATGTCGGGCGTGAATGAGTTGCTGCCGCCCGTGGAGCCGGCTCCAGCAGGCATCCGTTCGAGCAGGAGCGAGGTGAGCTTGTTGGCGAACAACGACCCGACGACGGCGGTGCCGAGGGACGCACCGATCTGACGGAAGTAGTTGTTCGATGCGGTGGCCGTGCCGACCTCGCGAAGCGGGAACGAGTTCTGCACGATCAGGATCAGGATCTGCATGCACATGCCGAGCCCGATGCCCATGACCGCGAGGTAGGCGCAGATGATCCAGACCGGCATCGAGGGCGTCATGGTCGACAGCAGCAGGAGCGCCACCGCGGTGATGAACGTACCGACGATCGGCAGGAACTTGTAACGACCTGTGCGGCTCACGAGCTGACCGGAGCCGATCGAGGTGACGAGCAGGCCCGCCATCAGCGGGATCATCAGCAGGCCAGCCTGCGTGGCGTTGGCCCCGGTGACCATCTGCAGGTACGTCGGCAGGTAGGCGAGAGCACCGAACATCGCGACACCGATGATCAGGCCGGCGCCGGTCGTCAGGTTGAAGTTGCGGTCCTTGAACAGGTGCAGCGGCATGATCGGCTCGGAGGCCCGGCGTTCGATCATCACAAAGGCGAACGCGGCAACCACGGTTGCAGCGATGAGGGCGACGATCTCGACCGAATCCCAGGCGTAGGTGGTGCCGCCCCAGACGCTCAGCAGAACCAGGCCGGTCGAGGCGAGGGCGAGGGTGACCATGCCGGCGTAGTCGAGGCGCGGCTTGCTCTGCGACCCCTTCGGCAGGTGCAGAAAGGCGACGGCAGAGACGATGGCGAGGATGCCCAGAGGAATGTTCATCCAGAACGCCCAGCGCCATCCGATGCCTTCGGTGAACCAGCCTCCCAGCAGCGGGCCGGCGACGCTCGACAGGGCGAACACACCGCCCATGATTCCCATGTACTTGCCGCGCTCGCGGGCCGGCACGACGTCGGCGATGATCGCCTGCGAGAGGATCATCAACCCACCGCCACCGAGGCCCTGGATGGCGCGGCCGACGATGAGCGATGTCATGTCGCCCGAGAGGCCTCCGACGACGGAGCCGGCGATGAAGAGGCTGATCGCGGCGAGGAAGAGACCCTTGCGGCCGATGAGGTCGCCGAGCTTGCCGTAGACCGGCAGCATGATCGTCGAGGCCAGGATGTAGGCCGTCGTCACCCAGAGCATGTGGTCGACGCCGTTGAGCTCGCCGACGATCGTGGGCAGCGCGGTGCTGAAGATGGTCTGGTCGAGAGATGCCAGCAGCATGGTGACCATGAGGCCGCCGAAGACGAGGAGGATATTTCGCTTCGCAGCGGCGTTGACCGCCGTCTGCTCGGGCTGGGGACTGCGGCTGCCCGATGTGGTGCGTGCAGGAACTGATGTACTCATGGATAAATAATTGCACGCCATGCAAGATTACACAAGCGCAAACTTGCCCTGTTTGGTTCAGGGTGCACTATTGGGCCTATTCCGCGGGCCGCCGCGTACTGTCTAAACCGTGGTGATCCACCAGAGGGTCGTCTCGCCGTAGTCCTTACGGCGGTCGAGGGTGAGAGACGCCGGGAGGGTCGGTTCGGGCGACCTCGAGGTGCGCTCGACCACGATCCGGGCATCCGGTGTCACGTGCTCGGCGAGCGCCACCAGCGTCTCAGCAAGTTCGGCCTCGGCGAGGTCGTAAGGCGGGTCGACGAAGACGAGGTCGAAACTCGCCGGTGTCGACCGCAGGAACGCCAGCACCGATTGCGGGGCCACAGTGATGCGCGGTTTCAGCTGGCCGTTGGCGAGGGCGCCCCGAACGGCCGCAGCCTTCTGGATGATCGCGGCATTGCTCTTCGCCACCTTCACTGCAGCGGGGTTCTTCTCCACCAGGGTCACCTCGGCGGCCCCGCGGCTTGCGGCCTCGAGCCCGAGCGCCCCCGAACCCGCATAGAGGTCGAGAACCGCAGAGCCCTGGACCACGTCGCGGGCCTCGAGGGCCGAGAAGATAGCCTCGCGAACGCGGTCGCTCGTGGGCCTGGTACCCGACGAGGGCACCGAGAGTTTCTGCGAACCGGCGAACCCGGCAATTATTCGTGTCACAGCCTGCACCATAGTCGAACGGGCTGGCTTGGCGCGTCTGGTGCGCGTTGCGGTGTCAGACCCTGAGCCTAGAATCGGCGTATGCTTACGCCCCCACTGCCCTCGGCTCACCCGGCCGACGACCGTGAGCCGCGGGTGCCGAGCATCACCACGCTGCCCGAGCCTCGTGGCCGCACCGATCCGCGGGCCACGGCAACCCTCGATCATGCGTCGCCGCTCGACCGCAAGCTCACCACCGTGCTCGGTGGCCGAACTGCGGCGCCGCTCGAGAAGGCGTTCGGCATCGAGACCATTGGCGACATGGTCTCGTACTACCCGAGGCGGTACGCCCGCCGGGGCGAGCTGACCGCACTCACTGAGCTGCCGATCGACGAATCGGTGACCATCGTCGCCGAGGTGCGCGATGTGCGGGAGCGAAAGATGCAGTCGCGCCGCGGCTCCATTCTCGAGGTCTCCATCACCGACGGCCGCGGCATCCTGACCCTGACGTTCTTCAACCAGGCCTGGCGGGCCAAAGAACTGCGCCCCGGCGTGCGTGGCATCTTCGCAGGCAAGGTGTCGGCCTACCGGGGTGCACTGCAACTCGCGCACCCCGACTACGAGCTGTTCACCGACCTGGTGCTCGGTGAGCCAGACGCCGGCGGGGCAAAACGCTGGGCCGAACTTCCGATTCCCATCTACTCGGCCACGTCGACAATCTCGAGCTGGCAGATCCAGAGGTCGATGGAGCTCGTCGTCGGCTCCCTCAGCCATCTGGGCGACCCGGTTCCCGCTGCCGTGCGGGCCGAGCGGGGGCTCGTCGACTACCTCACCGCGCTCCGTGGCATCCACCTGCCTGAGCGCGACAGCGACTGGCGCCGGGCCCGTGAGGCGCTGAAGTTCCAGGAGGCGTTCGTTCTGCAGACAGCGCTTCTCCTGCAGCGCCGAACCGCGCACGCGCAGAAAGCACTGCCTCGCGTCGCCAAGCCGGGCGGGTACCTCGAACGCTTCGACACGGCTCTCGCGTTCAACCTGACCGGCGACCAGAAACTCGTCGGCAGCGAGATAACGGATGACCTGGCCAGAGGTGAGCCGATGAACCGCCTCATTCAGGGCGAGGTCGGCTCCGGAAAGACCATCGTCGCTTTGCGGGCGATGCTCGCCGTTGCCGACTCAGGAGGGCAGTCCGCCCTGCTCGCGCCCACGGAGGTACTGGCCTCGCAGCACCTCCGCTCCATCGTGAAGATCCTCGGCCCCGACCTCTCGGCGGCTCTCGTGCCCACCCTCCATACCGGCCAGGTGCCCGTGGCCCAGCGCCGGAAGGCCTTACTCCGAATGGTGTCGGGGCAGGCGCAGATCGTCATCGGCACCCATGCCCTGCTCAGCGACGCCGTTCAGTTCTACGACCTCGGCCTCGTGGTGGTAGACGAACAGCATCGTTTCGGCGTCGAACAGCGCGAGGCGCTCCGGCTGAAGGGCGCCCAGCCGCCCCACGTGCTCGTTCTCACGGCGACCCCGATTCCCCGCACGGTCGCCATGACCGTCTTCGGCGACCTCGACATCAGCACGATCGCCGAGCTGCCGGCCGGGAGGCAGGGCATCTCCACCTTTGTCGTTCCCTTGGCCGAGAGGCCCGGCTGGGTCGACCGCATCTGGCAGCGCACCGCCGAAGAGCTGGCCCTCGGCAGGCAGGCCTTCGTGGTTTGCCCGGCCATCGACCCGACCGCCACCGAGGCCGGCCAGCAACTCGAAGCGCCGGGCGAAGCCACCAATTCGGTGCCGGTCGTCGTTGTCGGGCCGCGGGTCGGCCCCCGCAAGCGCGGCGAAGAGCGGGTTGCCACACCCGATGCCTCCCCAGCCCGGCCGGTGGCGAACGTCGCCGAGATGCTGTCGGAGATCCGCGCCAATCCGCTTCTCGCCGGTAGGCGCATCGAACCGCTCCACGGGCGCATGAGCACCGACGAGAAGGAGCAGACCATGCTTGCGTTCGCCGCCGGCGACATCGACGTGCTGGTGGCCACCACCGTCATCGAGGTCGGTGTCGACGTGCCGAACGCCTCCACGATGGTGGTCATGGATGCTGACCGCTTCGGTGTCTCGCAACTGCACCAGTTGCGCGGCCGCGTGGGTCGCGGATCGGTGCCCGGTCTCTGCCTTCTCGTCACCAGTGCCGAACCCGAGTCCCTCGCGCGGGAGAGGGTCGACGCCGTCGCCTCGACCCTCGACGGCTTCGAGCTCGCCCAGATCGACCTGCAACTCCGACGCGAGGGCGATGTGCTCGGCAGTTCGCAGTCGGGTGGCCGATCGAAGCTGCGGCTGCTGAAGGTGATCACCGACGGCGAACTGATCGGCGAGGCCCGGCAGGCCGCTGGCGAAGTGCTTGAATCCGACCCGGCACTCGCCGGGCATCCGGAGCTCTCCCAGGCTCTCGACCGTCGGCTCAGCGAGAGCGACCGGTCTTTTCTCGCGAAGAGCTGAGCCTCAGCGGGCCGTCTGGAGCCCGGCGGACCCCACGGGCCCGGAGCGCGCCGTAACCCTGCGCCTTGTGTTCGCCGCGGCTTGCTACCCTGAACCAATGAGCACGATCGCTGTCGTCCCCGGTTCGTTCGACCCTGTGACCCTCGGGCACCTCGATGTCATCGGGCGTGCCGCAGGAATCTTCGACGAGGTGCACGTGCTGGTCGTGCACAACCCGTCGAAGACCGCCCTCCTCCCGATCGCGCAGCGCGTGTCGCTCATCCAGCAGGCGATCGTCGATGGCGGGCTGCCCGCCAACATCCTGGTGACGTCGTGGAGCGTCGGGCTCCTGGTCGACTACTGCGTCGAAGTGGGTGCGAAGGTGCTGGTCAAGGGCATCCGCTCGCAGGTCGACGTCGCCTACGAGACGCCGATGGCCATCGTGAATCGCAACCTCGCCGGAGTCGAGACCGTCTTCCTGCTCCCCGACCCGGCCCACGCGCACGTCTCGAGTTCACTCGTACGGCAGGTGGCGTCGCTGGGTGGCGACGTTGCGCCGTATGTGCCCGCGGCAGTCGCTGCCTTCCTCAAGGCTCACGCGTAGGCTGCACTCCGCAACTGGCCCCGGCGGCGCGATAGCCCACAACAGCCCGCTGCCGACAACTGCGCATTCCCCGCTGTGTACCCCCTCGTGACGGGCCTGAGCCGTGACCGCGAGTGGCAGAATTGACGGATGACTGAACTCCAGGTCGGCTATGCCGCAATGCTTGAACAGTTCCACCCGACGGAGGCGGTCGCCCTCAGCGTTCTCGCGGAGCAGCACGGGTTCAGCGGAGTCATGGCAGCAGACCACTTTCAGCCGTGGGTGCCGCAGCAGGGCCAGAGTTCGTTCGTCTGGAACGTTCTGGCCGCGGTGGGCGAGCGCACGAAGGGTGACTTCGGCCCGGGAGTGACGGCCCCCACCTTTCGCTGGCACCCCGCGATGATCGCTCAGGCCTCGGCGACGATGGCCGCGATGTACCCGGGCCGCCACTGGCTCGGGCTGGGCTCGGGCGAGGCCCTCAACGAGCACATCGTCGGCCAGTACTGGCCGGAGACACCCGAGAGAATCAACCGGATGTTCGAAGCCATCGACATCATCAACAAACTCTTCACCGCCTCGCTCGCTGGCAGAGACGTGAAACACCGCGGGGAGTTCTACAAGCTCGAGTCCACCCGGCTCTGGACCATGCCGGAGGTCGCCCCCGAGATCCTCGTTGCCACGTCCGGGCCGGTGACGGCCAAGCGCGCCGGTCGCCAGGCCGACGGGCTGATCACTGTCGGCGCCCCACTGGAGAAGATCGCGGGACTGTTCTCCAGATTCGGCGAGGGTGCACGCGACGCGGGCAAAGACCCCGACGTGATGCCCAAAGTGCTGCAATTGCACCTGTCCTGGGCACCAGACGAGAAGGATGCCCTCACGAACGCGATGGTCGAGTGGCCGAACGGCGGCATGAGGTTTCCGAAGGCCGACATCCGCTCGCCGTTCGAGTTCGAGCAGCTTGCCAAGCTCGTGCGCCCCGAAGACTTCGAGGGCCGCATGGTCATCTCGGCTGACCCCGACGTGCACCGCGAGCACATCCAGCGGTTCGTCGATCTCGGGTTCGACCGCATCTACCTGCACAACGTCGGTCGCAACCAGGCCGAGTGGATCGAGGTCTTCGGCCGCGACGTTCTGCCGAAGCTGAGGCGTTAGCGTGGGCACGTCAGCGTATTTCGCGGTGTATGCCGTTGAGGGCATACCCGAAGTGATTGAGGGCGACGACGTCGCCGAGCTCATCGGCACGGCGATCGATGCGAGTGATCTGGTGCCCGAAGCCGGCGACATCCTGGTCGTCACGAGCAAGATCGTCTCCAAGGCCGAGGGTCGCAGTGTCTTGGCGGATGACCGTGAAACCGCCATCACGGCCGAAACCGTTCGCGTGGTCGCCACCCGAAGGCACCCCGGTGGCGTGACCAGAATCGTCGAGAACCGGCAGGGAATCGTGCAGGCCGCTGCCGGGGTCGACTCCAGTAATACTCCCGCCGGCACGGTGCTCCTGCTGCCGATCGACCCCGATGCTTCAGCGCGAGTCATCGCAACCGCCCTCCGCTCGAGATTCGGGGTCGAAGTCGGGGTGGTGGTCTCAGACACCCTGGGGCGGGCCTGGCGCGAAGGCCAGACCGATGCGGCGATCGGCTCGGCCGGGGTCCGAGTGCTCGACGACCTGCGTGGAGGCATCGACACCTTCGGGCAGCCCCTGATCGTCACCCAGATCGCGGTGGCCGACGAACTCGCTGCTGCTGGCGACCTGATCAAGGGCAAGGCGAGTGGCGTGCCCGTGGCGCTCGTCCGCGGGCTCTCGCACTACGTGACACCCTCACTGCAGACGCCTGCTCGTGCCCTGAACCGCACCGGGCCGGGCGACATGTTCCGGCTCGGCACCGATGAAGCACTGGCAGAGGGCTTCGAGAAGGGTCGTTCAGAGGGGTTCGACCAGGCGTTCGCCGAGGGATTCGTGGCGGGTCGCACTGCGGGTCTCGAGGAGGCGCACCGCTCTGGGCGCCCAGCCGGGTCGACCGCGAGTCCAGGCGACGGAGCCCCGGTCTCATGACGGGCTGGGTCGTGGTCGTGCCCGTCAAGGGGTCGACGGAATCGAAGACCAGGCTCGCGGCGGCGTGGACGACTGAGGCAGGCCTCACCGGCGAGCAACGCCGCGAGCTCGCCCTTGCCTTCGCGCTCGACGCGGTGACGGCCATCGCGGCAGCGGCAGACGTGCGCGAGGTCATCGTCGTGACCGGGGATGCCGTCGCTGCCGTGGCGTTGGCGGCTCTGGGCGCTCATGTCGTGGACGACCCGGGTGCTGGGCTGAACGGTGCGATCAGCGCTGGAATCGCCGCGGCCCGCCTCCGGCACCCCGACGCGATGGTGGCCGCTATGACCGCAGACCTGCCCGCTCTGACCCCCGCCGACGTCGACGATGTGCTCAGGGCGGCAGCCGGGCATCCACTCGCCTTCGTTGCCGACGAACAGGGCACGGGCACGACGACCATCACTGCGGCACCCGGAGTCGAGGTGATTCCGCGCTTCGGGGAGCAGTCTGCGCAGGCTCATGCCGACAGCGGAATGTTTCGGCTCGCCGTGCGTCCAGGTTCCACCGTGAGGCAGGACGTCGACACTCCGGAAGACCTGGATCGGCTGCGGGGCGGTTTCGGGCCTCACACGAGCGCACTGCTCACGCTGCGCCGCTGACCCCTACCAGCGCACGGCCCCAACGCCGGATGAGTAGCCGCGGAGCGGCGTATCGAAACCCCGCGGGCCAACTTGCCATGTCAGGGGCGCCTGATCGCTGGTTGACTACCCGCCGCGCGGCGTATCGAAACCCCCAGGGCCCAACTCGCGAGGTTAGAGACGCCGGATCTGGCGGTGCGGAGCCAGCCGTGAGCGGGCCGGCAGTTCGTGGGCGACTGCGTTGTAGCGAAGTCGAGGCGCTTCGGCGGCGACGGTGGCGAGCCAGCCCTCGGCGGTCGCCGCGACCGGAAACGCGGTGATCAGCCGCAGCCGGCCACCCAGCAGAACGCCGTAGGCGACGGCACTCGAGCCGGCGATCCCCGTGACGTAGACCGCGCGGAACACCTCTTCGCGCTCGTCGGGCGCGAACTCGTCGACGACACACCGTGGGCGGACTGCGCCTTCGAGGGTCTCCGGATTCTGCAGGATCGGCACCAGCGCCCCTGTCACCTCCTGCAGCCATCCGGTGCCGTCCCGGCCGCTCACGAAGCTCGACGGTCGTCCTGCGGCACTGCTCAGCGCCTCGGTCACCCAGCGCTCGCGTTTGAGGCCATAGGGCGTCACCGTCGCCGAGAGCAGGTAGCCGTAGAGGTGCAGCACGCCGGCATTGCCCACGGGCCAGTCGGCGCTCAGCCCGGCCAGCGAGTGCAGGGTCTCGAAGAGAGTGCGCCCCACCACGGGTGCACCGAGGTTCTCGTCGATCACCGTCGACAGGCCCCAGTGCGCGAACGAGCCAGCCGCCCTATCTGCAGCCAGCTGCGAGAACAGGAGGGGTGTGTCGTGCCGCATGATTCTCTGCGCGTCGGCGTCTGACTCGGCGGCGACCAGTGCAACGGATGCCCGCTGAAGCTGTTCGGCGAACGAGAGAGGTGCGGGCATCCACCCATCGTAGGAGCCGTGGCGCAGATCGGCACCGCTGCGAACATTCCGTGCATCTTCGTGCGTTGACACGCAGAACTAGTCATGCGAGAGTAGTTGCATGTCATCGATCCGGCTCTTCATTCTGGGGTCGCTCTCCCAGCACGGCGAGCTGCACGGTCACCAGCTCCGCCTTCTCGCCGAAGAAGAGCGCGTGCACATGTGGACCGACATCAGCGTCGGCGCCATCTACGGCGCCATCAAGCGAATGGCGGCCGACGGACTGATCGACGTGGTGCGTACCGAACGCGAGGGCGGCTACCCCGAACGACAGGTCTACGCGATCAGCATGAGCGGCAGGCGTGCGCTCGACGAAGAGCGTCGCGAGGGCTTGGAGCAGGTGCACCTCAAGCCCGACCCGTTCGACCTCGCACTCACCCGCCTGGACCGAACCCGGCTGGATGATCTGCAGCCCGTTCTCGAAGGCCGCCTGGTGGCTCTCAAGAACGTGCTGGCCGACGCTCTCGCCGCGCACCAGCGTGCGGCGCCCCACGTCACGGTGAGCGAATCGTGGGCGCTCGACCACCGTACGCACCGCATCCGCGCCGAGATCAGCTGGCTCGAAGCGCTCCTGGCCGGGCTGCCTGAGCTCGTCGCCGACGAGCGTGCGAGGCACGGCAACCCCGACCCGCTGCCCGAATCGTCACCCCGTTCGCCGAACACCGGCTAGTCAAACCTGCGGTCAGCCGAGAATTCGGCTGACCGATCCATCCCATCAGATTCCACCCCCCAGAGTCCCTCCCGCCAGAACCACGCTCCTCACCACCCATCCGGCTGATTCGTAGTCGGGTACGAAAGGCCTATTCACCATGACTTCACCCACTTCCAGCGCCGGCGGCGCCGCGGCGTACGCCCCGCCGGCCGTGCCCCGGCAAGCCTGGCAGGCACTCATCGTGCTTCTTGCCGGCATGTTCATGGCACTGCTCGACACTACGATCGTCAATGTCGCCCTCCCCACGATCCGCACCAGCCTCGACGCCTCGGAGTCGACCCTTTCGTGGATCATCTCGGGCTACGCTCTCGCGTTCGGCCTGGCACTCATTCCGGCGGGCCGTGTGGGCGACCGTATCGGTCACAAGTGGGTGTTCTTCACCGGGCTCGCACTGTTCACCGCGGCAAGCGTGGCGTGCGGAATCGCCCAGAACGACACGCAGCTCGTCGTCGCGCGAGTCGTGCAGGGGCTGGCCGGCGGTATCTTCGTGCCGGCCGTCACGGCCTTCATCCAGACCCTCTTTCCGGGCCAGGCGCGTGGCAAGGCGTTCGCGATCATGGGCGCCGTGATCGGTGTGTCGTCGGCGTTGGGGCCGATTGTGGGCGGACTGATCATCCAGGCCTTCGGCAATGAGAACGGCTGGCGCCTGGTGTTTTGGGTGAACCTGCCGATCGGTGCGGCGACGCTCATTGCGGCCGCGATTCTGCTGCCCAGTAGAGAAGCTGCAGAAGCGGTCTCCCGCCAGGCTGCGGGTGCAGCGCATCCGGCTTCGCTGAAGACCGGTTCTGCTGCGATGTCGACTACTTTTGGTTCTGCGCGACCCGCAAGCTCTGGCATCGACTGGATCGGGCTCGTGCTCATCTCCGGTGGACTCGTCGCGCTCCTCGTGCCGCTCATCCAGGGGCAGGACGCGGGCTGGCCGCTCTGGACGTACCTCACGATCGGGCTCGGTGTTGTGCTGATCGCTGCGTTCGGCTTCTGGGAGGTCGCCTACACGAAGCGCGGCAACAGCCCGCTCGTTCCGCCCCGCCTGTTCGCGCACCCCGCCTTCACGGGTGGCGTGATTCTGGCGCTGGTCTACTTCGCGGCCTTCACCAGCATCTTCTTCACCATCTCGATCCTGTGGCAGGCCGGGCTCGGCCACAGTGCCCTCGAGTCCGGGGTCGTCTCGCTCCCGTTTGCGATCGGCAGCATCGTGGGTTCTGCCCAGAGCAACCGCCTCACCCAGCGACTCGGCCGTGGCGTGCTGCTGATCGGTACCGTGCTGGTCGCCGTCGGACTCATCTGGCTCTGGCTCGTTCTGCTGCTCACGAAGGGCTCAGACCTCTCGGTGTGGCAGCTCGTGCTGCCCTTGCTCATCGCGGGTGTCGGCAACGGTCTGTTCATCGCCCCGAACGCGCAATTCATCGTCGCGACGGTCGATCGCGCTGAGGCCGGTGCGGCCAGCGGTGTCATCAGCGCGATCCAGCGCATCGGCAGCGCTGTCGGCATCGCGGTCATCGGCAGTGTGCTGTTCGGCTCCATCACCATCACCGGCCACACTCCGGCCGATGTCGCCACCGGGTTCGGCTCGGCGGCAGCGTCGGCCATGCTCGTCAGTGCGATCTTCGCCGTGGTCGCAGTGCTTCTCGTCTTCGCGCTGCCGAAGCGCGTGCAGCAGCCCGGCCGGCCGCCGGCAGCTGCCGGAGTGGTGCCCGCTGGGGCGAAGCACTCGGCGTAACGCGCGACCCGGCCGCCACGCCGGGAGAACGGGCGGAGATCGGCCACCATGGTGACGTATTGCGCGCATGGTGCCGCATCTCCGCCCGAACTCGTGTCGTGCGTCTCCGCGGGAGCAGCGCGGGTTGCGGCAATCGTCGGAAATGCCCTTCACGCAGCCGCTGTCCCGCGCCGCTGCCTTCGTATCTCCGACCACTTCGCGGGGGAGAACGGGCGGAGACAGGGCGCCATGTCGACGTATTGCGCGCATGGTGCCGGATTTCCGCCCGAACTCGTGTCGTGCATCTCCGCGGGAGCAGCGCGGGGCGCGACGCCGGCCGCGAACGACGCGTCAGCCCCGGGGTGGGAGCGCGCGAGCCGCAGCGAGGGCCGTCGCCGCGATGGCCGCCGTGTGTGCGACCGAGTTCATCCAGAGCGGGGTCGCCGTCACCGAGACACCGGCCGCCTCGACTCCGGCAGCCAGCGCGGCATCGGTGTCGTCGACGAGCCAGGCGTCGAGCACGCCGCCGCTTCGTCGGGCGCCGTAGTGGAGGGCCACAGCATCCGCCGCCGTTTCGACCCCGATCGCGCTGAGGCACGCGTGCGCCATACCCCGCACGGCCGCCCCCGAGATGATCGGCGAGACGCCGACGACCGGTGCCTGTGTTGCCTGAAGGGCGGCACGGATGCCCGGCACAGCCAGGATCGTATCGATCGAGACCACGGGGTTCGACGGCGCGACGAGCACCACATCGGCACCGGTGATGGCCTCGAGCACCCCGGGCGCGGCGACGGCGGACTCGATGCCGTGCTGCTCGAAGCGCAGAGCAGGCAGCGAGGCGCGGTAGTGCACCCACCACTCTTCGAAGTGCATGGTGCGGGTACCGGTGCCATCGCGTGTGCCTGCGCCTGCGCCGTCTCCAGTCTCGTCGGCGACCACCACGTGCGTCTCGACCGGCTGGTCGCTCATCGGCAGCAGTCGCACGCCGAGGTTCCAGCGGGCGGTGAGCTGAGCCGTCGCCTCGCTGAGCGTCAGACCCTCGCGCAGCAGGTGCGAGCGCGTGATGTGCGTGCCGAGGTCGAGGTCGCCGAGGGTGAACCACGGCCATCCGACACCGTAGGCGGTGAGCTCGGCACTGACGCGCTCCGACTCGCCGAGCCGGCCCCAGCCCCGCGTCTCGTCATTCGCGCCGCCGAGCGTGTACATGATCGAATCGAGGTCGGGGCAGACCCGCAACCCCGTGAGCCAGAGGTCATCACCCGTATTGACGACCGCGGTGACCTCGGCTGTGGTTCCGCCCACCCCATCGGGCAGCGTCTCCCGGAGGTGTTCTCGCAGCCCCCGCAGAAACTTCGCCCCGCCAACGCCGCCAGCCAACACCGTGATCTTCACCGGTCAATCCTGACACTGTTTCGCTGCCCGGCTGTCTCGCGCAAGCGGGCTGCGTGAATCACGCCAGGCGTGACGCGACCTCGAGGAGTACGTCTTCGCGCCCCGCATAGATGCCGTCGGCGCGCGGCCAGTGGCTGATCACGTCCGTGAATCCGAGATCGGATGCCCGGCCCACCAGCTCGTCGAACACCGCCACGCTCTCGAGCGAGAACCGCCCGCCAGAATCGAGAGACAGGTAGCGGTCGATTGTGGCGGGGTCGCGCCCGGCCTTCCCTGCGGCGTCGTCGAGGCGCAGGCCGAGCTCGCGCACCGCCGACCACCACTCCTCGCCGACCGCGCCGTCAGCGCCGGTGGTCACCCACCCCTGGCCGTGTTTCGCGACGAGCGCCAGGCCTTTCGGGCCGTTGGCTGCGAGAACGAACGGCACCCGCGGCTGCTGTGCCGGAGTACCGACCATCCGTGCCTCGTGGGCGGTGAACCACGAGCCGGTGAAGCTGATGCCTGCGCCCACTCCGGCACCAGTAGTGTCGCCAGTGCCAGTGCCAGTGCCAGTGCCAGTGCCAGTGCCAGTGCCCGTGCCCGCATCAGTGCCATCGACGGCCCCATCGGCATCCGGATGCTCGAACCGAAGCAGCGCGTCCAGACCCCCCACGAATTCGGCGAACCTCTCGTGCCGCTCCCGGGGCGTCAGCGCGGGCTGGCCCAGCACGAAGGCGTCGAAACCCGTTCCTCCGGAGCCGATGCCCACGAGCATCCGGCCGCCTGAGATGTCGTCGAGTGTGGCGAGCTCCTTCGCGAACGGCACCGGGTGTCGAAAGTTGGGCGAGGAGACAAACGTGCCGAGCAGGATGCGTTCGGTGACGACCGCGGCAGCCGTGAGCGTCGGCACGGTTGCGCCCCACGGTTCGTCGGCGAGGCTGCGCCACGAGAGGTGGTCGTACGTCCACGCGTGGTCGAAACCGAGTTCGTCGGCGAGCATCCACTTTCGGCGAGCCTGCGGCCAGGGGTCCTGGGGCAAGATGACAATCCCGAATCGCATTTCCCCACCCTAACGAGGCTCATGGCCGCCAGCCAGCGTGGTTGGGAGAACCTGTTCGATCGGCGGGGGGCACACCGTTCGTAAGCACGAAGGGCCGGGGGAGGAGTCCGGCCGGGTGGAGCGCACTGGGGTGAAGCGCACTGCGGTGAAGTACGCTGCGGTGAAATACGCTGCGGTGAAATGCGCTGCGGCGGAACGCGCTGGGGCGAAGCGCAGCAGGGGTTCCGCGGTCAGGCGCGGGTTGCACTCGCCAGGTGGGTCGCGACGTCGTCGAACTCGTCACGCACCAGCCCCGCAGTGACCCGCACGTGCTGGCCGGCAGCCAGCCCCGCCTGCTCGGTGAACGAATTCGCCAGGAACGGGGTTCCGGCAGCGACGCGGATCCCGCTCGCAGCCAGCGAGACGATCGCCGCCTTCTCGTCGGCAACGGGCAGCCACAGATTGATGCCGTCTGCCGTGTCCAACTCCACGCCGTGCCGGGCCAGCGCCGTGCCGAGCTCGATCTGGCGCAGCTGGTACGTGCGACGGGCCGCCGACACCTGCGTGACAGACTCGCGCGCCGTGAGGAGCTCGTAGAGGATCACCTGCAGCATTCTCGAGGTCCAGCCCGGCCCGAGCATCCGTCTCGCCACAATGCGGTCGATCAGCGCCGCCGGCCCGGCGAGAGCACCGATTCGCAGGTCGGGGCCGTGCGACTTGGCGTAGCTGCGAACATGCAGCGTGCGGTGGGGCAGCCAGGTGCCGAGGCTCGTTGCCGGTGCCCCGCTGATCTCGCCAGAGTGGTCGTCTTCGATGATCACTGGGTCGGTCAGGTGCGAATGCGACCGCAACAGGCCCACGAGTTCACGCGCGCGTTCCTCGGTCATCGTGGCGCCGGTCGGGTTCTGTGCCCTGGGCTGCAGGATGATTGCTGCCGGGTTCGACCGCAACGCCGCCGCAAACGGGCCGGGCAGCATGCCGTGCCTGTCGATGGGCACCGCGACACGTTCGGCGCCGAGGTGCTCGAGCAGATCGAGAAAGGGAGGGAAGCCGGGTTCTTCGATGACGACCCGGTCTCCGTAGCGGATCACCACCTCCAGTGAACGGGAGATGGCGTCGAGGGCACCGTCGGTGATGGTGAGCGATTCCGGGCTGTAGGGCCAGGATGCCCGGAGGAGCCTCTCGAGCTCCGGCAGCACCCTGACAGTGAGGTAGCTGGTCGTGTCTGCGCGGGTGGGGAGGTGTTGGAAGGCCGCTGCGAGATCGGGAAGCAACTCCGGATCGGGCGTGCCGGTGGAGAGGTCGAGCCTGCTCTGCACGTGCGAGCCTGCCAGCTCTGCGAAGTGGGTGGGCATCCACCGGGTGCTCGCTTGGAGTACGAAGCTGCCTGCGCGGCCTCGCGAGGTGATCAGGCCGACTCCGGCCAGGGCCTGCCAGGCGTTCGAGACCGTGGCGGGGCTCACACCGAGCCCGGATGCGAGGTCGCGCACCGTGGGAAGCCTGTCGCCCGAGGCAATGCCGCCCGTGCGGATTAGGCGCGAGACAGCGGCAGCGATACCCTCGGGCGACTTGTTCTCCACAGCCGCGACGATCTGCTCGATCATGCACACCTCTTGACTTATTTACGCTCACGTCACACGCTGAAACACGAGAGAAATGTTCAGCACGAATAATAACAAAACCGGGTTTGAGAGGAATATACACAGATGACGGTCATTCGAGCAGCAATTACCCAGACCACGTGGACGGGCGACAAAGAGTCGATGATCGCCAAACACGAGCAGTTCGCCCGCGATGCAGCGGCCGACGGGGCCCAGGTCATCTGCTTCCAGGAGCTCTTCTACGGCCCCTACTTCGGCATCACCGAAGACGCGAAGTACTACGCCTATGCCGAACCGGCAGACGGCCCGATCGTGCAGAAGTTCGCGGCGCTCGCGAAGGAGCTGAACCTGGTGATGGTGCTGCCCATCTACGAAGAAGACATGCCGGGGGTCTACTACAACACCGCTGTCGTGGTCGACGCAGACGGAACGATTCTGGGCAAGTACCGCAAGAACCACATTCCGCACGTCGAGAAGTTCTATGAGAAGTTCTACTTCCGCCCGGGGAACCTCGGGTACCCGGTCTTCCAGACCGCGGTCGGTCCGATCGGCGTCTACATCTGCTACGACAGGCACTTCCCGGAGGGGTGGCGTGAACTCGGTCTGAACGGGGCTCAGATCGTCTTCAACCCGAATGCCACCAAGCCGGGTCTCTCCAACCGTTTGTGGGAGCTCGAGCAGCCCGCTGCTGCCGGCGCGAACGGTTACTTCGTCGCCGCTCCCAACCGCGTCGGCCTCGAAGACAACGAGTACGGTGACCTCGCTGTCAACTTCTACGGCAACAGCCAGTTCGCCGACCCGCAGGGCAATATCGTCGGCGAATACGGCAGTGGCGAGAACGAGGAGATTCTCATCCGCGACCTCGACCTCGGCCTGGTGCGGGTAGCGCGCGACAACTGGCAGTTCTACCGTGACCGCAGGCCGGAGACGTACACCTCGATCCCCAAGCCGTAGACACCTACCCCCCGACGCTGGTTGAGTAGCGCACAGCGCGTATCGAAACCGTCTCCTCGGCTGAATCCTTTCTGCCGAGCATGATTTCGACGGCCTCACTCAGCGATGATCGAAGGAGCAGTGCGATGAAGACCCTCATCACCAACGGAACAGTTGTCAACGCCACGGGAACGGCCACGGCCGACGTGCTGATCGACGGGGAGACCATCGCCGCCGTGCTCGCGCCCGGCTCGACGCTCCTGGGTTTCGACCTCGCAGGCAGCGTCGACCGGGTGATCGACGCGCGGGGCAAGTACGTCATCCCCGGTGGCATTGATGCCCACACGCACATGCAGATGCCGTTCGGGGGCACGGAGGCCAGCGACACGTTCGAGACCGGCACCCGTGCGGCGGCGTGGGGCGGTACAACGAGCATCGTCGACTTCGTCGTGCAGTACGCGGGTGAGAACATCCTCGACCAGTACACCCTGTGGCACCAGAAGGCTGCCGGCCAGTGCGCGATCGACTACGGCTTCCACCAGATCCTGAGCGACGTGCAAGACAGTTCGCTCACCGCGATGGATGAACTGCTGAACGAGGGCGTATCGAGCTTCAAGCTCTTCATGGCCTACAAGGGCGTCTTCCTCAGCGACGACGGCCAGATCGTCAAGGCGATGCAGCGCGCCAGCGAGAACGGCAGCCTGATGATGATGCACGCCGAGAACGGCAGCGTGATCGACTTGCTCGTGCAGCAGTCCATTGCGCGCGGCGACACCGCGCCGTACTTCCACGGCATCACCAGGCCCTGGCAGGCCGAAGAAGAGGCCACCCACCGGGCGATCATGCTGGCGAACCTCACCGGCGCACCGCTGTACATCGTGCACGTGAGTGCCAAGCAGGCCGTCGAGCAGATCGCTGTCGCCCGCGATCGAGGCCAGAACGTGTTCGCTGAGACCTGCCCGCAGTACCTGTACCTGTCGCTCGAAGAGCAGCTGGGCGCCACGAGTGAGCAGTGGGGCGATTTCGAGGGCGCGAAGTGGGTGTGCTCGACACCGCTGCGCTCCCGCGCCGAGGGGCACCAGCACCACATGTGGCAGGGGCTCCGCACGAACGACCTTCAGGTGATCTCCACCGACCATTGCCCATTCTGCATGAAGGGCCAGAAAGACATGGGGCTCGGGGACTTCTCGAAGATCCCCAACGGTATCGGTTCGGTCGAGCATCGCATGGACCTCATCTACCAGGGTGTGGTGATGGGGGAGATCAGCCTGCCGCGCTGGGTCGAGCTCACCTCGACCACCCCGGCACGCATGTTCGGCATGTACGGCAAGAAGGGCGTCATCCAGCCGGGGGCCGACGGCGACGTCGTCATCTACGACCCCAACGGCCACACCTCCATTGGCATGGGCGAGGGCAAGAAGAACCACATGAACATGGACTACGCCGCCTGGGAGGGTTTCGAGATCGACGGGCACGTCGACACCGTGATCTCCCGGGGCAAGGTCATCGTCGACGACAACCAGTACCTCGGCACGAAAGGTGACGGCAAGTACTTCAAGCGCGGCCTCAGCCAGTACCTGATTTAGGTTCTTCTTGTCCCGCCGGTCCCCGCCCGGCGTGACGTCTCACCCCTCGAATGGCGGTCCAGATCGCTGGTTGAGTAGGGCGAAGCCCGTATCGAAACCTCACATGAACAGAAAGCACCCCATGGAATTCGGAGCAGTCCTCCAGACGCACCCGCCGGCGTCGCGCACGCTGGCGCTTGCCAAACTCGCCGAGCAGCACGGGTTCGACTACGCGTGGACCTTCGACTCGCACCTGCTGTGGCAGGAACCGTACGTCATCTACAGCCAGATCCTGAACGAGACCCATCGCATCAAGGTGGGTCCCATGGTCACGAACCCCGCGACCCGTGACTGGACGGTCACCGCGTCGATCTTCGCCACACTGAACGAGATGTACGGCAACCGCACCATCTGCGGCATCGGCCGGGGCGATTCGGCGGTGCGTGCCACCAACGGCGCGCCCACGACGCTCAAGACCCTGCGCGAGTCGATCCATGTCATCCGCGAGCTCGCGAACAGCCGGCCTGTCGAATACAACGGGGCCACCGTGCAGTTCCCGTGGAGCCGCGGCTCCGAACTCGAAGTCTGGGTCGCTGCGTACGGGCCTCTCGCGTTGAAGCTCACCGGTGAAGTCGGTGACGGCTTCATCCTTCAGCTGGCCGACCTCGACATCGCCGAGTGGATGATCGGGGTCGTTCGCAAAGCGGCCGAGAACGTGGGTCGCGACCCGATGTCGATCAAGTTCTGCGTAGCCGCCCCCATGTACATCGGCGATGACTGGGAGCACATGCGGGAGCAGTGCCGCTGGTTCGGTGGCATGGTCGGCAATCATGTAGCCGACATCGTCTCGAAGTACGGCACCGACTCGTCGGTACCCACAGCCCTCACCGACTACATCAAGGCGCGCGAAGGTTACGACTACAACGAGCACGGCCAGGCGGGCAACACGCATGCGAACTTCGTGCCCGATGAGATCGTCGACCGTTTCTGCCTGCTCGGCACGGCCGAACAGCACATCGAGAAGCTCAAGGCACTCAAGGAGCTCGGTGTCGACCAGTTCGCCGGGTACCTGCAGCACGACAACAAAGAAGAGACGCTGCGCGTCTACGGCGAGACGGTCATCCCGGCCCTCAGAGACCACATCACGGCTACCGCATGAGCGATCGGGCCGCGGGCAGACCAGAGTCGAGAGGTTCGGCGCGCCTCAGCGCCGTCGTCTGGGGTCTGGTCGGCCTGATCGTGCTCGTCGTGCTGTGGGAGGGGTACAAGGCCTTCGGACCGGCTTCGGGAGTGCAGGTGTTCGACACGAGCATCCTGCCGCGAACGGACGACCGCTCGATGCCTCACCTGCTCGCGATGGTGCAGCGCGCACTCGAACCCGTGAACTCCTCCGCCGGGTCGCAGGCGGTCTGGGTCGCGGTGGTTGCCGCTGCTCTGACCAGCCTCGGCGTGGCTGCTGTGGGCTGGGCGATCGGTTCTGTGGTCGGGTTCCTGCTGGCGCTGCTCATGCAACGACTGCAGGTCGCTGAGCGTGCCGTTCTGCCGTGGCTCATTCTGAGCCAGACGGTGCCGCTGATCGCTCTTGCTCCGGTGATCGTCGCCTGGGGCGGAAAGATCCAGATCGGTGCCTTCTCCTGGGACAGGTGGATGTCGGTGGCCGTCATCGCCTCCTACCTCGCGTTCTTCCCGGTTGCGGTCGGTGCCCTCCGCGGCCTGCAGTCGCCCGACACCATCCACGTCGAGCTCATGCACACGTACAACGCCGGGTGGTTCAAGACCCTGCTGCGACTTCGGCTGCCCGCCAGCGTGCCCTTCCTGCTCCCGGCACTCCGTCTGGGCGCTGCAAGTGCCATCGTCGGCACGGTCGTCGCCGAGGTCTCCACCGGGTACAAGGGGGGCATCGGGCGCATGATCATCGAATTCGCCCAATCGGGAACCTCCGACCCAGCCAAGGCCTACGTCCCGATTGCCGGCGCGGTCATTCTCGGACTGGCATCCGCCGGGCTCGTGGCACTGCTCGGGCTCGCCCTCAAACGCTTCAACCGCCAGGAGGCGTCATCGTGACCGACAGCACACAGCCCCCGGCCGCATCGAGCGCGCCAGGTCCGGCCATCGTCGAGCCTGCCATCGTTGTCAGCGGCGCGAACAAGATCTTCCAGGTCGCCAGGGGTGCCGAAGTCCGGGCGCTCGACGACATCAACCTCTCGGTTGCTCCCGGCGAGTTCGTCTCGCTGATCGGGCCCTCCGGGTGTGGCAAGAGCACGCTGCTTCGTCTGATCGCCGATCTCGATTCTGCGACCAGCGGCGACATCACGGTGTTCGGCAAGACAGCCCGCCAGGCGCGTATCGACCAGGAGTACGGCATCGCCTTCCAGAGCGCTGGGCTGCTTCCCTGGCGCACGGTCCAGGCGAACATCGAGTTGCCGCTCGAACTGCACGGCGTGGGCAAGACCGAGCGGGCCGCGCGGGCAGAGGAGCTGATCGAACTCGTCGGCCTCACGGACTTCCGGTCGCGCTTCCCCGACCAGCTCTCCGGCGGTATGCAGCAACGAGTCGCCATCGCCCGCTCGCTCGCCGAGCGCCCGAAGCTCCTGCTGATGGACGAACCGTTCGGCGCGCTCGACGAGATGACCCGCGAGCGCATGCAGCAGGAGCTCGTTCGCATCTGCTCCGAGACAGGCGCGGCTGTCGTTTTCGTGACCCACTCGATCCCCGAGGCGGTCTTCCTCTCCGACCGTGTCGTGGTCATGTCGCCCCGGCCCGGGCGGATCGTCGACATCGTGGACATCGACCTGGGCCCCGGCACCGAGCGTAGCGAGGTCCTCAGGGAGAACCCCGCCTACTACGCCGGCGTCATCGCCGTGCGCGAGGCGCTGCACGGCCGGGCTGCCGCTCCCTTGGGGGCTGATCTCCGATGACCAGTGAACGGGTCACAGCGCTTGCCGGGCCCTCTTCTCCCGTGGTCGCGGCGCTTCCCGGCGAATCGGTGTCGCCGGTCGCAGCAGGCGGTGCCACGCGCGGCCAGGGTGGCCGGTGGATCGCCAGGTCGATCGTGCCTCCGCTCGTACTGGGGCTCGCGTTCCTCCTGCTCTGGCAGCTCGCCGTGCTCGTGTTCGACATCAAGCCCTATCTGCTGCCGAGCCCGACCGACATCGCCGGACAACTCGTCACGGTCTTTCCGTTGCTCTGGTCGTCGATGCTCGCGACTGGCCTGAACGCTCTGATCGGTGTGGTCGTCGGCGGCCTGCTCGCGGTCGTGCTGGCACTCCTGGCCTCGCGCCTCACGATCTTCGACCGGATGATCGTGCCGATCGTCGCGGGCATCGCCGTCGTGCCTATTGTCGCCGTCGCACCCATCCTGAACACGATGTTCGGCTCCACCTCCGACACGCCCAGGCGTATCGTCGTGCTGATCGTCGTCTTCGCGCCCATCTTCATCAACACCCTGCGGGGGCTCCGCCAGGTGAGACCGGTGCACCGTGACCTCATGCGGGCCTATGCAGCATCCAATTGGCAACTGACCCGCACGGTCACCTTGCCGGGCGCCGTACCGTTCATCTTCACCGGCCTGCGCATCGCCGCACCTCTCGGTGTCATCTCCGCGATCGTGGCTGAATACTTCGGCGGGCTCCAGAACGGCCTCGGTTCGCGCATCACGTCTGCTGCAGCCAACAGCGCCTACCCCCGCGCCTGGGCCTATGTGTTCGGAGCGATCGTGCTCGGGCTCGTCTTCTACGGCGCGAGCCTCCTCCTCGAGCGGCTTGCCACCCGGCGGCGCGCCTAGCCCGCCTGCGGCAGACACCAGAACATCCCCGAGACCGCACCACCCAGACCGCACCACCCAGACCGCAACACCCACAGCACCACTGCACCACCGATCTGATGGAGGAACAGATGAAACACAGCAAACGCATCACCCTCGGCGTGGCGGCCCTCGCCGCGTCGGCAGCACTCGTGCTTTCCGGCTGCTCGAGTTCGTCGAGCACACCGGCACCCTCGGCGACAGCAGGTGCCCTCACTCCGGTGAAGCTCCAGTTGCAGTGGTTCACCCAGGCGCAGTTCGCTGGGTACTACGCGGCGCTCGACCAGGGCTACTTCAGGGACCAGGGCCTCGACGTCACCATCGTCGAAGGTGGCACCGACATCGTTCCGCAGACCCAGCTCGCCGATGGCGCGGTCGACTACGCCGTGGCCTGGGTCCCCAAGGCCCTCGCCTCCCGTGAACAGGGCGCCGGCATCACCGACGTCGCCCAGATCCTCCAGAAGTCAGGCACCCTGCAGGTCTCCATGGCGGCCAAGAACATCACAACGGCTGCCGACCTGAAGGGCAAGGTCGTCGGCAACTGGGGCTACGGCAACGAGTTCGAGATGTTCGCCGGTATCACCAAGGCAGGCCTCGACCCGGCGAAAGATGTCTCTCTCGTGCAGCAGAACTTCGACGAGGCCGGTCTTCTCGACGGCTCTATCGATGCGGCGCAGGCGATGACGTACAACGAGTACGCGCAGATCCTCGAGACGATGAACCCGGCAACCGGCAAGCTCTACCAGCCCAGTGACCTCAACGTCATCAACTGGAACGATGAGGGAACGGCAATGCTCCAGGATGCGATCTGGGCGAACACCGAGAAGCTGAAGAGCGACGAGGCGTACCAAGCCACGACGGTCAAGTTCCTCACTGCCGCACTGAAAGGGTGGATCTACGCCCGCGACAACCCCGAGAAGGCCGCTGACATCGTGGTGGCCAAGGGCTCGCAGCTCGGCGCCAGCCACCAGCTGTGGCAGACCAACGAGATCAACAAGCTGATCTGGCCGTCACCCGACGGCATCGGAATCATCGACACCGCGGCCTGGAAGCAGACCGTCGATGTCGCCATGACAGCGAAGAACCTCGAAGGAACGACAGTCATCACCAAGGCACCCGATGCAGACGCGTACGACAACACCTACGTGCAGAAGGCGCTCGACGCGCTGAAGGCCGACGGTGTCGACACCACCGGCACGTCCTTCAAACCGATCACCGTCACCCTCACCGAGGGCGGCAAGTAAGCGAGCGCGGCGGGGTGGCCTGAACGGCCACTCCGCTCATAGCGCGGCGCGAGGCGTGCGAAACCCGTACACAGACTGTCGTCCAGTGGGCGGGTTTCGATACGCTCCTTTCGGAGCTACTCAACCAGCGGCACCACTCAGACGAACAGACAAGGCACCACACCGTGAACCTCTCACCCGAAGACGGGCAGCTCGCCTACGAACTCGATCGCGCGCACGTCTTCCACTCCTGGTCTGCGCAGGCAGCCCTGAAGCCCATGGTCATCGCCGGCGGTCTCGGCAGCACCGTCTGGGACTTCGACGGCAATGAACTGCTCGACTTCTCGAGCCAGCTCGTCAACGTGAACATCGGGCACCAGCACCCGGCCGTGGTTGCCGCAATCCAGGCGCAGGCCGACATTCTGGCCACGGTGGCGCCGGCCCACGCGAACCTCGCCCGCGGGCAGGCGGCCCAGCGCATCCTCGAGCGAGCGGGCAGCGAGTTCAGCAAGGTCTTCTTCACCAACGGGGGAGCTGATGCGAACGAGAACGCCATGCGCATGGCGCGTCTGTACACGGGCCGTGACAAGGTGCTCTCGACGTATCGCTCGTACCACGGCAACACCGGTTCGGCCGTCGTGGCCACCGGGGACTGGCGTCGTGTGCCGAACGAGTACGCCAGGGCGCACGTGCATTTCTTCGGCCCGTTCTCGTACCGGTCGGAGTTCTGGTCGATGACCCCCGAAGAAGAGTCGGCCAGGGCTCTTCACCACCTCGAGAGAGTCATCCAGGCCGAGGGGCCGTCGTCGATCGCGGCCATTCTGATCGAGACGATTCCCGGTACCGCCGGTGTGCTTGTTCCGCCGCCGGGGTATCTCGCCGGCGTGCGTGCCCTCGCTACCAAGTACGGCATCGTTCTCATCTTCGACGAGGTCATGTGCGGCTTCGGCAGAACCGGCGGCTGGTTCGCCTTCCAGTCGCTCAGCGAGGGCGGCGAGACGGTGATCCCCGACCTCATCACCTTCGCCAAGGGAGTGAACTCGGGCTATGTGCCGGTGGGCGGCGTCATCATTCCGCCGTTCATCGCGGATGTCTTCGACGAGCAGGTGTTCCCGGGCGGGCTGACCTACTCCGGGCATCCACTCGCCATGGCGTCGATCGTCGGTGCACTCGACGCGATGCAGAACGAGGGCATCGTCGACAACGCGGCGCGGGTCGGGGCCGACGTGATCGGGCCGGGCCTCAGGGCGCTCGCGGAGAAGCACGACGCCATCGGTGAGGTGCGCGGCCTCGGTGTCTTCTGGGCGCTCGACCTCGTGGCCGACCCCGTCACCCGTGAGCCGCTCTCGCTGGCCACGATCGGCGTGCTCAAGGCGAAACTGCTCTCGCTCGGGTTGCTGCCCTTCTTCGCCGACAACCGCCTCCACGTGGTCCCTCCGTGCGTCGTCACCGACGCCGAGGTCGCTCGCGCGCTCGCGATCTACGACGAGGCCTTCACTGCCGTCTTCGCGTAGCGAGCGGAAACCCCATCGACTCTCCCGAATGTGCATCTTTTTTCGAAATATCGTGCACGAACGGGAAAGTCGATGGGGGCATCAGCGCGCCGCGTGGGCCCGCAGGAGAGATGCGGGGGAGATGCGCGAACCCACCAACACAGTGCTGCGCTGACGCTGTAGCGTGGCTTCATGGACGTGCGCCGGCTCGAACTGCTTCGTGAGCTTGCCGAGCGCGGGAGCATCACCGAAGTGGCAAAGGCCACGCACCGCACCCCCTCCGCGGTCTCACAGCAACTCCGAGTCCTCGAGCGCGAGGCCGGGCTGCCGCTGACCGAGAAGGCGGGCCGGGGCATCGTGCTCACCGATGCCGGTCGCGCCCTCGCCCGAAGCGCCGCCGACGTCGCCGTGGCGATCGAGCGTGCGGATGCCCTCTGGGACGAGTTCCGCCACGATCCCACCGGAGAGGTCTCCCTTGCCACCTTCCCCACCGGCGGCCAGATGATGCTCCCTGGCGTGCTGCACCGCCTGGCCCGGCAGAGCGGCCTCACGCTTCACGCAAACGACCGTGACCCCATCTCCGAGGCCTTCCCCGAGCTCACCAACGATTTCGACATCGTGATCGCCCATGCGCCGACCCGCCCGCCGTCGATGTGGCTCGGCAGGGGCCTGAGCATCGTGCACCTGATGACAGAGCCCCTCGACGTGGCGCTGCCGTTCGGGCATCCGCTCGACTCTGCAGCCAGCGTCACGCCAGCAGACCTGATCGGCGAGCAGTGGATCGGCGTGCCGTGGGGGTACCCGTTCGAGCGCACGCTCTACGACATCTCGGCGGCGGCCGGTGCGCCTGTCAACATCGTTCAGCGTTTCGCCGACACCCGCGTGACCGAGGCTCTCGTCTCAGCGGGCCTCGGTGTCGCCATCCTGCCGCGATACACCGCAGGGGGCGCCTACCTGACCTCCAGCGCCATGTCCCAGCGCATCTCCCTCAAGCCTCTCTCCGGCGTGCGTGCCGAGCGGCACATCTACGCCCTCATGCGACCCGACCGGGCCGAGCGCCTCGCCGTGCGTACTGTGGTGGATGCCCTGCGAGCCGAATCCGACGCAATCACTGAGGCCAACCCGACGACCGCCCCGTGACCTCCGATCCGCAGGTAAACTCATTCCCCGTGAGCAAATTCAACATAACTCCGTTCACGCTGAACGTCTGGGACCTGATGCACCAGCCCGGCGAGATGCGTGAGCGACAGCTCGACCTCGTCGTGCCTGAGAAGCTGGGCGAAGGCCTGGTAGCCGTGCAGGCAGGCAGTGTTCTCGAGACCGATGTGCGCCTCGAGGCCCTCCACGACGGCATTCTGGTGACCGCCGAGGTCCGGGGAACTGCCAGCGGAATCTGCGGCAGATGCCTCAAAGACATCGATTTACCCGTTCGAGTCGAGTTTGCGGAGCTTTTCGCGTATTCTCGTGACGAAGCTTTTGATTTTGAGGTTCAGAACGACCATGTCGATCTTGAACCACTGATCAGGGATGCGGTTGTTCTCGCACTCCCGTTCCAACCGGTTTGTCGGCCGGATTGCCCAGGCCTCGACCCCGTAACGGGCGAGCGACTGGAAGATCTGCCTGACCGGGCGCCGCAGCAGAATCTCGATTCCCGCTGGTCTGCCCTCGCCGGGCTGCTCGATTCATCAGAATCTGCGGGGTCAGAAGCTTCCACAGACTTGTCGGCCACTGCCGACACGGCCACCGAAGGCGAAACAACGCCCGGCGGCCACGTACCTGAGACAGAAAAGAGTTAGCTGATGGCTGTACCAAAGAGGAAGATGTCGCGGGCTTCCACCCGCATGCGCCGCGCACAGTGGAAGGCCACCGCGCCGACCCTGGTCAAGACCGTCGAGAACGGCAAGACCACGTACAGCCTGCCGCACCGCGCCAAGGTTGTTGAAGACTCCGCCGGCACCGCGCTGTTCCTTGAGTACAAGGGCCGCAAAGTCGCCGACATTTGATCCGACAGTTCGCCCCTGGGGCGGCACGGTGCGAAACTGCACCGGTGGGTTTCGAACTCTGCACGACCAATTGGTGTGGCCGGGTGAGGTGAATTCATGACGAAAGTCACGAAGTCACCCGCGCGTTCGCACCTTTTGGCGACCCTGCAGGTCGAGATCCCCGATGACCTGCTCGACCTGGCGCTCACCCACCGGTCGTGGTCGTACGAACACGGCGGGGTTCCCACCAACGAGCGCCTCGAGTTCCTCGGCGACTCCATCCTGGGCCAGGCCGTCACGGTCATGCTCTACAACCGCTACCCCGAACTCGGCGAAGGCGACCTGGCCAAACGCCGCGCAAGCCTTGTCTCGACTGTGGCGCTGGCAGGCATCGGCAAGACGATCGGCCTCGGCCCGTTCATCCTGCTCGGTCGCGGCGAAGACCTCACCGGCGGCCGCAGCAAGGCGTCGATTCTCGCCGATACCGTCGAGGCCCTCATTGGCGCGACCTACCTCGGTGTCGGAGCCGACACCGCTACCGCCCTCGTGCTGCGCCTGGTCGAACCCCTCATCGAGAACCCCGACACCTTCGGCGAGTCGATGGATCCGAAGACCACGCTCCAGGAGCTTGCCGCCACGCTCGGCGCTGAAGCCCCGGTGTACGAGGTCTCCGAGAGTGGCCCCGACCATCGCAAGAGTTTTGTTGCCACCGTGACCGTCGGCACCCTCGCCACGGCAACGGGCGAAGGGTCGAGCAAGAAACAAGCCGAATCGGCTGCCGCCAGACTGGCCCAGCAACTGCTGGCTCCCGGTGCCTGAACTCCCCGAGGTCGAAGTCGTTCGCGCCGGGCTCGAACGAGCGGTCTCCGGCTCGCTTGTGACGGGCGTCGAGGTGTTCGAACCGCGTTCCCTGAAGCGCCACAGCCCGCTGGGGGGCGCGTTCGCTGAACAGCTCACCGGCCAGCGCATGCTCGCCGCCGTGCGCCGCGGAAAGTTCCTGTGGTTCCCGCTGGGCTCGGGTCGCGCCCTCGTCACCCACCTCGGAATGAGCGGGCAAGTGCTGCTTCGCGAGCCCGGGTTCGCCGAAGGCGGACTGCTGCGCATCAGGCTGGGCATCGAGCATCCCTCGTTCGGGGAGTTCTGGGTGAACTTCGTCGACCAGCGCATCTTCGGCTCGATGGCGGTCGACACGATGGTTCCGACCAGCGACGGTGCCGCCGCGGGTTTTTCCGGGTTGGTGAACCCGGCGGCCGGAGTCACGCCAGGCGAGGCTCGGACGAGTGGCTCCGATGCCGTTGCCTGGGCGAACCTCATCCCGTCGCAGGTCGCCCACATCGCCCGCGACCCGCTCGACCCCGCCTTCGACGAGTCTGCCTTCCTGGCTTCCCTCGCTCGAAAGTCGACGGGAATAAAGCGGGCCCTGCTCGACCAGACGCTGGTCAGCGGTATCGGCAACATCTACGCCGACGAAGCCCTCTGGGCGGCGAAGCTGCACTATGCCCAGCCCACGGCGACACTCACCACTCGCCGGGCACGCCTGCTGCTGGCTGAGGTGCGGCTGGTGCTCACCAAGGCCCTTGCCGAAGGCGGCACGAGCTTCGACGCGCAGTACGTGAACGTCAACGGCGCTTCGGGGTACTTCTCGCACAGCCTGAACGCCTACGGCCAGCAGGGCAAGCCGTGCCCGCGGTGTGGGCGGCCGATCATCCGTGAGTCGTTCATGAATCGTTCCTCGCACTTCTGCGGCCACTGCCAGCGGCTGCGGTTGACATAGCCAGCATTCATCTGCTGTTCACAGGGCGTCCATCCGATTCGCTGCCCCCGACGAGGTCGTGCTCGTAGGTTCGTCTGACAAGCGCGCGAGGTCTCGTACGCGCTGGTCGGCAGTGGGGTGGGGTGACAGGCGATGGCGATGGTCAGTACCCGTTCGCGCTCGGCAGTCCAGCTCACCGATCTCGTCAAGCGCTATCGCTCCGGAGTGGTTGCGGTCAACGGCCTCACGGTGAGCGTCGAACCCGGTGAGATCATCGCGCTGCTCGGGCCTGCCGGTGGAGGCAAGTCCACCGTGCTCCGCGTCATCGCCGGCCGCGAGAGCCCGACCAGCGGCGAAGTGCTCATCGGGGCCGAACCGGCCCACGTGGGCGGAGCCCGACACAGAGGCGGGCACCAGTGCGAGCTGATCACCGATTCCCGTTTCCGGAACACGCTCCTGGCTCCGGAGAGTGCGTGCCGGCATCTGCGCGACGTCGTCACACGAGCTCTGGCATCAAGGCCCGAGGTGGTGATGCTCGACGAGCCATTCGGTTCAGTGGATGCCCGGTCCCGCGTTCTGCTGAGGGAAGAAGTCCGCCGCATCCATGCCGAGCTCGGCATCACGATGATTCTCGCCACCCAGCACCACGATGATGCCCTGGCGATCGCTGACCGCGTCGTTGTGCTGCGTTCGGGCCGCGTGGAGCAGATCGGGCGGCCGGAGGAGATCTACCGGGAGCCGGCGAATGCGTTCGTCGCCGAATTTGTCGGCCAGGTCAACCGGTTGCCCGGTGAGGTTCGAGGGGGATTCGTCGAGGTCTATGGAGCGTGGATCCCGCTTCTCACTCCCGTGGCGCCGCCGGGGCCGGCCTTCGCCCTGGTCAGGCCGGAAGACATCGTGCTTCTCCCGCCTGAACACGGCGAAGCGGCGCCGAGCGGGACGACCTCCAGAATTGACGCAATTGTGAACGGTGTTGTCGTCGGTTCGAGTTTTTTGGGCTCGACGAGACTCACGAGCGTGCTCCTCGTCGACGGCACCCAGGTCATCGTTCAGCATCATCCGGGCATAGTGCCGCAGACGGGCGAGTGCGTGAGACTCGGCTTCACTGGCGCGTGCGTCTCCGTCCAGTTGCGGAGTCTGCGGCCACGACAGGCCGGGGCGGATTCAGTTCGCGTCTGAGCCTGCTGTGGCGTGCTGGCGAGCGCCGACGTGCCCGAGAATGGCGACCGCCACGGTGATCAGCGCAGAGAGCGAAACTCCCCAGCCCAGCCCGAGTCGCAGCAGCAGGGCGCCCACTCCGGCTCCCAGCGCGATCAGGAAGATCGCCGCTGCGCGGCGGAACCAGGGCTGGCCTTTCCCTCCGGCGAGGCGCGAATCCGCGGCGAAACCGGTGATCGTCGAGGTCACCACAACGGTTGTCACGTCTTTCACGCCGATGTGCCGCGCCGTGCCGGCCTGAATGCCCATGGCGATCGCGAGGAAGAGCGTCACGATGTACTCCTGCGGTTTCGGCGGTGTGCCACCGTAGATCAGCAGTGTGATCGCGAGGCCGACCATGATGACGGCGACCGTCGTCAGCAGCGAGGTGCTGCGGTGGGTCCAGCCGGCTTTGATCGGGCGAAGGATCCGCCCCGCGATCACAGCGCCCAGCATGAAGCTGAGCAACGCGATGACCGGCCCGATGATCGGAAGGCCATCCGCGCCCGCCAGGGCCATGCCGAGAATCACGACGTTGCCTGTCATGTTGCCGGTGAAGACCCGGTCGAGCCCGAGGTAACCGACGGCGTCGACGACGCCAGTTGAGAAGGTGAGGGCGAGCATGAGGCCGAGGTGCAGGTTCTCGGGGTTGGAGCTGAGTCGTCGAATCACAAAGGGTCCTCTGCTGTGTGGGGGTGATGGTGTGTGGCGAGCCGCGGGCCGGTGCCACGGCGGGGGTCGGTCAGTCGGTCAGTATGCAGTGTCAGTGGTGCGACGGGGCCGCTGCCGCGGGCCGGTGTCGCAGGGCGGTACTCTCGAATCGTTGACGGAAGGCAGATCCCCTGATGATCCTCGAACCACTCCAGCCCGGGAACGGCCCTATCCGTTCACAACACTATCTGCCTGCAACAGGCCGGAATGTGCTCTGGGGGAGGCTGCCCTGCGCCGCCGATGAGGCCGTGCTCGACATCGAATCGGGTGATGACGTCACCATCGACACGCTGAGTCACGAGGGCATCCTCGAAGACCAGGGTCGCGACCCGCGCCGGTTCTTCGGTGGCCACGGGGTGGACGGGCACTACGTTCTCGACGACGCCATCGCCATCGCGGCCTCCGACTACCCTCGCGATCGCGCCGTCGACGGGCCCCACGTCGTGACCGGGCCCATTCGCGTGCGGGGGGCGAAGCCCGGCGATCTGCTCAAGATGACCCTCGTCGAAGCGCTGCCGAGAGTGCCCTACGGCGTCATCTCCAACCGCCACACCAAGGGTGCCCTGCCGGGTGAGTATCCCCAAGGGCTCGAGACGGTGAGTGCGTACGCCGAGGTCGACGAAGACGCCGATGGAACCCGGGTGGGCACCCTGCCCCTCGTGCACGGCGGACCCAAGCTCGTGAGGTTCCCCCTCGCGCCGTTCCTCGGCATCATGGGCGTAGCCGTCTCGGGCGACACCCGCCCGCACTCCGTTCCGCCGGGGCCGCACGGGGGCAACATCGACATCAATCTCCTCACCGCCGGCAACTCGCTCTACCTTCCGGTCCAGGTCGCGGGCGCGCTCGCGTACGTCGGAGACCCGCACTTCGCCCAGGGCGATGGGGAGGTCGCCCTCACCGCCATGGAGGCCTCGCTCCGCGTGACGGTGCGCTTCGAGGTCGTTCCCCAGGCGGATGCCCTGCAGCAGTTCGGCCGCCTCATCGGCCCCCTCGCCGAGACCCGTGACTTCCTCGTCCCCACCGGCATGAGCCTCGACCTCGACGAGGCCGTGCAGCACTGCGTGCGGGCGGCGATCTCGCTGTTGGGCGCCCGCTACGGAATGGACTCGCACCTCGCCTACGCCTACCTCAGCGCGGCCACCGACTTCAACATCTCCCAGGTCGTCGACATCGTCAAGGGCGTGCACGCGCGCATCCGTGTCTCCGACTTCGACGGGGTCCCCCGCCACGCCGGTTGAGTAGGCTCGCGCAGCGCGCCGTATCGGAACCCCCTCGCGACATCGTTTCAATACGCAACGCTGCGCGCCGCGCCACTCACCCAGCGGCCTGCAACATCCCTGAAACACTTGTTGCGTATACTGGAACCCTGAAACACTTGGATCACACCCACCCGTAGCGCCCCGAGGAGCACCCCATCGCCAGCCTGCCCATCAACCCTCCCTCCCGCCTGCTGATGGGCCCGGGCCCGATCAACGCCGACCCGCGGGTACTCCGCGCCATGTCGGCCCAGCTGGTGGGCCAGTACGACCCCGCAATGACGGCCTATATGACCGAGACCATGGGCCTCTATCGCCAGGTCTTCAAGACGCAGAACGAGCAGACCCTGCTCATCGACGGCACCTCCCGGGCAGGCATCGAAGCCGCGATGGTGAGCATGATCGAGCCGGGTGACCGAGTGCTCGTGCCAGTCTTCGGCCGCTTCGGCCACCTCCTTCGAGAGATCGCCGAGCGCTGCGGTGCAGAGGTCCACGTGATCGAGGCTGAGTGGGGCACGGTCTTCACTCCGGAGCAGATCGAGGCAGCCATCATCCAGACGCAGCCCAAGATCCTCGCGGTCGTGCACGGCGACACCTCCACCACCATGGCTCAGCCCCTCGACGAGCTCGGCGCGATCTGCCGCGCGCACGACGTCATCTTCTACACCGACGTCACCGCCTCGCTCGCCGGCAACACCTTCGAAGCCGACGCCTGGGGCCTCGATGCCGTGACGGCTGGCCTCCAGAAGTGCCTCGCCGGCCCCTCCGGTTCTGCGCCGGCCACGTTCTCAGCGAAGGCCGTCGACCTCGTCAATTCCCGAAAGAGCATCGAGGCGGGCATCCGGTCAGAGGGTGACGAGGTCACCGCGACCCCGATCCGTTCGAACTACTTCGACCTCGCCATGATCTTCGACTACTGGGGTGTCAAGCGCCTCAACCACCACACCGAGGCCACCACCATGCTCTACGGCTCGCGGGAATGCGCGCGCCTGCTCGTCGAAGAGGGTATCGATGAGGCGGTCGAACGGCACCGGATGCACGGCGGAGCCATGCTCGAAGGCCTCCGCGGCCTCGGCCTCACCATCTTCGGCGACGAGTCGCACAAGATGAACAACGTGACCGCCGTGTTCATCCCCGACGGTGTCTCCGGCGACGCCGTGCGGGGCGAACTGCTCGACGACTTCGGCATCGAGATCGGTACGAGTTTCGGCCCCCTTCACGGCAAGGTCTGGCGCATCGGCACCATGGGCTACAACGCCCGCAAAGACACTGTGCTCACGACGCTCTCGGCGCTCGAGCAGGTTCTTCGGCGTGCCGGGGCGAACGTCGTCGGCGGTTCTGGTGTGCGGGCCGCGTACGACTTCTACGCCAGTGAGTCTGGCGGCCCTGTTGCGGCCGCCACGCCGGAGGTCGCGCCGGCGCTCGCCGAGAGCCTGGCGCTCTAGTGCAGCAGGGCCAGACTGTATCGGTACCATCCGCCAGCGCGGCGATCGACCGAACCAGCGCGCTCTCGATCCTGGCTCGCTGCGACGAACTGGCTGCCCACAGCACGCTCCCCGGCGGGCTGATCAAGCGGGTCTACCTCTCGAACGAACACCGTGCGGTCAATGCCCTCGCAGCCCAGTGGATGATCGAAGCCGGCATGCGCACCTGGCAGGATGCTGCTGGCAACCAGTGCGGGCGACTCGAGGGGCGAACGCCGGGCCTGCCCGCGCTCCTCCTCGGCTCTCACCTCGACACCGTTCCCTCCGCCGGTCGCTACGACGGCATCCTGGGGGTGCTCATTGGGATCGCCGCCGTCGACCGGATCCACGCCAGCGGCACAGAGCTGCCCTTCGCCCTGGAGGTCGTCGCGTTCGGCGACGAAGAAGGCACCCGGTTCGGCCGCGCACTCCTCGGCTCCCGCGCACTCGCCGGCACCTTCGACCGCGACTGGCTCGACCTCAGCGATGCCGACGGAATCTCCCTCAGCGATGCCTACCGGGCCTTCGGGCTCGACCCAGAGAACCTGGGCGATGCGGCCAGGGGCTCTGACGATCTCATCGGCTACCTCGAGGCGCACATCGAGCAGGGCCCGTACCTGGAGGAAGCCGACCAGGCACTCGGAATCGTCTCCTCCATCGCCGGAGCCCGCCGCTTCGCCATCACGGTGACGGGCAAGGCCGGCCACTCCGGCACACCGTTCGACCGTCGGCACGATGCCCTGGCTGGTGCCAGCGAGATCGTCACGCTCATCGAGCGCACGGCTCGCGATGCCGGCCTCATCGCGACGGTCGGGCACCTCGACGTCTTCCCGAACGCGGTCAACGTCATTCCGGGTCGCGTGGAGCTGAGCCTCGACCTGCGCGCAGAATTCGACACCGAACGCGATGCCGTCTTCGAACGGCTGTCCACCATCATGACGGAGATCTGTCACTCCCGCGGGCTGACTCTCGACATTCGCCAGACGCACAATGCCCCTGCGGTCGCCTGCAGCCCTGGCCTGCGTGAGGCCATCGCCGTGGGCATCGCCGCGACCGGTCAGAAAGACGCGCAGCTCCTGCTGAGCCGTGCGGGTCACGACGGCATGGCTGTCGGCGATCTCACCGAGATTGCCATGCTGTTCATCCGGTGTCGCGGGGGAGTCAGCCATCACCCCGACGAGCACGTCACAGCGGCCGACGTCGCCAGTGCCACAGATGCGTTCGAATCCGCCGTGCTCTCGCTGGCTGGTGCGACCCTGTGACCCTGGCTCCCGCCGCACCGATCGGCCAGCGCATCGACGAGTCATACGGCGACCTCTCGCCACAGGAACAGCGCGCGGCGGACTTCATCCTCGATCATCTGGCCGACCTCGCCGTCTACAACGCCTCAGAGCTCGCGCGGCTCAGCGGCGTGTCCAAGGCAACGGTCTCGCGGCTCTTCCGCAGCCTCGGCTTCAGCGATGCCCAGGAGGTGCGCGACCACGCCAGGGCCCTCCGCAACCAGGGCGTTCCGATCGGCGGCATCTCGCTCGGTGAGCCGCAGGCAGAAGGGGGGCTGCCTGCCGGTACCAGCGCAGCACTGAACTCTCACATCGAGCAGGAGCTGTCGAACATCCGCACCGCACTGCTCGCTGTAACCGACGGCAGAGTCGCCGAAGCCGCCCGCATTCTCGCCGCAGCACGCCGCGTCGTCGTGATCGGCCTGCGGAATTCGTATCCGGTGGCCCTTCATCTGCGCCAACAGCTCATCCAAGGACTCGACGACGTTCGCCTGGCGCCGCAGCCCGCGCAGTCGATCGGTGAAGAACTCGCCGGCCTCGGGCCCGAAGACGCCGTGGTGATCGTCGGTTTCCGCCGCAGGCCCAGCGGGTTCACCCGGGTGGTGGATGCTGTACGGCACCGCGCCGTTCCCCTGGTGTTGATCGCCGATTCCTCAGCGGGCCGCTTTGCCGACGACGCGAGCGTCTGGCTCGACTGCCCGGTCGACAGCGTGTCGGCCCTCGACAGTTATGCGGCGGCGAACAGCCTGGTCGCCCTCCTCGCGAGCGAAACTCTCGGTGTCGCCGCAACGGGCAGCCGCACGCGTATCTCGTCGATCAACCGGCTCTACGGCGACCTCGGGGAGCTCGAGCCGACGGTCTGAGTGGGCGCTTCTCCTGCCTCAGACCGGCCCGAATCGAAATATTCTGTGCCCGACACGAATTTTCTTGCCGCCGTGTCCTTTCGGTGGCACTCCAATCGTTCCTACAGTAGAGCCAACCATCCGGGCTGGCTCGACCGAACCTAGGAGTACTCATGCCTCTCTACGCTGCCATCATCTACTCAGCCGATGTCGACTGGTCGCTGCCCGAATACGCTGACGAAACGAAGGAGTACATGGCCTTCAGCGAGAGCGCTGCCGCCGTCATCCGGGGCGGCGCTGCGCTCTACCCCACGGCGACCGCAACCACCGTCACCGTTCAGGGAGGCAAGGGCGGGGACGTGGTGCTGAGCGACGGCCCCTACGCCGAGACCAAAGAGGCACTCACCGGCTTCTACCTGCTCGAATGCGCAGACCTCGATGAGGCGATCCGCCACGCCGCCACCATCCCCGGTGCCTGGAACGGGGCCATCGAGGTCAGGCCGGTCCTTCCACTCATGTCGTGACAACCGGCGAGACCACCCCGGGCGTCGGGTCGGTGATGAGCAGCGCTCCTCTCCGACCCGACGCTCGAGTGTCCTCCGACGTGGTGGGATCCGGCGGGATCCCCGGCGAGCCGATGCCCACGGACGCGATGGCCGCGGACGCGATGCCCGCAGACGCGATGCAAGCCGACCTGGCGCTCGCCGAGTTCCTCCGAAGCGAGGGGCGCCGGGTCGTCGCGACCCTCACTCGTCAACTCGGCGACCTCACGCTGGCTGAAGACGCCGTGCAGGACGCGTCGCTCCGAGCACTTCAGGCATGGACCCGCGACGGCGTGCCCGAGAACCCCAGAGCGTGGCTCTTCGTCTCAGCAAAGCGTCGCGCCATCGACATCCTCCGCCGCGAGAAGACGCGATTCGACAAAGAACGGCAGGCGACCATCATGACTGCCCTAGCGGCTCCGGATGATGCACCCCACGATCTCGAAGACGACCAACTGCGACTCATCTTCACCTGTTGCCACCCTGCCCTGTCGACCGAGGCCCAGGTCGCGCTCAGTCTGCGCGTACTCTGCGGACTCACCGTTGCCGAAGTCGCCCGCTCCCTCCTCGTCTCTGAGCAGACGATGGCCAAACGGTTGACCCGGGCTCGTACGAAGATCGCGAAGGCTCGCATTCCCTACGTCGTGCCCGGCCCCGACGAACTTCCCGACAGGGTCAACGGAGTCACGACCACGGTCTATCTCCTCTTCGGCGAGGGGTATGCCTCGCTCTCCGACGGGCCGGCCCTGCGCAGTGCCCTGGCCGATGAGGCGATCCGTCTTGGGCGCCTGCTCACCGTTCTGTTGCCCGGCTCTCCAGCCGTCGAAGGCCTTCTCGCGACCATGCTCCTCCAGCACTCGCGCCTGCCAGCCCGCTTCGACGCGAATGGAGACGTGGTGCTGCTGGCCGACCAGGATCGCGCGCTCTGGAACTCCGCCCTCATCAACGAGGGGGTGGCGCTCGCCGCCGCCGCCATCACACACAGCCCTCGTCAGCCCGCACGGTTCGCCGTGACGGCGGCAATCGCCGGGTGCCACGCCTTGGCTGCAGATCCCTCGGAGACGGATTGGCTCGCGATCCTGAGTTGGTATGACGTTCTTGCCACGATCGACCCGAACCCGGTGGTGAAATTGAATCGGGCAGCGGCACTCGCCGAGAGCGGATTTCCCGCCGAGGCCCTGGCCGAGGTCGATGCGCTGGCCGGGCTCGACTCGTACTTCTGGTTCCACGCCACCCGCGCCGAGCTCCTGGCGCGCCAGGGTGCCGCCGCCGAGGCCTCCGTTGCCGCGCAGCGGGCCCTCCAGCTCACCGACTCCGAACCGCAACGCCGTCTGCTGCGTCTGCGCTATCCACCGGTGCCGGGCGCGACGTCGTCCGGGGTGCCGCTGTAGTCGACGTCGGTTCCGTCCCACAGCTCGCCACACTCAGCCGACACGGCATTGTGCTCGGCGAGATAGTTCTTCGCCCCGGCATCGCCAGACAATCCGGCAGCCAGCGCCCCCCAGTGCGCCCTGCCGATGAACACCGGATGCCCGGGCGCACCCGAGTACGCAGCCTGAACCAGGGCGTGCTGTGCCCCCCGCGTATCGAATGCCCGGGCGATCACGCGCTCGACTGCCGACAGGGGCAGGTCTGGCAGATCGACCAATGTCACGATCAGGCCGGCCGCCACCGGTGCATGCGTGGCAAGCTCGGCGATTCCCGCACGAAGCGAAGCGGCCATGCCCGATACCCAGTCGTCGACCACCACGATGAGCACGTCCGTGTCAGCGCCGAACTCTTCTCCGATTACGGCTACGGCATTGTCGGCATCGGCACCGACGGCGATGACGACAGGTGAGCATCCGGCAGCCTGGAGCGTGCGCGTGCTGCGTACCACCCAGGCCTCACCCGCGGCGGTGCGAGCCAGCGCTTTCGGGCCACCGAACCGGCGTCCCGCCCCCGCTGCGAGAACGAGGCCCGCGACCTGCGCCGGTGCCGATTCCGCTGCTGCTGAGCTCATCCGCCCATCGTATCCGGGGCCGATAAACTGAGGTCATGAGGCTCTTGTGCTGAACCTGACGACTGACGAACTCCGTTCGCGGCTTCGTGGCTGCTTGAACGTGAACCGGTGGGTCGACGACGTTGCAGGGCAAGCCCCTTTCGACTCTGTCGATCAGCTTCTCGACGCAGCCCGGAATGCGGCAACCCCGCTCACCGAACCAGAGATCGACGAAGCGCTTGCCGATCATCCACGCATCGGTGAGAAGCACGCAGGGCAGGGTGCAGCCCAGGCCTTCTCGAAGTCAGAACAGTCCTCGGTCGACGCAGACGACGTCGAGGTCAACGCAGCCATAGCGCGCTGCAATGCCTCCTACGAACAGCGATTCGGCCGGGTCTTCCTGATCAGGGCCAAGGGTCGCTCCCGGGCGGAGATCCTCGGCGAACTGACCCGTCGTCTCGAGCTCGACCCCGAGACTGAGGTGGGCATCGTCGCCAGCGAACTGCGGGACATCACGATGCTCCGGCTCCGGGCGGTCGCAGAAGAGATCGACGCCGAGTCGTCACAGAGCCAGGAGTTGCAGAAATGACCGAACGCAGCCATGTGACCTCTCATGTGCTCGACTCGACCACGGGCAGGCCTGCCAGGGGAGTGGAGCTCGTTCTCGAATCACAGACCGGCGGTGAGTGGATGCCCGTTGCATCCGCCACCACCGACGCCGACGGCCGCGCAACCTCCCTCGGCCCCGTTGCTCTGCCCGCCGGTCGCTACCGGGTGACGTTCGACACCGGGGCCTATTTCGGTGCGCAGAACAGGCAGACGATGTACCCCGAAGTGTCGATCACCTTCGAGCTCGCACACCCGGGCGAGCACTATCACATCCCGCTCCTGCTCAGCCCGTTCGGTTACTCGACCTATCGAGGTAGCTGAGACACGCCGGTTGTGGCGCATGATTTCGGGCTTCATCAGCTCGATTTGCATCATCGCCAAAACCCCCATAGAGTAACTACTCGTCACCCCAAAGGTGCCGGAAAGCCGCAGAGCTTCCGGGCCTCAAGTGGGGGCCATCCCCCGCAAACAAGCAAGTCATTCCTTAGGGAATCTCTGCTTGCGAGCGTAAGATGTAAAACCACTCCCGCAACAGTCAGTTCGGGTTTTCTTGGCGACTCTTCAACTGCCTCGAATGCCTCGATTTGACAAGGATGCAGAGAGTGATAAGATAGTAAAGTTGCCCCGAACTGCTTCTCTCTCAGAGAGTCAAGCGCTTGGGAGCGTCCGATCTTTGAGAACTCAACAGCGTGCACATTGTCAAATGCCAATTCCCCGTGGCACCTTTTGGGTGTCCGGGTTCCTTTGGGAAATGAAATTAGCGATTGCCTTTCGGGGTGGTCGCGGACAAGCAAGTCAGTAATGATTTGTTCTGTCAGTATCGAACTTGTCAGTCAGCATTCGATTCCCGTTTGTTGGTTGGCGCGTAAGCATTTACGGAGAGTTTGATCCTGGCTCAGGACGAACGCTGGCGGCGTGCTTAACACATGCAAGTCGAACGATGATCCAGAGCTTGCTTTGGTGATTAGTGGCGAACGGGTGAGTAACACGTGAGTAACCTGCCCTTGACTCTGGGATAAGCACTGGAAACGGTGTCTAATACCGGATATGACCTTCGGCCGCATGGCCTGTTGGTGGAAAGATTTTTTGGTCAAGGATGGACTCGCGGCCTATCAGGTTGTTGGTGAGGTAATGGCTCACCAAGCCTACGACGGGTAGCCGGCCTGAGAGGGTGACCGGCCACACTGGGACTGAGACACGGCCCAGACTCCTACGGGAGGCAGCAGTGGGGAATATTGCACAATGGGCGAAAGCCTGATGCAGCAACGCCGCGTGAGGGATGACGGCCTTCGGGTTGTAAACCTCTTTTAGTAAGGAAGAAGAACTTCGGTTTGACGGTACTTGCAGAAAAAGCACCGGCTAACTACGTGCCAGCAGCCGCGGTAATACGTAGGGTGCAAGCGTTGTCCGGAATTATTGGGCGTAAAGAGCTCGTAGGCGGTTTGTCGCGTCTGCTGTGAAAACTGGAGGCTCAACCTCCAGCCTGCAGTGGGTACGGGCAGACTAGAGTGCGGTAGGGGAGATTGGAATTCCTGGTGTAGCGGTGGAATGCGCAGATATCAGGAGGAACACCGATGGCGAAGGCAGATCTCTGGGCCGTAACTGACGCTGAGGAGCGAAAGCATGGGGAGCGAACAGGATTAGATACCCTGGTAGTCCATGCCGTAAACGTTGGGAACTAGATGTAGGGGCCATTCCACGGTTTCTGTGTCGCAGCTAACGCATTAAGTTCCCCGCCTGGGGAGTACGGCCGCAAGGCTAAAACTCAAAGGAATTGACGGGGGCCCGCACAAGCGGCGGAGCATGCGGATTAATTCGATGCAACGCGAAGAACCTTACCAAGGCTTGACATATACCGGAAACCTGCAGAAATGTAGGCCCCGCAAGGTCGGTATACAGGTGGTGCATGGTTGTCGTCAGCTCGTGTCGTGAGATGTTGGGTTAAGTCCCGCAACGAGCGCAACCCTCGTTCTATGTTGCCAGCACGTTATGGTGGGAACTCATAGGAGACTGCCGGGGTCAACTCGGAGGAAGGTGGGGATGACGTCAAATCATCATGCCCCTTATGTCTTGGGCTTCACGCATGCTACAATGGCCGGTACAAAGGGCTGCAATACCGTAAGGTGGAGCGAATCCCAAAAAGCCGGTCTCAGTTCGGATTGAGGTCTGCAACTCGACCTCATGAAGTCGGAGTCGCTAGTAATCGCAGATCAGCAACGCTGCGGTGAATACGTTCCCGGGCCTTGTACACACCGCCCGTCAAGTCATGAAAGTCGGTAACACCCAACGCCAGTGGCCTAACCCGTAAGGGAGGGAGCTGTCTAAGGTGGGATCGGTGATTAGGACTAAGTCGTAACAAGGTAGCCGTACCGGAAGGTGCGGCTGGATCACCTCCTTTCTAAGGAGCACGTTCATCGGTCCTCTGTATACAGGGACATAAACGGTGACAGTCATTTCAACGGAAGTTATCTGTTGGTGGCGCTCATGGGTGGAACATTTGACATTCACGTAGTGCGTGGTTGGTTGTTAGTACGACCCTTTCGGGGGTTTGGAACAGGGCTGGTTATCGTAACCGTGTTGTGCACGCTGTTGGGTCCTGAGGGACCGGGCAGCTTTTTCGTCGTTCACAGGCCTTTTGGGTGTGTGGGGGGTGGGAGGGTTGGCTGTAACTTGTTTGGACCTTATTTCGGCCCTGGCTTTGTGCTGGTGGTTGTTTGGGGTACCGCCCGTATTTTGAGAACTACACAGTGGACGCGAGCATCTTCAGATGTGTCACGTAAATGAACCGGATGGCCTTTGGGTTGTGCGGTGATTGTTGCGGGCACTGTCTGATAATCAATGTTCCCCGGACTTTCGGGTTCGGGATAAACATTGGTCTTTGTTGTGTAATTTTGTTTGTTGAAGTTTTTAAGAGCAAACGGTGAATGCCTTGGCATCTGGAGCCGAAGAAGGACGTATAAATCTGCGATAAGCCTCGGGGAGCTGATAATAGAGCTGTGATCCGAGGGTCTCCGAATGGGGAAACCCCGCCAGGCCCGTGAGGTGACCTGGTGACTCCCGCCTGAATATATAGGGCGGGTAGAGGGAACGTGGGGAAGTGAAACATCTCAGTACCCACAGGAAGAGAAAACAACATGTGATTCCGTGAGTAGTGGCGAGCGAAACCGGAACAGGCTAAACCGATCATGTGTGATAGCCGGCAGGCGTTGCATGGTCGGGGTTGTGGGACTTTTCAGCAGTTACTGCCGTACTGCGAGGATTACAGCGCCATATAGACGAATGGGATTGAAAGCCCAGCCGTAGCAGGTGCCAGCCCTGTAGTCGAAATGTGGTTATGGTCCGAAGAGTATCCCAAGTATCGCGGGGCCCGAGAAATCCCGCGTGAATCTGTCAGGACCACCTGATAAGCCTAAATACTCCCAGATGACCGATAGTGAACAAGTACCGTGAGGGAAAGGTGAAAAGTACCCCGGGAGGGGAGTGAAATAGTACCTGAAACCGTTTGCTTACAAGCCGTCGGAGCGCCCTTTGTTGGTGTGACGGCGTGCCTTTTGAAGAATGAGCCTGCGAGTTAGTGATCAGTGGCGAGCTTAACCCGTGAGGGGAATGCGTAGCGAAAGCGAGTTCGAATAGAGCGTTTGAGTCGCTGGTTCTAGACCCGAAGCGAAGTGATCTATCCATGGCCAGGTTGAAGCGACGGTAAGACGTCGTGGAGGACCGAACCCACTTCAGTTGAAAATGGAGGGGATGAGCTGTGGATAGGGGTGAAAGGCCAATCAAACTTCGTGATAGCTGGTTCTCTCCGAAATGCATTTAGGTGCAGCGTTGCGTGTTTCTTGCCGGAGGTAGAGCTACTGGATAGCCGATGGGCCCTAAAAGGTTACTGACGTTAGCCAAACTCCGAATGCCGGTAAGTGAGAGCGCAGCAGTGAGACGGTGGGGGATAAGCTTCATCGTCGAGAGGGAAACAACCCAGACCACCATCTAAGGTCCCTAAGCGCGTGCTAAGTGGGAAAGGATGTGGAGTTGCATAGACAACCAGGAGGTTGGCTTAGAAGCAGCCACCCTTGAAAGAGTGCGTAATAGCTCACTGGTCAAGTGATTCCGCGCCGACAATGTAACGGGGCTCAAGCACGCCACCGAAGTTGTGGCATTTATATTTTTGGCAGGCCTTCGTGGTCCAGCCGTATGGATGGGTAGGAGAGCGTCGTGTGGCCAGCGAAGCGGCGGTGTAAACCAGCCGTGGAGGCCACACGAGTGAGAATGCAGGCATGAGTAGCGAAAGACGGGTGAGAAACCCGTCCTCCGAAAGATCAAGGTTTCCAGGGCCAGGCTAATCCGCCCTGGGTAAGTCGGGACCTAAGGCGAGGCCGACAGGCGTAGTCGATGGACAACGGGTTGATATTCCCGTACCGCAGAAGAACCGTCCAAGCCAATCCGCTAATGCTAAGCATCTGAAACCAGATAGACCGATCCCTTCGGGGTGAGGCGTTTTGGCGTAGCGTGCGACCCGATGTGGTGCGGTTAGCGTATTAACAGGTGTGACGCAGGAACGTAGCTGAGCCGGGCGATGGTTGTCCCGGTCTAAGAATGTAGGCCGAGGGGTAGGCAAATCCGCCCCTCTTATAAGGCTGAGACTCGATGGGTACCCTTCAGTGGGGAAATCAGTGATCGTCTGCTGCCAAGAAAAGCATCGGCGTGAGGTTCCATGTGCCCGTACCCCAAACCGACTCAGGTGATCAGGTAGAGAATACTAAGGAGATCGAGAGAATCGTGGTTAAGGAACTCGGCAAAATGCCCCCGTAACTTCGGGAGAAGGGGGGCCGGAGCTGTGAAAGGACTTGCTCCTGGAGCAGTGTATGGCCGCAGAGACCAGTGGGAAGCGACTGTTTACTAAAAACACAGGTCCGTGCCAAGTCGCAAGACGATGTATACGGACTGACGCCTGCCCGGTGCTGGAAGGTTAAGAGGAAGAGTTAGCCGCAAGGCGAAGCCCAGAATTTAAGCCCCAGTAAACGGCGGTGGTAACTATAACCATCCTAAGGTAGCGAAATTCCTTGTCGGGTAAGTTCCGACCTGCACGAATGGCGTAACGACTTCCCAGCTGTCTCAACCGCGAACTCGGCGAAATTGCACTACGAGTAAAGATGCTCGTTACGCGCAGAAGGACGGAAAGACCCCGTGACCTTTACTATAGCTTTGTATTGGTGTTCGGTGTGGCTTGTGTAGGATAGGTGGGAGACTGTGAAGCGGGCACGCTAGTGCTGGTGGAGTCATTGTTGAAATACCACTCTGGTCACTCTGGATATCTAACTACGAACCGTAATCCGGTTCTGGGACAGTGCATGGTGGGTAGTTTAACTGGGGCGGTTGCCTCCTAAAGAGTAACGGAGGCGCCCAAAGGTTCCCTCAACCTGGTTGGCAATCAGGTGGCGAGTGTAAGTGCACAAGGGAGCTTGACTGTGAGACTGACAAGTCGAGCAGGGACGAAAGTCGGGACTAGTGATCCGGCAGTGGCTTGTGGAAGCGCTGTCGCTCAACGGATAAAAGGTACCTCGGGGATAACAGGCTGATCTTGCCCAAGAGTCCATATCGACGGCATGGTTTGGCACCTCGATGTCGGCTCGTCGCATCCTGGGGCTGGAGTAGGTCCCAAGGGTTGGGCTGTTCGCCCATTAAAGCGGTACGCGAGCTGGGTTTAGAACGTCGTGAGACAGTTCGGTCCCTATCCTCTGCGCGCGCAGGAAATTTGAGAAGAGCTATCCCTAGTACGAGAGGACCGGGATGGACGAACCTCTGGTGTGTCAGTTGTACTGCCAAGTGCACCGCTGATTAGCTACGTTCGGAACGGATAACCGCTGAAAGCATCTAAGCGGGAAGCCGGCTTCGAGATGAGATTTCCATACCATTTATGGTGAGAGGCTCCCAGGAGACTACTGGGTTGATAGGCAGGATGTGGAAGCACCGACGAAAGAGGTGTGGAGCTGACCTGTACTAATAAGCCGATAACTTCAACACCACCACCACACCCCCGCAAGGGCCCGGTGTGGCTGAAAATCTTTGCGCAACAAAAACACTCGCGTCCACTCTGTGGTTCCCGACATACGGTCGGGTCACAACCAAACCCGCTAACGGTTTGGCACAACTAAACATGAACGAAGCTAAACACTTCCGAACATTTTAGACACCCCATCAGGATGTCCCTAATGTTTCGGCGGCCATAGCGCGAGGGAAACGCCCGGCAACATTCCGAACCCGGAAGCTAAGACTCGCAGCGCCGATGGTACTGCAAGGGAGACCTTGTGGGAGAGTAGGACACCGCCGGACTCACTCTAGAAACACGACAGAGGCCCACCCCACCAGGTGGGCCTCTTGCCGTTAACGGATGTCTCTCGAATTCGGTCTCTATAGTGACCAGGTGAGCGATGAGCTGCTGAAGCCGAGATGGTCCCTTCCTCTGTGGGCGGTGTGTGTGCTCTTGAGCCTTCTCTCGGCCGGCGTGCTCTTCTTGGCCGCTGCCGTGGCCCCCGTGCCTGAGCACCTCCACTCCCACGTCTCCATCACCGTCGATGGAGTGCCGCAGGTAGTACCGGCAAATGTGGGAATCGATGAGAAGACACAGGTGACGTTGCCGTTGCACACGCACGAGGCCACAGGCATCCTTCACGTCGAATCGCCCATTCAGCGCACGTTCGAGCTGGGGGAATTTTTCGCCGAATGGGGTATCCCGCTCGATTCAGAGGGTGTCGGAGACTTTCGCCAATCGTCGACCGAGTCGTTCATGTTAACGCCAACTCAATATGGGGCCACGGTTGCCAACTGAAAACAGGGCCACGTGGTTTGTTTAGTCTGTCGTACTTGTGATTGTTTTGTGGCCGCGGAGCCGGTAGCTTGTGCCTTTGAGGCTGAGTACGTCGGCGTGGTGCACGACGCGGTCGATCATCGCTGACGCGATGGTCGGGTCGCCGAACACTTCACCCCAACGCCCGAATGGCAGGTTCGAGGTGAGGATCAGTGACGCGTGTTCGTACCGTGATGACACGAGTTGGAAGAACAGATTCGCGGCGTCTTGATCGAACGGGACGTAGCCGACCTCGTCGATGACGAGCAGGCTGTACCGGCGAAGCCGGGTGAGTTCGGCGGCGAGCTTGCCGCGGGAGTGCGCCTCCTGCAGCCGGGTGACCCAGCCGTTCGCAGTATCGAAAAGCACCCGGTGGCCGCTCTTCGCAGCTTTGATGCCGAGCCCGATCGCAATGTGCGTCTTCCCCGTACCCGGGGGTCCGAGGAGGATGACGTTCTTCGCTTCCTGAAGGTAAGCGCTCGTGCCCAAGTGTGCGATGAGGGTGCGGTCGGCGCCAGGCTGGTGGTCGTAGTTGAACTCTTCCAACGTCTTGAAACCGGGAAACCGGGCAGCCTTGATCCGAAGCGTCGCCCCTGATGCTTCCCGCTCGGAAACCTCGCGCGACAGCACGGCGGCGAGGTACTCCTCGTGTGACCACCCGTCCGCACGGGCTTGCTCGCCGAGCCGGCGGAAACCCTCACCGACCCGAGGCGCTTTCAATGCACGGGCGTAGTACTCCAACTGGGATTCGAGCTCGGACATCAGGCCACCTGCCCGGTACCGAAGAGGTCGTCGTAGGAAGCAAGATCGCGGGTTTCGACAGCTTCCAACGGCCGGTAGCCGCGGACCTGTTTGAACGCCTGCCGCAGCACTGCCGCCTCGGCAACATGGGCCGGATCGGTGACGATCAGCTGGCGGGCCCACTCCCGCTGATGCACCGCGATGACAGTGCCGTCATGGGTGACAGTGACCTGGTGCAGGTCAGCAGTAACATCAACGATCCGACCGATCATGCCCGGACTGACCGAGTAATCGTTCGTGAAAACCCGCACGTAGTAATCCCGAGGCAGCCTGACCGTGTTCCGGAACAGCACCTCCGGTGGCACCGGCGACAAGGCCCGCATCGCGGCCCGATCACGGCCGACAAGCTCGGCGGGTTTCCCGCGCCGTGAGCGCGAGTAGCGGGCATTCGCGACGGGCAACCAGTCAACGAGCTGGTTGTTGAAATCCGCTGGCGATGCGAAGCTGCGGCCAGGCATGAACCTCGAGCGGAAGAACTGATTCATCCGCTCGACCATGCCCTTGGACTCCGGATCCCGCGGTGGCAGCAGCACGATCTTCGTCCCCAACGTGCCAGCGAACGCGGCAGCGGGCTCGGTGAGCTTACGCCGGCCGATACCGGTCTCGTTATCCCAGACCAACCGCTCCGGCACCGCGCCGGCCTGCTGCAACAGCTGCCACATCCCGCCGAGGAGGTCGGGGGTTGTCCGGGAGGGCAGCATCAACGCTTGGATGTTCCCCGAGAACGTCGACGTCATCACCAACACCGGCGGCATGCCGTGCTGATCATGACCCAGCGGGATCGCCTGGTGCGGGAACCACAGATCGCATTGCACCTGCACACCGGGCTGGTGATCGATCCGGTCAGCGGGATCCGGCGGCAGATATTCAGGCCGGATCGCTGCGACCCTCAACCGGAACAACGACGACGAACCCGACCACCCCACCCGCTCCGCCAGGGCTGGCGACGGCATCCGCGGCGAGTCGGTCAGCAGCTTCCGAACCGCCGGTGCGACCTCATCGAAACTCGACCCCGTCAACGCCCGCTCATACCGCGGCACCCGGTCAGCCTGCAACGCCCGATCGATCGTCCCTCGCGAAACGCCAAGCCGTTTCGCGAGTTCTCTTTTCGAGTGCCCGCCCGACGCATACAACCGACGAATTTCTGCCCAGTCATCCAAAGTGATCACCTTCCATAGTGGTTGGTGGCCCTGTTTTCAGTTGGCAGTACTGGCCCTGTTTTCAGTCGGCGTTAACACGTTCAGCGTCTTCGTGAACCAGCGACCGTTCGAAGGCGACCCGGCAACCATCGTGCTGACCAACAAGTTGGACATCGATCTTGTTCTGGCCCCACGAGGAACGACGCCAGCCCCGAGTGCGCCGTTTGCCTGGCCTGCTGAGTACTGAGGCGCGCCTGGGGTCAGACGAGGCCGGTGTAGCTGTCCCAGGCCTCGGGTGCGGGGGGCACCTCGTCGCGGATGACGGTGGCTTCGATGAGGCCGTAGGGCCGATCATCCGCGTTGAAGACCTCGTTGTTGTTCTCGACGCCGAAGGGAGCGAGGTTGTAGAGGAAGTGGTGCTTGTTCGGTGCCGAGAAGCGGATCTCCGCGATGAAGTCGTAGGCCTCGAGCACGGCTTTGCCCATTTCGTACAGCGTCTGCTGCAGGGCGAGGGAATGCAGCGTGGCGAAGGTCTCGATGATGATCTTCTTGATTCCGAGGTACGTGCTCTCCCACTCGACGTCCGTCGAGGTGAAGCGCCATTTTGCTATGAGGGAGGTCGCCATGACCCGGTCCGTGGTCGGCTCGAGCAGGGTGTATCCGTCTTCGAGGAAGCCGGTGAATTCCGAGCCCGTCGACTTCAAAATGACCAGGTCTTTGAAGCCACCGATGACCGCGTTGGTGCGGTCTGCGCCGCTCCCAGTGACAGTGACTGCTGCAATGCGGGTCTCCTGGCCTTTGCGAACCCAGGTGTGGTCGTGCTCTGTGCCGTCGACGAGTACCCGCTGCCACTCGAATTCCTCGACCTCGATACGCGCACTCTGCACGTATTCGACGGTGTCGACGAAGTGGGCGCCGAGCTCGAGCGCATAGGTCTCGATCGAGGTCAGACCCCTCTCCTTCGAGAAGGAGTACGCCGTCTGCTTCTGCGTGTCGGTCGGCAGGATCTTCGACTGGTCGCCGACGAGGTACGCGTCGGCGAACTCGCCTCTCAGCGCGCTCGAGACGTTGATGTCCCTGATCTCGTGTCGATCGGTGTCGCGATAGATGCGAACGACGCGATTCTCTGCTTTTCCGTAACGGTTGGATCCGAGGACGATTGCCACGATGCTGTTTCCTGTCTGCGAGGGTTTGGTGGAGCGATGAGGTTCGGGTGGGTTGTCAGGTTCGGGTGAGGAGAGTGCCCGAAGGTGGGCCTGCTTCGAAGGCAGCGTCGCGCGAGAACACCGGAGCTCCAGCGAGCCAGGTCGTATGTACGACGCCGAAGAGGTCGCGGCCGTCGAAGGCGGAGAGCTTGTTCTTGTGCTGAAGCTCCTGTGCGACGACGGTGAACTTCTCCCCTGGTGCGAACGCCACCAAGTCGGCAGCGGCTCCGACCGAGAGCGAACCCTTGGTTGAGAGGCCGGCCAGTCGAGACGTCGCGACGGCCATCCACTCGATGACGCTGTCGAGGCCGATTCCCTGGGTCTTCGCCGCGGTCCACACTGCAGGAAGGCTCACCTGCAGTCCCGAGATCCCGCCCCAGGCCAGGGCGAAGTCGCCACCGTGGGCGAACTTCAGTTCTTTGGTGCTCGGCGAGTGGTCTGAGGCGATGAGGTCGATGTCACCTGCGACCAGTGCGGCCCACAGCAATTCACGATTGTGTTCGTCACGGATGGGCGGGCAGCACTTGTACTGCGTGGCTGCATCGGGAATTCCCTCAGCGGCGAAGCTCAGGTAGTGCGGGCAGGTCTCGACCGTGAGGCGGAGGCCCTCGGCTTTCGCGGCGCGGATGGCCGGTAGTGCTCCCGCGGCCGAGAGGTGCAGGATGTGGGCGCGCGCGCCGGTGGCCCGGAGCCCGTCGATCACGTGGTCGATCGCCGTCTTCTCTGCGTCTTCGGGGCGGCTCGCCACGAACGCTTCGTAGCCCACGCCGCCGGAGTTCTCGTGTTCAGCCAGAACACCGGGATCCTCGGCGTGGACGATCAGCAGGCCATCGAATCCAGCCAGTTCCTGCAGGGCCGCGTGAAGTTGTCCAGTGCTCAGGTGCGGGAATTCGTCGACACCGGAGGGGGAGAGGAACGCTTTGAATCCGAAGACTCCTGCGCGGTGCAGGGGTTCGAGGTGCCCGAGGCTGTCGGGAATGGCGCCGCCCCAGAACCCCACGTCGACGGAGGCCTGAGGGCCGGCTGCTTCGCGTTTGAGCTGGAGGGCATCCGGTGTCGTCGTGGGCGGGATGCTGTTCAGAGGCATATCGAGAATCGTCGTGACGCCTCCTGCGGCGGCGGCACGGGTGGCGCTGGCGAAGCCCTCCCAGTCCGTGCGACCTGGTTCGTTGACGTGCACATGGGTGTCCACGATTCCGGGGATCAGCACCTGCGAGTCGGGGAGCGTGACCTCCGTGGCAGCGTCGAACGGCGCATCGATGCTCGCGATCGAGACGATCGTTCCGGCGGTCACCGCTACGGCGACGGCCTGGAAGCGACCGTCGACGTAGGCACGCTCGGCCCGGACGACAAGGTCGTGGATTTCAGTCATTCGGGGCTCCGTGGGTCGTGCAAGTCTGGTTCATCATTCGTTCATTCACCCTAACTTTCTTGGCGGTGTCACCGAGGGAGGTCTGGAAATCTGCCCGACACAGTCGGCCGTTACCCTGAGTGATCGCTGCTGGTCCCCGTGCAGAGAGGCACACGGATCGGCCCCGACTTTCACGCAAAGGATCACGAAGATGGAACGAGTGCACGAGGCTGTCTTCAGCTGCCCGAAGAGCATGACGTTCGGGCCGTGCGGGGGTGTGGAATTCGACGGCAGCTGCGAGGTGTCGGAGCATCGCTGCGTCTTCGTGGATGGGGAGACGATCCACTGGGGAGGTGCCGTGCCCGTGCTGCTCATCGATCGGCCCGCGAGCGACGGCTCGCGTGGGGCGGTGGCTGTGCCCGCCGACCCCGTTTCGCGTGGGGGAGCCGAGTTCGCCCAGCTGATCCGCTCTCGCCAGGTCGTCGTGGCCGACTTTCCGGCCAGGGCGATCGACAGACCTTCGCTCGTGGAGTGCGCTGACCTGTTGGCGGGCTCCGCCGATGCAACACTGGCCGGCGATTCGGGCGCACACCGGGTGCAGTTTTCGCCGAGCTACCGTGCCCAGATCATCCAGAGCCGTGGTCTTCGCGTGATCGCGGGGTTCAACTGCCGTGACCGCAACCGCGTGGCGATCGAGGGCGAGTTGGCCGGTCTTGCCGACGTGGGCGTTGCGGCCGTGCACTGCGTGACCGGAGACCACACTCTGACCGGGTCGAGGCCCGACGCGAAGCCCGTGTTCGACCTGGACTCCACGGGGATCGCGTCGCTCGCTGCCGAGTACGGGCACCTGGTGTCGGTGGGAGAGTCGCCCGCGACCCCGCCGGTCGAGCATCGTGCGGAACGTCTGGTGGAGAAACAGCGAGCAGGTGCTGCACTGGCCTTCGTCAACCACGCCGGCGGCGCCCTGCCAGTCGCTCGATTCATTGATGAAGTCCGCGCGCGACAACGCGCGCAGGGGCAGGGCGAAAACAGACTCCCGGATCTGGCGTACATCGCCTGCGTTCCGGTGGTTGTCGATCGTGGCAGTGCCGAGTTGCTCCGATCGTTCACGACGCTGGTGCTGCCCGAGGGGTACCTCGAGCGGATTCTCGGTGCCCGCGACGTCTACGCCGAGGGAATCGCCGCCGCGATCGACTTCTGCAACGAACTGCTCAGTCTGGATGGCGTCGCCGGGGTGAACCTCTCTGGTGGGCCCGAGGATGGTCGCGAGAGCTTCTTCGCCGAAGCGCTGGCCCGCATCGCGGGCGGAGTGTCGCTGCGCATGCATGGCGCTGGCTGACATCATCAACCGGGAAGAATGCTCGACGCCCATGTGCCTTCTGCTTCGAGGGTGTACTCCAGGCGCTGGCTTGCCGTGGCAGGATGCGCGTGCCACAGTGTCACGCGAGTCGGGCGCAGCAGAATTCCTGCCCAGGTGGCAGGGGGAAGGAGGGAGTCCGATTGGTGTTCTTCATCGAACGTTCGCCAGGCTTCGACGCGTTCCTCGAGGGGGAGCACTGCGAACTCCGCTGAGTTCAGCCAGGCCAGCGTCTTGAGGTAGGGCGAGCGGTTCGCGTAGGCGCGCTGGGCTTCAGAGACCGGGGCGGGTTCGGTGTCACCGAGCACGACGAGCTGGCGCCCGAGCTCTGGCCAGGCCACGGCGAACGAAGCGCGGGGCGCTGTGGTGAGCTGGGCGATCTTGCGTGAGCGGGCATCCGTGTGGAAATAGAAGCCGGTCTCATCGAATTCGCTGAGCAGCACGTGTCTCGTGTCGGGGTACCCGTCTGCGGTGATCGTCGACAGGGCCACGAGGGGGCGAGCGGGCTCGTCGTGGCGCGGAAGCCACTCCACGAGCTCCTGGAAGAACGGCGCCGCGACGAGTGTGGTCGAGACCGTCATCAGGTGACTTTTCCGGCACCGGCAACCGGGGCGGCGCCGACGACGGGGAGCTTGCCCGGGTTCAGCAGGCCCTCAGGGTCGGTCACGGCAGAGAGGCGTCGTGTTCGCTCGACCTCGTGGTCGACCTCCCAGTGATGCGGGTTGTGCGAACCGACACCCAACGCCTCGAGGGCGGCGAAGCCCGCGTAGACCTGCTCCGGGCTTTCGTAGATGCCGGCGAGCATGCCGATCGGGCGGCCGTGCTGCGCTTCGATGTGCAGCATGCCTCCGTTGTAGACCGCGTGCACCTCGTCGATGCGCTCGACCAGGCCGTCACCGGCGACCTCGATGTGGAAGTACTTTCCTGGGTCGCTCTTCTGCAGCCACTCGATCGGGTGATTGTACGAGAGCATGCTGATCTTCATCGAGGCCTGCGGGCCTTCGCGAACGTCTTCGATACGCCCTCCGGCGCTGAAGATCAGCGCAGAGGCCGCCTCGACCGTTTCGGCATCCAGAATGGCGCGGAGGCTCGCCCGGTCCTTCGGAATGGCGGGGTCGTCAGGCAGGGCGTTCGCGAGCGTGGGGAGGTCGGCAGAGACGAGGCGCGGCGTCGGCTCGAGCTGACCGATCTCGCGGATCACCGAGATCGCGTCGGCGAAGGTGTCGAAACTCGCATAGAGTCCACGCCAGTTCTGCAGGGGCTCGAGCGCCAGTGTCGCGCGGGCGATGATGCCGAGCGTGCCGTAGGTGTGAACGTAGGGTTCGGCGTCGGTTCCGGCGACGTGGATGAGCCGGGCATCCGGAACCGCGTGCACCACATCGAGCTCCTTGACGAAACCCGTGTGATTGGAGCCGTGCTTGATGGAGCCTGTGCCACCGGAGCCACCGGAGAGGAAGCCGCCGATCGTGGACTGGGCGGTGGAGGGGTACATCAGCAGCTGTTGGCCGGCGGCGTTCGCGGCCTGCTCGATCATGACCATGGGTGTGCCGGCCTCGACGGTGATGAAGCCGTCGCCCACTTCGACGATGCCGCGTGCCTTCGACATGTCGAGTACGAGACCGCCCTGCATCGGGATGCCCTGGCCGTAGTTGCCCGTGCCCTTGCCCCGCGGCGTGATCGGCACGTGGTAGCGGGAGGCAGCAGCGACGACGTCCGCGATCTGCTCGGCGGTCGTGGGGAAGGCGACGATGTCGGCCAGACCGAGGGGAAGCTGTTCGGCGAGGATGGGCGACATCCAGGCGCCGTCGAGGGAGGCCTTCTCGCGGGCGCGGAGCTCGACGGTGACGGCCTTGTCGCCGAGGAGCTCGCGGAGTTCGGCCTGCAGGGCGTCGATGGAGGATTCGATTGTCATTCCGGTGGTTCTTTCTGGTTGGCTTCGCTGGGTGAGTAGGCCGGAGGCCGTATCGAAACCGGGCTCGTCGCGTGGGGGTTTCGATACGCGCTTCGCGCTACTCAACCGGCGGAGGCGCTGAATCCGGCTCGAAGGGGCACGGGTGCGGGGGTGAAGGTCGCGATCTCGGCCAGCGCGGCGGCCGACTTCGTGACGTTGTTCTCGAAATGCGCCTTGCCGAACTCAGCATTCGCCGTGGTCGGGTCGCCGATGACCCCACTGGCGGCGAAGTCGTTGCTGACCCAGCCGAAGCTCACGGGCTTGCCGAAACCGACGTACTCGTAGTCGAGCAGGTGTTCGGGTACGCTCCGAACCGCGAGGCCCATGTCGACGAGGTCGGGGCGCAGGTGCAGCACCACACTCGTCTCGACGTGGCCGCCGTGGATGCCGAGGCCCGACTCGGTCTCGCCGGAGGCAGCACCTCCGTTGGCCGGCATCTGGCCGCCGATCAGAAAGGTCTGCAGCCCGAACCGACGCCGCAGCTCGCGGCAGGCCACCTGCAACAGGGCAACATTGCCGCCGTGGCCGTTGTAGAAGACCACTTTGGTGCAGGGCGTCTGGGCGATGGATGATCCGATCTCCACGATCGTCTGCATCAGGGTGTCCCAGCTCAACCAGACCGTTCCCGGGGCCCAGTGGTGCTCGTCTGATTTCGTGTAGGCGAGACCGGGAAGCAGCCAGGCGTTCACCCCGTTCGCTGCCGCGAGTTCGACTGCGGCCTTCGCAGACTCCTCGGCGACGAGGAAGTCGGTGAAGAGGGGCAGGTGCGGGCCGTGGTGCTCGATGGCACCGGTCGGCACAACCACGATCGAGTCGCCCCGGAGCGCCTCGACGGCGGCGAGGCTGGAGAGTTCGACGAGGTTGCGGGACATGATGTGGATCCTTTGGTGAGCGGGTGAACTGGTGAGCTGGTGGATGTCGCTGGTTGAGTAAGGGGGGTGCGAAGCGCCTCCCGTATCGAAACCGGGTTGCGTGGTGGGTTTCGATACGGCGCGCTTCGCGCGCCTACTCAACCGGCGAAAGGGTGTCAGTGCATGATCATGCCGCCGGTCACGTTGAACGACTGCCCGGTGAGGTAGTCGGCGTCACTGGTGGCGAGGAAGGCGGCGACTCCTGCCACATCGTCGGGCTGGGCTAGGCGCCCGAGAGGGGAGTAGCTGCTCCACTCGGCGATGTCGTCGTCGGTGCGGGTGGCTGCACCCATCTCGGTGAGCACGTAGCCGGGGCAGATGCAGTTGGCCGTGATGCCCGAAACTCCGAGTTCCAGCGCCGTCACCCGGGTCAGGGCGATGACGGCAGCCTTCGACGCCGCGTAGTGCGCCTGGCCGGCACCGCCGCTCTTGCCCCCCATGCTGGCCATGTTGATGATCTTGCCCGGGGTGCCTCTGCCGATCATCCATCGCGCTGCGACCTGCGTGGTGATGAGCATCGAGCGGGTGTTGATGGCGAACATGTCGTCCCAGGCCGAAGCCGTGATGTCGAGCAAGGGGGAGAAGCGCAGGATGCCGGCGTTGTTGACCAGCACCTCGATGCCGCCCAGTTCTTCGATGGCCGCAGTGAGAACGGAGCGCGTGCTGGCTTCGTCGCTGAGGTCGACCCGGTGGAACCGGCCGCCGATGGCTTCGGCGGTGGCGAGCCCGGGCTCTTCGAGGAGGTCGAGGATTGTGACATCGGCGCCTTCAGCAGCACACCGTGCGGCAATGGAGGCACCGATGCCTCGGGCTGCACCGGTGACAACGATGCGACGACCCTTCAGTCGTGCTGTTGTCACCGGCGCAGAGGTTGCCATGAGCGTTACTTCATGCCGATCGAGGTGTCGATGAACTGGTTGGTGAAGATGTCGGCGGCCGTGAGACCCGTCTTGACCGCTTTACCACCGGCAGCGTAGATGGGGGTGTCGAGGTCGATGATCTTCTGCACTCTGGCCGTGTCCATGTCTCCGAGGGTGGAGTTGTCGCCGTTGCCGACGAGACCGGTGTCGACCTGGGTCTTCACTGAGTAGTCAGCCATGCCCTGCGAGTAGACCCAGCCGGTGTTGAACTGGGTGACCAGGTCGAGGATCAGCGTGTTGACCGCCTTGGGGTCCTTGAAGTAGTCGACCTCGGCCTGCTGAAGTACGGGAACCAGCTTGGTGAGGCAGCCCGAGAGCTTCGAGAGGTCGGCGGTTTTGACTGAGACGGTTGAGGCGTAGACCGGGTAGCCGGCGTCGTTCAACGTCTGGTAGTTGACTGCCTTGCCCCAGGCCGGCACCTCGTACTGGTACTGGTACGGCTCGGCGCTCGCGAAGCCCTGCTGGCCCGCTTTGCCCTGGTCGGCGACGAAGTTCGCCGGGGTGCCGTCGTAGCTGCCGTCGACCTGCGTCTTGCTCAGGATGCCGGCACTGGTCAGGTATTCCATGTACGCCGATCCGCCGAAGTAGCGCACGATGGCGCCGGTCTTGCCGAGGTCGGCGATCGTCTTGACGTTCGGGTAGGTCGCGGGGTCCCACATGATCATGAGGGGCGTCTTGTCGAGCGGCGCGAAGACAGCGGTGGTCGGCTGGTCGGCAGAGAGCTGAACGGCCTCGTCGGTCGCAACGTAGCCGAGGGTGATCGAGTTGTCGGCGTACATCTGGCTGGTCGCCGTCTGGAAACCGATGGCCGGGCCGCCCGAGCGGATCTCGACGTTGACACCTGTTGCTGCGCCATTGGCGTACAGGGGGCCGGAGACCGACTTCTTGTTCGCATCGATGACCGGGTTCGGGCCGAGCAGCTGGTACAGGTGGCCGTGCTCTGCTTCGGGGTTCCAGTCGGTCTGGATGACGACGGTTGCCGGGCAACCCGCCGCGGCCAGGTCGATTCCGCCCGCGCCAGCGGATGCTGCGGGGGTGCTTGTGGTCGAGCCCGAGCTACAGGCGGCGAGTGCCACGATGCTCAGTACGGCGAGACCGCTGGCGAAGGCGACTCTCTTGGTGTTCTTGCGCATTACTTCTCCTTGTCGGATGTGTGCAGGGTGCAGTGCTGGGTGTGTCTCTCGGTGGTGTGGTGCTGTGGTGCTGTGTACCGCTGTGGTGCTGTGTGCTGCATACTGCTGTGGTGCATTTCGGGTGGTGCTGTGGAACATCTGTGGGGGTGTGGCCGGCTGGGCCTAGGTGAAGTCGTACCACTTGCCGACGGCACGGCGGCCGAGCAGGCCGAACAGCCAGAAGACGACGACACCGAAGAGCGCTGCGGTGATGATCGTTGCGAAGAGCTGTTCACCCTGGAGGCGCGAGCTGTAGTTGCTGATGAGGATTCCGAGTCCCGGGGTGCCCCGGCGGAAGAACTGGTCACCGACAATGGCGCCGACCACGGCGAGCCCGGCGGAGATCCGCATGCCTGCGAAGATGGCCGGCAGTGCCTGGGGAAACGAGAGCTTGATCAGTGTCGTAGCCCGGCTCGCGCCCTGGAGTTTGAAGAGCTCTTTGTGCCCCTTGTCGACGGACTGCAGCCCGAACAGCGTGTTGTTGACCATGGGGAAGAGCGCGATCATGACGCACACCAGCACCCGCGACGGGAACTCGTAGCCGAACCAGAACCCGATCAGGGGCACGAGGGCCAGAATCGGGATGCACTGCAGAATCACCGCGTACGGAAACAGTGAGCGTTCGATCCATTTGGCCTGCGACATGGCGACGGCCCAGATCACGCCGATGACGATGGCGATGGCCAGGCCCAGGAGCGAGACGATGATCGTCTGGTAGAGCCCCTGCATCAGTGCGCCGAACGAGAGCGGGTCGAGCAGGCCCTTGAGCAGGATGTCCTGCGGGAGTGGCAGCAGGAAACGCAGGTGCGGGTCGAGAACGAAGAGGCTGATCAGGTACCAGACCCCGACAATGGCCAGGAAGACGAGCAGCGGCGGGATCCACTTTTTGAACCGGTTCTTCGCCCCGCGTGGCGTGGAGGTGCTGAGCGTCACAGGCAGTTCCGGGGTGGGGTGCGCTTCGAGATTGTCGACACCGTCGACCGTGGTGTTCGTCTCGTTCGAGATGGTGGTCATGAGTTGCCGTGCCCCTTCCGGAGAGCGTGCGACACTTCGCCGACAAGGGCGGCGTATTCCGGGGTGAAGCGGATCTCCGGATCGCGTGGCTGGGGGAACGGCACGTCGAAGGTGTCGACGATCCGGCCAGGGCGGCCCGACATCACGACGACCTTGGTCGACATGTAGACGGCCTCAGAGACCGAATGGGTGATGAAGAGACCCGCGAACTTCTTCGCGTTGAAGAGTCGGATGAGTTCGTCGTTCAGTCGCTCGCGGGTGATCTCGTCGAGCGCGCCGAACGGCTCGTCGAACAGGAAGAGCTCGGGGTCGAGTGTGAGGGAGCGTGCCAGTGAGGCGCGCATCTTCATGCCGCCTGAGAGGGCTTTGGGCAGGTGCTTCTCGAATCCGGTGAGTCCGACCAGATCGATCGCCTCCTTCGCCTTCCCCGCTCTGGCCTTCTTCTTCTCGCCGTGCAGTTCTGCGAGCAGTTCGACGTTGTCGGTGACGTTGCGCCAGGGCAGGAGTGTCGCATCCTGGAACACGTAGCCGATTCGGGCCGTGCCGAGTTCGGCGGTGCCCTGGGAGGCCGTCTCCAGGCCCGAAGCGATTCGCAGAAGGGTGCTCTTGCCGCAGCCCGATGGGCCGACGACGGTGACGAACTCCCCGCGTTTGACGACGAGGTCGACGCCCTGCAGGGCGATCGTGCCGTCGGGAAAGGTCATCTCGACGTTGGTGAAGTCCAGCAGGACATCATTCTCAGAAGTGCCGGTGCCGGTTGGTGCGGGTGCTGTGACAGTCATGACAGCATCACCTCGATTCGACTAGGGACGGTTCGTGCAGGTGGTGGAGGGGTGCCGCGACGGAATACGTCACGGCACTCTGGGCAACGAGGTTGCCGGCGTGGATCACAAAACGGTCGGCCGAGGCATTGGCAATGACATCAGAGAGCGAGACGCCCCGAACGGCGAGCAGTTCGGCCGCGAAACCGACGCCGACGCCGGCCGTCTCCAAACCCATCACCGAGCGGGCTCCGTCGCTGACAGCCGAGTATGCCTCGTCGAGCGTGAGGTGTGCGGCAGTGACGAGCAGCGAAGCCGTCTCGAGTGCATCACTGCGACCGACGGGGTTGAAGGGATCGCGCACGTTGTCGGCACCGGCTCCGAAGCGGATGCCCCTGTCGAGAATCGCGCGCACGGCTGTGAGGCCACGGGGAGTCGAGACCGGATGCTCCCACCCCTGGAGGTAGAGATTCGTGATCGGCAGGCTGATGATCCCGACGTCGCTCGCCTGGACCTCGTCGAGCACCTCGGCCAGGGGCTCCGCGTCGAGGGTTCCGAGTCGCACACAGTGGCCCGCACTGCGGTTGCGGTCGGCTGGCCAATGCCTGACGCTCGCCGAGAGCTCACCGAGGGTGAGAGGGCCGGTGAGACCCTCGTCGGTGTGGATGTCGACTCCCACGTGCATCCGCTCGGCCAGGCGCAGCAGTCGCTGCAGGTCGGCACTCGGGTCGGGCGAGAGGTGGGGTGCACCGCCGACGAGGTCGACACCGAGGGCGATGGCCGCTTCGATGTCGGCGTCGGGCGCCTCGGAGCTGGCAAGCGCGACGAGTTCGATGTCGATGAGGCCCCGCAGTTCTTCGCGGACCTGAACCAGGGCACGGACGCCACGGAGGGGGTCGTCGCCGAGGAGGATGTCGACGTGGCTTCGAATGGCGGTGGTTCCCTGGCGCAGCAGGAGAAGGGCGGCCTCGCGTGCGCGGTCAGCGATGCTCTCGGTTGTCATCGTGGCGGCGTATTCACGCCAGGCCAGGATCGCCGAGACCAGATCGCCCATCGGCGGGTCGATGAGATCGAACGAGAGCGCCTTGTCGAGGTGCGCGTGCGGCTCGGCCGGGGCGGTGAGAACGATGAACCCGGTCAGGTCGAGTGCAGTGTTGGTGTCGGCTGCGGAGAATGCGGCGTGGTCCGGTGCGGTGACGGCGGTCACGAAGCCGCCGTCGAAGTGAACATCGCACAGCTCGCCGTTCGGCAACGTGGCGTTGTGTAGCAGCTTCAGAGGTCGAGGCAGGATGCTCACGGTTCGTGTTCTCCTCCAGAAATCGACTGCGTAGCAACCGATGTGAAGATCATCTCGACGCTGGGGTGATCAGGCTGATGTTGATGTGTTCAACATGAGCGAATCTACGAGCGGCGCGTTTCGAACACGTAACGCCCAGATTTCGTCGTGTTAAGAAGGGGCTGCGCCGATTGTGGCATCGGTGGGTTTGGCGATTACTGTCTGACGTGAGGCGTCAAAAGGAGGTCCGTCATTCCAGCCATCACCGAAGCACTCGATCTGCAGACGCTGCAGCTGGGTGTCACCATCCGCGCTGCCCGCCTGTCGCGGGGGCTGACTCTCGTCGAACTCGCCAAACTCTCCGACCTGTCGCATCCATTCCTGAGCCAGCTCGAGCGTGGGCACGCCCGACCGAGCATGTCGTCGCTCGAGAGGATCGCACGGGCTCTCGAGACGAGCCAACTCGACCTCCTGGCCGGCGCTGCCGATGTGTCGCGCATTCGCGAGGTGCGGGCTGACGCAGGTGTTCACACCGACCGTTGCGGTGCCATCGTCATCCGCTCGAACGAGGGCACAACCGGGCCTTACGCCGAAGGGGAGGGGCGCCTTCTGGTTGATGGCACGGCGAAGTTCCAGCCGATGGAGTTCCGCGGGGCAAACACGTCGTTCGGCGACTACTACCGCCACGCCGAAGACGAATTCGTGACAGTTGTCGACGGCACCATCATCGTCGACCTGGGTGAAACCGGCATTCACGAGCTCCGGGCGGGCGACTCGCTCTACTACACCGGGGGCACCTCGCACCGTTGGAGGTCGGGTGACGGGCAGCCGTACCGACTCTTCATCGTCAAACAGCGATTCGTGCCCGCAGACACCATCGCCCCCGCTCGCACCACCGTGTGGAGCACGGAGTCGACGGCTGCGCACTTCAGCAAGACCAACGACGTGCCGGTGGCAACGGTTATCGCATCTGCTCTCCCGGCAGGCGCGCGATGACCGTGCATGTTCTCGAGGAATTCGACGCAACAGTGACGGAGCTGGCTGTGGTCGCCTCTGACGTGCTGCTGGTCACCCTCGAGCGCGCGGATGGCGCGGTCTTTCCGGCCTGGTCGCCGGGGGCCCACATCGATCTTGTGCTCTCACCGGGCGTCGAGCGACAGTACTCGCTCTGCTCAGACCCCGCAGACACGAGCCGGTGGCAGATCGCCGTCCTCCGCGAAGCTGCGGGCAGGGGCGGCTCGGAGTTTGTGCACACGGCTCTCTCTGCCGGTCACACGCTCAGGGTCCGCGGCCCGCTCAACCACTTCGTCTTCGACGAGTCCGAGCGGTACGTGTTCGTGGCGGGGGGCATCGGAATAACGCCCTTACTGTCGATGATCCGTGCTGCTGATGCCGCAGGAGCCGACTGGACGCTCGCCTACGCGGGCCGGTCAGAAGGAGCAATGGCGTTCGCGCGCGAGCTGCGGGCCGGGCATCCGGAGCGTGTGGACATCTACGCGAGCGATGTGGGCGAGCGGCTCGCGCTCGACGCCCTCTTCGCTGATGTCGACGATTCGACCCTGGTGTACTGCTGCGGCCCGACGAGACTGCTGGATGCTGCGCTCGAGCTTGCGCACGACTGGCCCTCCGGCAGGCTGAGGGTGGAGCGGTTCGAGGCGCGCGATGTGGGCGCGCCCGTGCGCGAGGAGTCGTTCGAGGTGGAGTTGGAGCTGTCTGGACTGACGCTGACCGTGCCGCCGGAGAAGACGATTCTCGAGGTGGTGGAGGAGGCGGGGGTGCTGGTTCTCTCGTCGTGCCGCGAAGGAACGTGTGGAACCTGCGAGACCCCGGTCCTCTCCGGCGAGGTCGACCACCGCGATTCGGTGCTGACCCCCGAAGAGCAGGCCGACAACGAAGTGATGATGATCTGCGTGTCGCGCGCGGCGTGCCCGAGGCTGGTACTCGAGCTGTAGGCCCAACGCTGGTTGAGTAGCAGCTGTGCTGCGTATCGAAACCCGGATGCGTGGGGCCTTCGATACGGCCTTCGGCCTACTCAGCCGGCGTGACGGCGGGAGGCCAGGAGGTCCTCGAGGGTGACTGCGATGGAGCGTTCGTCGTGCTCGACCAGGCGGTAGTCGCGCACGACGACCCGGCCGGCGACGACGACGTGTTTCGGGCGTCGGCCGGGCGAGGCCCAGAGCAGCCCGGCGATCGGGTCGGCGACAGCGGCATCGGCGACACCCGAGACGTCCCAGACGCAGGCGTCGGCTGCGTCACCGAGGGTGAGTGAGCCGAGCTCCGGGCGGCCGAGCCCCAGCGCGGACCCCTTCGTCGCCATGCCGATCACCTCGCGCGCGGCAAGCGGTGGCCCGACCAGAGGCGCGACCTGCATCGCCAGGCGCGCATCGGCAAGCAGGTGACCGGCGTCGTTGCTGCCGCCGCCGCTTGTTCCGAGACCAACGACGATCCCGGCCTCCCTGAGGGCGGCGACAGGAGCAATTCCCCAGCCCATCGGCAGGTCGCAGCCCGGCGCGTGGGTTGCAGTCACGCCGCTCGCGGCCAGGCGCGCGATCTCCTCGGGAGTGACGGCGCAGAGGTGAGCGAGCGTGACGTCTGGTGCGAGCCAGCCCCACTCCTCCAGAAGTTCCAGCGGCCTGCGCCCGTACTTCTCGAGAGCGATGACCACGTCGACCTGCTCGTTGGCCTGGGTGCGACGGCGGAGCCCGAAGCGTTCGGCGAGTTCGCCGAAGAGACGGAAGGTCTCCGGGCTGTCGCTGTGGACGCCGGCGGGGCCGACCGCGACCTGCAGCATGCCGCCGGAGCTCACGCCGTTGAGGGTGCCCGGAACCAGGGCAACCACGATTGCCTCAGCCGAGGCCGCGGCCTCTTCGGCGTCGTCCCTGGCCGAGCCGCGTACGAAGACGAGCCGGCCGCCGAGTTCTGCGGCCGCGCTCGCCGTGGCCCGGGCGATGCCCACCGAATCGCAGCCCGACGGCCAGGTCAGGTGATGGTCGGCTACGGTGGTGACCCCGCTGAGCAGGCCTTCCGCGACACCGGCCATGGCGGCCGCGTGGGAGAGCTCTGGGTCGATGCCGACGGCGGCATATGATGCGGCCATGGTGGGCAACCAGGTCGTCATCGCGACCCCTCGGGTTCCGGGAAGAGTTCGGAACGCCGTCTGCAGAAGGTGGTGGTGGGCATTGACCAGGCCCGGCGTGACGACGCAGCCCGTCGCATCCAGACGCTCGAGAGCGGACGTGTCTGGCGCGCCTGCGCCGGGTGCATCGACGACCACCCCGCCCTCGAAGTACAGGTCATCCGACATTTCTGTGGTTTCATCGATGAACGTGGAGACGGCGCCGTGGATCGTGAGCATGAATGAGTTCTAACATTCTTTTGTGTCAGGCTCATGACGACTGGCATGGCTGATGGTCCGGCCTAGACCTGACACGCAGACCCCTGATGCCGACGATGAGAGGTGAGACCGGATGCTCGAACTGGCCGAAGCTCTGCTCGCACGCGTAACCGCAGGCCAGCGGGTCGCCGTCGCCACCGTTACCCGGATCGACGGCAGCGCTCCTCGCAGCCTCGGAACAGCCATGGCCGTCGACGAGGCCGGCTCGGTGATCGGGAGCATCTCCGGGGGGTGCGTCGAGGGTGCCGTCTACGAGGCGTGCCAGGAGGTGCTGCTCACGGGGGTGCCCCGACTCGAAGAATTCGGGTACACCGACGATGACGCGTTTGCCGTCGGCCTGGCCTGTGGTGGTCACATCGAGGTGCTCGTCCAGGTGCTCGACTCCGCCTCTCCGGCACCGCTCCTGGCCGAGTTGGCTGCGGCAGCCGAGGGGCAACCGGCCGGATTGGCGGTTGATGTGGGCGGGGGTTCGCCTGGCGGAATCCAGCCTGGCGGAGTCGAGCCTGGCGGAGTCGAGCCTGGCGGAGTCGAGCCTGGCGGAGTCGAGCCTGGGGGAGTCGAGCCCCGTGGCAGCGTGCTCGGTGCGGTGTTGGCCGGTGGCGTTGAGCCCTCACAGGGAGGTCACCTCTCACCGACGACCACCCGTCGGCTTCTCGCAGAGCTCGCCTCGCGGATCTCGGCCGGCCGGACGGGCCGCGTCACAGTCGACTGCGAAGAGGGCCCCCTCGACGTGCTCTTCACCGTGCGGGCAACCCCGCCCCGAATGATCATCTTCGGTGCCGTCGACTTCTCCTCAGCGCTCTCGGCCGCTGCCGCCCTGCTGGGCTACCGGGTGACGATCTGCGACGCCAGGCCCGTGTTCGCGACCGCCGCCCGCTTTCCGGCAGCGTCTGAGGTAGTGGTCGAATGGCCCTCCGATTACCTCGCCCGCACCGAGATCGACGCGCGAACCGTCGTGTGCGTGTTGACGCACGACGACAAGTTCGACGTGCCGCTGCTCGAGGTCGCCCTGCGGCTGCCGATTGCCTATGTCGGAGCGATGGGTTCACGAAAGACGCACGAACGCCGGCTGGCGGCGCTCAGACAGAGCCTTTCGGCAGCCGAGCTCGCTGCCCTGCATTCGCCGATCGGCCTCGACCTCGGCGCGAGCTCTCCTGAGGAGACTGCCGTGTCGATCCTGGCCGAGGTGCTGGCTGCCAAGAACGGGGCGTCAGGCCGCCGTCTCGCGCAGACGGAGGGCCCGATTCACCGCTCCTCCGAGGCAGATCAAGCGATCCATGCCGCGCACGGCATATAACCGGATGCCCGGCTCAGCCCTGCAGCATGCGCCACACCCTGTCGCGTGACAGCGGCAGCTCGTACGGTCTGACGCCCACCGCGTTGCGCACTGCGTTGGCCAGAGCGGGAGCCACGGGGTTGAACGGTGCCTCGCTCATCGACTTGGCACCGTACGGTCCCAGATCGTCTGCGGTCGAGGCGAAGTAGACCTCCGTCGGCGGCAGGTCGGCCATCTGGGGCAGGTGGTAATTGCGGAGCACGCGTGTGGTGACAGTGCCGTCTGGCCCGATGTTCAGCTCTTCGAACATCGATGTGCCGATTCCCTGGGCGACCCCTCCCTCGATCTGCCCACGGCACTGCTCGGGGTTGATCACGAAACCGGCGTCGGCGGCCTGGATCGACTGGAGGATACGGATGTCGCCGGTCAGGATGTTGACCGCGACCCGGAACGCCTGCACGTTGAAGCAGATGGAGCGGTGGTCACCCGCATGCGAGCCGGTGGCCGTGATTCCGGTCGCCGTCGATTCAATGACCGCCACCGCGCCTTCGAACGGTTCACCTACTGGTGCGTCGTTGAAGACCACGGTGGAAGGTGGTGCAACAGTCCCCTCCGGATCGCCCGCGCCTGGCACCGGTGCGGTGGAGACGGCGGTGGCGAGCTCGGCGAGGGAGAGGGAACGGGTGCCGGTCGTGAGTCCGTGGGAATCGAGCATCCATTCGCCTGCGGCAACGCCGGTGAGCGATTCCGCGATCTCACGCAGGCGTCCGGCCAGCGCGGCTGCTGCGGCGAGCGACGCCTTGCCCGCGACGACCGTGCCCGCTGAACCGAAGGCGCCAGTGTCGTAGGGCACCAGGTCGGTGTCTGATTGGCGTACGGTGATGCGGTCGGCCGTGGTGGTCAGGGCTGTGGCGGCGAGCTGGGCGTGCACGGTCGTGGTGCCGTTTCCGAACTCCGAGGTGCCGACGTTCAGCGTGTACTCGCCGAGCGGGCTGAGCGTGATGGATGCTTCGGCGAAGTGGCCGCGGGGCGGGATCGTGGCGATCATCGAGGCCGCCATGCCCTCGCCGATGCGCCACTCGTCCCCGGTGGGTGCTTCGACTCCGTTACCCGCGGTGAGGGCCTGTTGTGCGAGGTCGAGGCACTGGTCGAGCCCGTAGCTGCCGCCGAAACTCAGGTCGTCTCCCTCGACGTGAGTGATGACGAGGGGGTCGTTCGGGCCGACCGCGTTGAGTCGGCGCAGCTCGAAGGGGTTCATTCCGAGGCGGATGGCCAGGTCATCCATCGCGCATTCGATGGCGAAGATCACCTGCCCGAGACCGTACCCCCGAAAGGCGCCGGAGGGCATGTTGTTCGTGTAGACCGCTTCGGCGTCGACGCGCTTGTTGGGGGAGTTGTAGAGGCTGATCGACTCGGAGCAGCTGTGGTACATGACGCCCGGGCCGTGGTTGCCGTAGGCGCCGGTGTCAGAGAGCACCTTCACGGCGAAGGCGGTGAGTTTGCCGGTGGATGATGCACCGAGGGTGACCGTGACGTTCATCGGGTGGCGGCAGGGCACGACGGTCAACTCGTCGGTGCGGGTCATCTCGTACTGCACGGGCCGGCCGGTCTTCAGCACAGCGAGTGCGACGAGGTCTTCGGTCTGGATCTCCTGTTTGCTGCCGAAGCCGCCGCCGACGCGGGCGGTGAAGACCCGGATCGTGTCGAGTTCGCGGTCGACGAGGCGTGCGAGCTCCTTCTGCACGAGGAACGGCACCTGCGAGCTCGAGCGGATCACCAGGCGGCCGTCGTCGTCGATCCAGCCGATGGAGGCGTGGGTCTCGAGGGCTGCCGCCGAGATGCGCTGGGTCTGCCAGGTGCCGGTGATGGTTACGTCGGCTTCGGCGAGGCCCTGGGCCACGTCGCCGTATTCGCCGTGCATCGCTGCCACGAGGTTGGCTGACGGGTCGGCGATGCGGGCTTCTTCGGCGTCTTTGTCGGCGTGGAGGAGCGGGGTTCCGGGGGTCGTCGCCAGGGCGGGGTTGAAGTTTGCCGGCAGAACCTCGTAGACGACGTCGAGCAGGCGGCAGGCCTCCTCGGCGACGCCGACCGATTCGGCGACGACCACCGCGACCCGCTGGCCCATGAATCGCACGACAGAGTCGAGCACGAGGGTGTCATCGGGGTCGTCGGTGCGATTCTCGTGGCGGGCCGTGGAGAAGTATTTCTCCGGCGCGTCATGGTGGGTGAGCACGGCGACCACGCCGGGCAGGTTCTCGGCGGCAGTGGTGTCGATCGAGACGATGCGGGCGTGCGCGTGCGGGCTCCTCAGAACGACGAGGTGCAGCAAGCCCGGCACGGCGACGTCGAGGGTGTAGCGCTCCTGGCCGGTGACGATGCGGGCGCCGGCGGGGGCTCGTTCGGAGGTGCCGACCGAGGGGGAGGTGGCCTGGCTCTCGGCTGGTGCGGCGGTATCGTCCAGCGTGCCGACGTTGGTGTGACTGAGATCGCGGGGCCCGCTGGTTTCGCCGGGCATCCCCTCGCCCCTGAGCGGGCGGAGCCGGCGGATCTCTCCGAGCCGCGGTTCGAGAGCCGGTGCGTGGTTCTCTGTCGACTTCTCGGTCACGTTCGTGACACCGTGCAGCGCGTCGTGGATCGAGCGGTAGCCGGTGCAGCGGCAGAGGTTGTTCTTCAGCAGGCGCGGCAGTTCGTCGGGGTCGGTGAGTCTCTCGTCTGCGTCAGCCTTGTCTGCCTCGGCGGCGAGGGCAGACGCGGTGACCACCATGCCGGCCGTGCAGAAGCCGCACTGGAAGCCGGCAGCGTCGACGAACTTCAGTTGTACCGGGCTGAGGTGCTCTGGTGTGCCGAGGCCCGCCACCGTGGTGACCTCGTGCCCTTCGATGCGGTGGGCCGGGTACACGCAGGAGTGAACCGGAGTGCCGTCGACGAGCACCGAGCACGCGCCGCAGTCGCCGGTGTCGCAGCCCTTTTTGACCTCGAAGTGCTCGTTTTCGCGCAGCAGCGTGCGCAGCACCTGGCCGGCTCGGGGAGCGGCCTCGAGTTCTGACCCATTGACGATGAATTTCATGCCAGCTCCTCCCTGATCTCTTCGGCGAGCACTGCTGCGACGCCCCGGCGCCAGTCGGCGGCGCCGTGCGCATCGCTGAACCACTCGGTGATGGCCAGTACGGCGGCCTGCAGCGTTTCTGCCGGGGGTAGGGTCGCGTAGCGCAGCTGGATCGGCCGAACCGTGCCGCCGGTGACAGTCAGCACGAAGGTGTCGTCGGGGTCGATGCGCCCGAGAATGACGAGCCCCGAACGGCCGATCGGCGAGAGGGCGATCTTGCGGAACGCGACGCGCGCTTCGAGGGCGTGCGCAGGGAGCGTGATCGAACGCAGAACGTCGCCGGGCTTCAGCACGGTGGTCTTGTTGCCGGTGATGAAGCTGGTCACGGGCATCCGCTGCTCGGTGCCGTCTGCCAACCAGACGAGCGCTTCGCCGTCGAGCGCAGCTGTGAGGGAGGTCATCGGCCCGGCCGGGAGAGCCGCGCAGAGGTTACCGCCGACGGTCGCGACGTTCCAGACCTTGAATCCGGCCAGAAAGGCGGTGCAGCACTGGTAGAACGCCGGATGCGCGCGCCACCCCGGTTGCGCGGGAAAGTGGGAGAGCTCGGCCACCGTGCACGTCGCCGCGACCTCGAGGCCTGCCTCGACGATGGTGAGCGATGGCCAGCCGAGCGTCATCAGGTCGACGAGCCCGGTGAGGTGGTGCTGCGGCTCGCCGTAGAGCGCGGAGCCGCCGGCCAGCGGCACGACGGTCGGGCCCAGAGCCGACAGGTCTGCGCGACTTCTCGCAAGCGAGACCTCGGTGACGGTATTGAGATCCACGGTGCCCTTTCTGCGGGTGCCGACGTTCGTGGCACCCTCACCGCTCTGCGGCGATGTTGCTCCAGTGAACACCACAAAAGTGTCGGGCGTGTAAACCGCCGCGTGATCGCGCCGTTCGAACCGAAACGGCGATGCGAGTACGGTCTACGATCTGGGTATGACCGTGGTTGATGGGGTGCGTGAAATCTCGGAGGGAGACATCGTGCAGGGCGTGCGATTGCTGCGCGATTCTCTGCTCGCGGCACCCGACGATTTTGAAAACCAGATGACTGCGGTTTTCGAGGTGGACGTCCACAGCGACAAATGGCGGGACGTGTTGTGCGACGAGGCAGAATGGCCCGAGATTGCATTGGACGTCGGGTGCATTCTCTGGGGGGCGGGCGTCGAGATGATCGGCCTGCGCCTGATGCGTTTCGCCCACCAGGAACAGGTCAGCCACGCTTCTGTCATTCTGGCGACGTGTCTTTTGTGGCTGGGTGCCATTGACGAAGCGGTTGACATTCTGGAGACCCTTGTCGCGCACGATGGACCAGAGGGTGACGAGGCAGCGGGCGTTCTCGGTGGAGCCTATGCGCTCGAATTTCGGCGCACAGATTCCCGCGTAAACGAACTTCTGAGGCGCGGTTACCAGTCGGATGAAGACAGATTTGGCATCACCTATGCCAAGGTGTTGAGACAGAACGGGCAGATCGACGAAGCGGAGATGATCCTGCAAGCCGCGGTGCTCTCGGGGAACGAGGGCACTCCGATAGTTCTGGCAAATCTCTTACTCGACGAACGACAAGATCGTGTCGGTGCCGAGCGCCTCTACCGGGTTGGGATCGCCAAGGGCGATGCTTTCTCCGCCACCAACCTCGCTCTGATGATCGTGGAGGACGACCACCGGGTAGAGGAGGCCCGGGAGCTGCTCACCTGGGCCGCAAGTCGGTCCGATCTTCTGGCGAAGAAGAAGCTGGCAGAACTCGATGGCGACGGGGTCGCTATTCCGAGTTAAGGGCATAAGTCGGAATAGCGGCGCCGTTATTCCGAGTTAGGGCGCTAAGTCGGAATAACGAGCCCGCCATTCCGACACGGGTGCGCCGCCTAGGCACGCGCAGAGAGCGAAAGTGGCCAATCGACCGCCCCTGCGAGCAGCCGTTAGCGCCGGCGCGACTGCCTGCAAATGACCCTACGCGCCGACGAGCCGCTCCGCGAGGTACCCCTGCAGCACCACGATGGGCACGCGCTCCTGCTTCATCGAGTCGCGGTCGCGCACGGTCACGGCGTTGTCTTCGAGCGAGTCGAAGTCCACCGTGACGCAGTACGGCGTACCGATCTCGTCCTGCCGGCGGTACCGGCGCCCGATGGCCTGCGTGTCGTCGTAGTCGACATCCCACGACAAAGACAGGTCGTCGGCGATCTTCTGCGCCAGCGGAATCAGCGTGTCGTTCCGCGAGAGCGGCAACACGGCGACCTTCACCGGCGCCAGGCGCGGGTCGAGGTGCAGCACCGTGCGCTTGTCGGTGCCGCCCTTGGCGTTCGGCACCTGCTCCTCGTCGTACGAGTCGAGCAAGAATGCCATCAAGGCGCGCGTCAGGCCGAACGACGGCTCGATCACATACGGAATGTACCGCTCGTTGTTCGCCTGGTCGAAATAGCTCAGGTCTTTGCCCGAGGCGTCGGTGTGCGTCTTCAGGTCGAAGTCGGTGCGGTTCGCCACGCCCATCAGCTCACCCCACTCGCTGCCCGTGAAGTTGAACTTGTACTCGATGTCGACCGTGCGCTTCGAGTAGTGCGACAGCTTGTCTTTCGGGTGCTCGAACCAGCGGATGTTCTCTGGCGTCATACCGAGTTCGATGAACCAGTCCCAGACAGCATCCATCCACTTCTGGTGCCACTCTTCATCGGTGCCGGGCTTTACGAAGAACTCGATCTCCATCTGCTCGAACTCGCGCGTGCGAAAGATGAAGTTGCCGGGCGTGATCTCGTTGCGAAAAGCCTTGCCGATCTGGCCGATGCCGAACGGCGGCTTCTTGCGGCTCGTCTGCAGCACGTTGGCGAAGTTCGTGAAGATGCCCTGGGCGGTCTCGGGGCGCAGGTAGTGCAGGCCCGTCTCGTCATCCACGACGCCGAGGTAGGTCTTGAGCATCCCCGAGAACTGGCGAATCGGCGACCACTGGCCGACCTTGTTCGGATGCTCGGGGTCAGCGATGTCGTCGAGCCCGTTCGCCGGGGGGAACCCGTGCTCGGCCTCATAAGCCTCGAACAAGTGGTCGGCGCGGTACCGCTTGTGCGTGATGAGCGACTCGGTGAGCGGGTCGGAAAACACCTTGACGTGCCCCGAAGCCTCCCAGACGGCCGACGGCAGGATGACCGCCGAATCGAGGCCAACCATGTCGCGGCGCTGGCGGATGAAGTTGTTCCACCACTGCTTCTTGATGTTCTCCTTGAGCGCCACTCCCAGGGGCCCGTAGTCCCACGCCGACCGCGTGCCACCGTAGATGTCTCCCGAAGGAAAGACGAAACCGCGGTGCTGCGCGAGCGTGATGACTGCATCGAGTCGGGACTGGTCGGCCATGGTGCTCCTTCAACGCCGAGGTGGATGGGTTCGATCCCGGCCCCGTTATCTTACAGAAGCCCGGCGGCTGGCCCCAGTCGGGCGCAGTCTGGTGCGTCAGGGCGAGGATAATCGCAGCCCTGTTGAACGAGAGGCGGCGCCTCGCGCCGCATGTGACTTCCCACTTCTGACATGATCGGGTACCCGCTGAACGATGGTGTCTCAAAAAGCCCCATCGTCGGAATGGCGACACGAATCGCTATGAGACGTGTTTCCAAGACAGAGGGCTTTCGCGTGATTCCGGGCTTTTGATTGACCCAATGTGAGGCATCGGGTTGCCTCATAAACCTTTAGTTTTCCAAAGCGTTTCGGGACCGCCCCGAAACGCTCATTCACGACTTATGTCGAGAAATGTTTGGTGTTCACTTTCGCCCGCGAGCCACTAAACGCAAGCGGTATTTGGCTTGATGTGATTGAACGATTCGACGAGCGTTGGCAACATTTCGACGGACCAAATTTGTTGGCATGCCAGTTCAATTGCACCGCAAATCTCAGCGCGCGGTCCGAGTCTGCTTGGGGTCAATATGAGATCCCGCGTGCTGAGAGGCATGGCACGTTCGTATACGACGGATCTAATTCCAGACAGTAATTCGTCGTGAATTTCGGGATACGCTCCGCCGACGACCAGCATTCGTGGATTGAGGATTTGGATGATTCCAGAGGCGACGGATCCAATTTGACGTGCGGCCGAGTGTACGGCTTGGAATGCCCGTTTATCTCCTACGCGCAGCAGAGCTTGTAATTGTTCAGCGTGATCGATTGTGGTGTCGCTGGTCGCGATTTCGAGTTCATCCAGGATTGCCGTGATCGAGGCCACGGCCTCGAGGCAGCCCGATTTTCCGCATCTACACACCCGATCATCCTGCGCAAGAATTTGGACGTGGCCGATGTCCCCTGCGGCTCCGTCATAACCCCGGAATACTTGCCCGTCGGACGAAATGATGCCCACCCCGATACCGGAGGCGACTTTCAAGAAGACAAGCGGTAGGTATGCGTGTTGTTGGGTGCTTTCGGCGATTGCCGCAAGGTTGGTGTCATTTTCAACCGTGACCGGTGAGCCAAGTATCTGTTGGGCAAAGTCGCGGACCGGGAAGTCGTCCCATCGGGTCATCATCGGTGGCCGTACCGGTCTGCCTCGGGCGAAATCCACTGGAGCCGGGATTCCGATGACTGTCTGTTTGAGGCATGCCAGATCGAGGCCTCCACGCATCTGCGAAATGGTGTCGCAGATGCGTGTCAATACTTTGCTCGGTTCGTCCTCGATAGACAGCTTGAGAACGATCTCTTCGACGATGGTTCCTTTCAAATTTGCTAGCGCTAGGCGGGCGCCCCCCGTCTCAAGGTCGACTCCCGCCACGTATCCCGCGTCGGCGCGGACGTGTAACCCTCGCGCCGGACGGCCTGGGCCGTCCGATTGAGAAAAGCGCTCTTCGATGAGGCCGATTTCGATGAGCTTGTCTACTTGGTGACCAACTGTTGATCTCGCAAGGCCGCCTATTCGAGAGATTGTGGCCCGGCTAGTGCCTTCGTGGAGGTAAATGAGCAGACCAACTCGGGCGTAAGCCGCGTCATATTGGCTACCCGATTTCGCGACCATTTGTTTCCAATCGAATTAAATCCGGCATCTTGTGGAGCATTATCCACCCAAAGGATGCTTTCCTCACACATTCTGTAGTTCACATCACTTCAAAGGAGAAACGATGTTCCGTACGAATCGCCGCCTTCAGGTTGGCTCGCTCGCTGCCATATTCGCCGCCTCTGCTCTTGTCCTGTCTGGGTGCGCATCCGGTGCAACCCCGTCGAGCGGCGCCACCACGATCGCATATTCGGTTGAGTCCCTTGACGAGGGTCAGTCGAACGTTGTTTCGCAGATGAAGCTTCGAGTAAATGAATTGAATAAGGCTGGCGCGAACATTACGTTGGATGTTTTCGGAGCGGACAACAAGGTTGACAGGCAGAACAACGACATCGAGTCGATCGTGACTCGGAAGACCCAAGCGCTTCTGCTTACCGCAGTCGACCCCGCTGGCTCCCTGTCTGCCGCTCAGGCAGCGCATGACGCCGGCGTGAAAGTCATTGACGTCCGAGGCACTCTCGGAAAAGACAAGATTGACGCCGTCTACGACGGTCTCAACGAAGAATTGATCGGTCAAGTTCTCGAGGATCACACACGGCAGTATCTGAAGGACAATCCGACCGCTGTGCTGAAGTTCGGACTGATTAAGGGAGGGGAAACTTTTACGAGCACGCATGTGCGTGTCGAGGGCATCAAGAAACTGGCTGCCGAGATGCCTGATCGTGTGCAGATTCTCGCTGAAGACTACGGAGACTGGACGACGGATAAGGCAGCGAGCCTCATGGAAGACTGGTCAGTTCGCTATCCAGATATGAATGCTCTCGCTACCTCTTCCGATGAGATGACTCTTGGCACAGTAAACGTTCTGAAGTCCAAGGGGAACCTCGACAAGTTCTTCATCGTCAGCGTAAATGGCTCGGATAATGGGCTGAAGATGCTGGACGCGAAGGAGATCAACGCCACGGTGGGAATCGATTTCGGCGAGTATGGCGCTGGATTGATCGATGCGGCGATCGCTGCCATAAAAGGCGAGGTGAAGGACGGTCAGGCGTACACCACGGGTGCGGACAAAGTGACGGTTCTGGTGGATTCTTCGAATCTGGCCGATTTTGAAGCCAAGAAGAAGGCCGAAGACGCCGCTGCGGCAGCGCTCAAATGAATGCGTCCGCGTCGAGCGTCGAATTGGTCACGATGCTTGAAGTGACAAAGGGGTACGCCGGCGTCCAGGCGCTGAGGGATGCCTCGTTTCACTTGCGGACCGGCGAAGTGATGGCACTCGTGGGGGAAAATGGTGCCGGGAAATCCACACTGATGAAGATCCTTTTGGGTCTGGTTCAGCGGGATCGGGGCCGCATCGAGATCATGGGTAACCCCGTCGAGTTCGCTGCACCGGTTGAAGCCCTCAACAGCGGAATCGCTATGATCCATCAGGAGATCAGTCTTGTGGAGGGCTTAAGCGTCGCGGAGAACGTTTGGCTCGGTCGGGAGAACGATTTCGCGCACCTAGGTTTCGTTGGTCACCGTTCTCGTGTTCGTGCCACCCGCGCACTGCTTACTCGGCTGGGGTTTGACATAGACCCGGAGGCGCTCGTTGGGAGCCTGAGCATTGCCCAGATGCAGCTTGTTGAGATCGCACGAGCTGTCTCATATGAGTCTCAGGTCATCGTCATGGATGAACCGACTTCAGCTCTCACTCCGAGCGAGATCAGTCTGTTGTACCGAACCATCCGTTCCCTCGCCGCCGAAGGAATCGGTATCGTCTACATTTCACACAAGTTGGATGAAATTTTCGACCTTGCCGATCGCATCACTGTGATGCGTGATGGCGTGACCATCGGACTGTACGAGAGTTCGGCGATCTCTCCGAAGCAGCTTGTCTCGTTGATTGCTGGGAAGGAATTGGCGGTCGCTGAGCGCAAGCGCGTTCACCACGAATTCGGCGGTGAGGCCATACGGGTAGAGGGTCTAAGCGGTGATGCGTTCACTGACGTGACCTTCGCGCTTCGTAGGGGAGAGGTTCTGGGCTTTTGTGGACTCATGGGAGCGGGACGAACTGAAATAGTCCGTGCGATCTACGGTCTTGATCCTGTGCGAGCAGGGTCGATTTATCTAGACGGAGCCCCAATAACTGTGGGTTCACCTCGACGTGCCGTGCGCTTGGGCATTGGTCTGATCACCGAGGATCGGTTGCGGTCAGGCTCAATTTTTCCGTACTCAGTCATGAAGAATTCAACTCTTGCCTCCATCGATAAGTTCAAACGTGGGTTCACAATCAGCCGCAAAAACGAGATCGTGGCATACAGATCGGTAGCCGACGCGCTCGGGATCAAGGCCGGATCGCCACGTTCGCTCATCGGCGAATTGAGTGGAGGCAACCAACAAAAGGTGCTCATCTCGCGTTGGCTACATCGCGAACCGAAAGTCCTCATCCTCGATGAGCCAACGCGCGGCATTGACGTTGGTGCGAAGGCGGAGATCTACGCGTTGATTGATCGGCTCGCGAGTCGTGGGGTGGCCGTGATCATTGTCTCTTCAGAGATTCCTGAACTCTTCGCGATCTGTGACCGCATCGCCGTCATCCGCCAGGGCTACATCGTCGCAGAACACCCTGCGGCAGAAACGACAGCTGAAGAGCTTCTTTCGGAAGCGTTCGGCGTACAACCAACCCAGGAGCCCATCTGATGTCTCTCACGCAAAAGACTTCGCCACTTTCTGGTGAAGCGATCGCGACTCGTCTGCTTGACAACATGGTCGTCCTGATCTTCTTGGCGCTTGCCTTAGCGCTGGCCATGGTTTCGCCTCTCTTCCTCACGCCTGACAACGTTCTCAACGTCATCCGCCAGGTTTCTGTGATCATCATCATCAGTGTCGGATTCACACTCGTCTTGGGTAGCGGCGAAATCGACCTGTCGGTCGGGGCAGTGATGGGTCTTACTGGCGTGTTTATGGCACAAATGATGGTGGCCGGTGTTCCGAGCTTTCTCGCCGTTATTCTCGGTCTGGGAATCGGGGTGCTTCTCGGGTTTGTCAACGCAGCCCTCATCACCGTGTTCAACCTCAACCCCTTGATCACGACACTGGCCACGGCAGGTGTTTTCCGTGGGTTCATTTACATAGTTACGAACACCAAGCCGGTGAGTGGCCTGCCCGCCAACTTCATCTTCATCGGTCAAGGTAGCGTCCTCGGGATTCCAATCCCGATTCTCATCATGATCGTGTCCGTCATCGCGATATTCATCCTGATCAACAGGACCGTCTTTGGACGACGGGCCATAGCGATCGGTGGTGGCCGGAATGCCGCCATCGTCTCCGGCGTTAGTTTGCCCCGAATCCGATTCGCCGTATACGGGGTGATGGGTTTGATGGCAGCTCTCGCAGGAGCCGTACAGACCGCTCGGTCAGCTTCGGCCCAGGTCGGGGCCGGCGATGGTATCGAATTGGACGCCATTGCCGCGGTCGTCATCGGCGGCACCGCGTTGTGGGGAGGAAATGCGCGAATAATCGGAACAGTTTTCGGTTGTCTCATCGTTGGGATGGTGGCGAACGGGCTCAATCTGCTGGCGATCAATGCGAATTGGCAGGTTGTCGCCAAAGGAGCGCTGATCCTTCTTGCCATTGTGATCGATTCGGTTTCCACTCAGCTGGTTCAACAACTCCGAAGGCGTAGTCGGCTGCGGACAGAGCGCCTACAAGCTGTGGAGAGTCCCGCGACGACTGAGGGAGTGCTCCAATGAAAATTGGCCTTCAGATGTATTCGGTCCGCAACCACATGGCGGAATCCCCGCTTGAAACCACACGTTCGGTCATCGAGATGGGTTACAAGAACCTCGAGTTCGCTAACCTCACCATGGCTGACCCTGGAGTTGGCTTTGCGGTAGACCCGGGCGAACTCCGAGACCTCGTGGAAACTCTCGGCGCTACGACAGTCAGCACCCATGTATGGCCACTAGACCAGACCAATATCGATGACGTGATCGTCTTTCACCGAGAACTTGGCACGCAATACATCGTGTCCAAATTCTTGCCCGCCACCCTAGATGAAGCTCTCGACTCGGTCCCCAACTTGCGCATGGTTGGCGAGAGGCTCGCAAACGAAGGGATTGGACACTTGATTCACAACGGAGTGCTTCGCACCTCAGCAGGCAGAAAAGATCTCGATCTTGTCCTAGAGCAAGTCGACCCCGACCTGCTGGGTGTGGAGCTCGACACATATTGGGCATTGCGAAGCGGACTTGATCCGGTAGAGGCGGTCAACCGGTACGGGGAAAGAATTCGGATACTGCACCAAAAGGACATTCCGGAACACATTCAGCAGCCCGTGGACCTTGACGCCGCGTATCCAAGCGACCAGGCCGTCTCGGTGGAATCCCTTTACCTCAACCCGAAATATGTCGCTGAAGACAACTTCGTCGAGCTTGGTCGCGGTTCGATGCCGTTGCAAAACATCATCAACATGGCCTCAGTGAACTCTGAATCAGAATACATATTCGTCGAACAGGACTACTCCGAGCTCGACGAATTAGAAAGCGTGAGATTGAGCTTGACGACACTCTTAGCTCAGAGCGGATTGTCACAATGACACTACGCGTCGGAATTCAGATGTACTCCGTTCGTGACGAATTGGCAGCCGACCCGATAGCCACGATCAGGGCGGTCATCGCGATGGGTTACCAGAACCTCGAATTTGCCAACTTGACGACCACCGATCCCGGGGTCGGCTTCGCCGCGGACCCCTCGGAATTACGCGAAGTGATTGAGGCCGATGGTGGCACGGTTCTAAGCACCCATCTTCAGCAGATTGACCCAGAACGAATTGATGATGTCATCGCATTTCATCGCGAACTCGGCACGAAGTACCTGGTTTCGAAACTGCTTTATCGAAATCTCGACGATATCGACGATATCGCCCGGAATATCAATCGGTTGGGGGAGAAGATGGCAGATGTCGGCATCCAACAGCTCGTGCACACGTCGCTCTTCAGGAGCCACGGTGATCGAACTGATCTAGACGAACTGTTGACTCGCCTTGCGCCGGAGTATCGGAATCTCGAGCTCGACACCTATTGGGTACATCGAAGCGGGCTCGATGTCGTGCAAATCATCGAGCGGTACGGCGAGTGGATTCGAGTACTGCACCAGAAGGATCTGCCTTTCAGTATCCGACAGCCCGTCAACATTATTGCTGCCCTGCCTGCCGATGCACCCCTGGTTTCCGAAACGTATTACCAAGATGAACGCTATGTTTCTCCAGACAATTTCACAGAAATTGGTGCAGGAATATTACCGCTTCAACAAACCATCGATGCAGCGATCGAGCACACCGACGCGAACTACATTTTGGTCGAACAGGATTGGTCGAGTCAAAGCGGTCTGAAAAGCGTAGAACAGAGCATCGCAGCACTACTCCGTACTAATGGGGTGACGCTGTGAATACGATGCAGGCACTCGTGCAAATGCGGCCAGAGCACGACAGCACGACCTTGGCCGATGTGCCAGTACCAAAACCCGGGCGCGGACAAGTCTTGATCGCCCCCCGTGCCGTAGGAGTTTGCGGCTCCGACCTTCACACGTGGCGGGGTACCGTCAGCTGGCAGTTGGCTACCCCAGTAATCCTGGGACACGAAATGGCGGGCGAAATCGTTGACATAGGCGCGGAGTGCGGTCCTTGGCGGGTCGGCGACCGTGTGGTGTGTGAAACCAACGGTTCAGTGTGTGGAAAGTGTCGAATGTGCCGCACTGGAAGTCCTCAGCATTGTCCAGATCTGAAGGTTTTCGGGGCGCATACCGATGGATTCTTCGCCGCCAGGTGCATCGCAAGTATTGAAACCCTGCACTCCATACCCACCGAGTTGGATTTCGTTACCGCGTCGATGACCGAGCCAGTGGCAGTCGCCTACGCCGGCGTCATCAGCAGAGGCCATCTCGAATTGGGTGAACACGTTGTCGTCGTCGGAGCAGGTGCCATCGGCATTTTCGCTGCGCAAATCGCTCGGGCAGCAGGGGCCGCAAGCGTCACTCTCATCGGAGTCGATCGTGACGTGCCCAAAGCCCCCTTGATAGCTTCTCTGGGGCTCGGCGAACTAGTGGTATCCGGCCGCGACAACGTAGTTGAGGCAGTGAAGGGTCAAACCAGACAACTCGGCGCAGATCTGGTGATCGATGCCGCTGGCGTAAGTGCCGCCATGCAGACCGCACTCGATGTCGTCGCAGTCGGCGGAAGAATCGTGAAAATAGGGTGGGGACCAAACCCATTCGGCTACAGCCTCGATCCCGTCGTGGCAAAGGTCGTCTCAATAGTCGGATCACGCGGCCACGGATGGCTCGATTGGGAACGAGTACTCACTCTGCTGAGTTCACGCACAATCGACGTTGATTCATGCATCAGTGCAAAGTATGAGATCGGTGAATGGGAGACCGCGTTCAGGGACATGGAATCGGGCCGGAATGTGAAATCAGTCGTGCTCTTTCATGACTGAATCCCGCAAGCCCGTGCAGAGAACCGGAAACAACACAACCTCTTCGACAATTAAGCACCAATACTCGACGGTGCTCCCAGAATGACGCAGCTGTCGATTGATGTGGACGTTTCGACGGTGGTGGTTGGTCAGGTTCGGGCCGCGATCATTGGTACGGGGTTCATGGGCCAGGTACACGCGCGCTCCATCCGGGTGGCTGGAGGTGTTCCGGCGGTGGTGCTCGGTTCGAGCGCGAGTAAGGGTCACGATGCCGCGAGTGATTTGCGAATTCCCCGGGTCGCGACGACTATCGATGAGGCAATGGACGGTGTTGATGTCGTGCACATCTGCACGCCCAACGACACTCATTTCGCGTACGCACACTTGGCCCTGAGCCGTGGTCTGCACGTGGTGTGCGAGAAGCCCTTGGCGATCACTGTGTCTGAGGCTGAGATCCTCGCCGATCTCGCTGAGCAACACGATCGGGTGGCGACCGTTCCTTTCGTGTACCGGTTCCACCCGATGGTTCGGGAGGCACGCGCGCGTGTGATGCGTGGTGACGTGGGCCGCATCAGCCTGATCAGTGGGTCGTACCTGCAGGACTGGCTATCGGATCCAGCCTCGGACAATTGGCGAGTTCACGGCAAGACCGGTGGCCAGTCGCGGGCATTCGCAGATATCGGATCGCATCTGGTTGATGTGATCGAATTCGTTTCCGGCGACCGGATCAGCCGTTTGAGTGCACTGACACGCACGACGTATCCCCAACGGGGTGGTCGTGATGTGGAGACGGAAGACCTCGCCAGCGTATTGTTCGAGACGCGTCGCGGCGCTGTTGGCACGCTTGTCGTTTCCCAGGTATCTCCTGGCCGGAAGAACGCGCTCGAGATCGAGATAGCCGGATCTCGAGAGACCCTGCGATTCTCGCAGGAGAACCCGGAGTCGTTGTGGATCGGGCGAGCAAAGGGGTCGGAGATCCTTCAACGCGATCCCATATCGCTTGACGGTGATGCGCGTCGCCTCAGCGTCGCACCCGCAGGGCACCCGCTCGGCTATCTCGATGCTTTCGCAGCATTTGTCGGGGACACCTACGAGGCCATCCGCGGCACCGTGCCCGCAGGCCTGCCCACGTTCGTGGACGGCCTGCGGGCGGCCCGCGTCGTGTACGCCGTTGTTGAATCCCAAGCCCGTGGAACCTGGGTCGACGTACCATGAGACAGGAGCTGCAATCTCGGCTATGATCGCCCGTCAGCGGCGAACTCGTACCCTGTTCGCGGAGTGACATGGGCAACCGAGTTCAGTGTGTCGGCGCTCTTTGAGTTGTGGGCGTTTGCGCTCTTGCAGTTTTGAGCAGTTTTGTTTTGTCTAGTGTGCCGTGTTCTCTGGTCGTGCTGAAGGGAGCGTGTCGATTCCGGTGTTTTTGAGTCGGTAGCTGGCGCCTTTGAGGGTGATTACTTCGGCGTGGTGCACGATCCGGTCGATCATCGCGGCAGCGACGACGTGGTCACCGAAGACCTCGCCCCAGCCCGCGAAGGGCAGGTTGCTGGTGAGGATCAGTGAGGCGTGTTCGTAGCGGGATGATACGAGTTGGAAGAACAGGTTCGCGGCGTCTTGCTCGAACGGGATGTAGCCGACCTCGTCCACGATGATCAGCCCGCACCGGCGGAGCCGGGCGAGCTCGGCGGGGAGCCGGCCCTGCTGGTGCGCCGCCTGGAGTCGGGTGACCCAGTCCGTCGCGGTTGCGAACAGCACCCGGTGCCCGCCTTGCGCAGCCCGGATACCGAGTCCGATTGCGAGGTGGGTTTTGCCGGTTCCGGGCGGGCCGAGGAGGACGACGTTCTCGGCCTGGCTGAGGTAGTCTCCGTGGGATAGGTGAGCGAGGGTGCCTGGTTTCATGAGTATTTGACCCCTTGAGCGCCATCGGTTATTGCGGTTGAGCGCCACTGATTATTGCGTCTCAGCGCCGCTGGGTATTGCCGGTGAGCGCCAGTGGTTCAGCTCGCGCTCACCGGCGTGGGTCACGCCGCGGTGTCCGCGGTGTGTTCGCGCATGTTGGTGCCGCCGGTCTCGATCCAGATCGTGCGGTGCACGATGCGGTCCATGATCGCGTCGGCGTGAACGCCGCCGCCTAGGCGTTGAGGCCAGTCCTTCTTGGCGTACTGGGTGCAGAACACGGTCGAGGTGGTGTCGTAGCGGCGCTCAAGGAGCATGCTGCGGGTGTTGTCGTCCGGCTGGTCGAGCAGCCATTCATCGATCACGAGGAGGGTGAACGCCGCATATTTCCGGAGGAACTTCTCTTTGCCGCCGGGCTTGTCGCGGCCCGCAGCCCAGGCTTCTTCGAGGTCGGGCATGCGGATGTAGTGCGCTCGATACCGGTGTTGGCAGGCTTGCTTCGCCAGTGCCGATCCGAGGTAGGACTTTCCGGAGCCGGTGAATCCTTGGAACACGACGTTCTGCCGCCTCTCGATGAAGGTGCAGGTGCCCAGCTGGGCGATGATCCCGCGGTCCAGGCCGCGTTGCTCGACGAGGTCGAGCTTGCGGAGGTCGGCGTTCGGGTAACGCAGCCCGGCCCGGCGAATCAGGCCTTCGACTTTCGCGTGGGTGAACGTCGCGTGCGCGTCATCGACAACGAGTTTGATCCGTTCCTCGAAAGGCATCCCGAGGGTGAGGGTGTCGTCTTTCGTCTCTAGGGCGTCGACGAGTGAGGTGACTCCCATCTCTCGGAGCTTGCGTTTGCTCTCCCCATCGATACGCGTCATCGTTTCTCTCCTGCGTAGTAGTCGGCGCCTCGGACGTAGCCGGTCGGCTCTTCAGGCGTCTCGGTGACGGGCTCGAACCTCGGCCGTCTTGTGCCGGGATTGTCTTGTTCGGTCTCCAGGATCGGACGCAGATGCGCATACCGGGGCGACCGGACCCGGGAGGCCAGTGCGATCTGGCAGGCCGCCTCGACCCTCGCGGCCGAGTAGCGGCGGGTCAGTCGCAGTACTGCCAGTGCCGCGTCCAGGCCCTGCTCATCGACGGGAACGGATTCGAAGATGCGATTCACGACGGTCACCGTGTTCTCGCCGATGCGGCCAGCCCATTCTCGGACCCGGGCCGAGTCCCACTGTCGATAACGGGGCCCGCCCGGCAAATCAGCGTCATGGGTGCGGTACTCGTTGGTCACGCCTGCTGGCGCCAGCAGGTGACTGGTTAGCCGCTCGCTATCGCCGAACACCTCGATCAGGCTCTCGGTCACGCGCAAATCGACCGCGCGGCCGATATGGGCGTAGGGCACGGAGTAGAAGTTCTTCCCCCACACCACGTGCCCGTTCTTCTGCACCCGGCGCCCATACGCCCACCGGCTGATCTCGAACGCGACCCCCGGCAGCGGCCGAAGTAGCGGCCGTTCCTCGGCGTCGAACACGCTCAGGCGTGAGCCCTGACGTTTCTGGAACGGTTCACGGTTATACGCTTCGATCCGCTCATAGACCGCGGCGCGCAACTGGGCCAAGGTGCCGAACTGGCGGTGACGAAGCCCGGCGATCACCCACGTCGCGACGTGACCGACGGTGTTTTCCACGCTCGCTTTGTCTTTCGGTTTCCGAACCCTGCCCGGCAGCACCGCCGCCGAGTAGTGCGCGGCCAACTCCCGATAGGCATCGTTGAGGACCACTTCGCCCTCTGCGGGATGCTTGATCACGCCGGTCTTGAGGTTGTTCGGCACGACCCGAGGCACGCTCCCGCCGAACCAGTCGAACATCGCCACATGCGCGCGCAGCCAGGTGCCCTGCAGCATATCCAGTGTTGGTTCCACGAACGCGTATCTGGAGAACGGCAAGCACCCGACGAACAAGAACACCCGTGTCGATGCGTCGGTCATCGGGTCGGTGAGCTGCATCGTGGGACCGGACCAGTCGACCTCGACCGTCTGTCCCGCCTTATGACCCACCCGGGACGCGGCGCCGATGACGAGGACCTGCTGCTGGTAGTTCTTGCAAAACCGGTCGTATCCCATCGCCGTCTCGGCTGCCGCACGGCACCGATCGACGTACTCGCCATGCAACAGCTTCAGCGTCACGCCGACCCGGGCGAGCTCACGATGCACGTGAGCCCAGTCGGGCTGCGTATGTACGCTCTCATGCGCACCCCGGTCGGGGAACAACCGCGCATACACCGCGGCGTCGTCCAGGGCGGCGACGTCGTCCCAGGTCACCTTTTCCCGATCCGCGGCCTCGAGCACCGCCGCCACGCTATGCCGGGACAATCCCTGCGCGGCGATCTGCCGCCCCGAAAGCCCTTCGCTGCGCAGCCTGAGCACCAGCTTCGCTTTGATCTTCCGTACCATCTGTGATTACTCCTTCTGCCGCGTGATAGAGCACACGGCAGAAGGAGCCTACGAACAGTGGCGCTCAACCCGAATATTCAGTGGCGCTGAAAGCCGCGACCCCGAGAACGAGCAAGTGGCGTTCAACCGCAATACTGGTGGCGCTCAGGAACGCAAATACTCAGTTTCACGGAGGTCTGGTGATCGAACGCGAAGTCATCGATCGTTTTCCGTGCCGGGAACCCGGCCGCACGGATCCGGAGTTCAGCGCCCGACGCGTCTCGGGCGGCGACTTCACGATCGGGACTGCTGAAGGTTGAGTTGATTCTGACGTGCCCTACAGTTTGGTTACCCGTTGCGGTGTGAGAATTCAGGCGGATATTGATGTTTGGTTGAAGCGTAGCTCGTGCTCGATGGGTGTAACGTATCCGAGCTTTGAGTGCCGTCGTTGGCGGTTGTAGAAGATCTCGATGTACTCGAAAATCGCGTTGGCCAAGTCGACTCTCGTACGCCACTTCTTCCGGTTGAGCAGCTCGATCTGCATGCTGGACCAAAACGATTCCATCATCGAGTTGTCGTAGCAATCGCCGATCGTCCCGAACGAAGGCATCAGCCCCGAGGCGCGAATCTTATTTGTGAAAGCCCACGACGTGAATTGCACGCCGTGGTCCGCGTGAACGATGCCTCCCGCGCCTGGCTGCCTGTTCTTGATGGCCATGTCGAGGGCGTTGACGACAAGGTTCGTGTCCTGAGCGTTGTCGATCGACCAGCCAACGATCTTCCTGGAGAAGGTGTCCATCACCGCGCGGCAGTAGATTTTGCCTTCTCTCGTTGGATGCTCGGTGTAGGGTCGGCCAGCAGCGCCCTGCCCGCGTTGCTGCGGGTGGGTTTCTGCTGGCCGCCCTCCGAACCGGACGTGCTCATTCCTGAGCATCCGGCTCTCCACATGCTCATGCCGCGGCGTTCGTCCATGGTGTGGGGATGCGGGTTCCTCGATACCGGTAGCGGGTCACGGGGACCTGCCAGGCTCGGAAGAACTCGATTCCTTCGGCGCGAATCTCCCAGCCGGGAAGAAATCGCCTCACCAGGGTGTGCATGTTCAGTTTCGGGTGTCGTTTGCGTAGCCAGCCCACGATCCGCCAAAAGGCGAAGTGATCGAGGTAGCTGAAGACGCGTTTGACGACGCCGTGCTGAAAGTAGTTACACCAGCCCCGCAGCACCGGGTTTAACCGGCGGAGCAGGTCAGCGAGCGTTCGATGCGATGCCCGCCGGGTCAACAAACGCACCTTTGCCGTGATCGAGGTCAGAGACTTCGTCGACGGGTAGGTATAGATCGCTGTTTTCCCGGCATGACCCCTGATCCGGCGGCGCTGGATGTGCCACCCGAGGAAATCAAACCCTTCGTCTATGTGCGTGACTGTCGTTTTCTCCACCGACAGGCGTAAGCCCGCCGGTTGGAGTACTACGGCAACCTCGTCCCACAGCGCCTCCGTATCAGCTCGTGTTCCGCGGACAAGAACGATGAAGTCATCCGCGTAGCGGATCAGTTTCATCGTCGCGCCCCCGGCGCGCTGGTGCTTCGTGCGCGACCATTGCGGTCCGAGCGATTCCCATTTGTGTTGGAAGTGCTCGTCCACAACGGACAGGGCGATGTTGGCCAGCAGTGGCGACAGAATCCCGCCCTGCGGGGTGCCGGTGAATGTATCCCTGTTGACGCCGTCCTCGGAAAGGACGCCAGCTCTCAGGAATCCGCGAACCAGCCGCAGGACACGCCTATCGGCGATTCTCGACCGCACTCGCTCCATCAGAGCGGTGTGATCGATTTCGTCGAAACACGCTGTGATATCCGCTTCGAAGACCTGCACGTAACCCCGTGAGGCATAGAAATGGATCTCAGCGATCGCGTCCTGCGCGCGCCTCCGAGGCCGAAAACCATACGATGATGGCATAAAATCGGCCTCGAAGATCGGCTCTAACACCAGCTTCAAAGAAGCCTGAACGATCCGGTCAGTCATCGTCGGTATCCCCAGCGTCCGGACCTTGCCGTTCGCTTTCGGTATCGATTTCTGTTTGACCCGTTCTGGGGCGAACTCGCCGCTCTTCACGCTCTCACGCAACTCAGCGAGCATGCCCCGCACGTCTTCCGGTGCGATAGATCGTGGCACGATCCCATCGACCCCGGCCGTGCGGCCTCCCTTATTTCCCTGCACCCGGTTCCACGCGGCAACGAGGAAACCCGGGTCATAAACCAGGTTGAACAAATCATCGAAGCGACGGGCAGGATCGTCCGTCGCCCAACGGTGCAGCTTCGTTTGCAGTGCAAGTACTCGCGCCCACGCCTCGGTGACGTCAGGCCACGAAACACCGGTATTCATCAGTGTGTCTCCTTCCCTGTTTTCTGTCGCTGCGATCATGCTGAACCCCTTCGCCATGCGGTCGGCTTTCCCGACCTCGGACTACTACGGGTTCTCCGCCCCACCCCGGCCCGATCAACAGGCCATGTGTCCAGCCGGATCGCGTATCGCTGGCAGCGGCAAGCGACCGGCGAAGCCGGAGTGGTTCCCACGTTCGCTCTTGAACCATTCGACGGGATCGGCACCCAGTTATGCCCCAGCATCATCGCCACGGCTACGCCGCAGGCTTTCACCGTGGCCTCCCGATCGGCGACATCACCCGATCCAAGAGTTCCCCGCCCAGCCGAGGCTGCACGGGTGCGCGATGCGACCCAACCCAAATCCGCCAGGTTTCGAGTTGGTGGGCTGAATTGAGGGGCTTTCGGCCACTGGTTCCTATACGTATGCCTCTCCGTCTCGCTAGCCGAGCCCGCACCATCTGGCAGTGCTGATACGACTCGTCGTTGTCAAGGACTGCTCCACCAGCCATGCCCAAGCCGACACAGCCGATCGTCCTTCAGCTATTTACGCCTGCTGCGACAGGCGCGAAGCGGTGTCCTTTCACCACCGCAAGGTTCAAGAACGCCTCGTGGCGCTCGATGTCCGCGACCCACAGCTCGTTCGGTGACAAGCGATGAAACTTGCGGTGCACGAGATCGTCGGCGGTCGCGACGCCATGGAGCCGTTTCACCTTCGCGGGCCCCGGTAATCCAAGGATCTGAGCGTTAGACATCAGCACGGCGACGAGGCGTTCGCTGACCTGGATGTGCATGCCTAGCGTCAGCTCGGCGTGCACGCGCCGGGAGCCGTACGTTTGCCGTGATGCCGTGTGGACCTCACGGATCAGCCCGGTGAGCCCCTGCCGGCGCATCTGAGTCGGGGACAACGGACGGTGCCGATATCGGTAGTAGCCAGGGCTACTGACGCCGAGAAGTCGGCAACAGACTTTGGCCCGGTAGCCGGCCGCGACGAGCGCGTCGATCACCGGGTGAATCCTTTTGGGTGCGGCCGATCCTCCCCGAGGAATTTCGCTGCTGCCTTCAGGATTTCGATCTCAGTTTCGAGTTGACGGATCCGTTTCTTCGCTTTGGCCAGCTCGATGCTTTCCGGGGTGGTGACGCCGAGCCGCTCGCCTCGATCGATCTGATCCTGGCTCACCCACTTATGGATCGCTGCGGCGCTGACGCCGAGCTCGTTCGCGGCGGTCGTGACGGGTTTGCCGGCTCGGACGAGCGCGACAGCGCGCATTCTGAACTCGACAGGGAATGGTCGTGGCATGGACGAAGCCTCTCAGAGAAGGCCCGATCCTCACACCATTTCAGGTAACCAAACCATGGGGCACGTCACCGAGTCAACCAAACAGTGAAGATGGTTGTGGGTGCTCTGGCGGAGTTTGACTTACAACCAAACCGACGCCTTGACATTACGACGAGGTTGTCCTGTGAAGGACTCGTCGACTTCACCGGAGCACTCTTCGTCAGAGTTTGGAAGGCCGAACCGGGCGGGGATGTGACTTCATAGGACCCTGTCTGTCAAACCATCGTGCCCCGTCACTGTTGTGTCCGCCCGGTCCGGTTCGGTCATCCAGCACCATCGCGTGAAGGAGACCATCCCAGAATGACTGCCACACTCCCTGCCCCGCAACCCACGATCATCGTTGGAGTCGACGCGCACAAGGACACACACCATGCTGTCGTACTCGATTCCACCGGCATCAGGCTGGCTGACCGGAAATTTTCTACCACTGAGCTTGGGTACCGCGAGCTCCTGAGCTGGTCAACCCGTTTCGGCCTTGTCGACAGGATCGGTGTTGAGTCCACTGGCACGTACGCCGCCGGCCTCACCCGGTCACTCCGCACCGCCGGAATCGACGTGATGGAAGTGAACACGCCCCACCCTCACACCCGCTCACGCAAGGGTAAAGACGACGCGATCGATGCGGAAGCTGCCGCAAGAAAAGTGCTCGCTGGCGAAGCAGTAGCGATACCCAAGGACACAACGGGCACCGTCGAGTCAATCCGACTCCTTACCGTTGCAAAATCATCCGCAGTCAAAGCGCGAACCGCGTGCCTAGTGCAACTCCAAGACGTCCTCGTGACAGCACCCAGCGACCTTCGGGAACGTATTACCGCCGCGACGGGCAGGGGCAAGGCCACTCAATGCGCTGCCCTACGACCAGACCGTTCAAACCTCGATGACCCATACCAGGCGGCAAAATTCACGCTCCGGTGTTTGGCCCGGCGTGTAATAGAGCTCGAGCATGAAATCGGTGAGATTGATTGCGCGCTCGAAGAGCTCGTCACCCGAACCGCTCCGACGCTGCTTTCACGCCAGGGCATCGGGGTCAGCCATGCTGCACAGTTCTTGGTCACCGCAGGCCAGAACGCTTCACGACTCGGCAGCGAGGCAGCATTCGCACGACTCTGCGGCGTCGCACCTGTCCCAGTGTCTTCGGGCAAGACCAGCCGGATGAGACTTCACCGCGGGGGCGACCGACAAGCGAACCGTGCACTGCATCTCATCGTCGTACTCCGACTCCGCTACGACGCCAGAACCATCACCTACATGGAGCGCCGCCGAGCGGAGGGACTATCCAAGAAAGACGTCATGCGATGCCTGAAACGCTTCGTCGCCAGAGAGATCTTCAACGACTTAAAAACCGACCTCACCGCCACTTGACATCTATAGGACCGTCCCTCAGCAGTCCCGTCTTGATCTACGTCCGCAGAAGGTCCTAGATAGCGAGCTCCGAGCGCAGAGGGAGCGTGCCGAGGAACGCCTTCGACGCGAATACATGGGTGACTAGCCCTATGCAACTCGGTGCCCGTTCGGTGGGCTTAATGATGAATCTGCGAACGATGGATCGAGGGACGGCATTGGTTGGCGAGCCAAACGTTTGTTACTTCGGTAACGGGGATTAGCTTGGAGTCTGTTCAGACACATGTAATGGGTATCTGCTTCGGGTACGTGAGCCTTGCGGTTGCTTTGTCGGCGCGGAAGAACCGGGCCGCCCCAGAGTCATGGCACACCCCGAATAGTTCGAATGAGGCGTACCCGCTGCTGATCGAGAAGTGGAGACACCATCTCAGTGCTGTGGAGCGGATCGCAGCAAGCCACCCCGCCCCCGAGATGAGTGAGGAAGCCTCGGAGATGGACCCCGAGTAACACTACGCGGGGCGGGCCGAGCAGCAGCGGCCAGCCCCTCACCCGCTCCGGTTGGCGGGTTTGTCTGGCCTGTGCGAACGCACCCGCACGCAAAGCGGAATGAATCAATGACGAGAGCCCGCTCGAGACAACGGCGATGGCCTACCCAAGGCCGCCGCACGCCGCACTCGTCACCTGGTAGCGTAGCCGCGCCTGTCTACGGGCAGTGTTCCTCGCGCGCAAACCTAAGGCGAGGGTGCGATTCGGTCAGCCCACTCGGCGCCAGAGTCGCGTCCACCAGTTCGGCCGCATTGGCAAAGGTGTTGTTTGTGCTCGGTAATTGGTGAGCGCGCGGCGGTCGGTCGCCTGCGCCTTCACTGCGTTCGCGGCGTCCAACGGGTCTTGCCAGTCAACTTCACCTCGGGTTATGAAGTAATGGGAGTTGCACGGAAGGCCTGTCGCGCCAACTGACGGTTTGAGTGACACCTCGCCGTCGAAGATGACCCGCCACCGGGCCGGAGACAACTTCGTTACCACTTCGCGCCCGCAGCCACTCGGACAGATATGCCCTGCGGTCGAGTAGTCCGTGGAAACGTAAAGTACGCCTGGCTCCATTGGCGTTGGGAACGACTCCACGAAGTTTGCAATGTAGTGATCAATCTCGGTCATTCAAGGTCGCCGTTTCGAATCTCGTTCGAGAAGAGCTTGTAGATGGTGAGGTTCGAAGCTGCGTGGGTTGCATGGAATCCGAGGTACCGTTTCCACCGAATGACGGCGAGAATCGCGTTTAGGGCGTTCAGTTCCGCTAGCTGGATGTTGCTGCTGTAGTCGTCTTCGCCTGGCGGAATGGCCGGAGCGGTCGGCAGGGGCGAGTCCTCCCCGGGTAGGTAGGCCGAGACCTTCGCTATGCCGGTGAGACCGTGCTCGCCTTCTCTGAAACTCATGCCGACATCGATGAATGGCACACCGCGGTCGCGAAGCCACCGCATGATCGCGGGTCGAGCCTCCGCGTCGGCGGCCGCTAGAAACACGAATGTTGCTCCTTCTAGAAGATGCAGGTTCCCCTCTGCGAGGGCGACGGGGTGCGCGGTAATGCCGGTGTGCATGCGTCCGTACTCGGCGGCAAAGTACTCGGCCTTATTTGGCTGAGCGGCCAAGACCTCGATGGCCACGGCACCAGGGGCGCGGTAGGCGTTGTGAGTTTCTAATCTATCGCCGTCGATGAGGATGATCCGGTCGACCCAGGTCTTGGCGGCTTGATCGAGGATGTAGCTGCCCGTGCCGCCGACGCCGACGATCGCGATGGTGTGGCCCCTAAAGAGGTTGTTGAGCGTAATCAGTCCGGCACGGGTTGTGTTCGTGTCAGGGTAAACGAGCGGGAGGTCATCCGGCACGACCTGGTAGGAACCGTCCGTGATGTCGGCGACGGTTGGGTCGATCTGCCAGGCGGGGTTCCGCAGGATGTGTGCGTACTGCCGGATCTTGTCATGCAAACCTGCATAGGCGCCGCTCGGCGGCTTGAAGGACATCATGAACTCGGCGCGTTCCCCTACACCAAAATCATGTGGGTCCAGGGTCGCAAGTGGTCCGCCGTTTTCGTCGCGAGGCTCCTCGCCGTCGAACCAGATCCGGTGGTCGGTCGCGTCGGTGAGTACGCCTTCGAGAATGGTCACCGGCAGTACCAGCTGGCCGTCACGGCGTAGCCCAGACGGCGCCAGGTACGGGAGGCGGCGGATGATGAGGTGCCCACTTCGGAGCACCAGGTCGTAACCGTCAGCGACGAGCCGGGCGATCGAACTGTCAGGACCGGTTGGCAGGTTCGACATCGAAGACCATCCCGTCCTTCACTTCGACGTTCTTGCCCGGACGCAGAGCGTGGTCGGCGCCGTGTCCGCGACTGTACTCGACAGTCGTACCGGCCGAATCGTAAGGCTGCCCCGGGAAAGCGAGCTCGACGACCTGCTCGAATGTGATCTTCTTCTCGGACCAATGCTGCGCCCGAGTGTTGACGATTATCGTCGCTGTCTTGGTTTTCTCTCCAAGGGCTTCAACGGTCATGGTGTTGCCTCTCTGTGGGAAGTGCACGATCCGATTGAAGGTGCGCTGTGGTGATTACTGTATCAGCAAAGCGTCACTGGCGATCGGGTGATTTGACGTGTCGTGTCACTCGTGCTTCATTTGGGCGTTATTCTCGAAACATGCAACGGATCCCTTATTCGTCAGCGACGTCACCGAGGACGGCGTGACCGGCTCCTCAGACGCCTCGGGCGCAGAACAGATCGACCTCGCCCAGTTGGGCACCATACTGCGAGAGCGACGCGGAACTTTGTCCCTCCGACAGGCAGCCGCTGAGGTGGGTGTCAGCTTCAGCACGCTTACGCGCGTGGAAGCAGGAGCCCAGCCCGACTTGACGTCCTTCACTCTCATATGCGGCTGGCTGGGGGTATCTCCCGCCCAGTTCTTCATGCCAATTGCAGAGCGTCGGGTCACGCCTATGGACGAGGTCATCGCCCATCTCTCCGCCGATCCTCGTCTCGAAGCTGACGCAGCGTCAAAAATCGCCAGCGTACTGAAGAACATGTATGACGTCCTCGCCAAAGCCCCCACACAACGACCCGTGGTTGCATGCCACCTGCGAGCTGCGTCTGCTCTTCGCCCTGGGGTCCCGCACCGCCTGAACTCGATGCTGGGTGCAATGCACGACAAGCTGGCTGAGCGTGTCGCGGCCGGGGAGCTGTGACTCTCAGGCGCGGGTTCAAGGCAGAAGCTGAAAGGGAAGCAGCCCGCGTTCGCAAAGAACTCGATCTAGCCCCACATGATCGCCTCGACCCACGGCAGCTTGCAAAACACCTGAGTATTGCTGTGGTCGACGCTTCCGATCTTGTGGACATCGCAGACCTCGAAGAACTCGAGCGCCTCCAGGCCTTCGCGTTCTCCGCTGCTACCTTCGAGATCGAGGATCGGTCGATCATCGTCGTCAATCCATTGAGGATGATCGGCCGCCAAAACAGCGACATCGCCCACGAACTGGCCCATGTAATGCTCAAGCACGTCCTTTCCGAGATCCGTGAGATTGACGGCATGCCATTCCGCACCTGCAAACCGGAAGAAGAAGAGGAAGCGACTGCTTTTGGAGGGGCCCTCCTCCTCCCGCGTCCGCTCCTGCTGAGCGCGGCACGTCGTCAGGCAACCGTGGACGAGATATCGCAGCAGTACGAGGTGACCACCGAAATGGCGCGTTTTCGGTACAACTCAACCGGAGTAGCAAAGCAGCTTGGCCGATAGCGCACTCAACAGTCGTAGCTGCGACCCTGCGGGTCGCATGAGGGGGGCGTGAGAATCGTAGTTTCGATGGCGTCTGCGACGGGTACCGGACAAGCTTGTTGACATAATCGCGGGTATCGGGCTGTCCCCTGCCTGGCCAAATCGCGCTGATAACGGACCATACGTCAAGAGCGACTAACAGGTGAGCTCGCGAAAGGTTGGCTGGTTGCAACTCGCTCCATCAAGTCGCAATGGGGCCGGGCTTTCCTGTCCCGAATTTCACGGAGACAATGGGTCCGCCTAGAACTGGTGTGTAATCGCGCGGGGCTTGACCATCCGTCAGTGGGTGCCGGATCTCGATCGACTCTGAGCTACGATCAACGTGTGATTCGCACCATGCTCAAATCGAAAATCCACCGGGCGACGGTCTCCCACTCAGATCTGAACTACGTCGGCTCGCTCACAGTCGACTCTGCGCTTCTCACTGCAGCAGACATTCTTCCCGGTGAAATGGTTTCCGTCGTTGACATCAACAACGGCAGTCGATTCGAGACCTATGTAATCGAGGGTGAAAGCGGCAGCGGTGTCATCGGCGTAAACGGTGCAGCCGCGCGACTGGTTCACCAAGGAGACCTGATCATCATTATCACGTACGCAGCGATGGCCGACGCCGAAGCGCGCTCGTACCTTCCCCGTATCGTGCACGTGGACGTGGCCAATCAGGTTGTAAAGATCGGTCATGACACGTCAGAAGCAACGACCGAAGGCCTCTCCAAACCTCCCTACGCAGTGAAACGCTGAGCAGCCGCCGCTCCTCGGTCCCTTACGCACACTGAGGCCAACGATAGAACACCGTGCAAGATGACATGCGCTCATTTCCGAATGACTCATCCGACTGGATTTTTGATAGGCGCGTGACGAAGGAGCAGGCCGACCTGGCCGCGACGCCCCATATCGCCGCTGATATTTACTATTACGTCTTATCAGAACTGTTATTGCTGATGCAAGCCCTCCTCCCGGAGCCGGTCATACGTGGTTGGCTACGGGCGCCGTCCGCAATAGTAACTCTGATCAGGTATCTCGTGGCGCTAAGTCTCGCTTGGACAAAACGTGTTAGGACGCACACAGTCTGCCGCTAGTTCACGCTTCATAGGCATCTGCCGCGCAGTCGGAGCAGGCTCAGGAGCTGGTGGCCAATTGCAACCGCCTCATGCGAGTCGCGGCTGACTCCGGGGTTGACTTTGTGCTCGACGCCGACGCTAACTGGCGTCACGTGAAGTTCGGTGATCAGACGGAGGAGGTCGGCTCGTGGCGGCGATCTTCGGCTGGAGCGGGGAGCGTGCACTGCGGGCGACAACTTCGCGGGCTGATTCGGGGGCCGCCCGGGCGTCCACCGTCGGCATCCTCGGCGGAGAGCGGCCGACATACTTTCTCGTAATGCGCAGGTGCCTCCGGACACAACATCGACGACCACCGCCCAGAACCTTGTCGCTGTTTTCGCGGACGCGTCGTGGCAGGTTCGCATACTCCTCACTACTATGAAGGCGCCACCAATGATTTGATTTCATCAATACTTGATACTCTGTCAAGATAGTGAGTGCGCTCGCCGGGGGCCCGGCTCTGACTTACAACGACCAGCCATCGACATCGCGGCAGAGTTTCTCGCGATTCTCTACGACGTTCAGCCAGGCGTTGACTTTGGGCAACTCGTAGGTGAAGAAGTAGTTCGTGGCTGCTAGGCGTCCCGCGGACTCGGAATGTGACGATGATCTCGCCGCGATTGCCAGGTCTAGATGAATCCATGCGATAACTACGTGCCCGAATCCTTGCAAGAACGGGGTCGCGTTCGCTAGGGCATCGCGTGGGTCTCCGGATTCCCAGGCGTGATTGGCCGCCCGCACGACGCTTTCCCATGCAGATGCGAGGGCGTCGGATTCGTTCTCGAAATCGGCTTCATTTCCCGCAAGAACGGTTCGCGCGATCTTCGCGCCGAGCTCCGCGAGCGATTGCCCGCCGTTCTGTCTCACCTTCCGGCCGAGGAGATCCATGGCTTGCACGCCATGTGTCCCTTCGTGAATCATGTTCAGCCGCTGGTCGCGCCAGTATTGTTCGACGGGGAAGTCGCGGGTGTATCCGACGCCTCCCATGACCTGAATCGCGAGGCTGTTGCCTTCGAGGCACCATTCACTGGGCCAGCTCTTGAGCACGGGTGTCAAGATGTCGAGAAGGGCACCGGCGCTACTGGCTGCTTCGGCACTACCCGTCTGTTGATCGTCGAGCAATTTCGCCACGTACAGCGAAAGCGCGATTCCGCCCTCGGCATACGACTTCTGGGCGAGGAGCATCCTCTTGACATCGGCATGCTCGATGATCGGGACCTGTTCCGCCGATGTAACGCCGCGCAGGCGGCCCTGTCGACGCCACTTGGCGTAGTCGAGCGAGACGGCGAATCCGGCGAAGCCGATGGATGCGGCGAGCAGACCGATCTCGGTACGCGCCGCGTTCATCATGTGGAACATCTGGGCGAGGCCCTGGCCCGGTTCACCCACTAGGTAGCCGACCGCACCCCTGGGGTTCTGAGCCGTGCCGCCGAAGCTGAGCGCGGTGTTCGGGATGCCCCGATTGCCCAGCTTGTGGTTGAGGCCGATGAGCCGAACATCGTTGTGTTCGAGCAGTTCGGTGGAGGGCCCGACCATGAATTTCGGAACGATGAACAGCGATAGTGCCGCGGTGTCGGCGCTGACCATGCCATCGGGTTGCGGGATTTTTGCAAGCACGAGGTGCACGATGTTCTCGGTCAGAGTGTGCTCGGCCGCGCTGATCCACATCTTGTCGCCGATGATTCGGTAACGCGGCCCGAGGGGGTCGAGCTCGAACCCTTCGCCGTCTGGGGTCGCTCGAGTCAGGATGTCGGCGAGGGAGGAGCCGGCCTGCGATTCAGACATGGCCATCGTGCCTGACCAGCGCGCTTCGAGCTGAGGAAGCGCGAACACCCTGCGTTGCTCGTCCGACCCGTGTTGCAGAATCAGTGCGGCGTTGCTTTCGGTGAGAAGGATCGGGGCGACGTTCGGGCCTGAGGCCGAAAAGACGACCCGCGCCGCCATATCGACGAGCCGGGGGAGCTGCAGACCGCCGTGCTCGTCGTCGTGGCTTGCGCCCATGATGCCCAGCGAGCGATACGCGTGCCACGCCTGGTGCGTCGATTCGGGCAGCACCACCTCTCCGTCGCCGTCGATGCTCGGTTCTTCGCGGTCGCTGATGCGGTTCGCCGGCTCGAAGACTTCGGCGGCGACCTCAGAGGCGGCGGCGAGCAACTCTCGGCACGTCTCGCCCGAGTGATCGGAAAAACGCTCTCGTTCCAGAAGGGTGTCAAGTGCCAGCCACTCGAACAAAAAGAAATCCAGGGTGGGCAGCAATTTCTGCTGAATGACAGAACCGGCCACTAGATCGATTCCAACCGATAGCCGTCTGCGTCTCGAACGATTCGCCCGGCGCTGGTGCCGGCGAAGTGCGTTCCGAGAATGAGCAAGTCGGTGTCGGCGTTCGCTTCGACGAATTCCTCACGGCGCGCAGCGCTCAAGGGGCGGTCGAAGTCACCGTGCGACTTCCATGCGGGATGCGCGATCTGTGCCGGATGGTGAATGAAGTCTCCGGTGATGAATGCACGCTCTCCAGCCGACTCGATGAGCACGCTGTGATGCCACTTCGTGTGCCCCGGCGTCGAGAAATACCGCACACTCTCGGTGACAGGATGACCGGTGGGCACCAGATCGACGAGCCCTGCATCAATGCACGGCTGAATGGATTCGGCGAAGACCAACTGCGTCTGCTGGTGAATATCGGGGTTGGCGCCCTCGTAGACCACAGCGCCGGCCAGGTCGGTCGAGATCTGAGCACCGTCGGCGATGCCTTTGTGGTAGTCGAATTCGTCTTGAATGTAAACATACCGGGCGTTCGGAAAGGTGGGTACGAATTCGCCGCCCTCCGCCATGGTGTTCCATCCGACGTGGTCGAGGTGCAAGTGCGTCGAGAGAACGAAGTCGACCTTCTCGCGGTCATATCCAGCCTGCCCGAAGCGCTCGAGAAAGGCGGTGTCAAGGTGTGCCCACGCCGGGATGAGAGGGGCCGACTTGCCGTTGCCACAGCAGGTGTCGACGACGATGACACTCGAACCGGTATCGACGATGTAGGAGTGCAGGCTCCACAGGGTCTGACCCTCTGCGTTCGCGTAGTCGGGGTAGAGCCACGAAATGGCTTGAACCGCTTCTGGGGTGGCCTCCTCGATGAGGCCGTCGAGTGTTCCTGCCTCGACCGGCATTTCGATCACCTGCGTGATCTTCACATCACCGACCTGCCAGCTTCGCACGGTAGTTGTCTCTGACGAACGGATGCTAGATTCCACGGCCGGCCATCTCACCTTCGTAGATCGCCTCGTCGACTCGGCGCGGTGCTAGAACGTCGCCGACCACCGACACATCGAACTCGGCCTGGAGTGAGGCGAGCAGTGCCGTTTCGGGGTCTCGCAACATGACCGTCACGATCGAGTCGACAGGGGTGGAGCGCGATGCGCCGTCCCAGATTCGTGTCACGACTGCTCCTTCGGAGTTGACCTCCGCGATGATGTGCTGCGCTGTGACGGTGACGCCTGCTGCATAAAGTCGAGGGTAGAGGTGCCCGATGTCGAGCGTGTACAGAATGTTCTCGCCGGCGAACAGCCCCGCCGTCACGACCTCGACGCTCTTGCCCTGCTTGGCGAGAGTCTCGGCCAGGCCAAGGGCCAGGTAGTCGCCGGTGTCATCGACGATGAGCACCCGGTCACCGCACCGTTCGGGGTAGACGATCGCTTCGATGGGGTCGAGCACGCGCACCTGATCCAGGCCCGGGATGCCCGGCCGCCCTGCCAGCTTGACCGAGTACCCGTCCGTGCGCCACGTCGATCCCGTTGCCAGAACGACGTGGTCGGGCTCGAGCTCGCGCAGCAGGTCGATGGTCGCGTCGACGCCGGTGCGCACATCCACGTTGTACAGCTCGAGCTTGCGCTCCATGTCGTGGATCATGACCGCCCACCGACCGCGAGTCGCCAGACGTGCGGCGTACTTGATCTGGCCGCCGAGGCGGTCCTCTTTTTCGAGCAGAATGACGTTGTGACCACGGGATGCCGCGGTCTCTGCCGCGCGCATGCCGGCTGGCCCGCCCCCGATCACCACGACCTTCTTGGGTTTCTCAGAAAGCTTGAGAGTGCCGAGGCCGAGTGTCTTCTCGCGGCCGGCTGCAGGATTCTGCGTGCATGTCAACGACCAGCCCTTGGCCATGCGGTTGATGCATCCCTGGTTTGCGCCGACGCAGTGACGAATCTCACCTTCACGCCCGGCCAGTGCTTTGTTGACCAAGTGCGGGTCGGCGATGTGGGCGCGGGTCATCGCCACCAGGTCGGCTTTGCCTTCGGCGATGATGTCGGCTGCAACAGACAGCTCGGTGACTCCGTTGGCTGTGAGTACGGGCAGACCCCCGGCCGCTTTCTTGGCGCGGGCCGCGAGTTCTACCAGCGGTGTGCCGGGGATGCTCATGGGGGAAACGACGTGATCGAACGACGATGCGTTGCCCGCACTGATGCTGAGGTAGTCGAAGATTGCCGAGTTGGCGAGAATCTTCACGATGCGCTCGCCTTCGTCGGCGTCGATGCCACCCGGTGCGTACTCGGTCATCGAGAGGCGCACCCCGACAGCGAAGTCAGAACCGCACTGCTCGCGAACGGCGCGGGCACACTCGATCACGATGCGGCAGCGGTTCTGGGTGCTGCCGCCGTATTCATCGGTACGGATGTTCGTCAAGGGAGACAAGAAGCTGCAGAGCAGGTAACCGTGCGCGGCGTGAACCTCGGCCCCGTCGAGGCCGGCCACCTGAGCGTTCCGAGCGGTACGAGCGAACGCAGCGACGAGTTCGGCAATGTCGTCGTGCGTCATTGCACGACCGATTTCGTTGTAGGTCGTCGACGGCAGTCCCGAAGGGCTCCAGAGTGCTCGCCAGCTCTCGAGATGCATGGTGTTGTAGTCTTCGACGCCGAAGTGCGAGAGGTCGACGAACACCTTGGCGCCGTACTTGTGCACTGCTTTCGCGAGTCGTTCGTACACCGGAATGACTTCGGTCTTCCAGCCCTGCGTGGTGCGCGGTGCCAAGCCCGCACTGGTCGGATGCACGGCCTGCGCTTCGGTGAAGATGAGGCCCGCGCCGCCCTTCGCCCGCTCCTCGTAGTAGTCGACGCTCTGCTGCGTCATCAGATTGTGTTCGGCGTACTGCAGGGCGTGCGGAGTGACCACCACTCGGTTCTTGAGTGTTACGGGTCCGACCTGGAGCGGTTCCCAGAGGGGTGCGTACTTGTCCATCATTACCTCCATTGGTAGCGAGTCGGTTCGCTCAATTCACCTGACGTTCAAAAAGTTGACTCGTCAGTTGGTACCATCATGATGGCGAGCACGACCTGTGTCAAGCAAGGAGATTTCATGCAGTCCATAGCCGCAAACGTCTGGAAGCTCGATCTGCCGATTCCTGGTTCTGGCCCGGCCACCGTCGCTGCGTACCTCCTGCGAGCCGATGACGGTGGGCTTCATCTGATCGATCCCGGTTGGGGCGAGGCTCACTCGATGACGTTCATGACGACGGCGCTGGAATCGCTCGGTTCGACGCTGGCAGACGTCACATCTGTCATCGTGACGCACTTTCACCCCGACCATCTCGGGTTTGCGCGCGAGCTGCAGCGACGAGGCGTGCCTCTGACGTTGCCGGCGCGCGAGCAGCAGGCCATTCGTGAGGAGCGCGATCGGATGCCCGTCAGGCACATCTCGCTGCACGCACAGTATGAGCGGTGGGGTGTTCCGCGCGAGGTCGCGAACGAGTTGATCACGACGTTCGACTACCTCGACGCCCCAGACGTGCAGCCTGACGTGATGCTCGAGGATCTCGAGCAGCTTGCGATCCCCGGCTTCGATCTGCACCTTGTGGCGACGCCAGGTCACACCGACGGGCACGGCTGCTACGTCGAGCTGCGCCGCGAACTGCTGTTCTCGGGCGATCATATTCTCTCCGAAATGAATTCCGGCATCGGGCTGGGTGGTGCATCTCCTGATCCGCTGCAGAGCTACCTTGAATCACTCGAAAAGCTCGCGATCTACGATCAGTTCCAGTTGCTTCCGGGTCACGGCGAACATAGACCGACCGTCGGCGATCGCCGCAAGGCGCTTCTTGCTCATCACCATGAACGCTCTCGTGAAATCGAACAGCTGCTCGAGTCAGCTCCCTCTCAGACGACGTGGGAGCTGGCTTCCCGGGTGCGCTGGTCGGGCGGATGGGCCGGCCTGCACGGCACGCACCTCGCGTCAGCCCTCACCCAGACAGCCCAGCATCGCACCAGGCTCGAGACGTTGCAGGCCTGACACGAGCGGCTTACGACGTCGAATCGGCCGACGTGTTCGCGCTCGAAAGCGAGGGGAGCAGCTGCTCGAGTCGCTCGCTGTGAAAGCGGATGGAGCGGGCGTGATACTCCGCCGTTTCGACGGCGCCTTCCGCCTCCCGCGTTCCGGCGGGCATCCCATTGTCGTTACTTCGACGAATGCCGCGAAGAATCAGCTCGATGAAATCGTCGGCGATGTCGAGTGACGATTTCGGTCCGTCTGGAGTGAACCACTTCGAGAGCCAGTTGCACATTCCGTCGATTGCAAACGCGATGACCTTCTCATCGCGGTGTTCGAATTCCCCGCTCGTGAAACCGCGGAGCAGAATCTCTTTGAGCACCGAGTCACTCCGGCGCTTCAGCCGACGAAACTCCGCCCGCACCTCGGGCGGCAGTTCTGACTCGACCGAGAACGACAGGCTGTAGAGGTCGATATTGCTCGCCACCGACGAGACGTGGTAGCGCACGTACGCGCGCAGCTCATCGGTCGCGCTGCCCGACCGCGTGGTCTGCTCGCGCAGGCTCTCGAGCTCTTCGTTGATCCAGTCGCCGAATACCTGGCGAAGCAGATCTTCTCGGCTGCTGAAATAGTGGTAGAGCGCTCCCTTGGTCAGATTGACTTCGTTGGCGATGTCTTGCAGCGTCACGCCTCGAATGCCACGCTCTTTGAACAGTCGGGTCGCCGCACGTACGACCTCGTCTCGAACCATTGCTTGTCTAGCCATCGTCGTGTGTTCGCTGCTTTCGCGGATGATCGGGGTTATTCGCCCGACTCTATCGCGGCAGCTCGATAAGTTCGATCTGCACGCCCGCCATTTCTTTGGGATGCACGAAGTTCACCGGAAGATGGCCGGCACCTCGTGCCGCCGTGTCGAGCAGGGGAGCGACGCCCTGCTCGCGTAGCTGCTCCGCCGCCGCATCCACGTCGTCTACTCGCAGCGACAGCAGGAAGAACCCGTCACCCTTGCGTTCGAGAAAGCGCCCTACCGATGTCGTCGGATCTGCGCTGGTGATGAGGTTCAGACTGAAGCCGTTCAGGTCGAATGACGACCCGCGCATGCCGGGAAACGCGAAGCCGTTCTCGTCGACCGGCACGCTGGGCACGCCCAGCAGCTGTTCGTACTTCGTGGTCCAACGGTCGAGATCGCCGACTGCGATATTGATACCGTGCACTGAGTTACTGAGCATCCTGATGCCTTTCATTGGTGAAGAGTAATGGTGTGGGTGGTCTTGTTTGGGCACCTGGAGTCATGCAATTGACATACCGCCGTCGACGAGAATCGTCTGCCCCGTGATGTATCCAGCGCCGGGGGAGGCCAGCCACACTGCCGTGGCGGCCAGCTCGGCAGGCAGGCCCGCGCGCCCGAGTACGATTCTCGGCAGGAGCACTGTCGTCACGTACTCGTCGTCGTAGGCCTCTGTCATCTCGGTCTCGAAGTAGCCCGGGGCCAAGGCGTTGACCCGGATTCCTTTTCGCATTCCCCACTGCTGGGCAAGGTCTCTGGTGAGCCCCACCAAGGCGGCCTTGCTCGCCGTGTAGGCGGCTTGAGGCAAACGCGCGGTCGTCACGGCCAGCACGCTCGAGATGTTGATGATGGAGCTCTGCGGCTGCATGACACGCGCACACGCCTGCGCCATCCAATACGAGCCGTATAGATTCACATCGATGATCGATCGGAACTGCTCGGGGGTCTCCCGGGTGGCGGGTACGGCAGACGAAATGCCCGCGTTGTTGACGAGCACGTCGACTCGCCCGAACTGCTCGATGGCCCGTTCGACCAGTTCGCTGCACTGCTCCGGCACCGAAACGTCTGTCTTGACGACCAATGCCGATCGCCCGAGGCTTCGAACTGCTTCGGCCGTGACATCGAGCCTTTCGGTGCGCCGAGCCGCCACGACGACGTTCGAACCTGCTCGAGCGAACGACTCTGCGAACGCAGCACCGAGCCCTGACGACGCACCGGTGATGATCGTCACCCGATCGCGAAGCGAGGCATACGGATCGTCGACTTCTGTCATCGCAGATCCAGGAGTCGTTTGACTTTGCCTTCGCCGCCGAGTCCGGTGAGCGGTGCGAGCGAGCCACCTGGCACAATATCGACATCGACTGCGACACCGAAGAGATCGGCCAAGCGGGCTAAGAGACTCGCCCGCAGCAGGCCTTCGTCGACCTCGGGCTTGGCCTCGACACGAACGGTCATGCGTTCCCTGGCGCTCAGGCCGGTGCCGACATTCTCAACAACGCAGATGAACTCTCCCGTGGCTCGCTCATCGCCTTGAACCGTGTCTTGCGCGGCTCGCGGATACACGCTGGTCGCGCGCAGCTTGACCATCTCGTCGCTTCTGCCGAGAAAGCCCGAGAGCTTCGTCGTGCGGGCCCCGCATGCGCACTTCTCGCGAGGCTCGCGGTACATCAGATCTTTGAGGTTGTACCGGATGATCGGCGGTACCGATCGGTGCAGACTCGTCACGACGATGTTGCCGGCCGCACCGTCTGGCAGCGCTCGCCCGGTTTCGCGGTCGGTGATCTGAAGTACGGCGGTGTCGTCATTGACGTGCAGACCGTTCTGCTGCTGACATTCGTAGCCGATGAGGCCGACCTCATGCGTGCCGTAGTTGTCGTAGACAGGCGCGCCCCACGCATCCTCGAGCAGCTTTCTCAGATGACCTTCAGTATCGACCCCGAGGTAGGTGTGGATGAACCGGGTCGGAAGCTCCTTCTTCAGGTCGATGCCGGCGGTCTTGGCGGTCTCGGCCAGAATCTTCATATACTCGCCGAACGCCACCCACCCAGCAGTTCCCCATTCTCGGGCGAGTTCGAGTTGCCGAACCGAACTGGTGACCGCCCCCGATCCGGTGGTGAGCGGTACGAGCCCACTCCAGTGCTGGGCTGCCGTAGAGGAGCACCACGCTGTGTTTCCGAGGCTGTTGGTCAGGGTGATCTGCAGAATGTCGCCGACCTCGGAGCCCTGCGCAACGAAAGCCCGCGCGAACTGAATGGCCTGGACCTCCCAGGCCACCGGATCGAACAGAGTCGGCCTCGGCAGCCCCGACGTGCCGCCACTCGACTGGATCTTGAGCGGTGCGGTCATGGTTTCTAGCGCGAAGTTCTGATGATCGCCGAATGGTGGATGCGCTTCGATCGAGGTTTTGATGTCGTCACTCGTGAAGGTCGGGATCTTCTCGAGATCGTCAAGGCCGCGAATGTCGCCTGGCTCCAGGCCGACAGCGCTCCAACGGTTTCTATAGAAGGGAACAGACCAGGCATCCTTCATTCGAGCGAGGAACCGGGCATTCTGAAGCTCGAGAAGAGCATCGTCAGATGTGTCGGCCATCACCTCGTCGAAGAATGGCGGGGGCGGAAACTCGTCAACGAGCTTCGCCCAATCGACGCTGGACCAGTAGTAAGGGATCGGCTTCTTTGGCATCGCAACTCCTGCGTGAATCATCGGGTCGATAATTTGAACCCTTGGTCGATTGTGGGCCAGAAGCACGTCCGCGTCAAGTGCAATATGACCGGGTGGGCAATTTATTGACTTTGTAGTCAAACATGGTCATGATGATGGCCATGACTATCAGAGAAGCAGCAATCGTGTCAGTTGCACGAACGCCGATCGGCAAGGCCTATCGGGGCGCGTTCAACAACACCTCCGGGCAAGAACTAGCAGCACACGCGGTCTCGCACGCCATCGAGCGCGCAGGAATCGACGGCGCAGAAGTCGAAGATGTGCTGTTCGGCTGTGCCATGCAGCAGGGCAGCACCGGTTCCAACCTGGCCCGGCAAGCCGCCCTTCGCGCAGGCCTGCCGGTGACGGTGCCCGGGTCGACCATCGACCGACAGTGCGCATCTGGCCTGATGGCCATCGCGACCGCCGGCCGCCAGATCGTTCAGGAGAATATGACGATCGCGATCGGCGGTGGCGCGGAGTCGATCTCGCTGGTTCAGAACGACCACTGGAACGCGTACCGCAACACCGACGCCTGGCTCGAGCAGAATCGCCCTGGCGTCTACTGGCCGATGCTGCGCACGGCTGAGAGGGTCGCAGAGAAGTTCGGCGTCTCCCGTGAACTGCAAGACCTGATGGGCCTGCAGTCGCAACAGCGAGCAAAGGCCGCTCGCGATGCGGGGCGTTTCGACGAAGAAATCGCACCCATCACGGTGACGAAGCTCGTCACAGATCGGCAGACAGGGGAGACGTCAGAGCAGACGGTCACCCTCATCCACGACGAGGGCATCCGCGACACGACGGCCGAAGCGCTGGCCGGTCTCACTCCGGTGATGGCCCCGGGAGATGCCAGTGCCGTGCCTTCGGTGACCGCAGGAAACGCCTCGCAGCTCTCTGACGGTGCCGCGGCGGCTGTACTGATGGAGGCGGGTGAGGCGAACCGCCGCGGGATCATGCCCCTCGGCTTCTACCGGGGAATGGCGGTAACCGGATGCGCGCCCGAAGAAATGGGCATCGGACCAATCACCGCGATCCCGAAGCTGCTCGCCAACCATGGGCTCACGATCGATGACATCGGACTCTGGGAGCTCAACGAAGCCTTCGCCTCACAGGCCGCATACTCGCGCGACTTTCTCGGCATCGACCCCGAGAAGATGAACGTCGACGGTGGGGCGATCGCGGTCGGCCATCCCTACGGAATGACCGGTGCTCGGCTGACCGGCCACGCTCTGATCGAAGGGCGCCGACGGGGCGTGCGCTGGGTCGTGGTCTCGATGTGCGTCGGAGGCGGCATGGGAGCCGCCGGCCTGTTCGAGGTCGCTTTATGAGGAACGGTGCCGTATGCACCGTCTACGGCGGATCGGTTATGTGAGATGAGAATGTTCAGCAGCGTCGCTGAGCTCGAAGGGGCTATCGGTACTCATCTGGGGTTCTCGCCGTGGCGAGTCATCACTCAGCAGCAGATCGACACTTTCGCCGACGCTACCGATGACCATCAGTGGATTCATGTCGAACCTATTAAGGCTGCCGAAGGTCCCTATGGCTCGACAATCGCCCACGGCTACCTGACTCTCAGTCTCGTGTCAGCGATGCTCTGGGAGGTCTACGGCGTCGAAGGGATTCGAACGGCCATCAACTATGGCGCAGACACCGTTCGATTCCCTGCACCTGTGCCTGTCGGTTCTCGCCTGCGGGCCGGCGCCGAACTTCGCTCGGTCACGCGTGCACGATCCGGATTTCGCGTGGTCGTTCACGTCACCGTCGAGATCGAGGGCGCAAGCAAGCCCGCCTGCGTCGTCGACTCCATCGGCCTGCTCTCGCCCTGAGCGTTTCACCGCTGCACAGTCTCACTACTGCACAGTTTCACCACCGCACCAAGGAGTTCAACAATGAGAATCGTCGTGTTGGTCAAAGAGGTTCCCGACACCTACGGTGATCGCACACTCGACCGCGAAACCGGCCTTGCCGATCGGTCGGCGAGCGAACGCGTGCTCGACGAGATCGGCGAACGGGCGACAGAGGTAGCAGTCTCGTACGCAGAGAAGAACCCAGGCACGGAGGTCGTAGTCATGTCGATGGGGCCCGAAACGGTGACGACGACTTTGCGTAAGGGTCTGGCCATGGGCGCGACCAGCGCCGTGCACATTTTCGACGATCGGCTGAAGGGTGCAGATCTCACTCTCACAGCCGAAGTGCTGGCGCGGGCGATCGACACCACAGGCTTCGACCTGGTCATTTCGGGAAACCTGTCGACCGACGGAACCGCCGGCATGTTGCCGGCGATGGTGGCAGAACTGTTGGGTGTTGGGCACGCAACCAACCTGGAACGCGTCGAGATCTCAGAGCACGGCGTGTCGGGCGATCGCGTGAGCGACACGGGAACGATGCACGTGTCGGGTGCGCTTCCCGCGGTGATTTCTATCACCGAACAACTGCCCGACGCGCGATTCCCCAACTTCAAAGGCATCATGGCGGCGAAGAAGAAGCCATTCTCGACCCTGTCTCTGGCTGAACTCGGAGTCGACGCAGAGGCCGACCTTCCGCGCTCCATTGTGGTCGCCGTAGCAGAGAAGACTCCGCGACTCGCCGGAGTGAAGATCGTCGACGAAGGAGACGGCGGTCAGCAGATCGCCGACTTCCTGCGTCAAAGAAACCTGGCGTGAGATGACCGAAGTGCCCACTGAAAACGTCACCGCAAGCCGAAGGCATGCCGCTGACGAGCGTGTGCAGATCACCAATCTGTCGAAGTCTTTTCCCGGAACAAGAGCGCTCGACTCAGTCAATCTGACCATCGGAGCGGGGGAGATCCATGCTCTCGTAGGAGGCAACGGTTCCGGCAAATCGACACTCATCAAGATTCTGTGCGGCGTCTATCAAGGCGATCCTGACGGATCGATCAGGATTGATGCACATGTCACTGCGTCTGATGAGACCAGCCCGGCGGGCGCTCGGGAGTCGGGTGTGCACGCCGTTCATCAAGACCTCGGCGTATTCCTTGACATGTCTGTCGCGGAGAATCTTGCTCTCGGTTCCGGCTACGAACGCACCTGGCTCGGCGGCATCGATTGGCGGTCGCTCAACAAGAGGACGCGGAGCCTCATCGAGCGTTTCGAGATTGCTGCCGACCCGAACACACAATTGAGAGCTGTGGGCCCCTCCGTTCGTACGCAGGTGGCTATCGCCAGGGCCCTGCAGGGGCAGTCGGATTCCTCGAGCGGCCTTCTGATTCTGGATGAGCCTACCGCTTCGTTGCCCGCCCACGAGGTAGCCCTTCTGCTGAGCCAGCTCAAGAAATACGCCGCTGCAGGCCAGGCGATTCTCTACGTCAGTCATCGCCTTGATGAGATCCTGGCAATCGCCGATCGCGTCACGGCTCTGCGAGACGGACGAGTGGTCGGAACCTACACTGCCGCAGAGATCAGTGAAGATTTTCTGATCGAACTGATCGTTGGATCTGTTGTCGAGAAAGCGCCTCGCGTCAGCGCGACGTCTCGCGTTGACGTGCCGCTCTTTTCGGCCACTGATATCGCCGCCGCGCCGCTGCGCAACGTCACTCTCGACGTGCGGCCGGGTGAGGTGGTCGGACTGGCCGGCCTGCTCGGTTCAGGCCGATCGGAGCTTCTGCGTACGATCTTCGGCGATCTCCGACCATCGGCCGGTCACATGCGGCTGAATGGGCGACCGTTCGCTCCCCGATCGACGGCGGAGGCGATCAAATCGGGCGTTGCCTATGTGCCCGAGAATCGCCTTCACGACGGGGTATTTCTCGACGAGACCATTGCCAGCAACATCGCCATGCCCGCCCTCGCGTCGTACTTCAGGCGCGGCCGGCTCTCGAACCGCGCGATTCGCGCGGACGCCACCAGCGACATCCAGAAGTTCCTGGTCAAAGCCACGGGCGCCGATGCTCTTCTCTCTACTCTGTCTGGCGGCAACCAACAGAAGGTCGTGGTCGCTCGTTGGCTGCGCCTGCGACCGACCCTGCTGCTGTTGGACGAGCCCACTCAGGGTGTCGATGTCGGTGCCAGAGCCGAGATCTACGACCTCGTCAGAGCGGCTACCGACAATGGCGCCGCTGCACTCGTGGCCGCCTCTGACTTCGAAGAGCTGATCTCGTTCTGCGATCGCATACTCGTCATTCGAGAAGGTCGCATAGTCGCCCAACTCACCGGCGACGAGATGACTCCGCAACGGCTGACCCACATCGTCCTCGAAACAAGCGAGACCTCAAAATGACTCCCTCACGCACCACCTCTGCGGCTGCTGCAGACAATCCGAGCACGACGACACGTCGCACGAGCACATCGGTGCCAGGCGCAGTTCGGCGTCTCGAGCAATTCGGGCTGCCTCTCTTGCTGGTCATCCTTTTTATTGTGTTCACCGCCAACCCGGTGAGCGGGCCGACCTTTCGAAGCTCGGCGAACATCAACCTGCTCTTAGGCAATCAGGCCGTGACAGCGCTCGTTGCGCTCGCCATGGTCGTGCCACTCATCTGTGGATACTTCGACCTCTCCGTGAGCGCGATCGCGGGAGTCTCCAACATCACCGTCGCTGCCGCCATGAGCACCTACCATCTACCGGTCTGGGCAGCCCTGTTGGCAGGACTGATCGTCGGTGCGCTCATCGGATTCATCAATGGTCTTCTGGTCGCCAAGGTGAGACTGAACGGCTTCGTCGTGACCCTCGGCACCTACACCGCCCTGATCGGCGCCATTACGTGGTACACGAAGGGGCAATTGATCACGTCAGGTATCCCGCCGTCATTCGGGCACTGGAGCGCCCAGTCTCTTCTCGGAGTGCCGCGACCGTTTCTGATTCTCATCGCGATCGCCGTGATCGTCTGGTACATCGTCACCCAGACACCATTCGGCAGAAGACTGGAAGCCATCGGCTCGAACGAGAGCGCCGCCCGCCTTGTGGGCATCGGCACCACTCGCGCCGTCTGGACAAGCTTCGTCATCTCAGGTGTCTTGGCCGGCGCGGCCGGCGCACTGCAGACGTCTAGGGGTGGAGCAGGCGACCCTTCCGTTGCAACGGCGTACCTCTTTCCGGCATTCACTGCCGTCTTTCTGGGCGCAACGATGCTCAAACCCGGCAAATACAACGTCTGGGGCACGGTGATCGGCGTGTTCTTCGTCGCAATCAGCGTCAGCGGGCTCACCTTGCTCGGGGCAGATGTCTGGGTGCAGCCCGTCTTCAACGGTCTCGCCCTCATCGCCGCCGTGGCCCTCTCGACCCTGATAGCGCGAAGTCGTCAGGCGGGCGCGGCCAAGAAGCAACACGCCCGTGTAGATGCCGAACGGTCATCGCCACAGACCTCGCGGTCGGCACAGACCTAGCTCTCACCCCCTGACCAAACCACGAACCTCCCGTTCACAAACGGGACACCAGGCCGGGACCAACCGGCGCAATCACATCAACTGCACGGAGGAAACAATGACGTTTTTCAGCAGAAGCAAACACAAACCGCTGATGGCAATGGGGGTGATGCTCGCCACTGGATTGCTTCTCGTCGGCTGCTCCGACGACACGGGCAGCGGCACGAGCTCAACCGCAGCGAGCGCGGCCGACCCGAACCACGTGTATGCCCAAGGCATTCCGACATTGACAGAGCTGTACAACTCGAACGAGACCGCGCCGCCCGCCACGGGCCCGAAACTCCCGGCCAATAAGAACGTGATCTTCTTGTCGTGCGGGCAGGCCGCTCCTGGCTGCTCCGGCATCCCCAATGCGATGGCAACGGTCGCTCAGAAAGTGGGCTGGAAATTTCAGATCATCGACGGCGCCTTCAACGCGAACGGCGCATACGGTACCGGAATGCGACAGGCGATCGCAGCGAAGCCCGACGCAATCGTCGTCAGCGGCATCGGGTGCGCCGAGATCGCTCAGCCCCTGGCCGAGGCCAAAGCGGCAGGCATCCCGGTTTTCAACATTCAGGGCGCAGACTGCGATGACCCGAAGAACGATGGGGGAGCATCCGCGCCGCTCTTCGTAGACATGCAGTTCAACAGCGCGTTTGCGACATCGGGACAGTATTTCTACGAGTGGGGATTCTTGCAGGCCTCTTATGCGATCGACGCCACCGAGGGCAACGCCAAGATTCTGCGCACCGGATACACGGGAAGCATATACGGCGAGTACCAGAAAGAAGGACAGGATGCCGCACTTGCCAAATGCTCCGGCTGCAACGTTCTTTCGACCGTCGACTGGGTCGCCACCGATCTGGGCGCAGGTGGCCCGCTTCAGCAGAAGTTCACCACAGTGCTGAACCAATACCCCGACGCGAACGCTGCGCTGCTCAACTTCGACAGCGTCGCCACGACGGGCGGAGTCGCCAAAGCCATCAGCGACGCCGACCGGCAAGGCGGCATGACCGTTGTCGCCGGCGAGGGCTTTGCGCCTGCGTTGCAACTGATTCGAGATGGAGGCGGCCTGAACGCCGACCCCGCCCAGAGCGCCTCGTGGACAGCCTGGGGCGGAATCGACGCGATGAACCGCTACTTCAATAACGTGCCCCAGGTGCCGGAGGGAATCGGATTCCGCTTCGTCGATGTCGACCACAACATGATGCCCGATGGTCAAGACTTCGAGTCGCCCATCGACTATCAGACGACCTATCTGACCAGCTGGGGACTCCAGTAGGTCATCGATCGGCGTACGCGACAACCAGCAGCATCCAGATCATCTGCGAAAGAAGATAACGTGTCAGACTCATTTTCAGCCGACTCCATCCTCGTCGTGGCCGAGGTGACTCCGCTTGGCGTGCTCGCGAATACAGTGCCCGCGCTGCTCGGCGCTGCGGCGAGCATCGGTACTCCCATCGCGTTGATCGTCGCGTCGCCAGAACATGCGGCCGATGCGGCACGTGCCGCTGCGAGCTTCGGAGCCGCGCAGGTTCTGGTCGTCGAGACCACGGCGGTTTCGACGATGCTCAGTGCGCCGATCGTCGATGCCCTGGTCTCTGCTGCGCAGCTGGTGAAACCCGAAGCGATTCTCATCGCGAAGTCGATCGAGGGCCGCGATGTAGCCGCACGATTCGCAGTGCGAGTGCATGCCGCGGTCTCGGTCGATGCGGTGGGAGTCAGCCGAGACGACGACGGAATCGTCACCCATCATTCGGTTTACGGCGGCGCGTACACCGTAGAGGCTGCAGCCACCTTCGGGGCGCTGGTCGTCACCATTCGACAGGGCGCAATCGACGCTCGCGCGGACGCGCAGCCACCGCAGAGCATCCCGCTGCCCGTTGCCGATTCTGCGACGCCGGCGTTCGAAGTGAGCGCCTTCACCCCCGCGTCGCAATCATCGACCCGCCCCGAGCTGAGCGGTGCCGCGAAAGTGGTTTCGGGTGGTCGCGGGCTCGGTTCGCAGCAAGGATTCGTTCTGGTCGAACAGCTCGCAGACGCATTGGGTGCGGGCGTCGGCGCATCGCGGGCGGCGGTCGACGCAGGATACATTCCGCACAGCCACCAGGTGGGGCAAACCGGTGTCTCGGTCTCACCGCAGCTCTACGTCGCGCTCGGAATCTCAGGAGCAATACAACACCGAGCCGGGATGCAGACCGCAAAGACCATCGTCGCAATCAACCAAGACGCGGACGCCCCGATATTCGAGATAGCCGACTTCGGTGTCGTCGGCGACATCTTCACCGTGGTGCCGCAACTGATTGCAGCGCTCAACGACAGTCAGAGTCAGCCATGACAGACGAGCAACGCCCACGGGTGGTGCGCCGCGGCCTGCCGCGCGAATCGGAAGAAGGGCAACGGCCCGCCGCTGCGCCCGCCCTGCCCGGTGCTGCCGCGCCAGTGATGTCGGTCGAACCGAGCGGAAAGCCACGCGAAGTTCGATTCGGCGTGGCAGCGATGCCGCGAGTCGTGCTCGGCATCCTCGGCGCCGTCGTCGCGGCCGGCATTCTGGTGCTCGCAGCACGGGGGCTGGCCGGTCTCGACGTCATGCGCGACTTCATGACGACGTATCCGGGCGAAACGCCGCTGCCCGATTCGGCACCCGTGGGAATACCGGCCTGGTTGGGGTGGCAACACTTCTTGACAGTCTTCTTCATGGTGCTGATCATCCGCAGCGGCTGGCAGGTTCGCACCCAGAAGCGACCCGATGTGTTCTTCACCTCGCGGCGACCGATCAGCCGAAAAATCAGTTTGAGCCTATGGTTTCACCAATCTGTCGACCTTCTGTGGCTGATCAACGGCGTGATCTTCATCGTGCTGCTCTTCGCCACAGGTCAATGGATGCGCGTGATACCCACCAGCTGGGCTGTCATTCCCAACGCCCTCTCTGCCGCCCTGCAATATGCATCGCTGATGTGGCCGACAGAAGACGGCTGGGTCAACTACAACAGCCTGCAGGTGCTCGCCTATTTCGTCACGATTTTCGTGGCTGCGCCCCTGGCGATCGTCACGGGTTTTCGCATGTCGGCGCTGTGGCCTGCGCGTGCGGCGCGCCTCGTCCGACTCTATCCGGTGGAGTGGGCGCGGGCCCTGCATTTTCCGGTGATGCTGTACTTCGTGTTCTTCATCATCGTTCACGTCACACTTGTCCTCGCGACGGGCGCGCTTCGTAATCTCAACCATATGTACGGCGGGCAGGACGCCGTCAATTGGGTCGGCTTCACGATCTTCAGTGCCTCGATCGCCATCATCGGAGGCGTGTGGTTCGCCGCGCGGCCCATCGTTCTCGCACCTCTTGCGGGTCTTTTCGGCAAGGTCGGTCGGTGAACCTAGTCTGAGCAATCATCGGAACTGTTTCACCATTTCACATACGCTTCACCACATCAAATAAGGAGAAAATTCATGTCAACGGAACGAATTGCAATCGTGACGGGCGCGGCGCGGGGGATAGGTGCCGCCGTTGCCCAACGCCTTGCCGACGATGGTCACGCGGTCGCGGTACTCGACCTCACGGCAGAGAGCTGCGACGCAACGGTCGATTCGATCAGGGCGGCGGGCGGCCGAGCGATCGCTGTGGGCGCAGATGTGAGCAACGAAGAGGCGGTCAGCGCGGCGTTCTCGTCAATCGAGGCCGAGCTGGGGCATCCGACCATCCTCATCAACAATGCCGGAATTATTCGAGACAATTTCTTGTTCAAGATGACGACCAACGACTGGGATGCGGTCATCGGCGTGCACCTTCGAGGAGCGTTCTTGATGAGCAAGGCCGCCCAGAAATATATGACCAAGCAAGGTTTCGGGCGCATCGTCAACATGTCGAGCAGCTCTGCGCTGGGAAACAGAGGCCAAGCCAACTATGCCGCAGCGAAAGCAGGCATTCAGGGCTTCACGAAAACGCTCGCGCTCGAGCTCGGAAAGTTCGGCATCACCGTCAACTCGATCGCGCCCGGCTACATCCAGACCGACATGACGGCGGCTACCGCCGAACGACTCGGCACGCCCTTCGAGCAATTGCTCGACCAATGGGCCAGCCAGATTCCAGTCGCTCGAGTAGGCCAGCCCGACGACATCTCGAACGCAGTGTCGTTCTTCGTCGATGATCGCTCGGGATTCGTCTCCGGTCAGATTCTGTATGTGGCTGGCGGTCCGCTGGACTAGTCGGCGTCAGGAATAGTTGAGAGCGGCAGCGATGCCCGTCCAAACGTGATCGCAAGATCGAGGCCAGTGCGTACGGATCTGTTAGTCCGATGGACGATGTTCAGCTGGCATTGCGCGCCATGCAGATCCACAGTCGTGTCATGCGCCAAAACCGTTATCGGGGCGGGAGACTTCCGCCACAGTTCGGTCGCTCGGCGTATTAGCGGTTATGGCGCATGGCATTCGAGCTTTAGATATCTGGCTACATGCGCGGCTGTCGATCACGTGGTCAGGATTCTGCTTTCTGTATGTGTGCGGGAGTTCCTGTTCGAGTCAAATTCCCTCGATAATTGCGCCGATAATGGACGTTCTGTCAAGTAGTCACGGGACGCGAGTGACCGCGCTTCACGCTCGCCGCTCCTAGTACCGCTCCGACATGTTGCCCTTGCGCTCTTCCCGAGAGTTTCTGCATCTGCTTGACCAAACGAGGGTCGCTGACGGTCGACGCCGAGCTCGCCATGAGATGCCTGAACCTCTACCGGCCTGGCCTTCTACCCTCCGCGAGTGACCCGCTAGCCCAAGAATCGCTGCTACTTCGCCATGCGGGACTGACCGAGTTCTGCGCGAAGGATTTCAGCTCCTGCAGCGAGGGCGACCATCTTGTCTCGTGCAACCTGTCGAGGCAACGGTGCCATGCCGCAGTTCGTACTCGGGTACAGCTTGTCGGCATCGACGAACTCGAGCGCGCCCCGGAGCGTGGCAGCCACTTCTTCGGGGGTCTCGATCTCATTGCTGGCGACGTCGATGGCGCCGAGCATGACCTTCTTGCCCCGGATGATCTCAACCAACTCGAGCGGAACGTGCGAGTTCTGGCACTCCAACGAGACGATGTCAATGGTCGACTTCTGCAGTAGCGGGAACGATTCCTCGTACTGGCGCCACTCAGACCCGAGTGTCGCCTTCCAGTCCGTGTTGGCCTTGATGCCGTAGCCGTAGCAGATGTGCACGGCTGTTTCACTGCTGAGGCCCTCTGCCGCCCGCTCCAGGGCCGCCACACCCCAATCCTTCATCTCGTCGAAGAAGACGTTGAACGAGGGCTCGTCGAACTGGATGATGTCCACCCCCGCCGCTACGAGTTCTTTGGCTTCTTCGTTGAGGATCTTCGCGAACTCCCAGGCAAGTTTCTCGCGACTCTTGTAGTGACTGTCGTAGAGCGTGTCGATCATTGTCATGGGCCCGGGGAGAGCCCATTTGATGGGTTGAGCCGTCTGTTGGCGCAAGAACTTCGCGTCTTCCACGAAAACGGACCGTTCGCGGCTCACCGCACCGACGACGGTCGGCACGCTCGCGTCGTAGCGATCGCGGATGCGCACCGTTTCTCGTTTTTCGAAGTCGACACCGCTGAGGTGTTCGATGAACGTGGTGACGAAATGTTGACGGGTCTGTTCGCCGTCACTGATGATGTCGATGCCGCTGAGACGCTGTTCATGGGCCGATAGGCCCAGCGCATCCTTCTTGGCCTCGATCAATTCTTGGCCGTGCAATTTCCAGGGCGACCAGAGTTTCTCCGGCTGAGCGAGCCACGAGGGTTTGGGCAGACTGCCGACGATCGAGGTCGGTAACAGAGGGTTCATGCTGCCTGAGTCTCCGCGTGTCGTCGGGCTCGTGGAGGGTAGCTCGCGGCCCATCGCTCGAGCACAGTGTGGAACGGCTTCATGAAAAGCTCTTCGGCGAGCTTGCCTTGCCTGATCGCCAGCTGGCTGCGCTCTTCGCGATCGTAGGCAACGGGAACCGGCGAATAGTCTGGATTCTCCAGTCTCGGCCGATAGACCTGTCGGGCTGGTGAATGGGCGTTGTAGATCTCTGGGCGATAGATCTTCTGGAACGCTTCCATGGTGCTGATGGTGCTGATGAGTTCCAGATCTGAGTAGTCGCTGGTCAGATCACCGACGAAGTAGAACGCGAAGGGCGCGACGCTGCCGGGCGGCATGAAATACCGCACCTGCAGCCCCATCTGTGCAAAGTAGTGGTCGGTCAACGAGAACGCATCCTGGTGATACTCGATGCCCAGTACCGGATGGCGATTGCCAGTGCGACGATAGGTTTCTTTGCTCGACACGCTGATGCAGATCACGGGCGGCTTGTCGAAGCGCTCGGCATAGACATCGGAGACGAGGAAATGCCTGAACAGCTTGCCGTGCAGGTCTCCGAAGTCCCGTGGAACAGGGAGCACCGTTTCACGTGCACGGTGCTTCGGCAACACCACGCTGAAATCGTAATCACGAACATACGACGAGAAGTTGTTTCCGACTATGCCGTGAATACGCTCGCCGGTGTGATGGTCGACGATGTGGGCATCCAGAATCTCGATCAGCGGGAAGGCTTCATGAGCGCCGTCTGACGGGAGGTGCAGGTCGATAGACACGATCTCGAGCTCGACCGAATAGCGATCCCGGTTCGGGTTGTCACAGTTCGCGAGTTCGTTGAAGCGTTTGTCGATCATCCTCAAGGTGTAGCGAAGATTCTGTTGACGATCGTCGCCTCGCGCGAGGTTCGCGAAGTTCGTCGTGCTTCGGGAGCTGTTCGACGGGGAGTATTCGTCGTCGAAGCGCGTGGTGCTGATACCAAACGTGAGTTCGTTCGTCATGTGATCCGATGCCTTCTCTGAGGAAACCAAGGTTAGGCAACGTCGGTGCCCATAGCACCATCGAGACGAAGGATGGGTTGGCATAGGCGTTGCCTATACCAACAGCTCCACGCCGAAATCGGTGACGACGTCGCGCAGCTGGGCGACGAAACCCTGTGCTTGGTCGGTGAGCGGCACGGAGGTGTGGCCGATCCATCCGATCTCGATGCGCTCGTCGACGTCGAGCGGCACAGCGGTGATCGACGGATCGAGGTCGTCGGAGATGATGCCGGTGGAGATGGTGTAACCGCCGAGCCCGATCATGAGGTTGAAGATGGTGGCCCGGTCGCTCACCCGGATGTTCTGTTTCGACGAAAGGGTCGAGAGTATTTCTTCGGCGAAGTAGAACGAGTTGTTGGCCCCTTGGTCGAACGTGAGCCGGGGCAGGTTTTCAAGGTCGGCGAGGGTGGCCCGCTCGCGGTTGGCGAGGGGGTTCGTGCGGGCGACGAAGATGTGCGGGGCGGCGAGGAAGAGCGGATTGAAGGTGAGGCCCGACTCCCGGAGCAGCTTGTTGATGACTTTTCGGTTGAAGTCGTTGCGGTAGAGAACCCCGAGCTCGCTTCGGAGCGTGCGCACATCTTCGATGATGTCCCAGGTGCGCGTCTCGCGAAGCGTGAATTCGTACTCCGCCGCGTCAGAGGCGTTCACCATCCGCACGAAAGCATCGACGACGAAGGAGTAGTGCTGCGCCGAGACGGCGAGGAGCCGGCGTGAACGCGGGCGCCCCAGGTAGCGCTGCTCGAGGAGCTCTGCCTGCTCGACGACCTGGCGGGCGTAGCCGAGGAACTCTGCGCCGTCTTCGGTGAGGGTGACCCCGCGGGCGGAGCGGGTGAAGAGTGCGCGACCGACGCGTGTCTCGAGGTCTTTCATTGCGGCGGACATGGTCGGCTGCGCCACAAAACTCAGGTCGGCGGCCGCGCTGATGGAGCCTTCTACGGCAACCTCGACGAAGTACTTGAGCTGCAGCAGGGTGATGCCATTCGTCGCTCCGACGCCGCCACGTACCATGGCCACAGGCTATCGCAGTGGATGCCAAAGGCGAGTCGCTCGAGGGCGCTACACTTCGGGAGCATATGTACGGCCAGGGGGATGCCCGGCCTCTGCCCGAGCATCCGGACACCGTTTCGGGCATACTCCACGCCCGCGTGACCGAACAGGTTCACGCAGCCCAACTCGCTGATCGACCACAGAAAGAAGTGCGTTCCATGAATCACGTCGTCTCCTTCGCCGAAACCACCGAAATCCCGTACCCCGAGCTCACGGTTTTCGCCTACTCGAGCGACGACGACTTCGCCGGAGCCTCGATGATCACTGTCGAGGGCTCCCACCCGCGCATTCTCTCGACGCACTCAGGCCGGGTTTACCTTGTCGTCGAGGGAACGGGGTGGTTCGAGGTCGACGGAACCACGAAGGCGGTCAGCGCGAAGGATGTCGTGTTCTTGCCCAAGAACACGCCGTACTCGTATGGCGGCCAGATGGAACTCTTTCTGGTGCACGCTCCCGGCTACCTGGCTGAGGGCGACGTTCACCTCTAGGCGGCAGCGTGGCCCTGATGGCCGAGTCGGGACTCAAGGGCGGCCAGAGCTTTGTTTGTCGCGCTTCTCGGAAGTCGACCCCACGATGGGCACCTTGCCCGACAGTGCAGTGACTAGCCCCAGTCGGGCGGCGGAACGCACGCATAAGCTCGCCCGGAGAACGATGGGATCGGTGAATGCATTCACAAAGTTGATGGGGTCCAAGTGAGCGAACGCAGATTGCCTTCCGAGCACGTGTCCAAGTTGAGTTCTCAGCGAGACCTCGATTCTTTCGATACCGTCCAGAACTAGCATGCGTAGTTGACGATCGAAATTGATCAGGGCCTCGGCGTATTCGAGAGTTGTGCCGACCTGATAGTTGTTGTGAATCAAGGTCTTCTGGCGACCGGGCTCGTCGACATAGGGTTCCGATTCTCGGAACGGGAACAAGTAGCCGGTCACGCGGTAATAGCCGACAGTGCTCAGCAGTCTGGCTCCTGTCTGGCGGCCCGAATCGTCGACACTGCGAGATTCGAGCTTGTCGAGTTGCTCGCTGATCGAAAGCCAGGGTTTTGTGTATTCGGCCACGAAGATCCTCGTTAAAGAAAATCAGCCCCAGCTGTGAAGCGAGCGGGCTGATCGTGATGAGTCAAGATTAGCATGCGCTGCCGGTTGTCGACCAAATCTCATGGAAATTGCGCCCGTTGCTCGGCCCGACCGAGTCCAATTTGGTCAGCCCTCGACATCCAGCAAAGTGTCGCAACGAGTACTCTAAGACAACAATGACGAAAATTCAACACTTGCAGACGGCACGCGTGGCGACCGTGGCTTACCCCGCGCCGACCCACTCGAACGTGCCGTCGGTGAACCACTGTTCCTTCCAGATGGGTACCCGGTCCTTCACGGCGTCGACCAGTTCACTGCACGCGGCGAAGGCCTCCGAGCGGTGCGCCGCAGAGACCGCGCAGGCGAGCGCGATGTCGCCGATCGCGAGGTTGCCGACGCGGTGAGCGACGGCGATGCGCGTTCCGGGGTGCGCAGAGGCGACATCGTTCGCGACCTCGCGCATGACTTCGCCGGCGCTCGGGTGGGCAGAATAACTCAGGCGCGTCACGGGTTTGCCGTGGTCGTGGTTGCGCACCACGCCGCTGAACGTCACGACGGCCCCCGCTTCGTCGCTCGCGACGTTCTCGGCGCACCATTCGACGGTGATGCCGACATCGCTGACGTATGCGAACGCGACCTGGCCCGTGGCGCTGCGGTCGTCGAGGTCATAACCGCCGACACTCTCGGCCGATGCGCCAGACCCGGCCTCGGCACCGGTCTTCTCCGAACCGGTGGCACCCGCAATCGACTCACTCGGCACCGCTCCGGTTGGCCCCACGTCGTCGGGCCCGAAGACGTACGAATCAGAATCACTTGCGGGCATGGTCCCCACCTCTCAGCTGGTCGATCATGTGGTCGAGAACCTCGTCGAGCAGTGCCAGACCGTCAGCGACGCCGCCCCGCGAGCCCGGCAGGTTCACCACGATCGTTGACCCGGCGACCCCGGCGACCCCACGCGACAACAGAGCGCTCGCCACCTTCAGTGAGCCGCGACGGCGCAGCTCCTCGCTGAAACCAGGTATCTCGTAGTCCAGCAGTGCGCGGGTCTGGTCTGGCGTGCGATCGCCTGGGTGGATGCCCGTTCCGCCGCTCGTGACGAGCAGTGTCGGTGTGGCGGCGAGCAGCCGCTGCAGGGCCGGGGTCACCCCGGGGCCGTCGGCGACGACGAGCGGTGGTGCTGCCGAGCATCCACGAGCCGTCGCCCACTCGGCGATGACTGGACCGGTGAGGTCGTCGTAGACCCCCGACGCCGCCCGGGTCGACACGATGAGGATGGCGACGGTGTCAGTCATTGCGGGACCGGATTGTGCGTATCCGCCGGTTCTGTCTCACTCGCCGGTTCGCTGGGGGCAGCCGAGGGGTCACTGAACCCGTCTTCGCGCACCCAGTCGCCGCTCTTGCCGCCGCTCTTCGCGAGCACGGCGATGTCGGTGATGCTGGCGTGCTTGTCGACCGCCTTGATCATGTCGTAGAGCGTGAGGGCGGCGATCGAGGCGGCCGTCAGCGCCTCCATCTCGACGCCGGTCACGCCTGTTGTCTTGACCATCGACCGGATGATGACCCGATCGTGCTCGGGAGTGAAATCGATCGTCGCGCCAGACAGGGGCAGGGGGTGACAGAGGGGAATGAGGTTCGAGGTCTGCTTTGCGCCGAGGATGCCGGCCACGCGAGCGGTGGCCAGTGCCTCGCCCTTGGGGAGGTCGCCGGCGAGCAGGAGGGCGATCACGTCGGGACGGGTGATGAGCGTCGCCGTCGCGTGGGCGACGCGCTTGGTGACCGCCTTGTCGGTGACGTCGACCATGAGCACGGCGCCGTCGGGCCGCACATGCGTGAGCTGATCGGCGTCTGCTTCGGGCGCGATTTTGTCAGTCATCGATTCTCCAGACCATCACCGGGTCGCCGGCGTCGAGGTGGGCGACATCGGCGGGAATGTGCACGAGTACATTCGACGAGGCATACGAGTGCAGCAGGTGCGAGCTGGTGCCGCCCACGAGCGTCACGGTGCCCTCGTCGTCGACGAAGCCGCGCCGAATCTGGTGAACGCCGAGGGGTGAGTCGACGGCTTCGACGGTCATGGCGACCTCTCTGAGGCGCTCGGCCGGGTTCTGCCCGGCGAGGCGGCGAAGCGGCGCTCGCAGGAACATCTCGAACGTGACCAGCGCACTGACCGGGTTGCCCGGCATGCAGATGACCGGGCGCACGAAGGCCACGTCGGTCGCCGCGGCAGGAATCGCCGCGAGCCCGAAACCCTGGGGGCCGCCCGGCTGCATGGCGACCTTGCCGAACACCACGCCGAGGGGCGTCAGCGCGTCACGCACGACCTCGCGGGCGCCGGCGCTCACGCCTCCGACAGTCACAACAATGTCGGCCCAGGGCGCGTTCGCCGAGAGAATCGCCAGCAGCACCTCGGCGTCGTCAGACCGGCACGGTATGGCCCGCACTTCGCACCCGGTCTCGATGATCGCCAGGCTCAGGGCCACACTGTTCGAATCGAAGATCTGCCCAGGCTCCAGCGTGGTTCCCGCGTCGCGGATCTCGTGCCCCGTCGAGACGAGGAGCACCCGGATGCGCGGCAGCACCTGCACTTCACGAAGCCCCGTGCCGGCGATGACCCCGAGTTGCGCCGGCCCGAGTGAGGACCCGGCCCGCAGCAGCACGTCGCCCGCCGAAACGTCGCTTCCGGCCTTACGAATGAAAGCGCCTGGCGTCACGGGTTCGATGAATTCCACGTTCACGCTGGGCGGGGTTTCATCAGTCGCGTGTTTGCCGCCCTGAGGCAGGTGCTCGGGGAATCGTGGCGGCACGGCCTGCTCGATCGGCACAACCGCGTCTGCGCCCGGGGGCACGGGGGCGCCGGTCATGATGGGGGCCGCGGTGCCGGGGGTGAGCACGCCCGCCGGGTCGCCCGCGGCGATCTGCCCCGCGACCTCGAGCTTCACCGGGTTCTCGCCCGACGCGGTCACCAGGTCGAACCACGACACGGCGTAGCCGTCCATCTGCGAGTTGTCGAACCCGGGCAGGTCGGTGGGGGAGAGCACATCGGCGGCCAGGATGCGCCCCTGGTAGTCTCCCGGCCGGGCAGCGAGGGCGTCAGCAGAGACACGAAGCGGTTCGGATGCCCGGGCGGAGCGACCCGCGCCAAGGGGCCCGAGCAGCGCGTCGATGGCGTCACGGTGTTCATCAATCGTGCGGCGGATCACAGCACCATCCTGCCTCACTCTGCCGGGAGCTGTCTGCCCACTTGAGGCCCCGATGCATTCGGCGAGCTGCACTCGCCCCGGCCCGCCACAGTCCGAAGCGGCACGTCGGTCGAAATACCACTTAGGCTTGGTCAATGACCGTGATGCTGGGAGTACCGCAGGTTCGCGCTCGCGCGGGCGAGCCGCCAAGCGCCCGGCAGATCGCGCAATTCGGCGAGCGGCCGTCGTCGGTTGCGGTTCCCGGGCTGCTCGACAGCTACGGCCGGGTCGCCACCGACCTCCGCATCTCCCTCACAGACAAGTGCAACCTCCGCTGCACCTACTGCATGCCGGCTGAGGGCCTCCCCTTTCTCCCCACGCCCAAGCTCATGCAGCGCGACGAGATCGTGAGGCTAGCGCGGCTCGCGACAGAACGACTCGGCGTTCGGCAGGTGCGCTTCACGGGCGGTGAACCACTTCTGCGCGGCGACCTGGTCGACATCATCCGTGACGTTTCAGCACTGGATGCCCGCCCGGAGGTCTCGCTCACCACCAACGCGATCGGGCTGGCCGGGCGGGCGACCGCGCTCGCCGACGCGGGCCTCGACCGGGTGAACGTGTCACTCGACTCGATCTGCGCCGAGACCTTCGCCACGATCACCCGGCGCCCCTTCCTCACCAAGGTGCTCGCGGGCATCGACGCGCTGGGTGCGGCGGGCATCCATCACACCAAGATCAACGCGGTGCTCATCCCCGGCATCAACGACACCGAGGGCCCTGAGCTGCTCGAGTGGGCGCTCGCCGGCGGGCACCAGTTGCGGTTCATCGAGCAGATGCCGCTCGACGCCGACCACATCTGGGATCGCGACGTGATGATCACGGCCGAGGAGATGCGCCGCCGCCTGTCGGAGCGTTACGACCTGACGCCAGATGAAGCGCCGCGCGATGGTGCGCCGGCCGAGCTCTACCAGGTGCGGCTCCGCGGCGCGGCAGCCGATTCGCCCTCGCTCGGAACCGTGGGCATCATCGCCTCTGTCACCGAGGCGTTCTGCGAAGACTGCCGCCGCACCCGGCTCACCGCCGAGGGAGCCGTGCGCAGCTGCCTTTTCTCGCACGTCGAGACCGACCTTCTCGGCCCGATGCGCGCCGGCGCCGACGACGACACGGTCGCCGACCTCTGGCGTGCGGCGATGTGGGCGAAACCTTCCGGCCACGGAATGAACCAGGCTGGCTTCCAGCAGCCCGACCGACCGATGAGTGCGATCGGTGGCTGAGGTCGCGCAGGTCGCTGAGGCTTCGATGGTGCCGGTAGTCGCGCCGAGCGCTGGGCTGACGCCGGGCGCTGGGCTGACGCAGGGCGCTGAGGTCACACTGGGCGCTGAGGTCCCGGTGGACACGCGTGGAGGTGTTCCGGTCGTGACCGTTCGCTATTTCGCGGCGGCCAAAGCGGCGGCCGGTGCCGGCGAAGAGGTGCGCCCATTGCCCGGCTTGGGCTCCGGATGCTCGATCCAGGCCCTGCTCGACAGCACCCCGTTCGGCTCGGCTCCCGTCTTCGCGCGCAGCACCTTTCTGCTGAACGGCGTCACGACCACCGATCGCGCGGCCCTCGTCCACCCCGGCGACACCCTCGACGTTCTGCCCCCCTTCGCCGGCGGCTGAGCCCGGGCAGCTGTGCCCCAGCTGCGCGAGTTGCGTGGGTAGACCGGTTGTCGGACTGCGTCGCCTTCGATGAGATCATTGGCAGCATGATTCGACGAATGGGTTCTCGTGCGGGAGCCATCAGAATGGCCCTGTTGGCAGTGGTCGCCTCGGTGACGCTTGCGACACCCGCAATGGCAGCGCACCGGCCCGCTACAGTCGAGGCGAGCATCACAGGGAGTGTGACGGGTTCGTTCTACGACGGAATCGGGAACCTCTTGCCCGGCACAGTGAGCCTGTACCAGCTCGACGGAACGCTTGTCCAATCGGAGTACACCGACACTGGCTACTGGGCTTTCCAGAATGTGGAACAGGGTAGTTACACGCTTCGCGCATATCGGAATCTGCCGAGCGCAGACCCTGACGTGCCGAATTCGGTCTGGTTCGAACGGGAGAACACGATCCAGTCCGCGACTCCGATCGTCGTTTCGGCCGGCAGAAGTCCCTACCTGTTCATCAACTTGTCCAGCGCCGAGCGCAGTCACAATCAGGGGTATGTGACATCGCTTTATCAGGACTATCTCGGCAGATTTCCCTCGGCGGACGAGACCAACGGTTGGGTCGACAGGCTTACGCAGGGTGCGCCTCGGGGCGCGATCTCGGCCGGCTTCGTGAACAGCGATGAGTATCGACTCATCCGAATCGACAATGCCTACCAGAGCATCCTCGGGCGTGGGGCAGACGGTTCTGGCCGAGCCGACTGGCTGCATTGGATGCAGCAGGGTCGCTTGACACCAGACGATATCGAGACGTCCTTCTACGCATCACAGGAGTACTTCCTTCAGCACGGCGGCACCAATCCGTCGTTCACTAGGTCGCTCTACAGACACTGTTGCATCGTGAGGCAAACCAGGCCGATCAGGACTTCTGGTCGAAGCTCGCCGCGCAGAACGGTCGAGACTGGGTCATTTCGCGATTCTGGGATTCAACGGAGACCATCAGTGAGCGGGTGAGTCTGATGTACGAAAGTTACCTGGGGCGGACCCCAGACAGTGGTGGTCTGGCGAGCTGGGTTGGAGTGGCGCTTCAGATCGGTGGCTCGGGCCTGCGCGCTGGTCTCACCGGAAGCGAAGAATACTGGCTGCGAGCGTTCCACCGATACGGAGGGTGACGGCAGGCTCACCGGCGGCCGAGCAACCGTCATTCTCTTCAGTAGCGCGGCAGCTCGGGGTCGATAGTCGCTGCCCATGCGTCGATGCCGCCCTCGACGAAGGTCACATCGGTGTAGCCCGACTGCAGCATGACTTCGCGGGCGTAGCGAGACCGGGTGTCGTGGTGGCAGTGAACGAGAACCTGCTCGCCCATGAGGAGGTCACGCGCCTGGTCGGAGAGCAGGTTCGCCAGGGGGAGGAGCACTGCACCCTCGATGGAGACGAATTCGTACTCCCAGGGCTCCCGCACGTCGACGAGCACGAAGTCGTCTGTTCCCAGGTTGCGGGCCGCGAGGCGGTCGGCGAGCTGGGCGACGGTGATCGAGGGGGCGGCAGGAGCCGGGCTCGGCGCGGCAGCGCGATGCGGGCGCGTCGTCGGGGCCGGGCTCGACGCAGCCGCGGGTGCCGGGCCCAGGCCTGAGTTCGAGGCAGGGCGAGAGTCTGAAGCCGAGCCCGAGCCCGACGTGGCCTCAGGCGCCGAACCCGAGCCCGAGCCGGCCGGAGGTGCCGAACCCGAGGTCGCAGCAGGCGCCAAAGCCGACACAGAGTCCGAGTCCGGGTCTGCGTCTGGGGCTGAGGTGCCGGCCGTCGCTGACGCCGCGGCAGGGGCGGTGGCGTGGGGCTCGGCCGCACGGAACGGTACCTGCGTTTGCGAGCCGTCGAGGGCATCCACCACCAGAACGCGCCCGATCATCGGCTCCCCGAAACCGGCGATCAGCTTCAGGGCCTCGGTAGCCATGGCGGCCCCGATCGTGGCGCAGAGCGGCCCGAGCACGCCCGCGACCGAACACGACTCGAGTTCGTCGTCGGCCGGCGGCGAGGGGTAGAGGTCGCGAAGGGTGACTCCGCGGCCAGCGCCAACATCTCCTGCCCGCTGCCAGAACACCGACATCTGCCCGTCGAACCGCAACACCGACCCCCAGATGTACGGCATCCCCAGCAGGGCCGCCGTGTCATTCGCCAGGTATCGCGTGCTGAAATTGTCGGTCCCGTCGATCACCAGGTCGTATCCCGACAGAATGCGGGCCGCGTTCCCCCCGTCGAGCCGAACCTCATGCACCTCCACAACGACAAGCGGGTTGAGTCGCTGGATCGCCGCGCGCGCCGAGCGGGCCTTCGACGTGCCGACCGCCGAGGCCGAATGGATGATCTGCCGCTGCAGGTTCGAAACATCGACGGCATCATCATCCACAATGCCGATCGTGCCGACCCCTGCGCCGGCGAGATACAGCAGAACCGGCGACCCCAGGCCACCCGCGCCGAGCACGAGCACCCGCGCACCCTTGAGCCGGCGCTGGCCTTCGAGCCCGATCTGTGGCAGCCGGATCTGGCGGGAGTACCGCTCGAGTTCGTCGGGGGTGAGCTCGGGGCCGGGGGCGACGAGGGGTGTGCGTGCCATAACCCCCAACCCTAAACCCGCGGCGCGTGCCCGAGCCGGCTCGTGCCCGCGACCGAACCTGCTCGTGCCCGCGACCGAACCTGCTCGCGCGCGCCACCGAGCCTGCTCGCGCGCGCCACCGACTCGGCTCGTGTGCGCGACCGGACCGGCTCGGGTGCGCCACGGATTCGTCCACGGGCGACATCGCGTGCAGTCTGCACGTGGCACCGCGTGTGGACGAATCCGTGGTGGCACGGCGGCGGCTGGGCCCGGGCAGACGGCTCGACCCGCCGCGCCGCCGCGTCACAGGGCTGAAGAACCGGCAGGGTTGGGTACCGTAGACCCAGCAACTAGACGCGAGAATCACGAGAGCCACACGAGAGGGTCGCCGGTGTACCTGAAGAGCCTGACCCTCAAGGGGTTCAAGTCCTTCGCTCAGCCGACCACATTCGCGTTCGAAACCGGCGTCACCTGCGTCATCGGGCCGAACGGCTCTGGCAAGAGCAACGTAGTGGATGCCCTGGCCTGGGTCATGGGCGAACAGGGTGTCAAGACCCTCCGCGGCGGCAAGATGGAAGACGTCATCTTCGCCGGCACCTCCACCCGGGGCCCGCTCGGCCGCGCCGAGGTCATCCTCACCATCGACAACGCCGACGGCGCGCTGCCGATCGACTACTCCGAGGTGACGATCAGTCGCACCCTGTTCCGCAACGGCGGCAGCGAGTACGCCATCAACGGCGACTCCTGCCGGCTGCTCGACGTGCAGGAACTGCTGAGCGATTCCGGTCTGGGCAGAGAGATGCACGTCATCGTCGGGCAGGGGCAGCTCGACGCCGTGCTGCACGCCACGCCCGAGGGGCGGCGTGGTTTCATCGAGGAGGCCGCGGGCATCCTGAAGCATCGCCGCCGCAAGGAGAAGACGCAGCGCAAGCTCGAGGCCATGCAGGCGAACCTCACCCGGCTGAGCGACCTCGCTGGCGAGATCCGCAGGCAGCTCAAGCCGCTGGGGCGGCAAGCCGAGGTCGCCAAAGAGGCACAGGGCATCGCAGCGATCGTTCGGGATGCCCGCGCCCGCCTCCTGGCAGACGAAGTGGTCACGCTGCGAGCCGCCCTCGACGACCACTCCCGCAGCGAGAACGAACGGCGAACCGAACGGATTGTGCTGCAGGAGCGCCTCGAACAGAACCAGTTGCGCATCAACCGCATCGAGCAGGCGCAGGTGGGCGATGCGGTCGACTTCGCCCGGCGAACGGCCTTCGGGCTCGAGTCTGTGCAGGAGCGGCTGCGCGGCCTCTACACGCTGGCGAACCAGCGGCTCGCGCTGCTCGGCTCCGAGGCGGAGACGGCGTCGAACGGGCCCGGGGTGACCGCAAGCATGGTCGCCGACGCGCAGGAGGAGGCCAAGCGCCTCGCCGAACGGGTGGCTGCGGCCGAACAGGGCTGGCGCGATGCCGGTGCCGCGACGCTGGCCGTGCGGCAGTCGCTCGACGCCGTGGACGAGCAGATCGCCGTGCAGAGCGCGCTCGTGTCGAAACACGATCTCGAGATCTCGAAACTCACCGGCCAGCTCGAGTCGGCCAATTCGCGGCTCGCGGCCGTTCGTGGCGAAGACCTGCGCCAGCAGAACGCCCTCGATGCGGCCTTCGAGCGCCGCGGCCGGCTGCAGATGGAGTTCGCCGCCCTCGACGCCGAGGCCACGACGACCGACGCGGGCGCTACCGATCTCGACGAGGCGTACGAGTTCGCGCAGGCCGCCGTGTTCGAGGCCGAGGCCGAGATCGAACAGCTCCGGGATGCCCTGCACACGCTCGAACGTGAACGAGACGCTTTGGCGGGTAAGACGAGTGCACTGTCGATGGCGCTCGGGCAGAAAGACGGCTCGAGTGAGCTCGCCGGGTCGGGATTGCCGGGCATCCGGGGCCTCGTGGCGGAGCACGTGCAGGTGACGCCGGGGTTCGAGGCCGCGATCGCTGCTGCGCTGGGGTCGCTGGCCGACGGGGTGCTCGCCGACACGGCGGAGGCGGCGTTCGCTGCGCTCACCTCGGCCCGCGATGCCGACATGGGCCGCGTGGAGGTCATCATCGCCTCGGCAGCTGCTGCTGCCCCCTCCGGTGGCGAAAGTGAGGCCACTGCGCCGAAGAGCGACGCGCCGGCCGGACTCAACTCGGCGCAGCGGCCTCACGTGCCAGAGGCCGGCGCGCTGCAGGGCGCGCGGCCGGGCTCGGGGCTCGTGTGGGCGGTCGATGTGGTGCGTGCGCCCGATGGTGTGCGGGCGATCCTGGCGCAGACGCTCATCGCCGACGACCTCGAGTCTGCGCGGGCCGCGTGGCGTGGCGCCGTTGCCGCAGCCAACGCGTCCCTGCGTGGCGGCGACGGTAGGGATGCCGATGGTGAGGCCGCTGCGCCGGAAAGCGGCGCCTCCGCCGGACTCACTTCGGCGCAGACGACTCACGCGGGCGCGGGCCAGCGCGGGCACGGCGGCGACGGCTTCGGCCCGCTCACGATCATCACGAAGAGCGGAGACGTGCTCACCGAGTACGTGCTCCGCGGCGGATCCGGCGCGAAACGATCGCGACTCGAACTCGTGGCCGAGCGCGACTCGGCGGCGACCCGGCTCGAGACTGTGAAGACCGAGATCGACCGTGCCCGCGAAACGCTGGCCGAGCAGCGATCCATTCTCCAGAATGCCAAGCAGCAGTCAACGGATGCGCTCTCAGCACTGCGCGAGTTCGATTCGCGCCTCGCCGCCCAAGCGGAACGGCTCTCTCGCCTGAAGGCACAGGTCGACGCGAGCCACAGCGAGTTCGAGCGGCTCGAGCGTTCGCGTGCCGCCGCCAAGGAGACTGTGGCAACCGCGCTGGCCGCGGCCGAGAAGGCGCGCGCCGAACTCGAGGCGATGCGCTCGCGGCCTCGGCCCATTCTTGACGTGAGTTCGCGTGACGACCTGTTCGGCGCACTCGAGGCCGCCCGCGAAGGCGAGATCGAGGCGCGACTTTCGCTTGAAACGGCGCGCGAACGCGTGCGAGCCGAACTCGCCAGAGTGGCCGAGCTCGAACGCCAGAGGGTGGCTGAGCGCGTCGCGGCAGAGGAGGCCGCGCGGCGGGCCGTGATTCGTCGCCGGCAGGTCGAATCGGCGACGGCCGTGGTCACCGCGTTGCCCGAGGTGCTCGACTCCGTCGACCGCTCGGTCACCGTGGCGCGGCTCGAACTCGCCCAGCGCGAGGCCGAGCGCGCTGAACAGAACGCCGAACTCACCGAGTTGCGCCGCGAGGAATCGGGGCTTCGCGAGCGGCTCCAGGGCATCACCGAGAACGTGCACGGTCTCGAACTGCAGATCTACGAGAAGAAACTGCACCTGTCGAGCGTGCTCGAGCGCGTGGGCTCGGAGCTTGGCCTCGTCGAGGCAGACCTCGTGGCGGAGTACGGGCCTGACGAACCCATTCCGGTCGATGGTGTGGGGGTCGACCGGCGCCCCGCCGCTGCGTCCAACGCCAGCTCGCCCTCCCATGCCAGTGGTTCAACCGACAGCGCCACCGACGGGGCGCCGGCCGGGCAGGGAGAGAACAGCAGTGGTTCGGGCGATGAAGCGTCTGCCGGGCATCCGACCGTGCCGTTCAATCGCGACGAGCAGAAGCGCCGCCTCGCGAGGGCCGAACGGATGCTCGGCGAGCTCGGCCGCGTGAACCCCCTTGCCCTCGAGGAGTTCGACGCGTTGGAGCAGCGCCACAAGTTCCTCACCGAACAGCTCACCGACCTCACGAACACGCGCAAAGACCTGCTGACGATCATCGACGAGATCGACGACAAGATGAAGTACATCTTCGAGGCAGCCTTCAATGACACGAAGGCGGCGTTCGCCGAGGTGTTCCCCGTGCTGTTTCCCGGCGGCACCGGCAGCATCTCCCTCACAGACCCCGGCGACCTCCTGACCACGGGCGTCGAGGTCTCGGTGAAGCCCGCTGGCAAGAAGATCGAACGCCTGTCGCTGCTCTCTGGAGGGGAGCGGTCGCTCGCGGCGGTTGCACTGCTCATCGCCATCTTCAAGGCGCGCCCCAGTCCGTTCTACATCATGGACGAGGTCGAAGCAGCCCTCGACGATGCCAACCTCGGCCGCCTGCTGACCATCTTCCAGGACCTCCGCGAGACCTCCCAGCTCATCGTCATCACCCACCAGAAGCGCACGATGGAGATCGCCGACGCGCTCTACGGTGTCTCGATGCGGCATGACGGGGTGTCGGCCGTGATCGGCCAGCGGGTGAAAGACAGCGCCTGACGCCCGCTCACAGCCGGGGCAGCGTCGACCCCGCCCGCACCATAGGCTGGTCGCATGGCTGAACGCACTCCCTGGTCGCTTTCCGGAGCCCTTCGCGGCATGTTCGCGAAGCGCACGATCGACGCCGAGACCTGGGACGACCTCGAAACCGCGCTCATCACAGCCGACTTCGGCATCGACGTCACCGACCAGATCGTCGACGATCTGCGGGCCAAGGTCGCACGTTTCAGCACCACAGACCCCAAAGACCTGCAGCGGATGCTCCGCGAAACCCTCGAGGAACGCTTCTCCAAGCTCGACTCGACCCTGAATCTCACCGAACGCCCGGCGGTCGTGCTCGTCGTCGGCGTGAACGGGGTCGGCAAGACAACGACCATCGGCAAATTCGCAAAGTTCCTAGCGAACTACAACCGCAGCGTGGTCGTCGGTGCAGCCGACACCTTCCGCGCCGCGGCGGTCGAGCAGGTCGCGACCTGGGCCGAGCGGGCGGGCGCGCAGATCGTGAGGCCGCAGCAGGAGGGGCAGGACCCTGCGTCGGTCGCCTTTCAGACGGTCGATTTCGCGAAGCGCAACAACATCGAGATCGCCATCATCGACACTGCTGGCCGCCTGCAGACCAAGGGTGGCCTGATGGATGAGCTCACCAAGATCCGCCGGGTCATCGAGAAGCAGGCGCCGGTGTCTGAAGTGCTGCTCGTGCTCGATGCGACGACCGGCCAGAACGGCCTGCTGCAGGCCGAGGCATTCATCGAGCACGCCGGAGTGACCGGTCTCGTGCTGACCAAGCTTGACGGCTCGGCCAAGGCCGGCTTCGTGCTCGCGGTGCAGGAGCGCACGGGCATCCCGATCAAGCTCATCGGCCAGGGCGAAGGCATCAATGACCTCACCGGCTTCACGCCGCACGTCTTCGTACAGAACCTGATCGGCTGAAGCAAACTCAGCGGGCGCCCTGTACGGGAGTTGGGCTCTGTTCTCGCCGGTTGAGTAGCAGCGAAGCTGCGTATCGAAACCACGTCGTTGAGGCTGCGGGTTTCGATACGCTCCTGGCGGAGCTATTCAACCATCGGCTTCAGTTAACATTGAGGGATCATGGCAACTTTCGGAACCCTTTCTGACCGCTTAGCGGACACCTTTCGCAACCTCCGCACGAAGGGCAAGCTGAGCCCGGCCGATGTCGACGGTACCGTTCGTGAGATCCGCCGCGCCCTGCTCGATGCTGACGTGGCGCTCGACGTGGTCAAGGACTTCACCGGCAAGGTGCGCGAGCGCGCCCTCGGCGACGAGGTCAACAAGGCACTGAACCCGGCGCAGCAGGTCGTTCAGATCGTCAACGAGGAGCTCATCGCGATTCTGGGCGGTGAGGCCCGGCGCATCAACTTCGCCAAGAAGCCGCCGACCATCATCATGCTCGCCGGGCTTCAGGGTGCCGGTAAGACGACCCTCGCCGGCAAGCTGGCGAAGTGGCTCGCGAAAGACAACCACACGCCGCTGCTCGTCGCGGCCGACCTCCAGCGCCCCAACGCCGTGCAGCAGCTGCAGGTCGTTGCAGGGCAGGCCGGTGTTGCGGTCTACGCTCCCGAGCCCGGCAACGGCGTGGGCAACCCGGTCAAGGTCGCCAAAGACTCGATCAAGTGGGCCATCGACAAGCAGTACGACGTGGTCATCGTCGACACGGCCGGCCGCCTCGGCGTCGATGCCGACATGATGAAGCAGGCCGCAGACATCCGCAAGGCCGTCGACCCCGACGAGGTGCTCTTCGTCATCGACGCGATGATCGGGCAGGATGCTGTGGCCACCGCCAAGGCGTTCCAGGCTGGTGTCGACTTCACCGGTGTCGTGCTCACCAAACTCGACGGTGACGCCCGCGGTGGCGCGGCCCTGTCGGTCGCGTCGGTGACCGGTCGCCCGATCATCTTCGCCTCGACGGGCGAGTCGCTCGACGACTTCGAGCCGTTCTATCCCGACCGCATGGCGAGCCGTATTCTCGACCTCGGTGACATCCTGACGCTCATCGAGCAGGCCCAGGGCGCCTTCGACGAAGAAGAGGCGATGAAGGTTGCGGAGAAGTTCCGCACCGACACGTTCACCCTCGAGGACTTCCTCGGCCAGATGCAGCAGCTGCGCGGGGCAGGGTCGCTCAAGAAGATGATCGGCATGCTGCCCGGCGCCGGGGCGATGAAGGAGCAGCTCGCCAATTTCGATGAACGCGAGATCGTGCGCACTGAGGCGATCATCCAGTCGATGACGAAGGCGGAGCGGCAGAACCCGAAGCTGCTCAACGGCTCACGCCGGGTGCGCATCGCCCGCGGTTCAGGTATGACGGTCACCGACGTGAACCAGCTGGTGCAGCGTTTCGAGCAGGCCGCGAAGATGATGAAGACGGTTGCGCGCGGGGGAGTGCCACAGATTCCCGGAATGGGGCCGATCCCTGGAGCCGGCTTCGGTGGTGGTCGCGGCAAGGTGCAGCAGAAGAAGAAGGGCTCGAAGTCGGGCAACCCGGCCAAGCGCGCCGTGGAGAATGCCGCCTTGGCGTCGGGCGAGAAGCTGCCCAGCGCCGGTACGGCTGGTGCGCCGGCCGGCTCAGGTTTCGGACTGGGCAGCGGCGGTGCCGGCGCGGCCGCGGGCGGGCCGAGCGAGAAGGAGCTCGAGTCCCTGCAGAAGTTCCTGCGCCGCTGAGCCTGCCCGGGGCGCGTCGAGCGCGGCGTGCGCAAGTCCGCCGGTTGAGTAGGCCGAAGGCCGTATCGAAACCCCAACGCTGACCTCTCGCCCCCTGTCTCGATACGCAGCTCCGCTGCTACTCAACCAGCGTCAGAGCTGGTTCGTCGGGCAGTGGCGAGGCGGGCATCCATCACCTGTTCACACGGAGTGTCTGTGGAGAGGCTTAGGCTTTCTGTATGACCAACACGACGACGCGGCCGATTCGAATCGGCGTCCAGATCGCTCCCCAGCACTCCACCTACACGCAGATCCGCGACACCCTCACTTCCCTCGAAGAGCTCGGCGTCGACATCGCGTTCAACTGGGACCACTTCTACCCGCTCTCGGGTGACCCGGCCGGCCTGCACTTCGAAGGCTGGAGCATGCTCGCCGCCTGGGCAGAGCAGACCTCGACCATCGAGTTCGGCCCGCTCGTCACGTGCAACACCTATCGCAACCCCGACCTGCTCGCCGACATGGCACGCACGGTCGACCACATCTCGGCGAAGACCCCGGGTGCCGAGGGTCGTCTGATCTTCGGAATCGGCTCCGGCTGGTTCGAGCGCGACTACGACGAGTACGGCTACGAGTTCGGTACTGTCGGCCAGCGACTGGATGCCCTTGCCGAAAGCCTGCCGCGCATCGAAGCCCGCTGGGCCAAACTGACGCCGCCGCCCACGCGCGACATCCCGGTGCTCATCGGCGGTGGCGGAGAGAAGAAGACACTGCGCATCGTCGCCAAGCACGCCGACATCTGGCACAGCTTCGCCGACACCGAGACGCTCGAACGCAAGCTGGGCATCCTGCGTTCGCACTGCGACGAGATCGGCCGCGATTTCAGCGAGATCGAGATCTCGACCGGAACCCGCCCGCACACGCCGGGCAACTTCGATACGACCGACCTCGAAGCGCAGGTCGAGCTGGGTGCGAGCCTCTTCACGCTCGGCATCACGGGCCCCGACATCGACTTGTCGCCGATCGCCGATCTGCTCGCCTGGCGCGACGCGAAGAACGCGTAACCGGCCTCGCGCACGCGCCGGGACTGGCCGTCACCCAGACGCGGATGTGCGGCGGGTGAGTCACGTTCGCCGTGGTGAGTCACGTGTGCCAGTCTCACCAGGGCGCGGGTGGCTCACGAGTGGCGCGAGCGCGCTCGGCGGGAGCATGGTCGCGTCCGCAAGACGGGCGGGCGTCCAGCACTGCGACGCGGGTCGCTCACTTTCCCGTGCGGCCGCAGCGCCGTGATGAGGCACGTGTGCCAGACTCACGACGGCGTGCGTGGCGCACGCGAGAGTGAAACGGCTGGGCAGGCGCGCCCGACCGAGGCGCTCCCGCCGGCCAGGCGATCAGCCGCCGAGGCCGTGCCGCAGCTCGTGAGTCAGCGACGAGACCACCGCGTGCAGGCTGCCGCCGTTCTCGGCGGCGACCCGCAGCTGACGCTGGTAGCTGGCGCCGTGCTCGAGAATGAGGTTCACCTGGGCGAGCTCTGCCGAGCATCCGAGTCTCTCAGCCGTCGGGGCGAGAGTCACCAGCAGATCGCGGATCTCGTCTGTGACCAGTCGCTCGTCGCCGGCCGGGTTCAGGATGATCTCCGCATCGAGCCCGTACCTCGCCGCCCGCCACTTGTTCTCCCGCGTGAACCACGGCTGCAGCGTGACGAGTTCGCGCCCCGCGTCGAGTTCGCTCGACATGTGGTCCACGAGGCACTGGATCAGCGCCGCGACGGCCCCGATCTCCTGCGGGCTCGACAGCCCGTCGCAGGCGCGCATCTCGACCGTGCCCCACTTCGGCGAGGGGCGGATGTCCCAGCGCACCTCGGTGTAGTCGTCGATGATGCCGGTCACGGTCATGTCGGCGACATACTTCTCGTACTCTGCCCAGGTCGCGAACTGGTACGGCAGGCCCGCAGTGGGCAACTGCTGGAACATCAGCGCCCGGTTCGACGCGTACCCCATATTGACTCCACCCCAGAACGGGCTTGATGCGCTGAGCGCCTGCAGATGCGGGTAGTAGGTCAGAAGCCCGTCGAGCAGCGGCAGAACCTTGTCACGCGACTCGACCCCCACGTGCACGTGGATGCCCCAGATCATCATGTTGCGCCCCCACCACTGGGTGCGGTCGATGAGCCGGTGGTAGCGCTCCTTGTCGGTGACGGTCTGGTCGAACCACTGCGCGAAGGGGTGGGAGCCCGCGCACATGAGCTCGACGTCGAGGGGGTCGGTGATGGCGCGTACTTCGTCGAGCTGGCTGAGCAGATCATCCACTGCGTCGCCGATCGTGTGGTGCACCCGCGTCACGAGCTCGACCGTGTTGAGCAGCAGTTCGCCGGTGATCTGCGGATGCTCGGAGCCGTCGTTCTGCCGGAGCGCCTCGAGTACCTCGCTGGCGACAGACACCAGATCGCCCGAACTCTGGTCGACGAGCGCGATCTCCCACTCGATGCCGACCGTGGAGCGCTCGGACTCTGCGAAGCTGATCTCCATTGCTTAGCGCCCGCCCAACCTCTGGAGCCCCGCAGGTGCGCGACTCTGATGCAAATATCCTGACATGGATGCCCGATACCCGTGGTATTTCGCAATATCGCCGGTTAATTACTCGTCGGGGCAAATATCTGACAGAATGGTCAGTCGAGTCTGCCCCTGCCCGACCCTCTAATCAGGCGGTGCGCAGAACCTTAGAACTTATTCTTGGCCGAGTGTGCATCCCCACGCTCACGGCCGGCAGTTCGCCCCATAAAAATTACTCAGGAGAATTGTGGCTGTAAAAATCCGTTTGAAGCGCATGGGCAAGATCCGCGCTCCTTACTACCGTATTGTCGTTGCCGACTCGCGCACCAAGCGCGATGGCCGTGTCATCGAAGAGATCGGCAAGTACCACCCGACCGAGGAGCCCTCGTTCATCGAGGTCAAGAGCGATCGTGCCCAGTACTGGCTCGGCGTCGGCGCGCAGCCGACCGAGCAGGTCGAGGCCATCCTCAAGCTCACCGGTGACTGGGGCAAGTTCAAGGGTGACCCCAACGCGGTTTCGACCGTTCGCGTGAAAGAGCCGAAGGCTGTTTTCGTCGCAGACGAGAAGAAGAAACCCGTTCTTCGCCCCAAGGCCGAGGCGCCCGTCGCCGTCGCGCCCGTTGCCGCTGAGGTTTCGGCTGACGCCGACGCCGCCGCGACCGACGAGGCGTAAGTCTTGCTCGCACCAGCTCTGCAGCACCTCGTCAAGGGCATCGTCGACAATCCCGACGACGTCCATGTCGTAGCGAAGAGTTCTCCGCGAGGTGAGGTGCTGGAGGTTCGAGTGAACCCCAGTGACCTCGGCCGCGTGATCGGTCGATCGGGTCGCACGGCGAAAGCACTGCGCACCCTCGTTGCAGCGCTCGCCGATGGCAAGCGCGTACGCGTTGACGTGGTTGATACCGATTTCTAAGAACGAGACACAACTGAGAGTCGGTCGCCTCACCAAAGCCCACGGGCTGAAGGGCGCGATCAAACTCGAGCTGTTCACCGACGACCCGGAACGACGTTTCGTTCCGGGCTCGGTGTTCACGCTGCAAGTCCCCACCACCTCTCCCTGGCACGGGAAGACCCTCGAACTGGCCGAACTGCGCTGGTACAACGGGCATCCGGTCGGCTTCTTCGTCGGTGTACCCGACCGCACGGCGGCCGAGTCGCTGGCGAAGGCCATCCTGTGGATCGACCACGACCTCGACGAGAAGACCGACGAGGAAGATGCGTGGTTCGACCACCAGCTCGTCGGCCTCGCCGTGATGCGTGACGGCGTGCGTATCGGCACGATGACGCAGATCGATCACCTCGCCGCCCAGGACCTGCTGCATGTGGAGACGGAGACGGGCGAAGTGCTCGTGCCGTTCGTCAAGGCGATCGTGTCGGCAGTCGACATCGATGCGGGCACGCTGACGGTCACCCCGCCGCCGGGCCTGTTCGAGGAGCTCCCGGCTACAGCCGAAGAGCCCGAGCCAGCTCCCGAAGCTGCGGCTACCACTTCGGAATCTGCTGAAGCTCCGGCCTCGGGTCCAGATGCCGTGGACGATCGTCCCGCCGCGGCCCCCGCGTCCGCGTAATCTTCCAATCGTCGGCCCTCGTTCGAACCTCCGCCCTATGTGCGTCGGATTGAACGAGGGCCGACGATTGCGTTTTCCACAGATGTGCCGGATGCCGTCTGGGCGGCACTTTTCGCAGCGACACTGGTTCGCATGGACATCGATCAGCTGCTCGCCTCCCGCGGCGGCATCCTCAACAAAGCGCAGTGGACTGAAGCCGGTATCTCTCCGCACTATCTGCGGGAGGCAGTTCGGCAGGGTCGGGTGTCGCGCATCCGGCACGGGTGGATCGCAGCGCCTACGGCCCCGGCCGCACTGGTGCAGGCGATTCGTGTGGGCGGGTTTCTGACGTGCATTCCTGCTCTCCGACTGCAGGGAGTCTGGTGCATCGACGACGAACGGCTCCACGTCAGGGTCGACAGGCACGCAAACAACCTCGCGTCGCCGACGTGTCGTGGTGTGCCACTCGGAGATCCGACGGCGCGTGGGGTGATCATCCATCGCTCGTATTCATCAGACTGGGTTCGGGCCGATTTCGCCATCGATTCTGTGGAGTCAGCGCTGATGCATGCTGCGGTCTGCCAATCTCGAGACAATGCTGTCGTGGTATTCGACTCCGCGCTGAATCTGAAACTCGTCAGCCGCAGGCGTCTGGAGCAGGTGGCCTCACAGTTGACCGACAAGCATCGGCAGGTTATTTCTCTCGCGGATGCGGCGGCTCAATCCGGTCTCGAGACGAAGGCACGCCTGCGGTTGCGCGCGCTGGGCATTCGGTATCGAACACAGGTGCACTTTGATGGTGTCGGTCGGGTCGACCTGGTCGTGGGGGACCGCCTCGTTCTGGAGCTCGATGGTAGGGAGTGGCATTCGACCGAAGAAGCCTTCGCCGAGGACCGGAGACGCGACCTGATCTTGAACGAGCAGGGCTGCCACGTCATCCGCCTGACATACGCGCAGGTCATGTTCGAGTGGCAGCGGGTCGAAACGTTGATACGCGAACTCGTGAGTCGCCATGAGCATCGCTGGACGCCGCGGCATCGACGGGCGGGGCTCGCGCTGATCATCGATCAATCGTCGGCCCTCGTTCGATCCTCCGAACTATTTGCGTTGGATTGAACGAGGGCCGACGATTGCGTTTTGACCGGAGCGCTGCGGTCGCAGGGATAGGGTTTTGGGATGCGCATCGACATCGTCACCATCTTTCCCACCTTCTTCGACGCGCTCGACATCTCGCTGCTCGGGCGGGCCCGCGAGGACGGCATTCTCGACGTGATGGTGCACGACCTGCGCACGTTCACGCACGACCGGCACCGCACCGTCGACGACAAGCCTTATGGCGGCGGAGCAGGCATGGTCATGAAGCCCGAGCCGTGGGGCGAGGCACTCGACGCGATCCTGGGCGAATTGTCGGAGCCCGATGGGTCACGTGGCGGAGCGGGTGCTGAAGTTGACGGAGGTGCCCCGGTCGGCGAAGTCCGGCCAGTGGATGATCGGCACGAGTGCGTCGCAGGCACGATCGTCATCTTTCCTTCGCCGGCGGGCGAGGTGTTCACGCAGGCGATGGCGCGCGAGCTCAGCACGGCCGAACACATCGTCTTCGGGTGCGGGAGGTATGAGGGGATCGACCAGAGGGTGTTCGAGTATGCCGGGAGCCGGGAATCCGTGAGGCTTGTGAGCCTGGGCGACTACGTGCTAAATGGGGGAGAGGTCGCCGTGATGGCGATGATCGAGGCGATCGGCCGGTTGATTCCCGGGGTGATCGGCAACCCCGAGAGTCTCGTCGAGGAGTCGCACGAGGATGGGCTACTCGAGTACCCGAGCTACACCAAACCCGCCGAATGGCGCGGGTACGCGGTGCCGCCGGTGCTCACGAACGGCAACCACGGGGCAATCGCGACGTGGCGGCGCGAGCAGCAGCTCGAGCGTACGCGGCGGGTACGGCCCGACCTACTGCCTCCGGAGTGACACTGTGGGATTTCGATACGCGGGCTCGGCCCGCTACTCAATCGGCGGGCCCAACGCTGGTTGAGTAGCAGCGCGTAGGGTGGCGTATCGAAACTTGTGCGTCAGGAGCGAGCGCTCAAGACCAGGGGGCCGTCGGCCGTGATCGCGACCGTGTGCTCCATGTGCGCGCCGCGGGAGCCGTCGGCGCTGCGGAGTGTCCAGCCGTCTTTGTCGGTAACGATCTTGTCAGTCGTTTCGAGGAACCACGGTTCGATCGCGATGACGATGCCGGGTTTGAGGTGCACGCCTCGGCCGGGGCGACCGTTGTTGGGAAGGTGAAGGTCTCCGTGCATCGTGCGTCCGACGCTGTGGCCGCCGAAATCGGTGTTGATCGTGTATCCGTCGGCCAGGGCGACCGCAGCGATGGCGGCCGAGATGTCGCCCAGTCTTCCGCCGGGCTGGGCCGCAGCAATGCCCGCGTCGAGGGCCCTGGTCGTGGTGTCGATGAGCCGGGCATCCTCTGGCCTTGGAGTACCGACGATGACGGTGATGGCACTGTCGGAGACCCAGCCGTCGACGGAGGCGGCGAAGTCGAGGGAGATCATGTCGCCGTCTGCCAGGCGGTAGTCGTGGGGGAGCCCGTGCAGCACTGCATCGTTGACCGAGGTGCAGAGCACTTTGCCGAAGGGGCTGGCGCCGAACGAGGGGTGGTAGTCGATGTAGCACGACTCGGCTCCGCGGGCCCGGATCATGTCGTGGGCGATCTGGTCGAGCTTGAGAAGGTTCATGCCGACCGTGGCCCGGGCGGCGAGTTCGGTGAGCACCTCGCCGACGAAGATACCTGCGACTTGCATCTTCTCGATTTCGGCGGGTGTTCTGAGCTCGATCATGGCGGTTCCCTTTGATTTGCCTGTGTACCAAACGCGATTGGACCGAACCCACGTTACCCGCCGTACGATTGACGCATGTTCGTTCGCCGGGCTTTCTACTACTGGCAGGTTGCCGCTGTTGTCGTGTTGCCCTTGTGGGTGCTGATCGGTTGGTCGGTCTTCGGCGGGTCAGGCTGGCAGTTCCTGCTCGTGCTGCTTTCGTGCGGGGTTCTCGCTCTCGGGCTCGCCGGTGTCGGCGTGCTGAACTATCTCCGCAGGTCGGTGCGTCAGGCCCGCGCACTGTCGTGGCTAGACACGGGACTCCTGGCCGCCTGGCACGCTGCGATCATCGCCGTCGGGTTCCTGACGCCAGTCGGCACACTTCTGTCGGTTGCCGTCGTCGTGTTCGGTCTTGCCGCGTTCTGGGCGTCAATCTTCCAGCTGGGCGCTGAGACAAAACGGCGGGTCAGTGGTGTCTTCGACTCCTTCCAGTACGCGGCGCAGATGGCTGAGGCGCAGGCTGCTGCTGCCGGCGTCTCGTCTGCACCGCGAGCTCCGATCGTCGCCGATGGCGAGTACATCGTGATCGACACTGGGCGCAGCCACCAGAAGTGACCGCTGGCCGCGCCAGTGCTGACGCGGTGATCTTCTGCGCTTTGCTTAAAGCCGCGCTGTCATGGCACAATTGACGATTGTGCCACCGCCAGACTCTGCCACAGGGGAGTTCTGCAGTTACGAGTGCACACTCTTTCCTCTAACTATGAACACGTAGTCGACCTGTGGCGGTTACAGAGAGCGACACATCATGCATATTCTCGACAGCGTAGACGCAGCTTCACTGCGCAGCGATGTTCCTGACTTCCGCGCGGGCGACACCGTTCGCGTTCACGTCAACATCATCGAAGGTACTCGCTCGCGAGTGCAGGTGTTCCAGGGCGTCGTCATCGGCAAGTCGGGCGAGGGTGTTCGCGAGACATTCTGCGTACGCAAGGTCAGCTTCCAGGTCGGCGTCGAGCGTACCTTCCCGGTTCACTCGCCCATCATCGACCACATCGAGGTCGTCACCCGCGGTGACGTCCGTCGCGCGAAGCTGTACTACCTCCGCGCACTTCGCGGCAAGAAGGCGAAGATCAAAGAGAAGCGCGACTAGTCGCACCTGTTCGGCTCCAAACGAACGGCCAGCTGTACGGTGGCCTAACGTTTGGGTAACGCGGCTGGGAATATGCCGCTCGAGCCGAGCGTCTTGACATCTCCACTGAGCTCCCGCCCCATAAAATGGGTCGGGAGCTCAGGCGGTTAAATGACAGAAACAACGTTGCCGACACGACACGATCGTGCCGGCAGACGCCGGGGGCGGCGCACACGCAGCACCGCCCTCTTCATTCGTGACATCCTGATCATCTTTCTCGTCGCGCTTCTGGCCTCAGTGCTCATCAAGACCTTCCTGGTTCGTTCGTTCTACATTCCTTCGGGTTCGATGGAGAACACGCTCCAGGTGAACGACCGCATCCTCGTCAATGAACTCGAGCCCCGCATCATGCCCGTCGAGCGCGGCGATGTCGTCGTCTTCAAAGACCCGGGCGGATGGCTTCAGCCGCACGTCGATGCGCCGACCACGCCGCTGGTATCGGCTGTCAACTGGGTGCTCGATGCCGTCGGGCTCGCGGCGACCGACAGCAACGACCACCTCATCAAGCGGGTCATCGGCCTGCCCGGTGACCACATCACGTGCTGCAACGCCCTCGGCCAGATGATGGTGAACGATGTTCCCCTGAGCGAGCCCTACCTGAAGCTGCCCGAAGGGGTGACCAAGGTCTCCGACCTCGCGTTCGATGTGACCGTTCCGGCCGGCTCCCTCTGGGTCATGGGTGACAACCGCTACAACTCGGCAGACTCCCGGTACAACCAGGGAAAGCCGGGCGGTGGCTTCGTGCCCATCGGCGATGTCGTGGGGCGCGCGCTGTGGATCACCTGGCCCGCTGACCGCTGGACGTTCCTCGACAACTATTCCTCTGTCTTCCGGGCTGCCAAAGAGGCCGCACCCACCGCAGCGCCCGGAGTCTCTGGGTGAGTCCGGTCGCAGATCCGACTCTCCGGCATGAACGCGCGCTCGGCCGCGCGGGCGCAGAGCTGGTCATCGGTGTCGACGAGGTCGGCCGCGGTGCGCTCGCCGGCCCGGTCGCGGTGGGGATGTGCGTCATCGATCCTCGGCGTCCGGGAGTGTTTCCCGTGGGGCTCCGGGATTCGAAACTGCTGTCGGAGGCCCGCCGCGAGGTCCTGGCGCCGCTCGCATCGGCTTGGGTCCGGGCATCCGCTGTCGGGCTTGCGAGTGCCGAAGAAGTTGACCGCCTCGGCATCATCGCCTGCCTCGGCCTCGCGGGCAAGCGTGCGCTCGGCCAGTTGCACGCCGCTGGAACAGATGTTCTCCGCTCCGTGGTGCTGCTCGACGGCTCGCACGATTGGCTCTCACCGTCGCTGACGACGCCACTCAGCATCACGACGCGGGTCAAGGCCGACCGGGACTGCGCCTCGGTGGCCGCCGCGTCGGTTGTAGCCAAAGTGCACCGCGACAGGCTCATGATCGAGCTAGACAACGTGACGCCCGGCTATGGCTGGGCCAGCAACAAGGGGTACGGCAGCAGCGCGCACTTCGACGCGATCGAACTGCTGGGTGCCACGGATCACCACCGGCGCACCTGGTTGAAGAGCGAGCGGATGATCGCCCAGCCTTCCTGAGCTCCCGACTCCGCTCATCGTGCCCGTGGGTGGCCGGGTGGCTGGCTGTAGACTTGCCCCACCATGGAAGAAGATGAGTTCGAGGATTACGACCGCGAGGTCGAGTTGGCCCTCTACCGCGAATATCGTGACGTTGTCTCGCAGTTCAAGTACGTCATCGAGACTGAGCGCCGGTTCTACCTGGCGAACGATGTCGATCTGGTGCGCCGCGACACCGAGCACGACTTCTATTTCGAGCTCACGATGAGCGATGTCTGGGTCTGGGACGTGTATCGCTCCGACCGCTTCGTGAAGTCGGTGCGGGTACTCACCTTCAAAGACGTGAACATCGAAGAGCTGTCGTCGAAGGACTTCGAGCTGCCGAAGGAGCTTGCGCTCGACGAGTAGGGATTCCTGGATGCTCGGTCAGGGGTGATCGCGGCCCTGAGTCGTCTTTGTGCTCGGCCTCCGCCCGCACTGTCCCCTCACAACCGCACCGCTTTCGTAGTTCTGCACAGTTTGAGTTGTCGGGCCTACTAGTCGAGCGCTGCTTCGCCACAGTTGGTGGCGGAGGTAGTGATGAAGGCGAAAGACGTACTCGGCCGGCGTGGTGAAGCGCTCGCGGCCGCTTATCTCGAGCAGCAGGGGTATTCGATCCTCGACCGCAACTGGCGGTGCGAGATCGGCGAACTCGACCTGGTCGCCGAGAAACACGGCGTGACGGTCTTCGTCGAAGTGAAGACGCGCTCGGGGCTCCGGTACGGGCATCCATTCGAGGCGATCACCCTCGGAAAGCTTGCCCGACTGCGCCGCCTGAGTCGCGCGTGGTGCGAGGCGGCCCCGCAGGCCAGACGGCAGATCCGTATCGACGCCATCGGTGTCGTCGCGCCGCTCAACGGGGCAGCGACGATCGAGCACATCGAGGGGATCTTCTGATGGTCGCTCGAACACATTCCGTGGCCCTGATGGGCATGACCGGATCGATGGTCGAGGTCGAGGCCGATATCGGCAATGGACTGCCGACGCTGATGATCATCGGTCTGCCAGACACAGCGCTTGCCGATTCTCGAGACCGTGTGCGGTCGGCTGCAGCGAACTCCGGGTGCCCGTTGCCCACGGCCAAGATCACCGTGAACCTGTCGCCTGCGGCCCTGCCCAAACACGGCTCCACCTTCGATCTCGGCATCGCGATGAGCATCCTCGCGGCGGCGGGTTCGATCTCTGCTTCGTCGATCGAGGGCGTCGTGCACCTGGGCGAGCTGAGCCTGGACGGGCGATTGCGACCGATGAACGGTGTGCTGCCGGCCATCGCCGCCGCTGCGCGCGCGGGATTCACGAAATTTGTGGTGCCGGCAGGCAATCGCCGGGAGGCAGAGTTGGTGCCGGGGGTCGTCATTGTCCCCGTCATTTCGATGCGCGATGCGGCGATCTTCCACGGTGGTGCTTTCGAGCACATCGATCGTGATGCCATCGAATCCAGTGGCGCGGCCGACGACCTGGAGCCGGTCCACGAACTCGCCGACGTCATCGGCAATCCAGACGCGGTACTGGCAATGGTCGCGGCGGCCGCCGGGGGTCATCACGTATTTCTGCTCGGACCCCCCGGGGCCGGCAAGACGATGCTGGCATCCCGGTTGCCCGGGTTGCTCCCCGACCTCGGCACTGAAGCCGCCCTCGAGGTCACCGCCGTGCGCTCGCTCTCCCGTGCGAGTGTGCCCCAGGCGCTCGTCACCAGGCCCCCATTTGAGAGCCCCCACCATACGGCGACCGCTGCCGCTCTGATCGGGGGTGGGTCCCGGCAGATCCGGCCGGGCGCGGCCGCCCGCGCGTCGAACGGAGTGCTCTTTCTCGACGAAGCACCCGAATTTGCGACGAATGTTCTGGACTGCCTCCGCCAGCCGCTCGAATCAGGGGTGATCAGCATCCACCGTGCGAACGCCGTGGCACGTTTTCCTGGAAGGTTCCAATTGGTGCTCGCGGCCAACCCTTGCCCGTGTGGCCAGTACGGTGCGATCGACTCCACCTGCACCTGCACGCCCAACACCCGAAGGCGCTACCTTGCGAGGTTGTCGGGGCCGCTTCTCGACCGGATCGACATCCAGGTGCAGGTTCGCCGGGTGACCGCCGCGGAACTTCGGCTGAGCGCTGACAAGCAGCGTCTGACAACTGAGCTCGCGCGCGGCCAGGTGAATCAAGCACGGGTGGCAGCAGCAGACAGGCTCACATCGACCCCCTGGCGGCTCAACAGCGAAGTCTCAGGGGCGTGGCTCAGGGCAGGGCCGAGGAAACTGTCTCCCGCGGCCCTGACCTCGTTGGATCGTGCATTGGAGAGGGGCGGGATCACCATGCGCGGATACGACCGCATCCTGCGTGTCGCGTGGACGCTGGCCGATCTTGATGGCTTCGACCACCCAGGCTCCGACCACATCGGACGGGCCCTCTACCTCCGGAGGTCGGTCTCATGACGCTCTTCTCGCTCGACGAGGCGACGATCATTGCGGCGGTGCGCGCAATCAGCGACCAGACGGAAGGATTCGAGGCCGAAGCCTGTCAATCCGTCGGCCTCGGTATCGAGAGCCCCGATGCCATCAGCTCCACAGCCAGCTCCAGTACTAGCGGCCCGGCTGCGAAGATCTCTGGTGTGAACACCTCTGGCGCGAACAGACCGGGCGCAAACAGCTCTGGTACAGACAGCCATAGTGCACGTCACTCCGGCGACACGGAGAGCGTCAGTGAGTGGGCCGCCGAACGATTCGCCCGCGCTACCTGGAGCGGAATCGCCGAACCCGGTGACGTCGCGGCGGGAATCCTTGTGCGGGCGCTTGGCGCTGCGGGTGCCCTCCGAGCGTTGGTCGAGCGCCACTCCCCAGGGCGGATTCGTGCGGACGCCCTCGCCGCTGGTGCCGAAATCGCGTCTGATCGTGAGGTTGGGCTCGCGATCGAACGATGGATGCCACGCCTCGCGGCGAACTCGGCTCTCACGTCGATGCGTCTTGCTGCCCGCTGCGGCGCCCGGCTGCTCACACCGGCCGATGACGACTGGCCCGCAAGGCTGAGTGACCTCGATGCACACGAACCGCTTGCGCTCTGGGTGCGCGGTGCGCCGGGGTCACTCGCAGCGGTGGGTCATTCCCTGGCGCTTGTCGGGGCGAGAGCCGCCACCGGATACGGCGAGCACGTCGCCATGGAACTGTCGGCGGGTCTCTGTGATCGCGGGTTCGGGATCGTCTCGGGTGCGGCGTACGGCATCGATGGAATGTCTCACCGGGCAGCACTGGCAAGCTCCGGGCTCACCATCGCCTTTCTCGCTGGTGGTGTGGACCGCTCGTATCCCTCGGGGCACGACTCTCTTCTCTCCCGCATTGCGAGCGAGGGCGTGATCGTCTCGGAGCTGCCGTGCGGGGCGCCTCCGACGAAATGGAGGTTCTTGCAGAGAAACCGGTTGATAGCGGCCGTTTCGCAGGCGACGATCGTCATCGAAGCGGGGGCTCGAAGCGGGTCGCTGAATACCGCAGCTCATGCGGCCTCGATGGGTCGCCCGCTGGGGGCCGTCCCCGGGCCTGTGACCTCGGCGGCGTCGGCAGGGTGTCACCGCCTGCTTCGTGAGTTCGATGCTGTGTGTGTGACGAGCGCGGACGAGGCCGCTGAGCTTGTCACGGGTGATCCTGCAGGTAGTGCAGGCAGTCCAGGCAGTCCAGGCAGTGAGAGTGCGGCCCCATCGGCCGAACGCCGGCATCCCCAGCAGCTCCGAGTTCTTGACGCGCTCGCCGTGCGCACGTCCCGTAGCGTCGAAGACATCGCATCGAGAACCGGCATGAGTCTTCGCGACACCCAGTCGGTACTCGGAACCCTGAGCCTCACGCGGGAGGTGATTCACGGGGAGGAGGGCTGGAAGAAGACCCCCGCATCCAGGACAGGCCCTCGGTAGCACTGAGGGAGATCTGTGGGTGCTGTGACAATGGAAGCATGGTCTCAGAACATCCGGCCCGGCCCATCACAGCACTTCCGACCCACACGATCGCCCACATCAGTGACACGCACTTTCTGGCCGGTGGAGCGCGCCTCTATGGCGCGATCGATACCGATACGACCCTTGCCCGTGCCGTGCAGAGACTCGAAGACTCCGGCATCTCGTTCGACGCCCTCGTCTTCACGGGGGACATAGCCGACTTGGGTGAATCGGATGCCTATGAGCGAGTTCGGGCTCTCGTTGAGCCTGCGGCCCAGCGGCTGGGTGCGCAACTTGTCTGGGTGATGGGCAACCACGACCATCGTTCGCGGATGCGGGTCGAGTTGCTCGACGAACCCGCGTCGGAATCCCCGGTGGACCGGGTCGTCTGGCTCAACGGTCTCAGGTTGATCGCCCTCGACACGTCTGTGCCGGGATACCATCACGGCGAGTTGACGCGGGAACAGCTCGACTGGCTGGCGTCAGAGCTCCAGACACCCGCGACCGCCGGCACGATTCTGGCGCTGCACCACCCTCCCATCCCCACGACTCTGCCGCTCATGCCCATCCTCGAACTGCAGGAACAGCATCAGCTCGCCGAAGTGATCAGGGGCACCGACGTGATCTCGATCCTCGGGGGGCACCTGCACTATTCCACCCACTCACTCTTCGCGGGAGTCCCGATCTCGGTTGCTGCGGCAACGTGCTACACGATGGATCTTGTCTCGGCCCGCCAGTCTTTGGTCGGCAGGGACGGGGGCCAGTCGCTCAACCTCGTGCAGGTCTACCCTGGCCAGGTGGTGCACTCGGTGGTGCCGCTCGGCATCAGTGAGGTCGTGAACACCTTTCCGCCGGAATTCGTCGACCGGATCGAAGCGCTCCCCGCGGCAGAGCGGAGAGAAGCGTTCTCGCGACAGCCCCCCGCGACTGACTGATCCAGCAGGATGCGTCATTGCTGAACAGCGACGCGCCACAGAGGGCGACCGGTCGAGGTGACGCGATCAGGCATGCTGGAGCGGTGAGCCTGGACCAGCCGATCGGCGACTACCTGTCGTATCTGGAGTTCGAGCGTGCCTACTCGCCAAACACCGTCAGGGCCTACGCCTCCGACCTCGCAAACCTGACAGCGTTTGCGCGCAAACAGGACACTGATGAGCTGAGCCTCGAGATGCTGCGGGACTGGCTCTGGGAAGCGTCGAACGCTGGCTTGTCGAAATCGACTCTTGCGAGGCGTTCAGCAACCGCGAAGAGCTTCTCTGCCTGGTTGGTGAGCACGAAGAGAGAGCCTTCTGATGCCGCGGCGCGACTACGGGCGCCTCGGGCCGAGCGCTCCCTGCCGAGAGTCCTCACCTCGCAGTCGATGAACGATCTGTTCGCACTCCTAGTGGACAGGGCGGCCGAGGGCGACCCGGTCGCACTCCGCGACCGCGCCATCGTCGAACTGCTCTATGCGTCAGCTCTGCGGGTCTCTGAGCTGGTCGGGATCGACCCGGCAGACGTCGATCATGACAGGCGCACTGTGCTGGTCACCGGGAAGGGATCGAAACAGCGGGTCGTGCCGTTTGGAACGCCGGCACAGGATGCGATCATCGCCTATCACCAGCTCGGCCGCCCGAAGCTCGCACTCAGGGCGGCGGAGCCCGCGACGGCAACGGCTTTGTTCCTGAACACCAGGGGCACGCGTCTCGGTACGCGCTCGGTGTACGCGCTGGTTTCCGGTCTGCTGCAGCGCTTCCCTGGGTCGGGGCCTGAGGGCCCACACGCGTTCCGGCACACCGCGGCGACGCACCTGCTCGACGGGGGTGCAGATCTGCGGGCGGTGCAGGAGATGCTCGGCCACGCGAGCCTGGGCACGACGCAGATCTACACCCACGTGACCACAGAACGCCTTCGCCAGACCTATCTCTCGGCTCACCCGCGAGCGTGACAGCCGAATATATCGGCTCACCACCGAGCGTGAGCGACGACGCAACCGGCCCACCCGCGAGCGTGCGGCGACCGAACAGCTCGCCCACAGGTCCGATCTGCGGCCAGGAGTCTTCACCGGCCGCCGCGGACGAACTGGGCAGGAGCACGGCGCGCGGCAACCCCCCTATCAGAACCCGCGGCGACACGTAGGAGCCGTGCAGTCGCACTCCGAGGTGAAGGCACGACGGGGCGCAGTGCGACGCCGCGCTTGAGAGCGTGCCGATCGGCGTACCGACGGTGACCGCCTGGCCGAGCACCACCGACGCAGTCACGGGCTCCACCGTCGAGATGAACCCTCCGTCATGGGTGATCGACACCACAGGCCGGTCGACAACGACACCGACGAACGACACCCGCCCGTCGGCAACCGCCGTGACCGCAGAGTCCGGCTCTGCGGCCAGATCGATACCCCGGTGCCCCGCCGAATAACGGTCGAGGGGTGCGAGGAACTCCCGGATGATCAGCGGAGCGCCCGCGACGGGCCACCGTGCGCCCGCCGACCCGGTGCCGACCGATTCAGCCCCAAGCGGTGGCCAGACCATCGGACCCAGAGCCGTCAGGCACACAACCACCGGCACGAGCGCGGTGGAGCGCGCAAGCCCCCGCACGATCATCCAGATTTCCATGGAGACAGCATCGGCCGTCGCACGCAACCCCCTGACGCAATCCGTTCGAACTGTGCAACATCGTGCGAAGATCGAAGCTGTGAGGGAGACAACTTGCAGCTGTGATCCTTCACGGGTAGTTCGATCGCGCAGTGAACGACGCGCGAGTCACACGTTCGAAGGGGCACGACATGTCTGGGTCAGCTGGTACAACGGCGTCTGGTGAAACCGACAAGAACCTCCAGAAGAAACTCAATCGAAAAGTGATCGCGCTGTCGGTTGCAGCAGCTCTCGGCGGGTTCCTGTTCGGATTCGATTCCTCCGTCATCAACGGGGCGGTCGACGCCATCAAAGCGGACTTCGGCCTCGAGGCGGTTCCGCTTCTCAGCGGATTCGTCGTCGCTTCGGCGCTGCTCGGCTGCGCGGTCGGTGCCTATTTCGCAGGCCGCCTGGCCGACCGCATGGGCCGCATCCCGGTCATGCTGATCGGCGCCTCGCTCTTTCTCATCAGCTCCATCGGCTCGGCGGCCGCCTTCGCGGTCTGGGACCTGGTTCTCTGGCGCGTCCTCGGCGGCCTCGGCATCGGCATCGCGTCGGTGATCGCCCCGGCCTACATCGCCGAGATCGCGCCGAAGGCCGTTCGGGGCGGCCTGGCCTCACTGCAGCAGCTGGCGATCACCCTCGGTATCTTCGCCGCACTCCTCTCCGACGCGATTCTCGCGAATGCGGCCGGCGACGCGAACGAACCGCTCTGGTTCGGCGTCGATGCCTGGCGATGGATGTTCGTGGTCTGCGCCGTTCCCGCGATCGTGTACGGCCTGCTCGCCCTGCGCCTGCCTGAGTCTCCGCGCTTCATTGCCGGCAAGGGCAAGAAGGAGGAGGCGAGAACCGTTCTCGCGAGCGTGATGCCCACGACCCAGGTCGACGATGCCCTGCAGGAGATCGAGACCTCGCTTCGCGAAGACAAGGAGAACGCGCGCACGGCCTCGCTGAGGGGCAAGATGTTCGGCCTTCTGCCGGTCGTCTGGGTGGGCATCCTCCTCTCGATGTTCCAGCAGCTTGTGGGCATCAACGTGATCTTCTACTACTCCACCTCCCTCTGGGCGTCTGTCGGGTTCGACACCGGCAACCCGGGTACCTCGCTCACCATTTCGGTGATCACCTCGGTCGTCAACGTGGCGGTGACGTTCGTCGCCATCTTCTTCGTCGACAAGATCGGCAGGCGGCCGCTGCTGCTGGGCGGTTCGATCGGCATGTTCGTCTCGCTCGGAGTCATGGCACTCTCGTTCGGCCAATCCCAGCTCGTCGACGGAACACCGCAACTGCCGGGTGCGTGGGGCCCGATCGCCCTGGTCGCCGCCAATCTGTTCGTCATCTCGTTCGGCGCCACCTGGGGCCCTCTCGTCTGGGTGCTGCTCGGCGAGATCTTCCCCAACCGCATCCGCGGCAGGGCCCTCGGTATTGCAGCAGCCGCACAGTGGCTCACGAACTTCGCGATCACCGAGACATTCCCGGCCCTGTCGGCCTTCTCCCTCACCTTCACCTACGGCATGTATGCGTTCTTCGCCCTGGTGTCGTTCTTCTTCGTGTTCTTCGCAGTGCCAGAGACGAAGGGGCGTTCGCTCGAGAGCATGGATGGCCTGAAGGTCGATCGCGGAGGGCGAGCTGCCAAGGCGGCGGCACTCCGCGCCGAAGCCTCTCCCTCCTGATCAGTCTCAGAGAGGCCTCCTGACACGGGCCGCGCAGCCTGCCCGTGGGCGATGCTACTATGGACGGAGCACCGCGCTTTGTCGTGGTGACTACGCGTGCCATTCGGCCGCCAGATCCACTCGGTCTCTGACCCTCTGCACTGATCCAGGCACGTTCTGCTGGGTTCGACGGGGAGTCGGGGCGGGTCTGCGCCGGGCACCAGGAGCGCCGATCATCCGATCGTTGCTGAAAACCGATTTGGCCTGACGAGTTCTGCGTGCCCTCTGGGCGCGCAGGGCAGCGGGCCTTGGAACAGGAGAACGGCTCATGGCCGTCGTAACCATTCGCCAGCTGCTTGACAGCGGCGTGCACTTCGGGCACCAGACCCGCCGTTGGAACCCGAAGATGAAGCGCTTCATCTTCACCGAGCGTTCCGGCATCTACATCATCGACCTGCAGCAGTCGCTGGGCTTCATCGACAAGGCCTACGACTTCGTCAAGGAGACGGTCGCCCACGGCGGCACCATTCTCTTCGTCGGTACCAAGAAGCAGGCCCAGGAAGCAATCGCCGAGCAGGCGACCCGCGTCGGCCAGCCCTACGTCAACCAGCGCTGGCTCGGTGGGCTGCTCACCAACTTCCAGACGGTGTCGAAGCGTCTTGCCCGCATGAAGGAGCTCGAAGAGCTCGACTTCGAAGACACCGCGAAGAGCGGTTTCACGAAGAAAGAGCTGCTCATCAAGAAGCGCGAGCTCGACAAGCTGCACAAGAGCCTCGGTGGTATCCGCAACCTGACGAAGACGCCTTCGGCGCTCTGGGTTGTCGACACCAAGAAGGAGCACCTCGCGATCGACGAGGCCAAGAAGCTCGGCATCCCCGTGATCGGTATTCTCGACACGAACTGCGACCCCGACGAAGTCACCTACCCGATCCCGGGTAACGACGACGCGATCCGTTCGGTCGGCCTGCTGACTCGCATCATCGCCGACGCTGCCGCTGAGGGCCTCATCCAGCGTCACCAGAAGCCCGAAGAAGCCGGCAATGTCTCGGCCGTCGAGCCGCTGGCCGAGTGGGAGCGCGAGCTTCTCGAAACGTCGTCTGTCGAGCTGGCCGTTGACGAGACCCTCGTCGCCGAGACCCTCGTCGAAGAAGCACTGACGTCAGATGACGTTTCGCCCGAGGTCGCTGCTGAAGCTGTCGTCGAGGCAGTCGTTGCCGCGGTCGAAGCCGAAGAGATCATCGAAGAAGCCGAGTAACTCGTAACCCGTTTGAACCATGCTGTGCCCGGGGAGACTCGGGCACAGCACTTTAGCTAGGAGTAATGAAGCACTATGGCAAATTTCAACGTTGCCGACGTTAAGATCCTGCGCGACCGTCTGGGCGCCGGAATGGTGGACAGCAAGAACGCTCTGGTTGAGGCCGATGGAGACATCGACAAGGCCATCGAGATCCTGCGCCTCAAGGGCCAGAAGGGCGTCGCCAAGCGCGAGGGCCGTGCCACCAGTGAGGGCCTCGTCGCCGCGCAGGAGTCGGGCACGACCGCCACTCTCATCGAGCTCGCCTGCGAGACTGACTTCGTCGCGAAGAACCAGAAGTTCATCGACCTGAGCGAGAAGGTCCTGGCGGCCGTTGTTGCCGCCGGCGCCTCGAGTGTCGAAGAGGCACTTGCCGCTCCCGCCGGGTCGCAGACCGTCGCAGAGGCGATCTCCGACGAGGCTGCGATCCTCGGCGAGAAGATCGAACTGCGTCGCGTGGCCCAGGTCACCGGTGAGCACTTCGCCATCTACCTGCATCGCACAAGCAAGGACCTCCCCCCGCAGGTCGGCGTCATCGTCGGCTACAGCGGTTCAGACGCCGAGACCGCGCGCAGCATCGCGCAGCACATCTCGTTCGCCAACCCCGAGTACCTGACCCGCGACGACGTTCCGTCTGACGCTGTCGAGGCCGAGCGCAAGATCGTGACAGAGATCGCCGAGAACGAGGGCAAGCCCGCCGCGGCCCTGCCCAAGATCATCGAAGGTCGCCTGACCGGCTTCTTCAAGCAGGTCGCCCTGCTCGACCAGGACTACGCCAAAGACAACAAGCAGTCCGTTGCGAAGGTGCTGTCGGAATCCGGCCTCACCGTCTCGGGTTTCGCCCGCTTCAAGGTCGGCGCGTAACCCTCCTGTATCTGGCAAACGAAAAGGGGCAGCTCCGGCTGCCCCCTTTTTGTGCCCGAAAGAGGGGCAAGGAATTACCGGTAGCCTGAACAACGGAAGTGACGAAGGGAAATCCACACGATGAACGAATCGACCGGAAAACGACGGGTTCTGCTGAAGCTTTCGGGGGAGGCCTTCGGGGGCGGTTCGCTCGGAGTCAATCCTGATGTGGTCAGCGCACTCGCGAGGGAGATCGCTGAGGCGGCAAAATCCGTCGAGATCGCCATCGTCGTCGGTGGCGGCAACTTCTTTCGGGGTGCAGAGCTCAGCCAGCGGGGCATGGACAGGGGCCGTGCCGACTACATGGGCATGTTGGGCACCGTGATGAACGCCCTCGCGCTGCAGGACTTCCTCGAACAGGCCGGGGCCGCCACTCGTGTGCAGTCCGCAATCTCGATGACCCAGGTCGCCGAGCCCTATATTCCGAGGCGTGCCGAGCGTCACCTCGAGAAGGGCCGTGTCGTCATCTTCGGTGCCGGCGCCGGCTTGCCCTACTTCTCGACCGACACCGTTGCTGCCCAGCGTGCCCTGGAGATCGGCGCCGATGTCGTGCTGGTGGCCAAGAACGGTGTAGACGGCGTCTATGATTCCGACCCCCGCACCAACCCCGACGCCAAGAAGATCGACCGGCTCACCTACCTCGACGCGCTGCAGCGCGAACTGAAGGTCGTCGACTCGACAGCCTTCAGCCTCTGCATGGACAACCGGATGCCGATGGTCGTCTTCGGAATGGAGCCGCACGGCAACGTGACGCGCGCGATCCTCGGAGAAGAGATCGGCACCCTGGTGCATACCTCGCACGCGTAGGGATGTCACCGGGCGTCTGCCGAGCCATCCACTGCGATTGACAGTAAACTGAGCCAAGAAATAAGGAGTTGCCGTGATTGCCGATGTACTGTCTGACGCCGCCGAACGAATGAGAAAAGCCTTCGAGGCCACCAAAGAGGACTTCTCGACGGTTCGCACCGGCCGGGCCAACCCCGCGCTGTTCCAGAAGGTGCTGGTCGACTACTACGGTTCGCCAACCCCGCTCTCGCAGCTGGCATCGATGCAGAACCCCGAGGCCCGCACGATCATCGTGACCCCGTACGACAAGGGCGCGCTCCGCGACATCGAGCAGGCGCTGCGCGACATGCCGAACCTCGGCGCCAATCCCACCAACGATGGCAATATCATCCGGGTCACGCTGCCCGACCTCACCGAAGAGCGCCGCAAGGAGTTCGTCAAGGTGGTCAAGGTCAAGGCCGAAGACGGCAAGATCTCTGTGCGCAACATCCGTCGCAAGGCCAAAGACGAGTTGGATGCCCTGAAGAGCGAAGTCGGCGACGACGAGGTTGCCCGGGCAGAGAAGGAGCTCGAGGCGAACACGAAGTCCACCGTCGATGCCATCGACGATGCGCTGAAGCGCAAAGAGACCGAGCTTCTGGAAATCTAGGCGTACCCGACGTGACAGACGATTCGGGTGAGGGCAGGCCCGGCAGGCCGAACAGGCCCAGGCGATCGCCCCAGGGAATCACCCGGGCCGAACTCGAAGAGCGGGTTCGTGCCCGGCGCGAGCAGTTCGAGGAGGCCAACGAGAAGATCACGGCGCGAACGGGCCGCAACCTCATCCCGGCCATCGCCATCGGCCTCGGCCTCGGCGGAACCATGCTGGTCAGCCTGCTGTTCTTCAACCTGATCTTCTTCATCTTCGTCGGTGTTCTCGTGTGCGTCACCGCGGCCGAACTGGTGCAGGCGCTGCGCCGATCCGGGCGCACGGTGCCTCTGATTCCGTCTGTCGTCTCCGGAGCGGCGGTTTCGGCGGCCGCCTACTTCTCCGGCGCCTCAGCACAGTGGCTCGTGCTTCTTGCGGGCGCTGCCGTGGTCTGCGTCTGGCGTCTCGCCATGCTCGTACGCCCCCGCTATCGCGGTTCACTGCTCATGATCGTTCGCGACCTCGCAGCTGGTCTGCTTGTGCAGGGTTATGTCGTCTTCCTCGGCAGCATCTCGCTCCTTCTCGTGGTGCAACCCGACGGCCGCTGGTGGGTGCTCAGCTTCATGCTCATTGTCGTCGGCGTCGACACAGGCGCGTATGTGGCCGGCCTGAACTTCGGCAAGCACCCGATGGCGCCCCGCATCAGCCCGAAGAAGACCTGGGAGGGTCTCGCGGGCGCTGCGATAACGGCACTGGTGGCCGGTGTGCTGCTCTCGGTCTTCCTCCTGCAGGAACCGGTGTGGTTCGGGCTCCTTCTGGGAGCGGTGATCACCGTCACCGCAACGTTCGGGGACCTGGCAGAGTCTCTGCTCAAACGGGACATGGGAATCAAAGACATGAGCACCTGGTTGCCGGGGCACGGAGGTTTTCTCGACCGCCTCGACTCGATGCTGCCCTCGGCTGCAGCGGCATACGTGCTCTTCATCGTCTTCGCCTGACAGGCACCCCTGTGCCTCCACTCGGCTGGCTGTCAGCGTAACGGGCCAAGTATTGGCACAATGGTCGAGTGAGCCAATCCTTTCCCCTCAGCCGCAAGTCGGCTCTGGGCTACAACATCGATGAAGTCGAGGGATTTCTCGCCCGTGCCCGTGAGGCGTACGAGGCCCAGGCCGAGCTGAACCCTGCTGGGTCTGCCGAGACGGATTCGACGAGCATCCGGCGGGCAAGCTTCGGCCTGCAGAAGGGCGGCTATTCGCCGGCCCACGTCGATGCGGCGCTCGAGCGGCTCGAAGATGCCTTCGTCGCCCGGGAGCGTGCGAGGGCGAAGCACGAGATCGGTGATGAGGCATGGTTCACGCGCAGCCGGGAGCGGGCACGGGAGATCGTCGCGCGTCTCGAGCGTGAAGACGGCCACAAGTTCGCCCGTGCGAACGTGCTCACCGGCGGGTACAACCGCGACGATGTCGACGCCTTCTGTGACACCCTGATCGCGTACTTCCGAAAGGGAGCGAACGTGACGGTGGCGGATGTCCGGGGTGTCGTGTTCCGCCCGAAACTGGGCGGCTACAGCGAGGTTCAGGTCGACCTGGTGCTCGACGCCGTCGTCGACGTGATGCTCTCCGTCCGTTAGAACGTCGTTCGTCAACGACCTGAGCGTTCCCCGCCACTCGCTAAGCTGACGGCATGCGAAACGAGATCGTCGCGATCATTGGCGTGATCGTCATCGTCGGGGTCTCACTTCTGGCGCCGAAGCTCCGCATCGCTGCCCCGATCATTCTCGTGCTGATCGGGGTGGGCATCTCGATCATCCCCGGCGTACAACCCGTGCACGTGCCGTCGGCTCTCATCCTGACGGTGGTGCTTCCGCCGCTGCTCTACGCGTCAGCAATCAACCTGCCCCTCATCGACTTCCGCCGCAACATCGGGAGCATCACGGGGCTCTCTGTGGCCCTCGTTTTTGTGAGCGCGTTCGGTACCGGGCTGCTGCTCTTCTCGCTCTTCCCCGAGCTCAGCCTCGCATCGGCGATCGCACTGGGCGCCGTGATCAGCCCGACGGACGCTGTGGCGGCGACGTCGATCGGCAAGCGGCTCGGGCTGCCGCACCGTCTAAGCGCAGTGATCGAAGGCGAGAGTCTTGTGAACGACGCCTCAGCGCTGGTGCTGTTGAGGTCGGCGGTTGCTGCGACAGCGGGAGCCGTGAGTCTCTGGCAGATCGCCGGCAGCTTCGTGTATTCGGTCGTCGTAGCGGCGGTCGTCGGCGCGATTGTGGGCGCGGTGACGATTCTGGTCCGTTCGAAACTCTCCGACCCGGTACTGACCACCGCGGTCTCGTTCGCTGTACCGTTCCTCGCCTACGTGCCCGCGGAATCGGTCGGCGCTTCCGGTGTGCTCAGCGTCGTTGCGGCAGGGCTCATGACCGGGCACTTCGGCGCCAAGTACTTCACCGCTCCCTCGCGCATCAGTGAGCGCCTCACCTGGCGCACACTGCAGTTCCTGCTCGAGAACGCGGTGTTCCTCATCATGGGGTTGCAGCTGAAGGACCTCGTCGTCCAGGTGGTCGACAAGAACCTCAGCGTTTCGCAAGCCATCTACTTCGGGCTGTTGGCCACGGGGCTCCTGATCATCGTGCGGTTCGTGTTCGTGATGCCCCCGACTATGATCAGTGCCTGGCGGCGCAAACGTCACCCGCCTCCCGTGCGCCCGGGTGCCGTCGTCGGTGACGTGCCGACCGGCATGGCGGGGGGAGTGGTGCTGTCGTGGAGCGGAATGCGCGGCGTCGTGACGCTCGCGGCGGCCCAGTCCCTGCCAGAGGAGACGCCGTACCGCCCCCAGCTCATCCTCATCGCCTTCACAGTGGCGATCGTGACCCTGATCGTGCAGGGATCGACGTTGCCGTTCGTGATCAGGCTCACGGGCATCCAGAGGGCTGACGCAGCCGACGAGAAGGTGGAGTTCGCCTCGCTGGTGGATCGCCTGCAGGAGGCGGGGCGCGGGCTTCTCGAGAACCCGGAACTCGTTCTTCCGGGAGGAGCCGTGCCTGAAGAGGCGGTGGTCGAGCGCGTGAGGCGCGACGCCCAGCTGCGCAGCCAGTCGGCCTGGGAGGTCACCAGCCTGGCCGAAGCCGACGAGACCAACCCCGCGCCGCACGAACAGTACCGGGAATTGAGGCTCGAGGTGCTCCGGGTCGAGCGGGAGACTCTTCTGGATGAGCGCGATCGGGGAGAATTCAGCTCACACACCCTGACTCGGGCCCACGAGATGCTCGACCTCGAGGAGTCACGCCTGGTGCAGAGCGAGGGGCTCGGCGGGTAGTTCGAGCGCATCGCCACGTCGTGCGGGAGAGGCTCGTACACTTGAAGCCATGCCCCGCAGCAATCGCCCCCGCCGAAATTCGGGGGCCGGCGACACGGGTGACGACGGTTTCGAGCGCATGATGACGGGGTGGCGAACCGTCGAACACCGCCGGAATGGCGACTGGAACGTGCAGCCCATCTCTGGCCTGCAGGCCACCAAGCCCTACACCTGCCCTGGATGCTCGCTCACGGTCACCCCCGGAATGGCGCACCTCGTTGCGTGGCGGGCCGACGGCGTGCTCGGCGATTCGAGTGATCTTGCTGCCCGTAGGCACTGGCACACCCACTGTTGGAGGATTGGTTCGTAGATGGCACCCGTGATCGATGTTCGAAGCAGCGTCGTGCTCCCCGCCGTGCGGGAAGACATCGAACTGGAGACCGAAGACGGCCTCACCCTGGTCGGTGAGTTGTCACTGCCCCCGACGGGGGCCCCGGTTGCGACTCTGGTGATGCTCCACCCCCTGCCCACTGCCGGTGGCTTCATGGATTCGCACATCATCCGGAAGGCCGCGGGCAGGCTTCCCGCGCTGGCCCAGCTCGCCGTGCTGCGCTTCAACACCAGGGGGACCTCGTCTCCGCGCGGCACCAGTGACGGTGCGTTCGGCCATGGGGTCGACGAGCGGCTTGACGTCGACGCGGCGATGAGGTTTGTGCACGAGCGTGGGCTGCCGCATCCTTGGCTCGTCGGATGGTCGTTCGGCACCGAACTCGCCCTGAAGTACGGCTTGGACCACGAAATCGAGGGCGCAATCCTGCTGTCGCCGCCGCTGCACCGCGCGTCCCCGGCGGAAGTCGCCGCGTGGGCCGGAACGGGCATCCCTCTCGTCGCCCTCATCCCGGAATTCGATGACTACCTGAAGGCTCCCGAGGCGCGGGAACGTTTTGCTTCTGTTCCCGAAGCCGACGTCGTCGAGGTCGAAGGCGGCAAGCACCTGTGGGTGGGGGCGTCGCAGACCAAGAGGGTGCTCAACGAGATCGTCCAGCGTGTGAACCCTGCCGCGGCCCCTCTGCCGGAGACCTACGAGACGATCTGAGCCAGCGAAGGCGGGCAGAATCCGAGGAGACGGCCCGGTGTCGATGAGTCGGCCTGACGCCGAAGCTACTGCTGCGCGCCTTCGGCACCGTCTGGGTCTGCGGCTCAGCGCTCGTTCTGGATCGGAATCACAACCTGTTTGACGATCAGCATGATTGACGCGGCGATCGGAATCGCGACCAGCGCTCCCAGCACCCCGAGCAACGACCCGCCGGCCAGCGCGGCGATGACCACGACCGATCCGGGCACGGAGACCGCCCGCTTCATGATGTTCGGGCTCAGCAGGTATGCCTCGACCTGCATGTACACCAGGTAGTAGATGGCGGCGACCAGAGCCGTGAGTGGCGAACCCACGCCCGGAATGAGGCACACCGCGACGATGATGACCGAGCCGGAGATGGTGCCGACCAGCGGGATCAAGGAGAGCATCCCGGCGATGAAGGCCAGAACTGCCGCGTAGGGTGCCTGGATGATCGACAGGAACACGAAGCTCAGAACACCGTTGCAGAGCGCCAGAGTCACCTGGCCGATCACGTACCGGCCCACCGCCTCTGTCACTTGCTCACCGAGGTCGGCGAACCGTTCGCGTTTGCTGGCCGGCACGAGGAGGTAGACCGACCTCTTCATCAGGGCGAGATTGGCCGTGAAGAAAAGAGTCAGGATGACCACGATCACCGTGCCGAAGATGCCGTTTGCGATGCCGACGCCAACCGCCAGTGCGCCACCGGCGATCGTGGTGATGTTGCCGGGATCCTGGAGGTACTTCGTCACGGCGTCGACGACCGCCTGAACATCGATGAAGCCGCCCAGGCTGTCAGTCAGGTTAGACGCCCAGCTCGACGACTGGAGCAACGAGGCAAGATGCGGTATCTGGGCGAACAGCTGAGTCAGCTGGTCGATGATGATCGGCAGCACAGCGAAGACGAGGCCGGTGATGATCCCGGCGACGCCGATCACGACCACCAGGATGGCGACCGGTCGGCGGAAATGGTGTCGTTCGAGCCAGGACACGATCGGGTCGAGGCCGAGCGCCAGAAAGACGGCGATGCCGATGTAGGTGAGAACTGTGGCCAGGTTTCCGATGGCCAGAAGGATCACCACGCCGAGGCCGACGCCCAGCGTTCCCACGAGGCCCAGCGTGAAGGCGTTCTTCACTTTCACCTGCATCTGCTCCCTCGGTCTGCTGCAAATCTAGCCCCTGCACATGACAGCGCAGAAGTCTGGGAGCATTCACAAGGAGGATCAGCTATCTTTTAATGTCTTTGTGTCTGGAGAAATCACGTGCGATTCATTCTTGCGATCTTCGCTTTCGTTGTTGCGACAGCGCTCATCGGCATCGGTATCGCCGAGCGAACCGTGCTCCTGCCGCCCTCATCGCTGAAGGTCGAAACCAGCCAGTCGGTGAGCACTCCGTACGTCTACATCGACAGTGACGTTCTCAAGGCACTGGGAGGCGACCAGACGGTCACTCTCTCCGGCAGCCCGAAGGTCTTCGTCGCCTACGGCCGAACCGACGACGTGAAGGCCTGGCTGAATGGTTCGAGCTTCGCGCAGATCGATTTCCAGGGTGGCGACAAGCCCTCCCTGACGTCGACGATCGTTCCCGCAGACACCACAACCGCCGCTGCAGCGAACGTCACGAGTGGTTCCGCGAATCCCGCTGGTTCCGACCTCTGGCTCGAGGAGTATTCCGCTGACACATCGATGTCACGCACGTTCAACCTGCCGGCAGGCTACTCGCTGATCGTTGCCGACGACGGCACGGCCCCCGCGCCCACGACGGTGAGCATCTCGTGGCCTCTCGACAACAGCACGCCTGCGGCCATGCCGCTGATCCTTGCCGGCGCTGTCTTTCTCCTCGCCGGGCTCGTGCTGCTCCTCCTGGGGCTCAACCACATGAAGAAGTCCCGCGGACCGCGCCGCAAACCGCCGGCGCTCCCTCGAGGCACCCGGTTCTCTCCGTCGCGAACGAACGCCATCGAGTCCGGAGTCAGGCGCGGTCGACGATCGATCACCCGCTTCACCGGAACAGTTGCACCGGCCCTGGTGCTCTGTGTGGTCGCCGCAGGTGGAGTGTCGGTGCCGGCACAGGGTGCCCTCGCAGACACGGCTACCCCGGTGCCCGTCTCCACCGACGGAACTCCTGCACCGAGTTCGACTCCGTCGGAGACGACCGGCACACCGACGCCTGTTCCGACTCCAGAATCCGGGCCGCCGCCCGTGGTCAGCGAGACCCAGCTCGACGCGGTTCTCGCCCGGGTCAGTGCCACGACCACAGCGGCGGATGCCGCCTCAGACGCGACTGCGCTGGCCGCGCGGGTCACGGGGCCCGCTCTCGAGCTGCGCACCGCAACGTACAAGATCAGGGCCGCAGATCCTTCCTACCCGGCCCCCCAGGTCATTCCTGTCGGGCCGGCCTCGGTTGTGTTGCCACAGGCCACAGAGTCCTGGCCTCGCACCGTCTTCGCCATCGCTGAGAACACGGATGCGACCGTTGCGCCACTGTCACTGATGATGGTCCAGGACACCCCGCGAAGCGCCTACAAGGTGTACTACGCCATTCCGCTCGAGCCAGACACGACACTGCCCCCTGTCGCCCCGGCAACTGTCGGCACCTCGCGCCTGGCAGACGACAGCAAGCTCCTGTCGATCACGCCGGCCGACGCAGCGACCGGTTATGCAGACATCCTGGCTGTCGGAGACCAGAGCCCGTACTTCGACAAATTCGATGCAACGGGAGACACGCTCCGCACGAGCGTCGGCGTCGACTACAAGAACGCGAAAAAGGCGGCGCTGCCCAATACGGCGAGCATCGAATTTGCAAAGGTCGCCGGAGCAGGCGAGATCATCTCACTGGCCACGAACCAGTCGGGTGCGATTGTCGCCCTCAACATCAGGGAGTCGGAGACTGTCAAGGTGGTCGAGGCCGGTGCGACAGTGAGCCCGGAAGGCGGGGTGAAGGCCGCCTCCGGCGTCACCTCGTCGACAAAGGGCACCGAGGCGATCTACGATTACCAGTTGCTGTTCTATATCCCACCGTCGGGCGACACCTCGAAGGTCAGACTTCTCGGGTTCGCTCAGGGTCTCTTGAGTGCAAAGGAGTTGCCGTGAGCCAGGTTCCCCCCTCCGCCGCGAGCCTGCGAGGTGCGGTCGACCTGTCGTCGTTGGTGAACCGGGCGAACTCTCCGGCGGGCTCGGCCCCGTCACAGGGTGCCGACGGCGTCGCGGCTGGGCCGGGCGGCGTCGTCACGGTTCCCAGTCTGCTTCTCGACGGCACTGATGCGTCGTTCTCGCAGATTCTCGAACTCTCGAACTCTGTTGCCGTCATCGTCGAGTTGTGGGCATCGTGGTCTGACGGATCCCGGATGCTTGCCCCGCTGATGCAGAAGCTGATTCTGGAGTACTCCGGCCAATTCGTGCTGGTCAGGGTCGAGACCGACACGAACCCGCAGCTGACCGAGGCCTTCCAGGCGCAGTCCGTGCCGACCGTTGCGGCAATCATCGCTGGGCGACCCGTAGCACTGTTCGAGGGCGCGCAGCCGGAGCAGAGCATCCGCGACGTGCTCGAGCAGGTGGTGCAACTCGCTGATCAGAATGGCGTCACCGGCCGCGCCGAGCCCGAAGACGGGCGCACAGGCGCACGTCCCGAGGGAAGCGTGGCAGACCCGGCAGACGTCGCAGAGGAGGTACTCCCTCCGCACCACGCCGAAGCGTACGAAGCCATCTCGCGAGGGGACTACAAGGCGGCCATCGCAGAGTACGAGACGGCGCTCGCGCAGAGCCCTCGCGACCAGCTCGCCGTTGCCGGCCTCGCCCAGGTGAAGTTACTCGACCGCCTCACCGGCCACACGCTCGACGATATCCGGGCGCAGGCAGCGGCCCAACCCGACAACCTCGACGCGCAACTCCTCGTCGCCGATCTCGACGTGTCCGGCGGGCACATCGACGACGCCTTCGACCGCATTCTGACCCTCTTCGCTTCTGCGTCGGCCAGAGCGGACGCGCCGGCGAAAGACGTGTTGCGCACCCGGCTCCTCGATCTGTTCGAAGTGGTCGGTCTCGAAGACCCCCGGGTGACGGCTGCCCGCCGTCGCCTCACAATGCTGCTGTACTGACCCGCCCGCTGCTCGAGAGATTCTCGCTACGCCGCGGTACGGATACCCAACCGGCGAATGCTTGTCAATCGGCAGTATGGTTGCGCCTGATCTGACTGCCGGGGCAATACAGTCGAACCATGAGGATGAGCAGGCGTCACACACCACCACCGAGTCCGGCCAGTATTTCGCCCGAGGTTCAGACCATCACGCAGGGCACGGAGACGTTCGCCCAGGTGAATGCCTTCAAGATCGGGCTCCTCGGGGCGCTCGGTGTGCTCGTGGCATTGGTGATCGGCGGGTTGGTCACCCAACTGGGCACGGTGCTGATCTACGTCGGCGTCGCGCTCTTCATAGCCCTCGGCCTCGACCCGCTGGTCTCGCGCCTTTCCAAGCGGATGCCCAGGGCTCTCGCCATCGGAATCGTGTTCGGTGTCGTGGTGCTCATTCTCGCGGGGCTGTTGTTCACGATCATCCCGATCATCGTCGAACAGACGACAAACCTCGTCAACAACTTTCCGACGTACATGACGAACCTGCAGAACTCGGACTGGGTCAAGAACCTCGAGAACCAACTGGCCGGGGTCGTCAGCGTCGACGACGTCATCAAGAATGTGCAGACCTTCTTCAGCCCCGACAAGGTGCTCTCCCTCGGCGGCGGGATCCTGGCTGTCGGGGCCGGAGTGGCCAGCGGTGTGACGGGGTCTGTCATCGTGCTGATCCTGACGCTGTACTTCCTCGCGTCGCTTCGGTCGATGAAGCGGGTCACGTACCGGTTCGTCCCGGCAACGAAGCGCGCGAACTTCGCTGAAATCACGGAGCAGATCACGCAGGCGGTCGGTCGCTACGTCGTGGGTCAGATTGCGTTGGCGCTTGTCAACGGCATTCTGAGCTTCATCTTCCTCTCGATCATCGGGGCGCCATTGCCGGTGCTTCTGGCATTCATCGCCTTTCTGCTCTCGCTGGTGCCGCTTGTCGGTACGATCACGGGTTCGGTCATCATCGTGCTCGTCTGCCTGCTCGCGTCACCCTTGACTGCCTTAGTCGCAGCGATCTACTACCTGATCTACATGCAGGTGGAGGCATACGTCTTGAGCCCGCGCATCATGAACCGGGCCGTGTCGGTGCCGGGGGCCGTCGTCGTCATTGGCGCGGTCGCGGGTGGAACCGTCGGCGGCGTGCTGGGCGCGCTCGTGGCGATCCCGGTGGCCGCATCGGCGATCATCATCATCGAGAAGGTGGTGTTCCCCAAGCAGGACGCTAAGTGAAGGCACTCCGTGCCGGGGGAAGGTTTGCGAGGGTTGAGCTGCGGGACGGTGCCTGAGTTTGGCCGGGGTCAGGACTTCGGGCGGAACTCAGGTCATATGGCATCCTAGGGGTCGCCACCTCCACTGTGCTCCGCCCGAAGTACCCGGCGCGGCGGGAGTCAGCGGGGGCGGGGCTTCAGGTAGAGGGCGGCCAGGGGCGGGAGAGTCAGCTCCACGGAGGCGGGGCGGCCCGACCAGGGCACGTTCTCGGCGGTGACGGCACCGAAGTTGCCGACGCCCGAACCGCCGAACTCGACTGCATCGGTGTTGATGATCTCGTCCCAGATACCGCCGAACGGCAGGCCCACGCGATAGGGGCCGACGGGAGCGCCGGAGAAGTTCATCAGGACGGCGATCGGGTTGCCGTCGGCATCCCAGCGGAGGAACGACACGAGGTTCTTCTCGCTCGACCCGCCGTCGATCCACTCGAATCCGCCCGCCTCGTTGTCGCGCGCCCAAAGCGCCGGATTCTCGCGGTAGACAGTGTTCAGCGACGAGACGAGGTGCAACAGGGCCCGGTGCACCGGCTGGTCGAGGATCCACCAGTCGAGGCCACGCTCCTCACTCCACTCCGAGGGCTGGCCGAACTCCTGGCCCATGAACAGCAGCTGCTTGCCCGGGTGCGCCCACATGAAGCCGAGGTACGCCCTCAGGTTCGCGAGTTTCTGCCAGTGGTCACCCGGCATCTTCGACAGGAGAGATCCTTTGCCGTGCACGACCTCGTCGTGCGAGATCGGCAGCATGAAGTTCTCGCTGAACGCATACAGGAACGAGAACGTGATCTCGCCGTGGTGGTAGGAGCGGTAGAGCGGGTCGGTCTCGATGTACTGGAGGCTGTCGTGCATCCAGCCCATGTTCCACTTGATGCCGAAACCGAGCCCTCCCTGGTTGGTCGGGTGCGTCACACCCGGCCAGCTGGTCGATTCCTCGGCGATCATCACGATGCCGGGGTAGCGCCGGTACGCCGTGGCGTTGACCTCCTGGAGCAGGCTGATCGCCTCGAGATTCTCGCGCCCGCCGTACTGGTTCGGCAGCCATTCACCCTCTTTGCGGGAGTAGTCCAGGTAGAGCATCGAGGCCACGGCGTCGACCCGCAGACCGTCGATGTGGAATTCCTCGAACCAGTAGAGCGCGTTGGCGACGAGAAAGTTGCGCACCTTCGAGTCGCCGAAGTTGAAGACCAGCGTGCCCCAGTCCGGCTGCTCACCGCGGCGCGGGTCCGCGTGCTCGTAGAGGGGCTGGCCGTCGAAGTTCGCCAGCGCAAAGGCGTCTTTGGGAAAGTGCCCCGGTACCCAGTCGAGAAGCACGCCGATGCCCGCCTGGTGCAGGCGGTCGATGAGGTACCGCAGGTCATCCGGAGTGCCGAAGCGCGCCGTCGGTGCGTAGTAGCCCGTGACCTGGTAACCCCACGAACCGCCGAATGGATGCTCGGCCAGGGGCATGAACTCGACGTGGGTGAATCCCAGCTCATTCATGTAGTCGATCAGCTGATCGGCCAGCGAGCGGTAGTCGAGCCCGGGCCGCCACGAGCCGAGGTGCATCTCGTAGACGCTCATCGGCGAGTTGTGCGGGTCGGTCTCTGCCCGCGTCTGCATCCAGTCGCCGTCAGCCCAGTCGTAGCTCGATTCGGTGATCACCGACGCGGTCAGAGGGGGCACTTCGGTTCGGCGGGCCATCGGGTCGGCCTTGCTGACCCAGCCGCCGTGCTGCGTCAGCAGCTCGAACTTGTAGTTGCTGCCGGGGGCGAGCTCGGGAATGAACACCTCCCACACGCCGGTCGCGCCGAGGCTGCGCATCGAGTGCCGCGTGCCATCCCAGCCGTTGAAGTCGCCGATGACGCGCACGGCCCTGGCGTGCGGTGCCCAGACCGCGAAGGAGGTGCCGATGGTCGCCGCGTTGATGCCGTTGTGTGAGCGGTGGTGCGCTCCCAGAACGTCCCAGAGCTGCTCGTGCCGGCCTTCTCCGATGAGGTGCAGGTCGAGTTCACCGAGTGTCGGTGCGAAGCGGTAGGGGTCGTCGGCCGTCCAGGTGGAGCCGTCGCCGTAAGTGGCATCGATGAGGTAGTCGTCGAGACCGGTGATGGTGAAGCCCTGCCAGATGCCGCCGTACAGGTGCGTCAGCTGGGTTCGGGCTCCGTTGGAGAGCACCGCGACAACTTCGGTGGCGAGCGGACGAAGGGTGCGGATGACCGTGATGGGGTCACCCGCGCTGCTGGGGTCGACGAGGTGCTGCCCGAGAATCGCGTGCGGGTCGTAGTACGAACCGCTGGCGATCTGCTGCAGAACGCTCTCGTCGATCTCGGGAATGGTCAGGGCGGTGAGGCCGTCGATCTGGGCCATCAGGAGTCGCTTTCGTTGGTGGTGGAACGCTGGTTGAGTAGCGGTGCGAAGCGGCGCGTATCGAAACCGGTGGTGATTTCGATGCGCCCGCGCCCGTGGCACGAGCTACTCAACCGGCGGGTGGCGGTGCGTGGGCTCACGGCGTGTCGTCCGGGTCGGCGGCGGTCGCATCAGCAAGTTCGTCGGGGGGAGTAGTGCACCGAGAGGATGTGGACCGGTTCGGTGAATGCGTTCAGGCGTACGTAGTTGTCTGCGCCCCAGAGCCAGGAGGCGCCGGTGATCGCGTCTGTCACGCGGAACTGCGCCCCGGGCTCGAGGCCGAACTTGGTGACATCGAGGCGAACAGTGGTCTCGCGCACCGACCACGGGTCGACGTTGGCGACCACGATGAGGCCGTCGGGCTGCCCGGTCTCGGTGAACTCGCCAGCGATGTACTTGCTGTACACCAGAACCGAGTCGTCGTCGCTGGCATGGATGTCGAGGTTGCGCAACTGGTGCAGCGCGGGGTGCTCGGACCTGGCTTTGTTGAGCAGGGTGATATACGGCGCGATCGAGGTGCCGGCGGCCGTCGCCGCCTCGAAGTCGCGAGGACGGTATTCGTATTTCTCGTTGTCGATGTTCTCTTCGGAGCCGGGCCGGGCGACGTTCTCGATCAGCTCGTAGCCCGAATACACGCCCCAGGTCGGCGACGCCGTCGCTGCGATCGCCGCCCTGATCTTGTAGGCAGGGCGGCCGCCGAACTGAAGGTAGGCGTGCAGGATGTCGGGGGTGTTCACGAACAGGTTCGGCCGGAAGAACGCTGCCGTCTCGTGCGCCAGGGAATCGAGGAACTCTTCGAGCTCCTCCTTCGAGTTGCGCCAGGTGAAGTAGGTGTACGACTGCTGGAAGCCCACCTTGGCGAGCGTCTGCATCAGCGCCGGCCTGGTGAACGCTTCTGCCAGGAAGATCACATCGGGATGCTCGGCGTTGACGGTGGCGATGATCCACTCCCAGAAGTCGAGCGGCTTCGTGTGGGGGTTGTCGACCCTGAAGATCCGAACGCCGGCAGCGATCCAGAACCGCAGAATGCGAAGCGCCTCTGCACGGATGCCGGCAGGATCGTTGTCGAAGTTGATCGGATAGATGTCCTGGTACTTCTTCGGCGGGTTCTCGGCGTAGGCGATCGACCCGTCGGGCAGGGTCGTGAACCACTCGGGGTGTTCCTTGACCCATGGATGATCGGGCGAGGCCTGCAGCGCGAAGTCGAGCGCTATCTCGAGCCCGAGCTTCTCGGCTGCGGCACGGAAGATCGTGAACTGCGCGACCGTGCCGAGGTCGGGGTGCACGGCGTCGTGGCCGCCGGCTGCGCCCCCGATCGCCCACGGAGAGCCGGGGTCGCCCGGTTCTACGGTGAGGGAGTTGTTGGGGCCTTTGCGGAACGCCTTGCCGATGGGGTGGATCGGCGGCAGGTAGAGCACGTCGAACCCCATGGCCGCAACGGCAGGAAGGCGGCGTGCGGCAGTGCGGAAAGTGCCGCTGGTGAAGGTTCCGTCGGCCTTCTGTACGGCTCCGACGGACCGGGGGAAGAACTCGTACCAGGCTCCGTAGCCTGCGCGCTCACGTTCGACTTTCAGCTCGTGCCAGTCGGAGAACGTGTCGAGGCTCGCGATCGGTCGATTCTCGACGGCATGCTGCACGGCAGGCGACGTCGCTTGCTCGAGCCTGTCTGCCGCGGGGATGGCTTCGTCTGCCACGAACAGGGCGAGGTCGTCGAGTAGTGCACGCTCCTCTGCAGGTCGCTCGGCATCGGCGCCGGCGACGAGGAACAGCTTGCTCACGATGGCGAAGGTCAGCTCGACATCGATCCCGGCGGGGACCTTGATCGAAGCGTTGTGCTCCCAGGTGGCGTAGTCGTCGCTGAAGGCGCGGATACGGAATCTCCACGCACCCTGCGTGGGCACGTGGGCGAGGGTCTGAAAACGATCGATGCCGGTGCCGATCATCCGGAGCCCGTGGGAGGACGTTGCACCTGCGGGGTCGACGAGCTCGAGTCTGGCACCGACGGCATCGTGGCCCTCGCGAAACACGGTTGCGCCGAAGGGGATCACTTCACCGGCGAAGGCCTTCGCCGGCCATCGGCCGCCGGAGACCTGCGGGAAGACGTCGACGATCGGGATACGCCCGATCGTCGGGATGAAGCCGGGTTCAGCGGGAGCCCCTGCCCGCTTGGGTGCCGCTCGGCCGGATGTCTTTGCCACTGTCTTAGCCACAGATCGACCGTACCAACAAAGGTCAGGGGAGGCGGCGGAAAAATTGCCCCCTTGTGCGTTTAACGTTCCGTAACGTACCTGTTCTAGGCTTGCGCGACAGGGGCAACGATGGAGCGCACCCGACACGTTGCTCCGTCACTACCGAGGCACTGCTGTGTTCTTCGAAGGAGCTGTACGTGAAGGCAATACGCAAGTTCACCGTTCGATCTGTTCTGCCCCCTGAGCTGAAATCCGTGGGTCAGCTCGCTGGCAACCTCCGGTGGTCGTGGCATGAGCCGACGCGCAGGCTCTTCGCGCACATCTCGCCTGACGACTGGGAGGCCAGCCTCGGTGACCCGATCGCGCTCCTCGGTGCCGTGAGCCCGGACAGGCTGGCCCACCTGGCCTCCGACGAGGGATTCGTGGCCTGGGCGAACAGCCTGCGCGACGATCTGCACCGGTATCTCACCGAGCCCCGCTGGTACCAGGGCCTCGAGGGCCCCAAGCCCCGCAGTATCGGCTACTTCTCTCCCGAGTTCGGCATCGCCGCCGCGCTGCCGCAGTACTCGGGCGGGCTCGGAATTCTGGCTGGTGACCACCTCAAGGCGGCCTCTGACCTCGGCGTGCCGATCATCGGCGTCGGCCTGTTCTACCGGGCGGGGTACTTCCGCCAGGCGATCTCGCGTGACGGCTGGCAGCAGGAGAGCTACCCCATCCTCGACCCTGACGGGCTGCCGCTGAACGTGCTGCGGCTGGCCGACGGGTCACCGGCCCAAGTCGTGCTGGCTCTTCCCGACGACCGCGCGCTGTACGCCCGCATCTGGCAGGCACAGGTGGGGCGCATCCGGTTGCTGCTGCTCGACACTGACATTCCCGACAACGACGAAGACCTGCGCAGCGTCACCGACCGCCTGTACGGCGGTGGGGGTGAGCATCGCCTGCTGCAGGAGCTTCTGCTGGGCATAGGCGGAGTGCGTGCGCTGAAGATCCTGGCGGAGCTCACCGAGCAGCCCGAGCCGCAGGTCTTCCACACCAACGAGGGTCACGCCGGTTTTCTCGGCCTCGAGCGCATCTGCGACCTCATCGGCGAGGGGCTCTCGTTCGATGCCGCCCTGCAGGTGGTTCGCGCGGGCACGGTCTTCACAACCCACACTCCGGTTCCGGCCGGCATCGACCGGTTCGATGCCGCCGTGGTCGAACGCTACTTCTCCACCGATCTCCTCCCCGGCGTCGATGTGTCGTCCATCCTGGCGCTCGGCAACGAGGTCGCCAACGGCGGAGACCCGGGCATGTTCAACATGGCGATCATGGGCCTGCGCCTCGCGCAGCGGGCCAACGGCGTGTCGCAGCTGCACGGCGAGGTGAGCCGAGGAATGTTCGCCGGGCTCTGGCCGGGCTTCGACAGGGCCGATGTGCCGATCACCTCGGTGACCAACGGTGTGCACGCCCCGACCTGGACAGACCCGCTCCTCATGGAGCTCGCGCAGAACCGGCTCGGCACGTCTGACACGGCCACGGCCGACTGGATGTCGCCTGACGTCACCGACGACGACCTCTGGGCGGTTCGGGGCGAGATGCGCCGCCAACTGGTTGCCGATGCCAGGCACCGCGTCACCGAAGCGTGGCTCGAGCGGAGCCCCGGCTCGATTCCCCCCTCGTGGTACCGCACCCTGCTCGACCCCGCCGTGCTCACGATCGGGTTCGCCCGGCGGGTGCCGACCTACAAGCGCCTCACGCTGATGCTCCACGACCCCGCCCGGTTGAAGTCGATCCTGCTCAACCCGGCGCAGCCGGTGCAGCTCGTCATCGCTGGCAAGTCGCACCCTGCTGACGAAGAAGGCAAGCGCCTCATCCAGAAGCTCGTGCAGTTCGCTTCGGATCCCGAGGTGCGGCACCGCATTGTGTTCCTGCCGAACTACGACATCGGCATGGCGCAGAAGCTCTACCCGGGCACCGACGTGTGGCTCAACAACCCGTTGCGGCCGCTCGAGGCCTGCGGAACATCCGGAATGAAGGCCGCCCTGAACGGCGGGCTCAACCTGTCGATTCTCGACGGCTGGTGGAACGAGTGCTACGACGGCGAGAACGGCTGGGCGATCCCGACGGCCGACAGTGCCGAGTCGTCGGAAGAGCGCGACCAGCTCGAGTCTGAGGCCCTGTACGACCTGATCGAACACCAGGTTGCGCCACGGTTCTACGACCGCAACTCGGAGGGTGTGCCCGAACGCTGGACCAAGTCGATCCGCCACACGCTGGCCACTCTCTCTCCGTCACTCTCGGCCGAGCGCATGGTCAGCGAGTATGTCACCCGCCTCTACGTGCCCGCGTGCGCTGCCGAGAAGGCCGTCTCCGGGCACGACTACGCGCCGGCGTTGGAACTGTCGGAGTGGAAGGCGCGCGAGCGCGCGGCCTGGTCGAGCGTGTCGGTGGTGCACGTCGAATCGGGTGGCCTCGATGACACGCCCCAGGTCGGCGACGAGCTGCAGGTCAGAGCCAGCGTGAACCTCGGCTCACTGACGCCCGACGACGTCTCGGTCGAGGTGGTCTACGGCCACACGGCCAACGGCGACCAGCTGACGGATGCCCGGGCCGTCGCCCTCGCCCCCACCGTCGTGTCGACCTCGACAACTCCGCTCACGGTTGTCGCCCCCGGGGTCGTACCGACCGACGCCGACGGCCTCTACGGGTTCTCGGGCACGGTCGTGCTGGAGCACGCGGGCTCGTTCGGGTACACCGTGCGCGTGGTGCCGAAGCATGAGCTGCTGGCGTCGTCGGCCGAACTCGGTCTGATCGCCTCGGCGCGCTGAGCCGGACGGCTCTCGACGGAATGGTCCACGCGCGATGCTGCGTGCAGCCTGCACGCAGCATCGCGCATGGACGAATCGGTGGTCGTGGTGGCTGGGTGACCTGACGAAGCGCAGCTTTGTCAGCGCTGGCGTCGCGGCGAGCATCCACTGGATGATCGCTCAAAGCTCCAGCGCGCGGACGGGTCAGTCTGCGCGGAAGAGTTGCAGCGAGCTTGCCGACACCGTGAGCTCGGTACCAGGGGCGAAGACGACGGCGGGGGCATCCTCAGCAGGAGGAGTGTCGTCGTTGCTGTCCCAGAGCAGGGCGTAGCTGGCCACACCCTCGTGGCGCGGCAGGATCACGCTGGTGGGCGACTCGATGCCGTGGATCACCAGCAGGATGCGGTTGAACTCCTCGCGCTCCGGTGTCGAGGCCGCAAGGAACTGCAGGGTTCGGTTCTCGGCCGAGTTCCAGTCCCAGACGCTCATCTCGTCACCTCCGGCGTCGTACCAGTCCATCTGGCTGGCGCTCGGAGTCGTCTCGCCGAAGACGCCGAAATGTGACGGGCGGAGGGCAGGGTTCTCACGGCGGAGCTTCAGCAGGTGTTGCGTGGTCTGCCAGAGGCCGTTCTGCCATTTGCGGCGATCCCAGCTGAGCCAGGTGAGTTCGCTGTCGTGGCAGTAGGCGTTGTTGTTACCCTTCTGGCTTCGGCCGAACTCATCACCTGCAGTGATCATCGGGGTGCCTGCTGAGAGGAGCAGCGTCGCCATCATGTTGCGGATCGTCCGGCGCCTGCTGGCTTCGATGACCCGGTTCGTCGTCGGACCTTCGACGCCGTGGTTGTACGACATGTTGTTGTCGGTGCCGTCACGGTTCGACTCGCCGTTGCCTACGTTGTGCTTGACGTCGTAGGCCGTGAGATCCGCCAGGGTGAAGCCGTCGTGGGCCGTGATGAAGTTGACGGAGGCGAGGGGGCCGCGAGTCTGGGAGAAGGTGTTCGACGACCCGGCCAGGCGTGTGGCGAGCATCCCGACACCGTCGCCGGGGGAGCCGTGTTCACGCATCGATCGCACGTCGCGCAGCCAGAACTTGCGCATGCGGTCGCGGTAGCGGTCGTTCCACTCCTGCCAACCCTCGGGGAAGTTGCCCGTCTGCCAGCCGCCCATGCCCACGTCCCAGGGTTCGGCGATCATCTTGACGTCTTTCAGCTCAGGGTCGCTGACGATCGCGTCGAGAAGAGGATGCTGGGGGTCGAAGTAGGCGTCGGCGTTGCGGCCGAGCGTGGCGGCGAGGTCGAAACGGAACCCGTCGATCTGTACGTCGTTCGCCCAGTACTTCAACGAGTCGAGAACGAGTCTCGATACGGCCGGCACCGAGGTGTTCACGCTGTTGCCGCAGCCGGTGACGTCGATGTAGTTGCCCGACTTCGTCTGCCGATAGTAGTTCGCGTTGTCGATGCCCCGAAAGCTGGTGCGCGGCCCGTTCGGCCCCTCTTCTGCGGTGTGGTTGTAGACCACGTCGAGAATGACCTCGAGGCCAGCCTCATGCAGCAGCTTGACCATGCCCTTGAATTCGCGCAGCACTGCGCTCGGGCCATTGGCCTGCGCCTCGCGCGTGCCATAGAACGAGTGCGGGCTGAAGAAGTTGAGGGTGTTGTACCCCCAGTAGTTGCTGAGCCCCTGTTTCATGAGTCGGCGCTCCGACACGAAGGCGTGCACCGGGAGCAACTGCACGGCCGTGACGCCCAGTTTCTTGAGGTAGCTGATCGTGGTTTCGTGCGCGAGACCTGCGTAGGTGCCGCGGAGGTGTTCGGGCATCCTGGTGTTGAGCCTGCTGAGGCCCTTCACATGGCCCTCGTAGATGACCGTGTGGTCGAGCGCGGTGTTGGGTTTGACCGAGCCGTTCCAGTTGAAGTCATTGTCGACGACGACGCTCCGCCAGAGATCGGGGCCGGTGCGGGTCAGGCCTCGCGCGTAGGGGTCGAGCAGTAGCGCATTCGGGCCGAACGAGTTCATCGGGCCGTCGGGGCCGTTGACCCTCAGTGCGTATTTGCGCCCAGGAGTGAGTGATTTGGTCTTGCCGAACCAGACGTTGTTCGCGTCGCGGGTGAGCGCAACCGTCTTGAAGATCCACTTCGGATCCTTGAGGTCGAACAGGCACAGCTCGATCTGGCTGGCGTTCTCAGACCACACCCGGATTTCGCCGCCGCTCGCTGTCTGTCTGATGCCGAGGTTGGCGAGGGCATCAGCGTGTGTCATGAGTCTTAGAGTAGTGAATGGTTGTTACAGCAAGAAAAACTGGAGTCTTGGGCGAACATGGCGATCTACCTCGATCACGCGGCGACTACGCCGATGATTCCGGATGCCCTGCAGGCCTACATCGGGGCGCTCAGTGTGGTCGGCAACCCGTCGTCCATCCACTCGCAGGGGCAGCAGGCCAAGCAGCTGCTCGAGGAGTCGCGTGAGGTGGTCGCGGCCTCGCTCGGAGCCGACGCTGTCGAGGTCGTCTTCACTTCGGGGGGCACGGAGTCGATCAACCTCGGGATCAAGGGCCTGTACTGGAACCGGCAGCAGGCGCAGCGTCCGCGGCCGCGCATCCTGGTGCCCGGTGGCGAACACCATGCGACGAACGATGCCGTCGAGTGGCTGGTGCGGCACGAGGGAGCCGTCGTCGAGTGGCTGCCGGTCGATGAGTTCGGGCGACTCCACCCCTCCGTCTTGGGTGCCGCGCTCGCCGCCGGGCACGGCGACGAGAAAGTGACGCAAACGGCGCTTCGGAGCGGCGCCGAGAGCAGTTTGCGTCACTTCGGCGGGCCGGGGTTCGGCGCAGAGGACGTCGCGCTGGTGAGCTTCTTGTGGGCAAACAACGAGGTGGGCACGATCCAGCCCGTCGCCGAACTCGCGGCCGTGGCGGCGGAGTTCGGGGTTCCCGTGCACGTCGACGCGGTCTCGGCCTACGGGTACCTGCCGATCGACTTCCACGCAATCGGAGTCGCAGCGCTCAGCGTCTCTGCGCACAAGATCGGTGGGCCGGTCGGCGTCGGTGCGCTGGTGGTGTCGCGCACCGCCGAGGTCGTGCCTCTGATCCACGGCGGGAACCAGCAACGAGGCCGCTCGGGCACGCAGGATGCCGCGGGGGCCGTGGCGTTCGCCGCAGCCGCGCGGTCGGCGACTGCAGGGCTGCCGAAGTTTGCCGCGTCGCTGGCCGGCCTTCGCGATCGCCTGGTGGCGGGCATCCGGTCGGCTGTGCCCTCTGCGGTGCTGAGGGGCGACCCGGATGCTGCCGGCCGACTACCGGGCAACGCTCACTTCACGTTCGCCGGGTGTGAGGGCGATTCGCTGCTCTTCCTGCTCGATGTCGCCGGGTTCTCGGTGTCGACGGGCTCCGCGTGCCAGGCAGGAGTGCCGGAGGTCTCGCACGTGCTCACTGCGATGGGTGTGCCGGAGACAGAGGCGCGCGGTGCCCTGCGATTCACGATCGGCCACGGAACGACCGAAGCCGACGTCGACGCACTCGTGGCGGCGCTGCCCGCTGCGGTGGCCCGTGCCTCGAAGGCCGGCTTCGCTGACCGCACCGTCGGCTGAGCCCGCGAGCTGCCGCACTCCGCGAGAAGCCAGGGCTTCAGAGGTTCATGCTCGTCAGGATGGCGCGGTGGTCGCTGTCGCCGGCGCTGAGTGTCGTGTTGGACGTCACCGTCATTCCTCGTTGGAGGAGGTGGTCGAGACGCGTCAGGGGGAGCGGGGTGGGCCAGGTGCTGCCGAACATGCCCTCGCTCTGGTTGGACTCCGCCAGCTGCGATTCGATTCCCGCCATGGCCCTGTCGGTGGAGGCGGCGTTGAAGTCGCCCACCGCGATCACCCGGTTGTTCTCATCTCGCGGCAGGGTGGTGGCGAGTGCGGAGAGCATCGAGTCTCGCGCAGAGACGTCTCCCGGCCGGGCCGAGGCAGCGTGGATGACGTAGATGCTGACAAGGCCCTGCGGTGTCTGCAGGTCGGCGGCGAGGGCCCTGTTCCAGCCCAGGCCGAGGTTCAGGGGCTGCGCGTTGAGGACGGGGTACTTGCTCCACAGCCCGACGGTGCCGACTCCGTACGAATAGGGATATGCCGACGCGAGGGTCGAGGAGATGGTGTCGAAGTCGGTCGAGGTCATCTCTTCGAGAGCGATCACGTCGGCCCCGGTCGCGGCGAGGGTCGTAGCCGACTGGGAACCGGTGCCCGAGGTCGCTTCGATGTTCTGGCTGGCGACGGTGAGGCTCGTTCCCTCTGCCGTCGACGGTGGCACAGCACTCCAGGAGAGCGGCACGACCGAGGGGCCGAACAGCAGCGCCCAGGCCGCGATCGGCGCCAGAACGGCGAGCCAGGCCCGGCGCCGCCTGCTGAGGAGCGCGAGCAGGGCGAGAGGGGCTACGAGCAGCCCGAACCAGGGGATCGCCGTGTCGAGTACCAGGCCCACACCGGCGATGTCGGGCACGGCAGTGTGGAAGACCAGCAGGCCGACGAGCACCAGCGAGAGGATGACCGTGGTGATGCCGAGCGTCGTGCTGCCCCGTCGTGGCTCGACAGTCCGCCCCTCAGGTGCGCTGAGGGGGACCGGGCGGGTCGGAGTGGAAAGAAAGGACATCCCGTCTACCTTCCCCCACGAAACTGACTGCTGAGTGAACATCTCCTCCACATGCACGCGTGTCGATTCGGGTTCTGCACAGTACCGACGAGTGAGGCTTCTCCCGAGGGCATCGTCGGAGGGTCAGCTTAGACTTGTGCACATGAGAGTTCTGGCAGCAATGAGCGGCGGTGTCGATTCCGCGGTGGCCGCCGCGCGGGCGGTCGAGGCCGGTCACGACGTGGTGGGGGTTCACCTTGCCCTCAGCCGCATGCCGGGCACCCTGCGCACCGGCAGCAGGGGCTGCTGCACGATCGAGGACTCGTCAGACGCCCAGCGTGCCGCGAACATCATCGGCATTCCGTACTACGTCTGGGATTTCTCTGAGAGATTCAAGCTCGACGTGGTCGACGACTTCATCGCCGAGTACACGGCAGGCAGAACTCCGAATCCCTGCATGCGCTGCAACGAGCGCATCAAGTTCGCCGCGCTGCTAGAGAAGGCGCTCGACCTCGGGTTCGACGCGGTGGCGACGGGCCACTACGCGACGATCGTGACCGACGGCGACGGCAACCGGGAGCTCCATCGTGCTAGCGCCTGGGCGAAAGACCAGAGTTACGTTCTCGGGGTGCTGACAGCGGAGCAGCTCGCACACTCCCTGTTCCCCCTCGGGGCGACGCCGTCGAAGGCGCTGGTCAGGGCCGAGGCCGCCGAACGCGGCTTCAGTGTCGCGAACAAACCAGACAGCCACGACATCTGTTTCATTCCCGACGGCGACACCAAGGGGTGGCTTGCCGACAAGGTCGGCACAGCAACGGGTGACATCGTCGAACGCGACGGCACCGTGGTGGGCAGCCACGAGGGTGCGCACAGTTTCACCGTGGGCCAACGCCGTGGCCTGCACCTCGGCCGGCTGGCCGAAGACGGCCGTCGGCGCTTCGTGCTCGAGGTCAAGCCCGCGAGCAACACGGTCGTCGTCGGCCCGAAGGAGGCACTTGCCATCGCCGAGATCGCCGGGTCTCGGTTCACCTGGGCGGGGCGTGCCCCCGAGCATCCGGAGCTCGCCTTCGAGTGCGAGGTGCAGATCCGTGCGCATGCTGACCCCGTGCCGGCAGTTGCCCAGGTCGTTGCCGCGGGCGATGACGGTTCGAACGAACTCGTGATCAGGCCGCACAACCCGCTCATCGGGGTTTCACCCGGGCAGACGGCGGTCGTCTACATCGGAACACGAGTGTTGGGGCAGACCACCATCGATCGCACCGTGAGTGCCGTACCCGCAAACACGGCCCCAGCGGCAGCGACCGCAGCAGCGTAGAAAGTAGTCGCCGATGACCGCGAGTTCGCTGGAGAATCTGTCGCTCGAAGCAGCCGCAGACCGAGCGGCAGCGCTGGCGCAGCGTGTGCAGGAGCTGCGCGATGCCTACTACGACAAAGACTCCTCGCTGGTCTCCGATGAGGAGTACGACACCCTCTTGCGGCAGCTCGGCGAGCTCGAAAGGTTCTTCCCCGAGCTCCAGAGCCAGGACAGCCCGACACAGACTGTGGGTGGCCGGGCGGAGACCACTCTCTTCGATCCCGTGCAACACGCGGAGCGCATGCTGAGCCTCGACAATGTGTTCTCGCTCGAGGAGTTCGCTGAATGGGCGAGCAAGGTCGAGCGGGATTCCGGTCGTGCTGTGCACTACCTCTGCGAGTTGAAGATCGATGGTCTTGCACTCAATCTGCGGTATCTGAATGGGGTTCTGCTCTCGGCCGCGACACGAGGTGACGGAGTCGTCGGTGAAGACGTCACGGAGAACGTCGCGATGATTCCCGGAATCCCCGCACGGCTCACCCCGGTCGAGGGCCTGGAGTTCCCGCCGGTCATGGAGGTGCGGGGTGAGGTCTTCTTTCCGACCGCGGCGTTCGATGATCTCAATGCGGCCCAGGTCTCGGCGGGCGAGCGCGTCTTTGCCAACGCCCGGAATGCAGCGAGCGGCTCGCTTCGCCAGAAATCCGAGAACAAGAATCCCGATCAGCTCGCGTTGATGGAGGCGCGACTCGGCCGGCTCCGAATGCTGGTGCACGGTATCGGCGCCTGGCCCGAGCCGCCCGTGCGGTCGCAGTCCGAGGTCTACGGCGTTCTGAAGGGCTGGGGACTGCCGACGAGTACTCACTACGAGGTGAAACCGAGTGCCGCGGAGGCCGCCGATTTCATCGAATACTACGGTGAACACCGGTACAGCGTCGAGCATGAGCTCGATGGCATTGTCATCAAGGTCGATGAGCTTGCCCTCCACCAGGAGCTGGGAGCGACGAGCCGCGCCCCGCGCTGGGCGATCGCCTACAAGTACCCACCAGAACAGGTGCAGACGAAACTGCTCGACATCGTCGTCAGCGTCGGGCGCACGGGCAGGGCGACACCGTTCGCTGTGATGCAGAAGGTGCGCGTCGCTGGGTCTGAGGTTCGCCAGGCCACACTCCACAACCAGGACGTTGTGAAAGCAAAGGGCGTACTCATCGGAGACACTGTCATTCTCCGCAAGGCGGGCGACGTGATCCCCGAGGTGCTCGGCCCGGTGGTCGAACTCCGCGACGGCACTGAACGCGAGTTCGTGATGCCGGAGTTCTGCCCGGAGTGCGGCACCCGGCTCGCCCCCGCGAAAGAGAACGACGTCGACCTGCGCTGCCCCAACGCGCGCAGTTGCCCCGCGCAGGTGCGCGGGCGGGTCGAGCACGTCGGCTCGCGGGGAGCGCTCGACATCGAAGTGCTCGGTGAGGTCGCCGCCGCGGCACTGACCCAGCCTGTCGAACCGGAGACACCACCACTCATTACCGAGGCCGGCCTGTTCGACCTCACCCTGGAGCAGATCTTTCCGATCACCACCACCGTTCGTGATTCAGAGACGGGGCTGGAGAAGCTCGGCGACGACGATCTGCCCAAACGCGAGGCACCGTTTCGGCGTCGCCGGAAGAAGAAGGACGGCCCGTTCGTTCCTGGCGGCGAATTCTCCGGAGACGAACTGTTCGTTCCCTCGAGCAACGCGATTCGACTGATCGACAACATCGCCAAGGCCAGAACCAGCCCGCTCTGGCGAATCCTGGTCGCGCTGAGCATCCGTCACGTCGGCCCGGTGGCCGCCCGTGCGCTGGCTGACTATTTCGGCTCACTCGACGCCATCAGGGCTGCAACTGCTGAGGAGCTCGCATCGGTCGACGGCGTAGGCAGCATCATCGCTGAGGCGCTCGCCGACTGGTTCGCCGTGGACTGGCACCTCGAGATCATCGACACCTGGGCAGCGGCTGGCGTGCAGTTCGCCACTCCGGGTCACCCGGGCCCGGGAGCTGCAGCGGTCGCCGGGGGAACCCTGGCAGGGCTGACGGTCGTCGCCACCGGATCCCTGGAGGGATTCACGCGTGAGGGTGCGGTCGAGGCCATCATCGCCGCTGGAGGGAAAGCCGCGTCGTCGGTGAGCAAGAAGACCGACTTCGTGGCGGCAGGCCCTGGTGCCGGGTCGAAGCTGCCCAAAGCCGAAGCGCTGGGAGTGCGCGTCATCGATGCGGCCCAGTTCGCACTGCTGCTCGCCGAGGGGCCCGAGGCGCTCGGCCCGCCACCTGCAGTGGTGACTGGTGAGCCCGGAAAAGAGGCAGCAGCCACCTGACCGGATTGCTGCGCGCGGCCCGCACCCTCCGCGGAATCGTACCGGGCATCGGGTGCAGCATCCACCGCACCGATCACCGGCACGGCGACCGAATACACTTGACTGGTTCACCGCCGTGCGTATGCGCGCGAGACACGAAGCCCTACGGAGTAGCATGCCCCCCGAAATGCCCCCGGCCGCATCAGCACACGCCGATCAGCCCGCCACCATCAGCACCAGCGCGAACAGCAGGCCTGTGCAGAACGACACGACCGGCCCCGGTGAGATCACCGCCGACCAGGTGTCGCACCTCGCCAACCTCGCCCGCATTCGCCTCACGTCCGCTGAGATCACCAAGCTCACCGGCGAACTGAAGGCGATTGTCGACAACGTCGCGAAGGTGATCGAGGTCGCTACCCCCGATGTGCCGGCGACCAGCCACCCGATTCCGCTCCAGAACGTTTACCGCCCCGACGTCGTGGGTGTCACGCTCACGCAGGAGCAGGCGCTCTCGGGCGCGCCCGATCACGACGGCAGCCGGTTCCGCGTCTCCGCCATTCTGGGAGAAGAGCAGTGAGCCACGACCTGACCCGCCTGACCGCCTCCGCGCTCGCTGAGAAGCTCAGCTCCGGCGACGTTTCGAGCCTCGAGGCGACGGATGCCCACCTCAACCGCATCGCTGCCGTCGACCGTGATGTGCACGCCTTCCTGCACGTCGCATCCGAAGCAGCCCGTGCCACGGCCGAAGCGATCGACAAGCGCCGGGCAGCAGGAGAGAGACTCGGCCCGCTCGCCGGCGTTCCCATCGCCATCAAAGACGTGCTCTGCACCATCGACATGCCGTCGACTGCCGGATCGAAGATCCTGCAGGGCTGGGTCCCGCCGTACGACGCGACCGTCGTTCGCAAACTCCGCGATGCCGACCTGGTTCCTCTCGGCAAGACCAACATGGATGAGTTCGCCATGGGTTCGTCGACCGAGCATTCCGCGTACGGTCCCACGCACAACCCGTGGGATCTCGAGCGCATTCCGGGTGGTTCCGGCGGTGGATCGGCCGCTGCCGTCGCCGCCTTCGAAGCGCCCCTCGCGCTCGGAAGTGACACCGGTGGTTCGATCCGCCAGCCCGCGGCCCTGACCGGCAGCGTCGGTGTCAAACCCACCTACGGCGGAGTGAGCCGGTACGGTGCCATCGCGCTGGCCTCCTCGCTCGACCAGGTCGGCCCCGTGAGCCGCACCGTTCTCGACGCCGCGCTGCTGCACGACGTGATCGGCGGCCATGACCCCCGCGACTCGACCTCTCTCACCGACACCTGGCCGAGTTTCGCCGCCGCAGCGCGCTCGGGTGCCGAGAACCGCAGCCTGAAAGGGCTCAAGATCGGTATCGTCAAGGAACTTCAGGGCGACGGCTTCCAGTCCGGCGTCACCCGGCGCTTCGAGGAGGCCGTCGCGCTCCTCACTGAGGCCGGCGCCGACGTGGTCGAGGTGAGCACCCCGAGCTTCGAGTACGCGATCTCGGCGTACTACCTGATCCTTCCAGCCGAGGCGTCGAGCAACCTGGCGAAGTTCGACTCGGTGCGCTTCGGCCTCCGGGTGAACCCGGTCGGCGGCGGCACCGTCGAAGACGTGATGTCGGCCACTCGCGAAGCCGGTTTTGGCGACGAGGTGAAGCGCCGCATCATCCTCGGTACCTACGCACTGAGCGCCGGCTACTACGACGCCTATTACGGCAGCGCGCAGAAGGTGCGTACGCTCATCCAGCGTGACTTCGCCCGCGTGTTCTCCGACGTCGACGTGCTGGTCAGCCCGAGCGCACCCACGACCGCGTTCAAGCTCGGCGAGAAGCTCGAAGACCCGCTGGCGATGTACCTGAACGACCTCACCACCATTCCGGCCAACCTCGCTGGCGTACCCGGTATCAGCCTGCCCGTGGGGCTTGCGCCTGAAGACGGGCTGCCGGTGGGCATCCAGTTCATGGCGCCGGCGCGGCAGGATGCCCGGCTCTACAGCCTCGGGGCGACCCTCGAGGCCCTGCTCGAAGAGAAGTGGGGCCACACTCTGCTCAGCCAGGCGCCCGCGCTCGAGTCCGGCGAAATGTTCGCCTCTGAAGAAGGTGCAGTCTGATGGCCAAGGCCGAACTGATGGATTACGACAAAGCGATCGAACTCTTCGAGCCGGTGCTCGGCTTCGAGGTGCACGTCGAACTCAACACCAAGACGAAGATGTTCTCTGACGCGCCGAACTTCTTCGGCGGGGAGCCGAACACGAACGTGACCCCGGTCGACCTCGGCCTGCCGGGCTCGCTGCCCGTCGTGAACGAGCAGGCCGTGAAGTACTCGATCAGCCTGGGGCTGGCCCTCGGATGCTCGATCGCACCGGTCTCGCGCTTCGCGCGGAAGAACTACTTCTACCCTGACCTGGCGAAGAACTACCAGATTTCACAGTTCGACGAGCCCATCGCCGTGGGCGGCTCTGTCGACGTCGAACTCGCTGACGGCCGCATCTTCACGGTGCCGATCGAGCGCGCTCACATGGAAGAAGACGCAGGCAAGCTGACCCACGTCGGCGGAGCAACCGGCCGCATCCAGGGGGCGGAGTATTCGCTCGTCGACTACAACCGCGCCGGTGTACCGCTGGTGGAGATCGTCACCGACATCATCTACGGTGCTGAAGGCGACGCTCCGGAGCTCGCCAAGGCCTACGTCTCGACGATCCGTGACATCGTCGTCTCGCTCGGAATCTCCGATGCGAAGATGGAGCGCGGAAACCTGCGCTGCGACGCGAACATCTCGCTGCGCCCGCGCACCGCTCCCGGCGAAACCCCGGCAAAGCTGGGCACACGCACCGAGACGAAGAACGTCAACTCGCTGCGCTCGGTGGAGCGGGCCATCCGCTACGAGATCCAGCGACAGGCTGCGATTCTGGCCAGGGGTGGAACGATCATCCAGGAGACCAGGCACTGGCACGAAGACACCGGCCAGACCTCGGCCGGCCGGCCCAAGAGCGACGCTGACGACTATCGGTACTTCCCGGAGCCCGACCTGCTGCCCGTTGCGCCCTCGGCCGAACTGATTGCCGAACTCCGCGCGGCGCTTCCCGAGGCGCCCGTCATGCGTCGTCGCCGGTTGAAGGCCGACTGGGGTTTCACCGACCTCGAGTTTCAGGATGTCGTGAACTCCGGGCTTCTCACCGAGATCGTCGAGACCACGGCAGCAGGTGCGTCTGCCCAGGCTGCCCGCAAGTGGTGGACCGGCGAGATCGCCCGCGTCGCGAACCAGCGCGGCGTCGATGCGTCGAGCCTCGTGTCTCCGCTTCACGTCTCTGAGCTGATCGCTCTTGTCGAGTCGGGAAAGCTGACCGACAGGCTTGCGCGCCAGGTGTTGGAGGGTGTGATCGAGGGTGAAGGCACGCCAGACGAGGTCGTCGCCGGTCGTGGGCTTGCTGTCGTCTCAGACGACGGTGCTCTGATCGCCGCGATCGACGAGGCACTCGCCTCCCAGCCTGACGTGCTGGCGAAGATCCGCGACGGCAAGGTTCAGGCAGCCGGTGCGGTGATCGGTGCCGTCATGAAGGCGATGAAGGGCCAGGCCGACGCTGCCCGCGTTCGCGAGCTGGTGTTGGAACGAGCAAACAGCTGACACCGACGGGCAGACAGCGTTGGAGTTCAGTGCGCCAACCCCGCAATGAGGTTGATCGCCGCGGCGAGGATGACGGCCCCGAACAGGTACGACAGCAGCGCGTGCCGGAGTGCCGTCGAGCGGAATTCGCTGGACTGGAACGACGTGTCTGAGACCTGGTATGTCATTCCGATCGTGAAAGCCACGTAGGCGAAATCGGTGTACCGCGGCTTCGCGTCCTGGTTGAAGTCGATCCCGCCGTCGGTTCCCCGGTAGTAGATCGAGGCGTACCGCAGCATGTACAGCGTGTGTACCAGTACCCACGACAGCGTCAGGCCTGTGACGGCGAGTGCGCCGCTGCCGAAGCGTGCCACGCCCGACTGATTGCCCGACCCGATCAGAACGACGACGACCGCTCCGATGCTGGCGAGGCTGGCGAGCAGGATCAGCAGCTCCGCAATCGGCCGCGACGGGTCTTCGCGCGTCGCGTGCGCTTCCGTCTGCGCCGCGTCGTAGCGATGCGTCCGCGCCCACACCCAGATCGAGTAGAGCAGCGCCGCGCATCCCCAGCCGATGACCGCCGCTTCGATGCCGAGCCCGAATGCTACGGCTATTCCGGCGGCAACGACGCCCACGACCATCATCACCACGACACGGGTCGCCGTACGGTGACGGAGGGGAACGATGTTGTCGGCAGAACTCACTCTTGGATCTTGCCACGACCGCGAACGATCAGGCCTTCTGACCCGCCACGAGCACCTCGTCACGGGGGCTTCGTGTGACGATGCTCAGGAATCGTGGCTCTCGTCGAAGACTGATTCGTAAGCGAAGCTGTCCCTGTCGCGCCAGTACGATTCCGATCACCACGGCCGCCACGACGGGAGCGAGTCCGGAGACGGCCATGCCGACGTGGGCTCCGTACGTCTCGACCATCCATCCCATCAGCGGGCCCCCGACGGCCTGGCCGCCCAGGAGCAACAGCACGTACACCGACATCACCCGACCGCGCACCCCCATGTTCGAGGAGACCTGCACGAGCGAGTTGGCGCCCGTGATGAACAGCAGGTTGGCGAAACCGACCCCGACCAGAACGACGCAGAAGAACACCTGGCTCGGCATGAACCCTGCCACGGCCTGGAGCGCCCCGAAGAGGCCCGCCGTGAAGATCACCGTGCGCAGACGGATGCCGAGTCTCCGAGTCGACGCGATGGCGCCCGTGAAGGCGCCGACGGCCAGCAGCGTGTTGAAGAGCCCGTACCCGCCAGCACCGACCTCGAAGACATCACGTGCATACGCGGCCAGGAGAACCGGCATCGAGAAGGTGAACAGTGACATCACCGCGATCATCACCATCGTCCACAGGATGGCCGGCTTCGCAACGACGTACCGGAGTCCTTCGCGAAGCTGGCCCGGGGCGCGGACGGCGGGAGTCGTCGGGTGCAACTCGTCTACGCGGAGGCGGAGGAGTGCCGCCACGACGAACAGGCAGCTCGCGCCATTGATGGCGAACGACCATCCGGCCCCCACCGCGACGAGGAGCGCACCGCTCAGCGCCGGGCCGATGAGACCACCGAGCTGGAACACCGAAGAGTTGATGCTGATGGCATTGTGCAGCTTCGCAGGTCCCACGAGTTCGTTCACGAACACCTGCCGTGCGGGGTTGTCGAACACGGTGACGGTACCCACGAGAAAGGCGATGACGTAGACCTGCCAGACCTGCACACCGCCGCTGAGGGTGAGTGCGGCGAGGGCGCCGGCCAGCACGAACAGCGCCAGCTGGGTGGCCAGAAGGATCGATCGTCGGGAATGACGATCGACGAAGACTCCGCCGAACAGGCCGAAGAGCAGCATCGGGGCGAACTGCATGGCGACCGTGATTCCGACGGCCGCGACGCTGCCGGTGAGTTCGAGGACGAGCCAGTCCTGAGCGATGCGCTGCATCCAGGTGCCGGTCATCGACAGCAGGTTCGAGAAGGTGAAGAGCCGGTAGTTGCGAATGCGGAGCGAAACAAGGGTGTCGCGCCAGGCGGGCCTCTGGTGGATGACGCTGATGGGTGCGGTTGCAGGGAGTGCCTGCGAGAACGGTGGAGCCACGGTGAAACCTCTAGCCAGTATCGATAGGTGTTCTGTACTCCGACGGTATCGCGCAAAGTGACATTGAATTGCTAAATTGGAACTATTACTCCCATTACCTTTTCGAATGAAAGGCGCTGCACGTGTTCGAACCGATTCTGCTGAAGACTTTCCTTGCAGTCGCCGAGACGCACAGCTTCACGGCGGCGGCCCACCGGCTCGGCATCAGCCAGCCGACGGTGAGCCAGCACATCCGCAAGCTCGAAGTGGCGGCCGGGAGGATGCTCGTGGCGCGGGATACCCGCGATGTGCGCATGACCGACAACGGCGACGCTATGGCAGGCTTCGCGAGAACCATCCTCGCCGCCCACTCGGCGGCCTCGGCCTACTTCACCGGATCGGCGATGAAGGGTCGCCTGAGATTCGGCGCGGCAGACGATCTCGCCATCACGCAGCTGCCGCGGATCCTCCGGCACTTCCGCCAGTTGTATCCGCAGATCAATCTCGAGCTCACCGTCAACCAGAGCACGCCCCTCTACCGTCGGCTGAAGAGCGGCCAACTCGATCTGATCTTCATCAAGCGCATGTCCGACTCCGATGAGGGTTCGCTCGTGCGACGCGACGACCTGGTGTGGGTCGGGCAGGAGAAGACGCTGGTCGAGCCGGGCATTCCTGTGCCCCTCATCGCCTACCAGGCGCCGAGCATCAGTCGCCAGAGTGCGATCGACGCCCTGGAGAACGCTGGTCGCACCTGGCGCATCACCTGCAACACGCGCGAGGTCAACGGCATGCTCGCGGCCGTGCGGGCCGGCCTCGGCATCGCAGTGTTCCCGCAGTCGCTCATCCCCGACGACCTGGTCACCGTCGGGCAGCGGTTCGGTCTGCCCGAGCTCGGACATGTCGATTTCCGGCTCCTCTCCAACCCGTCTGCACCCGCTGCGCCCATCGAGGCTCTCACTACGGCGATCATGGGTCGCCCACTGAGCCAGCCCCGGACCGTCTAGCGTAGGAAGATACCGAAGAGACCATCGTCTGCACGACGACAGGAGAAATCATGAATCGCGCCCTCATCGTCATCGATGTGCAGAACGAGTACATCGACGGCAGTCTGCGGGTCACGTATCCGCCACTCGGCGTCAGCGTGCCCAACATCCTCGCCGCCATGCAGGCCGCGACCGGCGCTCACGTGCCGATAGTGATCGTGCAGCACGTTGCGCCGGAGTCGTCCCCGATCTTTGCAACAGGCAGCCACGGCGGCGCGTTGCTGGCGAGTGTGGCCGAGCATCCACGCAGCCTTCTCGTCGACAAGACCGAGGACTCGGCTTTCGACGGCACCGTGCTCGGCGCCTGGCTGGCGGCAGAAGAGGTCGACACGATCACGATCGCCGGATATATGACGCAGAACTGCGACGAAGCGACCGCACGCGATGCCGTTCAGCGCGGGTTCGGCGTCGAACTGCTCTCTGACGCCACCGGTACCCTCGACTTCGCGAACGAGGCCGGTTCGATCTCGGCCCAGGCGCTCCACGAGAGCGTGCTGGTCGTTCTGCAGAGCGGTTTCGCTGCGGTCACGACCACGGCCGAGTGGGTGGATGCCCTGCAGACCGGCGCCGCCCTGTCGCCGTCAGACATCTTCGCGAGCACCGCGGGGGCTCGTACGAGGCAGACCCCCGCTGCCGCTTCACAGGAAACCCGATAGGGCCGCCAGGCATGCCATCAACTGTGTTCATGAAGGCCATGGAGTCGTCGCACCGCTTCGTGCAGTGGATCACCCGGGGTCGCGTCGGCTGGTCGATCAACCAGATGCCGGTGATCGAGCTCACGACCATCGGGCGTCGAAGTGGCGAGAGACGGGCCACGATGCTGACGTCTCCGTTTCACGACGGCGATCTGTACGTCGTCGTCGCCTCGCGCGGTGGTGACGACAGGCATCCGGCCTGGTTCCTGAACCTCGAGAGCAACCCGAACGTCGACGTGGTGATCGGGGGAGCGCCGTCGAAGCCGATGAATGCCCGCGTGGCGACGCCCGAGGAACGCGCGCGCCTGTGGCCGGTCATTACGAAGCGTTACGCCAACTACGCGGGGTACCAGATGAAGACGACGCGCGAGATCCCGCTCGTTTTGCTGGAGCCCAGGCCGACCGGGCCAATCGCAGGCTGAGGGTCACCGGTTCTGTCAAAGCTCTCAGAAAGCATGCGGCGAGATGACCTAGATTGTCACTTCGACCACACGATGAAGGGGCTGTCAGCACCATGGGATTTCTGGATCGATTGTTGGGCAGAGCCGAAGAGCCACCCCGCGTGAATGACCCGGCACCTCCTGCAGCGAAGTCGGCCGACGAGGTCGCGGTGGAACGCTACCGCTACCTGCTCCGAACGGCACCGCCCGAAACCATCGAGCAGGTGCACGCTGAGGCATTCGCCAAACTCACCCCGGCCCAGCGCGACATCATCTTCACTGAGCTCACGACCGCTGCACAGGCCGGAGATGCGCCAGCGTCGGCGACACCAGAAGCCCTGGCGCGCTCCGCGACCCGATCGGAGATCAGGCAGCCAGGGGTACTCGAACGAACGCTGTCAGGTCCGCAGTCCGGCCTCGGCGGGGGCATGGGGTTCGGCGGCATGTTCGCGAGTTCGCTGCTCGGTTCGGTGGCAGGCTTCGTGATCGGATCGGCCATCGCGCAGGCCTTCATTCCCGATTCGATCGGCAGCGACCAGAGCGCCGATGCCAGTCAGGCGTCAGACTCGCCCACTGACCAGCAGCCGGCTGAATCGGACACCTCTGCCGATTCGTCAGATCAGGCCGATACGGTCTCCGCCGACGGCGGCTCGGACGGTTTCGGCGGTGACTTCGGGGGCGGTTTCTCCGACTCGGGTTTCGGCGATTTCGGTGACTTCGGGCTCTGAGGCCCGCATCGTCAGTCCGTCGGGAAAGTCACGCCCGTCAGCGACTCTGACATCGACCAGAGCAATTCCGCGGGTCGCTCCTTGTCGGCGCGCTTGGCAAAGTGGGCAAATCCCGGTTCGCCGGTGAGCTCGAAGAAGCCAGAGGGCCCGAAGTAGTCGCCACCCAGGGCTTCGGGGTTTGTCGCTGCGAAGAGTTCTGGCAACGCGCCCTCTGCCGCCGACTGGGTCATTCCGGGGGCGGCATTCATGCGGCTCATGAAACCCGACGGCTTCTCCCGGCCGAGGTTCGGCCCCGACGATTGCAGATTCGTGCGGCTGAAGCCCGGGTGGGCGGCGACGCTCAGGATCTTCCAGCCGAGCGATGCACTCCGGCGAGCGAATTCCTTCGCGAACATGAGATTCGCGAGTTTGGACTGGCCGTAGGCGCCCCAGGCGTTGTAGTGGTTCTCCGATTGCAGGTCGTCGAAGTCGATCCGTCCCATCCAGTGCATGATGCTCGACATCGTGATCACCCGCGCGGAATCCGAGCGCATCAGTGCCGGCAGCAGACTGCCCGTCAGCGCGAAGTGCCCCAGGTGGTTCGTACCGAGCTGCAGTTCGAAACCGTCGTCGGTCAGGGTCCGTTTCGGCACAGCCATCACACCCGCGTTGTTGAAGAGCAGGTCGAGTGGATGCCCGTCTGCCACGACCTCGGAGGCGAGGCGTTCGACCGACGCGAGGGTGGCGAGATCGAGGCTCGCGAGGGTGACGGTTCCCCGTGCGGGTTGTGGCGACGCGACGCTCGCCAGAGACTGCAGCTCGCGCAGGGCCGCCTGGCCCTTCTCTGCAGAACGTGCGGTGATGATCACGTCGGCACCGGCCGCCATCAGTCGCTTGGCGGTTTCGAAGCCCAGGCCCGAGTTGGCCCCGGTCACGAGAGCACGTTTGCCCGTGAGCTCGGGAAGCACGATGTCGAACGGTCTGCGTGACGGTTTGCCGATCATCCTGCCAGCGTAATGCGCCGTGCGCCCACACTCGCCCGGGCTCGCGATACGGTCGGGGGATGAGTATTGTCGTTCGCCCGGTGTCGCCCGCCGATGAAACCCAGCTGCTGAGACTGAACAACGCCGCCGTGCCCGCGGTCAACGAACTCGATGAGGCGGCGCTCCGGGCGATCCTCAGTGACAGCCATCTCTCGATTGCCGTCGTCGACGAGCGTGACCTGCAGACCGTGCTCGGGTTCGTGGTGACCTTCGTGGCCGGTGCTCCCTACGACAGCGAGAACTATCGCTGGTTCGAGACCAGGTCAGACGACTTTCTCTATGTGGACCGGATCGTGGTGGCAGACGGCCACCGGGGCAGAAAGCTCGGGCAGGTGCTCTATTCGGCGGTGTTCGAGGCGGCTCGGGATGCCCGTCGGCGAGAGGTCTTCTGCGAGGTGAACCTGCAGCCACCCAACCCGGGCTCGCTCGCCTTCCACGGCCGCCTCGGGTTCAGCGAGGTCGGGCAGCAGGCCACGAAGGGCGGCACGGTCGTGGTGTCGCTGATGGCCGCTCAGGTCGCTGGCCGCTGAACGGCTAGAGGCGGGCGATTCCGGCACCGAGGATGACCACCCCGGCCATGATGAGCACCACGCTCGTCACGCTGTGGTTGTTGCGCACGACCCACTCCCGGGTCGCGTTGAGGGTGTCTTCCATCTTCTTGCCGAGAAGGGTGTAACCGACCACGGGGCCGGCGACGGTGCAGACGCCGACCACGGTGAAGATACCGAGAGGGATCAGTGACTCGGCTACACCCAGCCCGGCACTGCCGATCTCCACACCGGCTGCGATCGACAGCAGGAGGTTCTTCGGCCGGAACGCCAGTGCGAACCCGACGCCCACCGCGCTGAACAGATTGAGATGGTTCAGCGCTGACATCCACTTCGGAAGGCTCGGATCCATGTCGCTCTTCGACGCGCGGTACCACGAGATGCTCGCGTAGACCGTCAAGACGATTCCCGCGAGGATCTCCACCAGGCCCTGCCAGAACGGCGGGTTCGACGCGGTCGGCTGCGGTATCAGGCGGAACCCGACGCTGAGAACACTGACGACGAGGAAGACGCCGGCAGTGAACCCGATCATGAACGCGATTCCCACCGCGGGGGGAGTGGGGGAAAGCAGAATGAGGATGACAGCGATGATGGGAATGGAGCTGAGCGCGACCGCAAGGGCCAGCGGAAGAATGTGCCCGATCACCCCTGCCATACCGGTTAGTTTACGGTTATGCGGGTTCTCGCCGCGTCACGGCGCAGCGGCAACGTTCTCACGAGCATTTAGTGTGGAGTGATGCACACCACCGCGCCGCCCTTCGAGCGAACGCGCCCCTGGTTCATGTTGGCACTCGGCCTGTTCGCGCAGGTGGCCGGCACGGTCGCCGTGACCACTCCCGCTTTTCTCCTGCCACTGCTCACTACCGAACGAGGACTCTCCCTCGGGCAGGCCGGATTGCTGGTGGCGGCTCCGTCTCTCGGCATGGTTCTCACGCTGATCGCATGGGGCGCCCTCGCCGATGCGATCGGCGAGCACTGGGTCATCACGGCTGGGCTCACAGTGACAGCGCTTGCTGGCCTGGGTGCCTTCCTGTCGACCGATCTGGTCACGCTCGCCCTGTTCTTCGCTCTCGGCGGCATGGGCGCGGCCAGCGCCAACGCTGCCGGTGGTCGCCTCGTCGTGGGCTGGTTCCCGGCCAGGCGCAGAGGGCTGGCCATGGGAATCAGGCAGATGGCGCAACCCTTGGGCGTGGCCGTCGCGGCGCTCGTGATTCCGTCGCTCGCGGCAGCGGGTGGCCTGGGGGAGGCGCTGGTCTTCCCGCTCGCGATCACGGCGCTCGCGGCGGCTCTCTCCGCACTGTTCATCGTCGATCCGCACCGCCCGCCGCTGGCGGAAGGCTCGGCGACGGGGCGCCCCGCCAACCCCTACCGTACGAGCGCAGTGCTGTGGCGCATCCATCTCGTGTCGGTCCTCCTCGTGTTTCCGCAGTTCGTCGTCTCGACGTTCGCCCTGGTCTGGCTCATCACGGCCGAGGGATGGAGTCCTCTCGCGGCCGGGACCATCGTCGGCATTTCACAACTGGTCGGTGCCGTCGGTCGCATCGGGGTCGGAATCCTCTCCGACCGGATGGGCAGCCGCATGGGACCGCTGCGTATCGTCGCGGTGGCCGCGAGCCTGTCGATGCTGGTGCTGGCCGGCACCGATGTTCTCGGGTGGCCAGTGCTGGCCGCTCTCGCGGTCGTTGCCGCCTCGACCATCACGGTCGCCGACAACGGCCTGGCGTTCACTGCGGTAGCAGAGTTGGCCGGCGGCCGGTGGTCGGGCCGGGCCCTCGGCGCGCAGAACACAGCGCAGTTCCTGGCGGCCGCCGCCACGGCGCCGATCGCGGGTGGGCTGATTGCTCTCGTCGGGTTCGGTGGTGCGTTCGGGGTGACAGCGATTCTGCCCCTCGTCGCTCTCCCATTCGTCCCAATGAGGGACAAAATCAGCGGTAAATCCCTTTAGGCAACATCCGTGGCGAATTCTGTCTCTCCGCGCGTGGTAGCGTGCAAAAATGCCAAGAATATCGGGAGTTGCCGCAGCCTTTCCCCCTCATTCCTACACCCAGTCTGAAATAACGGAGCTTCTTGGTCCGATCATCACAGACAACCCGTCGAAGCGAGCGCTGCTCAATCGCTTGCACACCAATAGCAAGGTGAATACCCGTCACCTCGTCATGCCGTACGACTGGTACAAGAACAGCAGCCTGAACTTCACCCTCACCAACAACACCTTCATCACCGCTGCCGTCGGGCTTGCCGAAGAGGCAACCCTCGGTGCGCTCGCGAAGGCCTCGTTGAAGCCCGAAGACGTCGATTTCATCGTCTTCACCTCCGTGACTGGTATCTCCGCTCCGTCTGTCGACGCTCTCGTCGCGCTCCGACTCGGGTTTCGGCCCGATGTCAAACGCATGCCCATGTTCGGTCTCGGATGTGTGGCCGGAGCGGCAGGAATCGCCCGCCTCAACGACTACCTCCTCGGGCACCCGAACGACGTGGCCCTGCTGATCTCAGTCGAGCTCTGCTCCCTGACTGTTCAGCGGGGGGATGACTCGATGGGAAACCTCGTGGCCAGTGGGCTCTTCGGTGACGGTTCGGCCGCCGTGGTCATGGTCGGCTCCGAACGGGCGAAGGCACTGCCGGTCACCGGGCCAGACGTGCTCGACACGCGCAGCAGGCTCTACCCGGGAACGGAAGATGTGCTCGGCTTCAATCCCGGCGAGAGCGGGTTCCGCATCGTGCTGACGGCGGGAGTGGCTGACGTGATCGACGAACATTTCGATGCCGACGTCGTCGGATTCCTCGACGACCACGAACTCGCGGTGTCCGACGTGGAGGTGTGGATGGCTCATCCGGGAGGCCCGAGGGTGCTGAATGCCTTCGCGAGCGCGCTGAGCCTGCCAGACGGTGCCCTCGATGTCAGCTGGGAGTCGATGGGAGCAAAGGGCAACATGTCTTCGGCCTCCATACTCCACGTACTCTCGGAGACGCTCGATCAGCAGAAGTTCACTCCGGGCGACAAGGGCATGTTGTTCGCCCTCGGCCCGGGTGTGTGCGCCGAGATCGTGCTCATGAAGTGGCCTGACGACGAGTTGCAGGAGCTGTAACGCCCGTGCTGCTCTACGCTCTGCTGATCTTCGCCACCGGTGGCGAGCGATTCGTTGAGCTTGGAGTCTCCTCGCGGAATGCGGCCTGGGCCTTCGCCAGGGGAGGAGTCGAGTTCGGCAAGCGCCACTTTCCGTTCATGGTGATCCTGCACACGAGCATGCTGGTGGCGTGCCTCGCAGAGGTGTTCCTGCTTCAACGCGCGTTCACGCCGTGGCTCGGGTACCCGATGCTGGTGATCGCTCTCGCGTCGCAGGGACTTCGCTGGTGGTGCATCGGCACTCTCGGAAAGCGGTGGAATACCAGGGTGATCGTGGTGCCCGGCCTTCCCCTTGTGAACAAAGGGCCGTACCGCTGGTTCAGGCACCCCAACTATGTGGCGGTGGTCGCAGAGGGCATCGCCCTTCCCCTGGTCTACAACGCCTGGATCACCGCCCTGGTCTTCACTGTGGTGAACCTCGTCCTGCTCCTTCGGTTTCGCATCCCCGTCGAAGAACGTGCTCTGGCGTATGGCCTGGCCAAGTCCGGGGTGACGGGCTGAGAATGGCGGAGTTTGTGGGCGGCGACGATGCTGCCGGCGGGGGCCGTGCCGACTGCGACCTGATTGTGGTCGGTGGTGGGCCCGTCGGCCTGGCGGCCGCCATTGGTGCGCGTCAGCGGGGCTTGAGTGTTGTGGTCGTCGAACCCCGTTCGCTGCCGCTGGACAAGGCCTGCGGTGAGGGACTCATGCCCGGAGCCATGGCTGAGCTGGCACGGCTCGGGGTGGAGGTCGACGGGCACACGATCACCGGCATCGCGTATCGACAGGGTTTGGGCCCCCGATTCGCCACGCATGACTTCGAAGGTCCATCGGGCAGGGGAGTGCGGCGCACAGCGCTGTCCGGTGCCCTGGTGCAGCGGGCGCTCTCGTGCGGGGTCACGTTCGTCGACGCCAAGGTGACGGCGCTGGTTCAGGATGCCCGGGGAGTGACGGTCTCGCTCGGCGGAGGTTCGGGCATCCGGAGCCGGTGGTTGTTCGGCTGTGACGGACTTCACTCGCCGGTACGGCGAATGGCTGGGCTCGAGGCGGCACCCAGGCGCAGGCTCGTGCCGGCTCGGCGACGATACGGCCTTCGGCGGCACTTCAGCGTGACGCCGTGGAGCGATCGGGTCGAGGTCTTCTGGGCCCGAAGGTGTGAGGTCTACGTGACGCCGGTTGGCGGCGCAACGATCGGCGTGGCGATCTTGGGTGGCCGGGGACTCGACTTCGACCAGGTGATCGCCTCGATTCCGGCGCTCGCTGCGCGCCTGGATGGTGCAGAGCCGGATTCGACCCTGCAGGGCGCCGGCCCGCTTCGCCAGCGCGTGAGACGTCATGGCGTCGGCCGCGTGTTGTTGGTGGGCGACGCCTCGGGCTATGTCGACGCACTCACCGGCGAAGGCCTGCGGGTGGGTCTTGCCCAGGCGGCGGGGGCCGTGGCTGCCATAGCCGGGGCCGCGCGCGAGCCTGTCGATGTGAATCGAGCCTACGAACACGCGTGGTCCCGTGCATCGCGCGGTGCGAACACGCTCACGGCAGGGCTTCTCGCCTTGGCACATTCCCCGTTCCGGCGACTGGTGGTGCCGATTTCTGCGGCCTTTCCTGCCGTGTTCGGTGCCGCCGTCGAACGAATTGCCCGCTGAGGCCCCACTGATGACGGGCCTCGGCGGTGAAGCCGCTGAGAATTTGCGTTCCCGGTCGGGCGGCAGTGTGGCAACAGCTGAAGATAGAGACGTGAACATCTTCCCAGAGGGCATGCGGAATCGATTGCGATCGACGTTCACCGGCCAGCTCGAGGGCTCACCTGAGTGGGTGCTGAAGCTCGAAGACGGCGATGACGCGGGCTACTTCTCGCCGGGTTCGGCCACCTGGGCGGTCCACGGCCAGACCGCGACGATCGTCGCTGGTGTGAGGGCACTGTTGATGCAGGCCATGCACGCGGGAGCGATGGCCGGGGTGCACGACCACTCCCGGTACAAGGAAGACCCGCTGGGCCGGCTCGCCGGCACCATCCGCTGGATCTTCACGGTGACGTATGCCGACACGGCGACCGCAGTCGCGACCTCGAACTGGGTGCTCAAACTGCATGAACGCGTGACCGGCAGCTACCTCGATGCGCAGGGCATCTCCCACGACTACGCCGCGAACGACCCGGAACTCCTCTCCTGGGTGCACCTGGCGTTCACCGATTCGTTCTTGGCGACGGCCAAACTCTGGAGCGAACCCATCCCCGGCGGCCCCGACGCCTACGTTCGCGAATGGGCGAAGGCCGGCGAACTCATGGGAGTTCCGAACCCACCCCGCTCAGAAGCAGAGCTTGCCCGCCAGCTGCAGGCCTTTCTCGACTCCGGTACCCTCGTACGAAACGACCGCGTCGACGAGGCCGTGAAGTTCATCGGAAACCCTCCTCTCTCCCGCGCGATGATGCCCGCGTACCACGTGCTCTTTGCGGGCGCTGTGTCGTCGATTCCCGAGGAATACCGCCGGATGCTCGGCCTCGAGGTCGCTCATCTCGGGCCGGTGCGACTCCCCGTTGTCGGCGCCACGCGGCTCGTGCTGAAGCTGGTCGGGGCGATGCTCGGCCACGAAGCTCCCAGTGAGAGTTCGGCGCGTCGTCGCCTGATTCGCCTGGGGCTTCTCTCGCCCGACCAGACGGTCGCTGCGGGCCGCGGCGCGGCCTGACCCTCTCCCAGAGGAACCCTCGCCGGGGTGCGGGCAGCGCGTGAAGCTAGCGGAACCGCATGGTCGGTGGCAGAGGCTTCGGCGGTTCTGAGGCCTTTCTCACCCGCCGCCGCTCGACCCGCGCCGCGACGACCATCACCAACGCGAACACCATTCCGCCGGCCATGACGACCAGCAGCGGTGTGAGCAGCACGTTGTGGGTCAGCGCGTTCGTCACTGCCGCCGCCACGGTCACAGAAGAACCGATGAAGGCGAGCAGGGAGTAGCGAGTCGCGCGGTCGATGTTCACCTCTGCCTCAGGCCACGCGAGTGGCGGGCGAGACGGTCTTCGACGGGTCGCGCTCGACGACGTCGCCCAGCGCCTCGTCGATGCGCCCGAGGGTCTCTGCGTCGATCTTCACACCGGCAGCGGCGACGTTCGACTCGATCTGCTCGGGCTTCGAGGCGCCGATGATGGCAGAGGCCACGTTCGGATTCTGAAGAACCCACGCCACAGCCAGTTGGGCCATCGTCAACCCCAGGTCATCGGCGATCGGCTGCAGCTTCTGCACCCGGGTGAGCGTCTCCTCCCTCAGCCAGCTCTTGATCATGTCGTCGCCGCCCTTGCTGTCTGTCGCACGGGTTCCCGCCGGCAGCTCGGCACCCGGCTTGTACTTGCCGGTCAGCACGCCCTGCGCGACGGGAGACCAGACGATCTGGGAGATTCCTAGTTCTTCGGAGGCGGGCACGACCTGCTCTTCGATGACCCGCCAGAGCATCGAGTACTGCGGCTGGTTCGACACGAGCTGAAAGCCGAGCTGGGTGGCGAGCGTCGACGCCTCGCGGAGCTGGGCCGCCGTCCACTCGCTCACGCCGATGTACAGGGCCTTGCCCGAACGCACGACGTCGGCGAATGCGGTCATGGTCTCTTCGAGCGGAGTCTCATAGTCGTAGCGGTGTGCCTGGTACAGGTCTACGTAATCGGTGCGCAGCCGGTCGAGCGAGCCGTTGATCGACTCGAAGATGTGCTTGCGCGAGAGGCCCGTGTCGTTGTGGCCCTTCGGGCCGGTCGGAAAGTACACCTTCGTGAAGATCTCGAGAGATTCGCGTCGTTCGTTCTTGAGGGCTTTGCCGAGCACCTTCTCGGCCACGGTGTTGGCGTAGGCGTCTGCGGTGTCGAAAGTGGTGATGCCTGCTTCGAGGGCGGCGGCCACACTGCGTCTCGCGATGTCGTTCTCGACCTGTGAGCCGTGCGTCAGCCAGTTGCCGTACGTGATTTCAGAGATCTTGAGCCCGCTGTTGCCGAGGTAACGAAATTCCATGGTGACAACGCTACCCTTCGCTGCTGACAGCCCCGTGCGATCAGCGAGCCAGGCCCAGTTTCGCTATGCCCACGAGGGATTCACCCGGCAGGAACGCGCGGGTCAGTGCCAGGGCAATCTTCGGCAGATCTCCTTCGTCGCGATAGAGCAGGCTCATCCGCTCGTACCGTGGATTGAATTTCGTCTTGAAGTTGTGCAAGGACTGGAACCCGTAGAGCGGTTCGAGGACCTTTCCGAGCGATTCGAGCAGGGCATCGATTCCGGTTGCATCGGCATCTCCGGCGGCGCGCGCGAGCGGGGCGCCAGAGAGCGAGACGAAGGCCGCGCCCTGCTCCTGGAACGCGAGGCACGATGAAGCGATCAGAAACTCCATGACGGGCTTGAACGTGCCGTCGCTCCGGCGCCGCATGAGGTCGAGCGTCCAGCCCCGGATCGAATCGTCGGCGCCGTAGACCGGCAGCCACGACAGGAATCCCTGCACCGTGCCCATCTCATCGAGGGCGAGTGCCGTCTTCACGTGCGGGTCGAGCGCCTCGTCGACACCACCGAGCGTGAATCCCATCTCCGGCAACGCCTTGTCTCCTACCCACTCCTCGGAGATCGCCCGAACCTGCGAGACGATCGCCCACGGCTCCTCGGCCAGCGAGGTCATCCTGAAGGTGATCTTCTCGCGCTCCGCCCTGTTCAACGATGACCGGATGGCCTGCCACTTCTTGCCCGTCATCTCGAGTGTCGGCAGGTCGATGATGGTGTCTTCGGCGACCTGCAGGTGCGTCCAGCCCTCCGGTGCGGCGGCCAGCACTGCATCAGAGACCGAGAACAAGCACGGCGCCAGCCCGACCCGCTCGCACTCGTCCACGAACTCGACGATGGTCGCCTCGAGGTTCTCCGCTGGTCCCACGGGGTCACCGAGTGCGACGGCCACTCCGGCATAGCGTTGGTAGGCCACGAAACTCTCACCGTCGGCCGTCACGAAGTACGAGTTCTCCTTCCACATGGTCATCCACGAGAGGGTGCCTCCGCCATCGGACGTCAAGATGTCGAGGGGGGTCTTCTGGGCATCCTGCTGCTGCCTGATCGCGCGGCGCGAGCGGCGAAGCGGTACCCGGTAGGCCGCGCGGCCGAACCAGAGGATGACCAGCAGGGCGATCCACAGTGAGGAGTTGGTCATCGCCTCGAACAACGACGGAGGGAAGTCGACCGCGACGAAGGCGTAGATCACGAGCCCCACGAACTCGAGCACATTGAAGACACCGAGGATGAGAGCGATGACCCAGGGGAGGCGGTGGCCCAGGCGCACCCCGTTGGCGATCAACGCGATGATGGCGACATCGATCACCAGGTCGACCCACGTGCTCGTCCCGGGCGTGGCGGATGCTGCCGCATCGTCGCCAGGGAGAAGCGTGCCGAGAACCTCGACGACAGCAAGGGTGAGCAAGCTGGCGAATGCAAGGATGCGCCATTCCCGACTGCTCGGCCGGCCGGCACGGTACTGAGGTCCCCGGATGAACGGGGTGGCGACGAACACGGCGACCACACCCAGGAAATGTTCGATGTCGGCCAGGGTCCCGATGTAGATGAGCGATACCGCCACGCAGGCGAAGAGGGCAAAGCGCAGTCGCAGCCGCCAGGGCGCGCGCACCGTGCCGAGAACGGCCGCCAGGCACGCGAACATGCCGCCTGAGGGCCCGACGTCGTATTGGGTGGCGAGGTGGTTGGCCCAGTCGCTGTCGAAGGAGCGTGCCGCGAGCATGAAGAAGGTGGTGCCGATGACGGCGACGATCTGCCCGCCGGCGAAGATGCCGATGGTCCTGAGCGAACCGAACTGTCGTTCTGCCCAGCCGACGGCCACGATGAGGCCGATCAGAATGACGGCGTAGTGGATGGGCAGCTGCGAGAAGAACGTGCCGGTGACCAGGGTCCACCAGTGCCCGTCGAGGAACGAGGGCAGTCCGTAGGCGATGTCGTGGTACCAGGGCCTGTGGATGAGCGGGTCCCAGAGTGCCCCCGTGACGAGGCCGGCGACGACGAAGATTCCGAGCAGGGTTGCAGCGAACGGCGTTCGGCCGAGCGCTCGGCCGACGGGGCCGAGCACCACCCCGACCGCGGCCCTTACTCCGGCGATTCCGGTCGTCCCGGATTCCATTCCCGCCGCTGCGGCGAGCGGACTGAGGCTGCCGTCTTCTTCGAACAGGTCAGACATCTGGAGTTCAGGAGCGGCATCGAGGTCCGCTCCAACTGGCTCGCTCACCTTCGCTCGAGCCTTCCGTGAGCGATAGACCATCACCACCGAGACCACCACTGTGAGGGCCACAGTCACGAGCAGGGCGATCCAGGTGAATTGGTGCAGCAGGGTGATGGCGGCGGTGCCCAGGCTGAAGACGACGGTGGTCACCATCGCGGCCCAGAGCACCGAGCCGATGGCGTTCGCGGCGAGAAAACGGCGGTAGGGCATCCGGAGCGTGCCGGCCAGGGGGCCGATGAGAATGCGAAGCAGCGCGATGAACCGACCGGCGACGACCGCATAGATGCCCCAGCGATTCATGACACCGATCGCCGAATGGATGCTCTGGGCATTGAATCGCGCGGGAAACCGCCTCGCGCCGATGATCAGCAGCCGCGAACCGAATCGTCGCCCGATGAGGTAGCCGATCGAGTCGCCGACGATGGCGCCGACCGCTGCGGTCACGCCGATGGCCCAAGGGGAGATGGTGCCGTCGAGCGAGAGGAGTGTCGCTGCGACCAACACCGTTTCGCCGGGCAGAGGGACCCCGATGCTCTCGACGGCCACGAACCCGAAGACGACGAGGAGCACGGCGAGGGGCGGAATTGCTGCGAGCCACTGATCCATCTGGTGTCACTACCCCCTTGGCCGGAGAGCGCATGCTGTCCTGCCCTTCTTTATAGCAGGGCCGTGGCGGTGATCCAGTGGACTGATTCTCTCCTGACAGACTGGAGTCATGACAGCGACACTCGTGGCCAAGGGCCTTTCCGGCGGCCACGGGCACCGCATCCTCTTCTCCAACCTCGATCTCACGGTTTCTCCTGGCGACGTGGTGGGGCTGGTGGGCGCGAACGGCGCAGGCAAGACGACCCTGTTGCGACTCCTGGCCGGCGTGGACGCGCCGCTCGCCGGCAGTGTCTCCCTCGCCCCGACCGATGCGTTCGTGGGCTGGCTGCCGCAGGAGCACGAGCGCGTGGAGGGCGAATCCATTGCTGGGTACATCGGCCGGCGCACGGGCTGTTCAGAGGCCACGAACGAGATGGAGCTGGCCTCCGAGGCTCTCGGCACTGACGACCCCGGTGCAGCTGATGCCTACTCTGTCGCACTCGACCGGTGGCTGGCGAGCGGGGCCGCCGATCTGGATGATCGAATGCCAGCCACTCTCGCCGAACTCGGTTTCGAAACCGACGTCTCGGCGTTGATGACCGCTCTCTCCGGCGGGCAGGCCGCCCGGGTGGCGCTCGCGGCCCTCCTGCTGTCGAGGTTCGACATCGTTCTGCTCGACGAGCCGACGAACGACCTCGACCTCGACGGACTGGCCCGGCTGGAGGCGTTCGTCAGGGGCCTGCGGGGTGGAGTGGTGCTGGTGTCGCACGACCGCGAGTTCCTGGCCCGCTGCGTGACCACGGTGGTCGAGCTCGACCTCGCCCAGAACAGCGTCGCCGTCTACAACGGCGGGTATGAGTCGTTCCTCGAGGAGCGCGCCACTGCCAGGCGTCATGCGCGAGACGAGTACGACGAGTTCGCGTCGAAGAAGGCCGACCTGGTCGGGCGTGCGCGTACCCAGCGCGAGTGGTCGTCGCAGGGCGTTCGCAATGCGATGAAGAAGGCGCCCGACAACGACAAGATCCGGCGCCGCGCCGCCACAGAGTCGAGCGAGAAGCAGGCGCAGAAGGTTCGCCAGATGGAGAGCCGCATCGCCCGCCTCGACGAGGTCGACGAGCCGCGCAAAGAATGGCAGCTGCAGTTCAGCATCGGTACGGCTCCGCGGTCCAGCGCGGTTGTCGCATCGCTCGGTTCTGCGATCGCCCGGCAGGGGTCGTTCACCTTCGGGCCGGCCACCCTGCAGGTGAACGGCGGTGACCGCATCGGCATCACCGGGCCGAACGGTGCGGGCAAGTCGACGCTGCTCAGGCTGCTGCTGGGTACCCGTCAGCCCGACGAGGGCAGTGCATCCCTCGGGCGGAGTGTGCAGATCGGCGAGATCGACCAGGCGCGCGCCCTGCTCGACGGCGAGACGCCGCTCTTCGAGGCGGTGAGCGCTGTTGTTCCCGAGATGCCCATCGCCGAGGTTCGCACACTGCTCGCGAAGTTCGGGTTGAAGGCCGACCACGTCGACCGGCCGGTTTCGAGTCTCTCGCCGGGCGAACGGACCCGCGCGGCCCTGGCCCTGCTGCAGGCGCGTGGCGTCAATCTGCTTGTACTCGACGAGCCGACGAACCACCTCGACCTCCCGGCCATCGAACAGCTCGAAGAGGCGCTCGAGTCGTACGACGGAACCCTGCTTCTTGTCACGCACGACCGTCGGATGCTCGAGACCGTCACCCTGAATCGCCAGTGGAACGTCGACGCAGGGAAGGTCGTGGAGGTGTGAACGCTGGCGGTGCACCCGGCCAGGGCGCGAACGGCATGCACGTATACGTCGGTCTTGTTCGCGGAATCAATGTGGGGTCATCCACTCTTGTTGCAATGGCCTACTTCAGGCGGCTCTTCGAAGACCTGGGCTACACAGACGTCGTCACTCTGCTTCGGAGTGGAAACGTGGTGTTCACTTCGGCACGGGTTCTCACCGCGGCCGACGTGACGGCGATCGAGGGAGCCTTCGCGACGGTCGCCGGGTTCCGAGCGGGGTTCGTGGTGCTCTCGGCAGAGCAGTTTCTCGGCATCGCCGCGGAGAACACGCTGCTCGACATCGCGACCGACAAAGCCAAGCTCGTGGTCGCATATGTTCCGCTCGGGGAGGCGGGAGGGCCCGTCGCGGGTCTCGCGCAGCTCAATCTGCCGCATGCCGACCAGCTCCTGCCGGAGGTAATCGCTGTCGGCCCCCGTGCGGTCTACGTCTGGTGCGCGAACGGCATCTCGAATTCGCGCGTCCCTGCGTCGTTCTGGAAACAGCTCGGCCCGGTCTACACGGCGCGAAATGTGAATACCGTGGAGAAGCTGGCGGCTCTGGTGTCACAGAGGCTCGAATCAGGGGAGTGACTCACTGGCTGTGCATAACCTGAGATAGTTTCACTAAAGGGTTGTAGGCTCGATGGATGCTCGAAAGTGAACTTCTCCCGCCTGGTGATCTGCCGCTCCGTGACCATCTCGACGGCCCTCCGCATGGCCCTGTGCGGCTCCCGTGCTCTGTGCCGCTCCCGTGCTCTGTGCCGCTCCCCTGCTCTGTATCGCTCCCCTGCTCTGGTGCGGTCGCCGAACTGTCGCTCGTCGACGAGGCGTCGGCGAGCTATCTGCTGACCGTCGACGGAATCCCGCAGTCGCAGGTGTGTTTCTCTGACGCCACGCGACTCGAGTTCGACTACGTGCGCCACATCGCCAGGATGGTCGATGTGTGGGCAGCACCCGGGGAGGCGCTGCCGTGCATCCATCTGGGCGGCGGTGGGTTGTCGCTGGCGCGGTATGTCGAGGCGACCCGACCCGGATCACAGCAGCTTGTCATCGATTCGCAGCGGGCCATGGTCGAGGGTGTTCTCGAGGTTCTTCCCCTGGCTGCTGGCCATGCGACCAGGCTCCTGTTCGGCGACGCCCGCGAGTTGGCGGAGCGACTGGTTCTGCGTCGTCGTTTGCTCAGGTCGACCGCGGGAGGTGGGCGCGACTCTGCGTGCTCGGGGGCGATGGCTGCGGGAGCAGGAGTCGTGGTCATCGACCTCTGGGAGGGCTCGGTCATTCCATCACACGTCGCAACGCTCGAGTTCTACCTTCTCGTCGCCCAGCTCGCCGCGCCCGAGGCGCTGGTCGTCGTGAACCTGCTCGACCGCGGCCCGGGGTTCGACTACTCGCGAGGGCAAGCCGCGACGCTTCGCAGGGTGTGGCCGCGCGTCGGCGTTCTTCGTGACCCTCGCAGCATGCTCGGCTGCGCCGGCTTCTGCCCAGAGGGTTCTGCCGTTGGCTGCGGTGGTGCCGCTGGTGCCGATGCAGACAGCGAAGGTTTCGGAAACGTGGTGCTTGTGGCGAGCAGGCGCAGGCTCGATTTTCTGGAGACCTCTGGCTGGCTGAGAGACGAACCACGGCCGCCTCACGCCCTGAGCGGCCCCAATGTCGACGCGTGGGTTGCCGGGGCTCCAGCGATGACGGACGAGGCGTCTGCCGCGTCCCCGCGCCCCCCTCGCGAGGCGCTCAGCCCGGTTTGCACTCCAGAGATGTCCACGTGAGGGTGACCTCTCGGGGTGCCTGACCGTGTGTGCACTCGGGCTGACCATCGCGGACGAAACTACTCCGGTCGGGGCTTCGGTGGAAGGGTTCCCATGATGTGCACCTCCAATCTCGCTACTCTGCGCGCTGACTTTGCGCCGAACAAGTATAAGTGAGTTTTGATCGGGTACTGGCCAGCTCGAACTCGCGTCACCGTAGCGGTTCTCCGGGTCAGTACCGCCTTCGGCTGCGATGACCTCAGATTCGCAGAGTCGCCTGTCAGCGGTGCAACCTAGAATCGGGGTGTGGCTGATGGAGCGAAGAGGGCGGCAGACTGGGCATCGAAGCCGGTCGCCGCGGTCGCTTCTGCCAACACCAGGCCCTCCGTTTTCGGCGGCGCAGGCGACGACGGCACGGCTGACAGCTCCGCAACGATGCTCCACATCGATATGGATGCGTTCTTCGCCTCGGTGGAGTTGCTCGAGCATCCAGAACTCGTCGGCCTCCCCGTGATCATCGGCCACAACGGGCCCCGGGGAGTCGTCACGTCAGCGACGTACGAAGCGCGCGCATTCGGGGTGCATTCGGCGATGCCCGTGGCGCGCGCTCTGCAGCTGTGCCCGCGGGCGATCGTGCTGGCACCGCATCACGACCGCTACCGGCACTTCTCAGCCGAGGTGATGCGCATCTTTCGAGACGTCACCCCACTGGTTGAGCCGCTGAGCATCGACGAGGCCTTTCTCGATGTTGCGGGTGCTCGACGGCTTCTCGGTTCGCCGTCGGTCATCGGCTCGCTCGTGCGGCGCCGGGTCGAAGCTGAGACGGGGCTGACCTGCTCTGTCGGCGGCGGCGCGACGAAGTTCATTGCCAAGATGGCCTCCGGCCGGGCCAAACCCGACGGGATGCTCTTGGTCCCCGCATCCCAGACCCTGCCGTTCCTCCACCCTTTGCCGGTCTCGGCGCTCTGGGGCGTCGGCGCGACAACAGCCGACGCGCTGACGAGGCTCGGAATCAGGACCGTCGGCGACCTCGCGGCAACACCGTTGCCGACACTCATCAATCGGGTAGGCGCTGCTTCGGGCCAGAAGTTGCACGCGCTCGCGAACGGCATCGATACCCGTGAGGTCGTCACCGTGCGCCATGAGAAGAGCGTCGGTCACGAGATCACCTTCGAGTTCGACGTCTTCGACGAACAGAAGATCCGGCTCGAACTCCTGCGACTTTCTGACCAGGTCGCCGTGCGCCTTCGACGCGCTGGGCTGGCCGGCAAGACGGTCGCGTTGAAGCTCCGGTTTGCCGACTTCTCGACCATCTCGCGCTCGCGCACACTTTCAGAACCGACTGACCTCGCCCAGGCGATCTTCGATGCCGCTCGCGACCTCTTCGATGCGGTGGATCTTGCCGGCCAGCGGGTGCGCCTGATCGGGGTACGGGTCGAGAACCTCGTCACTGCCGCCGAGGCCGTGCACCAGCCTTCACTCTGGGACGACGAGGCCACAGCCCCTTCGAGCTGGCGTGAGGCAGAGGTCGCTGCCGATCGGGTCGCCGACAAATTCGGCGCCGGGGCCGTCAGGCGCGCGTCGCTCGTCAAGCCTTCGGGGCTTGGCAGGCAGGGTGCGCCACCCACTGCGGCGCCGTGATTGTGAGGGAATGATTCTTGGCCGTTCCGAGGGTCTCACCGGAACAGACCACACCGGCCGCACCGGACCCCCCCCCGGACTGACCTCGACCAAATCGATCTGTAGAACATCTGTACCGGGTATCTGCTTAGGTCAAGTCAGCGGCGAGGTTCCTGCCAAACTTGGGTTTGTTTTAGGTTCAGCTAACGTGTTGACATGCCTCCTCCAGATACCCTGCGGCTTCGATTTCGTCAGATGGCGTCATCCGATCTTGATGCAATGGCCGGATTGCTGGGTGACCCGAAAGTCATGCAGTTCTATCCGATGCCGAAAACGCGGGACCAGGCCGCAACATGGATTGCTTGGAACGAGAAGAACTACACCGACCATGGGTATGGCCTCTGGATCATCGAGACGCTAGCCGGCGACTTCGTCGGCGACTGCGGCCTGACCTGGCAAGACGTCAACGGCGTCAGCAAGCTCGAAGTGGGGTATCACGTCGGAACTGTGTGGCAGGGTCGCGGCTTCGCGACCGAGGCCGCCGCCGCGTGCCGCGACTTCGCGCGCGAGCTCGGCGGGGTTCCGGAACTGGTCGCAATTATTCATCCCGAGAATCGCGCATCGGAGCGGGTCGCAGAGAAGATCGGGATGCGACGCATCGAGGACGACCGCGGAGGACACCTGCCCACCCGGAGAGTACTCAGCCTGCGGTTGTAACCGCCCGGAAAGTACTTTGGCTAGGCATCTCCATTAGTACGTTTGGCGGCGATGATCGTTGGCAAAGGTGCAGGGTTCGTGCGCATGGCTTGTTCGAGGAGACGGTAAAACAGCAGGCCTCGGCTGCGGGATGCGCGGCGGTTGAATCGGAAGGTGAACTCGTCTAGGTAGTAGCCTAGGTGGTCGTTGCTGATGCCCTGGTGGAGGGTGCCTTCGAGCCAGCGCTTGAGTAACGAGGCAACGGTGTGCACGCCGTAGAGGGATACGTGGGCGGGGACCTTCGAGCCGAGTTCTACGTGACGCTCGTGCTCGTATCCGAGCTTTGCGAGGCGCTTGAGCTCTTGCGCTCCGTCCGTACGGATCAGGGCGCCGGGGTCGATGACACGTTGTGCGAAGCTGATCAGCTGCAAGCTCTCGCCGGGGCTTGGCTCGAGCCGTATTCGGCCCAGCCGCTTGACGCCGAGCATCTCGGCAGCGACCATTACCCCCACCTTTGTGCTGCTTCGGCCCGAATTTCCGCGGCTTATCCCGCCCACATAGGTTTCGTCTAGCTCGACCACACCCTGCAGCAGCCCCCGGCCGGGCACGACCATCGCCCGACGGAACTTGTGCATCCAGACCCACGCCGTCTCATATGACCGCAGCCCGAGCACCCGCTGCAGCCCCTGCGCGGAGACTCCGGTTTTTTGCGAGGTGATGTACCACGCGGCGTGAAACCACATCCGCAACGGCGAGCGGGTCCGATCAAAGATCGTGCCCGCCGTCACGCTCGTTTGCCGTCCACACGCCCGACACATCCATAAGCCGCCCGCGATCCGCCACGCCTGCCCACTCACACCACACCTCGGGCAGACAAAGCCGTCCGGCCATCGCAGACCCGTCAAGAACTTCAAGCACGCATCATCGGTCGCGAACCAATCCTGAAACTCCAGAATCGTCTGCGGATAATCCACCCCACCGACCAAACGCTCGACCATATCCGCGAGCATACCCGGAGAACTTGACCTAAGCAGATACCCAGTACATCTGTTCGATGGTGTAGTATTGACATATGCTCATTGATTCGAACGCCATCGAAACAGACTCGCACCGTGACGCCGCAGAGGCGTTGCTGGTCGAGCTGTACTCGGGCATGGCGCGTGACGATGAGCTGTTCGCCTCGCTCGCTCGTCCGGTGCCGTTGCCTGGGTTTGACGCTGAGGCCGGCCACGCTCACAGATCCGACAGTTCTGAACGCCCGAGCGGCGACAGGGGTACCGGGCGATCGAACTATGCGCAGCTTCGTGACGGCGTGAGCCACGCTGTCGACCTGGTCGTCGAGGTCGAGGCCGAGATCGCGCGGTGTATGGCACGCCGGGCGAGGCTGGTCGAATCGGCACGTGAACTCGCGGTCGCGGCCGAAGAGATCGTGCTGACGCCGTCCGCGCTTGAGACAGGTTCTCGGCAGGATCGAGAACAGCTGGCGCGTCGTTCGCTTGTCGCCGAATTGGGGTGTGCCCTCCGCCAGCCCGAGGCTAGCGTGCAGAGGTTGCTCACCGAGAGTGAGACCCTCGCCGACCAGTTGCCTTCGACCCTGAACGCCCTCGCAGAGGGGCGCCTCAGTTATCGTCACGCGCAGGTGATGGTCGACAACGCCTTGTCATTGCCGCGGGAGGCGCGCCTCCGATTCGAAGGTGCAGCCCTGCGCTCCGCGGTGACATCTCCGGCGTCCCGGTTCACCCAGCACGCGCTCAAGCTGCGAGAGCGTCTCCACCCCGAGTCGATGGTGGCTCGGCGCGAGAAGGCGGCATCCGATCGCTGTCTGCGTTTCGAGCCGGCACGCGACGGAATGGCCTGGCTGTCGCACTTCCTTCCGGCCGCCGTTGCGTTGCAGATCGATGACACGGTCGACAATCTCGCGCGAGGTCTCGTGAAAGCTGACGAGACGCGCACGGTAGCCCAGCTTCGCTCCGATGTGCTGGTCGACCTGATTCTTGGCGACTCCGACATTCATGGCGGCACCGACGTTCTTGGCGAATGCAACCCTCTTAGCGAATTCGGCTGGGAATCATGCACCGGCCCCGCGGCTCATGCTGTCCCGCATGCCGAAAGCGAAGACGAGCGCTCTACGGGGAGGTTCGGCCCGAGAGCTACTGACCGACAACCCCGCCCCTCGGCACGGCTCGTGGGCAGGGGCGTTCGACCGACGGTGATCGTCACGGTTCCTGTGATGACTCTGCTCGGTCACACGGAAGAGCCGGGAGAACTCGAGGGGTATGGTCCGATCGACGCCGAAACCGCGAGAGAGCTGGCTCGCCACGCGCCGAGTTTCATCCGGATCCTGACGCATCCCGAGACCGGGGCGACGCTCTCCGTCGGGCGACAACGGTACAGACCTCTCGCAGACCTTCGAACCGCTCTGGAGATCGACGATCAGACGTGCCGATTCCCAGGTTGCTCGCGGGCCGCGCGACGGTGCGAACTGGACCACACGGTGGATTGGGCGAGCGGTGGGCAAACGAGCCATTCGAACCTGGCACACCTCTGCCCGAAGCATCACCATCTCAAACACGAGACGAAGTGGGCCGTGCGGCACGAAACTGACCGAGCGCTGAGGTGGACTTCACCGCTCGGCCGTGAGTACGTCACGACACCCGAATCACGTGGAGCCGACCCCATGATCGACCCGTGTAGTGGCGCCGTGCCAGTCGTCGACGCGGGGATCGAGCCGCCACCATTCTGATGTGGAGAGTGCTTACTGAGGTGCGCGGCGGCGATGGCGCCGAGCGTTCAGCTCCGCCGAGCGTTCAGGAACGCGGAACCATTCTGAATGCGGAATCCTTCTGAATGCGGAATCCTTCCGAACGGGGAATCTTCATGGGCGCAGGATGATCGTTGCCGAGTGAGGCGCGATCGTCGCGTCGGCCGTGACTGGAGCCCCACTGAACTCCGTGCCTTCCAAGGCGTCGGAGGTGTTCAGCAATATAGTGCCGGCCGGTTCGCCTGCTCCGATCCCAACAGCATCGAACGCAATCGGCACGTCTGAGAAGTTCACGATGATGCTGACACGGCCGCGAGTGATCTCGAACCAGTCTGCATCCTCGTCCAACCGCACGGAGATCTCTGTGAAACGGGGGTCGGTGAACTCCGGAAGGCTGCGCCGCAGTCGTGCGAGCTCCTGGTAGAGGCGCAGCACGCGGGCATGGCGACCTTCAGCGCGCTCCGCCCAGTCGAGCTTGGAGCGCTCGAAAGTCTCGGGGTCCTGCGGGTCGGGTACTGCCGACTCGTCCCAGCCCATCTTGGCGAATTCGGCGATACGCCCCTTGGCGGTGGCCTCGCCGAGTTCGGGCTCGGGGTGCGAGGTGAAGAACTGCCAGGGTGTGGATGCTGCCCATTCCTCTCCCATGAAGAGCATGGGGGTGAACGGGCCGAGCATCGTGAGTACGGCGGCGATGGCGAGCTGGCCATCCGTCAGCGACGCGCTCAGCCGGTCACCGGTGGCCCGATTGCCGATCTGGTCGTGATTCTGGTTGGCGACGACGAGCCTCCACGAGAGGGTGTGCTCGGTGTCGATTGGCTTGCCGTGAATCTGCTCGCGAAAACTCGACCACGTTCCGTTGTGGAAGAAGCCCTCGGTCATGACCTTGCCGAGCGCAGAGAGTGGTTCGAAGTCGGCGTAGTACCCCGAGACCTCGCCGGTGAGCGCCACGTGCAGGGCGTGATGGAAGTCGTCACTCCACTGGGCAGAGAGTCCGTAGCCGCGACTCTCGCGCGGCGTGAACATGATCGGATCGTTGAGGTCGGATTCGGCGATGAGCGTCAGAGGCCGGCCGAGAAACGACGACAGAGTATCGACTTCGGTAGACATCTGGGCGAGGAGGTGCGGTTCACTCTCGTCGTGCAGGGCGTGCACGGCGTCGAGACGCAGGCCGTCGACGTGATAATCATTCAGCCACATCAGCGCGTTGTCGACGATGAATCGCCGTACCTCCTCGGAGCCCTCGCCGTCGAGGTTTATCGACGATCCCCAGGTGTTCGAGCTCTGGTCGTTGATGTATGGGCCGAACATCGGGAGGTAGTTGCCGCTGGGGCCGAGATGGTTGTACACGACGTCCTGGATGACCGCCAGACCTTTCGCGTGACAGGCATCGACGAATCGTTGGTACGCCGCTGGCCCGCCGTACCCCTCGTGAACGGTGAACCAGAGCACGCCGTCGTAACCCCAGTTGTGGGTGCCGTTGAAGCCGTTGACGGGCAGGAGTTCGACAAAGTCGACGCCGATGGAGACCAGGTGGTCGAGCTTGGCGATCGCAGCGTCGAGGGTACCCTCGGGAGTGAAGGTGCCGATGTGCAGCTCGTAGATCTCGCCGCCCGCGAGCTGGCGGCCCTTCCACGAGGAATCTGTCCATTCGAATTGCGTGGGGTCGAAGGTGCGGGAGAGACCGTGAACGCCGTCGGGTTGGCGCCTCGACCGGGGGTCGGGGATGACGAGATCGGCGTCGCCCACGCCCGAGAACGTGTACCCGTAGTCGATGTCGCCTGCGGTCTCGAGATCGGCCACGACGTTAGCGGGCACCGCGAACCACCCGTCTGCTCGTGGCGACATGGTGATGCGCTTTGGCTCGGCAGAGCCGGGCTGGCGAACGGTGAGGGTCACGCCGTCTGCTCGAGGAGCCCACACATCGAATTTCTGGAGTGCCATGGTCTGGTTACGCCTCTTCTTCGGGCACCAGCAGTGCCACGGGGTAGCGGGAGAGCAGCTCGGTGAGCGGGAGTGTTGCCGAAGCGAAGTGCCGACCAGTGATCACGTCGACCGTCGCCCGGTAGTCGGTGGTGAGGGTCGTCTCGCCCCAGCCGCCGGCCCGCGCAAGCCCGACGGGCAGCCGCGTCGCAACGGTGATTGCCCCACCCCGGTCGAACGCGATGGCGTGACTGGCCGCCGCGCCTTCAGCGACCAGCGGCTGGTACCCGGTGAACAGCCCGGGCCGGTCGCGCTTCAGGCGAAGTGCCCGCGAGACCACGAGAAGCTTGGCCGCTCCCGTTTCGTCGAGGGGCGGCAGATCGCCCGCATCGAGCCGGGCCAGGATGCTGCGGCGCTCGCCGTAGTCGACCGCCCGCCTGTTGTCGGGGTCGACGAGTGACGTCTCCCACAGCTCGCTGCCCTGGTAGACGTCGGGCGAGCCCGGGGCGGTGAGCTGCAGCAACTTCAGCGACAACGAGTTCGACCAGCCGGGCATCCGTACCTGCTCGAGAAAACCCGAGAGAACACGACGCACTTCGTGAGAATCGAAGGCGCTGTCGACCACACGATGCATGCGCGCCTCGAAATCGTGGTCTGGTGACAGCCAGTTCGTCGAGTCGCCGGCCTCCCGAGCGGCCTTCTCGGCATAGGCGTGCAGCCGTTCGCGCGACGCTGGTGCCGAGCCGACGATGGCCTGCCACAGCAGGTTCTCGAGCTGGCCGTCACCGAGTGGTGCGAGCACTCGCACTTGCTGAAGAGTGGATGCCCACTCCTCCGCCAGCTCGGAGATCACGCTGATGCGCGCCCGCGTGTCTTCGCCCCGCTTGGTGTCATGGGTCGACAGCGTGGTCATTGCTGTGGCGTAGTCGGTGTGGCGCGTTTCCTGGCGGTGGTGGAATTCGGCCACAGGGATGGCGAATTCACCCGGGTCGGCGCCGACCTCGTTGAGCGAGGTCAGGCGGTTGAACCGATAGAACGCGGTGTCTTCGACGCCCTTGGCCATGACCATGCCAGAGGTCTGCTGAAAGCGCTGGGCGGCGACGTTCGCGGGGTCAGACAGCGCAGGCACTACGGCGTCGATGGTCGAGCTGAGGTCGGGGCGGTGCTGGCCAGCGAGGTCAACAGCCTCTCCGAGCGCCTCGATTCCGAAGGGCAGGTACGAGCGGTATACCGGGAAGCAGGCGAGCAGCTCAGCGATGGCGTCTGCGACTGCGTCAGCTTCGAGCGCGTCGGTCTCGAGCGGGCGGGGCCACGACGGTACATCGAGGTCGCGAACGATCCGGAGCACCTCTGAGCGCAGAATACCGTCGGCGATGCCGCGTTTGGTGTCGTGGATGAGGGCGGTGAACGACGTGGGAGCGGGGCGGGATTCGGTCGCGAGGCGCAGGTCGAGGGCATCCAGAGTCGCCTGCCCTGCAGCGTCGACCAGAACCCGATCGAAATCGGCGAGGGCGTCGTACCCGGTAGTGCCCGCCGTCGCCCAGTCTGCCGGCATCTTCTCGCGGCCCTCGAGGATCTTCTCGACCAGCACGTAGCTGCCGCCCGTGAGTTCGGCCAGGCGATCGAGGTAGCCGCGGGGGTCCTTCAGGCCGTCAGGATGATCGACCCGCAGCCCGTCGGCCAGCCCTTCCTTGAACCACCGCCCGATCTCGGCGTGCGATTCGTCGAAGACGGAGGCGTTCTCGACCCGGATTCCGGCCAGCGTGTTCACCGCGAAGAACCGCCGGTAGTTGAGGTCATAGTCGGCCCGGTGCCAGTTCACGAGCTCGTAGTTCTGGCGCGAGTGGACGGTCACTGCGTCTGCGCCGTCGTCGGCAGAGCCCGGTTTCAACGGAAACCGGTTGTCGTAGAAATGAAGCTGGTCACCGACGATACGGAAGTCGTCTGCGGAGAGGCTCTCGAGCGGGTCATCGCCGAGAACCGGGAGCCGCACCTTGCCGTGCCCGAACTCCCAGTCGACGTCGAATGCGTCGGCGTAGCGCGAATCACGCCCGTGCGTGAGCAGGTCCCACCACCACGCACTCGTGTGTGGGGTGTTCACCCCCACGTGGTTCGGCACGATATCGATCAACACACCGAGGCCCGCGTTGCGTGCGGCTGCGACGGCACGGTCGAGTCCCTCAGCTCCGCCGCGGTCGGGGTCGACCTGCGAGTGATCGATCACGTCGTAGCCGTGGTCGGAGCCCTTCTCCGCCTTCAACAGCGGGGAGAGATAGATCCAGCTCGCCCCCAGATCGTGGAGATACGCGGTCACCTCCGCCGCGTCGGAGAGCGTGAAGTTCGGAGTGATCTGCAGACGATAGGTCGACTGGGGGACGCGCACGGTGGTCGGCTCGATTCTGTCGGGGGTGGAGGGGGGGACTAGCTGGTTGACGCCCGGTTGGCCGAAATGATGGGAACGGCGCCGGTCATCGAGCTCAGCGACGCGGCAACAGAGTGGTCGGGGTCGGCCGTCTCGTGACGGTGGGCACGAAGCACCATCATCGACTTCGGATGCACGGTGAGCACGTCGCCTGGAACACTCGGGTCTTCGTTGGTGGCCTGGCCCGCGGTGTCGATCACCACGTCCCACGCCGTCGCATACTCGACGCTCGGCAGGGTGAACGGGACCTCGACGTCGTCGGCGTTGAAGTACACGAGGAAATTCACATCGGTGACCCGGGCGCCGCGGTAGTCGCGCCCTCGGATTCCCTGTCCGTTCAGAAAGACGCCGACCGAGCGACTGAGTGGTGTGTCCCACTCCTCCGGCTCCATCTCGCCCGCACCCGTGTTCAGCCACACGATGTCGGGCAGGGGCTCGCCCCGACCTCGACGCACGGGCCGGCCGTCGAAGAATCTCGAGCGCCTGAACGTCGGATGCTCCTTTCGCAGCCGCACGACGGCAGAGACGAATTCGGTGAGCGGTTCATCCGCCCGTTTCCAGTGCACCCACGAGAGTTCATTGTCTTGCGCGTAGGTGTTGTTGTTGCCGTTCTGGGTGCGGCCGAGCTCGTCGCCGTGCAGCACCATGGGTACACCCTGTGACAGCAGCAGGGTCGCGAGAAAGTTGCGCTGCTGGCGTGCACGCAGGGCCCGGATGCCCGGGTCGTCGGTCGGCCCTTCGACACCGCTGTTCCAGCTGCGGTTCTCCGACTCGCCGTCGTTTCCGTCTTCGCCGTTGGCGTCATTGTGCTTCTCGTTGTACGACACCAGGTCGGCCAGCGTGAAGCCGTCGTGCGCGGTGACGAAGTTGATCGAGGCGACGGGCCGGCGGCCTGAGTGCTCGTAGAGATCGCTCGAACCTGTGAATCGCGAGGCGAATTCACCGAGCGACGACGGTTCACCGCGCCAGAAGTCACGAACGGTATCGCGATACTTGCCGTTCCACTCCGACCACTGTGGGGGGAAGTTCCCCACCTGGTAGCCGCCTGGGCCGACATCCCAGGGCTCGGCGATCAGCTTGACCTGTGAGACAACCGGATCCTGCTGTACGAGCTCGAAGAAGCTCGAGAGCCGATCGACATCGTAGAATTCGCGTGCCAGGGTCGAGGCCAGGTCAAAGCGGAACCCGTCGACGTGCATCTCGGTCACCCAATACCGCAACGAGTCCATGATGAGCTGCAGGGAATGCGGGTGACGCACGTTCAGCGTGTTGCCAGTGCCGGTGTAGTCCATGTAGTACCGCTTGTCGTCATCCATGACCCGGTAGTACGCCTCGTTGTCGATTCCCCTGAACGAGATCGTCGGCCCGAGGTGGTTTCCTTCAGCGGTGTGGTTGTACACCACGTCGAGAATGACTTCGATGTTGGCGGCGTGCAGCGCTTTCACCATGCCCTTGAACTCCTGAACCTGCTGGCCGCGCTCGCCGGCAGAGGAGTAGGCACTGTGCGGTGCGAAGAACCCGATGGTGTTGTAGCCCCAGTAGTTGTGCAGGCCCTTGTCGAGCAGGGTGCTGTCCTGCACGAACTGGTGTACGGGCATCAGCTCGATCGCGGTGATCCCGAGTCGCTGCAGGTGCTCGATGGTCGCCGGGTGGGCGATGCCTGCATAGGTGCCCCTCTGGTCCTTGGGAACCGCGCTGTTCAGCTCGGTGAGGCCCTTGACGTGCGCTTCGTAGATGATGGTCTCGTTGTAGGGGACCTTGAGGGTGCGATCACCCGACCAGTCGAAGAACGGATTGATGACCACGCCATACATCATGTGCTTGGCCGAGTCGAGGTCGTTCTGCGAGTCGGGGTCGCCGAAGTTGTACGAGAAGAGCGACTGGTCCCAGTCGATCGTGCCGCTCGTCGCCTTGGCATAGGGGTCGAGCAGCAGCTTGTGCGGGTTGAACCGAAGGCCGTTCGCCGGGTCGTACGGCCCGTATACGCGGTACCCGTAGCGCTGGCCCGGCTGCACCTGCGGCAGGTAGCAGTGCCAGACGAAGGCGTCGACCTCGTTCAAGAGAACGCGCGTCTCTGCCCCCTTCTCGCCGAAGAGGCAGAGTTCGACCTTCTCTGCCCCCTCGCTGAAGATGGCGAAGTTCGTGCCGCTGCCGTCGAAGGTCGCTCCGAGCGGGTACGCGGATCCGGGCCAGCTGTCCATAAAGAATTCTCCTGTTGTCGTGCGGGCACGCGTGGTCAGTGCGAGGTGAGGTGCGGCGCGATGTCTGCCGCGATGAAGTCGAGGTGTTCCAGGTCGCCCAGGTCGAGCACCTGCAGGTAGAGCCGCTCGACGCCAGACTCCCGGAGGGCGCCGATGCGATCGATGGCTTCGGATGCTGTACCCGCGATTCCGTGCCGACGAAGTTCTTCGGGCTCGCGGCCGATTGCGGCCGCACGGCGGGCGAACTCCCGCTCGTCAGAACCCACGGCCACGACGAGAGCCGCCGAATAGACCAGGCTGTCGGGGTTGCGCCCGATGGCCTCGCACGCCGCGCGGACGCGCCCGAACTGGGCTGCGATGGAGTCTAATTCGGCGAACGGAATGTTGAACTCGGTGGCGAAGCGCGCGGCGAGGACCGGGGTGCGTTTGGCCCCTGATCCGCCCACGATGACCGGAACCGGGCTCTGCACGGGCTTGGGAAGGGCAGGCGAGTCGACCAGCTGGTAGTGCTCGCCCTCGAACGAATACCTGTCGCCGAGCGGGGTTGACCACAGCCCGGTCACGATTTCGAGCTGTTCTTCGAGCAGGCCGAAACGCTTCGCCGGGAAGGGGATGCCGTACGCGGCGTGTTCCGCGGCGAACCACCCGGTGCCGAGGCCGAGCTCAGCACGCCCACCCGACATCTGGTCGACCTGGGCCACCTGGATGGCGAGGATGCCGGGGTGCCGGTAGGTGACGGACGACACGAGAGTACCGAGCTTGATCGTGCTCGTCTCCCTGGCGAGCCCTGCGAGCGAGGTCCACGCGTCGCTCGGGCCGGGAAGACCGTCGCCATTCATGGCGAGATAGTGGTCAGAACGGAAGAACGCGTCGAAGCCCAGTCGTTCGGTGGCCTGGGCCACCGCGAGGAGATCGTCGTAACTCGCACCGTCTTGAGGCTCTGTGAAGATACGCAGCTGCATACCTTAACCCTCACACACTTCTCACTATCGCCGGGTGGGGTTGAAGAGTAGCGCCGAGTCATGACTAGTCTCGCTGTGCAGCTCTCAGAATCGTTTAGGTCCGCCGGGGTCAAATCGATCTACGGTGACCCGGTGGACCTCGAAGGGGTCACCATCATCCCGGTCGCCCTGGCGTGGTACGGCTTCGGTGGGGGCGACAACGGTGGTTCTGAGGGCGCGCTCGGCGGCCCGATGGCCGGCGGGGGCGGCGGGGGAGCGAGCATCCCGATCGGCGCGTACGTCAAGACGAGCAAGGGTGCCTGGTTCCAGCCGAACCTGGTGTCGCTGATCGCGGTCTCGATACCGGCCATGTGGGTGTGGGGCCATGCCATGTCGCGAGTGATCAAGTCACTGAAGAAGTAAGGCGCCGCTGAAGACGGCACAGGCCGGGCTCGCTCGGGGGCAGGTCATGCCCGGGCGCGTCAGGCAGCCTGGCGCAGCCTGACGCGGTGCCAGGTGGTCGGAGCGGGGCCGAAACCCACGCGCATCCGGTCGTCGCTGGTGGGCTTCGCCGCGTCGTACAGCACGGTTACGGCGCCACTGGCCTGCGCGAGCTTGAACGTGACGCCGCCTGAGCGGGGGATGAGGCTTCGCGCGATGCCGTCACTGGCGGTGAACGAGATGATCGTCACCGTCGAGGTCAGCCGGGAGAGAAGCCCCGTTGAGAGCGGAGGCGCCACCGTGACGGCCTGGCCCCGGGTGCGCGTGCCGTTCCGGGAGAGCCAGCTCTCGGTCATTCTGCGGTGCGCGAACACGGCGAGAAAGAGCACAGCCACCAGAACGGCAGCGGCGAGAAGGAGGAGGGGCATCGTTCCTTCAGAATAGGGGATGCCACAGGATAGAGGATGTGACCCACCCCGCGAAACGGTTGTGAGCTCGCCGCTGGCTGGGCGCGCAACAGCGCTACGGTGGGGGTATGACAGATTCAGCATCAACCCCCACGTCGTACACCGTCGAATATGTCGACGGCCCCCTCAAGGGCCAGTTCGACAAGCGGGTCTTCGTCGGTGGCAAGCACGACAAGACCTTCGGTGTGATCGCCCTCGTCGACGGCATCGAATCGAACTTCGAGTACACGGTGGTTTCAGAGCGAACCCTCAACGGTGAACTGCACGTCAGCTACTCGTTCGATGCCGCAGACAGCGATCCGTACGTGAGCGGCGACGACTCCGACCTGGGTGAAGCACTGGTCTGATCCGGCACTCCAGCGCGATCAGTGTCGCGAATCCAGGAAGGCCTGGATGACCGGCACCGGGTGCGTCAACCGCCAGAGCGGCCCGGGGTCGGTGATCGTCGCACTCAACTTCAGCGGTACGGTCAGCGGCCCGCCGGGCAGGTCGAAGGCGACGCTGCCTGCACTGGTTCCCCCGAGTGCGGTGGTGACCTGGGCGGCTGAGACGACGGGAGCTGTCGTGGCGGGTGCCCAGAGCATCCGGTCGTCGCCAGCGAGTGCCACGCCCTGCGCCGACTGGCCCCAGGCCGTGTCGTAGCGCACGAACGCGTCACCCGCGGTCACGACGGGGCTGGGCTTCAGGGTGAGAGGTGCGCTCGCCACCAGGGCGACCATGTCCTGGTGAAGCGTGTCATAGTCGGGCTCGCGAAGCAGCGCCCCGTAGATCGGCACCGTGCTGCCGGCGACTGTCACGGTTGCGCTGAAGAGAAAACACAGCCCCGCTTGGTCGGTGTAGCTGAGAGACAGCCCCGTGACGCCCTGCTCCGGCAGGTAGGTTGCGAGGTTGTTCACGACGCGGTTCTTGTTCACCGTGACGGTGGGCTCTGCCATGATCTCGGCGACGAGGGGGTTCTCGAAGGCGAGCTGTGTCACCCGGGTGAGATCGGATGCTGTGCCCACCGAGTCGCCCGAGAGCCCGGTCGCATCGACCACTGTGGTGCTGGGGAGCCCGTTCCTGGCGAGCCAGGATTTCGCGGCCGTCAGATACCCGTCGACGGAGCCGAAGGCCCATCTGGCCAGCGCATCGCTGTGATTGTTGCTAGAACCGAGCAGGATGGCCTGGAGGAATTCGCGCTCGGTCCAGGATTCGCCGGTGATGAACGAGACGGCCCGGGCGCTGTTCGCGATGTAGTCGACGTAGCCGGCATAGTCTTCTGCCGTCACCACGATCGACGGGCCCGCTGTGCCGGCGTCGACGGGTTTGGCATCGAGCACCACGAGAGCCAGGATGACTTTCGCTGTGCCGCCGAGCGGAACGGCGTCGGTCTGGCCCGCTGTCGCCAGAACGGTCGAATTGTCTCCGACGGAGATTCCGCTCGCTCCCGTCTGGGGGAGCGTGGGAGGCGACGAGGCGACCGCAGGCGGGGCGGGGCTCAGAACGGTTGCCGTTGCGGCCGGCAGGGGGCCCACGAGAGTTGCCGGTCCGTAGATACCGACCGCGAGGATGATGATCGCACCGAGACCCACAAACACTCCGCGCCTGATGCGGTGAGCGAGTGTGAGCGGCATGAAGTCAGGCTAACCCGCCCGCGCGAGAATTCCGCTCAGGCCCAGCCGAGTTCGTGCAGACGCTCGTCGTCGATGCCGTAGAAGTGGCCGATTTCGTGGACGAGAGTGGTGTGGATCTCGTCGCGGAGCTCGTCTTCGGTCTCGCACACCGAGAGCAGTGGTTCCCGAAACAGCACGATACGGTCGGGTAACTCGCCGAAGCCGTAGTCTGCCCGCTCGGTGAGCGAGGTTCCTTCGTACAGCCCGAGCAGGTCGAGAGACCCGTCTTCGGGGCGGTCTTCCACCACGAAGATGACGTTGTCGAGCCCGTCGACCATCTCGTCAGGCAACAGGTCGAGTTCTTCGACCACAAGGGCTTCGAATGCGGCGGCGTCGAGCTCGATCATCCGGAGCAGGCCCTTCGTGCGGTAGGTGAGCGCTTAACGAAGAAATGACCCGAGTTCATCGGGCCATTTCTTCTTCTACTTCTGTTTCAGGTGGGGTGAGTAACGGGGCTCGAACCCGCGGCCTCCTAGACCACAACCAGGCGCTCTGCCAACTGAGCTATACCCACCAGGCTGTCGACCCGTCAAACGGGGCAACCAGAGAAGTCTATTACAGCTTTGCGGCGAACTCGTTCACGACGTCTGCCGCAATGGTTTTGAGGTCGGCAGAGGCAGGGCCAGGTGGGGCCACGAACACGGCTTTGCGGTAGTACTCGAGCTCGCGGATCGACTCGAGAATGTCGGCCAAGGCACGGTGGCCGCCGTCTTTGGCGGGCGCGTGGAAGTAGATCGGCGGGAACCAGCGGCGGGCGAGTTCTTTGATCGATGACACGTCGACGCTGCGGTAGTGGAGGTGGGCGTCGACACGCGGCATGTATTTCGCGAGGAACATGCGGTCGGTGCCGATGGTGTTGCCCGCAATCGGGGCCTTCATCTCGTTCGGCACGAACTTCAGGATGTACTCGAGGACCTCGTACTCGGCCTCCGCCAAGCTGACACCGTTCGGGATGAGCGCGTCGAGGCCGCTCGTGGCGTGCATGTTACGCACGAAGTCGTTCATGTTCGACAGGGCGGAGTCGTCGGGCTTGATGACGATGGTGAAGCCGGGGTCGACCAGGTTCAGGTCGAAGTCGGTGATGACGACCGCCACCTCGACCAGTTCGTCGATCGCGAGGTCGAGGCCGGTCATTTCACAGTCGATCCAGACCAAGCGGTCTGTTTGTGCACTCATGGAGTCGAGTCTATCGGTGACGATTCACCCCAACGGCTGGGGACTCCGGCTACGACTCAGCTGATCAGGATCGCGGAACTGTCCAGAACTTCGGTGATGACCGATGTGATATCGGCTGTCGGGCGACAGGTCACATCCACAAAGACGCCCTGGCCAGAGGCCGCGAAGGCGCGGGCCGTGGTGATGAAGCTGTTGTTCGACTGGTCGGTTCCTGACATCGCCCGGGTCTGCACGACGGAGTCGGCGTCGACGACGTTCTGGTTGATGTAATCGTCGCTTGCATTGGCGGTGACATCGTCACTGGTGGTCTTGTCGATCAGTGCGAGATAACTCTCGGTGGTGGCCAGGTCGTCGCCCGCGGTCACGGTCACCTTCGGGTCGAGCGGGCCCTGGTGAAACGTCGTGCGACAGAGATTGTCGGCAGAGATGTAGGTCCATGTTCCCTCGGCGCCCTTGGCCAGGCCTGCCTTCCAGCCGGCAGTGCCGAGAAGACCATCACTGATCTGCGGGATGGAATCAGGTGTCAGCTTGGTGCCCGCCTCGAAGGTGAGGTCTGCGGCTGCGGGGCCCTGCGGGACTGGAACTGCCGCGGTCGGCAGAAGGGGATTGAATCCGCCCGGATCGTAGACACGCTGGGCGTGGCTGAGAGTGAGAACGAGGATCACCACGAGCACGATCACCGCCGCAAGGTCGATCACGATGCGCACGTAGCCGATGATCACACCGGCCAGCGCCAGGCCGTGGCCGCGCTCGCCCGTCTTCCGGATCTGCGAGAGCGCGATATGCCCTGTGATGACCCCGGCGAGCGACGCAATGAACGACGAGACGAACGACACGATCGCGAGCACATTGAATTGGGCTGCGGGCTGGGGGGATTCCGGTTCGCTCACGTGATGCTCTCTGTTCGTGGGTTCGCGCCCCGGGCCGTGTCTGCAGTCAAGACGTTACACCGCAGTGGATGCCCGGCTGCCCCAGCGCCGGTCGCCGTGCCGCCCGACTGCTCCTGGCGCAGGGCGGCCCTCGCGTTCGAGCCACAAAGATGTGAGGCTGGAGTCATGGACGATACGAACGCGAAGACGGTTCTCCAGCGCTACCTCCAGACGGGAAGGGATGCCCTGCTGTGGAAGCTCGAGGGCCTCTCGGAGTACGACGTCAGGCGTCCGATGGTGGCGAGTGGAACGAACCTCCTCGGCATCGTGAAACACACCGCGAGCACGGAGGCGGGGTACTTCGGCGAGGTCTTCGGCCGTCCGTTCGCCGAACCACTGCCCTGGATTGCGGCCGATGCCGAAGACAACGCCGACATGTGGGCGACCCTCGAGGAGTCGCCGGAATCCATCATCGGCCTCTACCACCGGGTCTGGGCCAATTCCGATGCCACCATCGCCGCCCTGCCCCTGGATGCTCCCGGGGTCGTACCCTGGTGGCCGGGCGAACGAGGCAAGGTCACCCTGCAGCAGATCCTCGTGCACATGATCGCCGAGACCCATCGCCACGCGGGCCACGCCGACATCGTTCGCGAACTCATCGACGGCTCGGCCGGGCTCCGGGCAGACAACAGCAACCTTCCGGAAGGCGACCGGGCCTGGTGGGAGTCGTACCGACGTCGACTCGAAACCGTCGCTCTCCGCACGCGCGAGGGTGTCGATGACCCGACCGTGACAGACCCCGCCAACTACAGGGCGCTCTGGGAGAATGACTTTGTGCGGGTGCTGGAGTACGCCGACGTTCCCGGTGCCGAAACGAGCCCCCACGATCATCCGAATTCCGTCATGATCACTCTGTCGGGGTTCGACCGGCGGCTCTCCTCGGGTGGGCGCGAATCCGATGTGAGCCTGCCCCGTGGCAAGGCCGTGTGGTTGCCTGCGCAACGGCACTCCGGCACCAACACGGGCGAGACGCCGACGCACACGATTCTCGTGGAACTCAAGGGCGCAGCTGCCGGCACTGCTTCGGGCGCGTCTCTCGGGCCGCAGGATCTGTAGGAGCATGCACGTACGGGATCTGACGAGTGCCGATGCCCATGGCGTTGTTGCCCTGTGGCACGAAGCCGGGCTCACGAGGCCGTGGAATCCGCCCGAAATCGACCTGCAACGGGCCCTCGACACCTCGACATCGACCGTGCTCGGCGCGTTCGACGGCGAGGAGTTGTGCGGGACTGTCATGGTCGGCCACGACGGGCACCGCGGCTGGATCTACTACCTCGCCGTGAGCGGGAGTCGGCGGGGAATCGGCCTGGGCAGGCTGTTGATGTCGAGAGCAGAAGACTGGTTGCGCGAACAGGCCGTTGTGAAAGTACAACTCATGGTGCGGTTGTCGAACACGGCGGTACTCGGGTTCTACGACCACCTCGGGTACGAAGACGCGGCCGTCGAGGTGCGGTCGAAGTGGCTCACCTGACGGGGGTGGCTGAGACGTAGGCCGCGAGGTGCTCGCCGGTGAGGGTCGAGGGCGTGGCGACGAGGTCGGCGGGGGTTCCCTCGAAGACGACCCGGCCACCGTCGTGGCCGGCGCCGGGGCCGAGGTCGATCATCCAGTCGGCGTGCGCCATCACCGCCTGGTGGTGCTCGATGACGATGACCGATCGCCCCGAATCGACGAGCCTGTCGAGCAGGCCCAGGAGCTGCGCGACGTCGGCCAGGTGGAGGCCTGCGGTGGGTTCGTCGAGTACGTAGATCGCGCCCTTCTCGGCCATGTGGGTTGCCAGTTTGAGCCGCTGGCGTTCGCCGCCGGAGAGGGTTGGGAGGGGTTGGCCGATGCTGAGGTAGCCGAGCCCCACGTCGACGAGCCGGGCGAGAATGGCGTGCGCGGGGGCGTTTCGAGCTTCACCCGCACCGAAGAACTGCGCTGCCTCGGTGACCGACATGGCGAGTACCTCGCTGATGTCGCGGCCGCCGAGCTGGTAGTCGAGCACCGAGGCGAGGAACCGCTTGCCGTCGCACTCCTCGCAGGTGGTCGCGACCCCGGCCATCATGGCGAGGTCGGTGTAGATGACGCCGGCGCCGTTGCAGACCGGGCAGGCCCCTTCGGAGTTGGAGCTGAAGAGAGCGGGCTTCACGCCGTTCGCTTTCGCGAAAGCCTTGCGGATGGGCTCCAGGAGCCCGGTGTAGGTGGCGGGGTTGCTCCGCCTGGAGCCGCGGATCGCGCTCTGGTCGACGGTCACGACCGTGCCGTGGCCGGTTTCAGGTGCGCGGCTGACGGAGCCGTGGATGAGCGAACTCTTGCCGGATCCGGCGACACCGGTGATGACGCACAGCACGCCGAGAGGAATGTCGACGTCGACGCTCTGGAGGTTGTTCGCCGATGCGCCACGGATCTCGAAGGTGCCCGTTGGCGTGCGCACCTCGTTCTTGAGAGCTGCCCTGTCGTCGAAGTGCCTCCCGGTGATCGTGTCGCTTTCACGCAGTTCGTCGACAGTGCCTTCGAAGCAGATCGAGCCGCCTGCCGAGCCAGCACCCGGGCCGAGATCGACGATGTGGTCGGCGATCGCGATCGTCTCCGGTTTGTGTTCGACGACGAGAACGGTGTTGCCCTTGTCTCGGAGGCGCAGGAGCAGGTTGTTCATGCGCTGGATGTCGTGGGGATGCAGGCCCGTCGTCGGCTCATCGAACACGTACGTCACGTCGGTGAGGGAGGAGCCGAGGTGGCGGATCATCTTCACGCGTTGTGCCTCTCCGCCCGAGAGCGTGCCTGATGGCCTGTCGAGCGACAGGTAACCCAGGCCGATCTCCACGATCGAATCGAGGATCTGCTGCAGCGAATCCAGGAGCGGCCGCACCGTCGGCTCGTCGAGCCCGCGGGTCCACTGGGCGAGGTCGCTGATCTGCATCGAGCAGGCCTCAGCGATGTTCACTCCGCCGATGCGCGACGAACGGGCACCTTCGCTGAGTCGGGTGCCGCCGCACTCGGGGCACGCGGTGAAGGTCACCGCTCGATCGACAAACGCGCGGATATGGGGCTGCAGGGCATCCGGATCTTTGGAGAGAAAGGAGTTCTGGACGCGGGGAATGAGGCCCTCGAAGGTGAGGTTGACCCCGTTGATCTTGACCTTCACCGGTTCGTGGTGCAGGAAGTCGTGGAGTTCGGTCGCTGTGAAGTCGCGGATCGGCTTGTCGGGGTCGAAGAAACCCGAGCCGGCGATGATGCGTACCATCCAGCCGTCGCCGGTGTAGCCCGGCACGGTGATCGCCCCCGCGTTGATCGATTTGGCGTCGTCGAAGAGCTGGGTGAGGTCGATGTCGGAGACGGTGCCGCGGCCCTCGCAGCGCGGGCACATACCGCCCGTGCGGCTGAACGATTGCGTGACCGTCTTGCTGGCGGCGCCGCGATCGACGGTGATGGCGCCGCTGGCCCGGATCGAGGCGACATTGAACGAGAACGCGCTCGGCGGCCCGATGTGGGGCTGCCCGAGACGGCTGAACACGATTCGCAGGAGTGCCGTGGCGTCGGTCGCGGTGCCGACGGTGGAACGGACGTCGGCACCCAGTCGCTGCTGGTCGACGATGATCGCCGTGGTCAGGCCTTCCAGCACGTCGACGTCGGGGCGCGCCTGCGTGGGCATGAAGCCCTGCACGAATGCGCTGTAGGTCTCGTTGATCATCCTCTGCGACTCTGCAGCGATGGTGCCGAAGACCAACGAGCTCTTGCCCGATCCAGAGACGCCGGTGAAGACGGTCAGTCGTCGTTTGGGGATGGTGACGGTGACGTCTTTGAGGTTGTTGACGTGCGCGCCCTGCACGCGGATCTGGTCGTGGATGTCTGCGGCGAGGGCGGGCGGTCGTGGCGTGCTGGAGGGTGCTTCCATGGAATCAGCTTAAGTGGAGCGCCCTCACGAGAGGAGGTTGTGGCGTCAGAAGAGGGGCCAGGGCACAGCGGGCATCTCGCCGCGGGGCGCTGGAAACGTGCCGCGCGTGAGCAGTCGCTCGCATCTCGTAGCGAGGGCGGCGATTTCGCGCACGGTGAGCAACGGTTCGAGCGTGTCGCCGAGCTCGCCCTGGAGGTCTGCGAGCACTCTTTCGACCCCGTGCCGTTCTGCGACGCTGAGATCGTCGCCGCGCCATCCCCAGAGAACCGTACGCAGCTTGTATTCGGCGTGAAAGGTCAGGCCGTGGTCGATCCCGTGGCGGTGACCGCTGGGCATCGGCAGAATATGGCCGCCCTTTCGGTCGGCGTTGTTCACCACAACGTCGAACACAGCCATTCTCCGAAGCTCCGGCGAATCCTCGTGCACGAGCGACACCGGATGATCTTCCTCGTCGATCCCGTCGAAGACGTGACGCCAGCCTTCGTCAGGCACGGAGTCCGTCGGCACGAGGTCGACGGGATCCTGCGCCCCATCGTATTCCTGCCACAGTTGAACCGAGCCTGTGCCCAGGGGGCCGTCATGCAGCCAGGTGCGGGGCACGATGTTCCAGCCGATCGACTGCGAGACCAAGTAGGCTGCGGCCTCCCGGTGCGCGAGGTTCCCGTCGGGAAAGTCCCACAGAGGGCGTTCGCCGGAAATGGGTTTGTAGATGACCGGCAGGCCTCCGATCGTGCCGAAGAAGGCCGCGTTCGAGGCCGTTCTGATCTGGCCCTTCAGCTCGAGCTCGCCGTGGGAGGGGTCGTCTCGACCGGCGAGGTCACCCCCTGTTGTCACAGAAGGTCGTCTGGCACCGGGCAGACGTGCCCGTCGGCGTCGATGGGGGTACCGCAGAGGGGGCAGATCGGCCGGCCTGCGCCAACAATCTCGCGCGTGCGCATGGCGAACGCGCGAGCGGTGCCGACAGGAATTCGGATGAGAAGCATCTCGGTGGGCTCGGTCGGAACCGGATCTGAGTCTTCATCGTCTGCGAGGTCGAGCGGAAATGCTTCGATCACGACCTGGACGGTCGAGGGGTCCCAGCCCAGGCTCATCGCCCCCGCCCGGAACTGCTCGTCGACCGGTTGTTCCAGTGGATCGTTGTCGACCAGCTCGACGGGTGTCGTCGCCTGCACACTGTAGGGATTGCCCTCAGCAGCCATCAGATCGTCGAGGATCTCGTCGATGGAGCCGGCGAGAATGGCAGATTGCTCCTTCTCGAGCGCAACACTGACGATCTGTGCGCCGGTGCGCGCCTGGAGATAGAAGGTGCGCGACCCCGGTCGGCCGACGGTGCCGACGATGATTCGGTCGGGCCAGTCGAACAGATGGACGATTGTGGGCATGGGGATATTTTAGGCGTGCGATGTTTCGGGCGCAGTACGGCTGTCGCCGCCGCCGACCGTCTCCTGCTCGGCGGAGTCAGATGCCTTGAGCCAGGAGAGGTCACCCGCGTCGGAGTTCATGGAGAAGACGGTGGGCCGCCCGGAACCGTAGCGCACGATCGAAATCGAGGCAGGGCCGACAGCGATGCGCTGGAACAGGTCGAGGTGCATGCCGAGCGCATCGGCAAGGATCGATTTGATGATGTCGCCATGACTGACCGCGGCCCACACGGCCCCGGCGCCGTGCTGGGCTTCGAATGCCGCATCGTGTCGCCTGATCGCCGACACCGAACGGGCCTGCATCGCCGTCAAGGATTCGCCACCGGGGAAGATCGCCGCTGACGGCTGCGTCTGCACGACCGACCACAGGTCTTCTGTGGCGAGTTCCCTCAGAGGTCGACCCTGCCAGAGCCCGTAGTCGCACTCGGTGATTCCTGCCTCGATCGGCGACACCGGAACGATCGGAGATTCTGCCTGGAGGTCGAGAATCATGCGCGACGTCTGGCGACACCGCTCCAGCGGGCTGGAGACCACACCCACCAGGGGAACAGCGGCCAGGCGTTCGCCAGTGCGATGAGCCTGGTCGCGCCCGACTTTGTCGAGCCTGACCCCGGCGGTGCGACCGGCGAGGATGCCGCTGGCATTGGCGGTGGTGCGGCCATGCCGCACGAGAATGACTGTGGCCATGCCCCTGAGCCTAATCGCGGTGTGCTCGGTACCGTTTTCGCAGCACGCCGTTGGGGTACGTGCGAGGCTCGATGCCGCCGCCGGCAACTACTGCATAATGGACTGGTGTAGTCCTCCCCCCGTAGCTCAGCGGAAGAGCAAATGGTTTCTACCCATCAGGCCGGGGGTTCGAATCCCTCCGGGGGGACTTCAGGTGGGGCCTTCGGGCAGCCGGCTCAACGGCCGGACGTCGCCTCGATCTGCCGCTCGACGGCGTCGACATCGCTCAGAACTCGCTGAGTATCGAGATCGCTGGGCGAAACGCGCGGTGTGGTCTCGATTGACGCTGCCGGTATGGATGACCGTGAGTACGTGGCTGCGGCAGGCGCACTGTCTGCCGATTCAGGGTGAGCCGGTGACGGGTGGGAATCTGCCGGTGCTGCAATGACGCCCGCGGCGGGAGCGGCAGCACTGCCAGTGGTTGGCGCCGCAGGGGTGACAGCAGGTGAAACGGCCACTGGCGCCGCGGCGTACTGCTCGTGATGCTGTTGCGCGACCCACGCTTCCTGCTGCTCACGAAGCGTGTTCTCTGTGTCTGCGGACTGCACCTTCCAGCGCTCGAGGTCACTCTGGAAGACACGCCGGGTGCGGCCTGGCCGGTGCTGCCATTCGACGAGCTGGTCACGGAATTGCACGACCGCGGGTTCGATCTGGTAGCCGAACGTCGCCGAGTTGCGCTTCATCTCGCCCAGGGAGTGCGCCGCCCAGTTCGCAGCGACCGAAGCTCCCTTGATGGGGAGCAGGCGCACCTGGATGTCGGCCTGGCCGGTCGCCCGGTCAGACAGGATCTGCTCCTGTGGCGAGAGAGAGTTCCAGACCGACGCCTGCTCAGCGGCGTCGACCAGTGCGCCGATTGCAGCGACCTTCAGTTCGCGATCCCTGCTGGCGAGGACTCGTTTGATCGAACCGCTCGCTATCCACGCTGCCAGAAGCCCGGCCACGACGATCGACACGGCCGGCACGACGATACTCGTGATGACGTAGGCGCCGCCATCAGTCTGAGTCCAGTTGAGAAAGTTGCTCCACCATTCCATGGGGGAAGACTACCTCCGTGCCCGCGGAATGGCTGGGCACGCCGCGCGTGTGGCGGTGGATGCGTGTGGGTGCGTCACAAGAAGCAGGTGAGTGCATCATCCATCGACGCGAAGTCGCCGATCTGCATGATCTGCCGCGTTGAGACAACAAGGCGGCGCGCTTCGAACCGAGGTGCCGTTGCCACGCCTGCGGTTCGCGCACCTTCGCTCGAACTCTCGATGTACCCGGCCAGCGACCCATCGGCGCGAATCACGCGCCAGAGCGTCGGCCGCACCTGACGGAGCGTCGGCCGTACCTGACGGAGCGTCGGCGAGTTGCGGAGCATTGTGGTCGGGGTGGAGGTGATCGTCATCGTGGTTCTCCATTCTCAGCGCCGGCCCGGGCTCGTGTTGTTTGTGTGGCTGACTCTATGAGCAGCCTCCGACACCGCAGCCCGTTCGCTCCAAGCAGAGCGCGGAGGGTCGAAGCCTGCGTGGCTCGTCGTACGCTTGAGCCATGCAAACTTTTGTTCTCGCGGGCGGCTGTTTCTGGTGCCTCGATGCTGTCTATCGCACACTCCACGGCGTCACCGACGTCGTCTCGGGCTACACGGGCGGGGAGGTTCCGAGCCCCAGCTACGAACAGGTCTGCACCGGTCGAACCGGGCATGCCGAAGTTGTGGCAGTGACATTCGACCCCGATGTCATCCCCGCCGATGTCATTCTGGACGTGTTCTTCACGCTGCACGATCCCCGCCAGCTCAACCGCCAGGGCAACGACGTGGGTACCCAGTACCGATCGGCGATGTTCTACTCCAGCCCGGAGCAGAAAGCGCTGTTCGACGCCTCGGTCGTGCGCGCGGCAGACCTGTGGGACGGCACGGTGGTCACCGAGGTTGTGCCGCTCACCGAATTCTTCTCGGCTGAGGAATACCACCAGGACTTCTTCGCCAAGAACCCCGGCCAGGGCTACTGCATGGCAGTGGCGGTGCCCAAGGTGAACAAGGTGCGAAAGAGTTTCGCGCAGTACATCAGGGCGGCCTGACCCGTACTCTTCTTCCTCACAATACTGGCGCTCCTCCCTCACAGTCGTAGCTGAGCGGATGCTCTGCACAGTCTTGCTCTTCCTCTGCCCCGCCGCGTTCGCGACGGGGCAGAGTCGTCTCACCGGGCCGTCGTGCCTGTCGAGGAGAGAGAAGAAAACCGTGACCGACACCATTTCGCTGACCGGAGTCGTGGCAACTGAGCCGAGATTCCTGACCACCAATGACGGGCTGGAGGTGACCACCTTTCGGCTGGCGTCCAGCCAGCGCCGGTTCGACCGCAACAAGAATGCCTGGGTCGATGCGGGAACGAACTGGTACACCGTCGCGTCGTTCCGGCAACTCGCTGCGAACCTCGCACAATCGATCAGTAAGGGCGACCGGGTCGTAGCCACGGGTCGGCTGCGCATCCGGGAATGGCAGGGCACGGAGCGTGCGGGTATCACCGTGGAGATCGAGGCCGATTCCGTCGGTCACGACCTCGCCTGGGGGCGGTCGGTCTTCACCAGGACGGCTGGCTCGTCGGCTGGCGCATCGTCGCTTTCACGAGATGCTGCATTCCGTGGTCAGAACGGTTCTGCGGGCCCGGGCTCGCAGAACGAATCCGGCGCGTTGTCGGCGGCGCGGAGTGCTGGTGGGCAGGTGACTGACGGAGCGTTCGTGGCTGCAGCTGTCCCTGATCCCTTCGCACTGCCGGAATCCGCTTTCCCAGCGTTGTCGCCGGGAGGCGCAGCTGACTGGAACTCCTCGCTCGGCCAGGGTGTGGCCGTGGCCGCAGCCGCTGACGCTGCCGCTGGGCGGCTGGCGGCACGCTGGGGCGACCAGGGACGTGGCGAGGCTGACCGTGACGACGACGATGATGAATATGACGACGACGATGGCGATGAATATGACGGTGTCGTCGGCGGCGACGCTGATGGCGACATCGCTGGTGAGGATTCCGTTGTCGCCGGCACTGTGGCAACAGGGTGACGGGCCGGGGATTCCGTGCCTCGTGCGAGGAGCGACGGCTCGCATCGATTCTGAGCTTTTCTCCATGCTGGCCCGCTTAGACTACGTGGCACAGGGGTCGGAAGAACGAGTTGAGTAGGAGAATCGTCATGCGCCGTGCGCATCAGCTGGGCATCGTCGTCGCGGTCTCGGTCGGCGCGGTGTTCTCGCTCGCGGCGTGCACCTCTGCTCCTTCGCCACAGCCCACAGCGACAACATCGACATCCGCCGCACTTGTGCCGTCTCCGTCATCATCGGCCGCTCCTGTCTACATTGCCGACGGAACTGCCGCGCAGAACCAGGCCTTCTTCGACTTCGTGAATGCCGGCGTCGTCACGACTGCAGCGGCGGCGAACACTCCAGCGGACGGCGTTGCTTTCATCTCGGCCCTCCGCGCGGGCGGATTCGCTGTCGCCGATATGCAGGTGACGCCCGACGTGACCACCGTGGGCGTCAAGGCCGATTCGATCCAGTTCTCCGTCGCCATTGCGGGCCAGTGCCTGATCGGCCAGTACGGTTTCGGTCACTACGCGAGCGTCGTCGTGCCCGCGCTGGGTACTGGTGGCTGTCTGATCGGTGAGACGCGCCCAATAGACTGGTAGCCATGGCCGAATACATTTATTCCATGGTGCGCGCCCGCAAGGCCGTGGGCGACAAACTGATCCTCGACGACGTCACGATGGCATTCCTGCCGGGGGCGAAGATCGGCATCGTCGGTCCCAACGGGGCGGGTAAGTCGACCATCCTGAAGATCATGGCCGGGCTCGATACCCCGAGCAACGGTGAGGCCAAACTCAGCCCGGGCTACACCGTCGGCATCCTCATGCAGGAGCCGGAACTCGATGAGACGAAGACAGTTCTCGAGAACGTTCAAGAGGGAGTCGGCCCGATCAAGGCCAAGGTCGACCGATTCAACGAGATCTCCCAGGAACTCGCTGACCCCGATGCAGACTTCGACACGCTGCTCGCCGAAATGGGTACCCTGCAGGAGCAGATCGACGCTGAAGACGCCTGGGATCTCGACTCCCAGCTCGAACAGGCGATGGATGCCCTGCGAACCCCGCCCGGCGACGCCAGTGTCGCCAACCTCTCCGGTGGCGAGAAGCGGCGCGTCGCGCTCACCAAGCTGCTGCTGCAGAAGCCCGACCTCCTCCTGCTCGACGAACCCACGAACCACCTCGACGCCGAGAGTGTGCTCTGGCTCGAGCAGCACCTGGCGAAGTACCACGGTGCCGTTCTCGCCGTGACACACGACCGGTACTTCCTCGACCACGTCGCCGAGTGGATCGCCGAAGTCGACCGTGGGCACCTGTACCCCTACGAGGGCAACTACTCGACCTACCTCGAGAAGAAGCAAGAGCGGCTCATGGTCCAGGGCAAGAAAGACGCCAAGCTCTCGAAGCGACTCGCTGAAGAGCTCGCGTGGGTGCGGTCGAACGCCAAGGGTCGCCAGGCGAAGTCCAAGGCTCGCCTGGCCCGCTACGAGGAGATGGCGACCGAGGCCGAGCGCACCAAGAAGCTCGACTTCGAGGAGATCGTGATTCCCGTCGGCCCGCGCCTCGGTTCGCAGGTCATCGATGCGAAGCACCTGCACAAGGGATTCGGAGAGCGTGTGCTCATCGACGACCTCAGCTTCACCCTGCCCCGAAACGGCATCGTCGGTGTCATCGGCCCGAACGGCGTCGGCAAGTCGACCCTCTTCAAGACCATCGTGGGGTTCGAGCCGCTCGACTCCGGCGAGCTGGTCATCGGCGACACCGTCGACATCTCCTACGTCGACCAGGACAGGGGCGGCATCGACCCGAAGAAGACCCTCTGGGAGGTCGTCTCCGACGGCCAGGACTACATTCAGGTCGGCAAGACGGAGATCCCCTCCCGTGCCTACGTCTCGACGTTCGGGTTCAAGGGGCCAGACCAGCAGAAGGCCGCTGGAGTCCTCTCTGGTGGGGAGCGCAACCGCCTCAACCTGGCTCTCACGCTCAAACAGGGGGGCAACCTGCTGCTGCTCGACGAACCGACGAACGACCTGGACGTCGAAACGCTCGGCAGTCTCGAGAACGCCCTGCTCGAGTTCCCTGGTTGCGCTGTGGTCATCACACACGACCGGTGGTTCCTCGACCGCATCGCCACGCACATCCTCTCGTACGAAGGCACCGAAGACGATCCGGCCAACTGGTACTGGTTCGAGGGAAACTTCGAGTCGTACGAGCAGAACAAGATCGAGCGGCTCGGCCCCGATGCGGCCAAGCCGCACCGCTCCGCGTACCGCAAACTCACCCGCGACTAGGCGGGCCTGCGCGACGATGCGACTCCACATCCCCACCCGCCTGCGCTGGTCCGACCTCGATGCGTACGGTCACGTCAACAACGTCCAGATCCTGCGGCTTCTCGAAGAAGCGCGCGTGCAGGCCTTCTGGGCGACCGACGAACCCGGAATCCAGCTGAAGACCTCGGAGTCCGGCGAGACGGGCGACCGCACGTCGATCGAGGGAACCACGATGGCGGTGATCAATGCCGACCTCGGTTCTGCGACGCTCAGCCTGGTCGCCCACCAGGAGGTCGAATACCTGGCACCGATCCCGTTCCTCCGACAGCCGCTGGACCTCCACCTGTGGATCAGTCGACTCGGGGGTGCGAGCCTCGAGCTCTGCTATGAGGTCTGGAGCCCCGAGGGTGTCGTGCCGGCGACGCTCTTCACCCGGGCATCCACCACCCTCGTTCTGGTCGACGCGGCAACGCAGCGACCCAGGCGCATCACCGACGAGGAGCGCGCCGCCTGGCAGCCCTACGTCGACGAACCGGTGGTCTTCAACAAACGCCGCTGAGACGCCGGCCCGCGGGCGCACCCTCCGCAACACGCCCGCGCCACCACCAGCTGCCACGTCTGCTCAGTGCACGGGGACCCGCACCATGCCTTCCTGCGCCACAGAGGCGAGGAGGATGCCCGCCTGAGAGTAGATACGGCCGGTCGCCAGTCCTCGGCCACCTTGGGCGCTGGGGGATTCCTGCACGTAGAGCATCCACTCGTCTGCGCGACCTGGGCGGTGCCACCACATCGCGTGATCGAGACTGGCCGACTTGAGACCGGGTGTGACCCAGACGACGCTGTGGCGGCGAAAGATCGGTTCCAGCAGAGAATAGTCGCTGGCGTAGGCCATCGCGGCTCGGTGGAGATCCGGGTCGTCGGGGAGCGGGCCGATCGATTTCATCCAGATGGCCTGATACTCGACAGGGTTGGGGTCGGAGGCCAGGTAGATCGGTGAGCCCACGTGCCGGATGTCGAACGGGCGCCGGTGCGCCCAGTTCTGGGCGATGGGGTGGTCGATGTGGCCGATGAGTTCAGCGACACTGGGCAGCTCTTCGGGATTCGGCAGGTCAGTTGGCATGTCGATCTGATGGTCGAGGCCCGGCCCGACTGACTGGAAGGAGGCGATCATCGACAGGATCGGCAGGCCGTCCTGATACGCCTGCGTCCGTCGCGTAGAGAACGAGCGGCCGTCATGGATCCGGTCGACGGAGAAGGTGATGGGCTTCGAGGTGTCTCCCGGCCGCAGGAAGTATCCGTGCATCGAGTGCGCCGGTCGTTCGCCGTCGACGGTGTGCTGAGCCGCGATGAGGGACTGGGCGAGCACCTGGCCACCGAAGACCCGACCGTGGGCGGTCCACTGCGACGGGGCGGTGAAGATGTCTTCTGCGGTTCGGGCGCCCGTGTCGGTGAGTGTCAGCGTCGCCAGAAGATCGGCCATCGGATCAGCATTCGGATTCGTCATGAAGCCTCCATCTCGGTACTGCAACAGCTGCGCCAGAGCACGCACGAACCGTTTCCTTGAAGTAGTTTAGAAGCTGATGGTTCACTCGTTTTCTCTCGTCGACGCGCTCTCCCTCGGAGACCTCAAAGTCTTTCTGGGACGTGCGGCGCGCATCGGCACCGGCTCGGTGCGCCTGATCGGTGGCCAGGGTGTGCTCGCGGTCTATGCCTCGGTGCTGGCACCCAAGGGCTTGCTCGACGATGCGCCGACCGTTCTCGGGCTTCGTACCTTCGCGCTGACCGACAAGACAGTGCAGTTCGACGAGATCGTCTCGATCCGCGCGCTGCTCGACCGCCTGGCGATGCTCTCCGTGACGGCGAACGGGGAGACGGGCCCTGTCGACGTCTCCCTCCCGCCCGCAGAAGGTCTCATGGCCTGGGCGGGCATCTCGCCACCCCGCGGGGGGTGGACGAACCTCGGTCTCGTCGATGCGGCCGTGCTGGAGCGGTCTGCCGGAGAGGGGATCTCCGAGGTCGCAGCGGCTCTTCCGCCCGACACGGGTGAGCAACTCGTGCACAAGGTCCGCTCAGAGGTCTGGGGCCGTGCGATTCCCGACATCGACCGACGAACTGCCGCCGGTGCCGCGTTTGCCGCGGTGAGCCTGGGCTTCCTGCGCCCTGACGACCCCGTCGCGCTGTACGAGTCGGGGCCATGGACTCGCCTCACGACCCGTCGCGGCCACATCCTCACCCGCTGAGCGCGCGCGTCACCCCTGTTGACGCGATCGACTTTCCCGATTGCGCGCCGATTTCGCGAAATCTTCGCACAATCGGGCAACTCGATGCTGGGGCGCGTCAGAGTTGAGCGGCGACAGCACGGCCTGCCTGGCGACCCGAGAAGATGCAGCCGCCGAGAAAGGTGCCTTCGAGCGAACGGTAGCCGTGCATCCCGCCGCCACCGAAGCCTGACGCCTCGCCTGCGGCGAACAGCCCGTCGATCGGGGTGCCATCAACACCGAGCGCACGCCCGGAGAGGTCGGTCTCGATGCCGCCGAGGGACTTGCGGGTGAGAATGTGCAGTTTGACGGCGATCAGCGGCCCGGCGCCGGGATCGAGGAGCTTGTGGGGAGTCGCCACGCGGATCAGCCTGTCGCCGCGGTAGTGTCTGGCACCCCGGATCGCCGTGATCTGTGCGTCTTTGGTGAACACATTGTCGAGCTCGCGGTCACGGGCACGGAGTTCGCTCTCGACGAGGTCGGGTTTCAGCGGGCTCGGGGCGGCCTCACCGGCGCCCGACAGCCGCTGCATCCCGGCCAGAAGCTCCGTCAGGGTGTCTGCCACCACGAAGTCGACACCCTGCGCCTTGAATGCCTCGATCGGCCCCGGGGCGCCAGGGCCGATGCGACCGGCCAGCAACCGCAGGTCTTTGCCCGTCAGGTCGGGGTTCTGTTCGCTGCCCGAGAGTGCGAACTCCTTCTCGATGATCTTCTGGGTGAGCACGAACCAGCTGTAGTCACACCCCGTCGAGACGATGTGCTCGAGTGTTCCGAGCGTATCGAAGCCGGGGAACAGGGGTACAGGAAGGCGCTTGCCGGTGGCATCGAGCCACAGTGACGACGGCCCCGGAAGAATCCGGATGCCGTGCAACGGCCACACGGGATCGAAATTGGTGACGCCCTCGGTGTAGTGCCACATGCGATCAGTGTTGACGAGGCGCGCGCCGGACGCCTGGGTGATGCCGAGCATCCGGCCGTCGACGTGCGCGGGCACGCCCGAGAGCATGGATGCTGGTGCCTGCCCCATTCGAGCGGGCCAGTTCGCGCGCACCAGGTCGTGGTTGCCTCCGATGCCCCCGCTGGTCACGATCACGGCAGAGGATCGCAGCGAGAACTCACCCTCGACCACCCGTGAACTGGGTTCGCCGCGGGCCGCCCCCGATGCCGCCAGGACACTCCCGCTGACGCCGATCACACGCCCGCCGGTCAGGGTGAGGGCGTCGACGCGGTGCCGGTGCAGAAGGGTGACGAGGCCGGCGTCGACCCCGGCCTGCACGCGGGCCAGGAAGGGGGCGACCACGCCCGGGCCCGTGCCCCAGGTGATGTGAAACCGCGGCACGGAGTTGCCGTGCCCGTTCGCGGTGTAGCCGCCTCGCTCGGCCCAGCCGACCACGGGGAAGAACCGCACGCCCCGCTGGCGGAGCCACGAACGCTTCTCTCCTGCCGCAAACTGCAGGTACGCCTCGGCCCATCGCTTCGGCCAGTAGTCCTCCGGGCGGTCGAAGCCCGCAGAGCCGAACCAGTCCTGCCGGGCGAGTTCGAGGCTGTCCCGCACCCCGAGCCGCCGCTGCTCGGGGCTGTCGATCAGGAACAGCCCGCCGAACGACCACCATGCCTGTCCGCCGAGCGAGGCCGCCGGCTCCTGCTCGACGATGGTGACCCTCCGGCCCGCGTCCACCAGCTCCGCGGTGGCCACAAGGCCAGCAAGCCCCGTCCCGACAACAATGACGTCGGTCTCATCGGGGTCTGTCATCTCAGAAACATCCTTGTCTCACAGTCACTCACTCAGGTCAGAGACCCGCGCATTCCGTTACTCGTCGAACGTATTCACCATGGCATGGGCGGCGCGCTCGAGGTAGTCCCAGAGTGTCGCCTCCTGCAATGGCGGCAACGCGAGGGAGTCGACGGCTACCCTCATGTGAGCCAACCACCGGTCGCGGGCATCGGGGTTGACCTTGAACGGGTTGTGCCGCATCCGGAGCCTCGGGTGACCTCGCTGCTGGCTGTAGGTGGTCGGGCCACCCCAGTACTGCTCGAGAAAGCCCGTCAGTCGCTGAATGGCCCCTTCGAGGTCGTCTTCCGGGTACATCGGCTTCAAGACCGGGTCACCCGCGACGCCCCGGTAGAACTCGCGCACCAGGGCCTCGAACGTGGCGCGGCCGCCGAGCTGGTCGTAGAACGTCACACCAGATTCGGTCGAAGGCACCGAGGCGGTCGGCACCACAGGGATCAGCGGAATGCCTGGGGGGCGCTGGGTTTCGTCGGTCATCGTGTCACGCCTTGCCAGTGGGGGAGCCGGGGCTGCTGCGCCCGGGGTCTGTGGGTGCCGGGGTGGGAATCGACTTGGTGCGCGGCGGCCGGGCTCCGGCGACGGATGATGCACCCTCGAATCCCGTGAGAACGATGCTGTTCAGCGAAGGCAGCTTCACTCCCATCGCATCGAGCGAACGTTTGAGCATCATCCGGAGCTCGCGTGCGACATCGTCTTTGGCGTTGGTGCGCGTCTTCATGACGAGGCGGATCACCAGTGCCTCGGCCGAGATGCTCTCGAGCCCCCAGATCTCGGGCTTCTCGAGGATTCGCGACCGCCACTTGGGGTTCTGGGCGAGCTCGTTCGCCGTTTCGAGCATACGGGCCTGAACCGCATCGACGTCGGTGTCGTAGGGAATGGCGAGGTCGATGATGACCCGTGCCCAGCCCTGCGACATGTTGCCCACTCGCAGGATCTCGCCGTTGCGCACAAACCACAGCGTGCCGTTGACATCGCGCAGGGTCGTCACGCGGATGCCGACGGCCTCGACCACGCCGGTCGCGGGGCCGACGTCGACCACGTCTCCGACTCCGAGCTGGTCTTCGACCACCATGAACAGGCCGTTCAGCATGTCTTTGATGATGTTCTGGGCCCCGAACCCGAGGGCGGCCCCGATGACACCGGCGCTCGCCACCAGCGCAGTGACCTGGAACTGCAGTTCGCCGAGGATCATGATGAAGGCGAAGACGACAATCGACCAGGTGATGACATTCGAGAGCACGCTGCCCATGGTGCGGGTGCGCTGCACCACGCGAACCGCAGCGACCGGCGAGGCAGGGAGTTCCTGGGTGTTCTCGGCGTCGTGCTTCTTCTTGACGCCGGTGACCACGCGTTTCACGACGCGGTCGACCGACCTCAACAGGATCCACCGGGCGATCAGGGCCCCGAGGATGATCAGCACGATGTTGATCAGGTGCTGGAACGTCCGATAAAAGTCCCCGAGGTTGGTCCAGAACTCATCCATATGTGCCCAATCGTACTCACCCGCCCCTTGGCATTGCCCGAGGCATTCAGCCCAACTTCGCTAGCGACCTCGGGTTCGCTGTCGGGCGAGCATGCAACGGTAAACCTTGGGAACGCCCAAGCGCAGGCAGCCCGTGAACGCTCGCCCGAACTCGGTTGGTCCGCCGATCGGCCTCGGTGGACTGGCAGTCGAAGCGCGTGCGTGGCGTCAGACACGCCGCAAGATCAGTCGGAGTCTTTGGCCTGGGCGGCGAGGGCGCGGTCGACGCCGGCGAGGTTCTCGACCACGAGGCGGCGAAGTGCGGCCGGCTCCGGGTCGGTGTCGAGCCAGGCCTGGGTCGCGTCGCGGAGCTCCTGGCTCGCGAGCCCGGCCGGGTACAACCCGGTGATGAGCGTCGCCGCGATCTGGTAGCTGCGGGTCTCCCACAGCTCTTTCACGACCTCGAAGTACTTCGCGATGTAGGGCTGCAGCAGCGCGTCGTCGTTCGAGCGCTGGAAACCGGCGGTCGTGGCTCGAACGATGAGGTTCGACGCACGGTCGGTGTCGACCAGGGACGCCCAGGCAGCAGCCTTCGCCTCTGCCGTGGGTATCGACGCCCTGGCGCTCGCCGCCGACTGCGCACCGGTGGCCGTGTTGTCTGCCGCGAGGGCCGCGGCGATCTCGGCCTCTCCGGCCACTCCGTTCGCCACGAGAGCAGTCAGCAGGTCCCACCCGAGGTCCGTGTCGATCTCGAGCCCGTCGAGTGCGACAGAGCCGTCCCTGAGCCCGGTCACGATCGCCAGGTCTTCAGCGGAGCTGGCAACCGCAGCGAAGAACTTCACGAACTGGAACTGCTCGTCAGAGCCGGGAGCAGCGTTTCGCGCGAGCGCCCAGAGCTCCGTCGCCGCGTGGGCGACTGCCTCCGGGCTGAACGAAGGAGCGACATAGAGTTTCGCCGTCAGCACCAGCTGGTTGAGGGCCGTGCGAAGCGTCGTGCTCTCGCTCTCAGTGGCGATGTTGCCGAGCACCAAGCGAACGAAGTCGCGCGGGCGGGTCTCGGCATCGCGCGTGGCATCCCACGCCGAACCCCAGACGATTGAGCGGGCGAGCCCGTCTTCGATCGCGGCAAGGTGATCGATGGCGGTTTGCAACGACAGCTCGTCGAGGCGGATCTTCGCGTACGCCAGGTCGTCGTCGTTCAGCAGCACCAGGTCGGGCCTCGAGAGCCCGATCAGCTCGTCGACCCTCGTCTTCTCGCCGGCAACGTCGAGCTCCACCCGATGGTTCCGGATGAGCGCGCCTTCGTGCAGGTTGTAGAACCCGACCGCGAGGCGATGCGGGCGGATCGTCGGGTACTCCGCGATCGCCGTCTGGGTGATGGCGAACGAGGTGATCACGCCGTCGGAGTCCGTCTCGATCTCGGGGCGCAACGTGTTGACGCCGGCCGTCTCGAGCCAGAGCGCCGACCACTCGGCGAGGTCACGGCCGCTGGTCGATTCGAGCTCCGTGAGCAGGTCGGTGAGTTCGGTGTTCGAGTAGGCGTGCTTCTGGAAGTACTGCCCGACACCGGCGAGGAACTGTTCCTGGCCCACCCACGAGACAAGCTGTTTGAGCACAGACGCGCCCTTGGCGTAGGTGATGCCGTCGAAGTTGACCTGCACGTCGTCGAGGTCGTTGATCGTGGCGAAGATGGGGTGCGTCGAGGGCAGCTGGTCCTGGCGGTATGCCCAGCTCTTCTCGGTCGAGGCGAACGTCGCCCACGCACCGTGCCATTCGGTCGCCTCAGCTGTCGCGAGCGTGGAGATGTACTCGGCGAACGACTCGTTCAGCCACAGGTCGTTCCACCACTTCATGGTGACGAGGTCGCCGAACCACATGTGGGCCAGTTCGTGCAGGATCGTCACGACGCGGCGCTCCCGCTGGGCATCCGTCACCTTGCTTCGGAACACGTACGACTCGGTGAAGGTCACGGCCCCCGCGTTCTCCATGGCGCCGGCGTTGAACTCGGGCACGAACATCTGGTCGTACTTGGTGAAGGGGTACGGGTAAGCGAAGGCCTTCTCGTAGAACTCGAAGCCCTTGCGGGTCGTGTCGAAGACGTAGTCGGCATCCATATACTGGGCGAGGGATGCCCGCGAGAACACGCCCAGGGGAATCACTCTGCCGTCGCTCGACGTCAGCTCGCTGTGCCAGGCCACATAGGGCCCGGCGACGATGGCGGTGACGTAGGACGAGAGGATCGGCGTGGTCTCGAAGCTCCAGGTCGCCGTGCCGACGCCGGTGGCGACGGGTTCGGGCGTGGGGGAGTTGGAGATGACCTGCCAGTAGTCGGGCGCTGTCACCGTGAAGGTGAAGGTCGCCTTGAGGTCAGGCTGCTCGAACACGGCGAACACGCGGCGCGAATCGGGAACTTCGAACTGGCTGTAGAGGTAGACCTCGCCGTCGACCGGGTCGACGAAGCGGTGCAGGCCCTCGCCGGTGTTGGTGTACATCGCGTCGGCGACGACGGTCAGGATGTTGTTGTCGGAGAGATCGTCGAGCTGGATGCGCACGCCGTCGCTGACCGAAGTCGGTTCGAGGTCGACCCCGTTCAACAGCACAGAGTGCACGTTCCTGGTGATCGCGTCGATGAACGTCGATGCGCCGGCGCTGGCGGTGAACCGAACGGTCGTGGTACTCAGAAAGGTCTCCGCGCCCTGGGTCAGGTCGAGCGTGACGTCGTAGCTCGACACCGAGATGAGAGCTTTGCGCTCCTGGGCTTCGATGCGGGTGAGGTTTTCTCCAGGCAACTGTTGTTCTCCGTAGGGTGTGTAGACGGTGGGATGCGGCCGCGCGCGGCCGAAGGACTTCGCGCTGATCTGCCTCGTGGGCTGTCTGCTCGCTCGTGAAATCCCGCACCAAGCCTAGCCCTCGGCCCTTGTGGTCACCCGTGTGACGCTCGCCACCCACCCGAGAGACCCGGCCCCTAAACTTGGCTCATGCGTATCCACCTCGGCACCGACCACGCGGGGCTCGACTTCAGCCGTCACCTCTTCGATCACCTCACCGCTGCGGGCCACGATGTCGTGGACCACGGCCCGACGAGCTACGAACCGCTCGACGACTACCCCTCGTTCTGCATCAATGCCGCTCTCGGTGTTGTGCGCGACCAGCAGGCCGGTGTCGAAGCGCTCGGAATCGTCTTCGGCGGCTCGGGCAACGGCGAGCAGATTGCAGCGAACAAGGTGACGGGTGCCCGCGCGGCTCTCGTCTGGAGTCACTCGACCGCCGTTCTCGCCCGCCAGCACAACGATGCGAACCTCATCGCCATCGGTGCGCGCCAGCACACCGTCGACGAGGCCGTGTCGTTCATCGACGCCTTCATCGCCGAGCCTTTCTCGCTCGAGGAGCGCCATGTTCGCCGCATCGCCCAGCTCGCCGAGTACGAGGCGACGGGTGCCATTGCCGGCGTGCACGTCGGCCCCGATGCCGGTGGCGCAGAGACCGTCGCCTCAGACCCCACGCCGACCGGCCAGTTCAACCCGGCCGACCTGCACTGACCCGCTCCTCCACTCTCGCTCGTCATGCCCGAAGGCCATTCCGTCCACCGCATCGCGCTCCAGTTCGAGCGCGACTTTGTCGGGCACCTCGTCGCCGTGAGCTCGCCCCAGGGTCGCTTCGCCGCCGGTGCTGCTGAAATCGACGGCCTCCGGATGCTCGAGGCCCGCGCCGTGGGCAAGCAGATGTTCCTGCGCTTCGAGCACGACAAGTGGCTGCGCATCCATCTCGGCATCTACGGCGCCTGGGACTTCTTCGGCACGATCTCGGCCATCACTGCCGAGTCTGAGGCGCTCGGCAGCATCGGTGCACCGCGGTTGAGGCGAGCCGTGCGCATGGCAGAGACCGAGCACACGAAAGACACCGACCTCAGCACCTTCCCGCCCGAACCCGTCGGAGCGGTACGTGTTCGACTGGCGACCGAAGAGAGTGTCGCCGACCTGCGCGGCCCGACGGCGTGCGAGGTCATCGACCCGGTGCAACTCGCCGCCGTGCTCGAACGGCTCGGCCCCGACCCTGCCACCGACCGGAGCCAAGCGGCCGAAGACCGGTTCGTCACGCGCCTCCGCGCGAAACCGACCGCGGTCGGCCAGCTGCTCATGGACCAGTCCGTCGTGGCCGGCATCGGCAACGTCTATCGGGCCGAGATGCTCTTCCGTGCGCGCCTCAACCCGCACACTCCGGGCAAGAAGGTCACGGAAGACCAGGCCCGCGCCCTCTGGGCGGACTGGGTGCAGCTGCTCGACCTCGGCATCCGCACCGGCCAGATGCTCACCATGGACGGCCTCGACGCCGAAGCCCAGGCGCTCGCCCTTGCCAACCGCGAAGACCGGCACTGGGTCTACAAGCGCGAGGGACTGCCCTGCCGCGTCTGCGGAACGCACATCGTCGTCGAGGTGATGGCGGCCCGAAAGCTCTACTGGTGCCCGTTCTGCCAGAAGTGATGCCGGGCATCCGGTTGCCTGCATCGGGGTCACTTCGGCTTTGAAATGGCTTCGAAACCGCTAAAGTCGCCTGATGAGAACCAACCCGAGCTTCGCGCTCGACGATCGTGCAGAGATTCGGCGGCTCATCGAGCAGAACCCGTGGGTCACGCTCGTGAGCAACACCAGCACAGGGCTCGTGGCATCGCACTACCCCGTCATTCTCGACGCGAATGCTCCCGCCGACGAGATCGTCATCGTGAGCCACGTCGGGCGACCGGATGAACGGCTGCACGAACTCGGCCAGCACGAGGTGCTCGTGGTGGTGCAGGGCCCGCACGGCTACATCTCGCCCGGGTGGTACGACGCGAACCCCGCCGTTCCCACGTGGAACTTCATCTCGGCCCACCTGCACGGGATGCCTGAAATCCTCTCCGACGCTGAGAACCTCGAGGTGCTCGGCACACTCGTCGACCACTTCGAAGACCGGATGCCCGAGCCTCGCCGCATGAACGGAACACTCGCGAACGCGGAGTACTCGGCACGGATCAGCGCCGGCACCGTCGGTTTTCGTCTGACTGTCGCGCGGTTCGAGGCGAAGTCGAAACTGAGCCAGAACAGGCCTGCAGAGACGGTCGAGCGCATCATCCACGAGCTGGCAGACGGCGATACCTACTATCGCCAGCCGGCGCTCGCGGCGGAGATGCGACGGGTGCACGACGCGACTGCGGTGCAGGGGGAGACGCCCGAGGTTCCGCGGGCATGACCGATGGCATTCTGCAGCCACGGGGTGCCCGGTCGGAGTCTGCCCCCGACGTGTTCCTGCGGGGCGGGCGGGTGCCGGGACACGAGTCGGAGCTCGACGTGCTGCTCGCCGACGGGCGCGTCCGCGCGATCATGCCCAGCGGAATCGTGCGCACACCCGCCACGGCAGAGGTGCACGAGATCGACGGGCGCTTTCTCATGCCGGGCCTCTGGGACAACCACGTGCACTTCACCCAGTGGGCCCTCTTCAGCAGACGGATCGACCTGTCAGGTGCGGATTCGGCCGATGACGTCGAGCAGGTGCTCCGTGCTCTTCGGCCCGAGACAGCGGTGCCTGGGCCGGCCGGAGGGGCCATCATCGGTGTCGGGGTGCGCGATGGTATGTGGGCAGACCCCGGAGCGCTCGACCGGCATCTGCTCGACCGGGTCTCGCCCGGGCATCCGGTCATTCTCGCCAGTGGCGACCTGCACGGCTGCTGGCTCAACTCGGTGGCCTTGGCGCTGCACGGCTTCGGGGACCACCCGACGGGCCACCTTCGTGAGGATGACTGCTTCGCCGTGCTGAGCTCGCTCGATGACGTACCTGACGAATTGAGTGACGCGTCCGTCGCCGCTGCTGCCGCCGCCGCCGCCCGGCGCGGAGTCGTCGGCATCGTCGACCTCGAGATGCGCGACAACCTGGCCGACTGGACGCGCCGTATCGCCGCCGGCTCCACGGGGCTTCGGGTGTCGTTCGGCATCTACACCGAGTACCTGGAGCAGAGCATCGCTGCCGGCTTGCGCACGGGTGACGTCATCCCTGGCACACACGGACTGCTCACCGTCGGCCCGTTCAAGGTCATCACCGACGGCTCGCTCGGCACGCGCACCGCCTACTGCTTCGACGAATACGAGGGTTTCGACGGGCATGAAGACTCCCGTGGATTGCTCACGGTGGCGCCGGATGCCCTGCTCCGCCTGCTCGAACGCGCCACCACCGCGGGCCTGACCCCGGCCGTGCACGCCATCGGCGACCACGCCAACCGGCTCGCCCTCGATGCCTTCGAGGCACTGGGCCGTGGCGGGCGGATCGAGCACGCACAGTTGCTGGCGCTCACCGACCTGGAGCGGTTCGCAGCCCTCGGCGTTGTCGCGAGCGTGCAACCCGAGCACGCGATGGATGACCGCGACATCGCCGACCGCTACTGGGCCGGTCGAACCGACCGTGCGTTCGTGTTCGAGAGCCTCCGAGCATCCGGTGCGGCTCTGCTCCTCGGCTCTGACGCACCCGTGGCGCCGCTCGACCCCTGGGTCACGCTGGCTGCTGCGGTCGGGCGCAATCGCGAGGGCCGGCCGGCATGGCACCCCGAGCAGCGTCTCGATTTCGACGTCGCCTTCACCGCTTCGACGAACGGCGTCGCCTCGATCGGCGTGGGTCTGCCCGCAGACGTCGTCGTCACCGATCTCGACCCGACGGATGCTGCGCCAGACGCCCTTCGCACGATGCCCGTCGCCGCAACCTTCCTGGCCGGTCGGCCCACCCACCTCGCCCTCTGACGCTGAATGACCGTCTGGCTCTGGGGGAAGGTACTGTGCCGGATCAACTGCACGACAGTGTCTTCAGACAGGGATACCCGGCATCAGTGGGCGTTCACCTGTAGGCCCACGGAAGCGTCTGCGTAGCCGGGTGCAGACGCGATGGCTGAACCTGTGGATGGGCCGCTGGCGGCGTAGGCGGTGGCCCGGAAGCTCCCGCTGTCTGCATTCACGGCCGCCGTGGCGTCGCCGGTGAACCCTGCCGAATAGCTGAGTGCGACAAAGGCGGGCCGTGTAGACGCGACTCCTGAGACGAACCCATCGAGGATGATCGGGTCTTCCGCATGATCCACCATGACGACCACGGAGTCGAAAATGATCACGGGACCTGATGCTGAGGACGCAGGAGCGGCGACGGCGAAAGCGACAGTCGGAACTGTCCAGGCCACACCACGGAGAACAGTGCGACGAGCCACGCTTCGTTCGTCCAGCTCATCGGCCATAGCTCAGACGGTACAGCCTCGACGGTACGACCGTCCAGAATTCCGCGGCGCCCGGAGGGAACGTTTCGCAAGCGGAGGTGGAAGCCATCGTGCCCGGCGAGGACGGGCAAGACTGGTAGCACGTCTTGCCCGGCAGGGACGGGCAAGACCAGTAACAGAGAGGGGATGACGAGAATCGAACTCGCGTGATCAGTTTGGAAGACTGAGGCTCTACCATTGAGCTACATCCCCGCGAACATCCGGATACTGACCGGAGGCACTCGAACATCGTAGTACAGGTTCGGGTCGGCCGTCTGACGCATCGTGAGGTGCTTCTGTTCGAACTCCGCGCCACGTCTGTGCACTAGACTTGCGGAGGTTTATTTCCCGGGGCGTAGCTCAGCTTGGTAGAGCGCTCGGTTTGGGACCGAGAGGTCGCAGGTTCGAATCCTGTCGCCCCGACTCGCAGCGCATTCCGATGTGCGCGAAGTAATTTTGAAACCACAGTACAGATTCAGACAGTACAGATTTTCAGACAGTACAGATTCAGTTCTCAGGAGATTCTTTAACGTGAAGACCACGGTCGAAAAGCTCAGCCCCACCCGCGTCAAGCTGGCGATTTCGGTTACCCCCGAAGAATTGAAGCCCAGCATTGACCACGCCTACAGCCACATCGCTGAACAGGTCAACATTCCCGGCTTCCGTAAGGGCAAGGTTCCGCCGCCCCTCATCGACCAGCGCGTCGGCAAAGAGGCCGTTCTCGAGCACGCCGTCAACGACGGGCTCGACAAGTTCTACCGCGCTGCGATCGCCGAGCAGGAGCTCCGCCCGCTGGGCCGCCCCGAGGCCGACATCGTCGAATGGCCGAGCAACAAGGACTTCACAGGCGATCTTCAGCTCGCCATTGAGGTCGACGTGCGGCCCGAGCTCGACCTGCCTGACTACGAAGGCCTCGCCATCACCGTCGACGCCCTCGAGGTGAGCGACGACGAGGTCGACGCTGAGCTCGAGAAGCTCCGCACGCGCTTCGGCACGCTCGTCACGGTCGACCGCCCCATCGCGACCGGTGACTTCGCCCAGCTCGACCTCGTCGCAACGATCGACGACGCAGAGGTCGACAACGCGACCGGCCTCTCCTACGAGGTCGGCTCGGGTGAGCTGCTCGAAGGCCTCGACGGCGTTCTCGACTCCCTCACCGCTGGCGAGACCACCTCGTTCGAAGCCCCTCTGCTCGGCGGGGACTTCGCCGGTAAAGACGCGCTGATCACCGTCACCGTCAACTCGGTCAAGGAGCGCGAGCTTCCTGAGGCCGACGACGACTTCGCCCAGATCTCGAGCGAGTTCGACACCATTGACGAGCTGAAGGCCGACCTCAAGGTGCAGGCCCTCCGCCAGAAGACGTTCGGCCAGGTGACGGATGCCCGCACCAAGACGCTCGACGCCCTGCTTGCACTCGTCGACGTGCCCGTTCCGCCGAAGCTGATCGAAGACGAGGTGCACCGCCACCTCGAGAACGAGAGCCGCCTCGAAGACGACGAGCACCGCGCCGAGGTCACCGAGTCGAGCACCGCCACGTTCAAGACCCAGATTCTTCTCGACATCGTCGCGGAGAAAGAGGGAGTGAAGGTCTCGCAAGACGAACTGAGCCAGTACCTCATCCAGAGTGCAGCCCAATACGGCATGGAGCCGCAGGAGTTCGTTCAGGTCCTCGACCAGAACGGCCAGATTCCCGCCATGGTCGGCGAGGTAGCCCGCAACAAGGCGCTCGCGATCGTTCTCGACAAGGCCGTCGTCACCGACTCGAACGGTACCGTCGTCGACGTCTCGGAGTTCACCGCTGTGACTCGCGATGCCGACCAGCCCTTCACTATCGCTGACAGCGACGACGAAAACCACGAGGGTCACGACCACGAGGGCCACGACCACGCAGGTCACTCGCACTAATCGCATCGCACGAATGAAGGGCCTCATGGATGACCGTGGGGCCCTTCTTCGCGCCAGGCCCCGGCCCGGGCATCCGTTCCGGCCCCGAGCTCGCCCGGCCCCGGGCATCCGTTTGCGCAGCTCGCAGGTGACTTTGGGCGGAGCTCGGCCCACTCGACCTCCCTACGACGACAGCTGCCACCAGCTCCGCCCAAAGTCACCGCGAAGCCACCCGCGACGCCCCTTCGCTCTGCCCACGGCGAACAGGGCGATATGCGCGCGAACGCTCCAGTACATTCGAAGTACCGCAAGTGAATTGGAGCGACAAACATGGCCGATATGGCGATGCCGAACAGTGTTTTCGAACGTCTGCTGAAAGACCGGATCATCTGGCTCGGCACTGAAGTTCGTGACGACATGGCAAATGAGATCTGCGCCAAGATTCTGCTTCTTGCTGCAGAAGACCCCAAGCGCGACATCTACCTCTACATCAACTCGCCCGGCGGATCGATCACCGCGGGTATGGCCATCTACGACACGATGAAGTTCGTCTCGAACGACATCGTCACGGTGGGTATCGGCATGGCTGCCTCGATGGGGCAGTTCTTGCTCTCCTCCGGCACCAAGGGCAAGCGCTACATCACCCCGAACGCACGGGTGCTGCTGCACCAGCCGTCCGGCGGCTTCGGCGGAACGAGCGCCGACATCCAGACCCAGGCCCTGCTCATCCTCGACATGAAGAAGCGCATGGCCGAGCTCACCGCTGAGCAGACCGGGAAGACTCCCGAGCAGGTCATGATCGACGGTGACCGCGACAACTGGTTCACCGCACAGGAGGCGCTCGAGTACGGGTTCGTCGACTACGTCCGGGAATTCTCGTCCGACGTGGCCGGGGGCGGCGGTACCGAGACCGCCGACTCCGTTCCCTCCGCATCCAACTAGTCGCGACTTCGACCCAAGAACAGAGATAAAACGATGGAAACCCCCACCTTCGGCGGAATGCCGATCGCCAGCCCCTACGGCAATGGCACCACGCCCTCCAACCGCTACATCCTGCCGACGTTCGAGGAGCGCACGGCTTACGGCTACAAGCGCCAGGATCCGTACGCGAAGCTGTTCGAAGACCGCATCATCTTTCTCGGTGTGCAGATCGACGACGCTTCTGCCGACGACGTCATGGCCCAGTTGCTTGTGCTCGAGAGCCAGGATCCTGACCGCGACATCGAGATGTACATCAACTCTCCCGGTGGCTCGTTCACCGCGATGACTGCGATCTACGACACGATGCAGTACGTCAAGCCGAACATCCAGACCGTCTGCCTCGGCCAGGCGGCTTCGGCCGCGGCCGTCATCCTCGCTGCTGGCACGCCGGGCAAGCGCCTCGCTCTGCCGAACGCGCGCATCCTCATCCACCAGCCCTCCGCTGGCGGCCAGGGCGGTGGCCAGGCGTCTGACATTGAGATCCAGGCCCGCGAGATCCTTCGCATGCGTACCTGGCTCGAAGACACGCTCGCGTTCCACTCGAACCGCACCACAGAGCAGGTCAACAAGGACATCGACCGCGACAACATCCTGAGTGCCGCCGACGCAGTCGAGTACGGCATCATCGACCAGGTGCTGACCTCGCGTAAGAACCTGCCGGCGCTTGTCAAGTAAGTAACGCCCAGACTGCTCTTAGCACGACAATCGAAATGGATGCCCGGAACAACGGGCATCCATCTCGTCGTTACCCGTGAACTGCTCCGCCCTACGTGAACATCGGATGCGGAATATGACGGTGCCTTGCCCAATGGCGGCGACTGTCGGCGGCACGGGTTAGGCTGCTGTCACAGGTTTTTACGAGGAGGATGAACATGGCACGCATCGGGGAGAGCGCTGACCTGCTCAAGTGTTCATTCTGCGGTAAGAGCCAGAAGCAGGTTCAGCAGCTCATCGCCGGCCCGGGTGTCTACATCTGCGACGAGTGTGTCGAACTGTGCAACGAGATCATCGAAGAACGGCTCTCTGAGAGCGGCGAAGAAGTCGCGAGCGAATTCGAGCTGCCGAAGCCGAAGGAGATCTTCGCCTTCCTCGAAGAGTATGTCATCGGGCAGGAGCAGGCGAAGAAGTCGCTCTCGGTCGCGGTCTACAACCACTACAAGCGCGTTCGCGCGAAGAACACCCTCACCTCGGCCGACGCGGTCGCCAACGAGGTCGAGATCGCCAAGAGCAACATCCTGCTGATCGGCCCGACCGGCTGCGGCAAGACCTACCTCGCGCAGACCCTCGCGAAGCAACTCAATGTGCCGTTTGCGGTCGCTGACGCAACGGCCCTCACCGAAGCGGGCTACGTCGGCGAAGACGTCGAGAACATCCTGCTGAAACTGCTGCAGGCCGCCGACTTCGACGTGAAGAAGGCCGAAACCGGCATCATCTACATCGACGAGATCGACAAGATCGCCCGCAAGGCCGAGAACCCGTCGATCACCCGCGATGTGTCTGGTGAGGGCGTGCAGCAGGCGCTCCTCAAGATCCTCGAGGGCACGGTCGCCTCGGTTCCGCCTCAGGGTGGGCGCAAACACCCGCACCAGGAGTTCATTCCGATCGACACGACCAACGTACTCTTCATTGTGGCCGGTGCCTTCGCCGGGCTCGAAGAGATCGTTGCGGAACGCTCCGGCAAGCGCGGCATCGGCTTCAACGCCCCGCTGCACTCCAAGCGCGACGACATCAACCTCTTCAGTGAGGTCCTCCCCGAAGACCTGCACAAGTTCGGGCTCATCCCCGAGTTCATCGGTCGACTGCCTGTCGTCACCACGGTCACGCCGCTCGACCAGATCGCGCTCATGCAGATCCTGACGGTGCCGCGAAACGCCCTCGTGCGCCAGTACCAGCGCATGTTCGAGCTCGACGGTGTTGAACTCGACTTCGAGAAAGACGCCCTCGAGGCCATCGCCGACCTCGCAGTACTGCGCAAGACCGGCGCCCGCGGGCTCCGAGCCATCATGGAGGAGGTGCTCGGCCCGATCATGTTCGAGGTGCCCTCCACCGACGAGGTCGCCAAGGTCATCATCACCCGCGAGGCCGTAGTGAACAACGCCGCACCGACGATCGTGCCCCGCGAGATCACCCGGCGCATCGAGAAGTCGGCCTAACGCTGGGCGACCCGCTCGCGCCGACGCTGTCACCACGGGGCCGCGCTTCACTGGCACAACCGGTTGCGGCTGGCATCGTCGCCGCGATCACCGGCTTTGCGAGCTCGTTCGCTCTTGTCATCGCGGGCCTCCACGCTGTGGGGGCGACGGATGCCCAGGCCTCCTCCGGCCTGCTGACGCTGTGCTTCGCCACGGCCCTCCTCTGCATCGTTCTCGCTCGCGTGTACCGCATGCCGATCTCCTTCGCCTGGTCCACCCCGGGTGCTGCGCTGCTCATCGCCGCGTCGAGCACCACAAACAACTTCTCGGCGGCCGTCGGTGCTTTCATGGTCTGCGGTGTTCTCATCGTGTTGTGCGGACTCTGGCCCGCCCTCGGCACAGCGATCACCCGCATACCGAGATCGATTGCGAGTGCGATGCTCGCGGGCATCCTGTTCCCGATCTGCCTGGCACCGGTTTCGGCCATCGTTCAGATACCGGCTCTGGCCGTCCCCGTCGTTCTGGTGTGGCTCGCCCTCTTCCGGATCGCGCCCCGGTGGGCTGTGCCTGCAGCAATGGGTGTCGCTGCGATCGGGATCGGTGTCTCGGCAGGCTCCGGCTGGTTGACCAACAGTTCACTGAACGTGGTTCCGCAACTGTCGTTCGTTACGCCTACTTTCGACTGGCTCGTGATCGTGAGCCTGGGCCTGCCGCTCTTCATCGTGACGATGGCGGGGCAGAACGTGCCCGGATTCGTGGTGATGTCGACCTTCGGCTATTCCGTGCCGCCCAGACCGGTACTTGTTGCCTCAGGGGCGGCCACTGCGGTCGGCGCACTGTTCGGGGCGCACGCTGTGAACCTTGCGGCGATCACGGCCGCGATCATGGCTGGCCCCGACTCGCACACCGACAAGTCGAAACGGTGGGTCGCCACCGTCACTTCTGGGTTCGTCTACATCGCTTTCGGCCTTGCTGCGGGGGTCGCGGTTGCCCTCATCTCCGCTTCACCGCCGATTCTGATCACGGCCGTTGCCGGCCTCGCCCTGCTGGGAGCGCTCGTTTCTTCGCTGGCGACGGCGATCGAAGAGGTCTCGCACCGCATCCCTGCCGCTGCGACGTTCCTGGTCACGGCATCGGGCGTCTCAGTGCTGGGAATCGGTTCGGCGTTCTGGGGACTCCTTGTGGGAGCGCTGATCATGCTCTGGGCGGCGTGGCCTCGGCGTCGGGCGTGAGTCTCGGCTGTACGTCTGACGCAAGGGAGCGCCCACGCAGCGCGTGGGCCATCCACCACCAGACTAAGGCGCCGATGACGGCGGAGACCAACGCTGTGAGCGCGGCCGCAGCAGCATAGATGCCCCACTTCACGTCGCCGTCGTTTCCGGGAGACACCAGCGTCGCCATGACGGTGTTCGAGAGGGAATAAGCCATCGACACGACCACCAGCTGCGGAATGAAGCACACTCCGATTCCTGCCCAGGTCACAGCGGCCGGTCGTCGTACACGGGCACGGCGAAGAAGAACCCAGCTGAGCAGAAAACCGGTAGTGCCGAGGACCACTGCTGCGGCAACCCCGATGATCACAGGTACGGCGGCGACGCCGACGAAGGTCAGCGTGCCGAGGTCGCCTAAGCCGGCTTGCCCAGAACTGGGGGAGTCATCGAAGACGCTGAACAACAGCACCACCACGAGCCAGAACCCCACGAACACGAGCACACCCAGAATGACATCGATGCCGATGGTCAGGAACGGCAGCGCCAGCGCACCAGCAATTCGCACGAGGCGTTTCTGGCGCGACGACAGCAGGTTCCTCGAATCGCCTTGGCTGAGTGAGTCCCCGGGTCGATGTGAAGTCATGCTGCCACCCGAGACGCCTCTGCTGGCAACGGGCACCTGCGGCGGAATGTCACTCACCCCTCTAGAGTGTCCAATAGGTGAGGTTTTGTCAAACATGTGCATTGCCCACACGTATTCTGCTCGTGGTAAACTGTGGTTAGGAGGAAATCATGACTATCGCCACGCACAGGCGCACGTTAGGCGAATTCTTGGCCGACAGCGGAGCGTCGTGGAGCGAGAGTGACATCGTCGCCTCCATGGAGATCCTGATCGGGCCGAAAGTGCAGCCGAACACGGTGACACTGCCAAAGCGGGAGCAGGAGCTGTGGGCGAAATATTCCGGAATCACTCCTTCGACAGAAGCCAGCGCGGCCTCTGAGCGACGAACTCTCTCCGAAACGGCACTTCAGAGCGTCATGGCATTCACCGGCGACGAGGTCAGTTCCCGGCTCAGGTTGAAACCCTCGACCGTGCGGCACTATCGGCTTGAGAATCGGCTATATTCGTATCTCGCTGACGGAAAATCTCGATTCCCGAGCTGGCAGTTCAGTTCCGATGGCTCGTCTGTGTTGCCTGGGCTTCCTGAGGTACTCGCTGCGCTCGATTCTGCGCTGCATCCGCGCACCGTCATGGGGTTCTTCTCGACTCCGCAGTCAGAGCTCGTGATCGACCACGTTTCGGTCACCCCGCGCGATTGGCTTCTCGGTGGAGGAGATCCTCGTGAAGTCGCAGTGCTGGCGTCTGAGGTCGGGCTCGGAATGTGACGGCGTCCCTCGAACCGCCGCCTCGGGAGGCCCTCCGCATGGTCGGGCCCGATATTCGAACCGTGTCGACGGATCTCCCTCTGTGGCGAGTCCATCGGACAGGTACCGCTCATCCGCAGGCCTGGAATGGGCTTCGCACGTGGGGCCCGATGGCGACCGCACGCTGGGATGCTCACCCGCCTCCCGTGGGTGAGCATCCCAGAGATGGTGCTGGGTACTTCGCGTTCGATGTCGTCACCTGCCTGGCCGAGGTCTATCAGACGACCCGGTTCGTCGACATCCATGCTGGCTCTCCGTACGTGACGCTCTTCACGCTGGTCAGGCCCCTGACCCTCATCGATGTCAGTGGTGACTGGCTGCTCAAAGCCGGTGGTCGCTCGTCGATCGCGATGGGAAAGAAATCGCGCACGCGTCTTTGGGCACGAGCAATTCGCGATGCATGGCCCGATCTCGACGGAGTGTATTCGAGGTCTGCCGTGGCCGGAGCGCACGCTTGCGTGACGATGTGGGGTGGTTCAGAGGATGCGTTTCCGGATGCACCGCTCTCGTCGAATCCACTGGATTCACCGGCGATCGTGGCGAGCATCGCAGCCGCCGCCGAATCAGTGAGCTATTCCAGCAACTGCGCCTGAGCAGGTGAACGGCTGAGGTCCTCGGCCCCGGGGACTACCCAGCTGACGAATCACTCGTCGGAGTACTCGTCCGATTGCGACACGGTCGTCTCATCGGTGTCGGGGTCGTAGTCGATGCGCGTTCCGTCGTCGAATTCGACGACAGGTTTGCCTTCGAGCCAGGTCAGCGTCCAGTACCACATCGACGTGTCGACGTTCTGCTCGGCGAGTTCACCCTCGACGTCGAGCACCGTGTCGATGACGGCCTGCGGAAGACGGGCTGGGGGTTCGTCGCCGCTCGACCAGCGGGTTCCGACGGAGATCATGAGTGAGTGATTCCTATCCGTGCGTGGGGGTGGGTCACACGACGAGGTCGTACGTGACCCAGGAGGTGCGGTTGGCGAGTTTGTCGTAGAGGCGCTGTGCGGTCTCGTTGTCGTCGGCGGTGATCCACCGCACGATTCCGGCGTGACGTTTCGCCGCAATCGACTTGACTTCAGCGATGAGCGCAGACGCGACACCGGAATTGCGGGCATCCGGGTCGACGAACAGATCGTCGATGTAGATTCCCCGTTCCCCGGCGAGAGGGCGCGCGAACTCGCGGATGTGGGCGACTCCGACGAGCTTGCCGTCGTGTTCGGCCACCAGTGCCTCGGTCTCGTGCGCCGGGTCGATGAGCCAGCTCCACACCAGAATGGCGCGGTCACCCTCGACTTCGGTCGCATAGAACTTGCCGTACGCCACGTAGAGGTCGTACCACGGGAAGAAGTCGTGGTCGGTGATCGGCCGGATCTTCAACGTCATTGTTGTCTGCCTTTCGTTGTGTTCCGGTGCTGCCGGGCTGTGGAACTCCAGCTGCCCACAGGCAGATTGTCATTCGACACTACCGGTTCCTGACATTTGTTCGCACCTCTTCGGGTCAGCGGCCCGCATCCAGTACTATGCAGCGTTTCCGTACCCACGATGCCGGTTCAGGCCTCGGTTTCGAAGAGGATCTCCGTCACTGCCACAGCGTCTCCCGCGACAAACCTCAGCTCGGCGATGCGACCCACCTGCTTCAGGTCATCACTTGCCAGGCGCAACTCACCGAGCAGCTCGGAGGGCCCGGCGATCGTCGCTGTGGCGACCGGAGTCTTCTGCGATGCTTTCGCGTCGGTCTTCGCCCGTCTGATAGCCACCAGAACCTGGCCGGCCAGGCCGAGCAATGCACCGTGGGCGGGGATGCTCGGTGCATCATCCGCGCTGAACGCTGCCCCGTCGCCCGAGGTCACGCCTGTCGGCCACGGCGCGCGGTGAATCGAGGTGTCGTGGCTCCACGACCACACCTCTTCTGTGGCGAACGGGATGAACGGTGCCAGCAGCCGCAACAGCACGTCGACGGCGGCCTGCAGGGCGAGAACCGCCGAGGCCTTCTCGGCAGGGTCTGCCTCGGCGCTGTACGCGCGCTCCTTCACCAGCTCGAGGTAGTCGTCACAGAACGTCCAGAAGAAGGTCTCGGTGACTTCGAGCGCCTTGGCGTGGTCGAAGTTCTCGAAGGCGGCGGTCGCTGCAATGATCACGGCGTCGAGACCGGTGAGCATGCTGAGATCGAGCGGGTTGGTGACCGCGTGCGACCCCTCCGGCAGCTCGAATGAGTAGACGAACTTGGCCGCGTTCAACACCTTGATCGCCAGGCGGCGCCCGATCTTGATCTGCGTGGGGTTCTGCGGGTCGAAAGCAGCGTCTGTGCCGAGGCGTGATGATGCGGCCCAGTACCGCACAGCATCCGACCCATGCGTCTCGAGCACGTCGGCCGGAGTGACGACGTTGCCCTTCGACTTCGACATCTTCTTGCGGTCGGGGTCGACGATGAAGCCAGAGAGCGCTGCGTGCTTCCACGGCGTGCGGTGGTCTTCGAGTGCCGAGCGCAGCATGGTGGAGAAGAGCCAGGTACGAATGATGTCCTGGCCCTGGGGGCGAAGGTCGTAGGGGGCGACGAGGTTCCAGAGCTCGGGGTCGCTCTCCCAGCCTCCGGCCAGCTGCGGGGTGAGTGACGAGGTCGCCCAGGTGTCCATCACGTCGAGCTCGCCGACGAAGCCGCCGGGCGTGTTGCGTCGGGATTCGTCATAGCCGGGTGCAGCATCCGTCGAGGGGTCGACCGGCAGCGAGGCCTCTGTCGCAACAATGGGCTGGTCGAAGACGGGGTTGCCGTCGCCGTCGAGGGGGTACCAGACCGGGATGGGCACGCCGAAGAAGCGCTGGCGCGAGATGAGCCAGTCGCCGGTCAGGCCGCCGACCCAGTTCTCGTACCTCACGCGCATGAATTCGGGGTGCCACTTCACTTCGCGGCCCATCTCGAGCAGCCGTGCGCGAAGTTCTTCGTCGCGCGCGCCGTTTCTGATGTACCACTGGCGGGTCGACACGATTTCGAGCGGCTTGTCGCCCTTCTCGAAGAACTTGACGGGGTGGATGATCGGCTTGGGTTCGCCCACCATCTCGCCGCTGTCGCGCAGCAGGTCGACGATCGCCTGTTTTGCAGAGAACACCGTCTTGCCGGCGATCGCCGAGTAGGCGTTGATGCCGGTCTCGGTGGTGATCACGTCGGGTGCCTCGCTGATGATGCGGCCGTCGAAGCCGATGATCGCGCGGTTCGGCAGACTGAGGTCGCGCCACCAGATGACGTCGGTCAGGTCGCCGAAGGTACAGATCATGGCGATGCCGGAGCCCTTGTCAGCCTGCGCGAGGTGATGCGCGACGACAGGTACCTCGACGCCGAACAGTGGAGTCGTGACGGTGGTGCCGAAGAGGGGTTTGTAGCGCTCGTCGTCGGGGTGTGCGACCAGGGCCACGCACGCGGCCAGGAGTTCGGGTCTGGTCGTCTCGATGAAGATGTCGTCGCCGCCATGGCGGTGGAAGGCGAGCCGGTGGTAGGCGCCCGGCTGGTCTTTGTCTTCGAGCTCGGCCTGGGCGACCGCGGTGCGGAACGTGACGTCCCAGAGGGTCGGTGCCTGCGCCTGGTAGGCCTCGCCCCGCTCGACATTTCGGACGAAGGCGAGCTGGCTCGCCCGCATGGACGAGTCCGCGATCGTGCGGTAGGTCTGGCTCCAGTCGACGGAGAGGCCGAGGCGGTGCCAGAGAGCTTCGAACTGCTTCTCATCTTCGACGGTGAGCACTTCGCAGAGTTCGATGAAGTTGCGCCGACTGATCGGTTTCTGGTCGGCCGCCTTGCCGCTCTTGTTGTCGCCGCCCTCGTACGGAGGCACGAAGCCGGGTTCGTAGGGCAGTGTCGGGTCGCAGCGCACACCGTAGTAGTTCTGCACGCGACGCTCGGTGGGCAGGCCGTTGTCATCCCAGCCGATCGGGTAGAAGACGCTCTTGCCGCGCATGCGCTCGAATCGCGCGATGACGTCGGTGTGGGTGTACGAGAAGACGTGCCCGATGTGCAGCGAACCCGATGCTGTGGGTGGGGGAGTGTCGATCGAGTAGATGTTCTCGCGGCTCGCGAGTGCACGGTCGAAGCGGTAGGTTCCGCGTTCGCTCCACAGCGAATCCCATTTGCCTTCGAGGCCCTCGAGCGCAGGTTTGTCGGGGACGATTGCGGTCATGGTGGCCTCCAGGCACTATGGGCGGCACCGAGTCAGTGGGGTGCCTTAATGTGAGCTGGTTCCAATTATACGTTCAGGAATCCGAACCGAACCGGCTGCCGCGGGCCCGGGTACGCACGCAGAGAACGCCCGGTCGTTGACGACCAGGCGTTCTCTGCTGTTACGACGCAAACCGGTCAGGCGAGCTTCGCCAGCCCCGCACGCAGGCGCGCAAGTTCGTCGGACAGAGCGTCGGGGATGCGGTCGGCGCCCAGGGTTCCGAAGTACTGCTCGGTTTCGTCGGCCTCGGCGATCCAGGCCTCCTTGTCGAGCCAGAGCAGCGTGTGCAGCTGGCTCTCGCTGATGTCGAGACCGGCGATGTTCAGCTCGTGCTCGAGCGGCAGCCCGCCGATGGGGGTCTGCCGTGCAGCGACATCACCTTCGAGGCGACGGATGATCCACTCGAGTACTCGCGAGTTCTCGGCGAAGCCGGGCCAGATGTACGAGCCCTCGTCGTCTTTTCTGAACCAGTTGACCTGGAAGATCGGGGGAGCGTTCTCGCCGAGCGTCTCGCCCATGTCGAGCCAGTGCTGGAAGTAGTCGGCCATGTTGTAGCCGACGAACGGCAGCATCGCGAACGGGTCGTGGCGCAGTCGCCCGACCTGGCCGACGGCTGCAGCGGTGGTCTCCGAAGCCATGGTGGCGCCGACGAAGACGCCGTGCGCCCAGTTCTTGGACTGCGAGACCAAGGGAACGGTGCTCGGGCGGCGGCCGCCGAAGACGATGGCGTCGATGACGACACCCTCCGGGGCCTCCCACTCGGCGGCGATTGAAGGGCACTGGTCAGCAGTGACGGTGAAGCGGGCGTTCGGGTGAGCGGCCGGCGTCGTCGAGTCGGGAGTCCAGTCGTTCCCCTGCCAGTCGATGAGGTGCGCAGGCGGGTTCGGCGTGAGACCCTCCCACCAGACGTCTCCGTCGTCGCGGAGCGCGACGTTCGTGAAGATCGTGTTGCCCCACATCGTCTCGACGGCGGTGTGGTTCGTCTCGATGCCGGTACCAGGAGCGACGCCGAAGAAGCCGCGCTCGGGGTTGATCGCCCGCAGCTTTCCATCGGGGCCGGGGCGCATCCACACGATGTCGTCTCCGATGGTCTCGACCTTCCAGCCGGGAATCGACGGCTTCAGCATGGCGAGGTTCGTCTTGCCGCAGGCCGAGGGGAATGCCGCTGCAACGTGGAAGACACGGTGCTCGGGTGAGGTCACCTTGATGAGCAGCATGTGCTCGGCCATCCAACCCTCATCGCGGGCCATCACCGAGGCGATGCGCAGGGCGAAGCACTTCTTGCCCAGCAGTGCGTTTCCGCCGTAGCCGGAGCCGAACGACCAGATCTCGCGGGTCTCGGGGAAGTGGGAGATGTACTTCAGCGGATTGTGGGGCCAGGAGACGTCGTCCCGGCTGACGCCGTTGTCGTCGACTAGCGGGTAGCCGACACTGTGCAGAGCGGGCACCCACTCGGTGTCCTCGGTGATCAGATCAAAGACCGGGGTGCCGATCCGGGTCATCAGCGCCATGCTGATCACGACGTAGGGGGAGTCGGTGATCTGCACGCCGATCTGTGAGAGCGGGCCGCCGACCGGGCCCATTGAGAAGGGCACCACGTACATCGTGCGGCCGCGCATGCTGCCGGCGAACAACGGCGTCAGCTCGGCCTTCATGTCCTCGGGCGAACGCCAGTTGTTCGTCGGGCCGGCGTCGCTCTCCTCAACTGAGCAGATGAACGTGCGGTCTTCGACACGGGCGACGTCTGCCGGGTCGCTGCGGGCGAGAAAGCTGTTCGGGCGCCATTCCGGGTTCAGGCGGATCAGTGTGCCCTGGGCGATCATCTGCTTCGTCAGCGAATCCCACTGCCCGACAGAACCGTCGCACCAGACGATCTCGGTCGGCTGGGTGAGGGCGGCGATGTCACTGACCCACGATTCGACGGTGGTGCTGTGAACGTGTGCCTGGGGTGCGAGGTCGCCGTTTTCGACGAGACTCAGGAAAGGGGAGGGGGAGACCGCCGACGGTGTCGGGTTGTCAGATTTGAGGATGCTCATGGCCTAGTGGCTCCTAGATTTTCGTCTTCGCATAATTTCGGGGGCTTCCTCCACTTTGCTGCCAATTCACGATGGATTCTGCTAAATTGAATGGAAAGATCATCCATTCTTTACGGGAGGCAAAGATGCCCACGAAAATCGACCTGATCACGCTGGGTCGGCGCATCCGGCATTTCAGAAAGCTGTCAGACCTCACTCTCGACCAGCTCGGCGAGAAGGTCGGTGTCGTGGGCAGTCAGCTCTCCCTCATCGAGAACGGCCGACGTGAGCCGAAGTTCTCGCTCCTGCAGTCGCTGTCGCGTGAACTGGGGGTTCCTCTGGCCGAACTCCTCTCCGAAGAGGCGCCGGATGCGCGCACCGGGCTCGAGATCGAACTGGCCAGGGCGCAAGCCGGCGATCTCTACGCCTCACTCGGGCTGCCCCGGGTGCCCGCCAGCCGCAACCTGCCACAGGAGACGCTGGAGTCCCTGGTGGGCCTGCACCGCGAGCTCATCAGGCGCGCGACCGAGTCGATTGCGACACCCGAAGAGGCCCGGCGAGCCAACGTCGAACTGCGCGATTCGATGCAGCAGCGCGACAACTACCTGCCCGACCTCGAGAAGCTCGTCGAACAGACGATGGCGAGAGTCGGGCACGAAGGCGGCGCCCTCAGCCACCGCACGGTCAGTCTGCTGGCCGAAGACCTGGGCTTCAGCCTGATCCACGTCAACGATCTGCCGCACTCGGCCAGGTCTGTGACCGATCTGGCCAGCGGCCGCATCTACTTGCCGCCAGCATCCATTCCCGGTGGCCACGGGCTTCGTTCGATGGCGCTTCAGGCGATGGCGCACCGGGTACTCGGGCACCAGCCGCCCCGTGACTACGCGGAGTTCCTGCGGCAGAGGCTCGAGATCAACTACTTCGCGGCTGCGTCGTTGATGCCCCAGACGGCGTCGGTCAAGTTCCTGCAGGCCGCGAAGGCTCGCCGCGACCTCTCTGTCGAGGATTTCCGCGATGCCTTCGGCGTCACCCACGAGGCGGCGGCCCTGCGGATGACCAACCTTGCGACCTCGCACCTCGGCATCAACGTGCACTTCCTGCGCCTGACCGATGACGGGGCGATCCAGAAAGCCTACGAGAACGACGGATTGCCCCTGCCGCACGACGTGACGGGTGCGGTGGAGGGCCAATTCGTCTGCCGCAACTGGGCGGCCCGAAAGGCACTCACGCGAATGAACCGGTCGACGGAGTTCTACCAGTACACCGACACGCCGTCAGGAACCTTCTGGTGCGCCACCCAGACCGGAACGACGGCGGCCGGGGAGTTCTCGATCAGCTTCGGCAGCTCCTTCGCCGATGCCAAATGGTTCCGCGGGCGCGACACCGAGAAACGAGCCGTGTCGAAGTGCCCCGACGAGTCGTGCTGCAAGAGGCCGGCGAACGACCTGGTCGAACGCTGGTCGGAGAGTGCGTGGCCGAGCGCCCGCCTGCATGCGCACGTTCTCTCGCCGCTGCCGTCTGGCAAGTTCCCCGGGGTCGACGACCGCGAGGTCTACGAGTTCCTCGAATCGCACGCGAGCTCCTGACGCCCACCCGAGCGGCGTGGCAAGCCCGGGGCGTCAGGGGTGTGCGGGGGTTGCGAAGCCGCGAGCCAGGGGGGCAACGGCCCGGGCGACGTAAGGCTCCAGGGAGCCGCGCAGGCTGCCAGCCGACGCCCACTCCTGCGCAGCGGCCACGAGCGCACCGGTGAACGAGTACGCGATTGTGCGGGGCATGAGCGTCTCCGGGTCGACGCCGAGGCGCACGGCCGCGAAGGTCGAGAGGATGCCCGCCACCTGGGTGAAACGGGCGAGTGCTGACGCCTGCACCTCGCCCACTGTGCCGACGAGTTCGTGTTGCGTGAGGATCCACGGCACACGGGAGGGGCCGAAGTGCGAGGCGACAGCCGCGAGGGCCGCGTTCAGCGAGGGCATCAGCGGAGCATCCGGTGCCTGGTCGGCCAGGCACGCCGACAGCAGCGGGATGCTCGCATCGACGTCGATCCAGAACACGTCGCTCTTGCCCTGGAAGTAGTTGAAGAAGGTCGACCTGCCCACGCCCGCTCGCTGGGTGATCTGGTCGACGGTCGTCTTGGCGTAGGTGTTCTCGAGGAACAGTTCGAATGCGGCGTCTTCGAGCAGCTCGCGTGACGAGGAGCGTGGCCTGCCGCGGGTGGGCTTCGTTGCCGGCGCGCTCAACGGGTCAGTCATGCGCACCAGCCTAGGGTGCGAGCACCCGGGGCGGTGTAGGATTGCTGCCAAATGACTATGAACCGGGTATCGCCGGGGAGTCGCCGGAAGAACAGCGCGTCCGCAAGGCTGTCGCTCAGTAGAACCGGCCGGGCCAGGCCCGTCACAGCCGCAGAATGAGCGACTCGGCACGAACTGGTCCCCTCCCGGGCCCGGCAGTCGCCGGGTAAGCGGGGTGGTACCGCGCCAGGGTTGACCAGGGCGTCCTCGTGGAACAGGCAGCAGCACACAGAGCCCTCCAGGAGAACCGCGAGCCATGACCTACCCGAAATCCAGCCCCGAAAGCCCAGAGCCCGGCGCAGCCTTCGGCATCTCACCTTCGCCGAGCTTTCCGGCAATCGAAGAGCGGGTACTCGGCTTCTGGAAGGAAGACGGTACCTTCGAGGCATCGATCGCCCGGCGCGCGACAGCCGAAGAGTGGGTCTTCTACGATGGGCCGCCGTTCGCCAACGGACTGCCGCACTACGGCCACCTGCTGACCGGGTACGCCAAAGACTTGTTCCCGCGCTTCCAGACCATGCGCGGCAAACGCGTCGACCGGCGCTTCGGCTGGGACACCCACGGGCTGCCGGCCGAACTCGAAGCGATGCGCCAGCTCGGCATCACCGAGAAGAGCGAGATCGAAGCGATGGGCATCGGTACGTTCAATGCGGCCGCCAGGGCATCAGTCATGCAGTACGCGGGGGAGTGGCAGGAGTACGTCACTCGCCAGGCTCGCTGGGTCGACTTCGAGAACGACTACAAGACGCTCGACATCAGCTACATGGAGAGCGTGATCTGGGCTTTCAAACAGCTGCACGACAAGGGGCTCGCCTACGAGGGTTTCCGCGTGCTGCCCTACTGCTGGCATGACGAGACTCCGCTGAGCAACCATGAGCTGCGCATGGACGACGACGTCTACAAGATGCGCCAGGACCAGACCGTCACGGTGACGTTCCCGCTGGTCGGCACGAAGGCCGAGGCTCTCGGGCTGACCGCCGTGCGTGCGCTCGCGTGGACGACGACTCCGTGGACGCTACCGACGAACCTCGCGCTCGCGGTGGGCCCGAACATCAGGTACGCCGTGGTGCCGTCGGGGCCCAGCGGCACGGCCGATGCGGAGGTCGTTCGTGAAGGAGCTGGCGGGCATCCATCGCCGGGTGCCACCGAGGTCCTGGGTGCCGAGTACCTGCTCGCAGAAGACCTCGTCGGTTCCTATGCGAAAGATCTCGGCTACGGCTCGGCAGCGGATGCCCAGGCCGCCGTCTCGCGCACCATCACCGGCCACGAACTCGAGGGCGTCACGTACGACCGCCTCTGGGACCACTACGCCGACACCGAGACCTATGGCACCCAGAACGCGTGGCAGATCCTCGTCGCCGACTATGTCTCGACGACCGAGGGCACCGGGATCGTGCACCAGGCCCCTGCCTACGGCGAAGAGGACCAGAAGGTCTGCGAGCGCGCAGGGATCCCTGTGATCATCTCGGTCGACGAAGGGGCGCGCTTCCTGCCGAACATCACCGAAGTCGCGGGCCTGCAGGTGTTCGAGGCCAACCGCCCGCTCACCCAGCTGTTGAAGGCCGAGGGCCGGCTGTTGCGCCAGGCGAGCTACGAGCACTCGTACCCGCACTGCTGGCGGTGCCGCAACCCCCTCATCTACCGGGCCGTGTCGAGCTGGTTCGTGCGGGTCACCGAGTTCCGGGGCCGCATGGAAGAGCTCAACCAGCAGATCGAGTGGGTGCCCGAGAACGTCAAGGACGGCCAGTTCGGAAAGTGGGTGGGCAACGCCCGCGACTGGTCGATCTCGCGCAACCGCTACTGGGGGTCGCCGATCCCGGTGTGGAAGAGCGACGACCCTGCCTACCCCCGCGTCGACGTCTACGGCTCGCTCGACGAGCTCGAACGTGACTTCGGGGTGCGGCCGACCGACCTGCACCGCCCGTACATCGACGAACTGACCCGCCCCAATCCCGACGACCCCACGGGCCGGTCGACGATGCGCCGCATCGAAGACGTGCTCGATGTGTGGTTCGACTCCGGCTCGATGCCGTTTGCGCAGGTGCACTACCCCTTCGAGAACCGCGAGTGGTTCGACGAGCACAGCCCGGCCGACTTCATCGTGGAGTACATCGGGCAGACGCGCGGCTGGTTCTACCTGCTGCACGTGCTCTCGACCGCGTTGTTCGACAGGCCTGCCTTCACCAACGTGATCAGCCACGGCATCGTGCTCGGCAGCGACGGCCAGAAGATGTCGAAGAGCCTGCGCAACTATCCCGACGTGAACGTGGTGTTCGACCGCGATGGCTCCGATGCCATGCGGTGGTTCCTGATGGCGTCGCCGGTGCTGCGCGGGGGCAACCTCGTCGTCACAGAGGAGGGCATCCGCGAGGCGGTCCGGCAGTTCATCCTGCCCCTGTGGAACACCTACTACTTCTTCACCCTCTATGCCAACGCCGCGACCAGTGCCGAGCACCCCGACGGGTACGACGCACAGTGGTCGACATCGTCGAGCGACGTGCTCGACAGGTACCTGCTGGCGAAGACGCGCGAGCTCGTCCGCGATGTCGCCGGCGATCTCGATGCGCTGGATTCCACGCTCGCGGCGGCAAAGTTGCGGGACTTCGGCGACGTGCTCACGAACTGGTATGTTCGTCGCTCGCGTGACCGGTTCTGGTCGGGCACCGACACCGCCGCGTTCGATACGCTCTACACGGTGCTTGAGACGGTGACGCGGGTCGCCGCGCCGCTGATCCCGCTGGTGGGAGAGGCCGTCTGGCAAGGCCTCACCGGTGGTCGCAGTGTGCACCTCGAGGATTGGCCGAACGAGAACGACTTTCCGGCGGACCCGGCGCTCGTACAGACGATGGATCAGATCCGCGCGATCAGCTCCACAGCGCTTTCGCTTCGCAAGTCCAGCGGCAAACGCGTGCGGCTGCCTTTGCCGAATCTCACCGTCGTGACCCAGAACGTCGAGGGTCTGGCCCGCTTCGAATACATCCTGCGCGAAGAACTCAACGTGAAGACGGTGACGTTCGTCGAGCAGGGTCCCACCAGCGCCGCGGATTTCGGCATCACAAGCCGGCTCACAGTGAACGCCCGTGCGGCGGGCCCACGCCTGGGCAAGAGAGTGCAACAGGCGATCAAGGCCGCCCGCACCGGGGAGTGGTTCGAAGAGAACGGCGTCGTCACCGCGGGCGGCATCGAGCTCGAGCCTGCTGAGTACGAACTGGTGCTCGAGACGGCCCCCGATGACGCCCCCGAGACGTCCGCCGGGATCGACGCCGAGCCCGCACCGGATGCCCCGCGGCGCTCGCACGCCCTCGCACTGTTGCCCGGCGGAGGTTTTGCCCTGCTCGACACGGCCACGACCCCCGAGCTCGAGGCGGAGGGCCTCTCCCGCGACGTGATCCGAGCGGTGCAGGACACGCGCAAGGCTGCAGGATTCGACGTGTCAGACCGCATCGTGCTCGACCTGGTGTTCTTCTCCGACGCTGACGCCGCTGCCGTGAGGAGTGCCGCGAACGTCGCCATCGATGCCGAGACGCTGTCGACGACATTCACCGTGGTCTCACCCAGCGGCGCGCCCGAACTCGGGCAGTATCGTGAAGTGCTGGCCTCCGAGTGGATCGGGCGCTTCGTCTCGGTCGCACCGGAACACTACGCGCGCATCGATGAGAATCGCTACGCGAACACCGATGTTTTCATTGTGGCCGTGAGCCGCGCAGGAGGAACCACCAATGTCTGACAAGGGCGCAAACAGCAACGGGACGAACGACGATGAGGCTCCGGACGAGAGCGAACAGGCGCTCGACGGAGGTCGACCCGTGCGCAATCCCGACGACGAGCTGCACACGCTCTACGACGAGGTGATCGCCAGCGACGGGTACGGAGACGACCCCGGAGACGGCGTGCACCGCGACACCAGCACGGCCGACCGGAGCGACCGGGCGTCGAAGGCCGAGGAGGCGGGCAACGACTACGACGATGACGATGACGACATCTTCGGTGAAGATCCCAGCGAATTCGACATGGCCGATGCCTACGACACCCAGCTGGTCGACCGCCAGAATCGCGCCGATGGTGAGAACGGCGACTCCGACTACGACGATCTGCCCGACGAATTCGTCGAAGCAGGAGACGAGGTGTTCCGGCAGTTGCAGTTGCGCCTGGGAGAGGCAGCGCCGCAGCCACGGCTCTCGGCGACACGGCGTGCGGTCGAGATGCTGGGTGACCCGCACCGGGCCTACCCGATCATCCACATCACCGGCACGAACGGCAAGACGAGCACCAGCCGCCTGACCGAGAGCATTCTGCGCGCCTACGGCCTGCGCACGGGGCTGTTCACCAGCCCCCACCTCGAACGGCTGAACGAGCGCATCATGATCGACGGCCGGCCGATAAGCAACGAGGCGCTCGCCGAGAACTGGGCCGACATCCAGCCCTACCTCGAGCTGGTGGATGCTGAACTCGAGGGCACCGGAGAACCCCGCCTGACGTTCTTCGAGGCGCTGTCGGTGCTGGCCTTCGCGTCGTTCGCCGAAGCGCCGATCGACGTCGCCGTGATTGAGGTCGGCATGGGTGGGGAGTGGGATTCGACCAACGTGGCCGACGGCCAGGTCGCCGTCTTCACGCCGATCTCGCTCGACCACACTGCCCGGCTCGGCAACACGGTCGCCGAGATCGCCCGCACCAAGTCGGGCATCGTGAAACCGGCCGCCCAGGTCATCACCTCGAGGCAGGTGCCGGAGGTGCTCGCCGAGCTGCAACGCGCGGCCGAGCTCACCGAGTCGACCTTCGCCGCGGAGGGGTCGGCGTTCTCCCTGCTCTCGACCAGCGTCGCGGTCGGTGGCCAGGTCATCTCGATCAAGGGGCTCGCCGGAACGTACCGCGACGTGTTCCTGCCGCTCTACGGCGACCACCAGGCCCAGAACGCGGCGGTTGCCGTCGCGGCCGTCGAGTCGTTCCTCGGCGGGGGGTCGACTGCGATCGTCGAAGACGTGCTCATCGAGGCGTTCGCCACCGTCACCGCTCCCGGGCGCCTTCAGCTCATCGGCACCGAGCCGACGGTGCTGGTGGATGCTGCTCACAACCCCGGCGGAGCGCTGGCGCTCGCTGCGGCACTGAAGGAGTACTTCTCCTTCGACAAGATCGTCGCCGTGATCAGCGTTCTGGCCGACAAGGACGCCGATGGCATCATCCGCGCGCTCGAGCCGGTCGTCTCGGAGTTCATCGTCACGCAGTCCTCGTCGGAGCGGGCCATCAACGCCGATGAATTGGCGAGCATCGTCGTGGGGATCGCCGGGGCCGACCGGGTCGTCTTCGAACTCGACCCGAGGGAGGCCGCGAATCTCGCGAGGGACTCCGCGTCGGAATCCGACACCGGCGCCGTGCTCGTGACCGGCTCGATCACGCTGGTGGGTGAGATCATCACCCTTGCCGGCGATGAGGGGTGGAAACCGTGAGCGACGAGAGTCCACCCAGCGACGCGGGCGGGGCAGGGGAACCGGTCGCCGGTTCGGCCGCCAGAGGTGGGCGGGTCCGTGGCCCGCGGCGCCAGCGCAGCGTTCGCGAGAGCCTTGCCTCGATCGTGCTCGGCTTCGAGTCGGTGATCATGTTCCTCGCGACGTTGGCCGTGTTCGGCCTGAAGGCTCTGCCTCCGTTCGTGGCCCTGGGCGGGGGCGCAGCGCTGTGCATCCTGCTGCTGGCGACCATTCCGCTGCTGTCGCGCCCCATCGGCATCATCATGGGGTGGACGCTCCAGGGGCTCATCCTGGCGTCCGCGCTCCTCGTGCCCCTGATGCTGGTCGTCGCCGTGCTCTTCGGCACGATGTGGATCTACTGCATGGTCAAGGGAGCGCGCATAGATCGCGAGAACGCTCAGCTCGCCAGCGGGGCGTGAACCTCGTGATCGCATTCTCCCGTTGGTCATGCCCGTTAGGGTAGAACCGACCGAAACCCTGCTGAAAGTGGAGACCCGTGACCGCTCACGTTGAAGAAACCCTCGTCCTCATCAAGCCCGATGGTGTTGCCCGCAACCTGATCGGCGAGATCCTCGGCCGCATCGAGACGAAGGGCTACCAGCTCGTCGACCTCAAGCTGTTCGAGCCCGAGCGCGCCCTGCTCGCCGCCCACTACGAGGAGCACCTCGGCAAGCCGTTCTACGAGCCGCTGATCGAGTTCATGGAGAGCGGCCCCATCGTCGCCGTGCGCGTAGCGGGCAACCGGGTCATCGAGGGCTTCCGTTCCCTCGCCGGCACGACCGACCCGACGACGGCTGCGCCCGGCACCATCCGCGGTGACCTGGGCCGTGACTGGGGCGTCAAGGTTCAGCAGAACCTCGTTCATGGCAGCGACTCGCCGGAGTCGGCGGCCCGCGAGCTCGCCCTCTGGTTCTGAGCAACTTGGGTCAGCTGTGCAGCAGTGACGCGATGACGTCGAGGCGCAGCTGGGCGAGCACGAAGATGATGAGGTAGCACACCACTGCGAACAGCCAGAGCACGGGGAAGAACAGCCCAGCAATCTGGCGTACATTCTCGCCGACCGGAATGTTGCCCTCTTTGAGGTTGTAGCCCGTGACGTACCAGAACAGTGCGATCACAACGGTCCACACCACCATGCAGTAGGGGCAGAGAGTTCCGAGCACGAAGATGCTCTGCGACATCAGCCAGATCACGAAGACCAGTGCCAGCACGATGCCGAAATTGAAGAGCATCCAGTACCACTTGGCGAAGGTGGCACCGGCAAGCAGTGACACGCCGACGCACACCACGATTGCGAAGGCGGCGACGCCGATGATCGCGTTCGGGAATCCGAAGAGCGAGCCCTGCCAGCTGGCCATGTTGGGCCCGCAGCTCACCAGCACCGAGATGTTGCATGAGGGCACGTACGACGGGTTGATCAGCGTTTCGATCTTCTCGATCGTGAGCGCGAACGAGGCAGCGAGGCCGATGAGGCCGGCGATCACGATGAAGATCGCGAAGGCGACAGTGCGACGGGGGGTCACGCTGTCGTCGTCTTCTGTCGGGGTCAGGGTGCCTTGGTCAGTGCTCACTGTCGGATTATGGCACACGGCGTTCACCCCCAATCTGGGAATGCGTGCGATAATTGTCGGATGCCTCCCGAGCCGCGCTCGGGTCGGCAGCAGAGAAGGCTTATCGGGCCGGTCAACTGAGCAGTAGCGCACCCGAAGCGCACAGCGAACGTCAGCCGTCCTGAACAACTTGTAGACGAATATGCGACACGTACAACGGCCAGAGCTCATGAGCCGGCCGTGAAGACGACAGTCGTGAACGTCAAGAATTTGCGGCTCCGGAGAAATCCGGGGTTAGCACGAGAGAGTACCCCGGCGGGTGGCGCGGTCGCCTTGCCAGGGCTAGGAGTGCACCAGCAATGGTGGAAGACCATATCGACAGTGAGAACAACCCGCCCGTGAAACGGCGTTCGCGCCTTTTCGGCGGGCGTAAAGCGCGCAAAGAGGCCGAGTCTCTTGCCGCTGCAGAAGAACAACTGCGAGCCGACAGGCTCGCCGACTCCCAGCGTGACGAACGCCAGCCCATTTCCGCGTTGCCTGCAGAGACCTCTGCTGCCGCACCGGGCCCGGCTTCGTCGACCGCGACGAATGTGAAGGTTTCCGTGTCAGAAAACGAATCGAACGAGCCGTGGCTCGAACCAGACCTCAACCAGGCCCCTGCGGCACCGCCCGCGACGACACCCCGACCGACGACGTCGCTGCTGTTCCAGGCCCCCGACATCCAGCCGCTTCCGCCGAGGGCTCCCCAGTACCGAGGCGATGACGACGATTTCGACGACAACGACGGCGATCGTGACGATCGCGGCGATGACCGGTCGAACCGCAACACAGACACAACTGTGCGCCGTCGCACCCGTCGCCGCAGCGGCGACGAGAGCCGCCTGCCAGACGACCTGCCGCCGAACACCGTGGTCAAGGTTCGCCCACCGCGCCAAGCGCAGGCCCCTGAGCTCATCACCGAGCCACAGCGCATCAAGGGTTCGACGAGGCTCGAGGCGAAGAAGCAACGCCGTCGCGACGGGCGTGACGCCGGCCGCCGACGCCCGGTCATCACCGAGGCGGAATTCCTTGCGCGCCGCGAGGCTGTCGACCGCTCGATGATCGTGCGGTCGAGCCAGGATCGCATCCAGATCGGTGTTCTCGAAGACGGGGTGCTCGTCGAGCACTACGTGGCGAAGTCGGCAGAAGCCTCGCTGATCGGCAACGTGTACCTGGGCCGCGTCCAGAACGTGCTGCCCAGCATGGAGGCCGCATTCGTCGACATCGGCCGCGGGCGCAACGCCGTACTCTACTCCGGCGAGGTCGACTGGGAGGCCGCCGACACCGGCAACCAGCCCCGCCGTATCGAGCTTGCGCTGAAGCCGGGCGACACCGTTCTCGTGCAGGTCACGAAGGATCCGGTGGGCCACAAGGGCGCCCGCCTGACCAGCCAGCTCTCGCTTCCCGGCCGGTACCTCGTGTACGTGCCGAACGGCAACATGAACGGTATCTCGCGGAAGCTCCCCGACACCGAACGTGCACGCCTGAAGAAGATCCTCAAGGAGGTGCTGCCCGACAACGTCGGCGTGATCGTGCGCACCGCAGCCGAGGGCGCCACCGAGGAGCAGCTCACGCTCGACGTGCAGCGCCTGATCGAGCAGTGGTCCTCCATCAGCGACAAGGTGAAGTCCCTGCAGTCGCCTGCGCTGCTGCACGGCGAGCCCGACCTGCTCGTCAAGATCATCCGCGACGTCTTCAACGAGGACTTCGGCAAGCTCGTGATCAGCGGTTCCGATGCTCGGGCGACGATCGAGACATACCTCGCACAGGTGGCTCCGGATCTGGTCGACCGCATCGAGATCTTTGACAGTGAGGCCGATCCCTTCGACCGTTTCCGTATCAATGAGCAGATCGAGAAGGCTCTCGACCGCAAGGTCTGGCTGCCTTCCGGTGGCTCGCTCGTGATCGACCGCACCGAGGCCATGACCGTGGTCGACGTCAACACCGGCAAGTTCGTCGGGTCAGGCGGAAACCTCGAGGAGACCGTCACGAAGAACAACCTGGAGGCGGCCGAAGAGGTCGTGCGCCAGATGCGCCTCCGTGACATCGGCGGCATCATCGTGGTCGACTTCATCGACATGGTGCTCGAGTCGAACCGCGACCTCGTGCTCCGTCGCCTCGTCGAATGCCTCAGCCGCGACCGAACGAAGCACCAGGTCGCCGAGGTCACGTCGCTCGGGCTCGTGCAGATGACCCGCAAGAAGCTCGGCCTCGGTCTTCTGGAATCATTCAGCGAACCATGTGAGGTGTGCGCCGGTCGCGGCGTGATCATCAACCACGACGCCGCCAAGCACAAGGGCCAGACCCCCCAGCCCGAGCGCCGGGCCCGCAACAAGGGCGGCTCTCAGAACTCGAACGGAAACGGCTCGAACAACAACGGCTCCAATGGTTCGCAGAACGGTGGCTCGAACGGCAACGGGTCGGGCAGCTCGAACGGTTCGCACTCCACTGGCGTCACCCACAGCATCACCCCTGCAGCCCAGTCGGCGCTTGCCAAGATCGCCGCGAGCACGATCGCCGGTGCGAACGTCGCCAAGACCGATCAGTCGAGGGCATCTGCAGCGGCAGCATCGAGCCCCGAGGCGCAGGAGGCTCTCGCGGGCCTGGTTGCCGCCATCGAGGAGACGATTGCCGGGTCGCCCGAATTCGAGCCGTCTTCACACCCGGGGGTGACCGCACCGGCCGAATCCCGATCGGATGCCGGTCCGACTCCCTCAGACGACGCGGGTGCAGATGAAGGCCCCAGGGCCGAGTTGTCGCAGCGCTCACGCCGCAATTCGCGCCGTTCGCGAAGCCAGCGCGCCGCGGCGAACGCCGAAGCCCGAGCCGAGGCCTCAGGTGGTCGTTCCGACGCTGGTGACAGTGCTGCCGAAGCCGAGGCCGCTGTCGCTGCCGAAGCAGAAGTTCCGCTGACGACGGAAGCCCCTGAACAGGCGAGCCGGGCCATGCCGGTTTTGGGTGACGAAGCCGCCACCACGGAACCACCTCGCGTCGAATTGCCGATCATCGATATTCCGGTGTCAACACCTGTCGTTCAGAATCGCAAGCGTGAAGACGCCGACAAGCTGCTCGGGTCTGTTCTTGACGCACTGCCCGAGCCCAAGCAGCCCGGCCAGGGTCGCTCGCGGAACCGTCGTGTTTCGACGGCCGCCCTGAGCGCCCCGGTCGAGAAGCCGTAGCGCGACTAGCGACTCTTGGTCGGGCGGTCTCGGGCGGTGACGCGCAGGCCGCTCGACCGCAAAGCCTCGACGATCTCGCGCATCGACGCCGGCACCGCGCCGGCGGCGATGGCATCGTCGTAGCGCTCTGACGGCAGGTCGTAGTGGTCGAGGTCGAAGCCGCGCCTCGGCACCCCGAGAAGGGCTGCGAAGTGATGCAGCTCGTCGAGGGAGGTGTCGCTGACCAGGTGCGACCACAGCGTGTTGTGGGCGGGCCACCGCGGAAGATCGATGAACACGGTCACCGGGGATCTACCGCTTCAGCGCCCAGAGGGTGACGGTGGCCGTCGCGTCGCCCGTCGTGTACTCCCGGGAATCGACCTTCGTGAGATCTGCGGCGTATTCCGTGCCCCAGTCAACCGGCGTGCACGCGCTGTCGGTCAGCAACCACTGAACGTCTGCCGCTCGTGTGGATGCGAGATCGAGAACACCGTTGTCTTTCTCAGCGGCAACCTGATGCACCTCTGCATACAGCGCCGGCCACGCCATTCCAGCGTTGAAGCTCGCGATCGGCCCGCCATCAGACGAGATCTTGAGTAAGAGTTGATCGACGCAATTGTCGGTGCTGACCAGACCATGGCCGGTCTTGGGCACCTCGTCGGCGAGCTCTCCCAAGGCGTTCAGCCGCGGCGTGTTGAGGTTCATGAGCGAGTGGAAGACGGTGTCTTTGTTGAACGCCCGGAAGTCTGCCGAGGAGATGAAGATGACAACCCCGCAGACGGCAACGCTGGTCAGCGCGAGCACCGTCGCGACCGTCGACTGGGCGGCCCTCCGGCGAGGGAAGAAGCCTCGCCGGGTCAGAAGAGGTCTCGCCCCGAGGTAGTCGATCGCAACCATCGCCCCGACGGGAAGGGTAGTGAACCCCACAATGCAGAACATATCGAGCCAGAACCTGTACGGTTCCTGGTTCGCACCCCACACGTCATTCGTCGCCGTCAGGGCCCAGGCAGCGATCGCCCCGATCGGAAAGGCGAGCCACAAGGGCTTTCTGCGGTGGATTCCCGCAGCCATGATCGCCAGAAGCGGCAGGAGAATCGGCAGCGCAGCGACGATTCCGCGCCAGTCGACCCCCAGGTCTTTGGATGACGAGACCCGGTAGACCAGGAAGGGATCTTTCGAGAGCAGGCCGAACACCGTGCCGATCACCTGCGGGGACGCCGCGACAACGAGCGCGACCAGCGGAAGAATGGCATCGAGTTTGACGCGCAGAACGAGAACGACGATACCCGGCAGTGCGGGGGCGAGGCCGAAAGCGAGCGCCGCAAGCGGCCCCAATCGGCCCGCCACCAGAGGGCCGAGCAGGAAGACGGCGACGACGAGCACCAGCGAGAGGATGATCATCCATCGGCGCTTCGCTGTGACCAGCGCATACGTGGCGACCACGAAGATGGCCAGGTAGACACACACCAGGAAGCCGTAGGTCTGCACGTTGGCCGCCAGGCCTATGCATGCCGCGCCGAGGCTGTAGAGCACCCGGCGTTTCCACACGGAATCGACTCTCACGAACGTCGACAGGATGACCAACATGCCGATCGAACCGAGGGAGAGAGCTGCTGTTTCTCCGTTGAGTGTGAAGAACACCCCGAAGGCCCCCCAGAGAACAGCGTGGGAGCTCAGGTTCGTGAACCAGTTACCGTCTTGCAGGTAGACGGCGAAGGTACCCAGGAGGAACGGCAGGGGAGCGAGGATCGGCATCCACCAGCGCCGCGTGAGTACGTACAGAGTCGTTGCAATCGCGGCGATCAGGACGACCTGTACGGCCAGACCGCCCACCGACCACGCCTGCAGGGGATTGATGCCGGTGATACGGGAGATGGTGCCGATGACGTAGTAGTAGAGGTGCGGGTAGTTGTTTGTGCCGGTGTTGGTGAACGGTTCGACGTTGGCGAGCCGGCCGTCAGCGGCATTCGTCACCATCGACATGTACGACAGTTGGTCTCCGGCGAAGTACGACCGGAACGAGCTCCACGCGAAGTCGGTGCGTTGCAGGAGGTTGCTCCACTGCAGTCCGACGTGGAGCACAATCGCTCCGACAATGGCGGCGACGGCCAGGGCCGGCCGCACGAGACTCAGCGGCCGTGCGAAGATCATTTCGGGGTCCTCGACGCCAGCAGCATCGATGGTAACGGTCTGAGTCACGGGAAGCTGGCTCCTCTAGATGCTGTTGCGGGCCGGCGCAGGCCGAGCGCCCTATGGCCGAACAGCATCCTACTTCGCTTCGGAGTATTATCGAGGCAGGTCGATTGTGCGGCGCGTTTGACCCGGGTGCCACCGTGAAGTAAAGTAGACCGTTGGTGCGCGCACGGCTTTGCCCGCGCATCCGACTCCAGATTTTTACCCCCGGGTTTGCAGAAGGTTTCTGCGTGCGGTTGTGCGCAGAAGCGTGTGGCTTCAGCCCTTTGAGAGAATAGGTACGTGAAGTGGTTTACGCAGTTGTGCGCGCCGGTGGTCGGCAAGAGAAGGTAGAGGTTGGCACGATCGTCACCCTCGACCGCATCAAGGCCGACAAAGACGGCAACATCCAGCTGGCAGCGGTGTTGCTGGTCGACGGTGAGAAGATCACGTCTGACTCGAAGTCGCTGGCCAAGATCACGGTCACCGCAGAGGTCCTCGAAGACCTCCGTGGGCCGAAGATCGTCATCCAGAAGTTCAAGAACAAGACCGGATACAAGAAGCGCCAGGGCCACCGCTCTGAGCTGACTCGTGTCAAGGTCACCACGATCAAGTAAGGCTGGGTAGAACAAATGGCACACAAAAAGGGCGCGAGTTCCACTCGCAACGGTCGTGACTCCAACGCGCAGCGACTCGGCGTGAAGCGCTTCGGTGGTCAGGTCGTCTCCGCTGGCGAGATCATCGTTCGCCAGCGTGGCACGCACTTCCACCCCGGCGTCAACGTCGGCCGTGGCGGCGACGACACGCTGTTCGCTCTGGCTGCAGGCTCTGTCGAGTTCGGCCAGAAGGGTGGCCGCAAGGTCATCAATATTGTCGTTCCGGTGGCGGCTGAGGCTGCCTTGGTGTCTGCCTAGTCAGGTACCTCTTGTTGTGAGAAGGGGCGGGCTTCGGCCCGCCCCTTCTTTCGTTTCATTGGCCGGCGTCTTCGTTTCATTGGCCCTGCGTTTTTTCGTTCAACCCTTCGTTAGGAGAGCAAATGGCAACGTTTGTTGACCAAGTAACCCTCCATCTGCGCGCCGGAAACGGCGGCAACGGCTGCGTGTCGATCAAGCGGGAGAAGTTCAAGCCGCTTGCAGGCCCCGACGGCGGCAACGGCGGCAACGGCGGAGACATCGTTCTCGTGAGCGACCCGCAGACGACGACCATTCTCGAATACCACCGCCGGCCCCACCGTGTCAGTGAGAACGGTGGCCCGGGAATGGGCGACCACCGTAGCGGCTTCTCCAGCGAAGACCTGATCCTGCCAGTGCCGGTAGGCACCGTCGTGAAAGACGAGGAGGGCAACACTCTCGTCGACATGGACGAGCCGGGCATCCGTATCGTCGTCGCACCCGGTGGCCAGGGGGGCCTCGGCAACGCGGCCCTTTCGTCGAGCAAGCGCAAAGCTCCCGGTTTCGCGCTGTTGGGCACTCCCGGCTGGGAAGGCGACATCTTTCTCGAGCTCAAGACGGTGGCCGACATCGCCCTCGTGGGGTACCCCTCCGCCGGCAAGTCGAGCCTCGTCGCGGCGATGTCGGCAGCGAAACCGAAGATCGCGGACTACCCGTTCACAACGTTGCACCCCAACCTTGGTGTCGTTCAGGCCGGCGAGGTGCGCTACACCGTTGCCGATGTTCCCGGGCTCATCGAAGGCGCCAGCGAGGGCAAGGGCCTCGGTCTCGAATTCCTTCGGCACGTCGAACGGTGCAGCGCCCTTCTGCACGTGCTCGACTGCGCCACGCTCGAGCCCGATCGCGACCCGATCAGCGACCTCGACATCATTCTCGCCGAGCTCGCCGCCTACCCGGTGCCAGAGGGCCAGCTCCCGCTGCTCGACCGCCCGCAGCTGATCGCACTCAACAAGATCGACGTGCCCGAAGCGCGCGACCTGGCTGAAATGGTTCGCCCTGACCTCGAGGCACGCGGCTACCGCGTATTCGAGATCTCGACCGCCAGCCATGAGGGCCTGCCTGCGCTCTCGTTCGCTCTCGCCGAGGTTGTCACCAAGGCGCGCGCCGAGGCCCAGCTCGAACAGGCGAAGCCGCGCATCGTTATCCGGCCGAAGGCTGTCGACGATGCTGACTTCGTCGTCAAAGTCGAGGGTGGGTCGTTCGGAAACATCTACCGGGTGCTGGGCGGCAAGCCCCAACGCTGGGTCGCACAGACAGACTTCACCAACGAAGAGGCCATCGGCTTTCTCGCCGACCGGCTCGCCAAGCTGGGCGTCGAAGACGAGTTGTTCCGCGCGGGGGCCGTGGGCGGCTCGACCGTCGTCATCGGCCCGGGCAACGGCATCGTGTTCGACTGGGAGCCGACCCTCACCTCGACGGCCGAACTGGTCACGGCACCTCGCGGTACCGACCCGCGCCTCGACATCAATCCTCGCCGCACCAACCAGACCCGTCGCGAGCGCTACGTCGAGATGATGGATGCCAAGGCTGCCGCGCGCGCTGAACTCGTCCGTGAGAAAGAAGCCGGCCTCTGGGGCGATGAGGCAGACGGTCTCGGGGATTCCGAGTTCACCGAGGCGGACTTCGCCGCTGCTGCAGCAGGCGCCGGCGCATCCAGCGTCGACGATGCCGCTGAATCACAGGCGGAGCGCCCCAGTGACAAGGATGACGCGTGACACGCAGTCTCCTCTCGTCGCGTGACGGGATCGTCGCGGCCAGGCGCGTCGTCGTGAAGGTCGGCTCCTCGTCGATCAGCGGCGAGAATGCCGGCCAGATCGGCCCGCTCGTCGCAGCGCTCGCTGCTGCGCACGGTCGCGGCACCGAGGTCATCCTCGTTTCGTCGGGTGCGATCGCCACCGGTATGCCCTACCTGCAACTGGATGCCCGGCCCACCGACCTCGCAACCCAACAGGCTGCCGCGGCCGTCGGCCAGAACGTGCTCATCTACCGCTACCAGGACAGCCTCGACCGCTTCGGAATCGTGGCGGGCCAGGTGCTGCTCACCGCCGGCGACCTCGAGAATCCGAGCCACCGCTCGAACGCCCAGCGGGCGATGGAGCGGCTTCTGGGCCTTCGGATCCTGCCCATCGTGAACGAGAACGACACCGTCGCCACGCACGAGATCCGTTTCGGCGACAACGACCGGCTGGCTGCCCTCGTGTCGATCCTGGTCAGGGCCGAGTTGCTGGTGCTGCTCTCCGACGTCGATGCCCTGTACACACGTCCTCCCCACGAAGCGGGTGCCGTGAAGATCGTCGACGTGCCGGTGGGCGACCTGCTCAGCGATGTGACGTTCGGCGACATCGGTGCGGCTGGTGTCGGCACCGGGGGAGCTGCAACGAAGGTGTCGGCGGCGCGCCTCGCGGCAGACGCAGGCACCGCCGTTCTGGTGACGAGTGCGTCGCTCGTGAACGAAGCGCTCGCCGGGCATCCGGTCGGTACGTTCTTCGTTCCCCAGCACGCCTGAGACCGCCCATCTCGGGTCGGGCATTGGGTAGAATTCGGGTATGTCGCACACCACTCTCGACGCTCCTTCGCTGACCGACAAACTGCTCGCGGCGCGTACCGCCTCGCTGACTCTCGCAACGGCGAACGCCGACCTCAAGAACCGAGCACTGCACGCCATCGCCGATGCCGTCGAAGGCGGCGCGGGCACGATTCTGCCGGCGAACGAGCTCGACCTGGCGAACGGCCGCGAGAACGGTCTCTCGAAGGCGCTGCAAGACAGGCTGGCGCTGACGGATGCTCGGCTCACCGTCCTCGCCGATGCCGTGCGCGAGATCACCACTCTTGTCGACCCGGTCGGTGAGAGCATCCGTGGCCGCGTGCTGCCCAACGGCGTGCGCATCGACCAGGTGCGGGTGCCGTTCGGTGTGGTCGGCGTGATCTACGAGGCGCGGCCCAACGTCACCGTCGACATCGCGGCTCTGGCGCTCAAGAGCGGCAACGCCGTGGTGCTTCGTGGGGGGTCTGCCGCCGAGAACACCAACAGTGTGCTGGTGTCGCTCATTCAGGAGGCGCTTGCGAGCGTGGGGCTGCCCGCCGATTCGGTGCAGACCATCGACGAATTCGGGCGTGACGGCGCGAAAGAACTCATGCAGGCTCGAGGCCTCGTCGACGTACTCATCCCTCGGGGAAGCGCGTCGCTCATCAACACGGTGGTGGCCGAATCGAAGGTTCCCGTCATCGAGACGGGTGCCGGCGTGGTCCACGTGTTCCTCGACGAGAGCGCCGACGAGAAGTGGGCCGTCGACATCGTGCACAACGCCAAGGTGCAGCGCCCGAGCGTGTGCAACGCCCTCGAGACACTGCTGGTGCACCGCGGTGCTGCAGAGCGGCTGTTGCCCGCCGTGCTGGCCCGCCTCCGGGCATCCGGTGTCGTCATTCATGGCGACGACGAGACACGGGCGCTCTTCGCCGACGCGGTCGCGGCCACCGAAGAAGACTGGCAGGCCGAATACATGAGCCTCGACCTGGCCGTCAGGGTCGTCGGCGACATCGATGAAGCGATGGAGCACATCCGCCAGTACTCGACGCACCACACCGAGTCGATCATCACCAATGACCTCGGCAATGCCGAACGCTTCCTCAACGAGGTCGACTCTGCCGCCGTGATGGTGAATGCATCGACGCGCTTCACGGACGGCGGCGAGTTCGGGTTCGGTGCGGAGGTCGGCATCTCCACCCAGAAGCTCCACGCGCGAGGGCCGATGGGGCTGCCCGAGTTGACGAGTACAAAGTGGCTCGTGCGTGGCAGCGGCCAGATCAGGCAGTGAAAGGGCACATGCCGCCCAACCGCTAGTCTTGTATCGAACCGAGGATCTCAGGAGAACCCATGTCTGTTGTTGCAAATGCGATCGTGCTGGCTGAAGGCGTCGTCAATGAACTGCCGATCCCCGCGTTCTTCTTCGGCCTGATCGCGTTCGTCATCTTCCTGGCCTCCGGTCTCGTCATGTGGAGTTACCGTGACGTAGCCAACCGTCACGCACACAAGGGTGAAGCCTTTGCGAAGACGCACGACCTGCACGGGCACGGCGACCGGACCGGTGCGGATCACTGAGGTCTGCTGCACAAGCATGTCGGCCAGACGACGGGCACGCAGCGCATGACGGCAGTGACGCCGGCGCTCGAGGGGCAGCCGCGGCGACCGCGGATCGGGATCATGGGCGGCACCTTCGACCCAATCCACCACGGCCACCTCGTCGCCGCGAGTGAAGTGGCACAGTTCTTCGACCTCGACACTGTGCTCTTCGTGCCAACGGGCCAGCCTTGGCAGAAGACCGATGTGACAGAGGCAGAGCACCGGTATCTCATGACGGTGATCGCGACAGCATCCAACCCTCGTTTCACGGTGAGCCGGGTCGACATCGATCGCGGCGGGCCCACCTACACGATCGACACGCTGCGCGACCTGAAGGCGGCGAACCCCGATGCAGACCTGTTCTTCATCTCGGGGGCTGACGCGATCGCGCAGATTCTCGGCTGGAAAGACGCCGTCGAACTCTGGTCTCTCGCCCACTTCGTCGCGGTGTCGCGGCCGGGCCACACCCTCGCCATTTCCGCTTTGCCGCGCCAGGACGTAAGCTATTTGGAAGTTCCGGCGCTCGCGATTTCGTCAACCGACTGTCGTGGGCGGGTAGGCCGGGGATTCCCAGTGTGGTACTTGGTACCCGACGGTGTAGTTCAGTACATCACCAAGCATCACCTATATCGGAGTGTTGAATGACTGTGCCTCACGACGAGCAACCGCTGACCAGGCGGCAGCTCCGTGACCTCGAGCGTCAGAAGCCGCGCAAGCAGCAAAAAGAAGAAGCGAAGGCCGCCGAAGAGGCTGAGGCCCAGCGACGGGCCGAGGCTGCTGCCGAAGCCGACCGCGAACGCCTGGCCTTCGAAGAAGAAGCTGCCCGAGCCGTGATCGCTGCACCTGCTCCGCGCGAAGTTGCTGAAGACGCGCCTGAGGTCGCTCCGATCGAACCGGTTTCCGACGATGGGCCCGCTGACGTTGCGGCTGCTGTTGCTGTTGCTGACGAGCCAGTGGCCGAACCCGACCCCGGTACCGATCCAGCCTCGGTCGACGTCGCAGGCGATTCGCCTGCGGTCGACGAGGGTGACGACGACGTGCAGCCCGGTGCGGCCCTTGCTGCAACGACCGCGATGCCCATTCTGAGCAGGCGCGCCCGCCGCGCACTCTCAGCCGATCATCCTTACGCGACACCGGCCGCGGCTGCGGACAGCGAAACGGCACCTGAGACTGAAGCGGCGCCGGCAACGGGCCCGATCATCGCCGAACTCATCCACGAAGACGAGCAGGCCCCAGAGGGGGTCGACACCAGTACTTTCGGTGTGGGCAACATCTGGGCCGACCGCAGCGCGGCAGCGTCAACAGGTGTGGATGACGCTCCGAACTCGGAGCACGTCGAAGGCGTCGAGGCCGCAGAACCCGTCGTCGAAGAGTTGCTGGTCATCGACGAGGCCGTCGCTCCCGAGCTCGCCGCCGCCGAAGAAGACGAACTCGCTGAGATCGACGACACACCGAACCCCGACGCTGTTCACATCATCACCATCGATGAGAGCCCCGAGGCGCCGATCCTGGCCCCGCTGTTCCAGACCCCTGTCGAGCGCGAAGTCATTCGCACTGACCTGGCTACGACATCTTTCGACGACTTGATCGGCGCGCGCGGTGTCGGTTCATCGAACAGTGTCTTGAGCACCAGTGCGCTCGTCCTCCCCTCTGTGCCGAACCACGGTGACGTGGGAACAGCGCTCGATGAGACCGGCGAAGTCATCATCACGGGTTCGATCGACCTGCCCATGAGCCTCGGTTCGACGGGTGCCGCACCCGCCGACGGCCTCGAATCGGCCGAACTCGACGCATTTCTCGACCATGACAGCGAGATCGGTTCCGATGTCGCTCCGGTGAGCGCCACACGCGCCATCAGTACTCATGGGTCCAGCTCCGGACTGGTCGCCCCGCCCAAGAGAAGCCGGGTCAACGCACCCGTCATCCTCGCGGTGACGGCCGGTGTGCTTGCAATCGGGGTCATCGGCCTCCTGCTCGCTGCCTTTGTTTTTCACATCTTCTAACCGTTTGGTAACCCACACTTCGTGACTGCAACACCTCGTTCCCTAGAACTCACCCAGATCGCCGCAACGGCGGCCGACGCCAAGCAGGCCGAAAACATCGTCGCACTCGATGTCTCCGGCCCCCTGCCCCTGACCGACGTCTTCCTGCTCGCCTCGGGCCGCAACGAACCCCAGGTTCGCGCCATCGCCGAAGAGGTCATCGACAAGCTCCTCGAACACGGCGTGAAGCTCCTGCGCCGCGAGGGCCTCTCTGAGGGCCGCTGGGTGCTGCTCGACTTCGGCGACGTCGTCGTGCACGTCTTCCACGACGAAGACCGCATGTACTACTCCCTGGAGCGCCTGTGGAAGGACTGCCCGGTCGTTCCGCTCACCATCTCGGTGGGCTGACCGCCGGGTCCGGATGCTCGAGGATGCCCTCTCCTCGGCGGTCGGCCAGAGTGCCTCGTGGTTTCGCGGCGGGGCCCGGCATGTAGTAGTCTAAGCAAGTTGTTTCGAGCGAAAAGTTCGAGATTTCGGGGCTGTGGCGCAGTTGGTAGCGCACCTGCATGGCATGCAGGGGGTCAGGGGTTCGAATCCCCTCAGCTCCACCAAATGAAAGCGGCTCACCTCAGGGTGGGCCATTTTTCTTTCTCCATTCTCGGGCAATGCGCTACAATTCTGTACATGACAACTCTTTCCGTTGCAGATGCCCGGGCCAATTTCTCTCGCATCGTCGAATCGGCCGCGACGACGCATGAGCGCTTCGAAGTCACGAAGAACGGTGGCCGAGCCGCCGTAATCCTCGGTGCTGACGACTACGACTCGTTGATCGAGACGGTTGAGCTGCTGAGAGATTCAGAGTCGATCGAGGCGATTCGTGTGGGTATTCGCGAAGTCGAAGCGGGTGAGGTGTACGACCTCGAGAACGTTCGCGCTGCCATGCGAGAAGCAGGCCGTCTCGCCGAGTGAATGAGAAGTATGAGGTCACATTCACCAAGTCCGCGCGCAGGGCGCTCGCTGAGGGGCTTCCCGAGAAAGTAGCCACTGCGGCATTCGAGTTCATTCTGGGTGCACTGAGCGAGAACCCCACACGACTGGGCAAGCAACTCGAAGAGCCGCTCTATCCGCTGTATTCGGCCCGCCGCGGTGAGTACAGGATCATCTACCGAATCATCGACCGGCAGCTGGTTATCGTGATCATCTCGATCGTGCACCGGAGGGATGCTTACAAGACACACTGACGTCGGGCTGTGCGTCTGCTGCGCCGACGTGAGCCCCGTGGGGCGGCCGCATTTCGGCGCAGGCGACTCACTCGGGCAGTGAGCCCGCTTGACGTTGACGCAGCGTCAAGCCGTAGTGTCTGTCGGTGAAGGAGGTCGCTCATGGAGTGGAGCATCCAGCAGATCGCGCGTTTGGCGGGCACCACGAGTCGCACGCTGCGTCACTACGGCGAGGTGGGGCTCGTGACGCCGAGCCGGATCGGCGACAACGAGTACCGGTACTACGACGCCGTCGCGCTTGTTCGCCTGCAGCGAGTGTTGCTGTTGCGCGAGCTCGGGCTGGGCATCCCGGCCATAGCCGAGATTCTGGCGGGGCAACGAAACGACACCGTTGCGCTGCGTGCACACCTGGAGTGGCTCACCGAAGAGAAGAAACGGCTCGACCGCCTGATGACGAGCGTTTCACGAACAATCCACGACCTGGAGAAAGGCGAAGAACCGATGGCAGAGAAGATGTTCGACGGATTCGATCACACCGTCTACAAAGACGAGGTCGAAGAGAAGTGGGGCGCAGAATCCTATGCGGCAAGCGACAGGTGGTACACCTCGATGTCACAGAGGGAGAGCGATGATTTTCTGATGGCTGCAGCAGAATTGGCTTCCGACTGGGCCAGTGCCGCACAGTGCGGCGCGGCGATCGACGGCCCTCTCGCCCAGGAATTGGCGAAGCGCCAGTGCGACTGGCTTTGCGGCATCCCTGGTGCTCCGAAGTCCGCCGACGGCCGGCCGACGAAACAGTACTTCAGCTGGTTGGGCGATTCCTATGTGAATGACGAACGGTTTGCTGTGAACTATGGCGGCACGGAGGGCGCGACCTTCGTGCGAGATGCGATGCGCGTGTTCGCAGAAGCCGAGCTGTAGGGCAGCCCGACAGCTCAGGCGACGAAAGGTTCGAGTTCGGCGGCTTCAGTCGCCTCGGCCTGACTCACCCTGACTGTTGGTGAGAAAACTGGCAGGCAGGAGTCCAGATGCCGCACCCACGTCGTTGTGGTCGACCCTCGATTGCGCCGCCACCTGAGCAGGCGCCCCCTTGCCGTGATGCCGAACCCGACGGGACGAACGTGTGCACGACTCCTACCGCGAGCCTGTCGCTGCCGTGGAGGTGCCCTGTGTAGCCTGAGCAGTACTCGGCGCAGGGGCGGCGTTCGCTCGACCGATTAGAGGAGAATTCTCATGTCGTCTGCTGAGCCCACGCCCATCCTCCCGGTCACCCCGGTAGCAGGTGCCGCGAAACCGGCGCGACCTCTCTCGGCCGGTGTCAGGGTGTCGACAATCATCTTCATCGTGATTGCTCTTCTCGGTCTCGCCGTGACGGTCGCCTTCCTGGTGGCGACGCTCGCGAGCCTGGACACCGACGACTACGGTTACTACTTGGCATTCTCCGTGGTTGCGTCAATTCTCAACGTCGTCCCGGCGGTCGTCGTTCTCATTCTGGGATTGCTCGGACGTCGCTCACCGAACCGCGTCTCGACCACCGGCCTGGTTGTCGGAATCATCGTGCTCGTGCTCCTCATCGCCCAGTTCATCGTGCTTGCAGTCGTCTGACCTGTCTCTCCTCTGCAGCCCGCGAACGTAGGCTGGGGAAGCGATGAGAATGTCAGCCAAGCGCATCAATCCTCCGTATCTGTGGAGTGTCGGGCGGCGACGGTTGGCGGAGTCCGTGCTGGCTGCGCTGCCAGAGTATTTCGGGGACTTCGTCGATCCGGCACTGACAAGCGGCGCGGCGGCCATCGCGATCATGCAGGCACGGCCCGACGCTGCCTTCAGGCTGTCGAGCGATGACGCCGAGCTTGTGAACGTATGGCGGGTTGCCGAGGCCGATGTGACCGGGCTGGTCGAACGAGTGAGGCAGCATGTGGGCCGAAGCAGCGCGTACTACTTCGCCGAACTGCGTCACAGCTCTCCGAATGCTGCCGTCGAGGCGGCTGCCAGGTTCGTGTATCTGTGTGGCGCAGCGCAGGGAGGAGGCGAGGCCGCGTCGCCGGACGGGTTTCGCAATGCGATGTTCAACCCGCGCACCACTGCGTTCGACGAGGCCAATCTGCAGAGGCTCTCCGCCCTGCTCCGCGAGCGGCAGGTCAGCTTCACAGTGCAGGGTGCGTTCGATGCGCTGCGGGGCATCCGGGAAGACGATTTCGTGTTCTTCGATGCGCTGCCGGATGCTCGACCTGACGCACGGCGCGAGGTCGCGAGCCTCGTGAAGTCGATCAATGCGAAGGGGGCGCAGTTGCTGGTACCCGAGCCGGTGCAGGTGGATGATCGGGAGTGGTTGGCTCGGCTCGAGGGCATTGCGCAGCGCGGGGAAGCACCAGGCCTCGACGCCGTGTGGGTGAACCGTGTGCTGCGGCGGGCGCTGGCCTGACGCAGCCAATAGTCTGGGGCTGTGAATCCAACAGGGCGGCGGTCGGTGATTCTCATCGAAGACCAGATGCTGATGCGGGTTCTCGTTGCCGAGTCGCTGGAGGCTGCGGGCTTCTCCGTGAGCGCCTATGCCGATGCCAGCTCTGCCCTCGAGGAGTTCGACTCGGTCGACCCCGACGCACACCACCTGTGAAGAACGGACCTGCAATGACGACCGACGCCCTGGTCATCCACACAACCCACGGCCCCGTGCGCGGTTTCGCCGACGGTCCGGTGCAGGTGTGGAAGGGAATTCCCTTCGCCGCTGCGCCCGTCGGTGAGTTGCGCTGGCGTGCACCCCGTGTGCCGCTCGCCTGGAGCGAGGTGCGCGATGCCACCGTCTTCGGCAACGTCTGCCCACAGGCGGCCAATGCGGTCATCTCGCTCGACCCGACGGCACCACACGATGAGGACTGCCTGAATCTCAATGTCTGGCGCTCCTCGGGGTCGACCACCGGCACAGACGGCACGGGCGAAACGCCCGGAGCAGGTGCCGATTCGTCGGGCGCCCTGGTCCCCGTCATGGTCTGGGTTCACGGCGGAGCCTACGTGTTCGGCTCGTCGAGCCAGAAACTGTTTGACGGCGCGTCGCTGGTGGCCGGCGGCGAGGTGATCCTTGTGACGATCAACTACCGACTCGGTGGACTCGGGTTTCTCGAACTCTCGTCACTGAACTCAGAGACCGAGCACTTCGATACCAACCTCGCCCTGCGTGACGTAGTGCTGGCACTCGAGTGGGTGCGCGACAACATTGCGGCTTTCGGCGGCGATCCCAAAGCCGTGACGCTGTTCGGTGAGTCGGCAGGCGGCGGCATCGTCACCACCCTGATGACCGTGCCGGCCGCGAAGGGGCTCTTCGCCCGGGCCGTGGCGCAGAGCTCACCGGCGACCTCCGTGTACGACGAGCACCGGGCATCCACGGTCGCCAGCGCGTTTCTCGAGCAGCTCGAGGTGACGCCGGAGCAGGCCGTGATGTTGCGCGACATCAGCGTAGACCGCATCGTCGAGGCGAGCATGGCCGTCTTTCAGAAAGTACCGACCACGGCACCCGGAACCCTCGCCTTTGCGCCGGTCGTCGACGGCGATCTTGTGCCAGAACACCCGCTGACGGTCTTCCGTGAGGGCAGGGCACACGCCGTGCCTCTGATCATCGGTACGAACAAAGATGAAGCAGCTATGTTCACGATGATGAAGTCGCCGCTGATGCCGATTCAGCCCGACACCATCAGGGAGATGTTCAACGGCATTGCCGCCGAGCACCCCGAAATCACGCTGCCGAGTGAGGCCCAGATCGGCTCGGCATACTCTGGGCTCTCGGTGAAGGCCGAGGGCATGGGCGTCGCGCGCGACGTAGGGTTCCGCATGCCGGCGGTCTGGATCGCCGAGGGGCAGAGCGTTGTCGCGCCGGTCTACCTCTACCGCTTCGACTGGGCGACACCCATGCTCCGGATGCTCGGCATCGGCGCCACGCACGCCACCGAATTGCCCTACCTCTGGGGCAACCTCGTCTCGGGACCGAAAGACATCACGTTCAAACTCGGCGGACTGCGCGTGGGCAAGACGGTCTCGGCCCACATGCAGGAGCGCTGGCTCGCCTTCGCCGTCACCGGCACACCGCACGGTCTCGAGGGTGAGCCAGAGTGGAGGAGCTATACGCAGGGTGAGCGTTCGACGCTGGTCATCGACCGGCACGATCGAGTGGTGGACGACCTCGACGGTGACCTTCGGAAGGCGTGGGGTGACGAGGTTCTGAGCTTCCTCTAGGGGCCAGCCAGGAGCCAGGCAGGTCTGAATCTGCCTCGCGTGTCAGGGTTGGCAATCGAAATCGACTAAGATTCGCGGCCTTTCGAATGCTTGACCTATCCTCAACCAGGCTGTTACTCTGCTGCGGAACGATGGTGTCAAAAAAGGTGGTGCCGTCACGGGCTGCTGGGGGTTGTGCACATGACGGGCTACGAGCGGAATCGGTTCGGAATCCTGGCTGCCACCGCTGCGGTCGCTGCCGCAGCGGCGCTCAGCTTCGGCGTGATGTCGAGTGCGCAAGCCGATACAAGCACGGAATCGTCGTATACGGCGACAACCGTGGTGCCGCTGCCCCCTGCATCGACGTTCTCCGGCAGTGCGGGAGGAGACGGTTGGGCATTGGCCGTCGAGCCCGACGCGGTGTACAACGTGTTCCATCACGCTTCGACGCTCCAAGTCGCCTGTCACCTTCAGGCCGATGCTTCGGAGTGTTACAGCCCGCGAACCATCACCGACACTGCCGATGGCAGTAATTTCGCTGTCTCCGGCCAGCCAGGGCTCTGGGCCGACACGGCGAACTCCAAGCTCTACGTCTATGCGACGAAGGTCTCCGATACCTCCGCTGGCGTCGTCTGCGTCGACACCGCGGCGGCGGCATCGAACCCGAACCCCTTCTGCGGCTACACCGTTCTTGCTCCGGCTGGCGATGCGCCACTTGCCGGGAGTATCAGTGCACTCAGTAACCCCGTTCTGGTCGGAACGAAGTGGTACGCCTTCAACACGGTGACCGATGCGTCGACCGGCGCCAAGAACCACCTCCTGTGCTTCGACACGACCGCGAAGGCCGCCTGTGGCTCACAACCGTTCGACATCGTCGGGGCGGCATCCCTGTCGACCAATGGGGGCTTCCCCGTGCCGTCGATCGCCGCAATCGGAAGCCAGATCGTGATTCCCGTCGTCGTCACTGCCCCCACTGCAGCGCAGCAATTGGAGTGTTTCTCCACCACGACGAATGCGCTCTGCGGTGGGTCGTGGCCGGTCGACACGAGCTTCGGCTACATAGGCAGCAATGGCGCGGCCTTCCCGCTGCTCAATGCCTCGGGAGTCCCCGTCGGAGTGTGCCTTCCGACCGCAGCCAACCAGTGCTTCAACCAGAACGGCGAATCGGTCGCAACGCCGGCCGGGTTGCCTGCGGCCATCGGGGCCAACCTCGTCTGGAACGGGCCGGCGATCACGGTCGGCCCGCGTGTCTTCGTGGCGAATGGGGTGAACGACTCGGTCGGCTGCTATGACTATGCCGCGGGGGCCGGGTGTGCGAACTTTCCAAAGGCCCTCAACGGCCTCAGCCTCCTCTATACGGTGAACGGTGACCCACAGCGCCCCTCGTGCATCTGGGTGAACGCCGACAACGGTGAAGCCCAGATCCAGAACTTCGACGCGTACAGCGCGGGCAACTGTGGTGCGGGCTCGATCCGCGTCTTCGCTGCCTCTTTCGTCGCCCCCCAGGAGCAATGTGTGCCGACGTCGTGGCAGTCGCTGCAGATCCTCGAGCCGGCTCCCGGTTCCTACACCGGCGCAACCGTCTCGTTCGTCGACAGTGACGCCACCCCGATCCCGAATGCGCCCGACAGGCCGGTCGGCGCAGACGGCAAGGTCGACTTGACCGGGCTCGACCTCAACGCGGGCATCGGCCTGCCGCAGTTCCTCGTTCAGTTCGCCGACCAGGGCCAGCAGATCGGTTCGGTGAAGATCCAGTTCACCTGGACCGGCGCCACCGACGTGGTCTGTGGTGCATCCGTGCCGACGACTCCGAGTCCGACTCCGACAGCGACGGTCACGCCGTCACCGACGGCCAGCCCTCATCCGGGTCTTGCCGCGACTGGCGCGACGGTGCTCCCGGCGGTGGGCATCGCTGCGGGACTCGTGGGTGCCGGCGCGCTGGTGCTTGCCCTCGTCATGGTGGTTCGGCACCGTAGGGTCGCCCCGCCGAAGAAATAGTGGTTCACGGTGACGGGGCGAGTGCGCCCCGTCACCACCCGCGGTGAACGCTGTGCCGCTACCATATGGTCATTCCCGTGAGTTGGTGGCAACGCAGCCCCTCTCTCCCTCTGACCGCGGAGCCGTGAAATGCCAGGATTGTCTCGCCGCCAGTTCGTGGCGCAGGTCGCTGCTCTGTCTGCCGCCTGGGGGCTCAGCGCCGAACTCCTGGGCCAGACCCTCTCTGCACAGGGTGCCAGCGCAGGGGCGGCTCCGAGAACCGGAGCCGCGATCGCCGATGCGGCAGCAGCGGCGGCATCCGGGCCAACGGGCTCGACCCTCGTGCAGACCGTTCTGCAGGGCTCTGCCGGAGCAGCGAAGTACCGCACACTGGTCGCCGGCCCCGGCGAACCCTACGTGCCCCGCCTCGATGTGCTCGGCCGGGCCCCGAACGCCTCCCGTGTCGCCGCCCGTCGTTCCCTGCTCTACCTCGGCCATCTGTCTGACCTTCATGTGATCGACGCGCAGTCGCCGGGCCGAATCGAGCCCATGATCGAACAGAACCATGCGGCCTGGGGTTCGGCATTCCACCCGCAGGACCCGCTCACGGTTCACGTCACCGCCGCGATGGTGAAGGGATTCTCCGATCTGCGGGTGAGCGCCGTGACCGGGGCGCCGATGGGGGCCGCCATCGTCACCGGCGACAGCGCCGACATGCACTCGCACCACGAACTCCGCTGGTACATCGACATTCTCGACGGCAAATCCGTTCTGCCCTCGAGCGGGTCGTCTGGCACCTTCGAGGGGGTGCAGGCGTGGGCAGAGGCGACCTGGGCGTACCGGCCGAACGACCCCGCCGGCGGCGACTTCGGCGACTACGGGTTCCCTCGCCTGCCTGAGCTGCTGTCGCAGGCCATCTCGAAGCCCGTCGAATCTGTCGGGCTGCCTGTGCCGTGGTACGCGGTCTACGGCAACCACGACACGCTGCTGCTCGGCACCTTCGGCCTCAGCTCGCAACTGCGTGCCCTCGCGGTCGGCGGACAGAAGGCTTACTCGGTCGACGCGACGGCGAGCTCGATTCTCGAAGGCTACGCCGCGACGGCAAGCCCCCTGCAACGGATGATCGACGCCGTCGGCTTGCAGCTCGGCCTTCGCCCGGGGTTCCGCTCGGTCTCGCCCGACGATTCGCGGTACCTGTTCGAGCAGCGTGACTTCATGGCAGAGCATTTCGTGACCGAGACGACCCCCGGGCCCGTCGGGCACGGGTTCACGCAGCACAACCTCGACACCGGGCAGACGTGGTGGGAGACCGAGCTCACCCCGGGCATCCGTGCCTTCGGCCTCGACACCTGCAACCAGGTCGCTGGCCCCGATGGCGCCGTCTCCGACACCCAGTTCCAGTGGTTGAAGGGCGAGCTGCAGGCGGCGCAGGCCGAGAAGAAGCTCGTGCTGATCTTCAGCCACCACAACAGCCTCACCCTCGAGAACCGCGCCCAGCGACCGGGCGACACGGAGGTGCTGCACGGGGCAGAGGAGTTCGTCGAGCTGTTGCTGCAGTACCCGGTGGTGATCGGGTGGCTCAACGGCCACACCCATCTGAATCAGATCCTGGCGCACACCGGCGCCGCTGGCCGCGGGTTCTGGGAGATCACGACCGCATCGTGCATCGACTTTCCGCAGCAGCAGCAGACAGTCGAGGTGGTCGACAACCGCGACGGCACCCTCTCGCTCTTCACCACGGTGGTCGACCATGCCTCGCCAGTCACACCGGGCGGGTCGGGAAGCTACCTCGACCTCGCGTCACAGAGCCGGGAACTCGCCGCGAACGACTGGGCCGAGACGCCACTCATGCGACGGGGCTCGCGGCTCGACCGCAACACCGAGCTGCTGGTGACGGCACCGTTCGACCTCGAGTCCGTCAGCGATGCGGCGCTCGAGCTGCAGCACACGGCCGAGCGAGCCCGACTGCTTGCCTACGAGCAGAAGGCGTCATCGTGAATCGTCCACTCCGGCCTGCAGTCACCGCCTGGGCCATCGTCGCTGTCGTCGGCGTGGCGACAGGCGTCTCCGGATGCTCGCAGGTCGCCGCCCTGGCGCCCGTCGGCGGCAACACCATCACCGAGATCCGCTACGCCGCAAACGACGTTCTGGTGGGCGCGGGAATCGAGATTCTGACCGCCCCGGTCTGCGTCAGCACCGCGGGCGGGGTGGCGTGCACCGGCCAGACGGCGTCGGGCGAGCCGATCACCGTGACGACGACGGATGCTGCGCTCACCACGATCGACGTCACCGTCGGTTCGACGACGGTCTATTCGGGCTCCGTCAGTGCCGTGCTCGATGCGGCAGCGAGGTCCACGAAGTGAGTGACACGAACGACGCGACTGCTGCCGATCGAAGCAGGCTGGGGCGATGGATGCTCGTGGTGCTTCTGATCCTGCTGAATGCGGCCGTGCAGGCGCTGCTTGTCGCCGGAGACCCGATCCCCGGCGTGAGCTGGTGGTTCGCCGTGCTGGTACTGCTCTCGTTCGCCGCAGTGACGGTGACCGTCTGGCTCGGCTGCGCTCTTCTCGAACCGCTGTTATACGACGGAGCCGATCGCAGACCAGCCCGACTTCGCCTGCTGGTCTGGTCGGCCGCCTCTGTCGCGATCGCGGCGATTGCCGGAGTGATCGTGCCGGCACTCGCCGTGCTGCCGGCCCTGCTCGCCGCCTTCGTGCTCCCGCCTGTGGCCCGAGGGTCGAAGGCTCCCTCCCACCACGCTGCCTCGGTGTTTCGCCGTCACCCCGTTCGGGCGGTCATCACCGCGATCGGCGGCGTCGTGCTTCTGGTGCTCAGTTGTCTGGCAGCGCTCCTCCTCGGCTTCTTCATCACCGGCTGGCTGGCCGCGGGGCTCACCTGGGTCTGTTTCGGTCTCGCCGGGGCCCTGCTGGTGTCGACAACGAGTTCGCTCTTTCGGCACTCGATGAATCGACCGTCGCGGAGAGGACGGATTGGCGAAGCCGTCACCTAAGAATTACATCAGATGTTTATCTGATGTAATATGGCACTATGAGTACGGCGACATTCACTGATCTTCTGCGGAGGCCGAAAGAGGTCCTCGCCCACATTGACGAAGGTCAGGTTCGCATCACTCGACGCGATGGTGATGACCTCGTCATATTGCGAGGGCACGATCTCGACATTCTCGAGACTGGAGTTGCGCTCTCGAGCCGTTTGCTTCGTGCGATCGGTCGGAACAAGGGCGATGTCGCAGCAGCGTTGAAGGAACTTTTCGCTTGGGTTGGGGAATTCAATAATGATGAACTCGACGCATACGCAACCGAGATCGAGCAGCTTGTCTACGCCGCCAGCGAATTGGGCACCTTCCAGCGTCTGCTCAGGGCTCAGCAGGAATGGCAGGAGACCGCATTGGCTTATGCAATCGGAATGCGTCCTGTCGAGCCAATCGAACTGCCCGAGGTTCCAGTCCGGGTCGATCGTCCGTAGATGGCGGGTAGGCGTGAGGTCGCAGTGCAGCGGCCAATCAAAGCCAGTGAGCACGAGATTTTCTTCGGCAGTGTGGCTGCCGAACGCGGCTGGATGGATGTGAAGTCAAATGCGAAGAACGCCCTTGCAGATGCCTTCGACTACCTCACAGTCCACCCGGCGCAGTACGATCCTGACCGCTGCTATCAGCTCCGAGGCGACCTTTCGACCGTTGTCGTCGATGGGGTGAGCTTGCCGCAGTGGCAGTACAAAGTGACAGACGGCGCTCGGCTATGGTACGCAGTCGATGAGCCAAACATGAAGTCGAAAAAGCCTGGGCGCGTGATTATCACCAGAGCATCGGCCGGCCACCCCAACGAGACAGACTCGAAGAAGAACTTCCGCTAAAGGAACGCAGCATCTGATAGCGAGCGATTCGCGAAAGCCCCGCTTTCGCATGCGCCTCATGCTCGATCTGGTGTCGTAACTGCCAGCCTGCGACCGTAAGCCCCGGAGAATCCTCAGAAGCTGAGGGCCATCACCGCGATCGAGAGGCCCATGCCGAGGGTCTCGAGCTGGGTGCGTCGGTGGCCCGGCCCCGTTCGCCTTCTGCGTTGCACGAGCAATGCGCCGGTGAGGGCGGTGAAGACCAGGGCGACCAGTACCACGAGCGACGGAAACGTGAATGCCCCGGCGATCAGGTCTGCCACCCCAGACGCCCCCGGGGCCGCGGTCATACCGGCCATCTGGTGCCCAGCCGAGCCGTTCGATGCGTTTTCGACGGTACGGATGCCTGATCCCATCCCGACCGAACCGGTCAGTGTGAGGGCGGCCATCAGCACGAGCCCGAGACTCCGGTGCAGCGCCATCACGCGGTAGCCCGCCGGGCCGCCATGCAGCCGCACGAGAACTGCGGGGATGACGGCCGCGAACAGCAGGAGCGCAGCCCAGGCGACGGCCGCGAGCACCCGTGTACCTGTGGCCATGTCGAGCATCGACAGCAGCATGAGGGCGGCGGGTAGGGTGTTCGCCACCCTTCGGTGCGGGGTGCCCGCGACGCAGCACGCGGCTACCGTCGCTGGCACCACCGCGCCGAAGTGTGCCAATTCGAGGCTCATGCTGACGGTCAGGCTCCGTGGTGGTGGTCGCCGTGGTCGCCGTGTGAAGCGTGACCCTCGTGCGCCCCTGAGTCGTGCGAGCAGGCGTGCTTCAGCTCACTCGGCGGTACATTCAGCGCCGGGTTGCGGTCGAAGAAGCCGTACGGCTTCAGCGTGAACTTGGCGTAGTCGGTCGGCATGACGGGCCAGTCCTCGATTCGCGGGAAGTGCGTCGGGCCGAAGGTGTGCCAGAGAACGATGTCTTCGCCGTCGACGGAGCGGTCGGCCGCCATGTACCGGGGCAGGCCGTCTCCGCCCGGGTTCTGGTGCACGAAGTCGCCGGCCGGGTACCGTTCTGCCGTGTCGTACTGCGTCACCCAGAGCTGCTTGGTGGTGAAGGCAGCGCGCGCGGCGATCGACGAGGAAGGGTCTGCCAGCAGCGTCGGCGCCTGCTCCGGGAGGAGCACATAGCCGGTCGGCCGGCCGAGGCGGTTGGTCTTCTCGGTGTTGACGATGTGCCAGGCGCGTCCGACGGAGGCGTCAGCGACACGGCCGGCGTCTGATTCACTGGAGAGGCGAGTGACGCTGTTCGTGAAGGCGCCACCGTAGGGATTCTCTGCGCTGACGGGCAGGCGCACAGCATCCACTTCATCGACGGCGTTCGAGACGCCGTCGACCATCATGTCGAGCCGGGCGCTGAAGAGGTGCTGGTGGTATGGGGCGCCGAGCCCGGGGGCGACCTCGCTGGCGTAGGGGCTGCCCTCGACGTACGAGGAGGTGAACAGGATGCCCGTGAGCTTGGCCTCGCATTCGATGGTTCCGTCGAGGTAGAGGTACCAGTAGAACCCGTAGTCGTAGTTGCCGACGGTGGTGAAGAAGCTGATCACCAGGCGACGCTGGCGGCGGACCTCGCTCGAGCCAGTGAACATATCGGAGTGCTTCCAGAGCGTGCCGAAATCCTCTTCGTGCATGCAGATGCCGTTCTTGATGGTCTGCGGGTTGCCGAGCTCGTCGGCCAGCACGGCGTCGAAGTAGTGGATCTCGCCGACGCAGTCGCAGCCGAGCTCGAGCGAGTTCGTGAAGCGGCCGAAGAGGTACTCGCCGGTGTCGAAGTAGTTCTGCCAGAACCGTACGGGGGAGGGGTCGCCGTAGGGCACGACCATCTCGGCGATCGAGCCGCGGTACATGATCGGGCGCTGTTCGACGCCGTCGAAGAACGAGAGCTGGCGCATGATGAGGCCCTCGCGCGGGTCGAAACCGACGTCGAAGCTCCAATTGCCCCAGGTGACGGACTCGCCGTCGACCACGAAGCTCGGGCCCTCCGGCTGGGTGATCGAGATCGGTTTGAGCACGGTGAGCGGTGCACCCTGCAGGGCGGGGTCGTCGAAGTTGCCGCCCTCGACGGGCACGGGCAGCGGGGCAGAGTCGATCAGGCGAGTGATCGTGCGGGCGGCGACGTCGACGTAGGCGCAGAGGCCGTCGACGGGGTGTGCCCAGGGGTGGTCTTCGGGGTAGTTCTGCTGGAAGGCGAGTACGCGCAGGATGCGGCGGCCCTCTTCTTCGGGCAGGTCGTAGAACCCGGCAGAGAGGGGCACGCAGACGACGGAGTCGACGGCGATGCCGCGAGCGGTGAGCGCGTCGACCCAGCGCTGGTCGGAGGCCACGATCGGACCGACCTCGTCGAACTCCTGGATCAGCACCGGCAGCTGGCCGTTGCTGCCGTCGAGCACGACGGTGCTGATGACCTCGGCGCCGTCGATCGAGACGATGCTGTCGGTCGAGTGACCGGTGGCCATGTCGAGCAGCATCACCCGGGCCTGGCGGTCGGGGCGGGGGCCAGAGCCCTCGAGGTAGGCGAGCACCTCGCGCTTGTGCGGCTCCTCGAGGCCGATGTAGGCGAAACGCGAGGTGGGGGTGAAGAGTTCGCTCGCGGTCACCACGTCTCTGACCTGCTCGATGTCGGCGGGGGTGAGGCTCGCCAGGGGCGAGGTGATGGTGCGATTCGGTTCTGTCAGTGTCATGGTCTGGCTTCTCTTTCGGTGGTGTGTTCGGTGGATCAGTGACGCGGGGTGGGTTTCGATACGGCCGGTGGCCTACTCAACCGGCGGGGTGTGCGCCGTATGAGTAGCACGAAGTGCGTATCGAAACCGACCGCGTTCAGCTGGCGATGGTCTCGGTGATGGCCTCGTAGGCCTCGCGATTCCTGCGCTTGATGATGGCCGCCTGGATGATGCCGGCGACAGGGAACACCACGATCAGGCCGAGGAGAACCGCGCTCACGGCGCCGAAGACGGGCACGCCGGCTGCGTCGACATCGCCGACGAGAAACGGGAAGTTCACGCCGATGATCACGGCGGCCCCGATCAGGCCGATGAAACCGAGCACCGGCGCGATCAACGTGTTCCAGAGCCGGGCGTCGGACTTCGTGCGACGGAAGTACACCACGACGGCCACCGAGGTGAGAGCCATGAGCAGCGCGATCGCGAGCGTCGCGACCCCCGAGAACCAAGTGAAGACGTTCAGCACCGGGTCGAGCTGCAGAACCGCGAACAACACGATGAGCACGAAGGCCGTGGCCGTCTGGATGATCGACGAGACGTGCGGCGAGAGGTGCTTGTGGTGCACCGAACCGACCTTGCCGGGCAGGAGTCCGGCGTTCGACATCGAGTGCTGGTACCGGGTGATGACGTTGTGGAACGAGAGCACGCAGGCGAACATGCTCGTGATGAGCAGGATGTTGATGATGAGTTCCCCGACCGGGCCCAGGTAGTTCAGCGTGGTCTGGATGACCATGGTGCCGGGGTCGATGGCGGCCTGGGCGACGACGTTCGACGGCCCCCAGGCCATCACGAGCGCCCACGAAGCCAGCGTGTAGAAGGCGCCGATACCGATGACCGCGATGTACGTGGCACGCGGGATGGTGCGATCGGGGGTCTTGGCCTCATCGCGGAAGATCGCGGTCGACTCGAAGCCGATGAAAGCAGCGAAGGCGAACATCAGGCCGACACCGGGCGAACCTGAGAAGATCTGCGTCGGCATGAACGGTTCGGCCGAGAGTCCCTCAGCGCCGCCCGTGACGACGACGGCAGCGACCAGGGCGAGCACGATGCCGACCTCGCAGACCAGCAGTACGCCGAGCACCTTGGAGCTGAGGTCGATGTGCCGGTAACCGAGCACTCCCACGATCAGCACGATCGCCAGTGAGTAGACCCACCAGGCGATGTCGGGGCCACCAAGTGAGGTGATCGACACGCTGATCAGGTAGCCCACGTAGCCGTGTACGGCGATCTGGATGGTCGTGTAGGTGAGCAGAGCCAGGTAGGCCGCCGACAGGCCGGCCGGCTTGCCCAGTCCGTGCCCGATATACGTGAAGAAGCCGCCGGGTTTGGGGATCTTGCGGGTCATTGCCACCAGCCCGACCGCGAACAGCAGCAGGATGACCGCACAGACCACAAACAGGGCCGGGAAGCCGACGCCGTTACCGAGCAGGAAGCCGAGCGGTGCAGAGCCACCGATCACGGTGAGGGGCGCGGCCGCGGCCACGACCATGAAGACGATGGAGCCGACGCCGAGCGAGCCGGAGAGGCCGGCTTTCGGTGCGGCACCGGAAACAGCTGTTCCGGCGGGTTCGCGAGTGGTTGTCATGATTCTCCGTCGATATAGAGGTAATAGGTGGAGGGTGGGCTGGTGTGGGCATGAGGAGGGCGTTCTGCTCATGATCACCCGCCCGTGTTGCGTGGCGATTTTCAGGCTGTGACGATGTGTCGAGGGCAACTGGGACGCCGTGGCCGGGCTGTCTCATTTGGAGAACACACACCCGAAACATCGGCGACCCGACTTCGCAACACCCTGCCCCTAGGCTCGGAGCTACTGATCTGCAGAAGGGCCACCGACCATGACCGCACTCGAGCGGGCAATCGCTGACCCGCCCCTGGTCGCCGGGATTCTGCGCCGTTCTCCCGTAGAGGGACTGGATCGCCGCAGTCTCGGCTTTCTCGACGTCGTCGCCCAGTCGGTCTCGGCCGTTGCGCCCTCGGCCGCGGCGACGACCATCCCGGTGATCGTCGCCGCGGTGGCCGGCAATGCCACCGTGTGGGCCGTGACTGCAGCACTCCTTCTCTCCCTGCTCGTGGCGAGTTCGATCAACCAGTTCACCCGGCGCATGTCGGCAGCGGGGTCGCTGTACACGTTCGTCTCGAAGGGCCTGGGGGCGGGAGCCTCCTTCATGACGGGCGTCTCGATGATCGTCGGCTACGGGTTCATCGCGATGTTCTCCCTCAGTGGCGCCGGGTTGTTCCTGGCGACTCTGCTCGGGCACTTCGTACCGGGAGCCGAGAAGTCGAGCCTTCTGGTCAGCATCATCGTGGTGGCGATCGCGGCGATCTGCTTCGTCGTGCTGGCCCGCGGCATCCGGCTCTCGACTCGGGTGACTCTGCTGGTCGAGTCGGTCTCCGTCGCCCTGCTCGTGGTCTTCATCGTTGCACTGCTCGTCTCTCAGGGTGGTGGCATCGACTGGTCGGTCATCTCGCTCGCCGGAACGACCTTCAGCGACTTCGCAACAGGTGCGGTGCTGGCGCTGATGGCCTTCGTGGGATTCGAGAGCGCAGCGAGCCTGGGTGTCGAGGCGCGAAAGCCCTTCGCGAGCATCCCGAGGGCACTCGTGGGCACCCTGGTGGCCTCGGGTCTTCTCTACCTGCTCTCGTCGTACAGCCAGCTCGTGGGGTTCGTGGGTCTCGACCGCTCGCTGACCTCGGTGCCGAGCCCGGTGAACTCGCTGGCGAACGCGTACGGCATGGAGTGGATGGGCCTCGTGCTCGACGCCAGCATCGCGATGTCGTTCGTGGCCTGCGCGATCGCCTCGACCACCGCCCTGGTGCGCGTCTTGTTCTCGATGGCCAGGGACGGCGTGATCCCCCGGATGTTCGGGCGTACGCATCCTCGCTTTCGCACGCCGTTCATCGGGGTCGTCACGGTTCTGCCCGTCATGACAGTGGCGACCCTGCTCTACATCGCCTCGGGTGCCGGGGTCTGGGAGGCCATGGGCGCGATTCTGGTCTGTGCTGCGGCAGGATTCATCACCTCGTACGTGCTCGTGTGCGTTGCGTCGTTCGTCTTTCTGAAGAAGATCGGCGAACTCACCTTCTGGGCCGGCCTCCGGGCGATTCTGGCAAGCCTTCTGCTCGCCCTCGGTCTTGTGGTCTATCTCGCGGTGCAGGGCTCGGGGCCCGGTGCCGTCGGCGTGTGGCTCTTTCTCGGCATCATGGTCGCGGGTGTTGTCGTCTTCCGCTTCGTGCGCCGTCGCCGGCCCTGGCTGAAGGAGACGATCGGGGTGTTCGACGAGACGATCGCCGGCGACGTTCTCGGCGGCGATCCCGCTGCATCGACAGGGCGAGTGACAGGCCGCGGATGACCGCTCAGCCGAGCCACATCAGCGAGGTCAGGGCAAGGCAGCCGCGCGCCATTCACAGCGCGCTCGTCGTGCTCGAGGAGGTCGCCCGGTGTGGCCCGGGGGTCACGGCCCGCGAAGTGAGCCACAACCTCTCGCTCCCGCGTGCTACAACCTACCGGCTCCTGAACCTCCTGGTGCAGGAGGAGTACCTCGTGCGCCTGCCCGATCTCAGCGGCTTCGCGCTCGGCAGCAAAGTCGCCCAACTGGCAGGGCTTGCGCCGGTGATACCCCGCCTTCCACGCGCTGCTCGCGATGTGGTGACCGAACTGCGACAGGGCATCCGCGGGGGAGTGCACCTGGTGCGTTACGAGCACCATCGCCTTCAGGTCACCGACATCGATCCCGACTTTCCGCTCAGTAACCCGGTACGAATTGCCCGGTTCGTCGATGCCTCTGCGATGGGCAGGCTGTTGCTGGCCGAGCTGGACGCTGGCCAGCGGTTGGGGGTACAGGCCGGCTCGCTGACGGTCGAACGCTCGCCAGAAGCGATCGATGCTCTTGTCTCCGAGACGAGGGAACGCGGCTACGCGCTGCAGGTGGGCGAGCTCACCCCCGGTTACGGCTGTCTTGCCGTTCCGATCAGAGACGCAGAAAATTCGCTCGTGGCCGGGCTCTGCCTCTCGGCGCCCGCCACCAGAGTCGAGAAGCCTGGCGAGACCCTTTCGATACTGGTGGAGGGCTCACGTCTGCTCGCCCCTCTTCTCGCCTGAGCCGTATCACTTCTCCCGCGTCTGATTCATCTGCGGCGGAGGGCGAGCACGGCGACGATCTCTGCGACCTCCTCTGCCGGTGTCTTCTCGGCGTTGACGGTGATCGCGTTCTCCGAGGGTTCAGGCGGCTCGAGACTGTCCAGCTGGGAATCCAGCAGAGCCGGCGGCATGTAGTGGTCGCTACGCTGGGTCAGGCGGTCGCCGATGAGGCCTCGGGAACCGGCCAGATGAACGAAGACCACGTCTCTTTCGCGCAGCACATCGCGGTACCGGCGCTTCAGTGCAGAGCAGGTGATCACTCCGGGGACTCCGGCCATCTCGTGCTCGACGATCCATGATGAGATTGTCTCGAGCCACGGTTGCCGATCGGCGTCGTCGAGCGGAATCCCTGCCGACATCTTCGCGACATTCTCGTCGGAGTGCAGATTGTCGCCGTCTTCGAAATCCCATCCGAGCTCATCGGCGAGCCCGGCAGCGATGGTGCTCTTGCCCGATCCGGAGACACCCATCACGACGATGATCGGCTGCCCCTCAATGAGGGGAGTCACCGTCAGAGAACCATTCCGAGCAGAAGGACCCCGATGAGGCCTGTAACCGAGATGATGCACTCTAGCGCCGTCCACACCTTGAAGTTCTGGCCGATCGAGAGTCCTAGATACTCCTTGACCAGCCAAAAGCCGGCGTCGTTGACGTGGGAGAGGAAGAGTGAGCCTGCGCCGATGGCAAGAACCATCAGGGAGACCTGTGGTGTGCTCAGGGTTGCGGCGACGGGCGCGAGGATTCCCGCTGCTGTAACCGTGGCCACTGTGGCAGACCCGGTGGCCACGCGTACGAGTGCCGCTACCACCCAGGCCAGAAGAAGCACAGACATGCTGCTGCCGGTGACGGCATTGGCGATGATGGTCCCGATTCCGGTGTCGATGAGCACTTGTTTGAACCCGCCGCCGGCGCCGACGATCAGAAGAATGCCGGCAATCGGTCCGAGTGAGGAACCGAGCGATTCGGAGACCGCCCTGCGAGACATTCCGCCGCCTCGGCCGAAGACGATCATGCCGTAGATGACGGCGAGTCCAAGGGCGACCATCGGGGTACCGAGGAAGTCGAGCGTTGCGTTGAGCGGTGCCTTCGATCCAGGGTCGACTGCATCGACGACTGCCCGGGCGAGCATAAGAACAACCGGCAGGAGGATTCCGCACAAGGCTGCGAGGAAGCTCGGTCGCTTGCGGTCGGTGATGTCTTCGCCCTCGTCTTCGGCAGTGACGAACAGTGCCGGAATGGGAACGTTCACCCATCGGGCAGCGAGCTTGCTGAACAGTGGGCCGGCGATGATGACGGTGGGGATGGCGAGGCCGACCCCGATGGCCAGGGTGAGGCCGAGGTTTGCGCCCAGTGTCGAAACGGCAACGAGTGGCCCGGGGTGAGGAGGAACGAGCCCGTGCATAACCGAGAGGCCGGCAATCGCAGGAACAGCGATCCTGATCAATGACAGTCCCGAACGACGGGCGACCAGAATGATGACTGGGATCAGGAGCACGAGCCCCACTTCGAAGAACATCGGCAATCCGATGAGCGCTCCGATGAGCGCCATTGTCCACGGCAGTGCCCGCTTGCTTGACCGTGATACCAGCGTGTCAACGATGCGATCTGCGCCGCCGGAGTCAGCAAGGATCTTGCCGAACATCGCGCCGAAGGCGATGAGGATGCCCACGCTCGTCATGGTTGCGCCGAACCCGGCGCCGAAGCTGGCGACGGCTCCCAACGGAGCCAACCCAGCTCCGATTCCCACACCGATCGACCCGACAGTCAGTGCCAGGAATGGATGCACTTTGAGCCAGGTGATGAGGGTGATGATCACGGCAACGCCGATCAGCGCTGCGATGATGAGCTGTTCCGGGCTACCGGACGGCTTGATAGGATCTGCGGTGAATACGGCCGAGATGAGATTCATGGATGAAAGCCCCTTTCAGAGGCGCTTCCCTGCGACCTCTTCGTCAAAATATATAAACCGATTAATCAGATTTATTTGATTATTATCCCGAATTACGGTGTAGTCAAGCTGTGCCCCCAAATCGGGTGCGTGAGGAGCGCAGGAACACGCCAATGGCGCATTTCAACACGGCCTCGTCGCGTACTGTGGGCGGCCTTCATTCCCGGGTCCTGAACTCTGTGGGTGCGGACATCGTCAGCGGCCAGCTACCACCCGGCTTCATACTCAATCTCGACGAGATGAGCGCAGAGTTCGACGTTTCGCGTTCGGTTCTTCGGGAGAGCATCCGGGTGCTGCAATCGCTGGGACTGGTTGAAGCTCGCCAGCGTGTAGGCACAGTCGTGCTCCCGTGGGATTCCTGGGACCTCTTCAGCCCCCAGATCATCTTCTGGCGTGGGCAGGGTCCTGGCTACTATACGCAGATGCGCGAGCTCCTCCAATTGAGGCTCGGCATCGAACCGATTGCCGCCAGGCTCAGCGCAGCACACATGACGGCCACCGAGCGGAGAGCGGTATGCGCCGCCGCAGACACTATGGACGACGCGAACCGGAGCGGCGACGGAAAGGTGTTTCTCGAGGCGGATGTCGCGTTCCACACCCTCGTGCTCAGAAGCTCAGGCAATGCGGTCATGGCCCACTTCGCCGGAACTGTCGAGGCGGTGCTGCGAACGCGTGAACAGGAACGCCGATACACGATCACGACGTACACCTCTCCCTCCGTGGATCGCCATCATGCCCTCGCTGCTGCTCTCGCCGAGTCAGATGCAGATGGCGCACAACGGGCCTCATACGCAATACTCGAGGCGACGGTGAAGGAGTTCAGCACAGCACCCAGCGAAACGAAAGACCGTGTCGAGGCCGATTCGCCTGGATGAGTGCAGAAGCCGGTTGCCTTGGGGTGCTGTAATGCGAGTCAGATCTCGTCGGCGTCAGAGTCAGAGCTCGTAGGCCTTCGCGCGGGGAATGCTCGCGAACATCTTGTCGAAGACTCGTCGGCGGTCGAATTGCAGGGCGTACTCGCGTGCGCGATCCGCCCACTCCCTGCGTTCGTCGCGCGTGGTGTGCAGAATGGCCTTGTCGAGCGCCGCGGCGATTCCTTCGGGGTCTTCGACCTCGACGATGAGGGCATGATCTCCGATCGCCTCACCGATTCCCCCGGTCAGTGTGGTGATCACCGGCCCGCCGCCGGCGAGCATCTTCTCGGCAAGGGCAATACCGAAGGTTTCGACGAATTCGGGGCGGGGCTTGCTCGGCAGAACGAAAGCCGCGCACCCGGCCATCAGGTACGGCTTCTCAGCGTCGCCGACATCGTCGAGAAACCGGATGCGGTCGACCATCGGTGAGTGCGAGGCGAATTCCCGGATGGCCTCTGCCTGGGGGCCACGCCCGGCGATCACGAGCGTCTTGTCATGGTGCGACTCGCTCAGTTCGAACCCGGTGATGAGTTCTTCGACGCCCTTCGCAGCGGTGAGGCGCGAGAGGAAGAGCACGTAGCTCTCGCGCTCGAGCCCGCGGGCTGCAAGCACCTCGTCGATGACCTGCTCGTCGAGGTGCGTGTAGGCGTCGGCGTCGATGGCGGGGTACGAGACGGTGATGCGCTCGCGACACTGGGGCGCGAAACGGGTGCCGTGATGCTGGTCGACGAGTTCGGCCTCGGTGATGATGAGGTCGCGGGTGTACTCCGAGACCGCAACGCAGTGATCCTGGCTGAGGTAGCTCGAGAGAATGTGTGCTGCTGCGCCGAGCCTGCCCTCGGTGACCGCCGTGCGAACCACGTTGGTCACGTCGGAGCCGACGGCCTCGGCGATGGTCGTGACGTTGACGGGCAGGCCGGTTCCCCAAGCTGCCCGCAGGGCATCGGCCACGGCGATCGTGTGGGGGCTCAGGTACAGCGACAGGCACACGGTGGGCACGCCATCGGTGAAGAGTTCGACGAGCCGGCCGATGATTCCGGCCAGGTACCGGCCGTCTGGCACCTTGTAGTCCCCGACAGGAGCCGGGCGATCGACGAAGATGCCCGGGCTGTAGGGCAGCACAGAATCGAGCGGTTTGAGAGGCAGACCCGCCCTCTCGAGGGTCTCGATGGGCCAGGTGACGATGCGCACCTCGTCGAATCCGCGCTCGAGGGCGGTCTCGGCGAGATTTCGTGCTTCGACCGAGTGCCCGCAGATGACAGGATCGGCGCGCACCACGATCACGAGACGGTTTTCGATGGTGGTCATGGCTGGTCTCCTCGGGCAGGGGGTGCGGTCGTGGTGTGGGCGAAGGGGGTATGCGAAGGGGGTACGTGTTCGGTGGCCCAGGTGCTCGGTTCGGCGGCAAGGGTCACCACGAGCTCGCCTCCGCGGTGCAGTTCATGGCCCGTGATCCACGAGCGTTCGAGCGGCGAACCGTTGAGTTCCACTGAGTGTACGTACTGAACCTTTCCGCCGGGTTCAGGCTCGACGAAGCCGCGCGTTCGAATGATGAACGGGCCGCCATCGGTTGCGATCGAGCTCTCGGAGAACGAGGGTGCGTTCACCAGGAAGATGTTCTGGCCGGCCACCGGGAAGAGCCCGAGCGACGCCCAGACGAACCAGGAGCTGAGGCCGCCGGAGTCATCGTTACCGGGGAGTCCGCCGCGGCCTGTGCTGAACTGCTGGTGGATGATGTTGTGAACGATCTCGGCCGTTCTGTCGGGCCGGCCGGCGTAGTGGTAGGCCCACGGTGCATCCATGTCGGGCTCATTGTTGAGGCCCTCGAAACGCCCGAGTGCGTACCCGGCGACGATCTCGGGGGCGCTCGGCTGGTTGCCGAGCTGCGTCACGGGCTCAGCGCCGTAGCCGAAGAATTCGTCGAGCTGGGCCACAAACCGGTCGACACCGCCGCTCAGGGCGATGCGGCCCGACATGTCGTGCAACAGACGGAACGAGTAGTTGTAGCGACTTCCTTCGTAGTAGGTCGAGTCTTTGAGGAGCCCTGTCGAGGTGTCGAACGCATTCGACCACCGCTCAGAGAGCGCAGAGAACTGGTCGACGAGCGTCTTGTCGCCGAGGTGCTGGGCGACGCGGGCGGTGCACCAGTACCCGAAGGCGAGGTCGAGGGTGTGGGTGATGGGGTGGGCCTCGCCACGCAGTAGGAATTCCTCGCCGTAGGTGCGCCGCAGGTCATCCGACATGTGCACGAGTGCCCAGTCCCAGTCGATGCCGCCCAGGCCGAGCTGGCAGAGATCAGCCAGAAAGGTGTGCGCCAGAGCGCTGCCCTGCCGTGAGAAGCGGTCGCTGCCCCGGGCCATGCGGTAGCCGATGGGAAAGTTGCCTTCTTCTTCGCAGATGGTGAGCAGCGCGTTGGCCAGCTCCACCGAGCGTTCGGGCATGAGCAGGGTGAGCAGCGGCAGCTGGGTGCGGTAGATGTCCCACATGGTGCTGATGTCGTAGGCGAACGGGCCGTCGGCCGGCCAGAACGGGCTCTCTGACGGAGCAAGGCAGGGCTTGATGAGCGAGTGGTAGAGAGCGGTTGAGAACACGGTCTGCCGGTCATCCGATGGCGTCTGCACCGTGATCGTCTTGAGGGCCTTGCGCCAGGTCTTCTGCGTGCGCTCCTTGCGCCTGGAGAACCGGGATTGGCCTTCGCCGCAGTCGTCGTAGAGGTTCTGCTTGGCCTGTTCGACCCCGCGCAGCGAGAAGCCGATGCGCAATTCGATGCTGAGATCATCCGGTCGCTCGCCGTAGCGCCCCGGTGCAAGGTCGGCCTCGGGCGAGAGTACCGACGCCAGGCCCAGTGATTGCCCAGGCTTGCTCGGCCCCGCCCACATGAGCCCGAACGGCCGGAGGGTGGTCGGCCTGATGTGGTCGAAGTCGAGCCGGGTTCCGCCGGGCATCAGCCTGCGGTCGTACCAGAGCATCTGTCGCCACTGCGGAGTGTCGCACTCGATGTACACCGACAGGGGAGTGCCCTCGACGACGATCTGGCCGCTGGCAACCCCCGGCGACACCGACTCGAGGTGCGCCCGCAGTGGAATCGTTTTGCCGTAGGGGATCGAGAGTCCACCGAGCGAGAAGTCGATGACGATGCGGGCATTCGGGTGCTGCGGGAACGTGTAGCGGTGCACCGCACTCTTCGGCCCGACGGTGATCTCGGCCGTCACACCCGAGTCGAGGGTCGCCGAATACCAGCCGGGTTCGGCGTGCTCCTCGGTGATGTCCCAGGTGCGGCCGAGTGCGTCGAGCGGCTCGATCATCGGGCTCACCCTGAAGTAGTTGTAGTACTTGCGAATGGCTCCCGTGCCCGATTGCTGGAAGTGCGTGAAGCCTGAGGCGAGCTGCCGGTCATGGATGCTCGACGGCACCCCCTCGAGAGACAGATCGTACTGCCCGTACCCCGTCGGGTAGGCGCCGGAGTAGGCGCAGGCAGAGACCATTCCGAGCGGAAAAGTCGCACCGGGGTGCGTGTTGCCGACCTGGGGCTTGGGCCACCACCAGGTCGCAGCCAGACCGGACTGCGGCGGCAGCGAGGTGATTTCGGTACCTATGAATGGATCAACTGCGTCGATCATCTCGGTTGTGGCCCCTGTTCGCATCATCGAAACGTAAGCGTGTCAATCAAAGCTCCGGTGAACTACCGGTGACGATGAGACGAACTATACGCGAGCGTCGTTCCGCGCTCGTGACGGTGTATTGCGTGCAGGTTTCGAGTGCGGCCGGCTGGGCCCGGTCAGCGCTTGAGCCCGCGGTTGCGGTAGAGAAGCGCGGCGGCGCCGAGTGCCAGGAACGCCACGATGGCGACGAGGGCGCCACCAACGGCGAGCCCGGTCGAGCTGAGGTTGGTCGTACCGCCCGACGACGAGGTGGGCGAGCCGGTGCCGGTTGTGCCCGGGTCGCACGAGGGGTCGGTGGTGGCTGCGGCCGACAGACTGTCGGGTGTCGAACCCGGCGTGGTGAGGTCGATTGCTGCAGCGATGCGCAGCACCCCGGAGTGGGGAGCGTAGACGGCAGGCTGGATCGAGGTGGTGTCTGTCGTTGCCGTTGTCGAGGTCGTGCCGGTCGTCTCGGTGGTCGGCGTCGTTTCGGTCGTGGCCGTGGTGTCGGTTGTTGCCGTCGTGTCTGTGGTGGAGGTGGTGTCGGTCGTGGCCGTCGTGTCAGTCGTTGCCGTCGTATCTGTCGTTGACGTCGTGTCTGTGGTGGAGGTCGTGTCAGTCGTTGCCGTCGTATCTGTCGTTGACGTCGTGTCCGTGGTCGACGTGGTGTCAGTCGTGGATGTCGTGTCGGTCGTCGAGGTTGTACCGGTGGTCGACGTTGTGTCGGTCGTCGAGGTTGTACCGGTGGTGCCGCTTGAGGTGGTGCCCGAACTTGTCGTTCCACTCGACGCCGGTGCCGTGGTGCACGAATTCGTCGTCGCAGCGAAGGCGGCTGACGAGCTGCCGGCGAAGAGGAGCGCAAGCACGAGCGGCACGGGTGCGAGCCCGAGAGCCAACCTCCGAGGTACCCTCATGGCAGGATCATATCCAAGGGACCGGCCGTGAACAAGACTCTGCACCCACACGATGCAGATACGGCTGCCCTGGCGCCCCCGAGTGTCGGCGCCGACCTCGCCACAACGCGACTCGACCGCTGGTGGGGCCGTGTGCTCTCCACTCCCGCGCGCCACCGCCGCTCGGCGTGGATCGCACCGATCATCGTCACGTCGTTCGCCGCGTTCCTTCGGCTCTGGAACCTCGGCTGGCCCAACTCCCTGGTCTTCGACGAGACCTACTACGTCAAAGACGCGCTCTCGATGAGCCGCCTCGGCTACGAAGGAACCTGGCCAGACGACGCGAACGCCCAGGTCAACAGAGGGCAGACAGACGGGTTCTCGGCCGATGCAGAGTTCGCCGTGCATCCACCGCTCGGAAAATGGATCATCCAGACCGGGTTCGCTCTCTTCGGCCGTGACAGCACGGTCGGCTGGCGCATCGCGGTCGCCGTCTGCGGAATCCTCGTCGTACTGCTGACGTACCTGATCGCCCGGCACCTGTTCGGCTCGATCGTGCTGGCGAGCATCGCAGGCCTGCTGATCGGCGTCGACGGCCAGGCGATCGTTCTGAGCCGCACCGCCATTCTCGACGGCCCCCTCACGCTGCTCTGTCTCGCCGGCGTGGGTGCGACGCTCCTCGATCGCCGTTCCCAGAACGCACGACGGATGATCGGCCGCCGCCTGCTCTGGCGACGCCCCTGGCTCGTGGTCGCCGGCGTGCTCTTCGGCCTCGCGTGCGGTACCAAGTGGTCGGCGATCTGGTTCCTGCTGGCCTTCGCCGTCTTCGTCGCGATCACCGACTGGCTGGCCTCCCGCCGGTCGAGGAGCGGGGCGGAGCCACGCGTATCGAGACCCTCACGGCTGGTTTCGATACGGCGTGCGGCCTACTCGACCGGTGTACTCGGGGTCTCCGCCGCGATCGCCTACCTCGCCACGTGGACAGGCTGGTTCGTCACCGACGGCGGCAGCGACCGCCACTGGGTGCAGCAGCACAACGCCGCCTGGGGCGGAGGGTTCGCGTGGGTTCCTCCGATCATCCAGAATTTCGTGCACCACCACCTCGCTATGCTCGCCTTCAACGTGAATCTGAGCACCCCGCACGGCTACCAGGCGAACCCGCTCACCTGGCTGCTCTACACGCAGCCGCTCAGCATGTACACCCGCACGACCTCGGGCGGTATCGGCCCTTGCGGCGAGTCCGTCTGCCGCGAGACGGCGTGGCTCATGGTCAACCCGATCATCTGGTGGGCGTCGGTCGCGGCCGTCATCGTCGTGCTGGTGCGCTTCGTTCTGCGCCGCGAATGGATGCTCGGAGTGATCCTGCTCGGAGTCGTCGCCGGCTATCTGCCCTGGTTGCTCTTCATGAACCGCACGATCTTCCAGTTCTACTCGATCATCTTCGAGCCCTACCTGATCCTGGCGCTCACGGCGGTGCTTGGCTACCTGCTCGGCAGCCGCACCGATCCACCGCGGATTCGACGATTCGGTATCGCCGTGGTCGGCGGGTTTCTCCTGGTCTGCCTCGCCGTGAGTGCGTTCTTCTATCCACTGTGGGTGGCATCGCCGCCGGTCACGAACGGCTTTGTCGACCTGCACTTCTGGCTCGTGTCGTGGCGGTTCGAGTAGACGACCACCAACACCAGGGCGCCCGTGACAACTGTGCGCACGATCACGGTGCCGACCAGCCAGGCGTCGACCCCTGCTCCCGGGTTCGCGAAATGGTTCATATCGACGAACCACAGCGCTGCTTCGACGGCCGACCACGCCGCGAGGCTGCCGACGAGCACCGCGCCACCGGCCCGCGCGAGGGCAAGCACCAGGAACGGCAGCAACCACAGCGAGTATTGCGGGCTCCACACCTTGTTGACGAGCAGGAACAGGGCGAGCACGATGAACACCAGCTGCGCCAGCGTGGGTGCTGTTGCAACTCGCACGGTGAAGACCGCGGCACCGACAACGCCCGCGACGAAGAGGGCAGCGGAGATCCACCCGGCGGCCGCGCTGTCGGGGGCCGACCATCCGGTCGCGCTTGCAAGTGACTGGTAGATCGAATCGACGTTGACGCCCCGCAGGGTGTTGATGCGCAGAAACTCGAACCACGCCGCGGGCCAGACGACCGCAACAGGCACGTTGACGACCAGCCAGGCGCCGAGCGCGCCGGCGGTCGCGAGCAGAAAGGTCGTCAACGACCGGTTCCGGATGCCCAGCAGCAGTACCGCGACCAGAATCAGCGCCGGGAACAGCTTCGCCGCTGCTCCCAGACCGCACAGTGCCCCGCCAACGACGACCCAGATCCACCACGACTGAGCCTTTGGGCCAGCCCTCTCTGCTGCCGCGAAAGCGAGCATCGCCCCCATCGCCAGGGCGACGGCCAGGGCATCCCAGTTGGTGAACGCCTGGAGTGCCACTACCGGCGAGGCCGCCACGAACACCGCCGCGAACGGCTGGTCGGGTGCCAGCCGGGTCACCGCCCAGACCACGAACAGCCAGCAGGCCGACAACAGGAGCGCGGTCACGGTGAAGAACTGCACCACGCCGATACCGGCCGGCACAAGTCCTGCTCCCGAGATCGCGGTGTACCCCGCCGAGAGCCCGGCTGCCAGCCAGCCGAGCATGCCGGTGAGAACCGGGTACTCGAGAAAGCGAGGTTGGGAGGCAGGGGCGCCTGAAGACACGCCCACGGCGCCGTGCGCGTAGGGGAAGGCGGTCGTGTCGAACCCTCGCGCCCCGTAGAGCGGAATAATGTCGGTGTAACATGCCGCTCGGAACGGCAGCCCGCCACTCCAGTCGACGCCTGTTCCGGCGGCATTCAGTGCCAGGCAGGGCTCTTTCGACAGCCAGGCGAGCACGAGAAAGAGGGCTCCGACACCGAGTGTGAGCCAGACGACGGCAGTGCGCCTCGACCGCATGGATCCATCCTGTCGTGAATCGCAGGCGATGGGCGGCTGTTCACCCCTCGATTCGGGAGAGGTTCTCCAGCAGGAACCGCACCATCGTCTCGGCGAGCAGCAGTTTCGACTCTGCGCGTCGGTACTCGTGACCCTCACCCGCGAGTTCGAGGTACTCGACCGGCCTCCCGAGTTCGCGCAGCGCGGCCACGACCTGGCGTGCCTCGTTCACAGGCACGTTCGTGTCGAGCTCACCGTGCGCCACCAGCAGGGGCACATCGATGTTCGACACCTTCACAAGCGGCGAGATGCGGCGTAACAGCTTCTGGTCGTGTTCCGGATGCCCGTACTTGGTCACAGCGGCCGCGGCGATCCACGGCTCGGTGTCCCGGTAGAAGGTCATCATGTGGGACATCCCGCAGATGTCGATTGCGGCAGCGAAGACACCGGGGGAGAATGCCAGCGCGGCCAGGGTGAGGTAGCCGCCGTAGGAGCGACCCGTCACAGCGATCCGCCCCGCGTCGGCCAGGCCGGCGTCGACGAGGAACCGGGCCGCGGCGAGCACATCGTCGAACGCGCCCTGTCGCCTATGAACGTCGTCGAGATGGCTGAACTCGCGGCCGAAACCGGATGACCCGCGCACGTTCGGCGCGAAGACGGTGATGCCCGCTGCGACCATCGCCTGGTGCTGCGGGTTGAACGTCGGTCTCTCCTGCGCCTCTGGTCCGCCGTGCAGGCTCAGCATGGCGGGCCCGGCAGACCGAGCCGATTCTGCTTCACCCGCGTCGTCGATCGGCTTCGCGTGCGCACCACGGGGGCGTGCTCCACCAGGAGCGCGGTACAACCAGCCGCTCAACCGGAGCCCGTCCTCGCCGGTGAAGTGCTCGAGCGTCGGCTCTGCGAGTGCCATCCCGGCCAGGGCCGGTACCTGCGTGACGCGCGTCCAGCTGTGTGCCGCCGTGTCGAGCCGCCAGAGCTCGCGTGGGCGCAGCGGCCCCTCGACACTCAGAATGACCGTGCTGCCATCACGGCTCAGCACCGGGCTTGTTGCAACCAACCCCGGCAGGCCGGCCACGGGAATGCATTCGTCTGTCGTCGTGTCGTAGAGCTCGATCACGCTTCGCCCCGCGCAGTTCCAGACCAGCAGCAACAATCGCCCGGCGTCGTCGGCATCGAGTGCTTCGAGTTCGGCATCGGCTCGTTCTGCGAGAACACGGGGCACACCGCGCCAGCCATCGGGGGCGAGGGGCAGGGCGACCAGTCGCTGCCTCGGCGCCCCGACTTCGGTCGCGAGGTAGGCGACGACGGGGCTGCCAGGTTCGGCACCCGCCGGCGCGGGTCGGATGAGTGCCGCTGTCGTCGCCCCGGTCACCGCGTGCCCGTGCTCGCCCGGAGGCATCAACGGGTGGTCCTCGTCACTCAGCCGATCGACGACCACACAGAACTCGTGTCCCCGCCGGCCGTCGCGGATGACCACGAGTGCCTCGCCGACCGAGAGGTCGAGCACATGGATGAGCTCACCTACGGCGAGCGGCTCGAAGTGCCCAGTCACGGGCTCGACGAGAAAGGTGCGTGTGGGCTCCCCGACCTCGGCCGACGGCACAGTGACGACCACGCGGTGACCACTGCGGGTCCACGGCCCGAGCTCAGCATGGTGTTCGCTGTCGCCGGCGATTCGCCGGGCATCCGTGCCGTCTGGCCTGACGACCCAGACCTGGCTCCGAACGCCCCCGTCGGTTGCGACGGCACACGCGAGCCACGCGCTGTCGGCCGACCAGGTCACCGCAGTGACGGGGTCGTCGCAGAATCGGATGAGCGACGGCTCGGGCAGTTCACCGCTGGTCACGACAGCCTGCACCCAGAGCTGGGGTAGGCCGGAGCGGTCGCTGATGAAGGCGACGCGGTCGGCGTCGGGCGTCATCGTCGGCCCCCAGCTGCCCCACGCGGCGACGAGGCGCGCGATCAGCTCGCCGGTGTCGATTATCGAATTCCCTGTTTCTGCAGCCACAGCTCCAGTAAACCAAGCTGCCAGAGCGCATTCGACCCGAGGGTCGTCCTCGTTTCGTTCGGAGAGGCCAGGAGACGTTCGACTTCTGCGCTGTTGAAGAGGCCACGCGCACGGGCAGCCGGGTCTGTGAGAGCATCGCGCATCTTCGCCAGGTACGGCCCCTCGAGCTGCCGGATCGCCGGCACGGGAAAGTAGCCCTTGGTGCGATCGATGACCTCATCGGGCACGATTCCGCGGCTGGCCGCCTTCAGTACCCCCTTGCCGCCGTCGGCCAGTTTGAGCTGTGGAGGGATTCTCCCGACCAGTTCGACGAACTCGTGGTCGAGAAAGGGAACACGAGCCTCCAGGCCCCAGGCCATGGTCATGTTGTCGACCCGTTTCACCGGGTCGTCGACCAGCATCACGGTGGTGTCGTTGCGCAGGGCTGCGTCGACGGAGGTCTCTGCCCCGGGCTCCGCGAATCGGCGGGCTATGAATTCGCTCGGGGCATCGTGCCCGAGCATCCAGTCACGGGAGAGAATCGAACTCATCGCGGGCCACCGGCGGTCGAAGAACACGCTGGCATAGGCTTCGGCTGCAGCGCCGCGTGGCACATCGGCGAGCGGCGGGTACCAGTCGTAACCGCCCAGGACTTCGTCGGCGCCCTGCCCTGACTGCACGACCTTGACAGACTTCGAGACATCTTCGCTGAGAAGGTAGAACGCCACGCAGTCGTGGCTCACCATGGGTTCGCTCATGGCGGCGATGGCGCCGTCGATGCCGGGCAGTAGGCGGGAGCTGTCGATCGTGATGCGATGGTGGTCCGTTGCGAAGCGATCAGCAACGAGTGTCGAGTACTCAAATTCGTCACCCGACTCGCCTCCGGCGGCCTCGAAACCGATACTGAAGGTGCTGAGGTCGGTCTGGCCCGCTCCGGCGAGAAGGGCCACCACGAGGCTCGAATCGATGCCTCCCGAGAGCAGCACACCCACGGGCACGTCGGCGACCATGCGCCGTTCGACTGCGGTTCGAAGGCTCCGGATGACCGCATCCTGCCAGTCACGCTCGTCGAATCCTGCGTACTCGTCATCGCGGGCGAAACTCGGTGCCCAGTACACCCGTTCCACCGAATGGCCGTCTGGCTCGATCAGCCGGATCGTGGCCGGCGGCAGCTTGCGTACGCCGTTCAGGATGGTGCGTGGGGCGGGGACAACCGAATGGAAGGTCATGTAGTACGCCAGTGCCTCCTGGTCGATACTCGTGTCGGTGCCACCACCGGCGATCAGGGCGGGCAGGGTCGAGGCGAAGCGGAGGCGCTCACCGGTCTCGTCCAGGTACAGCGGTTTGATACCGAGGCGGTCCCTGGCTAGCACCAGACGCCCGCTCTCCCTCTCGAGAATCGCGAAGGCGAACATTCCCAGAAAGTGGTCGACACAATCCATGCCCCATTCGGCATATGCCTTACCGATCACCTCGGTGTCTGAGGAGGAGAAGAAGGTGTAGCCCTTGCCCGCCAGCTCGGTGCGAAGGTCTCTGTAGTTGTAGATGCAGCCGTTGAAGACCACCGTCAGGCCGAGAGGGGCATCCACCATCGGTTGGGAACCCGCCGCGCTCAGATCGATGATCGACAGTCGCCGGTGGCCGAGTGCGACGGGGCCATGGGCCCAGAGCCCGTCACCATCGGGGCCCCGGTGAACGAGGCACGACGACATGCGGGCGAGGGCCGCGATGTCGGCACTCTGCCCGTCGAAGCGGAACTCCCCGGCGACGCCGCACATCTCAGGCCCCCCCTGTTCTGGCAGCCCGGCCGTTCGCCCTGCAGGCTGCGGCGCTCGGTGCCGCGTCGCTACCGGCTCGTGCGCACATGAGCGTTCCGGTCGTCGGGCGAGCCGTCTGCGCCCAGGATCCAGGTGTCCTTGGCTCCTCCGCCTTGCGAGGAATTGACCACCATGCTCCCTGCCGGTGCCACGCGCGTGAGCGCCAAGTCGGCCACCGTGACGTCATCAGGCCCGGTGCCTCGCACGTACACGAACGCCCGAAGGTCGACGTGCCGCGGTTCGAGGTGTGCTCCGGCGAAGGTCGGCAGCGAGGAGAGAGCGACGAGTTCCTGGGCGACCCACGCAGCGGGGTCTGCCGCAATCTCGCTGCGGCGCTCGGCGACACGGGATGCCGTGGCCTTCGGCCCGATCAGCACGCCGCGCCCGCCTTCGCCGTCGACCGGCTTGGTGACGAGCTCCCCGACCCGCTCGAGCACGCTGCGGCGCTCCGAGGCGTCGCTGGTGCGATAGGTCGGAACGGATTCGAGCAACGGGCGTTCATCGAGGTAGTAACCGATCACGTCGTGAATGTTGCAGTACATCGCCTTGTCGTCTGCGACCCCGTTACCGGGTGCGTTGGCGAGAAAGACGTTGCCCGTTTCTGCCACCTCGAGGATCTCCCGGCCGATCGCCCGCCCCGAGCTCGAGACGAGGTCGATCAGCTCAGGGTCGATGCGCACATACAGCGAATGGATGATCAGCCTGCCGTCTGCTGAATGACCCGGTGACATCGACCCGGCTGCCACGGCGTTGCCCGAGGCATCGCGCGACGCGGTGGCCACGACGCGCCCACTCACCACGTCGAGGTCGTCGGGCGTCACGAGCAGGAGGCCCGCATCGGCGGCCAGATGACGGTGTTCGAACCAGGCGGAGCTGGCGGTGCCGCTGCTGAGAACGGCCGCAACGGTGGGTGGCAGGTCGCCTCCGACTCCGGCACGCGGCCCGGCGAACAGGGCTTCTCTCAGCTCGGCGAGGGCAGAACGCGGGTCGCGCAGACCGAGTGGTCTGGGTAGCTCAGGGACCACGGCATCCATCAGCGCCCTGGCTGCTATGGCGTAGGCAGCCCCGCTCGGGGCACGCACATTGTCTTCGAGCACCCGCCAACCGCCGAACTCGTTGCGCACGAGGTCGAAGCCCATGACAGCGGCGCGAACGGTTCCCCGAGGGATTCGCCTGCCCTCCTCCCGCCAGCCCGGCGATGAGGTGATCGAGTCGGCGAGGTCGCGCGGCAGTACGCCGTCGGCGATGATCCGCTGCTGCCCGTAGATGTCCTGCAGGAAGGACTCGATGGCGCGGGCCCGCTGGCGAAGGCCGGCGCCGAGCTCAGACCATTCGTAGGCGCTGATGATCCGCGGGAAGAGGTCGACTTCGAAGGGCTGGAAGGCCCCCTTGACTCCGAAGTCCAGCGAGGTTCGTTCGGTATAGGCGTCGCGTTCGCGGTTGCGATCGGCCAAACCAGTCGGCTTCAGGTTGCGGTAGAAGTCGATGACGTCGCGGTACGCGGGCCGGGGTATCGAGCTGGGCCCGACGGCTTCGTCGCCGGCTCTCGTTCGGTAACTGCGCAGGGCGAGCGCCTCGGTGGCGGCCCGGGGAGCGTACCCCTCTGCGGGGCCATGGGTCTCCTGCACGACCTGTTCCACAACGTCGCGCAGCTCGCCTCGTTCTGCGAAGGCGGCCCGCTGCCGGTCCGCGGAGTTGCCACGCGCGAGGGTGGCCTCGCTCAGGTGCCTGACCTCGTCGTAGTCGCCGAGCTCCTCGAGCTGCGGGCGGAGCCGCGAGACCAGGTCGCGGATGGCGTGCGCCGCAGGGACCGGGCGAGGGTGGACGGTTCCGTCGAGCAGCATGCCCGAAAGCCCGCCGCGCGCCGCCTGCCACATCGCAGCACGGTGGATCGGAGCCCGCATCTGCGGTCGCGGTCGGCCCGCCTCGATGTCGTGTTCTGCAGAGAGCACCGAAGCCCGGAACAGACCGGCGATCAGCACGGCATCGTCGACGATCGGGCAGGCATCGCAGACGCGCAGTTCGAGAGTCGGCTCGTGCGATGAGGGCCGCACGTCGAAGTACGCCATCTTGGCATCGGCGATCACGCCGCTCGAGATGAGGTCGCTGAGCAGCTCGTCGTATTCGGCCGCAGACGAGACCTCGCCTGTCGCCCCGGCGCTCGGCCAGCGCTGCCAGATGGTGGTGCGGATGCTCGAATAGCCGGTGTCGTGCCCATTCAGAAAGGGTGAGCTGGCCGAGAGTGCCAGAAGAAGCGGCAGGTCGTGCGAGACGCGCTGGGCGATCTGCACTGCCAGATCGCGGTCGGAGACTCCCACGTGGATCTGCAGTCCGCAGATCAGCTGTTCGTCGACGAGCAGCCGGTACTGCTCCTGCATGCGCCGGTATCGCCCCGTTGCAGTGAGTTCGAAGTCCGCGAACTCGGAGTGCGGAGCAGTGCCGACCGCCGCAACGCCGAGCCCGAACTCGCCGGCGGCCTCTGCGAGACCCTTTCGGAGCCTCAGTAACTCCGCCCGGAGTTCGCTCAGGGTGGAGGTGACGGCGGTGTTTGTCTCGACCGTGGTGCGTTGGAGCTCAGCCGAGTAGCTGTCTGCAGGCAACCGTGACAGGAGTTGCGGTGCTCGAGCCGAAAGCGTGCCGCTTTCGAGATCGATCAGATGCAACTCTTCTTCTGCACCGAGGGTGAGCTCCGCCTTCATGTCGGTAACTTACAGCGCCATTCTCCCCAACGGCACGGATGACCTAAACCTGAAAATTGTGATATGGCTTTTGGGAATCAGATCGCGCGGTAACACGCGGCCCACAGTGCGGGGTGACAACCCTCAGTAGGTGGCGTAGCGCCCGGTAGAGTATTGGCCGTTTGTCGCGGCCACGGCGATGAGCACGATGAAGAACGCGACATAGGCGATCACCATGATCAGTGCCAGGCCCGTCAGGGCGTAGCCGATGATCGTGCCGGCCAGGGCGAAGCCATGGCCCTGCTCGCCTGTTCTCTTGATCTGACCGAGGGCGATGTGGCCGGTGACGATGGCCGCGAGCGGCACGACGAACGAGAGCGCGAAAGCGACGATCGCGAGCACGTTGGTTCGAGCCGCACCGTACGCCGCCGGGGGAGCGGCGGCATACTGGCCCTGCTCGCCATACTGGCTCTGGCCGGCGTACGGAGCCGTCCCGGGCTGGCCCTCGACGGAGGCGATCGGCGTCGTGCCGTAGTTCACGGGCTGAGGCTGGTGGTGATCGCCCGGAGGGTTCTGGCTGGGGTCGGTCATGGCATCCTGCCTGTTGGGTTTCGGTCTGTCGCTCAGTGCGAAGTCAACACGAGTGAGGAGAGTGATGTCTACCCGAAATCCTAGCGCTGCTCCACGGTCTGGTAGGCCTTCCACATCGTCGCGTACCGGCCGCCCCGTTCGAGGAGTTCGTCGTGGGTGCCCACTTCGGCGATACCACCGTCGTGCAGCACCGCTATGCGATCGGCCGCGCGGGCCGTCTGCAGCCTGTGGGCGATCACGATGGTGGTTCGCCCGCGCGAGACCCGGTCCATTGCCGCCGTGACCCGTGCCTCTGTCGCCAGGTCGAGATTCGAGGTCGCCTCGTCGAGCAGCAGAATGGCGGGGTCGACGAGCTGGGCCCTGGCGAGGGCGATCAGCTGGCGCTGGCCGGCAGAGAGCGATCGGCCCCGTTCGGAGAGCGCATGGTCGTACCCGCCAGAGAGCTCGGCGATGAAGTCATCGGCCCCGACGGCCGTGGCCGCGGCATGCACCTCGTCGTCAGTCGCCCCGGGGCGACCGAACGCGATGTTGTCCCGAACCGTGCCCGTGAAGAGGAATGCCTCCTGTGGCACGTAGCCCAGCTGTTTGCGAAACGCGACGAGATCGAGCGCGCGCACGTCGGTACCGTCGGCCAGAACCGCACCGCTGTCGACATCATAGAAGCGCGCCAGGAGTTTCATGACCGTGGATTTGCCGGCGCCTGTCTCTCCGACGAGGGCGACGGTCTCGCGGGCAGCGATGTCGAGGGTGATGCCCCGGAGCGCCTCGCGGGGGGCGATGAACGAGGCGTCGTCGCTCAGGGCGAGCCGGGCATCCGATGGGCCCCTGGTGGCTTTCGACGCCGACGGCAGGGGTTCAGTCGACGGGTAGGAGAATCGTACGTTCGTGAGGGTGAGGGCTCCAGAGAGCCGGCCGGGCACCAGGGCGTCTGCTGCCGTGGGAGTGAGGGTCTGGAGCTGCATGAGTTGCGAGATCCTGCCCACGGAGACGCGGGTCTGCTGCCACGAATCGAACACCTGCGAGAGCTGCTGGATGGGGGAGAAGAACATGTCGATGTACAGGATGAACGCGATGAGTGCGCCTGAGGTGAGGTCGCCGGAGGCAATCAGGCCGGCGCCGACACCCAGAACGATCGCGTCGGCCACCCCCGACAGGAACTGCACGAACGGAAAGTACAGAGCAACGAGCCGCTGCGCCTTGACCCGCGATTCGAGGTAGTGGGCGCCGAGACCGTGGAATCGCGTGACCGCCGCTGCCTCGTGAACAAAGGCCTGCGACTCGCGCACGCCAGACAGGCTCTCCTGGAAGTCGGCGTTGACCACGGCGATGCGATCGCGCGACACGTCGTAGAGCGTAGACGACCGCTTGCGGAACAGCATCGTCGCAATCGCCAGCGGAATGACGACGGTGAGCGTGCAGAGACCCAGTTCGAGGTTCACGGTGAGCAGCGCGACACCCACACCCACGAAGGTGACGACAGAGACGAGCGCCGAGAGCAGGCCGTTCTGGATGAGCGACTCGAACTGGTCGACGTCGGTGGTCATTCGCGTCATGACCCGGCCGGCCATCTCGCGTTCGTAATAGTCGAGCGACAACCGCTGCAGTTGCGACCAGATGCGAATGCGCAGCGACAGCATGACGCGCTGGGCGATCCTGCCGGTGACGAAGGTCGAGGCGATCACGTCGAAGAGGTCGGCCAGAGTGACGATGAGATACAGGGCGGATGCCCCGAAGAGCACTGCGGCAGAACCCGCCTGCACGCCGCTGTCGATGCCCGTCTTCACGAGAATCGGCCCGAGTAGCCCGGCGACGGCGTCGAGAACGACGAGCACCAGGCCCACGGCCAGAGGCTTTCGGAACTCCTTCAGCAGACGCACGAGGGTGAATTTCGGGTCGGCGACCGTCTCGCGCCCGAGGTCGATCTCGGGCACATCGCGAACCGGGCCGAGCTTCGCCACGGCGCCGAGGAGGTCGGGCATCGGGGCGAGGAAGGTCGCGCCCGCGTCGGCGGCGGCGTTTCCCGGGGTGGAGGACCCTGCAGTGGATCGGGATTCAGGTCGTCGCGGAACTGAGCCGCTGCTCGCTGCCGCGTCGGCGTCGTCCTGGCGGCCAGTAACCAGATCGCCGTCGGCGGTGAGATCTGCCAGCACTTCGATCCGGCCGCTCTGGGCTGCAGCCTGTGTCTGCTCGTCAAGGTTCGACAGCAGCCCTCGATAGGTAGCGCTACGCTCGCGGAGTTCGTCGTGAGTGCCCTGGTCACTGATGCGGCCGTTCTCGAGCACGACAATCCGGTCGGCGAGGTGGAGGGTCGATTCGCGGTGGGCGATCAGCAGCACAGTGCGTGAACCGAGGGCGTCCTTCAGCCCCGCGTGGATCGCCTCCTCCGTTTGCGCGTCGATGGCGCTGGTCGCGTCATCGAGAATCAGGATCCGGGGGTCGTACAAGATGGCGCGGGCGAGCGCGACACGCTGGCGCTGCCCCCCGGAGAGGCTGAGACCGCGTTCGCCCACGACTGTGTCGAAGCCCCTTGGCAACCGTGCGATGAACGCGCTCGCCTGGGCAATCTCTGCAGCGGCACGCACCTCGTCATCTGTCGCTGCCGGGCGACCGAAGGCGATGTTCGACCGCACGGAGTCGGAGAACAGGAAGCTCTCTTCGAACACCACCCCGACGTTGCCGCGCAGTGACTTCAGATGCAGGTCCGTCACGTCGATGCCCTCGACGCTCACGGTGCCCGCGGTGGGGTCGTAGAACCTCGAGACGAGGGCGGCGAGCGTCGATTTGCCGCTGCCGCTCGGGCCGACCAGCGCCACGCGCTCGCCCGGTGCGATGTGCAGGGTCACGTCGTCGAGCACGAGCGCATCCGGGGTGTAGCCGAAGCTCACCCGGTCGAAGTCGATGCGCCCTGACGGCCCGGGCGAGGCCGCCGTGAACGGTGTCGGAAGGTCGACGGCGGCGGGAGCATCCATGATCGAGGGCTCGAGGTCGAGCAGCTGGAAGATGCGCTCCACGCCCACGCGGGCCTGCTGGCCGATGGTCAGGATGCCCGCCAGCATGCGTGCCGGCCCCATCAGCTGGGTCAGGTAGGCCGAGAAGGCGAGAAAGGTGCCGATCGTGAGCTGGTTGTTGAGCGCCAGCCAACCGCCGAAGGCGAGCACGGCGACCTGCGCCAGCACCGGAACGGTCTGCAGCAGCGGCTGGTAGCGCGACTGGATGCGCACGGCTCGCATCTGCGAACCATAGAGGGCGGTCGACACCCCGACCATGCGGTCGATCTCGTGCGTCTCGCGCCCGAACGCCTTGACGACGCGCACGCCGGTGACGTCTTCGTCGACGATCTGGGCGACCTCGCCTTCCCGCTGCTGGGCATCCCACGTCGCCGGAAAGATGCGGGCGCGAAGGCGATACGAGATCACGACGAGCAGGGGAGTCACGACAAGCGCCACGAGCGCCAGTGGCCACGACAGCACGAACATGACCACCAGCGAGAGCACCATCAGAATGACGTTGCCGCTCATCAGGGGCATCATGTTCAGCAGGCCGAGCACGAGCGTGGTGTCGGAGTTCGCGCGCGACACGAGCTGGCCGGTGGGCAGGGCGTCGAGGCTCGCGAAATCGAGCGTCTGCAGGTGATCGTGCATGTCGTTGCGCAGGTCGGTCTGCACCTCGAGGGCGACCTTGCCGCCTCGGTAGCGGCGCACGTAGGCAAAGCCGAACACTCCCGCAGAGAGGGTGAGCAGCAGCGCGAGCCAGGGCAGCAGGGGAGCGTCGGGTACAAGAATGACGTTGTCGACGATCTGCCTGGCCACCAGCGGAATGACGACCTGGCAGGCGCTGCCCAGCAGTGCCGCGCCGAGCGACAGGTAGAGGCTCCGCCGGTGTCGGAGCAGGTACTGCCACAGGCGGCGGATCCAGCCGGATTCGGCAGGGGCAGGCGAGCGGTCAGTCACTCGCCCAATTCTACGAGCGCTTCGGGTATCACCGACCCTCCGGTGGGCGCGCGCGGGTGACCGCATTCTGGCAGACTGCTCAGATGGATGCCCGCAGCGCAGTAGCCGCATGACACCGGGAGTCGTGTTCGTCGTCGTCGGCGCGCTCGGCCTCGTACTCATGGCGATCGGGCTCATCTTCGGCGGGCTGCTCGACCTGTTCGACGTGACCGGCGGGCTGCTGTCACTTGCGCCGGTCGGAGCCGCGCTGGCGATCTTCGGGGCAGTGGGTGTCATCATGCTGGGAAGCGGCGCCGAAGCCCAGCCGGCCTACGTCATCGGTGGTGCAGCCGGAGTTCTGAGCCTCGGAATCGGCGCCGTCTTCACGCGCTACTTCCAGCGCATCAGCAGCGGCTCGACCGTCGACTACACCCTCGTCGGCCGGACGGCGATCGTCACCTCCGACGTCGATGAGACCGGGGGCGAGGTGCACGTCGAAGACAGCCGGGAATCGGGGCGCAGACTCGCCACGAGCGCTGAGATCCTCACCGAGGGCACGCGCGTCCGGGTGATCGGCCACACCGGCAGTTCACTACGAGTGGCCCCCTATGTTGTTATAACTGAATCATCGTCATCTAAAGAAAGCAGCTAACGCGTGGACGCGAGTCTCTTCACCGGCATTCCCCTCATTCCGATCATCGTGATCGTCGTCGCCGTGCTGGTGATCCTGGCGTTCTCGGCATCGCGCATCAAGAAGGTCGGCATCAACGAGGCGCTCATCATCATCGGGCAGAAGGGCGGGGCGGACCAGAAGTCGAAGCCCATCCGCACGCCGCGGTTCGATGACAGCGGAAAGCCCGTGCTCGACGAGAACGGGTCGCAGGTGTTCGACGAGGTTGCGCTCGACACGAAGAATCAGAAGGTCGTCATCGGCCAGCGGGCGTTCATCTGGCCGATCGTCAACGAGACCCAACGAATCTCTCTTGAGCAGTACCAGCACGGTTTCAGCGTGCAGGGCCCTGACGTCAACTACATCAACACGAACGTCGATGTTGCGATCCAGTTCCGCGTCGGCGGTGACCCGGACTCGGTGCGTCGTGCCGCGCAGCTGTTCCAGAGCACCCAGAAGAACCTCGCCAACATCATCGCGGCCGCCATCGAGGGCCACGTGCGGTCGATCATCGGCGAGCTCACCTTTCGCGAGATCACGAGTGACCGTGCCCGGTTCAAGGGGCTGGTGGTCAAGTCGATCAGCGCCGACTTCGCCGAACAGGGCATCATCATCGACACCCTGAACATCAAAGACGTGACCACGCCGGGCTCGAACTACCTCGCGAACCTGGGGGCCGCCGAAACGGCCAAGGCCCAGCAGGAGGCCGCCGTGGCGCAGTCCGAAGCCTTCCGGGCCAGCGAGTTCGCCCGCATCGAGTCGGAGGAGCGCGTCGCAGAGCGTGACAAGGCACTCGCCCTGAAGAAGGCCTCGATCAAGTCGGAGACCGACCGCGCCCAGGCAGAGGCCGACGCCTCCGGCCAGCTCGCCAAAGCCAACCAGGATCGACTCATCGCCGAGCAGGAGCGCCAGGCGCTCGCCGAGCAGGCCCTCGTCGAGCAGGAACGACTCGAGATCTCCATCCGAAAGCCGGCCGAGGCCGCCGCCTACGCCAAGGTGCAAGACGCCAATGCCCAGCGTGACAGCGCGAACGCCGCCACAGAATCCGAGGCGTTCCGCCGAAAGACCGTCGCTGAGGCGAACAAGAGTGCTGCAGTGCTCGACGCCGAGGCGTCGGCCGCCACGGTCACCCTTGCAGCAGAAGCCCAGCGCTCGAGTGCCAATGCGGTCACCGAAGCGGAGGCCTACCGCCGGGAGACAATCGCCGAGGCCAACAAGAAGGCTGCCCTGCTCGACGCAGAGGCGACCGCCTCCTCGGTGACCCTGACCGCCGACGCCGATGCGGCCGCCACCAACGCCAGGGGGCTCGCAGAGGCCGCCATCACCCGTGCAGCGGGTCTGGCCGAAGCCGAATCGATCAAAGCCCAGGCCCAGGCTATGGAGAGCTACGGCAACGCGGCAACGTCGATCGAGGTCATCAAACGCCTCCCTGAGATCGCCCAGAGCATCGCGGGTGCCTTCGCCGGCATCGACAACTTCACGGTCATCTCCAAAGACGGCGCCTCGGCCGTCGGCCAGCAGATCACCGACATCGCCAGCGACGTGCCCGCGCTCGTCAAGAACCTCACCGGCTTCGACCTCACCTCGGTGCTCGCCGGCATGGCGGGTGGCGCGGCCGCGTCAACCGTGCTGAAGGATGACCGGCCCTCCTCGAGCTGAACGCAGGCCTTGACGCGGCACTTGTTTTTTGCAAGTGTTAAGGCACTTCGCACGCGACAGACCATCGAGAGGGATTCACCATGCCGACAATGTTCGTCAACCTGCCCGTCACAGACCTGGAGCGCGCCAAGTCGTTCTACACGGCGGTCGGATTCACCATCAACCCGCTCTTCTCCGACCACAACGCGGCCTGTGTCGTGGTCGAAGAAGATCACAACTACTTCATGATCCTGACCCGCGAGTACTTCCAGACCTTCACCGACCTTCCGATCGGCGACCCGGCGGTGAGCCCAACGGTCTCGACCGCGATCTTCCTCGAGAGTCGGGATGCTGTCGACACGGCCGTGGCCAACGGGGTGGCCGCCGGCGGGGTCGAACCCAAACCGGCTTCAGATTACGGATTCATGTACCAGCGCCAACTGAACGACCCCGACGGGAACTTCCTCGAATTCGGCTGGATGGACCCGGTCGCCGCCGCCCAGGGCCCCGAAGCGGCGATGGCCCAGCAGGACTGAGGTCTGATGGCTGCACGGGATTACGGGCAGTATGGCGGCGTCTCCAGCGCGCTCGAACTCGTGGGAGAGCGCTGGGCGCTGCTGATCATCCGTGACCTGCTCGTGGGGCCGCGTCGCTACGGTGAACTTGCCGGCGGGCTTGCCCGAATCCCGAGCAACATCCTGGCGGCACGCCTGAAGGAGCTGCAGGCAGGCGGCGTCATCCGCCGTGTGCCGCACTCGCGTGTGATCGTGTACGAGCTGACTCCGTATGGCCGCGAACTCGAGCCGGTCATCCTCGCTCTCGGAGCCTGGGGCTTCAAGGCGATGGGGGAGCCACGCGAGGCGCAGATCATCACCCCGGATTCGATGACCATGGATCTGCGCACGGCCTTCCAGCCGCTGGTGGCCGCGAGCCTGCCGCCGACGGCCTACGCGGCGAGGCTCGGCACGGTGGAACTGTTCATCCGGGTGGAGGGGTCTGACCTGGATGTCGTGCGTGGTGGCGGCCCGGCCGACCTCGCCTTTGCCGCGGGTGCCGACATCCGCCGGCTCATCTCCGGCGAGCTCACCCCCGATCGCGCGATCACAACCGGCGTCGTGCAGGTTCTCGGTGGCCGCAACGAGCTCCTCGACCGCTTCGCGACCACCTTCCACCTCGCTGCCTGATCCGAGCTGTGCTGGCAGTCGTTTGCTGCTGCGGCGAGCCCGACGATCAGGTGCCCCCCTGCGCTGCGTGCGCCGACTCGAGACCGTCGAGGATCAGCGTCAACCCGAAGTCGAATTCGTTCGCGTAGGCGTACCCCGGTTGCAGGATCAGGCGCACAGCCATGTCAGCAAGGTGGGGGAACGCCTCTGCCATGGCTACCTGTTGCGCCATGATGTCATCCGTCGCTGAGCTGATGTCGCCCGACGGGTCAAGTGGCAGCGCTGCCTCCTGCTGGGCGAATCCCTGAACATAGCTGTCGAGGACTGACATCGCGTGAGCGGTCATGGTCATCGAGAATCCTGAGGCGGTGAGGCAGCCGATCACCGAGTCCAGGTGACCAAGAGTTGCCGGGCCGGGGGAGGTCCGCGCTTTCATGCTGATGGCCCAGGGATGCCGCGACAGCACCGTGCGGGTCGATTCCGCCCGGGTGCGCATTGCGGGGCGCCAGGGATCGCCCGCCCGAGGAGTCGAGAATTCCGAGTAGACAACATCGAGCATCCCATCGAGGATGTCGTCTTTGCTTTTCACGTGGTAATAGAGCGACATTGCTTCGATTCCGAGTTCAGCAGCGAGCTTGCGCATGCTCAGTGACTCGATACCACCGGCATCAGCGAGCTCAATCGCCACTCGGATTGCTCGCTCACGGGTGACCGGTTTTCGTGTTTCTGCGCTGCCCATAGACCTCACCTTACAACGTATGGTATCGTCATGCCATTCGACCTTACGCCGTATGGTGAAGGCATTCTCTGAGACAGGAAGAATCATGAAGAACACTCGCACCATCGCACGCACCGTCGGCGGGCTCATGCTCGCCGCCTTCCTCCTTTACGGCATCGGCAGCTCTGTCGCACTGGCGGCCACGAATGGAGTGCTGATGATCTCCGGCGTGATCATGATGCTGCTCAACTCCGTGGCCGTCATCGTGATCGGAATTCTGTTAGTCCCGATACTTCGCCCACACGCGCCGGCGGTCGCAGTCGTGTACCTGACAGCTCGCCTCTTCGAGGGCGTATTTCTCGCCGCGGGCGCACTCTTCCTGCTTCGGGGATCGGCCCACATGAACTTCCTCGCGTACAGTGTCGCGATGGCCGGTCTGAGTATCGGCAGCCTGGTGTTTTGCGTTGCTCTCTACCGATCACGGCTCGTACCCCGGTTTCTCTCTGTGTGGGGCTTCGTCGGCTACGCATCCTTCGCCACGGGCTGCATCCTGGAGCTTTCCGGTGTCGCGGGCGTGGGTATCATCTCCACCGTCCCCGGTGGACTGTTTGAACTCTTCTTCGCCGTCTGGCTGATAACGCGCGGTTTCAGATCGTCTGTGGGCTTCGCAGCCGAGGCTCGCATCTGAGCAACGGGTGGAATACCCGACGCGTTTTGCGCGCCGATCAGGTGCCCGGTCCGGCCTGGCTGGCGCGCCAGACCGCATGAATCAGCTTCGCGCGGCGCGAACTCTTCCGTACAGCCGCATCAGCTGCGGCACTACGAGGTACACCGCAACGGGAACGACGACGACCGAGAGGACGAAGGCGCGCAGCACGGGGTTCCAGTCAGAAGCGAACGGTGCGATGGCGAAGAAGCCCACCGTGACGAGTGGAAAGATCGCGATCCACGTGATCAGCGCCCTGGCGTGGACGGATGGCGGTTTGGGTGCCGAGGGCTTCGCGGTTGCGGTGGTTGGTGTGGGGAGTGACATTGTTGTTTCCTTTGTTTTGTGAACCGGGGTCCCGGTTATGGTCGCGCCGCGGTCGCGGCGTCGAGGTCTGTGTTGAGAAGCCATCCGTTGATCGAGATGGCGGCCGCGCTGCCGGCACCGGCGGCGGTGATGACTTGGGCGCTTGGGGTCACCACGTTTCCGGCGGCCCATACTCCACTCACACTGGTCTGCCCGAAGGCGTCCGCGCTGACAAGGCCGGTGATCTCATTGGTCTCGCAGCCGAGTCCCTTGAGGAGTTCGTCGTGGGCCCGCTGGGGTGGCGCTATGAAGACAGCATCGGCAGTGACTGCGTCACCGCTCATGAGACCAACCCCGGTAAGCGTCGCCGGCGCACCACCGATGAGGTGGGAGACGTTGCCCGTCACGACATGAATGTCGAAGGCCTCGAGTCGAGATCGTTCTGAGGGATCGAGATCGATGCCGTTGGTGATGAGAGTCACGGTGTCGCTGTAGCGGCGAAGAAGGCCCGCCTGCTTGATGGACATCTCGCGCGCGGGTCCGCCAATGACGGCGATCCTCAGGCCGCGCACTTCGTAACCGTGGCAATAGGGGCAGTGGTGGACAAGTGAGCCCCACCGATCACTCAGTCCGGGGATCAGGGGAAGGTGGTCGTGGAGACCGGTCGCGATGAGAAGCGCGCGTCCCTGCCTGATCGTCCCGTCCAGGAGGGTGATGCTGAAGAACCCTTCGTGTCTCTCCACGCTCGCGACTGAGCCCGCGAGGAAGGCACCTCCGTACCCTTCGATTTCGCGGCGGGCGGTTCTCAGGAACTCGGCGGGATCCATCCCGTCACGAGAGAGAAAGCCTTGCATGTGTGTAGCAGGCCCATTTCGTGGCTGACCGGAGTCAACGATGAGAACGTCGGCGCGGGCTCGCGAGAGTACGAGTCCCGCGCTAAGCCCTGCGGCGCCTCCGCCGATGATGATGACGTCAGTAGTGGTTGTGTTGTTCATGAAGGAACAGTGACATCGGTGGGATGAGATTTGGGACAACTGTTGCTGAAACTGGGACGGCATGGTTACCTGATCGCATGAGCACCTCGCAGAGAATCCAGACTGAGCTGAATCAGATCGCCCCGCGCCTACGCGCCGCCAGGCAGAAGAAGGATCTGACGCTCGAGGAATTGGCGGAGGCAACGGGAATCTCGAAGAGCACTCTGTCGAGGCTCGAATCCGGGCAACGAAAGCCAAGCCTGGAGATACTCCTGCCTGTCGTTGCGGCGCTCTCGATGACCTTGGACGACATCGTGACATCGCCCCGGATCGCAGACCCACGCGTTCCGCAGACGTCCACACGGTCGGACGGACGCATCCTGACGCCGCTGTCGCAGCACCCCGGCGAACCCCAGGCTTTCAAAGTAACCATCGCTGCAACGGACCGGAAGCCGGTGCTCCGAACTCACGGCGGCTATGAATGGATCTATGTGCTCGCCGGACGACTGCGGCTCGTCCTTGGCGAACACGACATTGTCATGGGCGCGGGCGAAGCGGCTGAATTCGACACCAAGAACCCGCATTGGTTCGGTGCGACCGGCGCTGGTCGGGTCGAGATCCTCAGCATGTTCGGCAAGCAGGGCGAACGCATTCACCTCCGTGCAAAGTCGACCTGAGTGTCATCGATGTGCTGCGACGTCATCGTTCCCGGAGGATCTGTCAAAACATCTCAGCAGGTCACCGCACCGGTTCTGGTTGATGCCGGTTTCGCGATTGGTCAGGCGCGGAGGGGAGCCGGGGTGCGCGAGCGCCGAAGTTGCCGCGCCTTGCTCGCCGTCAGCGCAAGGCCGACGAGAACGCCGAGCGTCGCACCGATCGAGTTCGAGATGATGTCTCGAACGTCGGAGACGCGGTCCGGGAGAAAGAGCTGGATGAACTCGATCCCGAACGTGAGCCCGACGCCGGCGATGATGGCGAGCCACCACTGGCGCCGGCCGAGCAACAGCAGAAAGAAGAGCCCGATCGGAAAGAACATGGCGATGTTGGCCGTGAACTCGACGCGGTCGTAGGTGATCCACTCTGTGCTGGCATGCCGGCCGAAGAAGCGGATCGCCTGGTAGAGCAGGCCCTCCGCCTTGGTGTCGAGCGGTTGCGGCCCGAGGGTGATCCACGCGACAACTCCGAGATAGGCGAGCGTGAACACGCTGAGCACGGGGTGGCGTCTGAACATGTCTCCCAGCATGCCCGATCACTCTTGGTGTTCGTTGAACGCGGGCTGTGTGGCGTCGATGTGCCACTGTTTGCGGTTGAAGCCTCGCCTCCAAGCCTCACGGCGTCGGCGTCGGTGTCGGCGTCGGGGTTGCCGTGCTGGCCGGGGTGTTCTTCGTGAAGGTGTCGGTCACGAAGGTCTGGAATGCCGTCTGGTCGCCCACCGCACCCGTGTATGCCATCCCGTCCACCAGCACAAGCGGTGTGCTGGTCAGCGATGTGGTGTCTGAATTCGGCACCGAAGCCTTCGCGCGCGCGGTCGAATCACTGACCCAGTTTGCGAACCCGTTCGACGTGATGCAGCTCGCGATGGCAGCGTCTGTCACCCCGGCCGTTGTCACAAGGTTCACGAGATCGGCGTTGCTGAGCCCGGCGCTCGCGATGGTGGCCTGGTCGGCGACCAGGGCATTGTGCACGGCGAGCACGCTGTCGGGGGAGGTATTGGCCACGCAGGCGATGGCGTTCGCCGCTCGCGCGCCCGGGTCGTTGCCATCGGTGCTCGAGAGCGCAACCGGGTGGATCTCGAGGGTGGCGTACCCCTGTTTGACCCAGCCCTGGATCGCCGCGCCGTTCGTGGTCTCGAAGGTCGCCGCGTCGGCGTTGGAGTAGTCGACATATTCGACAACAGTGAGAATGCCGTTCGTGGTGTCGAGCACGCTGGGAGTCGGCGCCTGGCCGACGGCCAGGGCACCGCTCTTCGTCGCCGTGACGTTCGTGCCGTCGCCGACCACGACGATGCCGTCGCTGGCCATGTTCGCAGGCCCGGCGAGCCCCGCCCGCACGGTGTTCACGGTGACCAGCGTTCCAACGGCGAGCAGAGCCACGCCGACGGTGATCAGGCTGGTGCGCAGGATGATCGTGTTGCGCTTCTTGCGACGCTGCTGGTCTTCCCGCTGGATTCGTGCAAACTCCCGCGAGAGTGCCTTGCGCTCCTTCTTGGGCAGGCCGCGCAATTGCTCTTCGTAGATGTTGACGCGCGCCACCCCTCAGTTCCCCGGCGGGGCAGGATCGCCGCACGCCCACAGACACGTTGACCGTACCGATCTGCTATATGAGTGAGCTATGGGCGATCTGGGAGATCACTCAGCAATCGAGCGGTGCACCGTTCAGCTGCGCTACTCTTCTGGCGCGAGAGCTTCGAGGGTCTGGATGCTCGGCACAAAGTAACTCGACCCGGTGACGGCCTTCGAGAAATCGAGAATGCGGTCATACTCGCCCACCGGGTCGCCGATGAACATGCGCCGCAGCATGTGGTCGATGACCCAGACCTTTCGGGCGTAGCCGATGAAGTAGGTACCGAACTCGCCGTGGCCGGGCCGGCCGAACGGCATGTTGTCGCGGAGGATCGCCTGTTCGACACCGTTCTCATCGACGATGGTGTTCAGGCTGCGATGTGATTTTCGGGGCGCCGACGCCGGCTCGTCGTCTTCGCGCTCGACATTGTCGATCTTCGACCGGCCGATGATCGACTCCTGCTGCTCGGTCGTCAGGCCGCCCCAGGCCGCGAGGTCATGCAGGTACTTCTGCACCACGACGTAGCTGCCGCCAGCGAATTCAGGGTCTTCATCACCGATCAACGATGCCTCGGCCATCGACTGACCGGTCGGGTTCTCTGTGCCGTCGACGAACCCGAGCAGGTCGCGCGCGTCGAAGTACCGGAAGCCCTGCACTTCATCGACCACGGTCACCGCGTCGCCGAGCTTGTCGAGAATGAGGCGCTCCAGTTCGAAGCACAGGTCGGCTCGCTCCGCCCGAATGTGAAAGAGCAGGTCGCCGGGCGTGGAGACGGCGGTGTGAACCGGCCCCGGAATGGCGTGAAAACGGTCGAGCTGCTCGGGTTTCGCTGCTTGGTCGAACCGCGACCACGCCTCGGCGCCGATGCCGACGTTGCACGAGAGCCTGCCGCCTAGGTCGCGGAAGCCGACCGTGCGAACGAGCCCACCGATGTCGGAGATGACCTCGCGAACGACGAGCGCCGCCGCAGCGGCACGTTCGATGGTGACGACGAGAAAGACCGCTGCAGACGACAGCGGAGCGTTCACGCTCTGCGGCTCGATCGGTGCGCGGGCCCAAGTCTGATCATCCATGGAGTGAGTGTATTGCCAGCAGGTATCGAGGGCGAGGAGCCGAGACGGCTGGGTTCAGATGGCGCGCACCGAGTTGTTTCGGGCGTCGTGGGTCAGCTCCGCCAGACCGAGGGCTTCGAGCAGCGGCGGAAGGTACATGCCGAAACGCCCGCGGTACCCCTTGCGCTGGCCGTACCAGCCACCGACGGGGTTGTCTTCTGACCGGCCCCAGGCCTCGACCGATCCAGCGGCAGCTGGTTTGAGCTCGTCGGCCGCGCCGAGGGGAACCCAGTCGCCCTGTGCTTTCAGCCAGGCGTGCAGGTCGTCGATCGCCCGCGCGTCGTAGGTGAGTTTGGTCGAGCCCACCTGGCACACCAACACGGGGGGATCTGTCGTGTCGTCGCGGTACATCGTGTACGACGAGCTGCCCGGAGCGGTGACGAGCTGCCACGGGTCTTCCCTGGTGCCGGCACCGACTGCTGCTGCGGGTTCTGCTGCCATGATGGCACTCCTTCGAACAGGGCCAGTATGGCAGGGTGGAGCGCATGGGTGAAGAGTGATCTCTGCGCCGGCCGAGGTGGTCGTCTTCCTGGCCGAGGTGACGGAGGCGAAACCGTCGCTTCTCCGATTTCTCGAACCGTCGGAACAGGAGCGTGCATCGACCTTCATGCGCGCCCGCGATCGTGACCGCTTCGTTGCGTCGCACGCACTGCTGCGGCTCGCTGCGGGCGAGGTCTTCGGTGTTCCGCCGGCTTCGGTGCGGTTCGACTTCACCTGCTCGGTCTGCGGCGGTTCTCACGGCAGGCCATCATTGCTCGACCCACTCGGGCTCCCCGGCGTGCCGGGTCGATTCGGCCTGTCGCTCTCCACGACACCAGATCATCTGGCGGTGGCCGTCGCCAGAAAGGGTGACATCGGAGTCGACATCGACCGAGTGGATGCTGCACAATTCCCGGGCTTCGACACCGTCGCTCTCGCCGCCCGCGAGGTTCGTGCCGTCGAGCGGCTCGACCCCACAAACGCTGCTACGGCACGGGCGCGGCTGTGGGTGCGCAAGGAGGCCGTGGTGAAGGCAAGCGGGCACGGGATGCGACGGGACCCGCGGGCCATCGACGTCTGGGTGAAGCAGAGTAGACACACAGGAACCGTGGACGTTGCAGGTGCGGCTGTGCCGGAACCGACGCGAGTTCGCTGGATCGACTTCGACACCGGGGTCAACGGTCTCTCTGGGGCCGTCGCTCGAGTGGGCCTTGAGCCTGTCGACATTGCCGTCAGAGACGCACGGCGCCTGCTGACGGCCGACTCTATCTCAGGGTCTCACTGAAACAGTCGACCGCACGACTGAACTCGGTGAAGCGCAACATGCTCCTCGGTGCAGAGAGCTTGAGGACGTCGTAGTACCCGTTCGTCAGTTCGATGTAGCCAAGCACGCTTTCGGCGTTGCTTGTAGGGATTCGCCTATCGCAGACCTGCCATTCGTGGTCAGAGATGACCGAGATGCGAATGTCGCCTGAGAGTGGAATGTTGACCTGGCTGAGGCGCGTCAACTGTGTTGTCACATCAACCTCCTTCGGTTAAGTGCTTGTGTTGAGGCAATCATGCGCACCACCCCCCCGACAAGGGGTTGACACGGCTCTCAAAGCCCAAATACAGGAAGCTGGGTGGGCTCGTGCGGAGGGATTGGGGCGAACGCCGAGGGTGGGCGATACTACCAACGTGGACACCGTTGATGTGGTCGTGGTCGGAGCAGGGCCGAATGGTCTCGCGGCCGCCGTCACGCTGGCGCGCGCGGGTCTCTCCGTGCGCGTGTACGAGCGGGCCGACACGATCGGCGGTGGCGCACGCACCAGCGAACTCACGCTGCCGGGGTATCTGCACGATGTGTGCTCTGCCGTGCATCCGATGGCCCTGGCCTCTGAGTTCTTTCGGCGGTTCGGGTTGGCCTCGCGCATCGAGTTGCGGCTGCCCGACGTCGCGTACGGGCATCCACTCGATGGGGGCAGGGCGGGCATCGCCTACCAGAGCATCGACGAGACGGCCAGGGGGCTCGGTGTTGACGGCCCGGCCTGGAAGAAGCTGTTCGGCCCGCTGGTGGAGCGATGGCGGGAGCTTGCCGAGTTCACTGGCGGCTCACTTCTGCGACTACCCCGCAACCCGCTCGTGGCTGCGCAGTTCGGCGCACGGGTGTTGGAGCAGGGGAGCCCGCTCTGGGGACTGCGTTTCGAGAGCGACGTCGCCCCGGCCCTGCTGAGCGGGGTGGAGGCACACGCGATCCTGCCGCTGCCCGGTATTGCGCCGGCCGCCGCCGGGCTCATGCTGGGAACACATGCCCACGGGGTCGGCTGGCCGGTACCAGTCGGGGGCAGTCAGGCGATCGTTGATGCCATGGCCGCTGACCTGCTCGCGCACGGCGGTGAGATCGTCACCGGCACCGAGATCACCTCGCTCGCCGAACTGCCACCCTCGAAGGCGGTTCTGCTCGATGTCTCGCCCCGGGCGCTGTTGCGGCTCGGTGGCGACCGCGTGCCGGCGCGGTACGCCCGCCGCCTCGAGCGCTTCCGGTACGGCAACGCGGTCGCCAAGCTCGATCTCGCGCTGTCAGACTCTGTTCCGTGGGCCAACCCCGAACTGCGCAGGGCCGGCACCGTTCATGTGGGCGGCACGCATGCCCAGATCGCCCGCGCCGAGGCAACCATTGCGGCGGGCAAGCACGCCTCCCGGCCATACGTACTGGTCTCGCAGCCCAGCACGATCGACTCGTCGCGCGCGCCGGAAGGCAAGCACGTGCTCTGGGCCTACACGCACGTGCCGAGCGGCTCGAACATCGACCAGACCGAGACGCTCATCGCCCAGATCGAACGGTTCGCGCCCGGCTTCCGAGACACGATCCTCGCCTCCACCAGCCGAACGGCCGTCGGCGAAGAGGCGATGAACCCCAACTACGTCGGCGGTGACATCTCGGCGGGTGCGGCGACGTTCGGGCAGTTGCTCAGGCGCCCCACCCTCTCGCCGCACCCGTGGCAGACGCCGATGAAGGGCGTGTACCTGTGCTCGTCGTCGACGTCACCCGGGCCCGGCGTGCACGGCCTGGCCGGCTGGCATGCGGCCCGGCGGGCGCTCGCGGTGGAGTTCGGCATCTCGAAGGCGCCCGAGCTCGGGCTCTGACGCTCACTCGTAGACTTGCTGCTATGTCTGAAAGCACCGCTTCGCCCACGTCTTCGAATTCCACGGCACCGGATGCTGCGCCAAAGGGTGCTCGAACACCCCGCCGGGCAGCCGCACCCCGCACCGTCCTCGTGGCGGCCGCACTCGATGTGCTGCTGCTGCTCGTCTTCGTGCTCATCGGGCGCAACAGCCACGATGAAGGATTCAGTGTGCTCGGCGCGCTCAACACATGGTGGCCCTTCCTCCTCGGGCTCGCGGTGGGCTGGGTCGCGACGCGGGCGTGGCGGTATCCGTTCGAGGTCGTGCTGCCGGGCATCCCGATCTGGCTGTTCACCGTCGCCGTCGGCATGCTCTTTCGCACGATCAGTGGGCAGGGGGTCGCGGTGAGTTTCGTCATCGTGACGCTCATCGTGACTGGGGTGTTCCTCCTCGGGTGGCGGCTGCTCGCCCGGGTCACCGTGAAGCGCAGAGCCCGTTCAGCCCGGTGACAGTGACCACGCGAAGTGATGCGGCGGCGGGGCATCTGCAGCCGGTCATCGGCGTCAGCATCACCCAGTTCTCGGTCATCCATGCCCTCATGTCGGGGCTGTACGACGGGGTCTTCCCGGCGAGCCAGGTGCTGTCGGCAGGGGATTTCGGCCTCGGCTGCGGGCATGCCCTGAACGGTGAACTCGTATTCGTCGACGGCCAGATCTTTCGCTGTACCTCCGACGGCAGTGTGAGCCGCGTCGACGAGAGCGAACGCGTGCCCTTCGCCGAGGTCTCCGTTTTTGCTCCGACGTTGAGCATGCCCCTGGGCGGGTCCGGGCCGCTCGACCGCGCCGGCTTCGAGAGCCTGGTCGGGTCACTCCTGCCGAGCAGAAACCTGTTCTACGCCATCAGGGTCGACGGCGACTTCGACCGGATGCTCGTGCGGGAGCCGATTCGCCAACACCACCCGTTCCGGCCCCTGATCGAGGTGATGCGGGCCCAGAACGAGAGCGAGCTCGGGCGCACCTCCGGCTCGCTGATCGGGTTCTGGGCACCCTCGATCTACCAGGGCATCAGTGTCGCCGGATTCCACCTGCACTATCTCGATGACGGCCGAAGTGTCGGCGGCCACAGCCTCGACTACCTGATCGCGTCGGGCACCCTGACCATGCAGGCCATGTCAAGCCTCACCGTGCGACTGCCGCACACTCCCGAATTCGCCGGGGCCGATTTCGAATCGATCGACGACGACCTGGCCATCCGCCGCGTAGAGCAATCCCGCGCCCCTTTGCGATAGCGTTCCTACCAGGGGGAGGGGCTGTAGTCCTTCAGGAAGACGCCGCACAGGTCTTCGCCCGCTTCACCGCGCACGACGGGGTCGTACACCCGGGCCGCACCGTCGACCAGGTCGAGGGGTGCGTGAAACCCTTCCTCGGCCAGACGAACCTTCGTCGGGTGCGGGCGTTCATCCGTGATCCACCCGGTGTCGACACTTGTCATCAGGATGCCATCCGTCGCGAACATCTCTTTCGCACTGGTGCGCGTGAGCATGTTGAGCGCGGCCTTCGCCATGTTGGTGTGCGGATGCCCGGGCCCCTTGTATCCGCGGGCGAACACCCCTTCCATGGCCGACACGTTCACCACGTAGGCCCGGCCCGACCTGGCAGCCGCAGCGGCCTCAGCCATCGACGCGCGCAGCTTGCTGATCAGCAGGAAGGGGGCCGTGGTGTTGCACAGCTGCACTTCGAGCATCTCGAGCGGATCGACGTCGTGCACCGCCTGCGTCCAGCTGTTCTCGTGGTGCACGTCGGGCACGAGACCACCGGCGTCGATCGCCGTTCCCGCGGCCAGCCGTTCGAGCGACGACGATCCGGCTGCCAACGCGAGCCCCGAGAGCTCGTCGGCGCTGAGTTCGCCGGGCGTGAGCCCCGCTTCGAGCAGAGCCATGCCCAGCAGCTTCGACCCGGCCAGTTCGGCGTTCGCGTTGGCATCACTCGCAGCGCCCCCGGCACGAGCGGCCCGCTGAAGCAGAGGGTGCGCGGCTACCGACGCCGCCAGCGCCTGCGGGTGCGCATCGTTGGTGTGCCCGAACGTGATCATCTCGGGTTTCGGCCCCTCGGGCAGCGGTGCCAGTTCGGCCTCGGCCAGTGGCGCATACGACCCCGGTGAGCGTTTCACCGTCTGCGCGGCGTTGTTGATGAGAATGTCGAGCGGCCCGGCCGCAGCCACAGTCTCGGCGAGACCGATCACCTGGGCGGGGTCGCGCAGGTCGATCCCGACCACGCGCAACCGGTGCAGCCAGTCGCCCGAATCGGGCAGGCTCGAGAACCGGCGTACAGCGTCACGCGGAAACCGCGTCGTGATCGTGGTGTGGGCGCCATCCCGCAGCAGTCTCAGCGCGATGTACATGCCGATCTTGGCGCGGCCTCCGGTGAGCAGGGCCCGCTTACCGTTCAGGTCGGTTCGGGCATCCCGTTTCGCGTGGCTCATCAGAGCGCAGTCGGGGCACAGCTGGTGGTAGAACGCGTCGACCTGCGTGTAGTGCTGCTTGCAGATGTAGCAGGGTCGCGACTTGATGAGGGTGCCTGCGCTCGGCGCGCTCGTGATTGCTGCGAGCGTGACCCCGCGGGTCTCGTCGTCGATGCGGTCGGGAGCCCCGGTCGCGGTTCCCGCGATCACGCTCTTGTCGGCGGCCTGAATGGCCTCGCGCTTCTCGTCTCGCCGGCTCTTCTTCACCGACTTGAACATCTTCGCCGTGGCACGCCTCACGGCCACAAAATCCGGATGCTCCTCGTCGAGTTCGTGCAGGCTCGCCAGCACGCGCAGAGCCACCTCGAGTTCGGCGGGGTCGATGGCGGGCTGTGCAGCGGGTTCTGGCGTGTCTTGGCTCATGGGAAGAGCCAATTCTACCGTGAGCCGGGCTAGTGCCCGCGGGCGATCCACTCGTCGAGTGAGGGAGCTTCCTGTCCTACCGTCGTTGAGTCGCCGTGCCCGGTGCGAACGACGGTTTCGGCCGGCAGAGTGAGCAGTCTGGCTGTGATCGACCGGATGATCGTGGGGAAGTCGCTGTACGAACGCCCGGTCGCTCCGGGCCCGCCGCTGAACAGGGTGTCGCCACTGAAGACCGTGCCGAGGTCTGGGGCGTAGAAGCAGACCGCGCCGGGGGAGTGCCCCGGTGTCCTGAGCACGTGGAGCTCGGTTCCGGCGATTCGGATGACCTGGTCGTCGTCAAGGCCGGCATCGGGCCCTTTCTCGGGGTAGACGGCGTCCCACAGCATCCGGTCGCCGTCGTTGAGATACGCCGGAGCGCCCGTCGCCGCCTGAAGTGCAGCAACGGCGTCGATGTGGTCGTCGTGGGCGTGGGTGAGCAGGATCGCCCGGAGTGCTCGGTCACCGACCGCCGCGAGGATGGCGGCCGCGTCGTGGGCCGCATCGATGACCACGCACTCAGCGTCGTCACCGACGATCCAGACGTTGTTGTCGACATCCCAGGTTCCACCATCGAGGCTGAAGGTACCGCTAGTGACGAGGTGTTCGATGCGGGCAGCCATCAGAGCACGACCACTGAACGCAGCACGTCGCCGCCGGCCATGCTGGCGAAGGCCTGTTCGATGTCTTCGATGCCGATGCGCTCGGTGACGAATTCGTCAAGCGGCAGGCGGCCCTGCAGGAAGAGGTCGGTCAGCATGGGGAAGTCGCGTTCGGGCAGGCAGTCCCCGTACCAGCTGGACTTGAGCGAACCGCCGCGGCCGAAGACGTCGAGCAGAGGAATCTCGAGCATCATCTCGGGTGTCGGTACGCCGACGAGCACGACCGTGCCGGCCAGATCGCGGGAATAAAAGGCCTGACGCCACGTCTCAGGTCGACCGACGGCGTCGATCACGACATCGGCGCCGAACGTCTTCGTCAACGCCTGCACGGCCGCGACCACCCCCGCCTCGTCGAGGTTGCTGGAGTCGATGACGTGGGTCGCGCCGAGCTTCTGTGCCTTGACGAGTTTCTTCGCGTCACGGTCGATCGCGATGATCGTGCTTGCGCCGGCCAGCTGTGAGCCGACGATCGCAGCAGTGCCAACGCCACCACAGCCGATCACCGCGACGGAGTCGCCGCGCCCGACGTTACCCGTGTTCATGGCGGCACCGAGGCCGGCCATGATGCCGCAACCGAGCAGCCCGACGGCAGCGGCATCGGCGTCAGGGTTGACCTTCGTGCACTGCTTCGAGTGCACGAGGGTCTTCTCGGCGAACGCGCCGATACCGAGTGCGGGGCTCAGTTCGGTGCCGTCTTCGAGGGTCATCTTCTGTGTCGCATTGAAGGTGTTGAAGCAGTACCAGGGATCTGCCCGCACGCAGGCGCGGCACTCGCCGCAGACCGCCCGCCAGTTGAGCACCACGAAGTCACCGACCTTCACATTGGTGACTCCATCGCCGATTGCGCTGACCCTGCCGGCGGCTTCATGACCCAGCAGAAAGGGAAAGTCGTCGCTGATTCCCCCTTCGCGGTAGTGGTAGTCGGTGTGACAGACGCCGCACGTCTCGATGTCCACGACAGCTTCGCCCGGGCCCGGGTCGGGAACCACGATGGTGACGAGTTCGACGGGCGCGCCCTGGGATCGGGCGATGACGCCGGTGGCTGTGGCGGGCATGAGGGTCTCCTTCGGGCGTTGCAGGACGTGCTCGATCACCCTACCTCCCGATCATTCTGAGGGTCTGGGATGAAGCACGCAGGAATCTGCAAATGGTTGTATATACAAGTATTTCGTGCGAGGATGAGGTAATGGTTGTAGAGACAACTATTACGAGAATGTGGAATACGGGCATCCTCGACATCGTGAAGACTCAAGTAGGAAGAAGTGAAGTCATGAGCATGGCATCGGAAGAGTTCGACTACATCGTGGTTGGTGCAGGAGTTGCGGGTTCGGTTCTCGCCTCGCGGCTGAGCGAGCATGCGGATCGCAGCGTTCTGTTGTTGGAGGCAGGGCAGGAGAACCCTTTCGACATCGGTCGCAGCCAGGGTGCCTTCTTCCTCACGTGGGGTGACACCGACAAGAACTGGGCGTACCAGACCGTTCCGCAGCCCGGCCTCGCGGGCCGTGTCGTCGACGAGCCCCGTGGGCGTGCCGTCGGCGGCTCCAACGTGCTCAACATCGGTGCGTGGCTTCGCGGTCGCCCCGAGGACTACGACGCGTGGGAGCAGGCGGGAGCCACCGGCTGGAACGCAGAGGCAGCGCGCGAAGCGTACCTGGCGATCGAAGCGACAGATCGTGGCCCGGCCGCACTGAGGGGCACAGAGGGGCCCGTGCAGCTGAACGACATCGCGACGCCGACGCCGCTCTCCGATGTGCTCCTCGACGCCTTCGTCGAGGGTGGCTTCGGCCCACGTGGAGACACCAACGGCGCCATCGCCGATGTTGCCGACCGCTACCAGACGGTGTTCGTCGACGGAGTGCGTCACACAGTCGCTGATGCCTACCTCACAGCCGAGGTTCGGCAGCGCGAGAACTTCACCATTCGCGTCGGCGCCTACGCGAGCCGCGTGATCATCGAAGACGGCCGCGCTGTCGGCGTCGAGGTTCAGACGGCCGACGGTGTGCAGGTGTTCCGGGCGCGTCGGGAAATCGTGCTTGCGGGCGGAAGCTACAACACACCGCAGCTGCTCATGCTGTCGGGCGTCGGGCCGCGCGCGCACCTGGAGACCGTCGGTATTCCCGTGGTCGTCGACCTGCCGGGAGTCGGCTCGGGACTTCGCGACCACATCTACCCGCACGTCTACACTCTGGCGGCAGCTGGCGTGGAGGGTTCGGTGCCGATGGATCTCAGCGACGCCGCCGTGCAGACCTGGCTGACCAGCCACGAAGGCCCTGCCGCCTACTTCCCCGAGAACGGAGTCGGTTGGGTGACCAAGGCGGGAAGCTCGGCACCGGACTACGAGCTGCTGTTCAGCTACAACACCGATGCCTCCAAGTTCCCGGCCGAACAGGGCGCCGAGCAGCGCTCTGGCGTGACGGTGGGTTCTGTGCTCCTTCAGCCGCAGAGCACGGGAACCGTGCGACTCGCCTCTGCTGACCCCGTCGACAAGCCCGTCATCGACCCCGGCTTCCTCAGCGTCGAAAGCGATCTCACCGACCTCGTCGAGGCCGTGCGCCTGACGCAGCGCTACCTGTCGACGCCGAGCCTGCGCCCGTGGGTCGAGCAGATGTACCCGGCGGAGTCAGCGACCGACGCTGAGATCGCCGAGCACGTGCGCCAGGACTCGGGTACGACCTTCCACCCGGTGGGCACCGCGAAAATGGGCCCAGACACCGACCCGATGGCAGTGACGGATGCTGCGCTCCGCGTGCGCGGGGTACAGGGCCTCCGCGTGGCCGACGCATCGGTGATGCCTCAGATCATCCGTGGCCACACCGTTGCTCCTGCCGCGTTCATCGGCTATCGCGCCGCGGATCTGATCGTCATGGGCGAGGCCGAATAGCTCGACTCGCGCCTGTCGCTGATCGACTACTCGCCCGACGCGGTCGCTGACGGCGATGCGAGCGTGAAGCCCGATTCTCTCCTGATAGATGCCTGGATCCGCAGGCTGATCTCTCGCAATTGATTCTTCTGGGCCTTCGTGAGCGGTTTGAGAATCAGTTCGGTGACCGTCTGTTCATGCACGGGTGTGGCTCCATCGAATACCGTCAGACCATCCTTCGTCAGGGTGGCCAGGGTCGAACGACCGTCTGAGGGGTCTCGAGTGCGCGTGACCCATCCTCGGCCTTCAAGCCGGGATACGGCTCGAGACAGGCGGGACAGCGAGCTGTTTGCATAGCCCGCCAGATTACTCATGCGCAGCGTGCGGTCGGGGGCGTCGGCCAACGCATAGAGAATGCCATATTCGAAATGTGTGAGGTCGAAATCGCGGATCAGGGTTGCGTCCAATGCCGGCGGCAGCCATTCCAGGACCGTGGCGAGCGCAACCCAGGTCAGGAGGTCGTCGCCGGAGAGGGCGTGCTGATTTCGAGAGTCGTCCATACGCTCGAGGATACAGGATTACTTGCTTGAGCAATCAACTTCGACTATCGTAGTTACTTGATCAGTCAAGTAATTTCGAGGAGAAAGCCCAGCAATGGATCTGCAGCTTGCCACCAAACGTGCCTTCATCAGCGGCTCGACCCAGGGGATCGGGTACGCCATCGCGAAGGCTCTTCTTCGGGAGGGCGCGGAGGTCGTGATCAATGGCCGTGATGAGACCAGGCTCGAGCAGTCTGTTCGGAGTCTGGAACACGAGTTGCCCGGAGCGCGTGTGACGGGTATCGCGGCCGACTTCGCCAACGCCGCTCACGTGCAGCGACTGCTTCGTTCGCTGGGGCCGGTGGACATCCTCGTCAACAACGTGGGCGTCTTCGAGGTGAAGGCCTTTTCTGACATTGCCGATGCCGAATGGGCGCGGTATTTCGACCTCAACGTCATGAGTGGGGTGCGTCTGTCGCGCGAGCTGCTGCCGGCAATGATCGCTTCAGGGTGGGGAAGGATCATCTTCATATCAAGCGAGTCGGGTGTGAACGTCCCCGCCGACATGACGCACTACGGCGTGACCAAGGCGGGGATGCTCGCCGTGAGTAATGGCCTGGCCAAGCTCACCCGCGGCACTCGTGTGACGGTCAACGCGATCCTCGGCGGACCGACCTACTCCGACGGCGTCGCCAACGCCATCCGTGACATTGCCGACGCTCAGGGGCTACCGGCAGACCTGTTGAAGGAGCGAGTCATCAGCGCGAACACCACGTCTCTCCTCGAGCGCTTCATCGAGCCGGACGAGATCGCAAACCTTGCCGCCTACCTCGCCAGCCCGCTTTCCTCGGCTACCAATGGAGCAGCCCTGCGCGCCGACGGAGGTGTTCTGACAACTCTGCTCTAGCCGACGGGTAGTCTGTGGGCATGCGCTGGGGTCGACTCTATTTCGCAGTGCAGGCGACGGCCGGGCTGGCCTGGTGGATCGCCGTGTTCCTCTCACCCGTCGTGCGTGAGACCACGCTCGGTCGGCTCAACCCGACCGTCGTCGCCGTCTTCGACATCCCGCTCTTCGTGGTCGCCTCTGCGGTGGCGGCGTTCGGGGTGAGGCCCGCGGCAGCGGTGAGCACCGGCTGGACGGGCGTCGTCAGTCTCGGCTTGGCAACGTACGCCACAGTCACCACCCAAGCAGGCTGGGGTGTGCTGGCGATGGGCGCGGCGACGGTGGGTTCGCTGGGTGCCCTGTGCATCATCCTGTTCGGTCGTGTGCCCACGGAGTGGATCATCACTGGCCCTTTTGTGTTTCGCTCTGCCACGACGCGGGCGAAACCTGCGCGTCACGTGGTTTCGACGTTCGGTCAGATCGTGATCTTCTGGGGGCTGTTCCTGGTCGTCATTCCGCTGGTGATCGCGGCACTCGAGCAACGCTGGGGGGTTGGGCTTCCGTTTCCGACGTCCGCGATTCCGTTCGGAGTCATGGTACTTGTTCTTGCCAGCACGCTCGGAATCTCGTCTGGGGTGATCATGTCAACGCTCGGCGACGGCACTCCGCTGCCCTCGGCAATGGCCAACAGCCTGGTGATCGCGGGCCCCTACCGCTGGATCCGCAACCCGATGGCCGTCTCCGGCTTCGTTCAGGGTGTCGCGGTCGGCCTGATCCTGGAGTCGTGGCTCGTCATCGCCTACGCCGTCGCCGGCTCCCTGCTCTGGAACTACGCCGTCAGACCGCATGAGGAGGCAGACCTCGAGCAGCGTTTCGGCGACGAGTTCCGCCGCTACCGTGACACTGTCCGCTGCTGGGTGCCCCAGATCCCGAGGCCCTAACGTCACATGTGTTGACGCGAATTTTCGTGGTCAGTATGAAGAATTGTCGTGTGCAGCTGTGCTTGTTCGTAATACAATCGATCCATGAAGTTCACGCGGTTCGAAATTGAACTGCTTGCTGACGATTGGCCGTTTGAAATCGACCATCAGGTCGCTCACCTGTTCAAGCATCCGAAGCTCGGGCTGCAGGACATCGCCGATGTCTGGGCGAGCGATCCGCTCTTCTATCCTGCGAAACCTCCAGCGCACTGGCTGATGGTTGCGGAGGTCGAAGGTCGAGTGCTGATGGTTCCGTTGGCGCCGTCGAAGACTGAGAGAACGAAGTGCCGGCCGATTGGATGCTACGTCGCGTCCGTGGGGTTGGCGAGGATGTACAAGGAGGATCGATGAATTCGAAGATGACGCCCGACGAAGAGTTCGAGTTCTACGCCAAACCCGAGAACCAGGTGCCGACTGGCCCAGCGGTTCGTCGCCGTAAGCGGTTGAGTGAGCCTGTGCCGGTGCGATTTCCAGACGATTTGCTGCAGAGGGTTCGAGAGAAGGCAGAGGCAGACGATCGGTCGGTTTCGAGTTGGATCCGGCGAGCAGTGGAGCATGAGCTCGACAGGAACGCGAGCTGAGGTGAGCCTGCGGTAAGGCATGATCGAAGCATGACGGATGCCCAGCTCGACTCGCGCCTGTCGCTGATCAACTACCTGCCCGACGTCGTCGCCGACGGTGGCACTCCTGCACAGGCCGACCCCGACGACCTCTTCGAGCGCTTCAGCGAGTACACCCTCTCGCGCGGCCTCGCGCTGTACCCGGCGCAGGAGGAGGCGATCATCGAGATCGTCTCCGGTGCGAACCTCATCCTCAGCACGCCGACAGGCACCGGCAAGTCGTTGGTGGCCGTGGCCGCGCACTTCGCGGCGCTCGCCGATGGTCGCCGCACCTTCTATACGGCGCCGATCAAGGCGCTCGTCTCCGAGAAGTTCTTCGCTCTGGTCGAAATCTTCGGCCCGACGAACGTCGGCATGGTCACCGGCGACTCGAGCGTCAATCCTGACGCACCGATCATCTGCTGCACGGCTGAGATCCTCGCCAACATCGCGCTGCGGCACGGCGCGGATTCCCCGGTCGACCAGGTCGTGATGGACGAGTTCCACTTCTACTCCGACCCCGAGCGCGGCTGGGCCTGGCAGGTTCCCCTCCTGACACTCCCGAACGTGCAGTTCATCCTGATGTCGGCCACCCTCGGCGACGTGACCTGGTTGTCGAAAGACCTGACCGCGCGCACCAACCGCGAAACGGCGGTGGTCACCGGTGTTGAACGGCCCGTGCCGCTGAACTACTACTACGCAACAACACCGGCCCACGAAACGGTCGAAGACCTGCTTCAGACCGGCCAGTCCCCGGTGTACATCGTGCACTTCTCACAACTGGCGGCACTCGAACGGGCGCAGGCGCTGTCGAGCATCAAGATCGTGAGCCGAGAGCAGCGGGATGCGATCGCCGAGGCGATCGGCGACTTCCGTTTCACGACGAACTTCGGTCGCACACTCTCGCGACTGATTCGCGCAGGCATCGGCGTGCACCACGCCGGCATGCTGCCGAAGTACCGCCGGCTCGTCGAGCAGCTCGCCCAGCAGGGCCAGCTGCGGGTCATCTGCGGCACCGACACGCTGGGTGTGGGCATCAACGTGCCCATCCGTACCGTTCTGCTCACCGCACTCACGAAGTTCGACGGCACGCGCATGCGCCAGCTCACTGCGCGCGAATTCCACCAGATTGCGGGTCGCGCCGGTCGCGCCGGGTACGACACCGCCGGCACCGTCGTGGCGCAGGCACCAGAGCACGAGACCGAGAACGCGCGGCTCGTCGCCAAGGCAGGCGACGACCCGAAGAAGCTCAAGAAGGTCGTGAAGAAGCGCGCGCCGGAGGGCTTCGTGTCGTGGGGCGAGCCGAGCTTCAACCGGCTCATCGCGGCGGAACCCGAGACGCTCACTTCGAGCATGCAGATCACCCACGCGATGCTCCTGAACGTGATCGGGCGCGGGGGAGACGCCTTCACGAACGTGCGAAGGCTGCTCGAAGACAACCACGAGCCGCGACACCGCCAGCTCGAACTCGAGCGTCAGGCACTGGCGATCTACCGAACGCTACGCACAGCGGGGATCGTGGAGCAACTGCCTCCCGACGCCGATGGCCGGGTGATCATCCGTCTCACCGTCGACCTGCAGCCGAACTTCGCACTCAACCAACCCCTGTCGCCGTTGGCGCTCGCGGTGTTCGACCTGCTCGGCCCGGAGTCGCCGACGTATGCGCTCGACATGATCTCGGTGCTCGAGGCGACACTCGACGACCCTCGGCCAGTGCTCTCTGCGCAGCAGTTCCAGGCCAAGGGCGAGGCGGTCGCGGCGATGAAGGCCGAGGGCATCGAATACGACCAGCGCATGGAGCTGCTCGAACAGATCACGCACCCGAAGCCTCTCGAAGAGCTGCTGGCTGCCGCCTTCGAGACGTACAAAGCCTCGCAGCCGTGGGTCGGCGACTTCGAACTCAGCCCGAAGACCGTGGTGCGCGACATGTACGAGCGCGCGATGACCTTCAACGACTACATCGGGTACTACAAGCTGAACCGCTCGGAGGGGCTGGTGCTCCGGTACTTCTCCGACGCGTTCCGGGCGGCGCGGGCGACGATCCCCGACGAGGCGAAGACCGAAGACCTGCTCGACCTCATCGAGTGGCTGGGCGAACTCGTGCGGCAGGTCGACTCGAGCCTGCTCGACGAGTGGGAGGAACTGACGAACCCCGCCGACATCCAGGGCGAGGCCGACGAGGTCGCGTCTCACGGTCGCGGGGTCACCGCTGTGCTGCCGCCGGCACCCCGCAGCGTCGTGTCGAACGCGCGGGCCTTTCGGATCCTGGTGCGAAACGAGCTGTTCCGCCGGGTGCAGCTGGCTGCGCTTGACAAAGTCGACGACCTGGGTGAACTCGACAGCCCCGGCGGCTTCAGCCGCGACCGTTGGGCGGACGCCCTGGACGGCTACTACGGCGAATACGACTCGATCGGCACGGCCGGCAACGCCCGAAGTGCTTCGATGCTGGTCATCAGCGAGGGCGCGTCCGTCTGGCGTGTGCGGCAGACCTTCGATGACCCCGAGGGCGACCATGACTGGGGCATCGACGCCGAGGTCGACCTGGCGGAATCGGCAGAGCAGGGTGTGGCGGTCATCCGGGTGACAGGCGTCAATCGCCTCTGAGTCATTTGCTCCGCATGTACGGCTATATAGTCTTATTCATGCCGCAGATCAGGATCAAGGACGCCGCGCTCTACGTGGGAGTCAGCGACGACACCGTGCGTCGCTGGATCGACAGCGCACTGCTGTCGAGCAGCAAGGACGACTCGGGCAAGACGGTGGTCGATGGCTTCGAACTCGCCCAGCTGGTCAAGAAGAATGCTGTCGCGGTGGCCGATCCCTCCGGCGTCGGGAGGTCCGCCCGGAACTCGTTCGTCGGACTCGTCACCGCGATCACCATGGACACCGTCATGGCCCAGGTCGAGGTGCAGTGTGGGCCGCACCGCGTGGTCTCACTCATGTCGAGTGAGGCTGTTCGCGAGCTGGGACTCGAGCTGGGGTCCGTTGCGGTTGCCGTCGTGAAAGCCACGACGGTCATCATTGAGACCCCGACGGGAAAGATGTGAAGAAGCTCCTCACGCTGAGGCGTTCTGCTGTCGCTGCGCTGAATCCCGGCCGCCTTCGGAGAGCGAGGACGGCAGCCGTCGTTGTGGCCACCGCAGCGATGCTCAGCGGCGCGGTCGCCTGCACCTACACGTCGACTCCCGTCGGCACAGCCGCCGTCGGCACAGCTTCGGCTACAGCGAGCCCGATGCCGACCCCGAAGGGCACGATCGTCGTCTTCGCCGCCGCCTCGCTGAAGCCGACCTTCACGGCGCTGGCCACCAAGTTCGAAGCCGCGAACCCCGGCACCACAGTCACGCTCAACTTCGCCGGGTCAGCGGACCTCGTCACACAGATCACGGCAGGCGCACCAGCTGACGTCTTCGCGTCTGCCGACGCCAAGAACATGAAGAAGCTCACCGACGCCTCAGAGATCACGGGCTCGCCGCTGAATTTCGCCACCAACACTCTCGAGATCGCCGTGCCGCTCGACAATCCGGCCCATGTATCAGCTTTCGCCGACCTCGGCAAAGCGAGTGTGAGAACCGTCATCTGTGCACCCCAGGTTCCCTGTGGCGCGGCCACAGCAACCATTGAGACGGCAACCGGCGTGACCATCCCCGCTGTGAGCGAGGAGTCGTCGGTGGCCGATGTGCTCGGCAAGGTCGCTTCGGGGGAAGCCGATGCCGGGCTGGTCTACGTCACCGACGTCAAGGCTTCAGGTTCCACCGTGGTCGGCGTTCCGTTCGCCGAGTCGTCGCAGGCGGTGAACACGTACCCGATCGGTATCGTGGCGACGACGCAGAACCACACCCTGTCGGAGGCCTTCGTCGCCTATGTGACCGGCTCCGTGGGCCAGGGTGTTCTCCAGTCGGCGGGTTTCGGTGCGGCACCCTAGCCTGCCTCGATTCGCCCCTTCTGCCCGACATTCACCTCCAGGGTGGGCCGGCGCCTCGGGCGGAGTTCCGCGCTGGGTGATCGCAGTGGCGGTTGCGGGTGCCGCGTTCGTGCTGCTACCCCTCGTCGCGATCGTCGCCCGCGTCGACTGGGTGCAATTCATTCCGCTGGTGTCGTCGCCTGCGTCGCTCGACGCCCTGTGGCTGAGCCTTCGCACCTCGCTGGCCGCGACCATCCTGTGCATCGTCTTCGGGGTGCCCCTCGCCCTGGTGCTCGCCCGAACCCGCTTCACCGGCCAGAGAGTGCTCCGCGCGCTCGTGCTGCTTCCGCTCGTCCTGCCGCCGGTGGTCGGCGGAATCGCGCTGCTCTACACCTTCGGGCGGCGGGGGCTTCTCGGCGGCGCGTTCGAGGTGCTTGGCATCCAGATCGCCTTCTCCTCGACGGCCGTCGTACTCGCCCAGACCTTCGTCGCGCTGCCGTTCCTGGTGCTCAGTCTCGAGGGCGCGCTGCGCACGGTCGGTACCCGCTACGAAGCCGTCGCTGCAACGCTCGGTGCTCGCCCCACCGGCGTGCTCTGGCGGGTGACGCTGCCCCTGGTGGCCCCCGCCGTCATCTCGGGTGCCGTGCTGTCGTTTGCCAGGGCACTGGGCGAGTTCGGCGCTACACTCACCTTCGCCGGCAGCCTGCAGGGTGTCACTCGCACGCTGCCTCTCGAGATCTACCTGCAGCGCGAGACCGACCCGGGCGCTGCCGTCGCGCTCTCGCTCGTTTTGGTGATCATCGCTCTGCTCGTCGTTCTGCTCTCCCACCAGATCGCGATTCGCTCGCGATTCAGGCTCGAGGGCGCGCCGTGACCTTCACGATTCGAGCGAGAGTGGATGCCCGGGGTCTCGACCTCGAACTGGCCGTCGCCGATGGCGAGACGGTCGCCATTCTCGGGCCGAACGGCGCCGGCAAATCGACGCTGCTCGCCATCGCGGCCGGGCTCCTCATCCCCGACAGCGGTCGCGCCACCCTCGATGACCGGACGCTCTTCGACCTGCCAGGCACGAACAGAGGTGGGACCGCTGCCGCCAACGTCACCCGCACCGCCCCTCGCTCGGTGTGGCTCGCTCCCCATGCCCGCGGCATCTCGCTCCTCGCTCAGGAGGCGCTCCTCTTCCCGCACCTCAGCGTGCTCGACAATGTCGCCTTCGGCCCGCGCAGTCACGGGCAGAGCGCTCGCGAGGCCCGCCGTTCAGCGCTTCGCTGGCTCGACGAAGTGGATGCCCGTGACCTCGCTGAGCGCAAGCCCACCGAGCTCTCGGGTGGCCAGGCCCAGCGCATCGCCCTTGCTCGTGCGCTTGCGTCGGAGCCCGCGCTGCTCCTGCTCGACGAACCGCTCTCTGCCCTCGACGTGGCCGTGGCGCCGACTCTCCGCAGGACACTCCGGCGGGTTCTCGAGGGCCGCAGCGCACTCATCGTCACCCATGACATCCTCGACGCCTACCTGCTCGCCGATACGGTCGTGATCGTCGAAGACGGTCGCATCGTCGAACACGGGTCGACAACCGAGGTGTTCGAGCGGCCCCGAAGCGGTTTCGCAGCCGACCTCGCCGGCCTCGTGGTGGTGCGAAGTGACGGCGAGACGCGTGCGGTCAGGCCGTCAGCGGTGACGCTCTGGTTGGCCGAACCGGTGCCGGACGCCCATCGAACAGTTCTGATGGGCCACATTCGAGATGTCGAACCGCGCGGTGATGTCGTGCGCGTGCACTCCGATGTCGTGGCCGCCGACCTTCACCCGAGGTGCGCTGCAGAACTCGACCTTGTTCCCGGTCAGCGGGCATGGTTCAGTTACGTGACCGACGATGCCCAGGCGTACCCGAGCCCCGGCGGGTGACCACCTCAGGCGAGCAGATGTGAGCCCGACAGTGCAAGCAGCACCACGTCGATCAGCGCACTGGCGATGATCAGCTGGAACAGCAGCCTGCTCGGTGGCCGGGTCAGTACCAGCCACACTCCGAACGCCGCGATCACCAACCCGATGGCAAAGCCGAGTAGGCCGAGTAGGCCTGGTGTCGCACCAGCGGCGACCGCTGCGTCGCTGGAGCGGGAGGGCGTGCCCGGCGCAGCGCCGGCGGCTGGCATCATCATGCCGCCGAACGTGACCATCACCGAGGCCAGGAGAAGCGAACCGAAGGCAAACAGGCCAGACCCGACGCGTCCGACCCGGTGCGGCAGCCCGTTCACCCCTGCGGCTCGGTCATCCTCGAGGTCAGGAAGCACGTTGGCAAAATGGGCCGCCAACCCCAGCAGGGAGCCCGTTGCAACCACCCACCACGCCGCAACGGCCGGGGGAGTCGCTGCGAACGTGACCACCAACGGCAGCAATCCGAAACTCACGGCGTACGGCAGCCACGAATACTGCGTCTTCTTGAGCCACAGGTTGTACGAAAGCCCTGAGGCCGTCAGAACAATGCTCGCAGCAGCAGCGTCGGCACCCAGTGCGAACGACAGCGGGATGACCGCCAGTGCGGCCACGATGAACGCCGTTCGCACGGTCGACACGGCGACGGCCCCGGTGACGACGGGCTTGTCGGTCCTGCCGGCCTCGACATCGCGCCGGGCATCCAGCCAGTCGTTCGACCACCCGATCGCGAGTTGGCCCGCCAGGATGGCAGCACCCACGCCGACAATCCGTAGAGGTGACAGCCCGATCGCGATGGCGAGGATGACCGACAGGGTGGTGACCGCGGCCGTCGGGCCGGGATGGCACGCTGCGATGAGGGCCAATGCCACATTGTCACCCCTATTGGGGGTGCGGCGGGGCGAACCGGTTTCGGTCACCGTTCCTCCCGTCCCGATATTGTGGGTTCGTGCAACGTCGACTGTTTCTCATCTTGGCCGCCGCCGGGGTGGTGGCGACCGCGACGGCGTGTGCGTCGACGCCTCAAACTACCCCAGTCGCGGCAAGCACGACACCTCGCGCGCCGGTCACGCCGACACCCACAGTGACTGCACTGCCGACGCCGATGCACACCCCGACCCCGACACCCACACCCGCTCCGACTCCGCCGGCGCTGGCAAAAGTCGCCATCCCCGAGGGCGTCATGACCGACCTCCCGGGAGACGGCAAGCTCCTCGCCTGGACGGTCGACGACGGGTCGAACAGTGAGGTGATTCGAAAGTACGTCGAATTCGCGAAGAGAACGGGCACCCGGCTGACCTTCTTCGTGAACGGCAGCTATCCCGGCTGGACGGAGAACGCAGAACTGTTGCGCCCTCTCGTGAAGACCGGCCAGATCCAGCTTGGCAACCACACCTGGGATCACGCCGACCTCACCTCGCTCTCCGACGACGGCGTCATTGAAGAGCTGCAGAAGAACCACGACTTCCTGATGAGCACCTACGGGGTGGATGCCCGGCCCTTCTACCGGCCGCCATACGGTTATCGCAACCACCACACCGACCACCTGGCGGCCGAGATCGGCTACACGACGCCGGTGATGTGGTACGGCTCCCTCTCAGACAGTGGGCTGATCACCGACCAGCAGGTGGTCGACTTCGCGACGCAGTGGTTCCTGCCGCAGCACATCGTCATCGGGCATCTGAACTTCCTGCCGGTGACAGAGGTCTTCCCCCAGCTCGAGAATCTGATCACGAGTCGCGGGTTGCAGACTGTCACGCTGAACGATGTCTTCAATCACTGAATTCGCTGCTTGAGCAGCCGCGTTGTGTGTCGCTGGCGAGCGACACTCAGTACCAGTGCGGATTCGTGTTCTGCGAGTGCGCCCAGGCTCCGCAGGGTGTGCCGTAGGCGCGGGAGATGTACGAGAGCCCCCAGTTGATCTGCGTCTGGGCGTTCGTTCGCCAGTCGGCACCGGCTGTGGCCATCTTGTTGCCGGGCAGTGACTGGGGAATTCCGTAGGCCCCACCGTCTTCATTGTAGGCGTTCACCCGCCAGCCCGATTCGCGGTTCCACAGCAGAACGAGGCAGGAGAACTGGTCTGAGCCCCAGCCCATGGACGCCACCCGGTCGGCGGCATAGGCCTTTGCGGCGGCGGGATCGACCACCACCGAGCCGGGTGGGAGTCCCTCGCTGCTGCCGGAGCCAGAGCTCGAACCCGAACCGGAACTGGCGGCAGCAGCGGCGGCTGCGGCCTGCTGTTGGGCCAGGATGTTGGCCGCTTCGATCTGCCCGAGCCGGTAGGACTCGACGATCTGCGCCGTGGAGTCCTGCAGCACCGCGAGCTGGGCGTACAGCACGTCACTCTTCGCCTTCTGGTCGGCCACCTGCGCGTCGGCAGCCTCTTGTGCTGCCTTCGCATCATCGGCCGCCTTCTGTGCAGTTGCAGCGAGTTCGATGCGAGCGTTCTCAGCGATCGTGGCCTGGTCCTTGAGCGTGATTGCGAGGTTCTGTGAGGCCGTGGCGAGGTCGCTGAGCTTCGCCGACTGCTCCGTGAGCTTGCTCATGGTGCCGAGTCGGTAGAGCAAGGAGCCCGCGTTCGAGCTGTCGAGCAGAAGCGTGGCACTCGAGCTGCCCCCCGAGCGGTACAGCGATGCCGCGATCGCGCCGACCTGCTTCTGGGCCGCCGTAGCCCTGGTCTGGGCATCCGTCGCCCGCTGGTCGGCCGTCTCGGCGATCTGGGTCGCGGCCTGCAGTTCGGCGGCGGCCTTCAGGTACGCGTTGCCCTTCTGCACGGCCTCGTCACCGAGTCGAGCGGCCTCATCTTCCAGCTGGCCGAGCAGCGAGGTGATATTCGTCACCTCAGCCTGTTTCGCAGCCTCATTCTGTTTCGCCGCGTTGACGTCGTCCCAGCTCGGGTAGTCGGTGCGAACCGCGAGCTGGCCCAGCCGAGCGGTGGATTCAGTGAATCCCGCAGATCCACCGGCAATGGATGCCCGGGCCGACGCCTGCGAAGGGAACGCTGTCGCAGTCAGCGGAGAGGCGACGCTCGCGGCGACGGCCAGCAGAGCCCCGGCAAGAAGGCGCGCCGAACGAGACATGGCTCTACGCTACGTGCCGGACCGCCGTTTGGTGGTGCCTCGGCGGCGCGTTGCCGTATTGCGTGGCACAGTTCGCCGTCGTGCCTCGAGGTCGCAGGCTCAGGCGGAGTGGGTCTCGGCGAAGATCGGGTCGCGGGTGCGGCTTCGCTTGAGTTCGAAGAAGCCGTCGTACCCGGCGACCGCAACGACGCCATCCCAGAGTGTGAGGGCCTGTTCGCCGGTCGGGGCCGGCGAGATGACCGGGCCGAAGAACGCCACGCCATTGACGGAGACGATCGGGGTTCCGACATCGTTGCCGACGAGCGCCATGCCCGACCTGTGCGATTCGCGCAACTGTTCTTCGTAGGCGAACAGGTGGTCTGCCGGATCTGCGGGGGCGTGGGCGGCCAGTGCTGTGGGCAGGCCAGCTTCAGCCAGGGACTCGGAGATCACAGCGTCGACGTCGGTGCGCTGCCCAAGGTGGATCCGCGTTCCGAGCGCGTCGTACAGCGGCTTCACAACCGCATCCCCATGCAGCTCCTTCGCCGCGGCCACCAACTGTGCGTAACGGAGTGCGCGCGGGAAGAATGCGCGGTAGCTCTCTGACACGTCGTTGTTCTCGTTGAGGATGGCGAGGCTCATGATGTGCCACGAGACGTCGAGATCGCGATGGGTCGCAACCTCGTCGACCCATCTGCTCGTCATCCAGGCCCAGGGGCACGAGGGGTCGAACCAGAAGTCGACACGCGTTGTTGGGGTAGTCATGACTTCATGTTCTCATCCCGTTGTGACGGAATGTTTCAGACTGCGGGAATAATGTGGAGAGTGGATGCATTTGTATAGATAATCGATAGCAGGTTGTATCGACAACTATTCTTGGATGAAACCGACGGAAAGAGAAACCATGACTGACACGTACACGATCCCTGGGCACAAGGCCGGCACCTGGACCATCGACCCTTCGCACAGCGAGGTCTCGTTCAGCGTTCGCCACCTGCTCATCAGCAAGGTCAAGGGCAAGTTCGAGAAGTTCGACGCCACCTTCGTCACCGGTGAGAGCCCCCTCGACACCAAGCTGACCGCAACCGCCGAGGTCGAGTCGATCAACACCGGTGACGCGAACCGCGACGGCCACCTGCGCACGAACGACTTCTTCAACGCCCCCGAGTTCCCGACCATCACCTTCGTGTCCAAGAGCGTCGTTCCCGAGAAGGACGACCTCGCGGTCACCGGTGACCTGACCCTCAAGGGCGTCACCAAAGAGGTCACGTTCACCGTCGAGTTCGGCGGATTCGGCAACGACCTCTACGGCAACTACAAGCTCGGCCTGACCGCCAAGACGGTCATCAACCGCAACGACTTCGGTGTGAGCTGGAACGCTCCCCTCGAGGCCGGCGGAGTGCTCGTCGGTGACGACGTCACCATCACGATCGACCTGCAGGCTTCGCTTCAGGCGTAGTCTCACGCAGCAGTCGACAACCGCCGTCCAGGCTTGGCCTGGGCGGCGGTTCGTCGTTGGTGCGGGCCACGCATCCATGCCTGGTGAAGGGCTCCGTCAGCGGAGTTCGCGGCCGAGAAAGGCCGCATACCCCGAAGCGCGTCGTCGAACTCCCGACTCCTCGGCGACAGAGAACCCCGCGAATGGCTCGGGGGTCACGGCGACCTGCGTGCTGGTCGCCGTTCGCGACCACGTTCCGACCACAATGCCGCCGGAGACGACCGTCGGCAGGAACATGCCGTTGTTGCCGGGCACTATGCGCTGGCTGTACTGCTCATCGAGCGCTGCGCGGCGATCGGCGTAGCCGAGAAGGTACTCGTCGAAGCCGGGCAGCAGGTGAACGGATGATCGGCGAACCCGGCTCGCAGTGGCATCCTGCAGCCCCTGGGCCAGCCAGTACGCCTGGCCGTCGTACTCGAGCGTCTCGAGCCTGTCCCTGGCGATCTCGAGCCCGCGCTTCGCCTCGGCGACCAACAGTTTCGACCACCAGAGAAAGTCCTTCAGCGTCGCAGGGCCGTGGCTGCGAAAGTAGCGGGCAGCCAGTTCGCCGAGGCTCTCGTCACGGTCGAGGCTTCGGGGTGCTGTCACCCATTCGTCGAGCAGCACGAGAGCCTGCGCTGAACCGTGCATCGGGCCGAAGCAGAGGGTTTTGGTGTGGGCGAGGTACCAGAGCAGGTTGGAGCCGCGGTTGCTGTCGGTTGCGATGCCGGCTTCGCCGAATCGTGCGAAGAGCTGGTCCCTGGTGAGCGCCACGCCACCGGCAAGGCTCGCGACGGCCACGGCACGGGCGGCTTCGAAAACGGCGTCGTCGAGGCCGAGTTGGCGATGGCGGGTGCGGGCACCGGCGACCATTCGCGCGGCGGTGAGGTCGAGCATCCACCCCAGGTCTTCGCCTGCGACCAGGTGCAGGGTGCCCCGGAACGGCCAGGATCTCACGACCTCACCGCTGTTCAGCGCGCTGTCGACCGTTTCGAGCGTGCTGCCTTCAGCGCGGAGGCCGACCGACCACTTGGCCCCGGGAAGATCCTGCGCCTGGATGGCCGTCATCCAGCGCACGACGTCGACCGGGGAGGGATCAGCCGTGTCGGGACGGGCTGCGGGGGAGTCCGCGCGGTCGATGCACTGGCTCAGGAGCCGGAGGCGCGTCAGTTGGGTTCGGGTCGCAGTCGGCATGACGGTGTGTGGTCAGAGCACGCCGAGCTGGGTGAGCTGAGCGGCCAGTCCGGATCCGTCTGGTGCGAACATCCAGTGCGCCCTGGATCGTTCCGAGAGCGATTCTGCTTTCGACCGCCCGCCTGCCAGGACGGCCTCGCTGGGGGAGAGCTGCCTGATCGCGATGGCCGCGACGCTCTCGGGGTGCTGCTCGGCGAACTCGCCGTAGATCTCCTCGTCGTGCTGGCCGTCGTCGCCCACGAGGAGCCATTTGGTCGCGGGGAACTCTTCGGCGAGGCGGTGCAGATTGTCGCGCTTGTGCTCGCGGCCGCTGCGGAAGAGCCGGTCGTGGGTCGGCCCCCAGTCGGTGAGGAGCAGTGGGCCAGAGGGGTAGAGATTTCGGGAGAGGAAGCGGGTGAGGGTGGGCGCGACGTTCCAGGCGCCCGTGGAGAGGTAGATCGTCGCTGAGCCGGGGTGGGCTGCTGAGAGCCTGTCGAGCAGCACCGCCATGCCGGGAGTGGGCATGCGGGCGTGTTCGTCGAGCACGAAGGTGTTCCACGCGGCAAGCAGCGGCCGGGGAAGGGCAGTGACCATCACGGTGTCGTCGATGTCGCTGACGACGCCGAACTTCGCTGCGGGATCGATGATGAAGATGGGCGCTTCGACGATCTGGGAGTCTTCGGCCTGCAGGGTGATCGAGTGCCAGCCGGGTTCGAGATTCGCTGGGATCTTCGCATCGACGACGCCCCCGCGATCCGCCGAGACTTGGTGCACGACGCCGTCGATCGTCACCGTCACTTCGACGTCGTTGATCGGTACCGCGGTAAAGCTCCGCCACCCCCGCACCATTTCGTCGCGCCGGCCGATCAGGGGAAGCTTTCGCCGGGGCTTTCTGTCACGGGTCAGCAGAACCCGGCTGAGCACCCGGATCCAGGTCGTCGACCCGTAACCCGTGTACGGGATCACGGTGGTGTGATAGCCCCTCTTGCGAGCGCGGTTCTCCCGGAACTCGTGGATGGCGTCTTCCACGCGCGCGGCCCGGTGCAGGATCAGCTCTGGCGTGACCTTACCCGACGAGAAGGCGTTCGCGTGCACGCCGGCAGCGTCTGCTGCTGGGCGTACGGGGGGATTCGACTCGTCTGGCACTTCCTCAGTCTGCCAGACCGCGCGGAAGACACGTCGAGGTGACCAAAACGCACCAATGACGGAGTGTCGTTCGACAGTCGGCAGTAAATGGCTCTCAATTTGCTGGCAAACGCACCTGAAAACTCCCCACACGCCATAAAACTGAGCGCGACTCAGGCGAAGTGTCAGTAACATGAGAGTTACTTGTAACAACGAAGGGGATGGCAGAAACGTGTCGCTCAGCAAGCTCATAGACGAAACCCTGCTCGAAATGGTGAACGTACGGAACGAGCCGGTCCAGGTACGCAGTTCCACGCGCATCTCGGCCCTCGTGGACGCTGCCGCGGAAGTCGTCGATGAGGTGGGCGTCGAACGTATGACGACGGCCATGGTCGCCGAGAGGGCCGGCGCTTCGATCGGAACCGTCTATCGCTACTTCCCCGATCGCATCGCTGTGCTCTCGGCACTCAGTCTTCGCAGCATGGATCGCTTCCTGCGCCAGACCCGGGAGAACATCCTTCGCGACAAGCCCGAAACGTGGATCGACCTCATGATGGTCGCATTCGACACCAACGTCGAAATGCATCGCACCGAGGTCGGCTTCACCTCGATCCGCCTGGGCGATCTCGTCTCCTACCCCGACACCGAGAGCCAGGGCATCCGCTCAGAGCGCATCGCGAGTGCGTTCGCCGAGATCATCACGCAGGATTTCGGTGTGAAGGGTTCGGCCGAGCTCACGCTCCGGCTCGAGATGTCGGTCAACATGAGCGATTCCCTCGTCACCCGTGCATTCATCGGAGAGAAGACCGGTGATGCGCGAATCATCGCCGAAGCGCGGTCGATCGTGCACGGATACCTGTCGTCGGCTCCGAGCAAGTAGACGGCTTCAGGCGCGGAGCCGATTCCGGACAGGAGCCTCGCCGCGCGGAGCGGGTTGCTGCATCTCGCCGAACGGAAACGCCCCTTCGGTAACATTTCGTCAAGGCCCTGCGCATGCCTTTGCCATGCGTTGAAAAAGATGTTTTGCTTGGCCGACACCGCAAACGACGAATGGGCATCGGCATGATCGAGTTTCGAACGGTCACCAAGCAGTTCGCTGACGGAACAGTCGCGGTCGACGATTTCAGTCTCGTCATCCCCGCCCGCCAGACCACCGTGCTCGTCGGTTCTTCGGGTTCGGGTAAGACGACGCTCCTGCGAATGATCAACCGTATGGTCGAGAAGACCTCCGGCGAGATCGAGATCGACGGCGAGAGCATCTACACGCTCGACCCTGTGAAACTCCGGCGCAGCATCGGCTACGTGATGCAGAACTCCGGGCTCCTCCCACACCGCAAAGTGGTCGACAACGTGGCGACGGTGCCGCTGCTCAACGGTGTCAAGAAGTCGGATGCCCGGCAGCACGCTCTCGCCCTGCTCGACACCGTCGGGCTTGACCGATCGCTCGCAGACCGCTACCCGAGCCAACTCTCGGGTGGCCAGCAGCAGCGCGTCGGAGTCGCCCGCGGGCTGGCGGCAGACCCCAACATCCTCCTGATGGACGAACCGTTCGGGGCAGTCGACCCGATCGTGCGGGCCGAACTCCAGCAGGAGCTCATTCGCATCCAGCGCGAGCTCGCGAAGACGATCGTCTTCGTCACCCACGACATCGACGAGGCGTTCCTGCTCGGCGACCAGGTCGTGCTGCTGGAGAAGGGCGGGCGCATCGCCCAGGCCGGCACCCCGGCCGAGATCCTGTCGAACCCCGCCAGCGATTTCGTTGCCACGTTCATCGGCGCTGACCGTGGACGGCGTGCCCTGCGTGTCGAGGTCGTGAACGGCCGCAACGTGGTCATCGATGCAGACGGACGCCCCACCGGAGTGCTTCAGTCATGAGAATTCAGGCAACGAGGGTGACCTCCGACAGACTGAGCCGACGGCGTTCAGAAGGACTCGTGCAGAGCTGGGCCGCGTTCAGGCGGGGGTTGACGTGAACTGGGTGGCCAACAATTTCGGACTCATCTGGGGGCTGACGCTCGACCATATCGCCCTGGCGGTTCCGCCGATCATCCTGGGCCTCATCATCTCCATTCCCCTCGGCTGGCTTGCCAACCGCTATCACGCCTCGCGGGGCATTCTGCTCACCGTGAGCGGACTTCTCTACACGATTCCATCGCTGCCGCTCTTCATCGCCCTTCCTGCCCTCCTCGGGACCGGCATTCTCGACCCGGTCAATGTCGTCGTCGGGTTGACGATCTACGCCGTTGCGCTCATGGTGCGTTCCGTCGCAGACGCACTGGCGGCCGTCGATCCCGGCGTGACGCAGGCAGCCACGGCCATGGGGTACTCGACCTGGGGTCGCTTCTGGCACGTCGAGTTCCCGCTGGCGGGGCCCGTTCTTCTCGCTGGGCTCCGAGTCGTCTCGGTGAGCACCGTGAGCCTCGTCAGCATCGGTTCGGTCATCGGCGTCTCGAGCCTCGGCTACCTGTTCCTCAACGGGCTCCAGCGCAACATTGTCGCCGAGGTCGCGAGCGGTATCGTTGCGACACTCGTCATCGCGGTGGTCTTCGACATCATTCTGGTGCTGGCCGGTCGCCTTCTCATGCCGTGGAACCGCGCTGACCCCAAGGTCAACGCGAGGGCGCGTGAACGGGCCGTCGTCGGCGCCGTGACAGCGGGCGGTGCCTGAACCGATGGATCTCTTCCTCCAGGGAATCGCCTGGATCTTCGACCCCGCGAATTCGGCTGGGCCTGGCGGCATCCCCCAGCGCCTCGCCGAACAACTGGCCTATACCTTCGGGGCGGTCGCCATCGGCGCGGTCATCGCCGTGCCGATCGGCCTTCTCATCGGCCACACGGGTCGCGGGCGTGACGTGGCCGTCTCGCTGTCTGGCGGCCTGCGTGCCCTTCCGAGCCTCGGACTGCTCATCATCTTCGCACTCGGGATCGGAATCGGGTTCAAAGCACCGCTCCTGACCTTCGTGATCCTGGCGATTCCACCGGTGCTGGCCGGGGCCTATGCGGGCGTCGAGGCCGTCGACAAACGAACGGTCGACGCGGCCCGCGCCATGGGTATGACCGAATGGCAGGTACTCACGAAGGTGGAGCTGCCGCTGGGACTTCCCCTGCTCATCGGGGGGCTCCGGTCGGGCATCCTGCAGGTCGTCGCCACGGCTACGCTGGCGTACTTCGCCACGGGTGGCGCACTCGGCGTGTTCATCAACGAGGGTCTCAAGACGCGCAACTATGCCGAGCTCCTGGGCGCGTCCATCATCGTGACCGTGCTCGCATTGGCGCTCGAGGGCATATTCGCGCTGGTGCAGAGGTTGGTCGTACCACGCGGTGTCGCCGCGGGACGAGTCACAGATGTCCGCGCGAGGTCAACCAGACCGCGCACGGTGGTGGGTAATTCCATCCGAGAAGGGAAATGAGAATGTTCACAGCATTGAAGAAAGGCCGTATCGCCGCACTCGGCGTTATCGCGGTCAGCGCGGCCGTCGCGCTGGCAGGGTGCGCGTCGGGGAGCAGTAGCCCTCTGGGCTCGACATCGTCGGCAAGCGCATCCGCCGGAGCCATCGTGGTCGGGTCGCAGTCGTACTACTCGAACGAGATCATTGCGGAGATCTACTCTCAGGCACTTGAGGCCAATGGCCTGACGGTGACCCGCAAGTTCAACATCGGCCAGCGCGACGCCTACCTGCCTGCTCTGCAGAGCGGCGAAGTGACGCTGTTTCCCGAATACACGGGCAACCTGCTCCAGTTCTTCGACAAGACGACGACGGCAACCAGCGCCGACGATGTCTTCGCTGCGTTGAAGACCGCTCTTCCGGCGAACCTCACGGTTCTCGACCAGTCGCAGGCGGCCGACCAGGATTCGTACAACGTCACGAAGGCATTCGCTGACGCGAACGGCGTCTCGAGCATCGGTGACCTCGCCAAGGTCTCGGGTGTCACTCTCGGTGGAAACGCCGAGCTGGCAACCCGCCCCTACGGGCCTCCCGGACTGCTGAGCACCTACGGCGTCACGGTGGGCTTCACACCGATCGACGACTCCGCAGGCCCACTGACCCTGAAAGCGCTTCTGGACAACACGATCCAGGTGGCCAACATCTACAGCGCTGACCCGAGCATCGGTTCGAACAACCTCGTGACGCTGAGCGACCCGAAGCACCTGTTCCTCGCTTCGAACGTCGTGCCGCTGATCAATAAGGACACCGCAACCCCGCAGGTGACCCAGATCATCAACAAGGTGAGTGCTGCGCTGACGACGGCCGACCTCGTGGCCATGAATGGCCAGTCGACGGTCGACCAGAAGTCGTCTGCCGACATTGCCAAGGCGTGGCTCGCCAACGCGAAACTGTTCTGATAGACAGCGACCGCACCCCTCGGGTGCACTGAGCTGACCCGGAGCCGGTCGGATTCCTCGTCAGCGGGGAGCCCGACCGGCTCTCTCTCGTTCGTGCTCCGCTACGAGGCGAGGAGCAGGGCCGCGGGAATGGCGAGCAGCAGGAGGGTCACGACCACGATCACGCCGCGCGCGGCCAGGGGGAGCTGCGGCTCGGGGTGCACGAGCCGATCGACCCTCACTGAGACCGCGCTCAGGCCGACGAGGTGCTCGCTCCCGGAGCCGGCGACGGCTTCGGCCAGGGGCTGCGCCACGATGGTGTTCGTCTCAGCCGAGCCGACGAGCGAAATCGCGAGCGCCAGAGTGAGGTCATCAGTGCTGCGCCGGCTCTCGTCGTCGGCGAGGAGTTCGACGAGCAGCGAGACGGCAGCCTGGGCTCGGGTGGCAATGGGAAACCAGGGCAGCGCGCTTCGCCACGACTGGAAGGCGAGAAGCACGAGATGGTGCTGCTGGCGCAGGTGGGCACGTTCGTGCGCGATGACCGCTTCGAGCTGCTCCGCGTCGAGCAGCGAGACCAGGCCCTCAGACAACACGGTCACGGTTCGTGCCCCGGGCAGGCAGTACGCGACGGGGGCAGGGGAGTCGATGATGTGGGTTCCGGGCCGGCCCTGAAGAGGGGTGCTCAGGAGTTCGACGAGCGAGCGGTGTCTGCGACGCTGGCGTTCGGAACGCACGGCGGTCACGAGCAGGTTGAGAAGGAGGTGCGCCGTGAGAAGCAAGGCACTGCTGAGCGCAAAGATGTGGATGATTCCCGTTCCAGGCGGCAGTGGGCCGGCAAGGACCAGCGGCGGGAGCAACATCAGCCCCCGGATGAGGCTGGAACTGAAGGGAATCAACCCGAACGTGAGCAGGGAGCCGATCATCGAGAGCCCGCCGGCGATCGCGATCGACTGCCAGATCAGGAGAGCTACGCCGGGAGAGCGCCTCGGCCAGTGAGCATCGGCCAGCATCACGGGCACGGGCCACGCCAGAAGGATGGCCACGATGGCGAGGATGATCGACGCGACTAGCACGCGCCCAGCGTAACCGCACTCAGCTGTGTGGCGGCCTCACCTGTGTGGTTCATCGTCGCAGGGGAAGACGGGTCAGGCCTCGAGTGTCGCCTGGGCATCGTTCTGAGCAGCGCGTGCACTGAGCAGCAGTCGCAGCGTCTCGGCCTCCTGCGGAGTGACCTGCCCGACGAAGTACGCCAGAGCCGCGGCACGGTCGGGCTCTGCACCCAGAACCTGGTGCAGGAGGTCGGCCGTGTGGTCTGCCCTGGTCGTCACGGCGTAGTAGAGGTGCGGGCGAACCTTGCGGTTGCGGTCGACGAACCCCTTGCGCTCCAGTCGGGACAAAACCGTGAGCATCGTGGTCAGCGCAAGGTCGTTCCCCGCACTCGTCTTGTGCGCGAGCTCGTCGCGCAACTCGGCTGCGGCCACCGGGGCATCGCTTGCCCACAGGCGCTCCATGATGGATCGTTCAAGTTCACCGAGGGTTGGCATGACTACAGGTTACTGCCTTTCAGAAAATTGTTCTACACTCTGTAGAAATCAGTTATTCTACACAATGTAGAACTATCGCATCCAGCTGGGGACAGCCTTGATGCGACCGGTGAATCTCCCTGCTTTGCCACTCCTTGAGGAGCACAGTGAACGACCTGCTCGACCCCCTTCTGCTCTCGCGCTGGCAGTTCGGCCTCACCACGATCTACCACTTCCTGTTCGTGCCGCTCACGATCGGTCTGGCACTCACGGCAGCGATCTTCCAGACCGCGTGGGTACGAACCGACAAGGCCACGTATCTCCAGCTGACGAGGTTCTTCGGCAAGATCTTCCTGATCAACTTCGCTATGGGCGTCGTCACTGGCATCGTGCAGGAGTTCCAGTTCGGCATGAACTGGTCTGACTATTCGCGTTTCGTCGGAGACGTGTTCGGCGCCCCGCTCGCACTGGAAGGTCTTCTGGCGTTCTTCCTCGAGGCGACGTTCATCGGGCTGTGGATCTTCGGCTGGGACCGCCTGCCACGAAAGCTGCACCTGGCCACGATCTGGGTCACGGCGGCGGCGAGCATCCTCTCGGCGTACTTCATCATCGCTGCGAATGCCTTCATGCAGAACCCGGTGGGCTACGAGATCAACGCCGCCAAGGGCCGGGCCGAATTGACCGACATCTGGGCACTGCTCACGAACAAGGTGGCCCTCGCCGCCTTCCCGCACACGATCTTCGCCTGCTTCATGGTCACGGCGGCCCTGATCGTGAGTGCCGCAGCCTGGCATCTCTCGCGCAACCAGCACCTCGACACGATGCGCCCGGCTCTGAAGTTCGGTCTCTGGATGATGGTCATCGCGGGCGGTCTGACGTTCCTGTCGGGCGACCAGCTGGGCCTGGCCATGGTGCAGACCCAGCCGATGAAGATGGCGGCGGCGGAGGCGCTCTACAACACCTCGACCGGAGCGAATGCCTCGTTCTCGCTGTTCACCCTCGGCACCCCCGACGGCGTCAGCGAACTCTTCTCGATTCGCATTCCCTACCTGCTGTCGTTCCTGTCGACGCACACCTTCGACGGCACGGTCGAGGGCATCAACGATCTGCAGGCCCAGTACACGAGCCTCTACGGCCCGGGCGACTACACCCCGGTCATCTGGGTGACCTACTGGGCGTTCAGGTACATGATCCTGTTCGGGGCGATCTCGGTGGCGACCGCGGTGGTGGGCCTCTGGGTGACCCGCAAGGGCCGCAGCCCGAAGAAGCGCTGGATCTGGAAGGTCGCCATCTGGTCGATGCCGGTTCCCCTGGCCGCGATGATCGTCGGCTGGGTCTTCACCGAGATGGGGCGCCAGCCCTGGATCGTCTTCAGCCTGCTCAAGACACAGGACGCGGTCTCGCCGAACACGAGTGGCCTCGAAGTGCTCATCTCGCTGGTCGCCTTCACGCTCATCTACGGCACGCTCGCCGTCGTCGAATTCCGTCTCATCAAGAAGGCCGTGCAGAAGGGGCCAGACGAACCGGCCGCTCCCGACGTCATCACCGGCGAAATCCGCCACGAAGCCACGATCTACTAGAAAGCCGGCACCTCATGGATCTCGCAGTCGTCTGGTTCTTCCTCGTCGGCTTCTTCTTCATCGGCTACTTCGTGCTCGACGGTTTCGACTTCGGTGTGGGCATGGCCCTGCCGTTCCTCGGCCGCGACGACACCGACCGCCGCCTCGTCATCAACACCATCGGGCCGATCTGGGATCTCAACGAGACCTGGGTCATCGTGGCCGGTGCCACGATGTTCGCGGCGTTCCCGGAGTGGTATGCAACCCTGTTCAGCGGCTTCTACCTGGTCTTTCTCGCGATACTGCTGGCGCTCATCCTGCGCGGAGTGTCGTTCGAGTACCGGCACCAGAGGCCGGAGCTGGCATGGAAGAAGCGATTCGACCGGATGATCGTGATCGGCTCGGCCGTTCCCGCATTCCTCTGGGGGCTGGTCTTCGCCAATGTCGTGCGGGGTCTGCCCCTTGACGCGGGTTTCAACTTCACCGGCAGCGTTGTCGACCTGTTCACCCCGTACGCCCTCCTCGGCGGAGTCACGACCCTGCTGCTGTTCTTCACCCACGGCGTGATCTTCATCTCCCTCAAGACCGACGGGCCCATCAGGGCACGCGCTCGTGCGCTCGCCTCGCGGGCGGGGCTTCTGACGATCGTGGTCGCGGCTGCCTTCCTGGTCTGGACCACGGTGTCGTTCGGCACCGTCGTGTCGGGCATCCTCTCGGCGTTCGCGGCAGTCACTCTCATCGCGGCGTACCTCGCGAACCTGCGAGGAGCAGAGCGCTGGTCGTTTGCGCTCATGGCGAGCACCATCGCCGTTGCCGTGCTCAGCCTGTTCGCTTCGCTCTTCCCCGACGTTCTGCCGGCCACGAACGACGCGGCGCACAGCCTGACCGTGTCGAACGCGTCATCGTCGGCGTACACGCTCACGATCATGAGCTGGGTGGCTGTGGTGTTCGTGCCGCTGATCCTGCTGTACCAGGGGTTCACCTACTGGGTGTTCCGCAAGCGGCTCAGCCGGGCATCCATCACGGGAGAGCACGAGGAGGCGGGCAGTGCCGAATCAACCGGTGGCGGCAGTGGATTCGGGGCTGCGGGCGGCCCAGCCTCGAGCCTGACGTGAAACCCGTCGACCGGCGACTTCTCGGCTACGCACGGTCAGCGCGAGGCTTCTTCGTCGTTGCCGGCCTGCTCGGGCTGGTGCAGACAGCATGCACGGTGGCATTCGCCTGGCTCGTGAGCTCCACGGTCGTCGCCGCGATCGGCGGTGCGTCTGTTTCGCAACTGACCGGCTCGCTCGCCGCGCTTGCGGCCGTCGTCGTGGTGCGTTCGGGTGTCATCTGGCTGATGGGCTACATCTCAGCCCGAGCGGCAGCCGTCGTCAAGGGTGAGTTGCGCCGCTCGGTGCTCGAGAAGCTGCCGCAGCTCGGGTCTGCCTGGCTCTCGTCGCGCAACTCTGTCACCGTGTCGACGGTTGTCACGGTGGGGCTGGATGCTCTCGACACCTATTTCTCGAAGTACCTGCCCCAGCTCATCCTGACCGTCATTGCGACACCCGTGGTGGTCTCCGTTCTGTTCGCCGGGGACTGGGTCAGCGGGCTCACCGTGATGCTCACGCTGCCCCTGGTTCCGGTCTTCATGATCCTGATCGGCCGGGCGACTGAATCGGCGCAGAAGACGCAGTGGCAGAAGCTCGGCCGGCTCTCGAGTGGCTTTCTCGACGTGGTCGAGGGACTGTCGACCCTGAAGATCTTCGGGAGGGAGAAGCGCCAGGCTGAACGCATCAGACGTGTCACAGACGACTACCGCACCTCGACCATGTCGGTGCTTCGGCTCTCGTTCATGAGCGGTTTTGTGCTCGAGCTGGCGGCGAGCCTGTCGGTGGCCCTATTGGCCGTCTCGGTCGGGCTCCGGCTGGTCGACGGGAGTCTCGGGCTCGGGGTGGGGCTCTTCGTGCTCATGCTCGCGCCTGAGGCGTTCCTGCCGCTTCGCCAGGTGGGTGCACAGTTTCACGCGGCAGCCGACGGGATCGCGGCGACAGACGAGGTCTTCGAAATTCTCGACACGCCCGTTGTCAGCGGCGCGATCGGCAGCGCGACGGTGACATCAGTGGGAGAGCTCCCTGGCGCCCTCGAGCAGAGAAGCACCCGCGCCGCGGCCCTCGATGGTCTCGAGATCAGTGGCCTCGGTGTCTCGTACGGTGAGGTACGCGTGCTGCACGATTTCGCCGCGACGTTCCGGGCGGGAGAGCTGACAGTGATCACGGGCCCGAGCGGTGCGGGCAAATCAACGGTCGTTGCTGCGATGCTCGGATTCGTGCAGCATCGGGGCAGCATCCGGCTGCTCGGCACGCCAGGGCGAGAGCCCGAGCCCGAGCCCGAGCCCGAGTCAGCTCGGGCTCTTGCCCCGGGGCGCGAGCTGGGCCAGAACACGCGGCCGCTCCAGCTCGACGATGTCGCGTGGAGTGGCCAACGCTCGCAGCTCTTGGCCGGCACCATCGCTGAGAACGTGACGCTCGGTGCTCGCACGCCAGACGCCGCCTTGGCTGCTCGTGCTCTCGACCTCGCGGCTGCGAGTGAGCTCGATCCACTCACCGCCCTCGGCGTCAACGGTGCCGGGCTCTCGGGCGGGCAGTCCCAGCGTGTCTCCGTGGCCCGGGCGATCTACCGCGCCCTCGATCGCGGCTGCGCTGTTCTCGTGCTCGACGAACCCAGCTCAGCGCTCGACGCCGAAACCGAGGCCGAGCTTCTCCGCGGGCTCCGCGAACTGGCAGGCCGCGGGATGATCGTCATCTGCGTCTCGCACCGGGCCGCCTTTCGTGCGGCCGCGGATGCGATCGTGACTGTTGCCCGGCCCGGAGACGCGACTGTGCCTGCCGCAGTTGCCTCACTCGCCTCGACAAGGAGGAATTGACATGGGCACCGACACGACCGCCCCGCTCCGCACTGGTACGGCAGCCGACAGGAATGCTGAAATACGCACCTCCGAGGTCCTCCGCCTCGCACAGCCCCGCTGGCGCGCCTTCGCGCCCGGGCTCGCCTTCGGCCTGCTGAGCGCGATGGCCGCGGTCACTCTTCTCGCGGCATCGGCGTGGCTCATCACCCGTGCAGCCGAGCATCCGCCGATTCTCTTCCTGTCTGCTGCGATCGTGGGCGTCAGGGCCGCGGCTCTCGGCCGGGCGACTTTTCGTTACCTCGAACGACTGGCCAGTCACGATGCCGCGTTCCGGGGGCTCGCAGACCTGCGCGTCGGCATCTACGAACGCCTCGTGCCACTTACACCCGACGGCCTGAAGCACACCCGTCGTGGCGACCTGCTCTCGCGGCTCGTGGGCGACGTCGATGAGCTCCAGAACCTCCCGCTGCGTGTGCTCCAGCCGCTGCTGACTGCGGTGCTCGTCTGCCTGGCAGCCGTGGTCGGCGTGTGGATCCTGCTTCCTGCCGCTGGACTGGCCCTCGCCGTGACCCTGCTGCTCGCATTCGTGCTCGCGACCGCGGCAAACTCCCGCACTGCTGCGCAGGCCGACCGCGAGCTCTCACCGGTACGCGCCGATTTTGCCGACCAGACCCTCGACTTCGTGGGTGCACTCGACGTGCTCACGGCCTATTCGGCGGTGGATGATCGGCTCGCCTCGCTCCAGCAGGCCGAGCGCCGGCTCACTTCCGTTGCCGTTTCGAAAGCCCGGGGTTCTGCCGCGACGGCCGCCGTGGTGTCGCTCCTCGGCGGTGCGGCGACCTTCCTCGCGCTGGCGTACGGCGTTCCGGCTCTCGGAGCGGGAACGGCGAACGGGCTCATCGATGCCCCCACCCTGGCCATGCTCGCCCTCGTGCCGATCGCCGTCTTCGAGGTGTTCGGAGTGGTTCCACTGGCCGTCGGCGCCTGCCGACAGGTCTCCGTCAGCGCCGCGCGTGTCGCCACGGCCGTGCCTGCTGTCGTACCTGTCGAGATCCCCGTCGAGACCCTCGTCGCAACCTCGCTCGGGCTTCGCGCCGGGGAGGCACCGATCCGCCCGGCCGTGATGCCCGGGGTGGCACCGACGATCGAACTCTCCGGCCTCTCCGCCCGATGGCCCGGTGGAACGGCAGACGCGTTTGCCGGAGTCTCCCTCGTCATCCGGCCCGGCGATCGTGTGCAGGTCACCGGGCGGAGCGGCTCCGGGAAGACCAGCCTGGCGCACGTGCTGGTGCGTTTCCTCGACTTCGAGGCCGGCACGTTCACCATCGACGGCGTGGATGCCCGGCGGCTCCCGCCCGAACGGCTGCGTTCTCTTGTGGGGCTCTGCGAGCAGCATCCTCACCTCTTCGATGCCTCGCTGCGGCAGAATCTGCTCTTCGCGCGTGAGGAGGCGACAGACGACGAGTTGCTGCGCGTGCTCGACAGGGTGGGGCTCTCGATCTGGGTCGACGAACGCGGTGGACTCGGGGCACAGCTCGGGGAGAGGGGCGCGCTGGTCTCTGGCGGCCAGGCGCAACGCCTGGCGTTGGCGCGGGTGTTGCTGGCCGACTTCCCTGTCGTCGTCTTCGACGAACCCACCGCCAACGTCGATGCCGAGCTGGCCGATGCGCTGATCACCGACCTGCTCCGAGCATCCGGTCCCTCTCGATCTGTGGTTCTCATCTCGCACGCGGACATCGCGCCTGCGCTGGTGGGCACCCAGCTGCGGATGCCCGACCCGAGCTGAATCGCAGCCACCCCTCGCCCGCGAAATGGGGGGCTGTGATCGTCACGGCAGCCGGTGAAAGAAGATTAGGCTTGTCGGCATGACGCCTGCGATTGCGCCACAGTGAACGCCGAACCCAGCGGTGTGCTCACCCGTAATCATGTGACGCTCTCGGGAGACGAATCGGCGCGGCCGATGATCTTCGCCCACGGGTACGGTACGAGCCAGCGAATGTGGCGGCTCGTGGCGCCGCTCTTCGCTTCAGACCATCGGGTCGCGCTGTTCGACCACGTGGGCTCCGGTGAATCGGACAGGGACGCCTACGAGCGAAGCAAGTACGACTCGCTCCACGGGTACGCCGATGACCTTCTGGAGATCATCCGCACGCTCGACCTTCACGACGTGGTGTACGTCGGGCACTCGGTCGGCGCGATGATCGGTGTCATCGCGGCGATCGCCGAACCGGAACGGTTCGGGGCGCTGGTTCTCGTGGGGCCGTCACCCCGGTACATCAATGACACGGGTTATGTCGGCGGGTTCGAGTCGGGCGATGTCGATGCGTTGCTCGACTCCCTCGATGCCAACTACCTCGGCTGGGCGTCCGCCATGGCCCCGGTGTTCATGGGCAATGCTGAGCGGCCGGAGCTGGCGGCCGAGTTGAATGAGAGTTTTGCGAACGCCGACCCTGTTGTGGCAGAGCACTTCGCCAGGGTCACGTTTCTCTCTGACCACCGGCATGATGTGGGTGAGTTGTCGGTGCCGACGCTGATTGTGAATTCGGCCGACGACCTCGTGGCCCCTGTCGTCGTCGGCGAGTATCTGAGAGACACGATCCCCGGTAGCACCCTCGTGGTTCTCGCTGACGGCGGGCACTACCTGCACCTGTCGAATCCTGCGGCCCTCCACGCGACCATCCGGGGCTACCTGCACGACACCACTCCGTGAGCGTCTGGCGATGAGCAACACCGACGCCTGGCGCGAGCTGTTTCTTCGTGCACCCTGTGGTCTGGTCTCGACCGATTCCAGCGGCACCGTGACGGCGGTCAACGACACGTTCCTGCAGATGGCTGCGGCGTCGAGGGACGACGTGCTGGGCGACTACTTGATGAGACGGCTGGCCAATGGCAGCAAGCTCTTCTTCGAGACCCGCCTGATGCCAGAGTTGCGCTCGCAAGGCAGGGTTCAGGAGGTCGCGCTGGACCTGTTGCTACCTGACCGTTCCATCTTGTCGGTGTTCGTCAATGCGGTCGTTGACACTGCGGCCGATGAACCGCTGATCAGGTTCGCGATCTTCGACGCCACGGGCCGGCGCAACTACGAGCGCGAACTGCTGGGCGCCCGGAGGACTGCTGAGTCCTCGGAGGCCAGGCTTCGCATTCTTCAACGGGCCGCAACCCAGTTCGCGGCGGCGGCAACCGAGAAGGAACTCGGGTCAGTGTTGGCAGAAGCAGCGCGGTCCGCCACCGATGCCTCCCAGGTGAGTGTGTACTTCGTGGGGGATCCGGGAGAAGGGGGCGGCCGGCCCGGCGAGCTGGTGCTCGCATTCGGTGACCGTTCGTCGAGCGAGCGGCTGTCACTGGCAGATGACGCGCCCGAAGCGGAGACCGTGCGCCTCGGCACGCCACTCAGCTGCGCGTCGGCGTCGGAGATCCGCGAGCGTTTCGGGGCTCGCGCCGAAGCGCTTCGGCTGGCCAGGATCGAGGCGTTCATGGCCCTGCCCATCGTCGATGGTTCCGAGGTGGTGGGTGTCCTGTTCTGTGGTTTCGGTCGGCCACGCACGATCGAACCCAAGACGGTCGACGTCCTCGGTTCACTCATCGACCAGGCGGTCGTCGTGCGGCAACGGATCGCCCTGCAGCAACTCATGCAGTTCCAGTCGCTCCACGATGCCCTCACCGGGTTGCCGAACAGGCTCTATCTCCAGGGCATGCTCGCCCGCGTGCTGGAGCCCGTCGACTCCCGTCGGCGTGCGATCGGACTGCTCTTCGTCGACCTCGACGGCTTCAAGGCGATCAACGACGCACTCGGACACCGGGGCGGAGATCTTGTTCTGCGGGAGGTGTCGTCGCGTCTGACGGATGCCGTTCGCCTCGGCGACACGGTGGTGCGCCTGGGCGGTGACGAGTTCCTCATCGTGTGCGACGACGTCGACGCGGACTCCATAGTGGGCGTGGCGTTGCGAGTGGGGGAGGCCATCCGGTCGCCTCTGGGTGGTAGCGCACACGGTCTGCCGCTGTCGGCGAGCATCGGCATCAGCCTCTATCGGGGTAGTGACGACGGCCACGCCACAGCGACTGCCGATGTTCTCATCCGCCTGGCCGACGAGGCGATGTACGAATCCAAACGCGGCGGCAAAGACCGCCACACCCTCGTTGTGGTCTGAAGGTCCGGGCGACCGTGCGTCTCGTCGAGGCCAACGATGTGTCGACAAACGCGCCCGGTCGTGCTCGCGCTGGGGATCAGAACGGGCGGGTGAGCGAGTCGAGCCGGCGTTGCCACAGCTCGGCCCTGGCCGGGTTCACGGTGGGCTCGGTCAGCCGAGTTCGTTCTGACACACCCTGCCACCGGGTTACCGTGCGGATGCCGTAGAGGGCATTGACCGCCCACACTTCGGCCCCCGCGAGGCCGGCTGGAGTTGCGGCCTCCTCGACGACGGGTACGCCTGTTGCCCGGGCCAGCACAACGATCGACCGCGCTGTGACGCTGTCCACCCGGGTGGCTGTGGCGGGTGGCACATGCAGTTCGTCGCCGCGCCACCAGAGAATCGCCGTCGTTGTGCCGTCAATGACCGTTCCGGCCGAATCGAGGATGACCAGATCATCCACCCCGTCTGCTCTGGCCCGGTTTCGGAGTGCCGTGAGGGTGTGCAGGTCTGGCCCCTTGATGCCCGGGATGCTGCGCGGGTCATCGCCGTCGTGAGTTCGCAGCACTGCCGATCGGGTTGCCGGGGGAGCCAGCCTCATCAGCAGCGAGAGCTGGAAGCGGGGTTTCGCGTGAGGGGAAGACGCCGTGATGGTGCTGAGCTCCACCCGTGGGAACCAGCGATGAATGGGCGGTATCGCCTCCACGGCGGCACGCCAGAACCCGTCGAGAACGACCCTGTTCGAGAAGCCCTGCTCGAGCGCCGATGTGGCGAACCGTTCCCGGTGCAGGTCGAGTGCACGAACACTGCCGTCGACCACCAGCCAGGAGTCGGCGACCAGGAGGCGTTCGCCCTCGTCTGCCGCGGGCGTTATCGGGCTGAGCGCGGCATCTCGAAACAGAAACCGCCGCTCCTGTGGCTCTCCCGGCGCGGTGGGCCCGCTCGCCTCTGTTGGTGTCATTTGACCTCCACGCTACCGCCCGGCTGCGGGTGCCGCGTCGATGCCTGCTCACTGCTCTCGTCAGGCGAGGGTGATACATTCGGCGCGTCGTGGTCTGCACCGCTGTCGGTGCCCGATCACTGTCGGAACGCGCTCAGCGCTCGTAGACGTCGCGCCGGTGCCCGACGGTGACGACCACGACTACAAGTGCTTCGTCGACGATGGTATAGATGAGCCGGTAGTCGCCGGAGCGCACCCGATAGGCATCGCGACCCTGTAGTTTTCGCGACGACGGAGGCCTCGGGTCCGTCCGGAGGAGTGCCAGCACGCCCCGGAGGCGCAGTTGCACATCGCGTTCGAGCTTTGCCAGAGCCTTGGCTGCCGTCGGTCTGAACTCGATGTCGTACTCCCTCACTCCCAGCCCAGGTCTGCCTTGACCTGACTCCAGGGGATACTGTCACCCTCCTCAGCCATCGCTGCATCGAACGCCGCCACGTCTTCCTTTTCCTCGAGGGCGTCGAGCATCTTGTCGTACTGTGCCGGGCTGACGAGTACTGCCGCGGGTGTACCGTGCCGTTCGAGAATCACTGCCTCGGTCTCGGCAGTTCTGACTGCAGCCTGCAGATTTTCGCGGGCCGAACTGATACTCATGGTCACCATGCCTCCATTGTACAAATATCTCTGTGATTTGTACGATTATGGCACAACACGGGGGCAAAGTTGAGTTATCCACAGGTTGTGGTCGAACTTCTTCCGGCCACTTTCCCGCACGGCGTCGTGCCCGCCGACGCTCAGACTCCGCGTCTTGCGGCCGCGCACCCTACGCTGGAACGATGTCACGCCGGGTTGTCAGTCGCACGGTCGAAGGGTGGGTAAAGCCTTCCGCTGCCTTCGCCGCCCTGTACCGTGACGAGCCGGCCTCATTCTGGCTTGACAGCGGCGCACACGCCGAAGTCGGCACGAGCTACATCGGTGCACCTGGCCGTGGGCACGAACGGGTGTCGGCCTTCGGGGCCGGAACTTTCGACGCGCTGCGTGCTGCTGTGGAGGAGGTGGGGCCACCGTGTTTCATGGTGACGCCGTCGGTGGGGGAGATCGCTCCACTCCTGGCAGGAACCGCCGCCTCCGAGGGGCTCCCTGCATTTCGGCTCGGTTGGGTGGGGTGGCTCGCCTATGAGATCGAAGGCTCGCAATTCATGTTCATCGACCGGGCCGTGGCCTTCGACCACGCATTGCATTCAGTGACGCTGATCGCTCTCACCGACGATGCGCACGCCTCAGCCGTGAGCGACTGGTTCGATGCGACCTCAGCCACGCTCCTCGATCTCCAGGCATCGACCGCACGGGAGTCGCCAATCAATCTCGGGCAATCGCCCACAGCCATGCAACCATCCACGCACGGGCCGTTGAAAGACGGGCGAATGGATGCCCGGTGGCGTCACAGCTCCACTGAGTACCTTCACCTCATCTCTGAGTGCCAGGCGCGGATCGCCGACGGCGAGGCCTACCAACTGTGCCTCACGAACCAGATCAGCGTCACACTCGGCAATCGGGATTCCGACGACCCTCTGGGGCTGTACGAACGCCTCAGGGCCATCAACCCCTCGCACCACGGAGGGTATCTCCGCTTCGGCGACACTGCACTGCTCAGTTCCTCGCCGGAGCAGTTCCTGGTCCTGACGACGAGCGGTCTGGTCACGACACGACCGATCAAGGGCACCCGCCCCCGTGGAGTGACGCCCGCCCGCGATCGCGAATTGCGCGACGAGCTGCTCGGCAGTGAGAAGGAGCGCGCCGAGAATGTGATGATCGTTGACCTGATGCGTAATGACCTGGCCAAAGTCGCCCGAACCGGCAGTGTGCGAGTGCCGACCCTGTTCGATGTCGAGACGTACAGCAACGTGCACCAATTGGTCAGCACTGTGACGGCAGAACTGGCAGACGGCAAGACGGGCATCGACGCCGTCGAAGCGTGCTTTCCGGCGGGGTCGATGACGGGAGCGCCGAAGGCAAGTGCTATGGCGATCCTGGAGCATCTGGAGCAGGGCCCCCGGGGAATCTATGCAGGAGCGTTCGGCTATTTCGGGCTCGACGGCCGCGTCGACCTGGCCATGAGCATCCGGAGCATTGTGATCGAGGGGGCGAATGCCACCATCGGGACCGGAGGAGGAATCACGGCATTGTCGGTGCCTGAGGAGGAGCTCGAGGAGATCGTGGTGAAGGCGGCACCCCTGCTCGATGCGCTCGGGGTGACTTCTGGGCGTTCGCCGCGCAAGGTTTAGTACTGTTGGTGGGTGGAGTTTGGCGAGATGCCCTCCGCAGGCCGACACCCGGGCGGCCACCCCCTTTACGAAGTGAGATCTACGTGACCATCGAACGAGACGCGAACGCGCCGAGCACCAGCATCGGCGACGACGAGACCGCGCGTTACGACTTCGAAGCGATTCAGAACAAATGGCTTCCGGTGTGGGATGAGATGGAGCCGTTCCGCACCGATCTCGAGAACGACAAGCGCCCGCGCAAGTACGTTCTCGACATGTTCCCCTACCCCTCTGGCGACCTTCACATGGGGCACGCGGAGGCCTACGCACTCGGCGATGTCATCTCGAGATACTGGCGCCACCAGGGTTTCAATGTGCTGCACCCGATCGGTTGGGACTCATTTGGCCTGCCCGCGGAGAACGCGGCCATCAAGCGCCAGATCGACCCGCGCGTGTGGACCTACGAGAACATCGACCAGCAGAAGTCGAGTATGAGGCGCTATGCCGCCTCGTTCGACTGGTCGCGGGTGCTGCACACCAGTGACCCCGAATATTACAAGTGGAACCAGTGGCTGTTCCTCGAGCTGTACAAGAAGGGCTTGGCGTACCGCAAGTCGAGCTGGGTCAACTGGGACCCGGTGGACCAGACCGTGCTGGCCAACGAGCAGGTGCTGCCCGACGGCACTTCAGAACGCAGCGGTGCCGTTGTCGTCAAGAAGAAGCTGACCCAGTGGTACTTCAAGATCACCGACTACGCCGACCGCCTCCTCGACGACCTCAAGCAGCTCGAGGGCACGTGGCCGTCCAAGGTCATCAGCATGCAGCGCAACTGGATCGGCCGCTCGATCGGCGCTGAGGTCGACTTCGCCATCGAGGGCCGCGAGGCACCTGTCACGGTCTTCACCACTCGCCCAGACACCCTTTACGGGGCCACCTTCATGGTGATCGCGCCCGAGAGCGAGCTGGCCGCTGAGCTGGTCGCCGACCCTGCGGTGTCTGGGGCGGCCCGAGATGCCTTCACTGCGTACCTGACCGAGGTGCAGAAGAGCACAGAACTCGAACGCCAGGCCACCGACCGGCCGAAGACGGGGGTGTTCCTCGAGCGTTATGCCGTGAACCCGGTGAGCGGCGAGCGACTCCCCATCTGGGCCGCCGACTACGTTCTCGCCGACTACGGAACCGGTGCCGTCATGGCGGTTCCCGCGCACGACCAGCGCGACCTCGACTTCGCGCGTGCGTTCGGTTTGCCCGTTCGTGTGGTTCTCGACACCAACCAGCCGGTCACCGGGGCGATCCCCGTGCTGATCGACGGCGAGCTTCCGGATGATCTGCCACCGCTCGACCCGTTCTCAACGGGTAGGGCGCTGACCGGCGACGGCAGGCTCATCAATTCCGGGCCGCTCGATGGGCTCAGCAAGAACAAGGCCATCGCGCGGGTCACCGAGCAGCTCGAGGCCGCCGGAACAGGGCGCGCGGCGAAGAACTACCGCCTGCGGGATTGGCTGATCTCACGCCAGCGGTATTGGGGCACGCCGATCCCGATCATCCACGGTGCTGACGGCGCCGAGATACCGGTGCCAGAAGACCAACTTCCCGTGCTGTTGCCACCCACCGAGGGCCTGAACCTGCAGCCGAAGGGCACGTCGCCACTCGGTGCTGCCACCGACTGGGTGAATGTGCCAGACCCTCGCGACGGCTCGCCCGCCCTGCGAGACGCCGACACGATGGACACCTTTGTCGACAGCTCGTGGTATTTTCTGCGCTTCCTGTCTCCGAACGACGACACGAAGGCCTTCGACCCGCGTGAGGTCGACAAGTGGGCACCCGTCGACCAGTACGTCGGCGGCGTGACGCACGCGATCCTGCACCTGTTGTACGCCCGGTTCATCACGAAAGTGCTCTTCGACCTGGGGTATGTGTCGTTCACCGAGCCGTTCAGCGCGCTGCTGAACCAGGGCATGGTGCTGATGGACGGCTCGGCGATGTCGAAGTCGAAGGGCAACCTGGTTCGACTCTCCGACCAGCTCGACGAGCACGGTGTCGACGCGATCCGCCTGACGATGGCGTTCGCCGGGCCGCCCGAAGACGACATCGACTGGGCTGACGTGTCGCCGGCAGCGTCGTCGAAGTTCCTGGCGCGTGCCTGGCGGCTCTCGGGCGACGTGACGAGCGTGCCAGAGGTCAATTGGCGCGACGGTGATATCGCCTTGCGCCGCATCACCCACCGCTTCCTCGCTGAGGCCCCCGGGCTCGTCGAGGCGTTCAAGTTCAACGTGGTCGTCGCCCGAATCATGGAACTCGTCAACGCTGCCCGCAAGGCCATCGACAGCGGGCCCGGCGGCGCAGACCCTGCTGTGCGCGAGGCCGTCGAGACGATCGCCCTCGGGCTTTCGCTCTTCGCGCCCTACACCGCAGAAGACATGTGGCAGCGCCTGGGGTACCCGGCTTCCATCTCGAGCTACAACTGGCGGGGCGCAGACCCGGCTCTGCTCACCGAGGAGTCTGTCACCGCCGTCGTCCAGGTCGACGGCAAGGTGCGCGACCGGCTCGAGGTGTCGCCGAAGATCTCGTCGTCCGACCTCGAGAAGCTGGCGCGTGGTTCGGCTGCCGTGGCGCGGTTCCTCGGCGACCGGGAGATCGTGAACGTCATCGTTCGCGCCCCTCGGGTCGTCAACATTGCCACACGGCAGGCCAGCTAGAAGTTCTCCACAGATTAAGGGCCAAGCGGATGCTCGGCCCTTCCTCGTTCGTAGCGTCGGGGTATGACCCCTCGACCTTCTCTCCCAGAGCCGCACGGCGCGACGCCTGCAACCAGGCGTTCATCAGCAACCCGCGCCGCAGAGACCACCGTTGCCGGTACCCGCGTTGCCGATACCCCCACTTCAGCGAAACGCGCTGCTCCCCGGTCTCGCCTGAGGGTGGGTGTCTCGGCTGCTGTGGTTCTCGTTCTCGGGGCGCTGGCGTGTGCCGTGCTCGTCTCGATGTTCAGTCCGCGCGGTCGAACTGACACGATTTCACTCTCGTCGTCCGGCGTGACACATCCGGCCGCCGCGTCAGCTCCGGTGGCCGACGGGCCAGGGCCTGAGTCGTCGACGGCCTCGCAGGAAGCGTCTGGTGCGCGTGACGCCACGGTCCCTCCGACGGCGCTTCCAGCAGGGAGTGCTGCTGGCGAAGGTGGCTCTGGCGGTTCTGCAGCAGCCAATAGGGGCGCGGTGCCTGCGAGCGGGGTGCCCGGTGCGGTCATCCTCGTCCACGTGCTCGGCGCCGTGACCAGACCGGGTCTCTACGAATTGCCTGTCGGCGACCGCGTCGTCGATGCGGTCGCTGCAGCAGGCGGTTTCACACCGGAGGCCGACCAGGGCCAGCAGAACCTGGCGCGGGTCGTCAAAGATGGCGAACAGATCGTCATTCCTGAACGAGGTGCGTCCCCTGCACTCGGCTCAGTCGCGGCGGGAGCTGCCTTGCAGGCCGCTGGTGGAGCTTCAAATTCACCAACGGGAGCAAAAGCACTTCCTTTGCAGCCGGTGAATCTCAACGCTGCCGACCAGGGCGCGCTCGAGACTCTGCCTCACGTGGGGCCCGCTCTTGCCCAGCGCATCATCGCCTGGCGGTCGGAGAACGGCCCCTTCACGCAGGTGGAAGATCTGAAGAATGTGTCCGGCATCGGCGACAAGACGTTCGCCGAGCTTCAACCCTTGGTCACGGTCTGAATTGTGACCGCCACGGCAGCTCCTGGAGTCGACGAGGGAGGCGCTTCTGCTCGCGTCGATCTTCGCCTTGTGTTGCCCGCTGCAGTCTGCTGGATTGTCGCAGCTCTTACTGTCGGCCTGCCCACACCAGCGGCGGCCGAGGTGCTCCCTGTCGCGGCAGGCGCAGCGTTCACAATTGCAGCGGCCGTTGTCTCGGTGCTCGGCGCGACGCACAACGATCGCAGTCACCTCCGCTCCGTGGCATCCACTGTGGCAGTAGTCGCGGCTGCGGGTGCGCTCGTCTGCGTCTCTGTTGCCGCGCACCTGCCGACGCGGTTCCCGGCCGACGTTTCCCGGCTGGTCGGCCACAGCGTCTCGGTCACCGTGACGGTCGACTCGGTGCCGGTACAGGCAGAGAGCCAGGGGTTCACGGGCGTCGAGCAGTCCAGTCGGTTCTCGGCGACGGCCACACTGCTGAAGACAGCGACCCAGCGCATCGAACTTCAGATGCCCGTGCTCGTCTTCCTGAGGTCGGCCTCAGCCCCTCCGGTCTCGATCGGTACCCAACTCGGGCTGACGGGAAAGCTGCAGGAGACTGGCCCGGGCGAGAGTGTGGCCGCCCTGTTCTTCGCTGAAGGTGTGCCGACGATGCTCGTGCAGCCGCCCTGGTATCTCGACTGGGCGAATCGGCTCCGTGACTCCTTTCGCCGGAGTGCGGCTGTGCTGCCTGGGGCTGGAGCCCAACTCGTACCGGGCCTGGCCATCGGCGACGTGAGCCTGGTGAGCGACGAACTCAATTCGAGCATGATCACGAGCGGTCTCAGTCACCTGACCGCTGTCTCCGGGGCGAACTGTGCCATCGTCGTCGCCGCGATCATGCTGCTGGGCGGGGCCATCCGTCTGTCCCGCCGATGGCGCATAGTGCTCTGCCTCATCGTGATGGCCGCATTCGTGGTTCTCGTCACTCCCTCGCCCAGCGTGCTCCGCGCGGCCGTCATGGCGACGATCGTACTCCTCACGCTGGCCTCGGGCAGAACACCACGTGCCCTGCCGGCACTGGCGCTCGCCTGCATCGTCATGCTCGTGGCCGACCCGTGGCTCTCGCGAAGCTACGGACTGGCGCTCTCCGTCCTGGCCACGGGCGGACTTCTTCTGCTGACCAGGCCGCTGCACACGCTCCTCTCGCGCTGGTTTCCCTCCGGCATCTCCCTCATCATCGCGGTGCCTCTCGCTGCGCAGCTCGCGTGCCAGCCTGTACTGGTTCTGCTTTCGCCCAGCATTTCGACCTACAGCGTGGTCGCGAACCTGCTTGCGGAGCCAGCAGCTCCCGTCGCAACGGTGGTCGGACTGATCTCCTGCGTGGCGGGCGCAGTGGTGCCGTCGCTGGCCAGTGCCGGGGCGTGGCTGACGTGGGTGCCGGCCTCGTGGATCGCCGGTGTCGCCACCTTCTTCGCTGATCTTCCCGGCGCGACCCTTCCCTGGCCAGGCGGTGCACCGGGGTCAGCGCTGGTGATCCTCGTCACAGCCGCGGCGCTCATCGCATTGTTCCTGCGCGATCCGCAGCGAGAGGCAGACGAGAACTCATGATTCCGTCCCGCGGTTCGCGTCGAAACCAGCACGCCGAGCGGCACGGGAATCCGCGCCGTCGGGCTCGGATCATCAGAGTGATTTGCGCACTGATTGTGCTCGTTTCAGCAGCGATCTACGCGGGCTCGGGCATCGGCGTGACCCTCTCGGCCGGCTCAGCGTGGCCGGGCAATTGGCAGATCGCTGCCTGCGACATCGGTCAGGGTGATGCCGTCGCCGTGCACGACGCCGACCGGTTTGCGCTGGTGGATGTCGGGCCCGACCCCGCTCTGCTCCGCACCTGTCTGGGTCGCCTCTCGATCACTCACATCGACCTGCTCGTGCTCACCCACTACGACCGCGACCATGTGGGCGGGCTGTCAGCCGTCCTTGGAATGGTCTCGGTTGTGCTTCTCGGCCCGCCCGAAGACGCCCGTGACGCTGCAATGGCAGACACGCTGATGAAGTCGGGCGCAGAGGTTCGCCATGCTCTGCGAGGCGACTCCGGCGAGCTGGCCGGCTTGTCATGGAGCATCCTCTGGCCGCCCGCAGGCACAGCGCTCAGAGGCAACGATGCGAGCGTGACGATCGAGTTCACCGGCTCTCTCCGCTCGCTCTTCCTGGGTGACCTGGGCGAAGACTCCCAGCGACTGGTCTCGGCGGCGAACCGTCTGAGCCACGAAGACGTCGTGAAAGTTGCGCACCACGGCAGTGCCGACCAGAACGAAGACTTCTACCTGGCCGTAAGGGCGGCGGTGGGGCTGGTTTCGGTTGGTGCGAACAATCGGTATGGGCATCCGACTGACCGGCTGCTCGGTATTCTCGGTCGCAGCCAGACCAGTGTCTTCCGTACCGATCTGCTGGGGATGATCGTGGTCGCGCCGTCGCCCGATGGCATCGTGGTGTGGTCAGACGGTCAGGCTAGGGTTGAGAAAAAGAGATGAGGTGTGGTGGTGGTAGGCGCACGATCCGGCGGGTCCGCCGCCGCGAGGGGCTCTTCGCGTGCGCCTGCAAAGCCCCCGACCAAGTCGCCCGCCCCGGTCATTCCTCAGTTGAGCTGGGAGAACATCCGCCCCGCTGCTGTCGTGCTTGTCTCTGGGCCGGAATCTTTTCTCGCCGACCGTGCGATCAGGCGCCTCAGAGATATGCTGAAGCTCGAAGACCCGAGCCTCGAAGTGAGCGACATCGACGCATCCGGTTATGCGCCGGGCGAGCTGCTCACCATGGCGAGCCCTTCGCTCTTCGGCGAACCGCGCCTGATCAGGGTGTCATCGGTCGAGAAGTGCACCGACGGGTTCCTTCTCGAAGCGATCGACTACCTGGCCTATCCAGCCGATGACACGTGCGTCGTACTGCGGCACGGCGGGGGAGTGCGCGGCAAGCGCCTTCTTGATGCCGTGCGCGCAAGTGGTGGCGATGTCATCGAGGTCGTCTGCGCTGAACTCAAGAAAGACACCGAGCGCTACGACTTCGCTGTCGCTGAGTTCCGTGCAGCTGGTCGACGGGTCAGTCCTGGCGCTCTTCGGGCACTCGTTTCGGCGTTCACCGATGACCTCGCCGAACTCTCCAGCGCCTGTGGGCAGCTCATTGCAGACACCTCAGACGAGATCACCGAAGCGACCGTCGAGCGGTACTACTCCGGTCGCGTCGAGACCAATGCCTTCGCTGTTGCCGACAGTGCGATTGCGGGCCGTTATGGCGAGTCGCTGGCCCTGCTCCGGCATGCTCTGGCCACGGGTGCAGACCCGGTGCCGATGGTTGCCGCGTTCGCGATGAAGCTTCGCACGATGGCGAAGGTGCTCGGCACTCGAGGGGGTTCTGGCCAGCTCGCCGGGCAACTGGGGATGGCACCCTGGCAGGTCGACCGGGCCCGTCGAGACCTGCAGGGTTGGACGGGCGAGGGCCTCGGCCGCAGCATCCAGATCCTTGCCGAGACCGATGAGAACATCAAGGGCGGCGGCCGCGACCCGGTCTACTCGCTCGAGCGCATGATCGCCACGATCGCCTCCCGCGGCGAACGCTGACCCGAGCGTGCCCCGGCCGACGGAGTTGTGCCGGGTGCGCTGCTTCGTCCCGCTGTTGCCGCGTGCGGGGACGTTTGTGCGCACCGCGAGCTGTAGTAGTGGGATCACGCAAAGAAGCCCCGCAGCTGCGGGGCTTCTTTTCGTAGATCTGCGCGAGGAGCGCGCGCAGATCAATAAATTCAGAGTGCGGCGACGCTCTTGGAGATCGACGACTTGCGGTTCGCAGCCTGGTTCTTGTGGATGACACCCTTGCTGGCAGCCTTGTCGAGCTTCTTGCCTGCGAGGCTCAGAGCGGCGGTGGCCTTCTCCTTGTCGCCAGCGGCAACGCTGGTCTTCACGGCGCGGATGGCGGTCTTCAGCTCACTCTTCACGGCCTTGTTGCGCTCGTGCGCCTTGTCGTTGGTGCCGATGCGCTTGATCTGGGACTTGATATTTGCCACGGAATTATCCTCTGTATCTGGTGCTGGTCTGGGGGGTATTTGTATCGCAGCTCGCGTTCACAAAACGAGTGCGGAAGCCAACAGACAACACTACCAGTTGCTGGCCTCTACTTCAATCCAGACCGCGGCGACCCGCGCATTCGGATGCGATTACCGTTAACCTTATGCCCCATCTCGCCGCGCACATGGATTCAGTGCCCCCTTCGGGCATCCGCCGAATCTTCGAGCTTGCCCAGTCGCTCGACGATGTGGTCTTTCTCGCCGTCGGGGAGCCTGATGTCGCCGTCGCTCCGCACATTCTCGAAGCTGCCGCCCGCGCGTGGCAGGCAGACGAGACCTACTACACGCCCAACGGTGGCATTCCTGAGCTTCGAGCGGCGATCGTCGCCAAGCTCGCCGCCGAGAACGGGATCATGGTCGACGCCGAGCAGGTCTGGGTGACCAACGGCGGCATGCACGCCCTCTACCTCGCCATGACCCTGGCGCTCGGCCCGGGAGATGAGGTGCTGCTGCCGGACCCCGGCTACTCGACCTTCCCGATGAACGCGCGGATGATCTCCGCCGTGCCCGTGCCCTACACACTTCGCAGCTCCCGTGACTTCCTGCCGGACTTCGACGAACTCGAGCGTCTCGTCACGGCGAACACCCGCATGATCATTGTGAACTCCCCATCGAACCCCCTGGGAGCGATCTTTCCGCGGGAGACCATCGAGGAGGTCCTTGAGTTCGCCCGCAGGCACGACCTCTGGGTGCTGAGCGACGAGGTGTATGAGCGGTTCACCTATGGTGCACTGCACACCTCCATCGCCGCCCTCGACGATGAAGACCGGGTGTTCTCGGTGTTCTCCCTGTCGAAGACGTATGCGCTCACCGGGGCACGGGTCGGCTACCTGGTGACCCCGCCCGGCATGTCGCAGATCCTTCGAACGGCGCAGGAGGCGATCATCAGCTGCATCAACCTCCCGGCTCAGTTCGCGGCGGTGGCAGCGATCACCGGGCCGCAGGATCACGTGCTCACAGCGGCCACCCACTACCGGGAGAACCTCCAAGCCGCCACAGAGCTCCTGCGCGAACTCGGCATCGAGTACCTCGAACCGTCTGGTGCGTTCTACCTGTGGGTCAACGTCTCGTACGCCACGGGCGGCGATGTTGCCGAGTGGGCGGAGCGCTTCCTGCTCGAACAGCGCGTGGCCGTGGCACCGGGCAGCGCGTTCGGCCGGCACGGTGAGGGCTGGATCCGGCTGTGCGTGGCTGCAGACCTCGCAGACATCGAGACGGGCATCCGTCGCCTGCCCCGCCCACCCGCACAATCAACTGCGTGAGTGCGTACGCGAAGTACTCGTAAACTTGAGGGCACCATTGCCCGAAAACTATGAGGAACGCGTGAGCCCCAGAGCAGTACAGGAACTCCAGCCGGCGTCGACCGACCCCGCGTTCATCCGCAACTTCTGCATCATCGCGCACATCGACCACGGCAAGTCGACTCTGGCCGACCGCATGCTGCAGATCACCGGCGTCGTCTCAGACCGCGACATGCGCGCGCAGTATCTCGACCGCATGGACATCGAGCGCGAACGCGGTATCACCATCAAGAGCCAGGCGGTACGCATGCCCTGGGCCCTCGACGGCCAGACGTACGCGCTCAACATGATCGACACCCCTGGTCACGTCGACTTCACCTACGAGGTCAGCCGCTCGCTCGCCGCCTGCGAGGGCGCCATCCTGCTGGTCGACGCGGCGCAGGGCATCGAGGCCCAGACACTCGCGAACCTGTACCTCGCGCTCGACAACGACCTCAAGATCATCCCGGTTCTCAACAAGATCGACCTGCCCGCCGCCGACCCCGACAAGTACGCCGAAGAGATTGCCGGGCTCATCGGAGGCAGGGCCGAAGACGTGCTCCGCGTCAGCGGCAAGACCGGCATGGGCGTCGAAGAGCTGCTCGACCTCGTGGTCGCCACCATCCCGGCACCCCAGGGTGACCCGGAGGCGCCGGCCCGCGCCATGATCTTCGACTCGGTCTACGACTCGTACCGCGGTGTGGTGACCTACGTGCGCATGATCGACGGCAAGCTCACGCCGCGCGAGAAGATCATGATGATGAGCACCAAATCCACTCATGAGGTGCTCGAGATCGGCGTCAGCTCACCAGAGCCGACGCCGAGCAAGGGGTTGGCCGTCGGTGAGGTCGGTTACCTGATCACGGGCGTGAAGGATGTTCGGCTCAGCAAAGTCGGCGACACCGTCACCACGTTCACCCGCCCGGCGACTGTCGCGCTCAAGGGCTACAGCGAGCCCAAGCCGATGGTCTTCTCTGGCCTCTACCCGATCGACGGCTCGGACTACCCGAATCTCCGCGAAGCGCTCGACAAGCTGAAACTCTCGGATGCTGCGCTCGTCTACGAGCCAGAGACCTCCGTTGCCCTGGGCTTCGGCTTCCGCTGTGGCTTCCTCGGCCTGCTGCACCTCGAGATCATCACTGAGCGGCTGGAGCGCGAGTTCAACCTCGACCTGATCGCCACCGCACCCAGCGTGATCTACGAAGTCACCACCGATGACAAGAAGACCGTCACGGTGACGAACCCAAGCGAGTTCCCGGGCGGCAAGATCAAGAGTGTCAGTGAGCCGATGGTGAAGGCGAGCATCCTCGCGCCCAAGGACTATGTCGGCACGATCATGGAGCTCTGCCAGGGCCGTCGCGGAACCCTGAATGGCATGGAATATGTCGGCACCGACCGCGTCGAGCTGCACTACAACATGCCCCTCGGCGAGATCGTCTTCGACTTCTTCGATCACCTGAAGAGCCGCACGCAGGGTTACGCGAGCCTCGACTACGAGCCCATCGGCGAACAGGAGGCCGACCTCGTGAAGGTCGACATCCTGCTGCAGGGTGAGGCGGTCGACGCATTCAGCGCCATCGTGCACAAAGACAAGGCCTATGCCTATGGTCTGCTGATGACCGAGCGGCTGAAGAAGCTGATCCCGCGCCAGCAGTTCGAGGTGCCGATCCAGGCCGCCATCGGCGCGAGGATCATCGCCCGCGAGTCGATCAGCGCCATTCGCAAGGACGTTCTCGCAAAGTGCTACGGCGGTGACATCTCCCGTAAGCGCAAACTGCTCGAGAAGCAGAAAGAGGGCAAGAAACGCATGAAGATGGTGGGGCGTGTCGAGGTTCCGCAGGAAGCGTTCATCGCCGCCCTGAGCGGCGACACCGAGACCAAGAAAGAAAAATAGCGGTCGGGTAGGGTGCTGCGTATGGCCGAAACCATCATCACGGTCGAGGGGCACTTCGACTACCATCACCCGGCCGAACGCGGAACAGTGTTGCTTGCTGCCGGATTCCAAGGCCCCGAACGAGCGTCGGTCGTGTCTCGTACGGCCCAGTTGCACGGCGCGCTCACGCAGCAGGCACAACAGTTGGTGGCAGGCAACACCGTTACGTGGTGGTCGGCCGACCGGATGCGCGTGTGGAGTGAGCGCCCCTGGAACAATGCGGGTGCACAGCTTCCACTCGTGCACCACGCGAGCGTCGGGCTGGAGGTGAAGTTCTCTGACCTTTCTGCGCTGGCAGTCTGGGTTGAGAAGGTCGCGACGCTCGACGGGGTGACGGTGACGGGCATCCACTGGGCGCTCACCGAGGTCACAAAATCCCGCATCACAGCCGAGTCGCAGGAGCGCGCCGTAAACGACGCGGTCAGTCGTGCGACGGCCTACGCCCAGAGTCTCGGCCTTTCCACCGTGGTGCCGCTGGCGCTTGCTGACCCCGGCATGCTCGGCGACGATTCCCGGCCGTTCTCGCCGGCAGGTGCTGCCCCCATGGTGCGCGCGATGGCTGCTTCTGCTCAGGAGGGCGGCCTGGATCTGAAGCCCGAAGACATCACCGTCGAATCCCGCGTGCACGCCCGCTTCGCGGCATCCTGAGTTCTCCCACTGACGTTCAAGGGTTGGAGCGAGTGGCAGCCCCGATCGTCTCGATCAATGCGCGTTCAGGTTGAGGCACGAGCAAACCTCTCCTGCGAACAGCGATAATGGATCACGTGGCAGAGACAGAACGACGAACCAGGTCGACGCACAACGGGCAGGCGCTGAGCTACGCGGCGATCGGCGCGAGCCAGGCCGACGACTTGATGTACTACCCGCCGAAGGGTTTCAGGCCGTTCGAATCGCGCGCACGCCTCGGCTCGGGTGACGACCGGTTCGAGTCGGCCTCCGAGGCCGTGTTGACCTGGGGCATACAGCGAGGCAGCGGTATGCAGATCGAGAATATCGAGCTGCCCCCGGCGAGCGACACCGACTATGCCGGGCTCACCTACGACGCGGCGGGAATGCCCGTAGCCCCTCGCGGCCTCGACGAAGACCAGACCTACACCGAAGACGGCACACCACACGTTGCCCCCGGTGTTTCGGCCGAACTGGTCGTCCATGTCTTCGGGGTGCGATTCGTCGCACCGGTGCGGGTGGTCTCGGTGACGAGCGACACACACCGGGTGGGCTTCGCGTACGGCACACTTCCCGGCCACCCCGCGATGGGTGAAGAGAGTTTCATGGTCGAACACCACGACGACGACTCGGTGTGGGTGGTCATCCGTGGCTTCTCGAAACCGAGTTCGTGGTTCTTCCGGCTGGGTTCGCCGCTGCTCCGGTGGCAGCAGCGCAAGGCGACCAAAGAATACCTGCGCGCGTTGTTGCCTGCCCGCGCGTGACCGTACTCAGCGATCAAGGCACGGAGGCGGCACATGGGTAGCGCGCTGCCGCTCGGCGACCCCGCTCCGCCGGATGGCCTGCTGCCGGAGTCGGCCGCCGAACGTGCCGACGGGCATCCATTCGGCGTCTACCTGCACGTGCCGTTCTGCCGGGTCCGCTGCGGGTACTGCGACTTCAACACGTACACTTCAAGCGAATTGCGCGGCGCCAAGCAGGTTGACTACGCTGGCCAGGCCGTTCTCGAGGTCGCCCTCGCCGACCGGGTTCTGACCGAGTCGGGTGTGAAGCGGCGATCTGTCTCGACCGTGTTCTTCGGTGGCGGCACACCGACCCTCTTGCCCAGCCACCAGGTCATCGACATGCTCGACGCCGTGCGCTCGACCTGGGGCCTCGAGCCCGGCGCCGAGGTCACGACCGAAGCCAACCCCGATTCAGTGGATGCCCGATACCTGAACGAACTCGCCGAAGCCGGGTTCACACGGGTCAGCTTCGGCATGCAGTCTGCCGTACCGCACGTGCTCCGAACACTCGACCGCACGCACACGCCCGAACGGGTTCCCCAGGTCGTTCAGTGGGCACGGGCCGCCGGCCTGCAGGTCAGCGTCGATCTCATCTACGGAACCCCGGGGGAGAGCCTCGACGACTGGGAGATATCGCTCGACGCCGCGCTGCAGCTCGAACCCGACCATCTCTCGGCCTACGCCCTGATCGTAGAGCAGGGCACCAAGCTCGCGAGACAGATCCGCTCTGGCGTGTACCCCGAGCCTGACGACGACCTCGAAGCCGACATGTACGAGCTTCTGGATGCCCGGCTCCGCTCGCACGGTTACGAGTGGTACGAGGTGAGCAACTGGGCGCGCGGATCGGGTCGCGGGCCACGAGCCGGCGCGGCCCCCGTCACGTCCAGCCACACCGTGCTCGACTCGGAGTACGAGTCTCACAGGTCACGCCACAACCTCGCCTATTGGCAGGGTCACGACTGGTGGGGCATCGGCCCGGGTGCCCACAGCCATGTCGGCGGCACGAGGTGGTGGAACGTCAAGCACCCGGCGGCCTACGCCGAGCGGATGCTCTCTGGACTGTCGCCGGCGGCTGGCCGGGAGACGCCCGACGCCGAAGCACGCGAGTTGGAGCGGATTCTGCTGCAGGCGCGAATCCGCCACGGGCTCCACATCTCCTCGCTCGGCGAGGTAGCGCGGCGCGAAGTGGCTGGACTCATCGCAGACGAGTTGATCGTTCCGAAGTCGGCGTTCGAGGGCACCATCGAGTTGACAGTGCGCGGTCGCCTGCTGGCAGACGCTGTGGTCAGGCGACTCACCGCCTGACCTGCTCGGTCTGTGGCGAGGTTCGACACTCTACCCGAGGGTGATCAGTGAACGAACGGGATCGCGCTCCAGGCTGGGTAGGTGTACAACTCGCCCCTGTTGGCCGCGATCGCTGCCATGATGCTGAAGACGATGACGAGCACGGCGCCGCCGAGAGCCGCGACCAGGCCGATGATCAGGATCGGGATGCCGATGAGCACGATCAGCAGGAATGAGCCGATCATCGTCACGATGGCCGCCGCCACCTGCAGGAGGATCATCGTGATCTGGAAGTTCAGCGCTGTACGGGTGTGATCCCGAACGAACAGCCCCCGGTCTTTGAGCACCAGAAAACCGATGAGCGACGGGAGCACACCGAATACGATCCCGCCGACGTGGATGAGCGTCGCCCAGAGTCGCTGGTCGCTCGGGTTCAGCGGCAGCGCAGGTGCGTACTGCTGCGGGGCGAGCGGCACGGGCGGCTCGGAGGCGGGAGGCGGGTACGTCACCCCTGCAGCTTAAACGACGGAGCGCCCCCCGCGATAGAGCCCAATGGGAGGGGCGCTCGGATGTCGGATGAATGCCGGCAGTGGGGGAGTTCTCCCGCTACTTGATCCAGCGGTAGTTCAGCGGGTAGCGGTAGGTGCCTCCGCCGTTGACCTTGACCCCACCGATGATCGCAAAGATCAGGTTCACGATGAGTACGGCGAACACGAGCAAGCCGAACAGCAGGCCGATAAAGGGAATGATTTGCAGGATGTTCAGCACGACCACAGCCCCGGTCACGTTGATGGTCCAGTTGAGCGCTTCCTTGCTCTCCTGGTTGACCAGCGGGCCGCGGTCCTTGAAGACGAGGTAGATGACCAGGGCAGGAATCAACAGGATGATGTTGCCGAAGTGAGCGAGCGACGCCCACAGTTTGTCGTCTGATTGCGACAAGGGTGCGGCGGGTGCGGCCGCGTAGCCCTGTGCGGGTGGCGGAGGCGGGACGGGCTGACCCGAAGTGGGGTCATACGGCGGGGTTGCGTTGGGATCAGACATTTTCGTGTGCGCCTTTCAGACGAATGTGGAAAAAAGCGATCTGCTTCTCTGTCACAGTGAGCGTGAATCGATCCCCTTCACCCAGTGGGGCGCGCCGAACACGTTCAAGCACAAGATACTGCGAGGTGCCCACGCGAGGCAATGATCTTTACTCAGCGTGTCGTAATCTGCGCGCGATATATAATTGGCACTCTGATCATCGGAGTGCTAAACACGAGTTCGAGGAAGGCGGCATCGTTCATGGTTTCTGAACGCAGCCTCGAAGTTCTGCGTGTCATCGTCCACGACTATGTCGCGTCGCGGGAGCCTGTGGGGTCGAAGTCGATCGTCGACCGCCATTCCTTCGGCGTGTCGGCAGCAACAATCCGCAACGATATGGCCCTTCTCGAAGAAGAAGAGTTGATCGTTGCTCCACACACCTCGTCCGGTCGCATTCCCACTGACAAGGGCTACCGCCTCTTCGTCGATCATCTCGCCGACCTGAAGCCGCTCTCTGGTGCGCAACGGCAGGCGATCGAGACCTTCCTCGGCTCCTCCGTCGACCTCGACGACGTCCTGGCGCGCACGGTTCGATTGCTCTCGCAGCTCACGCAGCAGGTGGCCATGGTGCAGTACCCGTCGCTCTCGCAGGCACGCGTCAGGCACGTCGAACTCGTGGCTCTTGCTCCTACGCGGCTGCTGTCGGTCGTCATCACCGACACCGGCCATGTCGAACAACGCATCGTCGAGGTTCCCCCCGACACCGATGAGGCGTTCCTGGCAGACGTGCGTGCCCGGGTGAACTCAGCGATCGCGGGGCTCGGCCTCGACGAAGCCGCGGGTGCACTCGCGATCTTCCCGGCGCAGTTCGCACCCGGAAGGGCATCTGCCGTGGCGATGATCACGACGGTTCTCGCCGAGCAGGTGGCTGCAAACCGTCAGGAGAAGCTTCTCATTGCCGGTGCGGCCAACCTGGTTCGAACCGAAGGCGACTTCGCTGGGAGCGTACTCCCCGTGCTCGAAGCCGTGGAGGAGCAGGTGGTGCTGTTGCGGCTGTTCAGCGAGATGCAGGCAGACCAGTTCGGAATGTCGGTGAGCATCGGCAGGGAGAACGCCTCCTTCGGCCTGGCGGAGACCTCGGTGCTTGCCAGCGGGTACAGTTCCGCGGGCGGTGCGGTGGCACGGCTCGGGGTCCTCGGCCCGACGAGAATGGACTACTCCACCAACATCGCAGCCGTGCGTGCTGTCGCACGGTACCTCTCCAAGAGCCTCGGAGAGGCGTGATCCAGCCCTCCCAGGCGCCTCTGATGCGTGCGCGCAGCGTCAGAACCACCCGATTCCCACAGCCCACACCACATTCCGCAACAAACAAAGGAGAAGCCCTTCGTGGCTGACCACTACGACGTTCTCGGAGTCGAGCGAACCGCGACGACAGACGAGATCAAGAAGGCCTACCGACGTCTGGCCCGAGAGCTCCACCCCGACGTGAATTCGAGCCCCGACGCCGAAGAACGGTTCAAGTCCGTCACTCACGCCTACGACGTTCTCAGCGACCCCGGGCAGCGACAGTCCTATGATCGAGGGCCTCAGGCCGGCTTCGGCGGGGGTGGGGGCGGCGCCCAGGGCTTCGGTGGCTTCGGCGACATCTTCGAGACCTTCTTCGGTGGCCAGCAGGGCCAGAGCAGGGGCCCCCGGTCCCGTGCCGAACGGGGTCAGGATGCCCTGCTCCGCGTTGAGGTCGACCTCGGTGAGGTCATCTTCGGCACCCATCGTGACCTCGAGGTCGACACCGCCATTCTCTGCGAGACCTGCAACGGCACCTGCGCCCAGCCAGGCACGCATGAAGTCACCTGCGACATCTGCCATGGCACCGGCCAGATCTCGCGCACGGTGCGTTCGCTGCTCGGCAACGTCATGACGAGCTCACCCTGTGGCACCTGCCGCGGCTACGGAACGATCATCCCGAACCCGTGTGTCACCTGCCAGGGCCAGGGCCGCGTGCGCTCGCGACGTGTCATCCCCGTCGACATTCCTGCGGGAGTCGACACCGGTCTTCGCCTCCAGATGCCGTCGCAGGGTGAAGTCGGCCCGGCCGGCGGCCCGCAGGGCGACCTCTACCTCGAAGTGAAGGTGCGTCACCACGATGTCTTCAGTCGCAACGGCGACGACCTGCTCTGCACTCTCGAGGTGCAGATGTGGGACGCGGTGCTCGGCACGAACACCGTGGTCAAGGCGCTCGACGGCGACGTCGAGATCGAACTGAGGGCGGGCATCCAGAGCTCTGAGGTGGTCACGGTGAAGTCGCGTGGGGTGACCAAGCTGCGCGGTGGAGGTCGCGGTGACCTGAAGATCGGCATCCAGGTCGTCACGCCGACCAAGCTCGACCACAAACAGAAAGACCTGGTCAAGCAGCTTGCTGCGGCTCACAAGTACCCGTCGCCGACGCTCGGGCAGTTCCAGCAGGGCCTGTTCTCGAAGCTCCGCGACAGGTTCATGAACTGAGCAGGCGAAAGCGGAGGCTCCTGCGGCGAGTATCGCAGGCGCGGATAGGATTCTGCAGGTGAGTTCTCTCTTTCTGCGCGATGACCTTGCTGCTGTGCCACACGACGTCGGCGATGTGGTTGCGCTCCACGGTGATGAGGCGAAGCACGCTGTCACCGTGAACCGGCTGCGCGTCGGCCAGCACACCTCCATCGGCGACGGCCGCGGCCTGGTCGTGCATGGGCCGGTCGTCGGAGCTTCTGGGTCCGAGCTCACGATCGCGGTCACCGAGGTCACAGAAGAACGGATGCCCGGACCCTCGGTCTGGCTGGTGCAGGCCTTGGCGAAGGGCGACCGCGATGAGCTCGCCATCCAGGCCGCGACAGAACTCGGCGTCGCCGGGGTCGTGCCGTGGAGCGCCGACCGCTCGGTGTCGCGTTGGGCCGGTGCCAAAGTGGCGAAAGGCGTCGAGCGCTGGCGGAGTATCGTTCGCGAGGCGGCGAAACAGTCCATTCGCGCGTGGGTTCCCGATGTCGCAGAATTGCACTCGACGCGCGATCTCGTGAGACTGGCGGGCTCCACCCGCATGCTCCTTCTCGAGCCGACGGCGAGCCAAGCACTCACCGACTTCTCACTCGACGGTGAGGATGCGGAGTCCGACCTCGTTCTCGTCGTGGGGCCTGAGGGTGGCATCAGCGTCGGGGAACTTGAGGCCTTGACTCGCGCGGGAGCAGTGCCCGTGCGGCTCGGAAGCACGATTCTGCGCACGTCGACAGCCGGACCTGCGGCGCTCGCAGTGCTCAATGCCAGGCTGGGCCGCTGGTAGGACGCGCACCCGGACCGGCGCACGCACGCGGGCCGGCTGTCAGGTGCCCGGCTTAAGATGGAGTCATGCCAGTTCCTGCCGAGCCGTCCATCTTCAGCCGCATTGTGGCCCGCGAGATCCCCGCGAACATCTATGCCGAAACAGACACGCTGATCGCGATCGCCGACATCGCACCCAAGGCGCCGGTGCACATTCTCATTGTGCCGAAGTCGGAGGGCTACGCAAACGTCGTAGAGCTGGCCGCAGGCGACCCCGGGCTTCTCGCTGAGATGATCGCCCTCGCGGCCCAGCTCGCCGCTGAACACGCCGACGGTGACTTCCGACTGGTGTTCAACACCGGCGCGGGCGCAGGGCAGACGGTGTTCCATGTTCACGCCCACCTGCTTGCCGGTTCTCTCGAAGAGGGTTCCCTTGCCGGGTTCTGAAAGCATTCCGGGTTCAGGCAGAAGCGCTGCCGAGGCCGTGATCCACGTCGACGGGCTGGCCATGGTCAGGTTGCTCGGCCCGCAAGACCGTCTCGTGACCTTGGTCGAGAAGCAGTTCCCGAGCGTGAGCCTGCACAGTCGGGGAAATGAGATCACGCTGACGGGCCCTTCCGCAGACGTCGAAGCGGCAGAACGCCTTGTCGAAGAACTGGTGCAGATGGTCAGGGCTGGCAACGACGAATTGACCGAGATCGAAGTGACTGCATCGGCGCGCATGCTCGACTCAGACCGTTCATCGAGCCCGTCAGACACGCTCGGCCAGCCGATTGTCACCACGCGCGGCAAGACGGTTCGGGCCAAGACCCCCGGGCAGAAGGACTACGTCGACGCGATCGACGAGAACACCATCGTGTTCGGCATCGGACCGGCGGGAACGGGCAAGACGTACCTCGCCATGGCCAAGGCCGTGCAGGCACTTCAGCGCAAGGAGGTCAACCGCATCATCCTGACGCGGCCGGCCGTCGAGGCGGGCGAACGCCTCGGCTACCTCCCCGGCTCACTCACAGACAAGATCGACCCCTACCTGAGGCCGCTCTTCGACGCCCTGAACGAGATGCTCGACCCCGAGATCGTGCCCAAGCTCATGGCCACCGGCGCCATCGAGGTCGCCCCGCTGGCCTACATGCGCGGCCGCACCCTCAACGACTCGTTCATCGTGCTCGACGAGGCACAGAACACGACACCCGAACAGATGAAGATGTTCCTGACGCGTCTCGGTTTCGGGTCGCGCATGGTCATCACGGGCGACATCACCCAGATCGACCTTCCTCTCGGTACGAGTGGACTGCAGGTGGTTCGCGGTGTGCTCGACGGTATCGACGACATCCACTTCGCTACCCTGACGAGTGACGACGTCGTGCGGCACACCCTTGTGGGCCAGATCGTTGACGCCTATACCCGGTTCGACCAGATTCAGCTCGCAGGCCGAAACCGTGCCGCTGAGCGTCGCGCAGGAGCCACGGCCTCTGCGTCGACCGATTCCCGACACCCGAGCACACAGAGAGATCGCCCGTGAGCATTGAAGTGAACAACGAATCGTCGATTCCGGTCGACGAAGAGGCGCTGCTGCGCCTGGCCAGCTACGCGCTCGAGCAGATGCACGTGCATCCTGACGCCGAACTCGCGATCGTGCTGGTCGACGAGGCGGCGATGGAGCAGCTTCACGTGCAGTGGATGGACGAACCGGGCCCGACAGACGTGCTGAGCTTCCCGATGGACGAGTTGCGACCGGGTACTGAAGAAGCCCCGACGCCTCCCGGCCTACTGGGCGACGTTGTGCTGTGCCCCCAGGTCGCCGAAGGGCAGGCCCAGACGGCAGGCCACTCGACGCTCGAAGAGTTACTGCTTCTGCTGACCCACGGCATTCTGCACCTGCTCGGCTTCGACCATGCCGAGCCGGCAGAGGAGAAAGAGATGTTCGGCATCCAGGGTGACATCCTGGTCGGCTTCGCCATGAAGGAGCGCCGTCGCAGAGTATGACGACCCTCCCTTTCGTCGGCCCGTTCGTTGCGGTCGCATTCGTGCTCGTCGTGCTGGGCGGCCTGTTCGCGGCTGCAGACTCCGCGATGGCGTCGCTGTCGCGGGCCGACATTCTCGAGCTGGCCGAGCGGGCGCGGGCAAAACGCTCCCTGCGTGCGATCGCCGAAGAGACCGGCGCGCACATCAACGTGGTCAACTTCGTACGGGTCGTGGTCGAGACATCGGCTGCCGTTCTCGTCACGATCGTTCTCGCCTACAGCCTCGACCAGATCTGGCTGGCGCTGACCCTTTCCATCCTCATCATGACCGCCGTCTCGTTCGTGCTGGTCGGTTCGAGCCCGCGGAGCGTCGGCCGCGTGCACGCGCGGGTCGTGCTTCGATTGACGGCCGTACTCGTCCACCTCCTCCGTGTGCTGCTCGGGCCCATCGCGAGCGCGCTGGTCGCCCTCGGCAACCGGGTCACTCCCGGCCGGCCGCGGTCGGCCACGTTCTCGTCAGAAGAACAGCTTCTGAGTATGGTCGACGAGGCCACGGAGCTCGATGTGCTCGAGGAAGACGACCGGGAGCTCATCCACTCCATTCTCGAGTTCAACGACACTGTCGTGCGCGAGGTCATGGTTCCGCGTACCGATATGGTGACGGTCGACGTCGAGGCGACCGTCGGGCAGAGCATGGGCCTGTTCCTCAGTCGGGGGGTGTCACGGATGCCCGTGGTTGCCGGCAGCGTCGACGAGATCACGGGCATCCTGTACCTGCGCGACGCGGCGCGGCTCAGCCATGAGAAACCCCGCCAGGTAGACGCGGTCACTGTTTCCGAGCTCGCGAGGCCTGCCCTCTTCGTACCCGAGTCGAAGAAGGTCGACGACACGCTTCGCCAGATGCAACTCGAATCCAACCACCTCGCGATGGTCGTCGACGAATACGGCGGTATCGCTGGACTGGTGACCATGGAAGACTTGATCGAAGAACTCGTCGGGGACATCTCCGACGAATACGATCGTGAGACGGTCGACATCGAAGAGCTCTCGTTCGGCGTCTACCGGGTCAGCGCACGTCTGCCAGTCGACGAACTCGGCGAACTGTTCGGCATCGAGCTCGACGATGACGACGTGGACTCCGTGGGAGGCCTGCTCGGAAAGGCGCTCGGCCGCCTGCCCATCCAGGGCTCGGTTGCACGAATCGCCGGTCTGGTACTCACCGCGGAACGCACCGACGGCCGGCGTCGACGAATCAGTACCGTCGTGGTCGAGCGCGACGCCCCCGAAATCTTCCCGCTCACCGACGAGGTGAGCACATCATCCAGATCGTCCCAGAAGACCACGAAGAAGAAGCCCGAGAAGGAGTCCGAATGATCGGCTCAGAATCCGTCACCGACCCCGACTTCAGGGCGGGATTCGTCTCGTTCGTCGGTCGGCCCAATGTCGGCAAATCGACTCTCACGAACGCCCTGGTCGGCGAGAAGGTCGCCATCACCAGCTCGAAGCCCCAGACCACACGGCGGGCGATCCGCGGCATCGTGCACCGACCGGATGGCCAGCTCATCCTGGTCGACACGCCGGGTATGCACCGCCCCCGCACGCTCCTTGGCGAGCGATTGAATTCGGTCGTGCAGTCGACGCTCGGCGATGTCGACGTGATCGGTTTCTGCGTACCCGCAGACGAGAAGCTCGGCCCTGGCGACCGGTTCATCAATGAGCAACTCGATGCCTTCCCCGGCGCGAAGAAGGTCGCCATCGTCACCAAGATCGATGCGGCATCGCGCCCTGCCGTCGCAGAGCAACTGCTCGCGATCTCGGAGCTGCGCAATTGGGAGGCGATCATCCCGATCTCGTCGACCAGCAACCTGCAACTCGACATTCTGACGGCAGAACTCGTCAAGCTCCTCCCTCGTTCGGGCAAACTGTACCCCGACGACCAGAAGACCGACGAAGGGCTCGAAGCCCGTATCTCGGAACTCATCAGGGAAGCAGCCCTCGAGGGAGTTCAGGATGAGCTTCCCCACTCGATTGCCGTCACCATCGACGACATGATCGAGCGCGACGATCGCGACCTGGTCGAGATCTACGCCAACCTCTTCGTCGAGCGTGACAGCCAGAAGGGCATCATCATCGGCAAGTCCGGCAGTCGGCTGGGTGAAGTCGGTGCCCGCGCCAGGGCGTCGATCGAGCCTCTCGTCGGCAAGCAGGTGTTCCTCAGCATCCGGGTGAAGGTCGCCAAGGACTGGCAGCGCGATGCGAAACAGTTGGGCAGGCTGGGATTCTGATTCACCGGTACTCTGTCAACGTGGCTCCTTCGTCTGAAATCCCCTCCACTCCCGCTCCGGCCGAGAATCCCTTCGGGCAGGTGCTGGTCGCCCTGGTGACCCCGTTCACTGCCGACGGCGAAGTCGACTGGGCGAGCGTGGAGAAGCTCATCGACAACGTGATCGCCGATGGAGCCGATGGCATCGTCGTCACGGGCACCACCGGCGAGACATCGACCCTCACCGACGCAGAGAAGGTCCGGCTTGTCGAGGTTGGCAAGTCTGTTGCCGACGGTCGCGCGAAGATCATCACCGGCGGTGGCTCGAACGAGACCGCGCACGCCATGCAGCTGGCCAAGCAGAGCGAGAAAGCCGGCGCCGACGGCAACCTGGTTGTCACGCCCTACTACAACAAGCCCACACAGGCCGGCGTGCTCACGCACTTCCGCATGATCGCCGACGCGACCGATCTGCCGGTCATCCTGTACGACATTCCCGGTCGCACGGGCATCCCAATCAGCTACGACACCATTCTCCGGGCGGCGAAGCACCCGAACATCCTCGCCATCAAAGACGCCAAAGGCGACTTCAGCGAGGTCAGCCGAGTGCTCAACCAGACCGATCTGCTGTACTTCTCAGGCGATGACTCGAACGTTCTGCCGCACCTCGCGATCGGCGCAACCGGCCTCATCGGCGTGACGAACAACATCGCCGCCCGGCCGTACCGCATCATGATCGATGCCGTGAACGCAGGCGACCTCGCCACGGCAACCGCGATGCACAAGGCGCTCGAGCCCCTGGTTCGCGCGACGATGACCCACGTGCCCGGCACCGTCGCCGTCAAGTACATCCTCCACGGACTCGGTCGCATCTCGAGCCCGCGGGTGCGACTCCCGCTCGTCGGCCCAGAAGAGTGGGAGGCCGCGAAGATCGAAGACGAAATCGATCTTGTGCGCACCATTCCAGGGCTCTCGTTCACCAATTTCCGTCCCGACCGCAACGCCGCCGCAGGCGGAGCGCTGCCCAAAATACCTGGTACGACCCGCTAGAACGCGGCTTTCTCATCCCCTGAGCCCTCATGCGCCTGCCGTATGGGAGCCGAATACCCTCTAGGAGGGCATATGCCCAACGCCGTATACGAACCCCTGGCCCTGAAGCCGGACACCCTCAGGATCACCCCGATCGGCGGTCTCGGCGAGATCGGTCGAAACATGACCGTCTTCGAGATCAACGGCAAGCTGTTGATCGTCGACTGCGGCGTGCTCTTCCCTGAAGAGACCCAGCCCGGTGTCGACCTGATTCTGCCGGACTTCTCGCTCGTCCGCGACCGCTTGAACGACGTCGTCGGCATCGTGCTGACCCACGGCCACGAAGACCACATCGGTGCCGTGCCGTACCTTCTGCGCCACAAGAACGACATCCCCCTCATCGGCTCCGGCCTCACCCTCGCGCTTGTCGAGGCGAAGCTCAAGGAGCACCGCATCAAGCCGTACACCTACCAGGTGAAGGAGGGCCAGACCGAGCAGATGGGCCCGTTCGAGCTCGAGTTCGTGGCGGTGAACCACTCGATTCCGGATGCCCTGGCTGTCGCCATCAAGACGGTTGCCGGTGTTGTGCTCCATACCGGCGACTTCAAGATGGACCAACTGCCGCTGGACGACCGGATCACCGACCTGCGGGCCTTCGCACGCCTCGGTGAAGCCGGAGTGGACCTGTTCCTGGTCGACTCCACCAACGCCGACGTTCCTGGGTTCACGCCCTCTGAGCGCACCATCGGGCCCGTGCTCGAGAACGTGATCGCCAAGGCTCCCCGCCGGGTCATCGTCGCCAGCTTCTCGTCCCACGTGCACCGTGTGCAGCAGGTTCTCGATGCAGCACACGCGAACGGGCGCCGCGTGGCGCTTCTGGGCCGCTCCATGGTCCGAAACATGGGTATCGCCGCCGAACTCGGTTACCTCAAGGTTCCTGACGGCGTGCTGGTGGACTTCAAGAAGGCCGGCGACATCCCCGACGACAAGATCGTCTACATGTCGACCGGTTCGCAGGGTGAGCCAATGGCCGTCTTGTCGCGGATGGCCAACCTCGAGCACCAGATCGAGGTCGGGCCCGGTGACACGGTCATCCTGGCGTCGTCGCTCATCCCCGGCAACGAGAATGCTGTGTACCGCGTGATCAATGGCCTCACTAAGCTCGGTGCGACCGTTGTGCACAAGGGCAACGCCAAAGTGCACGTCTCGGGTCACGCTGCCGCGGGGGAGTTGCTCTACTGCTACAACATCCTGAAGCCGAAGAACGTCATGCCGGTTCACGGCGAGTACCGGCACCTGGTGGCGAACGCGCAGCTCGCCATCGAGACCGGTGTTCCGGAGGCCAACACGATCCTGGCGGATGATGGCACCGTCGTCGACCTCAAAGACGGTGTCGCCACCATCGTCGGCCAGTATGACCTCGGCTTTGTCTACGTCGACGGCAACAGCGTGGGCGAGATCACCGATGACGACCTCAAAGACCGCCGAATCCTCGGCGAAGAGGGATTCATCTCGATCATCGTCGTCATCGAGGCGAATACGGGCCGCATCATCGTCGGGCCGGAGATCCACGCCAAGGGCTTCGCCGAGGGCGACGTCGTCTTCGACAAGGTCAAGCCGAAGATCGCTGCGGCTCTGGCCGAAGCTGTGGGCAATGGCACCCGCGACACGCATGCCCTGCAGCAGGTCGTGCGCCGCACAGTCGGTCGCTGGGTGAACACCTCCTTCCGTCGCCGACCCATGATCGTGCCGGTCGTCATCGAGGCGTAGTTCGCTCGATCTACGTGACTTTTCGGCGCGCACGGAGCGGCTAACGGCGTTCCGTGCGGGGCGGACAGTAGCGTGGACGCATGGCTACGAGTACCAGGTCGAACTCCCGCGCCCGCGGTGCTTCTGGCACGCGCGATTCGGCGGCAACGGGCTCGCGCAAGACGCCCGCGAAAACGGCGCCGACGACTGTGCAGAAGACGCTGAAGTTCCCGGCGGATGATCAGGGCCCCGGCCCGTTCGCCAGGATGTACCTCGGCCTCGCGCACCTCACCGGTGGCGCCGCACGCGCGTTCGGGCACGAGGAGCTGGCTAAAGACGAACGCCGGGACGGGTTCCCTTTCCTGCTGTTCCTGCTGGCCGTCGCCGGGGCGATCATCGAGTGGTTCCTCGTGGCCAACCCCGTCGCGAACCTGCTCGACGCCTACACCTTCGGCGGCCTGTTCGGGCGGGTGGCCTATGCGCTGCCCGTCGTGATGCTGCTCCTGTCGATCTGGTTGTTCCGCCACCCGAATTCGGTCAACGACAACGGCCGAATCGGCATTGGCCTCGGCATCCTGTTGCTCACCGTTTCGGCGCTCTGCCACATCTTCAGTCCGCAGCCCTCACCCGGTGAGGGAATCGAGAAGCTCGCAGACGCGGGAGGAGTGCTCGGCTGGGTGCTCGCGGCGCCCCTGATCCTTGTGACGACCTCGGTCGGCGCGACGATCATCGTGTCGCTCCTCCTCCTTCTCTCCCTCTTCATCATCACGAAGACACCGCCGAACAAGGTCGGTGTGCGCTCGAAGGAGCTCTACTCGTACCTGTTCGGTGCGGCGTTCGGCGAGGCACCCGATGCGGGTGAGACGAAGACCGCGAAGTCGTCCACGTCCACTGCGTCGGGAACCGCCCAGACCGGTGACCTGCAACTC